>JAFEBS010000061.1 GCA_018242525.1 Planctomycetota bacterium | reverse complement strand
ACAGCTGCTTTAAACGATGGCTTTGTCCCGACGGCGTTCACCCAATGGCACTTACTTCGCGAGCCGCACGGAGCTAGCCGCGGGTTCTTCGGGTACGAGTGAGAATGCACCCGCGGCTTGTGCCGTGCGGCTCACGACGTAAACCGGAAAGTAGATTTTCACCACGGAGTCACGGCGGGCACGGAGCACTTCGTCGTCCACATGCTGATTCTCGGATTCGGACTAATGGTGATGTCACGACTGTTGCCACGCCAACGTCGACCTCATTGTTCTCAGTGCCCTCCGTGACTCCGTGGTGCAAATGCCTCTCCGGGTTCCGCTGGTGACTTCGCCCGCCGCATTCATTGAGTGGTTGGACATATCGAATCCATCGGCTCACTCGAATATGTTGAAATGCGCGACAACCGCTGGTAGCCCTGTCGCTCCGAGACAGGCAGCGCGATGGACGGAAACGCGTTGAAGGCGAATCGGCGGAGACTGGTTTGAAGGGTCTGTCTGCAATCTCGCTACCTGTCGCGGAGCGACAGGGCTACCTTCCCAGAGACGCCAAAGCCACAGGTATCGTTGAGTCAGCTTTGACGGCCAGGGTTGCCGCTCGTGTCTTCATAACGTTAGCATTGAAGCACATTCAGAGTTGACAATCACGGAAGACCCTGCGACTCCACGGTGGTCTCCCTCGCTTTGGTGGAAACCCCATTCTCTGGAATCTCAAATGCCTCCAAATCGATGCTTCGTCGTCGCCTTCACTCTCCTCTTCTGTTTGACGGCGGCTTCCTTCGGGCAAGAAGCCTCAACGAAGTCGGGAGATTTGGCTGGCGAATCGTCCCTCCCCCAAGGGAATCTATACTCATCCACCAACGGACGGTTTTGCCAGCGTAAATTATTCGATTGGCAAATTGAAAAAGCAGGTTTTTCGCGCCAAATTCGGGATTGCCGATATTCGTAATTCGGATTCGTCGCCACTGACATTTGTGGTGATGGGCGATGACATCACTCTTTTCAAGTCAAAGCCATTCACGAAGTGGGATACAAGCGAGGAATGCGAAGTGAATATCCGTGACGTCAAGGAACTGGAACTTCGCGTCGAATGTGATGGCGATGCTGGATTGGCGTATGCGGTCTGGTATGAGCCTCGCATCAGTGATAAATGAAGGTCCACGACCCCGGCCAGGCAGCGCGATCGGCAGAAGCGTGTTGATGGCGAATCCGCGGAGACTGGTTTGAAGGGTCTGTCTGCAATCTCGCTACCTGTCGCGGAGCGACAGGGCTACCTGCTGCGAGCATACTGCACACACGAAAAGTGAGGAATGATTCGTGATCGTGAAACTGAAACCAATCGTACAAGCGATCCTCAAGGACTATGCGTTGCCGCTTGGTGGAGATCACGGCGTTGCGCATTGGGCCAGGGTTCTTGAGAATGCTCTGCGACTGGCGGAAGTCACAGGAGCCAACGCCGAGGTTGTTTCCTTGTTCGCCGTCCTGCACGACTCGCGACGAATCAACGAACTGACCGATCCCGAGCATGGTCGACGGGCCGCCCTTTTTGCTGGGGAACTGCGTGGCAGCGTCTTCGATCTCGGTGATCTCGAATTCGGGTTGCTCTACCGGGCCTGCGAAGGACACACATGCGAGCGAACGCATCCTGATGTGACAATTCAAACCTGCTGGGACTCGGACCGCCTGGATCTTGGCCGGGTCGGGATCACGCCGCATCCGAGCCGTCTGTGCACAGATGTCGCCAAGTTGCCCGAGACGATCCAATGGGCCGACGGCCGCGCAACCTTTCGAATCGTCCCAAGCTTTGTACTCGATGACTGGGGGATCGATTTGACGAAGGAGCAGGCGTGGTGAAAAAGTCATGGGGACGACGTCACCGCAGAGTCCCGACCAAATCTCTTTCTTCCGAGCGTTGGCCACAAGTATCTCGTCGGCGGAGCGACGAAATCACGGTAGCCCTGTCGCTCCGAGACAGGCAGCGCGATGGGCGGAAAGGCGTTGAAAGCAAATCAGCAGGAACTGGTTTGAAGGGGCTGTCTGCAATCTCGCGACCTGTCGCGGAGCGACAGGGCTACCTTCCGAGCTTGGCTTTGAACAGCTTCAGCATGTCGGCCCAACTCTTCTCGTCGGCTTCCTTGTTGTACTTCAATCCGTCCAGGCCGTGGCTGTCGGCTTCGGGGACGGTAAAGCTATGCCGGGCGCCGGGGTACGAGATGAAGTTGTACTTGGCGCCGCCCTGATCGAGTGCCGCGCGGAACGACTTGATGGCCGTGGCGGGGATGAAGCTGTCGTCGGCACCGTTGCAGATCAGGATTTCTGCCTTGGTGGATTTCACCTGGTCGGCCGTGGGCTGCACCAAACCTCCGTGGAAGCTGGCGACCGCCTTCAGATCGGTTCCGGCAAATGCCAGTTGCTGTACGGTGGAACCACCGAAGCAGTAGCCGATGGCGGCGACTTTGGTTTTGTCACATTGTGGCTGTGACGTCAGCACGTTGAGCGCATCGGTGCCGCGCTTCTTCCAGTCTTCCACGTTCATCCGGACTTTGCCTGCCATTTCGCCCGCGTCCTTGGGATGCGTGACAGTCTTCCCTTCACCGTACATGTCGGCAGCGAACGCAATGTAGCCGAGTTTGGCGAGCATTTCGGCCCGGCGCTTGGCGTAGGCATCCAGCCCCCACCATTCGTGAACAACCAGGACTCCAGGCCGGGGTCCCTCAACGGCGTCATCCCACGCCAGGAATCCGTGGCAATCCAGATCGCCATGCTTGTACGTCACCTGCTTCGTCTGCACGGCAGCCTCGACCGAAGTCACCGCCAGCAACACGCCCAACCCAAGTACCAACGACCGTACCATGAAAGAATCCTCCTGAATCGCCAAAACCCGAACTTCGACCTGCAGGAAATCGTAGCCGATGACACTGACGATTCAACGGTCGGCCGGAATCTGCGGTCGTTCGTATGGAGTGATTTTCGGGTGGAGGAACACCGAGCCTGGGTCATCGCAATTTTTCAAATGGCGGTCAATCAGACCAACGGGCAGACTGCTCGCCCCCAGATATGAGCAACTCGATGTGGACCAACTCCAGCCATCCCACTTTTAAAAGACGATTGCCCTGAACACCGGGCCGCCTGTTGGTGTCACTCTCCGCCTGACTGGATACACTGATCCGTATGCCGTTGGCCGTCGAACAACATGTGAACTTCCGGGATGGATTGATGACGTCGCCGTATCTTGAACTTGTCGCGTCGTTGCGACAGGCGTTTCCGCAGCCGGTGTCGGATCGGGTGCATGATGCCTATTTCGTGTTTTCCATCCTGCGTGCACTTGATCAACTCGACGCCATGAAATCGGTGTCGCCGTTGCTGGGACAACCGGTCACGCTGGATTATGACGCGGCCCGGCTGTCCCGGGTGGATGATGCACCGCGACCGCTGGAGCAGGTGACACAGATGCTGGTGCAGCATCTGTCGGGACTGTTCATCTGGGGACATCCGCGGGCTCAGATCAATGTCGTCCCGCCGCCGACAATTGCCAGCGTGATCGGCGGATTGCTGCCGTCAATCTACAATCCAAATCTGGTCAGCGAAGAGTCATCGCGTCAGGTCGCGGTGGCGGAAGTGGAAGTTTCGTCGATGACCGCGGCGTTGGTCGGCTACGATCCCCAGACGTCCGCGGGCCTCTTCACGTTCGGGGGTACCGCCACCATTCTGTACGGTGTGAAACTGGGCCTGGAAAAGGCGTGTCCCGGCAGTGGACGGGGCGGAATGCGCGAGCGGGCGGTGATTCTCTGTTCCGAGATGGCACACTATGCCTGCCTGACGGTCGCCAACTGGCTGGGCCTGGGACAGGACAACGTCATCCACGTTCCCTGCTCACCCGAAAACGAGATGCAGACGTGCCTGCTGGAATCGAAGGCTCGCGAAGTCCTGCAAAGTGGCGGCAAAATCGCCGCCATCGTGGCGACAATGGGGACCACCGACCATTTCGGCCTGGACGACCTGGCGGCCGTGCGGGAGATTCGCGACCGGCTGGTCGACGAATTCCGGCTGGATTATCAGCCGCACATTCACGCCGATGCCGTGATCGGCTGGGCCTGGTCCGTTTTCAATGACTACGATTTCAAACACAATCCGCTCGACTTCCGCCATCGAACGGTGCGGGCGCTGGCGGGAACCCGGCGGCGGATTCAACAACTGCCGCTCGCCGATTCGATTGGCATTGATTTCCACAAGACGGGCTTCTGTCCGTACGTTTCGACGTTGTTTCTGCTCAAGAATTCGCACGACCTGGAGCTGATCTCGCGTCAGCAATCGGATACTCCGTACCTGTTTCACGACGGGCATTATCATCCGGGGCGGTACACGCTGGAGACGTCACGCAGCGGCAGCGGCACCATGTCGGCCCTGGCGAACCTGCGGCTGTTCGGCAAGAACGGACTGCGGGCCTTGCTCGGGCATGTGGTGGCGATGGCTGAGGAACTGCGGGAGCATCTGGAAGGACACGCCGCCACCACCATCTGCAATCGCGGCAATTTCGGGCCGGTGACGTTGTTCCGCGTCTATCCGGACGGCATCGATACATTCAGCATCATCGAACACGAGTTGAAGGACGCATCCTGCCGCGACCAGTTGCTGGCCCACAACGAATACAATCGACGCATCTTTCACCTGGTCCAGGCGGACGCGGTAAAGGGCGAGGGAGTCGTCATCTCGCTGACCGACTGCTATCGCGAGACCGATTATGGCGAACCGATGGTGGCGCTCAAGAGTTATATCTTGAGTCCCTTCGCCGAGGAAAAATACGTCGACGCGGTTCTGGAATCACTGTGGAAGGCCCGCGCCCAAATCCACGCGGAGGATGCCGCCGCACGTGGGATAAAATGAACGTTTGCCCAACAAAGGGGTCAGACCCCTGCCACAGCCATCCGATATAAGCGGAAACCACATTGGTAGGGAGGCAGACCACTTTGTTGGGCCAAGCCGGCGCGAGTCTTACCGGGCGATCACCGATGCCCCGGAGTAGACCCGGTCGCTGGGATGCAAAATAACCTGCTCGCCCGGTTCCAATCCTTCCAGAACTTCCGACTCGGAACCATTGGAATGACCCACTTGAACGACTTGAAGTGAGGCACGGGACTGCTGGACCCGGTAGACAACCCAGTCATTCCCGCGGCGAAAGAGTGCCCCGGCGGGAACTTTCACGACCTTGGGGCTGTCCCAGGTGACGATGCTGGCTTCAATCCTGTAGCCGTCTCCCAGCGTCGTTCGCTTTTCCGGGGGAGACATGATGTCCGCAATCACCCACACCCGCTGCTCCTCAATTCCGAGCGCCGAAATCTTGGTGAATGCAGACGGTTCGACGACCCGCACCCGCGCTTCCAGGGGCGCGTCGCCGCCCCAGTGCTTCAGCCAGACTTTGGCACCGGGTTTGACGCGGACCGCGTCGCTCGACAGGACATCGATTTCCACTTCCAGATCCGCGGGATCCCCCAATTCGATCAGTCGCGCGCCGACAATCACGGGGCTGGCGTTTTCCTCGAAGACACGAAAGACCCGCCCGGAGATCGGAGCCCGCATCTCATGGCGAAACAGCGGTTGCTTGTCCTCGGGCCGGTCGGCGAACCGCACAAATGCGGCTTTGGCCTGGTCGCGTTCAAACTCGGCGATTGTCTGGTTGAACTCGGCAACCCGCAGGTCGTGGTTGGCCAACCGGTATTTCAGGCGGATTTCTTCGTAGGCCTCGGTCGTGATCGAAGTCTTGGCCAGCAGCGCTTCCGCGCGGTTCAATTCATTGCCGGCGATCGCGGCGGCATCCCGGGCACGCTCGATCAGTTCCTTCGATTGTTCCCGATGTGCCTCGGCGGCCTTCAGACGGGCTTCCGATTCCGACCGGGCTCGATCGTCCAGCAGTGTGACGTCACTGGCTTCTATCGTTGCCACGACTGTCGTGCCGGCGACTACGATGTCGCCACTATGCAATGACGTTCGCAACAATCGCCCTTCGAGCGGCGATGCCACGATATAGCGTTCGCGCACGCGAGTCTTCCCATCCTCCTCCACGAACACCGTCAGCGGTCCCTCAGTAATGGTCGCCAGATCGACATCCACGGCGGGAGGCATGAACCCATAAACGAGCAGCCCGACGATGACCACGCCGATGCCGATGCCAACGACTTGCCGAGACCTGTTTCCCTTGGCCATCCCGTTATTCCCTCGTCTTCAAGACGGCGACCAGATCGAGTCGGGCGAGCCGGTGACTGACAATCAACCCCGTACACACGGCCGCCAACAGCGTAACGAGTGCGGCGAGAGCATCGGTGGACCGCGCAATCACCAATGGGATTCGGAAAAGTTCCGTATCATAAGCGGCACGGATCACAAAGTCGGCCATCACATGCCCGATCCCGAGCCCCAGCGGGATTGCCAGCAGCGTCAGGATGGCCAGTTCCCCCAGCAGGATGCGGCCGATTTCGCCACGCGTAAAGCCGATCACACGCATCGTGGCCAGTTCCCGCGTCCGTTCGGCCAGGGTGATGCGAGCACTGTTGTAGACGACGCCGCACGCAATGATACAGGCGAAGCCAATGTTAAACGTCCTCATCAGGAGAATACTGGAAATGATGGTCTCGCGGAGTGCAATTAAGGCGGAACCTTTCAGCGAGGCACCGATCAGGCGCGGCGTTCGCTTCAATTCCCGATAAAGCTCTGCGGTTTGGCGGGTGTCGGCGGCCAGGAACGCTCCGCTGACTGCGTCTCCTTCCTGCATCAGGCGGTGGACCGCGTCAATGCTCGCATAGGCGGCTTCCCCCTGGAAGTCTTCCACCAGTCCGGCGACGCGCATCGATTGAACGGGCCGACGTCCCTCCAGCACTTCGATGGTGACGGTCTCGCCCGGTCGGACGGACAACACCCGTGCCAGTTGGCTCGAAAGTATCAGTCCGGTCTCGGGGACGGACTGGCTTTGTCGATGGACATTGGCGATGCGGAAGAGCCGTCCGTTTGTTCGCAGGCCCATCAATCCCAATCGGCGGGAATGATGTTCAGAACGCAGTCGGACGGGGACCGATCGGAACGGCTCGGCCGAAATCACTCCCGGAAGATGAGCCACTTCAGACAGTACCCGACCCTGGGACGGCTCGACAAATGTCAGGGTCATATCCTGGCGCTGTGCCACGTTGAACTCGGATTCCATGACATAGTTCAGACCGTCCAGCATGAAACTTCCCAGGATCAGAACGGCCACCGCCAGTGACAGGCCCAGGCAGGTCAACGTCAGGCGAATCGGTTGACGAATCATCTGCCGCACGATCATTCGCAGTTCGACGGGCGCCCGTCGCAGCACGGCGAGTGATTCCAGCCATGTAGAACCGAATGCTGGCGGCAGTTCGGGACGCATCGCTTCGGCAGGGGGAAGATGCATTGCCTTCCGGACGGGGATGATGACGGCAATCCCTGCCGACAGGGTGCTGATCACAATCGATGCCAGGACGACGCGACTGTCCAGATGGAAATCAAACTCCGGGAAGTGAAAGAAACGGGAATACATGGTCGCCACACCGCGGCCCAGCCAGGTTCCGACACCGATTCCCAGGCCCGTACCGAGCCACGCCAGAAAGATCACAAACTGCAGGTAATGCAGTCCGACTTCGGTGGACGAATAGCCAAACGCCTTCAAGGTGGCGATCTGTTCGCGCTGAGTTCCAATCAGTCGGGAAAACACCACCTGCATCATCCACGCGGCCACCAGGATAAAGATGGTGGGGACGAACAGGGCCATCCCGCGAAGTTCCTCCATTTCGTTGGAAATGAACTTGTGAGACGATTGTTCGCCGCGGCCGTAAGCGCCCGTGCCGCCGTACGGATCGGTCAATCGATCCACCTCACGTATGGTCTGGAGTTCGTCCGTTCCGGGCGAAAGGAGCAGGACCGCATTGTTGAAGGCACCTGTCATTTGAAACGCCGCCTCCAGGGACCGCCGCCGCATCCAGAAGATGCCGAACCGACGGTCATCCGGAATGATGTCTCCTTCACGGATCTGATAGATGAATTCGGGGGAAAGCGCGATTCCCACGATTCGCAGATCCTGCCGACGACCGTTCAGGATGGCACGCACTCGGTCGCCGGATTGCAGGCGGTGCGCCGTCGCGAACCCATCACTGATCAGCACCTCGTCCGGACGCTCCAACTCGGGCCAGCGTCCCGAGCGCAGGTACAGCCTGTTCACGGCGGGTTCGCCATGATCGGGCAGTGAAAGCAGACGTCCCGTGGCTGGTTCCCGCATGTCTGGCAGGTCGAGATTCACAAACTGGGTGATCCGGGTCCCCACGTGCATCACACCGGGAATCTCTGCCAGGCGCGATTTCAATGTCTCCGGGGCTCGTTTGACATTTACGAATACATTCGCAAAGCGATAACGTTCGTAATAAGAAAGCCGGGCATGATACAGGGTCGACAGTGTGCTGAGTGACATGACAAATGTGGCCACCCCGCTGGCCATCACCAGCCCGATTGCCAGCGACGGACCACGCAGAATCCACAAGTCCCGGAACATTTTGCGTTGTAAGGCGCGCATGATGTTTACCAGACCAGCTCTGAGGCACGACTGCGGACGGCGTTCGTCTCTTCACCCACGATCCGCCCATCCGACAACGTGATGATGCGGTTCGCCATCCGGGCGATGACGGCATTGTGAGTGATGATGGCGGTCGTCGTCCCCAGTTCCTCGTTGACCCGTTCCAGCGACTCCAGGACCGTAATTCCCGTTTGCACGTCCAGGGCCCCGGTCGGCTCATCGCACAGCAGAACATCCGGCTGCTTGGCAATCGCACGGGCGATGGCGACCCGCTGCTGCTCACCGCCGGAAAGTTGAGCGGGAAAGTGGTCCAGTCTGGCCGTCAGGCCAACGAGCCCCAGTGCCGCTTCCGGTGTCATCGATTCTTCGGCGATGTCCGTGATCAGTGCCACGTTCTCGCGAGCCGTCAGGCTGGGGATCAGGTTGTAGAACTGGAACACGAACCCGACATGGTCACGTCGATAACGCGTGAGATCCGCATCCGTGGCGTGGACCAGATCGTGATCGCGGAACCAGACATCGCCGGCCGTCGGGCAATCGAGTCCCCCCAGGATGTTCAGCAGAGTCGATTTTCCGCTGCCGGATGCTCCCAGCAACACCACGAATTCCCCTGCATACAACTCCAGGTCGATGCCGCGAAGTGCACAGACATCTACCTCGCCAACATGATAGATTTTCGTCAATCCGCGCGCCCGGAAAACCGGCTCGCGAAGATTGACATCGGTCGCCGGGGCATCGCCTGCGTCATCAACGTTAATGATCATTCACCCCCATTCGGCATGTCGTCGAGTTTGCCGGACATCATCATCAATTCAATGACGGATTACCATCACCGGGGTCAAGTGGTTCAAAGTTCAATTTTCGCGGATACCAGGCAAGATGCTGCGTGCAAAAGGCATGACCCGCGAAAATTGAACTTTGAACCACTTGACCCCTGGTCTGGATCCGAAAACCATTTGGGAATCCGAACGTGACACGGCTTTTTGAGTACAATGGCTCAGGAAGGGTTGACTGTAATCGCGGTCGGCGGGCTGTGCCAGATTCTGTACGGGCGACTGTAGCTGCACGAGGAGTGAAGTGATGGACGGAGACGCAATTCGAGCGGATGCCGATGCGATCTATCGCGAACGAGTGCTTCGGGCCAGGAATACACCGCCCGATCAGAAGATGATCGAGGGGGTTCGACTTTTTGAACGGGCTTGTGGATTGATGCGTGATGGCATCCGGCATCAGTTTCCCCATGCCACCGCACAAGAGGTCGATGCGATGGTCCAGGAACGGCTCGAGATCGCGCAGCGACTGGAGGATGGAAATCTCTATCAACCTTGTCCGGAAAACGAATTATGATTGGCGAAGAGGCGACTGCGAAACTGATTGACGGATTGGAGGCTCTCCAAATTGATTACATGGTTGTTGGTTCATTCTCCACCAATTTCTATGGCATCCCCCGTTCGACACACGATGCAGATATCGTGATTCAGTTGAACAATTCGAGCCTGGCGGAACTGCAGAGTCATTTGGGGCGTGAATTTAAGGTCGACATGCAACTCACTTTTGAGACCGCAACAGGAACTCGGCGAAACATCGTCACATTTGCCAATAGCAGCTTCAAAATTGAGTTATTTCGACTCAGCATGGATCCTCATGATCAGCAGCGATTTCAGCGTCGGCAGCGGGTGTTTGTTCAACAACTCGATCGTTATGCCAACGTTCCGACATTAGAGGACGTGATTGTCTTCAAGCTGCGGTGGGCTGTGGAAGCAGGAAGATCCAAAGATCGGCAGGATATTCGGGATGTGATCGCGGTCCAGCGTGGAAGGCTCGATTGGGAATATGTGTTCCGTTGGGCGACCGAACACCAAACACGTGTCTGCCTGGATGAAATTGTCCGATCGATTCCGGTCGACATGCTGGCCGCGAATCCGTATCCCGGCACATAATCTGACTCTGTTGACCATTGTCTCTTCGGCTGCTCTACCACGAGGAAACCTTCATGCGAAATCATCTCTGGATTGGCTCACTGGTCCTGTACTCGCTCCTGGGCACGTGGTCGGTGGCGGATGCCGCCTCGCCGAATACGCTGACCGACGAGGAAAAGCAGGCGGGGTTTGAGTTGCTGTTCAATGGCAAGGATCTGGAGGGGTGGGAGCAGAAGGGGAATTGGAAAGTCGAAGATGGTGCTTTTGGTCGCGCGGACAAGGGGGGCGGCTTGACCTACAAGGTCAAACCGGTTCCGGACAATTTTGAGTTGCGGTTCGACTGGAAGGTCGGACCCGGCAGCAACAGCGGGATCTACTACCGTCCCGGCCAGTACGAATACCAGATCCTGGACAATGCCAAACATGGGGATGGCAAGAATCCCCGGACCAGTGCCGCGTCACTGTACTTCTGCATGGCACCGTCGAAAGACGCCACGAAGCCCGTTGGCGACTGGAACTCGGGTCGGATCGTCTGCCAGGGGTCGGTGATTCAACACTGGTTGAATGACGAAAAAGTGATTGACTTCGATTACACGGATCCGAAGTACGCCTGGGAAGTGGAACTGCTCGACATCCGTGGTGCGGACCTGAAAAAGCGAGGTGCTCACCTGCACCTGCAGGATCATGGAGATCCCGTCTGGTACCGCAGCCTCCGGTGGCGCACGTTGACGCCCGAGAGCAGACTGGATCGAACCCCGGTGACGCCGATGGCGATCCCCGCTGACAAGTTGAAATTCGAACGCGAATACGTCGAAAAGGGACGCCAGCAGCGCGCCGAACAAAAGGCCAAGGCTGGCAAGTAGCCCTGTCGCTCCGAGACAGGTCGCGAGATTGCAGACAAACCCCTCAAACCAGTCCCCGCTGAATCGCGTTCAACGCGGTTCTCCCCATCGCGCTCCCTGTCTCGGAGCGACAGGGCTACTTTGGAGCCGACCAGGCACTCCGTTTCTCCGTGCTCAATGAGGAGCGGGGGTGGCTGGGGTCGACCAACGGGAGCCCCCAGAAATGCGAGTAACGGGTATTGGATTCATCATCGCCGTTTGCGAGAAGAATTCGGGAAATCGCGAATCAGGTTCGGAGACACAGAGACATCTCGTCAAGCGTCGCGAGACTGCAAGTGGTCGAGCGCAGTGCGGTCTGACGAACTCACTCGCATTTCATTTTCTGTTGACACGATTCCCGCGGATTGGCAGTGGTGGCGCATTTCTGGGGCTCCCGTTGGTCGACCCCGGCCACCCGCCCGCTCAGG
This sequence comes from Planctomycetota bacterium, assembly GCA_018242525.1. Taxonomy (GTDB): domain Bacteria; phylum Planctomycetota; class Planctomycetia; order Planctomycetales; family Planctomycetaceae; genus Schlesneria. The sequence goes on along the minus strand of JAFEBS010000061.1, from coordinate 38,245 downwards.
GAAGGTGGCCCTGTCGCTCCGCGACAGGTCGCGAGATTACAGACAGGCCCCTCAAACCAGTCCCCGCTGAATCGCGTTCAACGCGGTTCTCCCCATCGCGCTCCCTGTCTCGGAGCGACAGGGCTACTTTGGAGCCGACCAGGCACCCCGTTATTCCGTGCTCGAGACGGACTCAATGTAACGGCGTTCAACGTAAGTTGCAATCACCACAACGGCTAATGCCGTCTGCAGTGCCTCACACGGTACTGGATTGGTGCGAGTCATTCGCATTGCTGGTACACTGCGTGCCCATCGAGTTCGCACGCTCAAAGTCATGCACAATCTCGCTGGGCGACCAGATACGGACCTTGGTAATGACGAGGGATCAGCCACTGATTGACCCAAAACCTGGATTCTCTCACGTGATTTCCATCGATCTCCGTCACCAGATAGTTGAGCAGCTTTCCCTTTGGGGATACGGCATATTGCGTCCCATCACACATCAAGCCTTCGAGTGCCGGGCCGATCGCCGATCGTGTATTTCAGCGTCACGTCATCTAGCCCAGCGTGTCGGGCGTACTTTTGAAAAAATGCCTCGATGTCACTTTGAACCCGCCACGTTTCTCCAACTCCAATGCCACCAAATTGACTTTCATTCAAGATCGGATCAGACAGCCGGTGATGCAGATCATCGAACACCTGGTCTTCAGACATTCTCTTCGCCCCATTTACTCATTCAAGCTTGCCAGGGTGGCATCATGCTTTGCCGTTCCGAAGTCAACAGAATGGGCCATTGCTTGGCCGCTCTGGGACAAGCAGTGCGCCGATGCGGTTCGTCAGGATGAAGTCTTTCGACAGTTTGATCAACTCCGAAAAGGACTGCGTGACAGTCACGAAATGTCGAGGTGAAAGCCATGCTTGGTCCGTATTTGGATGCTACTTGACCAAAGACCACGTGACGCACCCGGCCACAAGAAGGTAGCCCTGTCGCTCCGCGACAGGTCGCGAGATTGCAGGCAGGCCCCTCAAACCAGTCCCCGCTGAATCGCGTTCAACGCGGTTCTCCCCATCGCGCTCCCTGTCTCGGAGCGACAGGGCTACTTTGGAGCCGACAAGGCACGGTTGTGCCTGGGACCATGAAGCGGAGCTTCAAAGACGTGCGTTCCCAAGCAGGAGCTTGGGAACGATGAAAATGCGCAACTTCAAATTGCGCGTGTTGGGTTCGTGTGGCAATCGATCGTATGTCAGGCCACCGATTCGCAGATGTCGAACAGCGAGGCGACCTGGATCTTGATCAGCATGTCCCGGACGGAATCGGTCGGGTTGTGGATTTCGATCCGTTCGACCAGCTTGCGAATCGGGACCATGACTCCCAGCAATCCGGCCGGCAATTCTTTGACTCCGGCCAGATCGATCGCCAGGATGCGGCAGTCATACCGATGAACCAGTTCCGTCAAAACGTCGCGATACAAGCTGAAATCAATTTTCGTGTTCACTGCGCCGCCACCAAATCCGACCACGGTCACGTCCCCCGTATGGTAGACCTGCATGATCGGCTCGTTCGTCTTTTTCTTCACTTCAGTCATCATCCTGAGTCCTTTCTGAAAGCCTCAATCGCGGGACTTTGTCCAACAAACGTGTCAGTCCGGTCAGTCCCGCCCCGTCGAGTTTGATTCCCGACAGGTGTGCAAATGAGGCGGACCACGTTGCTGGACAAAGTCGCGCAGAGCATCCACAAAAATGCCACTTTCCCTTAAAGGACTCGTGAGTTTTTGAAGAAGCTGTTTCGCGATAAATCATGCACGCTTGATGTGTTCAAAGGCCTGCAGTGCCAGCGTTCTGGCCTGGGCGTGATCCACGATCGGATTGGGATAAGTTTTACCCAACGTCACCTTCGCATTGAGTAGAATCTGGCTCGGAGCGGTCCAGGGAGCATGCGACCATTTCGTGGGCAGTTTGTTCAATTCGGGAATCCACGTCCGCAGGTATTCTCCGTCTTGATCAAACTTCGCCGATTGCAGGGACGGGTTGAACACACGAAAGTACGGCGCGGCATCCGCGCCGCAACCGGCGCTCCATTGCCAGCCGAGTGTATTCGCCGCGAGGTCGGCGTCGACCAGCGTGTCCCAGAACCAGGCGGCACCATGTCGCCAATGCAATCGCAGGTCCTTGACCAGGAATGACGCAACGATCATGCGCACGCGATTGTGCATCCAGCCGGTGGCCCACAATTCGCGCATTCCGGCGTCGACAATGGGATACCCGGTCTGACCTCGCTGCCAGGCTCGCAACGCCGATTGGTTGTCGTCCCAGGGGAAGTTGGCAAATTCGGGACGCAACGGTTGATCGGTGGTCGAAGGAAAGTGAAACAGCAAATGATGGGCAAATTCCCGCCAGCCCAACTCCTTTCGATAGGTTTCTGCACTGACCGTCCCGTCGGCCGAAAGCGATGGGAGGATGTCATGGACGGCATGCCAGATAGTGCGTGGGCTGATCTCGCCAAAGTGCAAATGAGGGGACAGTCGTGACGTCCCGATCCGGGCGGGGAAATCTCGTGCCGTGCTGTAGTCGCTGACAGCCTCTTGCAGAAACGTTGCCAGTTGTTGTCGCGCCCCCGTCGTTCCGGGTTGCCAGGCATCCCGCAGGCCTTTGACCCAGGGGCGAGTCGGTTCCAGGTGCAGTGATTCCAGCGCAACGGAATCCGGCCAACTCGCCGGTGACAGGATTCGTTCTGGTTCCTGAACGGGTGCCGCCGGTGCCGGCTTCGAAAGACAGGTGCGCCAGAAAGCGGTAAAAACCTGATAGGGAGATCCCTGCTGGGTGCAGATTTCCCAGGGTTCGAACAGCAGTTGTCCATTGAAGCTGTCCGCCAGCAATCCCGTTCGGCGCAATTCTGCCTTGACGGTTTTGTCGCGGGCAATCGCAGCAGGTTCGTACCGACGATTCCAATAGACGGCCGTTGCCTTCGTTTCGTCGACCAACCGCAGCAATTCCGTCAGACTGGTGCCCGCCCGCACGATCAATCGCGAGCCGACGTGTCGTAATTGTTCGGCAAACGACTGTAGTGACTGGTGCAGCCACCAGTCACTTGCTTCACCAGGTCGCCAAGGGCCTTCCTCGTCGGTGGATCGGATAAATACGGGGATCACCGGCCCCCCGCGATCGATGGCCGCCTGCAGGGCGGGGTTGTCGGCGAGTCTCAGGTCCTGGCGAAGCCAGACAATGCTGGGGGACGTCATTCGGGGAGGTCCATCCTGGTCGAAATGCGCGGTGCTCGTGGTCATGTTTCGCGTGCGAACTCGTTGCCACTGACTTTCGCCATGTAATCCGAAGCGTCAGCGAGGGACGGAGTTAACCCGAATGATTCAATGACAGCCACGAATTAAACACGGATATCACACGGATAAACCGAATGCCATCGGCAATTCATGCAAAGCGGGCGTCGAAAACGAGGTTGCTGTTTTTCCGTCGTAACTCATGTTCTGGTCTTCTGATCAGTGAAATCCGTGGTGAAGAATCTGGGTGAACGGCGTTTCCCGATGCCTGCCTCGCTGACGCTTCGGGTGACGCGGCCGGTTCGTGCCGTTGGGCAACGATTATAGCCGTGTCGGCGAATTGCTCTTGACCCCGTTTGTTTTTCAGTGGTAAACCCCGCTGCAGGATGGGGTTAAAGATTGGGTGCAGGATATTTGCCATGGCCATCGTACAAGAACGACCAAAGCAGGCTGGACGGAAATCATCTCTGGTTTCGGGCCAGTCCGAAACGAAGTCGCGTCCGGCGGAAATGGCCTTGCCGGGAGTTCATTCCGGGGCGCACCGATTGTTGTCCACGCTGCCGGGCGGCAAGCTGGCGGATCTGGGAGCGGGGCAGGGGGCGTTGAGCGCGTGGGCCCACGAGGCTGGCTTCCAGACCACGGCCATTGATTTTAACAAAGGAAATTTCGTCGCGGACTCGATTGAGTTCATTCAGGCGGATCTGAACAAACCACTTCCGATCGCCAACGATACCTTCGATGTCGTCGCGGCTCTGGAAGTCATCGAACACCTGGAAAATAGTTACGCACTGCTGCGCGAAATCACTCGGATCCTGAAACCCGGCGGCTACGCTGTCGTGTCGACTCCGAATGAATCGAATCTGGCCGCGCGATTGTCGTACCTGACCAGCGGGTTCTATTCCGACTCGGCCTACGTGATGCGTGTGCCGGCCGAGGGGGATTTTTACAACCCACACGTCAACTGCCTGCCGTTGCCCACGCTGGAATACGCCTGGCGACGCGCCGGCTTGCAGATGGAGCGGTTCGAGGTCAGCCGGTTTCGTCCCCTGGCATGTCTGCTGTGGCCGTTCCTGGCACCGATTCAATGGTTGAAGCTCGTCTCCCGGCATCACAAGCCGAAGCATGCCGATCTCCAGACAGAGCGTTCGGTGTACCAATTGATGAATGATCCCCGAGTCCTGACGGGACGCATCCTGGTGTTCCTGCTGCGCAAGCCCGCGGTTTCCTAGACGCCATGCGAGAACCGTTCCGGGTCAGCCGGGTGCCGACAGGCCCCGGACGGATGGCAATCGGCACCGACTTTGTGAGCCGCAAGGCGCTAGCCGCGGGTGTACTCTCAATCGTATTCGCAGAACCCGCGGCTAGCGCCTTGCGGCTCACAAAGTCGGTGCCATTGGACCAGCGCCTTGCAGAATTCACAACGTCTTTCAGATGCCTCGGGCAGCGATCAGGGCGGCTCCATAGGCCGCCTCTTCCCGGTGTGTTGTGAACGACATCGGCAATCCAAACGACTGTGACACGATCTCCGCCAGCAATGGGTTTTCGCGCAGGCCATTTCCCGCCGCAATCAATGCCGTATGTGTCTGGTCGGTGATCCGTTCGATGGCTGAATAGCCTTCGCGCAACGAACGGCCCATTCCTTCCAGAACGGCTCGGGCCAGATGTCGGGCGGTGAAATTCTGAGGGGATATGCCCGTCAGCGATCCTCGCACGGCAGGATCCAGACGTGTCCCGGCAAACAGAGGCTCACATCTCAACCCGTCCGCGCCGGCGGGAACGCTGGCGGCCAGTTGATTCAGTCGTTCGTACAGTGGGGCAGGGCTATCCTGCTCAAATGTCGAACGTCCCACATCGCGAAAGAATTGCTCCAGGACCTGATACGACCATCCCCCTGCCAGGCCGACATTGGACAGCAGGTTTCCTCTGCACGGAAAGGGCCGCAGTTCGATCGGCGGTGCGAAATCGAACCCGTCCGTGTAGACCGCCACCTGAGCCCCGGTGCCCACATTGACCAGTATGCTGTTCTGGTGGTCCGTGACGCTGCCGATGAAACTCGCTTGGTGATCACCGATCGGGGCAAACACGGGGACGCCCGACGGGAGCCCCGCAGTCAACGCCATCGAATCCGTGATCCGTCCGATCGGCCGGTCCGCCTCCACGACCTCGGGAAACAAATCGCGGGACAACCCCAGTGCCGAAATCGCCTCGGCATCCCATTGTCGCGATCGAACATTGAAGACTCCACTGCTGCCGGCACACGACGGTTCGGTGACCGCCGCCTGCCCGGTCAGGATCGCACCGAAGTAGTCCATGATGAATAATGCCCGGGAATTCTCTGGCAACAGGTCCTGGGCTTTCAGCCAGTACAAGGTTCCCGCCATGAACCCGGGTTGCAACCGGCAGCCGGTCCGTTGCCAGACGTCGTCCCCCAGTAACGCGCGGGTTTCTTTGAGCCACGTTTGCGGTCGACCGGGGATGGGATCCAGTGCCCGGCGATCCTGCCAGTTGATCAATGGCGAGACCGGTCCCTGTGGTCCCACCAGCACCATGCCATGCTGTTGCCCGGTGATGCCGATTCCAGCAATGTCCGCGGCGCGAGATCCCAACTGAGTGGCCACCTGTTTCAGGCACTCGATTCCCTGTGAGACGATTCGAACGGCATTCCACTCCGAGCGACCTCGGCTGCGGTCGGCATCCAGGGTGCAATTCGCGTCGTTCGCCACGGTTCCGACGGCCAGGACTTCGCGTGTGGCGATCTCCAGCGCCAGGCTGGTGATTTTCGTCGTTCCAAGATCAACCCCGACAACGATCGGCATTTTCCGGCTCCAGGATTTCGATCGATGGAGATGCAATCCATCGAAAAACGCAGATTTCTGCCCATTCTCACTGGGCGGATGAATGTCAGTCGGACAAGCTACGGAGTCGAACGACAGAGTCAAGCGACACAGAAGGAGGCAAAGTCCAATGTCTGAATCGCCGCCTTTGCCTCGGGGATTCTGATTTGACAGGGGAATCCGAGTTCACGTGTTGATTCCCGCGGGGGAATTACGAAAGCTATACTGGGGGCGAGGTTGTCTCCATTGAATGGCTTTTTGCCCAACAAATGGGGTCAGACCCCTGCCACAGGGATCCGATATGAGCGGAAACCACAGTGGGAGGGGGGCAGACCCCATTTGTTGGGCAAAGGCTCCTGTGAACGAACATCGCGAGAACTGTCATGTCTCAAGCCATCGTCGATCCTGCCGAGTTGCGCCGCTTCGCCGGAATGCTGCGTGAGTTCAACAATGATCTGCAATCGCGGTTAAGCACGGTGTCGGGTCAATTGAACTCGCTCAGCCAGACCTGGCGTGATCAGGAACATCTGAAGTTTGCCGAAGAATTCGGTCAGCACCTGAAGTTGCTCAGCCGGTTTGTCGAAGCGAACGAAAACCACGTCCCGTATCTGTTGCGTAAAGCGGAACGGATCGAAGAGTACATGCAGCAGCGCTGAACGCAGAAAGTTGATTCATGCCTGGTCCGGGAAACGCCAACGTTCACTCACTCGACGCCTTGCGGGACGTCCGGTTGGCTCTGCTTGCGTTTGGAGAACGTGGCAGTACGGCGTTGGGAGAATTGCGGTCCAAGATTGACCGGACCATGGCGTGGCTGGAAGAGGACCGGCCGATGTATTGGCGCGATCAGGAACGCCGGGCCTACGATGGAGTTGCCAGTACGCGGATTGCGTACGAAACATGCCGGATGCGGACCGTCGGGGGCCGGCATTCGGAATGCATCGAAGAAAAGGTGGCGTTTCAACGGGCAAAGATGCGTCTGGAATATTGTCAGCAGAAAATCGAAGTCGTCCGCCGCTGGACAGCCGAGGCGCGGAGGCAGGTGGACGAATACCGCGGTCGATCCGGGCCAATGCAACGTTGGATTGATGACGAATTGCCGAATGTGGTCGCGATGGTGGGCCGCATGATTGATGCGCTGGAAGCCTATGCCGACATTCGATCGGGCAGCGACGACGAGGAATCGGTTTCGCTGGGTTCCGAAGCATCCCTGGAATCCGATGAACCGGTCCCGGCCGAGCCGCCTCCTCTCGGCGCGGGTCTCCCGACCCCGCCGAAACAACCCTCCAACCCGTAACGCGGAATCATCATGGCACTCGGTAGTTTGATCGATGGTGCAGGGCAGATCAAAACGGCGGCCGACCGACTGGAAGAGGTCTGGTTGGTCGCCAGGTCGTCGTGGGACGATGCTGTCAGCCGAAATCTGGAAGAGGAGCAACTGCAGCCACTGTTGCAGCAGGTTCGAACCACCCTGGACGCCATCTCTCGGCTGAGCGGCGTGCTTGTGGCGGCCTGTCGCGAGTGCGAGGATCGGGGATGACCGGACCAACAGAAACGGATTACGGCATCACACCCCAGCAGTGGATGCCCTGCGGATGACGGGCTCAGCCCGGTTTTGAGTTGAATCCATGCCAAAACAATCGTTGTGGGCGCCCATCTTGACCACGGAACTGACTGTCGAAAACGAACGCCAACTGGTCAAGCGCCTGATGGATCTTGTCGCGGATCGTGCGCGGCGGGAACAGGAGATCGAATCACGCCATTCCGACGAAATGACCGGCGAGCAACAGCAATACCAGCAGGTCTTTCAGTTGCTCACCGAGAACTACGAGTCCGAATTCGCGGCGATTCAGCAGGCTCGCACGACCGGAACCGCCGCGATCGAAGAACGCTGGCGAACGGAAACGGCAACCGTGCAGGAGCGGTACGACCAGGTCCTGGGGGAAATCGAACAACGCTGGCAGGCCGAGAAGGAAGCCGCTCAAAAGGAACGCGATGAAGCGGGGTGGTTGCTGGGTTCACTGCTGGATGGTGACACGTCGGACAGCCCGCGGGCCAAACTGCAGGCTCTGCAGTCAGGGCTGATGGCCAGTAAGACCGAACTGGATACCGCTCTGAAAACGCTGGACGGATGGTACCGCACGTCGACGGTCTTCCTGCAGAAGTGCCGATTGCTGGGTGAGGTGACAACGCCAGCACCATCCACATTACCACTCGATCAGTTGTCGTTGCATCAGACCTGTGTGGAGGCGATGCGGCAGGCGGAACCGATTCAGCGCCGGCTGATGGGGCGTTTTCTGCCCCGGCTTTTTCGCGGGGTGCTTCCAGTTTTGATGTTCCTGCTGTGTGCGGGCAGCCTGTCGGCGCTGATCTGGCTGTTGGTTCCGCCGTCGTTGATTGGTTTGAAGATCGAATCCACCGCGCAGGACTGGCTCTGGATTTCGGCCGGGGCGGGTTCAGCCATTGGAGTGGTGGCTCTGTTTCTGCTGCATCTGTACGCAGGGCATCTGGTGCTGCCCGACTTTGATCGCTTGCTGCAACTGTCCGTGGATGCCGATGTGGCGAGCCAGCGGTGGGGCGTGGTGTCGCAGCGTGATTACGATCAACAGGAAGCAGAACTGCATCGATTGCATGAGGCACGCGAGATCAAGCGGGAAGCGGCGATCGCCCACTCCGATTCCAAGTTGAACGCGCGCATGAATGCCAACAAGGTCCGCTACTCCACCGAACTTAATGCGGCTCAGTCGACATATCCCGCTCGACTGTCAGAAATTCAAAAAATCCTGGCGCAGGAACTGAACCAGTTCGATGCCCAGTCGACTGCCGCTCAGAACGATTTACGATTGCGACGTGAACAGGACTTCCGCAACCTGCAGGCGGAATTTGACCAGCGGGTGATGGAAAGCCGACAGGCCTATCAGCAGTCCTGGGGACAATTGATTCGTGATTGGCAGAGTGGACTCCGAGAAATCGGAGACGCCTCCGATCAACTTGTTGAAGTCGTTCGACGCAACTGTCCCAAATGGACGACGGTCCTGGGAGGCTGGCTGGAATCGAAGGTTCAGCCGGAATCGACGGAACCTCAACCGACCGATGGAATCCTGACGGTTGGTCGAGTCGTGACCGACCTGGCCACAATCCCCGGCGGACTTTCCACAGATCAACGATTGAACGCCGAGCGGACCCGGTTTGAGTTTCCCGTGCTGCTGTCACTGGCCGAAAAGCCGTCGCTGGTGGTGCGATCACGCAGCGACAGTCGAGACCAGGCGACGCGCCTGTTACAGACCGCGATGCTGCGGTTCCTGACGTCACTCCCCCCCGGCAAGGTTCGATTCACGATTTTTGATCCCGTGGGGTTGGGGGCCAACTTCGCTTCGTTCATGCATCTGACCGACATCGACGAACAAATGGTCACCAGCCGGATCTGGACGGAGCCGGCACATCTGGAAAAGCGACTCGCGGATGTCACCGAGCACATGGAAAACGTGCTGCAGACGTACTTGCGGAACGAATATGCCTCGCTGGACGACTACAACCGCGAAGCGGGTGAGGTTGCCGAGCCGTATCGAATTCTGGTGGTCGCCAACTTCCCCGCCAATTTCACGGAAGTCGCCCTGCGACGCCTGGTCAGCATCGCTGAGGGGGGCGTGAAGTGTGGCGTGTTTGTGCTGTTGAGCGTCGATGAATCTCACGACCTGCCGCGCGGATTTTCACTGGCGGACATCGAACGTCATGCGACGGTGCTGCGACTGGCCTCCACAGTCCGCGCCGCGTCGCGCGGAGATGACTTGAAGGACTTGTCGCTGGTTCCCACGTCACAGGCGGGAGTGATTACCACCGCGGCGACATCGTCAGCCCGGGAAGCCGTGTCGGCGACGCCGTCCGACCTGGCCGACCTCTCGCCGTTTCGACTGGCGGATCCAGTGCTGGGCGATTGGCCATTGATGATCGATCCGCCGCCGCCCGCGGACGAGTTTGGACAGATCGTCCGTCGCGCGGGTCAACTGGCTCGATCTGTACGACGCGTCGAAGTCCCGTTTGAACGAGTCATGCCGCCCGCAGATGCATTCTGGACTTCCAGCACGAAGACGGGTCTGGATATTCCAATCGGCCGGGCGGGGGCGACGAAGTTGCAGAATCTGCGACTGGGGAAGGGGACATCGCAGCATGTGTTGATTGCCGGGAAAACCGGTTCGGGCAAGTCGTCACTGTTGCACGCGTTGATCACCAATGCCGCCCTGCATTACAGCCCGGATGAAGTCGAGTTTTACCTGATCGACTTCAAGAAGGGAGTCGAATTCAAGACCTATGCGACTCATCGATTGCCCCACGCGCGTGTCATCGCGATCGAAAGTGATCGCGAATTCGGGGTCAGCGTTCTGCAGCGGCTGGATACGGTCCTGAAGGATCGCGGCGAACTGTTCCGGCGGGTCGGAGTGCAGGATTTGGCGGGGTTCCGCGAAGCATGTCCGGATCAGCCGTTGCCGCGCGTGTTGCTGGTCATCGACGAATTCCAGGAATTCTTTATCGAAGACGATTCCCTGTCGCAGTCGGCGGCCTTGCTGTTCGATCGCTTGATCCGCCAGGGGCGAGCCTTCGGTATCCATGTACTGCTGGGCAGCCAGACGCTGGCGGGTGCGTACTCGCTGGCACGCAGCACGCTGGGACAGATTGCCGTGCGAATTGCCCTGCAGTGCAGCGACACGGATGCTCACCTGATCCTGAGTGAAGACAACACGGCGGCGCGACTGCTGTCGCGTCCGGGTGAAGCGATCTATAACGATGCCAACGGACTGGTCGAGGGAAATCATCCGTTCCAGGTTGTCTGGCTGGATGATGCCAGACGGGAAACGTATCTCGGCTGGATGCATCCCTGGGCGGACGAATTCCACGCGCGACATGGAGGCCCACCGATCGCGGAGCGCTGGCCGGATGCCGTTGTCTTCGAGGGAAATCTGGCCGCCGATCCCATCGGCAATCCCGGCTTCCTGGCGGCAGCACACCGGTTGGTTCATCCCCAGTCAGCCGCGCCCGCGCCGGTCCGGTCCTGCTGGCTGGGTGAGGCGGTGGCATTGACCGGTCCGACAGAACTGAAGTTTGGATTGCGGGACGGTGGACCGATGCTCGTTGTCGGCCGTGACGAGGACGCGGCTCTGGGGGTGTTGTCGAGCAGCGTACTGGCGCTAGCGGGGGCGGGCCGGGCTCAATTCGTGGTGTTGGATGGCAGTCTGCCAGACAGCCTTTCCGCGCGAACCTGGCGCGCCCTGGCGGAATTGATCCCCGGGCTGAAAGTGGTTGGGCCCCGTGATTCGGCGGCGGCATTGCAAGAAGTCGTGGATGCGATGCATGCCCGTCAGGAGGATCTGGGCGAGCCGATGTTTGTGATCGGGTTTGACCTGGCCCGCTTCCGGGACTTGCGCAAGTCCGATGATGAATTTGGTGGTTTCGGCGGATTCGACAAACCCAAGACCGTCAGCCCCGCCGCCTTGTTCTCGGAGATCGTCAAAGACGGTCCGGCCGCGGGAGTCTTCCCGTTTGTCTGGTGCGACGGATACCAGAGTGCCCAGCGCTGGCTCGGTCGGGAACTACTCGGTCGCTTTGAAGTCCGGGTGCTGTTTGCCATGAATGCCAACGATTCCAGCAACCTGATCGACAGTCCCGCCGCAGGCCGCCTGGGCCCCAATCGGGCATTGCTGTTCCGCGGCGATCTGGGAACACTCGACAAATTCCGCCCTTATAAATCGCCGTCGCCCGGTTGGTTGCAGGAGCTTCGTCACGAGATCGCAGCGTCACCGGAGACGTCTGCCGGTGATCCAGTCAGCGCCAGCGAACCCTTGAATGGCAGCCGTTCGGAGGCGACTGACACGCATTCCGCGATGGAACCAGAGAATCCAGGAACGGATTCCGATCCTGAAGATACCTGGACCGATATCGGAGAATTGAACGTCAACTGACGTGGGGCGCCCCACTGTTCCGCAGCATTGGCTGCGGCGAGTGTTTGGACAACGCGTATTCTCGATCTTCCAGGGTCTGCCCGAGAAACTCTCGCAGGGTCGGGCCGTTCTTTTTCAGGCGGGTCTGGAACAGGAATTCGGCGACTTCGTGAAACCAGACTCGACGGCCGATCCGGGTGTACCAGCGCATTGCATGACGGTAGTCGCCATCGCGGTGAAACAGCACTCGGGCGATCGCCTTGGGACGCGCCTGCAGGATCACTTCAATCATCTTGAACCACAGGAAGACGCGCCACGCCGGGACTTTCGGCGTCTCCAGGATCTGGTGCTTGTAGTCCCAGCGCCGGGTGTCCGTCTGGATGACACGCCGATGTTCGGCGGACTGATAAAACGGCGTCCAGCGGTGTGGAGTCACGTACAGCAATTGGATCTGGTCGGGATCGTATTGCAGAAGATGGCGGAGCGAATTCCAGTAGTCGCGGTCCGTCTCTTCCTGAAACCCCACGACATAGGTCGCCATTGAGACAATACCGTGTTGCCGCAACAGTTGAATCGCCTGCTGGTCTTCCCGGGTACTGCCCCCCTTGCGAATCGCTTTTAACGTCGCTTCGTCGTAGCTTTCGATCCCCAGCAGAAATCGGATGACACCCGCCTTGCGGTACAAATGCAGGATGTCGGCATCGCGGACGATATCGCTGGCTCGGGTGGAACCGACCAGCAACAGGGGGACATTCTCGGCAATCAGGGCTTCCAGAAAGGCCGTCCAGGCTTTTCGGGAACCGGTCGGCAATTCATCGGCAAAGTTGATCAGTTCGACTCCGTTTTCGCGGTGCAGACGGGCCAGTTCCGCAGCCAGTTTGACGGGATCACGATGACGCCACTGGGTCCAGAAGCCACGCTGGCCGCAGTAATTGCACAGGTATGGACAGCCGCGTGAGAACTGCACGACCACCGCCCGCTTGCCGCCCCAGTAGGAATAGCGGCTGTGGTCAATCAGTTCCCAGCCAACCCGGTAGTCGTCCAGATTGCGAATCATCGCGGCGGCCGGGTTCGCCACCACCTGTCCGTCACGCCGCCATGCAATCCCGGCAACATCATCCAGGGGCAACCCCAGCGACAGCGACTGCATAAATGACAGACAGGTCTGCTCGCCTTCGCCCCGGATAATGAAATCGATGTCCGGGCAGTCAGCCAGGATCTCGTCCCAGTGATAGGTGGGGTGAACTCCGCCGTACACAATCTGGATTTCAGGCAGGGCAAGTTTGAGACGACGGCACAAGTCAACAACGGTGGCATGGGCAGAACTGGATCCGGAATGCCCGATCATGACGACATCAGGCCGACGATGTTGAGTCTCGTCCACAATCTCCGTGAGCGACATCGGACCAAACTCGGCGTCCAGCAATTGCACGTCGAAGCCCGCATCCAGCAACGGGCCGCCGACACTGAGTAGTCCCAGAGGCGGCAGGTGTTCACGCGGCATCCGGCTGCCAATGGCAGTATGCGGCGGGTTGATCAGAACTATTTTCATAATCCTCCCCGTTTCTTCGGCCGAAGATCGTCCAGCTGAAAGTTCCTTGCTCAGATACGTGGAACGAATCGTAATCGATGGACGAATTGGAGGTACGGCTTCCAGATTCTATCAATCGTCGAGAGTCGCGATCTCAAACGAGGTAATGATCTGGGGCGGGATTCGCCTGGGTAGACTGGTTCGATAGTCGATAAAGGCCCAGTCGGTTTGTGCTTTGGCCAGGACCAGTTCCTGATCGGTTCGATTCGTGACGATGCGATATCGTCGCAGGGACGTGGCCTTTTTCATGTCCGCGATCCAGGTCCGCACGATGATCGTGTCACCGGGCAGCGCGGGTGAGAGGTATTCGATGAAATGCGACCGGACGACCCAACCGCAGCCCAGTTCGGCATACGCTTCGACCGGCCAACCCTGAATCGCGGAATGCGCCAACGCAGCGGACTGCATCCATTTCAAGTACGAAATGTTATTCGCGTGCCCCAGACCATCCAGGTCCGCGTCCGCCACCGTGTGAGTCCATTCCAAGATCGAGGGCATGAAACCGGGGTTCCTGAAATCCAGGGCGAAACGAACTGTATTACCGAATAACGACTTTGTGTCGATGAATTCGTGAGAATCTGGATGTTTGTCACTCGACATCCGATCTCTCACGAGATCGGCTACATGCCGTCGCGTAGGTCAAGCAATCACACCGTGCACCACATTCCCGAATACATCCGTCAGCCGCTCTTCGCGGCCTTGATGGAAGTACGTCAGGCGTTCGTGGTTGATTCCCAGCAAATGCAGAATCGTGGCGTGCAGGTCGTGCAGGTGGACTTTGTCGTTCACGGCTTCAAAACCGAAATCGTCGGTTTCGCCGTAGGCCGTTCCCCCCTTCGCTCCGCCCCCTGCCAGCCACATGCTGAACCCGTACGGGTTGTGGTTCCGGCCGGGTTCTCCCTTTCCTTCACTGAACGGCATGCGGCCGAATTCGCCCCCCCAGACGACCAGGGTTTCGTCGAGCAGTCCGCGGCGCTCCAGGTCTGTCAGCAGGCCTGCGATCGGGAGATCGACTTCACCGGCATGTTGACCGTGATTGGTTTCAATGCTCTTGTGAGCATCCCAGGTTTCCTCCAGGTGCCCGCCACCAGAGTAGAGTTGTACAAAGCGGACTCCGCGTTCCACCAGTCGGCGGGCGACCAGGCAATTGCGGCCGAATTCATCCGTGGGATGCCGTCCGATGCCGTACATGTCCTGCGTCGCCTTGGATTCCTTGGAAAGGTCAACCGCCTCGGGGGCTTCGGCCTGCATGCGATAGGCAAGTTCATACGTGTTGATCCGCGATGCCAGATCGCTGCCGCCGGGCCGAGCCGCCATGTGTTCGTGGTTGAGCCTGGCCAGCAAATCCAGCTGAGATCTTTGAGCCGCTCGATCCAGAAATTCCGGACCACGCAGGTCCAGGATGGGATCGCCGACCGGTCGGAACAAGGTTCCTTGAAACGACGATGGCATGAATCCCGCCGACCAGTTTGGCTGACCGCTGATCGGACCGCCGCGCTTGTCGAGAATCACCACGTAACCAGGCAGGCTCTCATTTTCGGTTCCGAGTCCGTACACGGCCCAGCTTCCCAGTGACGGGCGACCGATGAACGTCTTGCCGGTATTCATCGCCACCAGTGCGGACCCATGTGCATGGCTGTCGGTATGACAGGATCGGATGACCGCCAGCTTGTCGGCATGCTTGCGGACATTCTCGAAGAAGTCCGAAATCATCAACCCGGACTGCCCTCCCGGTCGGAATGGACGGAACGACGGTGTCAAAAAGCCGATCTTGCGACCACCGGAATTCGTGAATTTCTTCCCTTCGGGTAATGGCTGTCCGGCCAACCGTTCCAGTTCCGGCTTATGGTCGAACGTGTCCACCTGGCTGGGAGCCCCGTTCATCATCAGGAAGATGACGCTCTTGGCCTGGCCGAACGAATGCGACGGCTTGGGAAGCAGCGGATTCACCGCCGTGCTGGTTTCGGCTGCGTAGCCGATTCGTTCAAAGAAACCGTCGCGCGACAGCAGGCCGGTCAGGGCCAGTCCGGCAAAGCCGGCGCCCATGTCCCACACGAATTCACGACGGGTCTGGCGGCAGGGGAATGGGTTCATGTTTTCCTCTTTGACTGCAACTTGGTCAGTCCACGTAGACAAATTCATTGGTGTTCAGCAACACATGGCACAACGACGCCAGTGCCAGGAAATCTGGTGAACGGTCGGGCGTTGCTTCACGGACCTGTGACAGTTTGTATTTCTTGGCCAGGTACCTGGTGATCGCCTGACGCTCGGCATCTTTCAGTTCGCGATCGTAGACCAGCAGTTCGGCGATGTCGCCGTGCCAGTATTCCCCGTCGATGTTCCCCTGCTGGCCGATGACGTAATTGGTCTTCAGGTTACGCGGGCCGATTGGCTGCGGGCGGGCAGACAACTCATTGCCCGTCTGATGAATAGCGACTCCATTCGCTGCGTTCACGCCGGAAAGCACGAACGGTTTCTGGCGATCCGTAACGTGGCCGACTCCAGAAAAGTCGTCACACAGTCGTGTGGTGTCCACTCCCGTCATCCCCAGGAACAAACTGGTCCCCGAGTTTCCGGCGGAACCGTTCCAGTTCGAGAAGATCTCGCGGTGGGAATTCGTCGTGGATTGGTCCGTGACAACGGCAAAAATCGCAAACGACTGGGACGTGACCACCTGGCCCGCCAGATGCATGAATCGTCTTTGACCATCCAACCGCAGGATCGGCTGGCTGTTGATCGCGTTCTTCACCAGCAGCGGACGCTGGTCTGCCACCGGTTGAGTGGCGTGATGGTTCTGACCCGATTGGTCCAGCCATTCTTCGACTCGTCCCTCGCGATCGACCCGGACTGCTGTGCTGGCACTCAGATGCAGCGTCAGGCCGGCGGTTGGCAGGCTCGCCTCTGGAACAGCATGGCTGGATTTGGGCGTGGCGAACCGTGCCGCCTGTGTCTCCAGATGGGCTTTTGCCGCGGCGATCTCACTGACCGTTGGATTGCGACTCAGAGCGACTTGCCAGGCACGCTGAATGTGTCGCTCCCGCAGTTTGTTGTCGCCCGTATTTGCGGCTGGTATTTCGCGACGGATTCGCAGCGCCAGTGCGGTGCTGCGTTCGTGAGCAAATCCGTTGTTCAGCAACGCCAACGCCTGGGGAGCGACTGTCGAGACCGGGCGCTGAACGCAGGGAAGCGTGGTGTCGACGAAGTCAAACGTCGTCATCAACGGAGGCAGCAGGCTGCGTTGAGAAAACATGTAGACCGCGCGTCGGCGTTGTTCATGGGCCGGTGAGGGCTTCCAGGCTCCCTCCTTGCGGGACAGGCCTTCCAGGGCTTCGGCTTGGATCGTGGGCTTGAATCCCGGGCCGGTCATGCGGGTGTCGAGATCGCCGCCGACAAACAACAGACGATCCCGCAACGGCTCAGAATCCAGTCGCCGTCGCTCGGCGTGCCACCACAAATGGTTCCCCGCGTCGTGGGCGACGTACTGATCCTGTTGAGGATGCAATGACGACTGGCGAAACGTGGCGCTGGTCACCAGCAGTCGATGAAATCGCTTGAGCGATGTCCAGCCGGAGGTACGATCGTGGCTCGTGATTTCGCTGGCCAACCAGTCGAGCAATTCGGGATGCGTCGGGTTGTCGCCGGTATAGCCGAAGTTGTCGACGGACCGAACCAGGCCCGCTCCAAAATGGTTCATCCAGTATCGATTCGCGAGCACTCGAGGTGTCAGCGGGTTGTGGGGTGACGCGATCCATTCGGCCAGTTGACGACGGCGATGAGTCGTTTTGGCTCCGAGCGGAGCGGGCTCCAAGGGACGATTCATCGCGGGGACCAGCGACAGGTGGCCGGGGTCGACAACTCCCAGCGGATGTTTCGGTTCACCTTTTCTCAGCAGGTGCAGCGGTGGAGGCTGGCGGATGTCGGTCCAGCCCATCACGTCATATCCCAACTCGTCTTTGGTGGGGCCGCCCAGCAATTCCCGTCCGCGGGGATCGATCGCTCCCGGCCAGAATGCCGCCGCCATGCGGTAATAGTCGGTTTGCGGGATCGGATCGAACTTGTGATCGTGGCAGCGGGCGCACTTGACTGTCAGGCCCAGGAACGCCGTGGAGGTGGTGTGGACCATGTCCTCCAGGCGTTCGTACTTGTACTCGTCCGGATCATTCGGCTCGTCGTTCCACGTTCCCAGCCGCAGGAACCCGGTCGCGATGACGGAGTTCTCGCTGCGATCAGGCAGTTCGTCGCCAGCCAGTTGTTCCAGGATGAACTGGTCGTAGGGGATGTCGGCATTGATGGCGCTGACGACCCAGTCCCGGTATTTCCAGGCGAACGGCTTTTCCTGGTCGCGTTCGTATCCGCACGTGTCGGCATAGCGGACGATGTCCAGCCAGTAGCGTCCCCAACGTTCTCCAAACTGCGGCGACGCCAGCAATCGATCGACCAGGCGTTCGAAGGCATCGGGCGCGGTGTCGGCCACGAACTCCTGCACGTCTTCATACGTGGGAGGAAGCCCCAACAGGTCAAACGACACTCGCTTGATCAACGTGGCCCGGTCGGCGACCGGAGCGGGCTGCATCCGGGCCGCGCTCAGTTTTGCTTGAATGAAAGCATCGACCGGGGAGTCGATCGAATCCCGCTTCGGCACGTTCAGGCTGGGGATGCCGGGACGAGTGACCGGTTGCAATGACCACCAGTCACGGCCGCCGCGAACTTCCGAGGTCGCTTCGTACAGATCCAGCTTGCGACCGTCCGGCCAATTGGCCCCCGTGGCAATCCAGTCGCGGAGGACGGCGATTTCAGCATCCGCGAGTTTTTGGGAATGCCCTCGCTTTGGCGGAGGCATCTCACCTGCAAGAACGCGAGTCAGCAGATTACTTTGATCGGGGTTCCGAGCGATCACGGCGGGTCCGCTTTCGCCCCCGGCGGTAAGCGAGGACCGGTCGATCAGGACTAGCTTTCCGGCCGCGTCCCGTTCGTTGTGACATTCCAGACATCGTTTGACAAAGATCGGAGCCACATCGCGTGAAAACCGTTCCGGCGCATCGGCGGCAGCGAGACTGACAGGCGCGACCAGTCCGATCGCCAACGAAAGGAAAACCAATGTCCGCGCCGTCATGGTGGCTCCGTTCGATCAGGCAGATTCCGAGTGCAGATTCCCAGTCCCGTTATGATAGCCGAGCCAGGCCGTGAAGCACCATCGCGGATCTGTTTCCGCTTCGACTTCCAAAGCCATCGCCTTTTTCAAATTGGGGTGCCACGGTCTTACCGTCTTCGGGAAGGCCGTGCGAATGCTCAATCGGCACGGCCATGTCGAGGACTCCTTAACCTCCTTAACCGTGGCACACGATTCCCAATTTGAAAAAGGCGATGGCCCTGCCTCGATTTCCGGCTGCCCTTCCGACGCGGTTGCATCCCTGATAAAACAGTCTCCGCGGGATTCGCTCGGCAAATCGAGCGATTCGTTCACGGATGGCAGGGAGGCTCGGATGCCGGATTTCAACAGATCTCGACGCGTGGCGTTGTCGCGCAGCCGACGGCTGACAATCGATGTGCTGCACTACAATCGTCGCGTGCCGACCTGTGCTCATGACCGACGCTGCGACCTGGGTCGCGTGGCGGAACTTCGCGCCCGATTGCCGCTGCGGATTTCGTGGTCCCTGCTGTTCATCAAGGCGTTTGCCCTGGTCGCGGAAAAGCATCCCGTCCTGCGGCAATCCTACATCGAATGGCCATGGCCACATGTCCTGCAACATTCTGACAGCGTGGCGATGTTGGCGACACAGCGCGCGCATCGTGGAGAACCGTGGTTGTTCTGGTCGCGATTCGTCAAACCCGAGCGACGAACGCTGGCGGAAATGCAGCAAGCGCTGGATCAATACCAGACCGAACCGGTTGAGAAGGTTTATCTCCAGCAGTGGCAGTTGAGTGGTCTACCGACATTCCTGCGTCGCTGTTTCTGGTGGTGGACATTGAACTTCGCCGGAGCGAAACGGGCCAAACGTGTCGGGACGTTTTTCCTGACCACGCTGGCGGGGAAAGGTGTCGAGATCCAGGATCCACCTGCATTCCTGACCAGCAATCTGACCTACGGTCCCCTGGATGACTCCGGTTGCTGCCGGGTGACTTTGTCATACGATCACCGCTTGATGGATGGTTCGACCGTGGCCGATTGTTTGATTGACCTGGAAGCGACCTTGAATCGTGAGATCGTCCAGGAACTGGAAGCCTTGATCGCAGGCACTGATCGGAATGCGGCGTGAGTTCTGAATCTGTCCTTTTTCCCAGTCAATCGCTGACATTCAGAAGAAACAAGATCATGAAGGATTTGAAGGGCCGCCTGGCGATCATTACCGGTGCCTCCGCAGGTCTGGGAGTCCGCGTGGCACGCGTTCTGGGCCGCGAAGGGATGAATCTGGTTCTGGCCGCCCGTTCCGCGGATGCGTTGGAAGCGGTCGCCGCAGAAGTTCGGGCGCTGGGAGTCAAAGCGATCGCCGTTCCGACGGATGTCAGTGATGAATCTCAATTGCAGCGGCTGGTGGAACGATCCGTCGCCGAATTCGGTGCCATTGACGTTCTTGTCAATAATGCCGGGATCGAAGCGTTTCGTGCGTTTCACGAGATCGATCCGGCCGACATCCGCCGGACTATCGATGTGAATCTGACGGCGACGCTGCTGCTGACGCGGTACGTCCTGCCGCACATGGTTCAGGCCCGACGTGGCCACATCGTCAATATGGCATCGCTCGCCGGCAAACAGGGGCCGGCTTATGGGGCTGCCTATGGAGCGACCAAGGCGGGGATGATCGCGTTCACGCAGTCACTGCGGTCGGAGTATCACGGGAAGGGCGTCAGTGCTTCGGCCGTTTGCCCCGGATTTGCGTCCGATGGCGGGATCTATGAAGTCATCCGCCAGCGAATTGGACATGGTACGCCGTGGTATGTCGGGTCCACCACTGCCGAGGCGGTGTCGCGGGCAGTCGTGAAAGCGATCAAACAGGATCGACCGGATCTGATTGTGAACTCCCCCGCATTGAGGCCCCTCTTCACGTTTTGCCAGGCATTTCCCCGCTTGGGGGAATGGATCGTCCGCAAGTCGACGATCAAGTTTCTGAAGCAGGCCGGGACCTCGCAGAGGTAGTTCATGGCGGTCCGCATCTCTCCTGCGGTATAAACATGTCCCGATTGATGTGTCCCGGTGATCTGGCGGGACCCGAGTATCCTTACGAGGTGACATGATGAAGCTGTCGACGATCATTGCGGTGGCATGGGTGCTGACCGGGGCAAGCGTTTCGTTCGCCGAGGACTGGCCGTGCTGGCGGGGACCGCGCGGGGACGGGACCAGTTCCGACATCGTGCCGCTCACTTGGGATGCCACCACCGGTCAGAACATCGTCTGGAAAGTGCCGGTTCCGTTTGGCGGCCATTCGTCGCCAATCGTTTGGGGCGACAAGATCTTCGTCACCGGTGCCGACGAAGCAAAGGCTCGTCGAGTCCTGATGGCGTTCGATCGGGCCACTGGCAGGGAATTGTGGAACGTGGATGTCGAGGACGCTCCACTGGAGAAAAAGCACAAGTTGAACAGTTGGGCCTCGGGAACCCCCGCCACCGATGGCAAGCTGGTCTATGTCACGTTTCTGGATCAGAAGCAGATGCTGGTGGCCGCGTACGACATGAATGGCAAGGAAGTCTGGAAGGTCAAGCCGGGTGAGTTTTCCAGCGTGCATGGCTACTGCAGTTGCCCGGTCCTGTTCGAGAACACGGTCATCGTGAACGGGGATCACGATGGCGATGCCTACATCGTCGCCCTGAATCGTGAGACCGGCAGTACGATCTGGAAGACACCGCGCGAAAACAAGACTCGCAGCTACTGCACGCCGATCATTCGGGACATCGGGGGCCGGACGCAGATGATCCTGTCGGGGAGCAAGTGCGTTGCCAGCTACGATCCCCGGACGGGACGTCGTCACTGGATCCTCGACGGACCGACGGAGCAGTTTGTGGCGTCTCCCGTGGAAAACAAGGGGTTGATTTTCATCACGGGCGGGTTCCCGGACAAGCACATCATTGCCATCGACCCCAGTGGCTCCAATGCGATCTCGGAATCCAGCCATGTGAAATGGCATCATTTGAACAAGGGTGTTTCGTATGTCCCATCGCCGGTCGCTGCCAACGACTATTTTTTCTGTGTGGCCGATGGAGGTGTCGCCGGGTGTTACGACGCCATCTCGGGTGACATCAAGTGGCAGGAACGCCTGGGCCGGCATCACAGCGGTTCACTGGTCGCGGCCAGCGGCCGGGTTTATTTTCTGGACGATGACGGAATCACTCACGTGGTCAAGGCCGGGCCGCAGTTCGAGGTCCTGGCGACCAATAAGTTGGGCGAAGAAGCGTATTCGTCTCCAGCGATCAGCAACGGCCAGATCCTGATCCGTGGCGAAAAGCATTTGTTCTGTATCGGCGAAAAATAAGTCCCTCATCCTTCAGAAAGTCACCCATGATTTGCCTCCGACTGACCTGTGTGTCGTTGCTGTTTGTATCCGTTCTCGCCAGCCCATCGCTCGCCGGGCATCGATTGATCACCCAGGGGAATGGCAAGCTGGCCATTGTTGATGCCGATGGCAAGAACGAATGGGAAATGAACTGGGGCGGGATTCATGACATTCATGTGCTGAAGAACGGGCACATTCTGGTTCAACAGGGAGGGGCGAAGGTTGCGGAAATCGATCCCCAGACCAAAGCCGTCGTCTGGTCATACGATTCCGCGAAGCAGAATGGGAACGAAGGGAAGCCCGTCGAAGTACATGCCTTTCAACCGCTCGAAAACGGTCACATGATGATCGCGGAATCGGGCATCGGCCGGATCATCGAAGTGGATCGGGATGGCAAAATTCACAAGCAGGTCAAGCTGAAGGTCAACCACCCGCATCCGCACACGGACACGCGTCTGGCCCGCAAGCTGACCAACGGCAATTACCTGGTCTGCCACGAAGGGGATGGGTATGTCCGTGAATACGACGGCAAAAGCGGTGATGTCATCTGGGAATTTGAAGTTCCCCTGTTTGGCAAGCAGCCGAAGGGGGGACACGGTCCGGAAGCGTTTGGGAACAAATGTTTTGCCGCCGTGCGGCTGGCCAATGGCAACACATTGATCGCCACCGGGAACGGTCACAGCGTGATCGAAGTGACTCCGAAAAAAGAGATCGTCTGGAAGATCGAACAGACCGATCTGCCCGGTATTACTTTTGCTTGGGTGACAACCCTGGAAGTCCTGCCGAACGGCCACTACGTTATCGGCAACTGCCATGCAGGCGATGGTCAGCCATTGCTGGTCGAACTGGAGCCGAAATCAAAAAAGGTCATCTGGCAATTCGACCAACATTCCAAGTTTGGCGATAGCGTGTCAAACTCGATGATCCTGGACGTGGATCACGCCGCCCGTTGAACAAAAATGCCCGGTTATCCACTTTTGGGTGGTGTCCTAGCCCGGATTATTCACCACGGATGGCACCAGGGCCATCGCCTTTTTCAAATTGGGAATCGGGTGCCGCGGTTATGGACTTCGCCATGGCCGTGCCGATTGAGCACTCACACGGCCGTACCGAAGACGGTAAGACCGTGGCACCCCAATTTGAAAAAGGCGATGGCTCTGCGGATGGCACAGATTTCACTGATCGGAATATCAGCACAAGAATAGAATCAAGATTCTCAGCACCGTGTTTAACATGAATTGCCGATGGCACTCGGTTCATCTTGATTTATCCGTGTTTGATCCGTGTTTCATCCGTGGCCTTCAGTGAATTATTCGGGCTAGGACACTACCCACTTTTGGGTACAGCGATGCTTCCCTGCTGGTGACCTGTTATGGCAGAATGCGATCCTCGTCGAACGATCTCTTGACGGTGTTCAATTCATTGTCACTTCAGGCTCAGACTGCATCCATTCGTCAAATGAAAGTGATTTCATGGCTGCAACGCATTCGGATCGACCGCGCCGCGACATGGTGTTTCAAGAGGGGACATCTCACAAGTTCTGGCAGATTGAATTAAACGGATCGTCACACACGGTCACATTTGGCAAGGTGGGAACCAACGGCCAGACTCAGACGAAGGAGTTTGATTCTGAAGACGCGGCCGTAAAGTCGTATGACAAGTTGGTCGCGGAAAAGCTGAAGAAGGGCTACGTGGAAACCTCCTCTGGCGCAGCGAGCACCCCCGCTGCGGCACCCGTCACCTCGTCGGCCGCTGCCTCAAAGCCGGACTCGGCGGCGAAACCAGTCAAGCCGGCGCCGAGCAAGAAAAAGGTCGAAGTGGCCGCCGAACCGGCTGCAATCGAGGCTGTTCCAGCGTCGCCGGTGAACGTGGCCAACTTGCAAGTGGTTCGCGAGATTCGACTGAATGACGAAGACTGGGCCCGGGCGACGTTTCAGCGAAAAGCACCGCCCCAGCGCTGCACGCCGAGACCGTTCGACCAGACAAAATGCCTGGCGCAACTGGCTAAACTGAAAACGGAATCCTACGGATGGGACCTCCGCTGGCAGGATTTGAATCTTCCCAGCGGCCTGGAACGCATGGAGGCGCACTTCTGGTTGGTAGCGATGACAACCAATCGCAATTACAGCCTCACACCCAAATTGCTCGCGGCCAATTTGAAGTCATTGGTCCCGACGGGTGAATTGACGGTCTCGGAAGTGACGGAATTATTGGATCGGCACGACCGCGAACCGCCGGAAGAGGTGGGCATTCTCCTGGGCAATCTGTTGTCTACTGATGAGATCCTGGAGTTCTGGAGGGCGGGGCGAAAGAAAAAAGGTCAGAAACATCTCCAACCTCGTCTGCTCTTCGGGATCCTGCACCATGTCGTCCCATTCTGGACCGACGACGAACGCCAGTCCGCCGTCGCCCTGGTTCGCCAAGACTGGGATCCAACGTTGTCGCCTGCTGATTTCTATCTAGCATTACCCGAGAATTACTATTTGGCTGCCGCACTGGGAATGCATGACGAGATCAGCGACGTTGTCAGTAGTTGGGCCAATGATCGATACGGCTCTGAGGCGTGGGAGACAGACCACTATCAGCGGCCGCAGGAACTGCTGTTTGGACTGGGGTCTGCCGAACAGATTGCCAGCGAGTGGCGTCGACTGCGCCTGAAGATGCGGAACAAAAGCCATGTGCGTGGATTTCTGGCGTGTACTCAGTATGCGGCTCTGGATTGTGTCCGGGACTCAATCGTTGCCGAGAAGAACAAGGATCGCTGCGAGGAACTTCTTAAGGCGTTCGCCCTGGTCGTCGCCCCGGAGGCTGCCGAGTCGATGCTGGAAATCAAATTAACTTCCAAGTCGCCGCTGATCGCCCGTCAGTGGCTCGATGAAAACCTGGGGTGTGCCGTGGCCGGGTTGCTCGAAACCGCGGCTGGACGAGGCAAGCTGGCCGACGCGGCGGTCGATCATCTGCGAAACGTCAAGCGACTGGGGCACCAGGACGTGATCCAGCAGTGTCTATCGAGCACCCGCCCGGAAGTCGCGGACAAGGTTCGACAGGAGGTTTTGGAGCATCAGGAACGGTCGTACACCCCGTTCGATGACGCTTCGACGCCCGCCTGGTTGCGTGATGCCCTGCTGGAGGCCGGAAAGCTCAAACAAGCGAAGCTGCCGACCTGGGCCGTGGCACCGGGGTTGCCCCCCATCGCCGTCGGCGATCACCGATTAAACGACGCACAGATTGCGACCGTTTTGAACACACTCGCCGGAACGGTCATCACCGGCAAGCACGTGCTGTTCGACAGCCTGCTGGAACATGCCGATGTTCGCACCCTGGACGATTTCGCGTGGCGGTTGTTCCAGTACTGGTCTGAAGACGGATCGCCAACGAAAGAGAAATGGGCGATGGGCGCGATCGGCCTGTTGGGCGGAGACAACTGTGCCCTGAAGCTGACGCCGCTCGTGCGCAACTGGCCCGGTGAAAGTCAACATCCCCGGGCGGTGTTTGGACTGGAGTGTCTGCGCGCGATCGGCAGTAATGTCGCACTGATGCAATTGTCCGGCATCGCTCAGAAGCTGAAGTTCAAGGGTCTGAAAACGAAGGCCGAAGAATTCGTGGAGGCGATTGCCAAAGACAAGGGACTGACGCGGGCGGAATTGGAGGATCGCGTCATCCCGGATTGTGGACTCGATGAAAATGGCAAACGCGAGTTTTCATTTGGGGCTCGTTCCTTTTCGTTTGTGCTGGGCCCGGAACTGAAGCCGATGGTCCGTGATGCCGATGGCAAGGTCCGCGACGATCTGCCGAAACCGGGGGCCAGGGACGATGCCGAGATTTCCAAGGCATCGGTCGACGAGTGGAAACTGCTGAAGAAGCAGATCAAGGAAGTGGCCAAGATCCAGGCGGGGCGACTGGAACAGGCCATGGTCACGGGCCGTCGCTGGAAGGTTGATGAGTTTGAACCGTTGATGGTCCGGCATCCCCTGATGTCGCACCTGGCCCGCAAGATCATCTGGGGTGGTTACGATTCAACCGGAAAACTTCTGTCGACGTTTCGTGTGACCGACGAACGGGACTATGCCGACACTGAAGAAAACCCGGTTTCCCTCAAGGAAGCGTCCTGCATTGGCATCGTTCATCCGCTGCACCTGGGCGAGGACGAACGATCGGCGTGGGGCGGAATCCTCGGCGACTACGAGATTGTGCCTCCGTTCGCCCAACTCGGCCGATCCGTTCACTCGCTGGTCAAAGGTGAGGAAACTGCTGACAACCTGGACCGGTTCAAAGGGATGAAACTGGTCGCACCGACGCTGGTCTTCGGGTTGGAAAAGCTCGGCTGGATTCGTGGCGTCGGCATGGATGCAGGCTGCTTTGACGAGCATTCGAAGCAGTTTCCCGCTGCCGACGTCACAGCGGTCGTTCAATATGACGGCAACGTCGGAATGGGCTGGATCGATCCGGATGAAATCCTGGAAGTGAGCGGATGCCAGTTTGTGCGCGGCATGCGGGCTCCGTCCGGGTACGGCTTCGGAAAAGACGACAGAGTCCTGAAGCTGGGTGACGTCGATCCGATCGTGGTGAGTGAAGTGATTGCGGACTTGAACGAATTGAAAACAAAGGCCAGGTAAGTGTCTTTGAATGTGACCTGGAATGAATCCGAAGGCGATCATGGGAAAAAAGCGGACGATTGCAGATGACGTTGACGCGGAGTCGGTGGGCGCATCATCGGAACAGCCCGCCAGGCTTGCGGAACTGCAGCGGCCGGCCGCCGAGGCGCTGTACGCAGACGAACTGGCGCGGTTGGCCGATGAAGACAGGAATCAGCCCAAGCCGCTGGGATGGCGGTTGACGCCGCGTTCTGTATTGTCGTTTGTGCTGGGTGATGCCAGTCGCCAGATCGCCCCCAAGTTTGTCGGTCGACGCAGCTTTCTGGAACGCTGCATTGTCTCGCTGGCAACCAATCGCGGCCTGATGTTGATCGGTGAACCGGGGACTGCCAAAAGCTACCTGAGCGAATTGCTGGCCGCGGCAATCAGCGGAGACTCGACTCTGACCATCCAGGGCTCGGCCGGAACGACCGAGGACAGTATCAAGTATTCCTGGAATTATGCACTGCTGGTCTCGGACGGTCCCAGCGATCGTTCGCTGGTTCCCGCGCCGCTGTATCACGGATTGAAGCATGGCCGGCTGGTCCGGTTTGAAGAAATCACCCGTTGCCCGCTGGAAATCCAGGACACGCTGTTGTCTGTCATGAGTGATCGAGTCATGTCGATCCCCGAGTTGGAAGGGGAGGGACGCACTCTGTTTGCCCGCAGTGGATTCAACGTGATTGCCACCGCCAACACGCGCGACCGGGGTGTGAACGAAATGAGCGCAGCGCTCAAGCGTCGATTCAATTTTGAGACCGTCCCCGGCATCGCGGCGATCAGCGATGAAATGGCTCTGGTGGGGCGTGAATCCGCGCGGATGCTGCAGCGGGCGGGAGTCCCCGTCACGGTTCCGCCGGAAATTCACGAGTTGCTCGTCACCACCTTCCGTGAGCTTCGTGCCGGAAAAACGGAAGATGGAAAGGGAATGGAACCGCTGTCCACCGTCTTGAGTACCGCCGAGGCGGTCAGCACCGCTTGTGCCGCCGGGATCCACGCCTATTTTTATGGCGATGGAACCGTCCAGCCCGTCCATGTCGTCCACCACATGGTGGGAACCGTGCTGAAAGACAATCCCGATGACATGAAAAAAGTGCGGCACTACTTCGACCATGTCGTCCAGAAGCGGAGCGGTGTGTTGTGGAGGCAATTTTACGACGCACGACATGAACTGGAGTAGGGCTTCGTAGATCGCCGCATTGGATTTCAGACTGGAATGACCGTCGCTCAAGACCAAGCTTATGTTTCGGGACGATCACGAATCCCTGTTGACTCGACTGTGTGATACCAGCACACGCGTCGTCTATTTCCCGGTACGGCATCACAGCCCGATGTGTGCCGCCATGGTCAGTCGGCTGATTGGTGACATGCGTCCCGCCGCCGTGTTGATTGAAGGCCCCAGCGACTTCAATCCGTACCTGGACGAACTGCGCCTGAATCACGATCTTCCGATCGCCATTTACAGTTATTTTGGCGATGAAGCAGGACGTCGCAGTGGCGCGTACTATCCGTTTTGCGACTACTCACCGGAATGGCAGGCCCTGCAAGCTGCGCGGGCCGCGGGGGCGCCCGTGCGGTTCATCGATTTACCCTGGGTCAGCACCGCGCACCTCGAATCTGCCGTGCAGCGGTACGCCGATGCGGAACTGCGGCGGGGTCGCTATGTCGAACTGCTGTGCGAACGGTTTGGAGTCGAATCGTTCGATGACCTGTGGGACACGATGGTGGAATCCGAACCGATTCTGACTGTGTCTGAATTCCTGCGTCGAGTTCATTCGTTTTGTACCAACGTTCGACTTTGGGAGGATTCGACTCCACTGTCGGATTTGCGGCGTGAAGACTTCATGGCTGACGAAGTTCGGCGGGCTCTGGATGAGTTTGATGGTCGAATCTTGATCGTCACGGGCGGCTTTCACAGTTCGGCGCTGGTCAGCCTGCTGGACGACGGACAGCGGCTGCAGGAACCGGCCGGATTGACCGATCCGCTGGCCGAGGCTCCGTCGGAATCCGCTCCCGCCGGCATCGCCATCGTGGATCGTGGCATCACCTTGACGCCGTACACGTACGCGCGTCTGGACAGCCTGACCGGCTACAATGCCGGCATGCCCAACCCGGGCTTCTATGATCATGTCTGGCAGTCGCATTTGCGGGGGGAACCACTCCAGCATCAGCCACTCCTGGCGGAACTGGCGAATTCGCTGCGCAAGCGGAAGCAGGTTGTCAGCACGGCGGATCTGATCGCGGTCGAGGCTTCTGCCTGTACACTGGCCGCGTTGCGCGGACGGAGTCACGTCTGGCGACGGGATCTGGTCGACGCCGTGACCAGTGCCCTGATCAAGGATGAATTGGAGTTCGGCTGCGAGTCGCCATTCCTGGAGGCCGTTCACGGCGTACTACGCGGCACCCGGCGCGGGAAGCTGGCCGAGGGAACCCGGCAGCCGCCGCTGGTCGCCGACATCCTGAATCAACTGGCACGCGCCGGGCTGGATCCCCAAAACACTCGAACCGACCTGGAATTGAATCTGCTCGATCCAGCCGATCTGGCCAAAAGCCGGCTGCTGCATCGAGTGAAAGTCCTGGAAATTGCGGGGTTCACATTAACGGGGGGCACGGATTTCTTCTCGCGCCGCGAACTGGTTCGCCTGTGGGAAAAATGGCAGGTCCAGTCCCGTTATGATTTTGACGCGACCTGCGTCGAGGCTTCACGCTATGGTGCGACTCTGGCGGAAGCGGCTGCCGCGCGCCTGTTGGAACTGGCACGTCTGCAGCAGCACGAAGCAAAGCTGGCGGCAGAACTGCTGGTTGCGGCCGTCAGGGCCGACGTTCATGAATTGTCGGATGAACTGCTGACGCAGTTGGAAGTGTTGATTCGCAATGCCGCCAGTTTCCTGGATGTCTCGGGGGCGCTTGGACATCTGCTGTATCTGTATTGTCATGACGAAGCGTTTGGAACGACTCACAGTTCGCGGATTGGTGGCATCGCGCTTGAGGCGTTTTATCGCGCTGTCTGGCTGCTGGAATCGCTCGGACAGACGGCGGATGAAGTCTCGCTGCTGGCGGCATTGCGGGTGCTGCTGGAGACCTTTGAGCGTGGTGAGGCGTTACTGGGACTGAATCGAGTCGAGTTTCTGGCGGTCTTGCAGCGTGTGCAGCAGGACCAGGGAAAACAACCCGCAGTTCGTGGTGCTGTGGCCGGGATGCTGTGGACCCTGGGTGAGTGCAGTTCGGAAACGATCCTGGAGCAGATGCTGGCGTTCAGTGATCCGACGAATCTGGGCGATTTTCTCAACGGGCTATTCGCGCTGGCTCGCGAAGTGGTCCAACGAAACCCCGACCTGGTTCAGGCCATCGATCAATTGCTGCTGGAATTCGCGACCGCAGATTTTCAAGTGGCGCTGCCGTCGTTGCGACTGGCGTTTACCAGCTTCACGCCCCGGGAAAAGCATTACATGCTGCAAACACTGTTCGATTCGCTGGGACTGCAAACCCTGAAACCGCTGGAAGCATTGGCCGTGGACACGCTGACGGCAGCTTCGGCACTGGCGTTTGAAGAACGACTGTTCGAGGCCGCGCAGCGGTATGGTCTGGAGTGAAGGATCCGCAGTCATGTCACAACAACGACAATCACGCTGGCGGCTGGTGATGGGGGCCGGTTCCGAACAATTGTGTGGCGGACTGTCCGAGGAGGACGCCCGTCGGGAAAAGTGCCTGGGCTTTTTGTATGACCGCGAATGCGGCGGCGGGCGCAATGTTCGAGCAGGGCAGGGGGGAAGTGCCGAGGACCGGAAAGGGAGCCTGGACGACTCGAATTTGACCGTGCCCGACTGGATCAACCAGGTCCACGAGCTCTTCCCGAAGCGGACGATCGAACGGCTGGAAAAGGATGCCCTGGAACGTTACCAGTTGGAAGAGATGGTGACGAACCCGGAACTGCTGGCCAGGGCCCAGCCCAGTCCGACGTTGTTGAAAGCTGTCTTGCGAACGAAGCACCTGATGAATCAGGAGGTGTTGAAGGCGGCCCAGCAACTGGTTCGAAAATCCGTCGAAGAATTGATGAAAAAGCTGGCCCAGGAGGTTCGATCGGCATTTCAAGGGTCTCTGAATCGTCAGAGTCGGTCGTATTTGAAGATCGCCAAGAACTTTGACATTCATGCCACGATTCGCCAAAACCTGCGGCATTACGATCCGCAGTACCGGCGTTTGATCATCGAAACGCCGATCTTTTACTCGCGCATCCGTCGGCAGGTGGATCGATGGCAGATCATCATCCTGGTCGATGAGTCCGGCAGCATGATGGACAGTGTCATCCATTCCGCCGTGACCGCCGCCATCTTTTTTGGATTGAAGACGCTGCGAACACACCTCGTGATCTTCGATACCAACGTCGTGGACGTGACGGCAGATTGCATCGACCCGGTCGAAACGCTGATGAAGGTGCAATTGGGGGGCGGCACCGACATCGGCAATGCTATGTCGTATGCCGAAACACTGGTCGACAATCCGCGGCGCACCATCGTCGTCCTGATCAGTGATTTCTTCGAAGGAAGTGACCCTCGCAATCTGCTGGCGATCTCACGGCGGATGATCGAAAGTGGCGTGACATTGCTGGGATTGGCGGCCCTGGACGAGAATGCCAATCCGAATTACGACCACGAACTCGCCTCGCGACTGGTGGCGATGGGAGCCCATGTGGGGGCCATGACACCGGGCGAACTGGCGGCGTGGGTCGCTGAAAAGGTGAATCGCTGATGTCCGAAACTTCGTCACGAGTCGACCTGCTCGCGCTGACGCCAGATGATCTGGCGGCCATGACGAATCGGGGTACGGTCAAACGAGCCCAGAAAGAACTGGACGAAGGGGCGTTGACCTGCACGTTTCGTGAAGACGGCCAGGAGGTCGTGTGCGAGTGGTCCGACGGAATCACCTGCCGGTTCCCGGCCGGCAAGACCGTTCACGATGCGGTGTGCAGCAGCGGCGTCGTTGGCATCAGCCGGCACATAGTCCGGTCCGTGCTGGCGTATCAAATGCAAGTGCCCGCGGTATCAACATCCCCGGATCCAGCGGCCAGCGATCCCTCGGCCACTGCGGGGACCGCCGATCAGACATCCGCCGCAGTGGTGCCTGTACCAGCGCAGTCCGATTGGAATCCGGGCGACATTACCGACGATCAACTGATCGATCATTTTCGTGCCGCGACAATCAAGAAGACCAGGCAGCGATTCGAGCAGGGTGTACTTGTCGAATTGATCCGCGGACCGAAGCCGCTGGCGCGTTTCCTGGACGAGTCCTGCACAATCCGGTTTCTTGTCCCGGGGGACGTTCGCTACGTGACCGCCGATTGCGCAGACGGGCTGCTGGGGATGTTTGTCCCGATGGCGGTCTGGGCGTTTCGCGAACTGGAACCTGGCAGGCGATCCGGACTGGTGGCGACCCAGCAGCGGGCCATCGAAACTCCGGTCAAAGTGCTCGACGAGCTTGATTCTGCCCTGGCGGAGTTGTGTGTGGATGGCTTGCAGGGAGTCTCGGCGACCTGGTCACAACGGCTCATTCGTCACGAGACCGCTTGTCGGGACGAGGGGTTGACCTGGCTGGCGGAACTGGTGGCGGACCTGATCCAGCAACGGGAAATGTACGCAGCCCGCGATGCCTTGTTCGATCCACAAACGATTGTCCGATTGACCGGCGAAATGCAGGTTCGATCACGGGCGATTCGGAGCGGAACAACGGCGATCCCTCAATTCCTGATTCGCGGCAGTCATGCGGATCGAACCACGGATCTGGCCAGCAGTCGGCTGGTGGGGCTGGGTTGCGGAGTCCGCCAGACACGACGTTCCGCGACAATCACGGCGTTTTTGCAGGATGTTGATTCGGGCAGCGTGGTTGGTGTGGAACGGAGTTTCGCGGACCCGCCCGAAGACTCACCCGACCTCGCTCGAGACTTCTCTTCACTGAGCGATACCGTGGTCTCGCGCGGAATCTCGCTGGCGGCGATCGGGACCGGACAGTTGCTCATCAAATCGGGCAAGCGAACACCGGGTGGACGCCTGATCCTGCCCCGGACGAGCGCCGGAATCAGCTTGAATCCTCAAGCGTTCGCGTGGGAACATCTGCGTGCTCCGCTGGCGGTCGAAGGGTTTGCTGAACTATCGGCCCGGCTAGATCTGTTGCCTCCGTCCTGCCTGCGGCCCCGGCGACTGACGGAAGCGTTGCACGTCTGTCCCCTGGAACGCATTGAAGACGTGACGTTCGACATTCAATCGCAACGACTGGTGGGAACGGCAATCGACATCGCCGGCGAGCGGGCTGTGATATCGCACCCCTTCACCACGCGGGGCAAGGTGGGATTTGAGGGTCTGGCGGCGGCCTTGGCTGATCCAGCACTCAAGCCACGATTCATCTGCGGTCAGGTTTCGCGTCGACAGTCGGGAGTCTTGATCGAGCCTGTTTGTCTCGTTTTTGAGACCGCGGAAGGCAAACGCCGCGCGATTTCACCGTGGATCGAATCGCGAGCGGCGGAAACGCGGACAGGTCATGATGTGGTTCCATCCGACGCGACTGTGTCGCCGCTGCAAGCTGCCCTGAACGAACTGGGACTGGAATTGAATGAACTGTTGTTGAATGGTCTGAGACGAACGGGTGCCAGCGGGGCGAAGCGATGGGGATTCCTGGCATCACAGGTCCGTCGTGTCGGTTTCGTACGCCTGGGTGACCGCATCCATCAGTTATCGACGCGGTTGGCGGAACACTCGGAGCGGGTTCAATGGGATCCTGCCGTAGCGGTCTCGCAGACTTTCAACCTGCTGATGCTGTGTCGATTGGCGGACGACATCCCGGCCGAGTGAATTCCACAAGGCCGCCCAATGGCACTTCATCTGTGAGCCGCACGGCGCTAGCCGCGGGTGTATTGCCTTCATCTTTGAGCCGCAAGGCGCTTGCCGAATGGCACTTACTTTGTGAGCCGCACGGCGCTAGCCGCGGGTTCTTCGGGTACAAGTGAGAATGCACCCGCGGCTAGCGCCGTGCGGCTCACAATGCCCTCCCATTCTCTTTGCGCCCTTGCGTCTCCGCGTCTTGGCGTTGATTTCTTGTTCGACTGTCAAAACCACGAAAGTATGGCAGCCTGCTCCAGATTGGCTATGGGCAACGGACTCTGGACAAACGGGGCGGTCAGTCCGGAAGAGATGCCAACGATCAGTCATCTTTCCTCACCCCATGATTCCCTTTTTTCCTCTCGCTAC
Organism: Planctomycetota bacterium; assembly: GCA_018242525.1. Taxonomy (GTDB): domain Bacteria; phylum Planctomycetota; class Planctomycetia; order Planctomycetales; family Planctomycetaceae; genus Schlesneria. The sequence continues at coordinate 4,278 of JAFEBS010000061.1, read as the reverse complement.
TAACTCGGATGCCGACACCAAAACGGGAGTATTGGTGCCGCTCCTACCGAGCGTATGGTAAATTCTCGGACTGAACCGCTGAATACTTGATCTCCAACCTGGAACTTTGCATGACCCGCCTGCGAATCGTCGCCCTGGTGTTGTTGCTGACAGGGACCGCCTCGGCTCAACCGCCTTCGCTTCAAGAGCAACTCTCCAAGGAGGGTTCTGCGTCACTGGCCCGGGCGGCCCGGCAGCAGGGAGATGCCCAGCGTGGCGCCATCGTTTTCCATCAGCCATTTCTGGCATGCACCAAGTGCCATACCGTGGGGCAGGCCAACGCGCCGCAGATGCTGGGGCCCGACCTGACTCGGCCGGAGCCGGGTACTACACCCGAAGCGTTGATTGAGTCGGTCCTGGAACCGTCCAAAGTGTTACGGAAGGGCTTCGAAACCATCGTCGTGCAATTGACCGACGGGAAGTCGCTGACGGGATCGTTGGTGGAAGAAACCGCCGATAATCTGGTTCTGCGCGACGCAACGCGGATCGGCGAGACGCTGACCATCTTGAAGTCGCAGATCGAAGAGCGGGTGAACAGCAAGACGTCGATCATGCCCGCCGGACAGGTCAACGTGCTGGCGAATCGCCAGCTGTTCCTGGACCTGGCTCGTTATCTGATCGAGATTGCCGAAGGGGGAGCCCCTCGAGCCCGTCAGTTGCAGCCGCCTCCGTCACTGTTCACGTATGTCCTGCCCGAGTACGAAAAACAGATCGATCATGCGGGGATGCTCCGTTCGCTGGATGACAAGTCGTTCCAGCGAGGCGAGGCGATTTACAACCGACTGTGCATCAACTGCCACGGGACAAAGGAGCAGCCGGGATCATTGCCCACGTCGCTGAAGTTTGCCGAGGGGAAATTCAAGAACGGGCACGATCCGTTGCGGATGTATCAGACGTTGACGCACGGATTCGGCCTGATGGCCCCGCAAACCTGGATGGTGCCGCAACAGAAGTACGATGTCATTCATTTCGTTCGCGAGACCTACCTGAAGCCTTACAATCCGTCCCAATACGCGGCGATTGATGCCGCGTACCTGGCCTCACTTCCACCTGGAACAACGCGCGGACCAGCCCCTTCGAATGTCGAACCGTGGTCGTCGATGAACTACGGTCCGTACTTGATGGCGACCTATGAAGTCGGTGACGACGGCTCCAACTTTGCCTACAAGGGGATCGCCACGCGGCTGGATCCCGGTCCCGGTGGAGTATCCCGCGGAAAACAATGGCAGGTCTTCGATCACGACACCCTGCGAGTGGCGGCGGCGTGGAGTCACGATGCCCGTGCTGGCCAGGGGACGGAGGCACCGAACTTCATCGACTGGCATGGCATCAATTTCGACGGCCGGCACCAGATTCATCCGCGCGTGGCCGGACTCGTGCAATTTGCCAATCCGAATGGTCCCGGCTGGGCGCATCCGGAAACGGGGACCTGGGACGACCCACGCCTGTTGGGACGCGACAAGAAGCATTACGGGCCGCTGCCACGCGAATGGGGTCAGTACCGCGGCCTGTACCAGTTTGGTGATCAGGTGATTGTGTCCTACACGGTGGGTTCCACCGACGTGCTGGAAATGCCGGGAGCACAATCGTCCGTCTTCACACGCACCTTCCAGATTGGGCCTCGCTCACGTCCTATGCAGTTGAAAGTCGCGACTCATCCGTCCGGGAAGGCGAAGCTGGAACTGGTTTCCCCGGACGATAATGGCAACAGCGGTGGCAAGATCGCGATACTGTCGCCCGGTGCGAAAGCCGCGACCGAGGTGGCAACCACGCCCTCCTTCGGCGGACAGACGCGGCTGGCAGTGCAGCACGCGGATGATTTCAATCTGACGAGCAAGGACTTTTCCATCACGGCCCGAATCAGGACCCGAACCGGCGGCACGATCCTTTGCCAGGGGCCGATCGATGGGCCGTGGGCTCCCGATGGCAAGACGCTGTTTGTACGGGGCGGCCGGTTGACATTCGACATCGGCTGGGTCGGTGCCGTTGCGGGCAAAACCAATGTCGCCGACGATCGCTGGCACGACGTGGCGATGACGTGGCAGCACGAAACCGGTCGAGTGCGGTTGTTCGTGGATGGCAAGCCGGACGGGCAGGGGACTTTGAAGCCGAAAGGAAAACCCGAAAAGCAGACGATTCGACTCGGCTTCACGTCCGCGAACTTCCCGGACCCGTCGTTTTTTGTGGGTCAGATGACCGACGTGCGATTCGTGCAGCGGGAGTTGAAGGACGAGGAAGTTGCCGAAGTCTCGCAGTTGAAGAGCGACCAATTGTTGGCGCACTGGAAACTGGATTCATTGACCGCCGAGACGATTCCGGATGATTCAGGGCACGGTCACGATGGCAAGTTGATCGGTGGCTTTGGCCCGGCACCGCTTGACGAATCCAAGGTTCGATTGGCGGCCGGACTGTCCCCGATGCCAGCCGGCGCGAAGTGGGTCAGTGGAGATGGCGGTGCGCTGATCCTGAGTCTTCCCACCGGAACCGAACCGCTCAAGTTTGTCCTTTCGGTCACGACAGCGAGTGACGAGAAACTGGAGCAGAAAGTCATGGCCGCATTGGTCAATCAAGCGCCGCTGGACCTGGCCTCGATGACCCGGGGAGGGCCGCGACGCTGGTTGGAGGAATTGACGACGGACGTGGTGATCGGTCCCGACAGTGGACCTTACGCCGTGGATATCCTGACGATTCCGGCCAACAATCCCTGGTTCGCTCAGCTTCGATTGACTGGTTTCGACTTTTTCGCGGATGGTGACAGTCTGGCGGTCTGCACGTGGGACGGCGATGTCTGGGTAGTGAGTGGTTTCCTGGCCGACGAAAAGGCCCCGCAGAAACCACTGAAATGGCGGCGCATTGCGAACGGCCTGTTTCAGCCGCTGGGGCTGAAAATCCTCAACCAGCAGATCTACGTCACCTGTCGGGATCAGATCGCGATCCTGCGGGACGTGAATGGCGATGGCGAAACCGATTTCGTGGAATGCTTCAACAATGATCATCAGGTGACCGAGCATTTCCACGAGTTCGCGATGGGCTTGCAGGCGGACGAGGCGGGAAACCTGTACTACGCCAAATCCGGCCGGCACGCGTTGCCCGCGGTCGTGCCGCATCATGGGACGCTGTTGCGAGTCAGCAAAGACGGATCGCAAACAGACATCCTGGCCAATGGCTTCCGAGCGGCCAACGGCGTCTGTCTGAATCCCGACGGAACGTTTGTCGTGACGGATCAGGAAGGGTTCTGGAACCCGAAGAACCGCATCAACTGGGTGACTCCGGCAAAGCCCGGCGAACGCCCGCGCTTTTACGGCAATCTGTTTGGGTACACCGACGTGACCGATCCTTCAGACGACGCAATGGAGCCGCCGCTGTGCTGGATTACGAATGCGTTCGACCGGTCCCCGGCGGAACTGCTGTGGGTCGACACCGACCAATGGGGACCGCTGAAGGGTTCGTTGCTCAACTTGTCTTACGGTTATGGCAAGGTGTTCGTGGTCCCGTTCGAGAAGGTCGCGCCGGTGAAGGGGGACACCGTTCCCCGCGTGCAGGGGGGCATGTGTGAATTGCCGCTGCCGATCTTCCCCACGGGGATTATGCGGGGACGATTCCACCTGATCGACGGGCAGCTTTACACGTGCGGCTTGTTCGCGTGGGCGGGAAATGCGACCCAACCAGGCGGTTTCTATCGCATCCGCGCCACAGGCCGGCCCGTCCATTTGCCGATTGGATTACACGCTCGCAAGACGGGAATGGAAATTCAGTTCAGCGCAGACCTGGACCCCGCCACGGCAACGGATCCCAGCCGTTACACGGTTCGGACATGGTCGCTGAAGCGGACGGCCAACTATGGCTCCAAGCATTACGACGAGAAGTCCCTGGCGATTGCATCGGTCCAGTTGTCCGACGATCACCGAACAGTGACGGTGAATCTTCCGGACATTCAACCGACGTGGAGCATGTCGATCGAATACAAGTTAACGGGTTCACAGGGGGAGCCTGTCAACGGGTTGATTCACAACACGATTCATGAGTTGGGAAAATGACGGGCCACAGTCAGGATGTGGGGTGATGAAGAACGGTTGGGTGGCTGGGGTCGACCAACGGGAGCCGCCAGCAGATAACAACAGCCTGCGAAGTATGGAATGATTCTCGTGCGTTCCCAGCAACACAATGTGATAACCCGAGTGTGCGAATTGCGATGTCGTCAAGGCATCACTCAACGCTCTGCTGGGGGCTCCCGTTGGT
>JAFEBS010000060.1 GCA_018242525.1 Planctomycetota bacterium | reverse complement strand
CCACCAATTAACGACTGCACCCCGATTTAGTCGTCCATGGCGGCACGGCGTGTGTCAGCAGCAGCCAGGACGGCTCGCACGATCTTGTCGTAGCCCGTGCAGCGGCACAGGTTGCCTGCCAGGTAAAAGCGAACTTGTTCTTCGGTCGGCTGCGGGGTCTCGGCCAGCAGGGCCTCGGTTTGCATGATGAAGCCGGGGGTGCAGATGCCACATTGCAACGCCGCACCTTCCAGGAAGGCCTGCTGGACGGTGTCCAGGTGGCCGCCGCAGGCCACTCCTTCCACGGTGCGGATTTCGGCACCTTCCGCTTCCATCGCCAGGACCAGGCAACTGGTGACAGGCCGACCGTTCATCAAGACGGTACAGGCACCGCAGTTGCCGTTGGAGCAACCTTCCTTGGTGCCGGTCATGTCCAGGGTGTCTCGTAAAACCTCCAGCAGGGTCTGCCGGGGCTCACACAGGAACTCGACCGAATCACCATTGAGTTTGACGGATACCACTCGCTTCTTCGCCATGATGCTGTACTTTCTCGGGGCGGTCCGGACTGCCAACAATGCCAGGAGCATTTCCCACAAAATGGGGTCTGCCCCCTTCCAATGTGGATTCAATGCAAATCAGTTAACTGGGGTCTGACCCCATCTTGTGAGCAATGCCAATGCCATGAGTCAAATTCGTCGCAGGGACTAAAAATCAGTGACCGGGCCGGTACATGATGGTTTCACCACGAGCCCGGGCGACGGCTGCCTTCAAAACTCGTTCGACCAGTACGCCAACCAGGTGAACCCGATACTTGGCGGTTCCGCGCATGTCGCTGATCGGGGTCGCGACCGCCCTGGCCGCGGCGGCAGCCTTGGCGAGGTTCTCATCGTTGACCGCCTGACCGACCAGTGCCGCTCCGGCATCCGCCGCCAACAACGGAGTCGGGCCGACCGCTCCCAGGGCAATTCGAGCCGCCGTGAAATGTTGGCCGCTGTCATCCAGCGTGACCGAGGCACCAACCCCCACGACCGCGATGTCCATTTCATTGCGGGGAATGAACCGGCGATAGTGCGAACCGCTGTTCGCCGCCCGAGTGGGAAATATCAGCTCCACGAGCAATTCACCGGGCTGCAGAACGTTTTTGCCCGGGCCAGTACAGAACGCTTCAGCCGACACTGTTCGGGTGCCTCCCGTTCCGGCGATCACGCATTGACCACCCAGGGCGATGATCCCCGGAATGGAATCTGCGGCCGGTCCGGAATTGCAGAGGTTTCCACCCAGAGTCGCGCGGTTTTGGATTTGAATCCCGCCAATGATCCGGCAGCTATCCACCAAGGCGGAATAGTCGCGGCCAATTTCCCGCGATCCGATGATCTTCCAGCAGGGGACCGCTGCACCCAGTCGCAGGCCGGATGAACCAAATTCCAGCCGATTCAATTCGGGCAGTTTCTTGATGTCGATCAGCAAATCCGGCGATAGCCGACCGGTTCGGACGTGGTCGATCAGATCCGTTCCGCCAGCCAGTGGCCTGGCAGACCCATTGGCACTGGCCATCAGGGCGAGTGCGTCTGCCAGTTTGGAAGGGGCAGCGTAGTCAAAATCGCGCATCGTTGCTCCTCGGTTGCTTCGTCAGTGTCAGCCTGCAGTTTCAGCGGTGTCAGTCGATGTTGAACCATCTCGGACGGAGGCGGAATATCATCGAAGGAATCATTCCACCATGCAACCGTGTCCGCACGGTATTTCAGGGCGATCGCCTTTTTCAAATCGGGGTGCCACGGTCTTACCGTCATCGGGAAGGCCGTGCGAGTGCTCAATCGGCACGGAGGACTCCATAACCGTGGCACACGATTCCCAATTTGAAAAACTGGCGATGGCCCTGCACGGTATTTGTGGCGGCAGCCATTCTTGAGTGGCGATCCGAACGAACGGTGCAGATCGGTCACCGTATCCTACTTGGGGACGGGCAGCGTTCTGTGTAAATCTGCTGGCAATTGTGACCTCAGGACAAAATAGGGGTCCGTCTGGAATCTCGCCCAATCACCAAGCAATTGGTCCCAGACTTGCCTCACTTCCGGCGGGAATTCGTTCAGATCCGGGCCGTATCTGAAATTCAAGTGGCTCAGCAGTTGAAAACAGAGCGTCGCATGGCCCGTGGCAATGAGCTTGGCAGGCATCGTGTTGTCGTCAAACCAGAGCGTCGTCGGCATCTTGACGGACTGATCCACAATCGCCAGTAGCAACGCAGATGGCTTCGCAATTTCCGGGTGATCCGCGAACGGCCAGTCGGGCGCATGTGTATCGGCAAAACGATCCCTTTCCGCCTTGGACCACTGCGGTGCGTATTTTCTGAGCTTATAGATCATGCTGGGGACAATTGTGGATTTGAGTTCGTCGTTGTCATAGACCTCAGCGTACAACAACCCACGAATCCGTTTCATAAAAATGTCATTCGCCAGGGCGAACAGCGAAGAAACTCGCAGCTGCACCATTTCAATCACCTGAGAAAGCAGCAGGTGTTTCAAGTCCTTTTGCATCCGATCCCAGTGGGGAATGCGCGGTGCCAACTTGCGGTAGAACAGGTTCCAGACTGACAACCCAAGCACAACGACCGCGAACGCCAGGAAAAGTGATGTGATATGACTCGTCAAGCGCAACGGCGTCCGCAGTGCCGGGGTCGACAGAACATGCCACAACTCTGACACATTCCCGATGAAAGTGATCAGACACAGCAGGATGACCGCCCAGAAGATCCACCCCAACGCCCCGATGGAGAGTCGGCCCAGCAGACCCGGCGGCGGTGGCACCGGAAACGCATAGATCTGTTCATCCAGTCGATCCGTGTCCGACACGATCATCATCTTGAATCTCTGGGGCGACGTGTCCATGTCACAGATTGAAGCCGAGGCGATTTTCGGATTGGTCTTCGAGCGGCGACCCACCAGCAACAGGCTTTCGATGCCTTGATTGTCATAGACACCGCCGTCCATCATCGGAAGTTGCCGGTCAATGGGAACCGCAGGCAGGGTTGTGTGAAATGATTCCGGCCACGCAATTGGTTCGAATCCTCCGGGAAAACAGGATGACGCGGCCAGAACATCCGCCACCCTCAGTTTTTCGGCAACGTCCTGGGGCAGAGACTCGAACCCGTTGCCAAACTTGGAAGGAAGCTGACTCTTTTGGAATCGGAATCCAATTCCGTGGCGGAATTCCGTCGAGTTAAAGATGACATCCGTCAGCGGAGACTGAAGCTCGAAAATGTCCTTCATTGTGAAGACGGAACCATCCTTTTTCCTGAGCAGCGTATCCGCATACACCTGGGCAAACGCATCGATCGCCAGTTGTCGCGGCAATTGATTGGTGGCGCGTTCGGGACCAAGCTTGCGAACGGCCAGATCGAGCAAGTCCGTGTCCAGCAAAAAGCCGTAGAAGTCCCGAAGGAACTCCGCAAACGACTGCTTCTCGACCAATGAAAGCAGATATCGGGTTCCCGTGAATGTTCCACCGGAAACCGTCGAAATGGCTTCCACCTGGGGCAACACCTTGAGATGCTCCAGATACGACAGAGTCCCCAGATGGTAGGCCGCCGCGCGATAACCGCCCCCGGACATCGCCACGGAAATCGGGAACGGGGAATTGTTGTAGGGCGTGGATTCTGCGGGCGAGGTCGTCATTTCAAATCCTCAAACGAGGGAGCGGTTCATCAACCGTCCAGCTTCAGGAATCCCAGGTCGGCAATACTGGGAAAGAATAGGTACGAAGCGAACTGTGTCGTCACGAATCGAGCCAGATTCGGAGTCCGTCGCGGGAAGTCCGGCATCGGAATGACGAACGGGCTGGTGCCGTCATTATCGCCCAGCAGCGGGTCTTTCTGGCTGGGATCCAGCTTAAAAAAGGACCCGGAATTGATCCACTCCTGCTGCAGGAACTCAAACTGATCCATCAGGCTGTTGACAATGGCGATAAAAACAATTCCCCGATCCTCACGATCACTGGCGGTCGCATCAAGAGGGAGTTGTGTTCCGTAGGGGGTTCCACGGCGGATGATTCGATGCCCGGAAACCGCACCGTTGCCACCGGCGACGCCATCGCGCGGATTCATCCGACGCAGATGGGAGCCGATCGGAACTCGAAGTCCTTTCAAATCATTGCCGTAGCGAAAGTCATTGTTGCGAGCTGCATCGCTGGCCAGTGCGGGATCCGGGTGATCCGGAGAGAGTTCCACGGGAGTTCCGTCGCGCCAACGGCCCACCAGTTTGGCAGCGACCCATTCGTCAGTCTTCTTCAACTGGCTGGCGGTGGCAGACAGAAACTGGCGAAACCCGATCACATCCTGCTTCAGTTTTCGGTAGGCCAGGTACGTGCTGTTTCGAGAGACTTGCCGCCGACCGTCGATTTCCAGAAAGGGCGCGCGATTCGGGACTCCCAGTTCAGTCGGGTACCCGAACAGAAATTCTCCCGCCGCCAACGGCTTCCATGTTCCATCCGGTTGTGGAAGCCCTCGACCGGGATAGTCCGGTTCTCCACTCCCTTCAATCGCGGGCTGGCCAATGCCATCCCGGTACCCGAAATGCTCGGTTCCATCCGGGAAGAAGTTTCCATCCCGCGAATAGACCGCCTGAACACCCGGGCCAAATGTTTGTTCAATCGACTTCCACTGGGTCTCAATGTCGGCCGCGGTGTGTCCGCACAGGATTAATAACGCATGCAATCTGGCCGCCTGTTGCGGATCACCAAACCCTTCCTCCCACGCCGATGGGGCGCTGTCGCCTGTGTCTCCAAGCGATGTCGCCCGGTCGTTTTCAAAGGCTCCTTCCTGGAATTCCGTGGAGAAACTCTTCATTGAATCGGCCGAGATTCCAACGGCTTTCAAGCCGTCTGCTGTGAATGCAATGTTCAACGTCGCAGCAGGGTTGTGAGCCTGGTCGATGGGATCCCACTGACCGGAAGTCGTAATTCTCGGAACAATCCGCCCGATCCAGCGGCGGCCATCGGCGGAATCGAGAAACTGGATGAAGCAGTAACGGGAATACTGCAGGCCATATTCTCGCAGGATATAGCCCTGAATTTCGGACGTTTCCAACTGGGGTCCTGCAGTCATCGATCGGTTCTTTTCAGCTCAAAGACGGCGGATCGTGCCGAAACTGCTCCATCGAATTCCGGACATCGTCAGATATCAAGCGGTCTTCGTCAGATACTCCTGCAGTGCCGGAACGACGGCGCGCCCCGCATCGCGCCATTCTTTCGCATTCAGTACCGCCTGGACGGTCAGGTCTGGATACGCGCAGTAAAACGTGTTGTTCGAGAACTGATGAGCCCGGACATAGTCTGCAAACGGCTTGAACGGCTTCGAGCCGGGATACCCGACGCAGTTGGACCAGATGAAGTCCAGTCCATCCGGCATTTCGCGAACGAAGTCCTGCAGATAGGCTTCCCAGCTGCCATCAAAATTGCTGGTGAACAGCAGGCGAGTGCCGTTGTCGATGATCACCCAGCGGGCGAAGTGAATCGTCGAGATCTTCGCAATCGTGGCACTGGGGTTGGCCTGGATCGACGCCAGGACCTGCTGCAGTGTCTCCAGCTTTTCGGGAATGATCGGTGTGATGACGGTCAATGCGGTGACGACGCCCAGTTGATCGGCCATGGTTTTGTCCTGGTAAATGGTAAACAACACTCTTCAAGGTGACGCAGACTGAACAGCCGTTCGGTGCAATCGATAGATTTTCAAGGCAAACAGCCCGGCGGGGTGTTGTCGCATCTCGGTCACGAACGGTTTCATTGAATCCGGCAACTCGGCAAAGGTGGGCAAAGTCCCCGGCGGCGGCGGCCCGCCATAGCATTCGTCCGGAAGGACAACGGGAGCGGCATTGGCCGCAAAACAGAGATCCGCCAATGTCAAGGATTCACCGAACAGGTAGGCGCGCCCATCCGACAGGCGGTCGGCAGTCGCCTGAAACTGCTGACGAATCGTGGTCACGGCCGTTGCGGCCGTTTGCTCGGACAGTCCAAGTTGAGAACTGAGGAACATGCGAATCAGTGGATAGAAAACCTGAACCAGGCATCGCTCAATAATGGGAACCCCGCGCGTCAACGGTCGCAGCATGACCTGCTTGTGAGGCAGCAGATTGAAGTACGACCAGGTCGCGACGGCGTTCCCCAGAGTGTCAAAGTAGTCTGGCCATACGCCCAGCACCTGCTGTCGCAACGCCTGATCCCATGGCAACAGGCGAAGATCTGCGGAACAGTTCGATTCGAAGTAGTCGACGATGGCGCGCGGACCAACCAGCGTCGCATTCAGGTTCTTAAAGGTCGGCAACCCCGACTGGCGGGTTTTCCACCAGAGTTCAATCCCCAGGAGAAAAATCGAATAGGGATACGTCCGGTATTTCACGCCATAATGATCCAGCGCCCACAGCCCCAGTTCGTTGCCGAGGCTGGGTGGAAACGTGACGGCGAAGGCAGAAGGCGGTGTGTTTGGCACGGGACAGCCTGAAAAAAATGGGGCGGATCGTCAGACGTCGAAATCCAGCGTCAGTCCGGACGGGAATGGTCCGGCCATTTGCAATTGGCCTGCCGGCCCAGGAGCACGGCGCAGGTTTTTCTGACGCAACAGCGACTTGGCGATGCCAGGTATCTGGACCTGGTTGATGTATTGTCCAAAACACGTGTGCAGTCCATAGCCGAAATGCATGTAGTGATAGTCCGGTCGATCGATCTTGAACTCGTTTGGCTGATCGATTTGCGCCTCATCAAACATCGCAGACTGTATGCCGGCGACGACAATTGTGCCGCGCGGGATCAGTGTTGCGCGCGTGGTTGATTTGGCCAGGGTGTAATCGGCCGCACACAACCGGAAGATTCCGGGACCGATCGGGTTGAAGCGAAGTGCCTCCCAGATGTATTTGGCGAGCAGCCTGTCATCATTCGCCACGGCTGCCGCGTGAGCACCCGCCAACTGGTCGGGACGATTCAGTAGCTGGTCGATCGCCTGCGTCGTGACCTTCGATGTCGTGGGGATGGCACCGATGATCAATCCGATCAGATTGTTGCGAATCTCCAGGTCCGTGAACCCGGGCATGCCCGTCTTTTGCATGATCAGGCAGCGACCGAGCACATCGTCGATGACAGTGGAGCTGCTCTTCCTGGCGGCAATGGTCTGATCGAGCCAATTTCGCGCCGCTGAGGCACTCGCCAGTGCCGCCGCTTCAAATTCGGGCGGGTTGTTCGGGACGAACAGGTATTGAAAGAGTTGTGTGGCCCATTGAATCAACTGAGGTTCATCACCGCCCGGAGTTCCAAAATAGCTTCCCACCAGGCGGGTTGGAACGGGGCCCGTCAACTGAGTCACAATCTCGATGCGCCCGCCGCAGTTCGCGACGATCTGGTCGGACGTTTTCGTGACAAACCGAGTGACAACGTTCGGGATGTCTTCGCGACCGACGACGAGTCGCATGTTGGAGACATCGCGCAGGTACCGGGGTGAGTTCTGCATTCCCAGGAAGAAATTGCTTCCCCCGGTGATCCCTTTCATCTTGTCGCCATAGGTGACCAGGAACACATCATCCCGGGACAGCACTTCCTGAACATCATCAAACCGGGTCACGAAGGCGACATTGTCCCGAATCAGAATCGGCTGAAGCTGACGCAACAGCGCATTCAATTCGAAAGGGTGCTCCGCCCCCCAGGCTTTCAACTGGTCGAGCAGCGTCTGAACTTCCGCGGAAATCTGAGTCAGACTTTGACCCACAACATCAAATACCCCTTGGGCCGTGGTCTCTGACGTCTTCCCCAGTTGCTTCAACTGGTCCTTGAGAAAATCGACGACGTTCATGCGAGCCCTTTCCGCGGAATTCGGAAGCGTCAGCGCCAGATCGGCCTGCATCGAAGCTGCACTCAGAGTGCTACAATGACCGGGTGTTCAAATCATAGTTCGCTGGCGATTCTTTTCAACCCAGCAGAATCGATCGGCGGGGGCGTCGGGAAAGGCCGTTACACTGAACCACAAAGAGAAACCGGCAGAGACAACAACGATGAGCCATCATTCCTGACCCCGCGGTTCCCCGTCTTGCCAGTGCTCCCTCTGTTTCCTCTGCGGCCTCCTGTGAAAACGTCTTTCCGCGGTCGCTCACCGTCACAACCATGTTCGGCGCAGGTCTCCCGACCTCGCCGACACCGCCGACCGCAGGTCTCCAGAATGATTCTCTCACAGAGTCACTAAGGCACAAAGAGAACCCGGCAAAGATGACAACGATTTGCCCTCGTTCCTTTGCCCGGTGATTCCCATTCTTGCCGTGACTTTCTCTGTTTCCTCTGCGGCCTCCTGTGAAAACGTCTTCGCGCGACGGTGTGCCCGACAGAACCGCCCCTCGATGACTGTCACAACTGCGCCCGACAGAACCGGTGTGCGCC
>JAFEBS010000005.1 GCA_018242525.1 Planctomycetota bacterium | reverse complement strand
TTTTCGCGGCGCGGAGAATTCTGCGGACATCGGTCTAATTCCTAAAGGCAGAACGCCGTCTAAGGGAGCCGAAGAGTGTCATTGCAAAGCAATTCTTGACAGATGCGGGAAGATTATGCAGAATTTTGCGGTGAGCTGCCAGTCACGTTAGGCAGCGTTCTGTAGAATGGTTGTTGAACTAAACCGCTCCGCGGTGGTCTATATGACAGCCAGGCCACGTACATGAATGTGCGTGGCCTGTTTGCTTTTTTGGAGTGCGGCAGGAGTTGGGATTGGAGGGGTTGTATCGATTATTCGGTCTTGCGCGCGGGGGTTGGGTCGTTCAGGATGGAAAGAGGTGTTGTGATCCCTCTGTTCCTTTTGAAGCGAGGTCCTGTGATGACTCCGTTGCGGCAGCGATACATTGAAGATCTACAATTGCGTAACCGCGCTCCCCGAACGGTGGAGAGTTACGTGGCCCAGGTGGCGCAGTTTGCGGCGCATTTCCGGCGTTCACCCGAGGATCTGACGCTGGAAGACGTGCGGCAGTACCAGCTTCACTTGTTCCAGCGAAAAGTCAGTTGGAGCACGTTCAACCAGTGCGTTTGCGCCCTACGCTTTCTGTATGCCGTGACGCTGGGGCGCAAAGAGTACCTGGAACGTCTGGCCTACCGTTGCAGCGGATGTGGTGACGAGACACCGATGTACAATTCGTGCGGCGACCGGCACTGCCCGCAGTGTCAAGCCAAACAACGGGCCGCCTGGCTGGAGGCTCGTCGCCAGGAACTGCTGCCGGTCGGCTATTTTCACGTGGTCTTCACGGTTCCGCATGAGTTGGCTGCGGTTGCCGCTGCGCATCCGGCCCTGTTCTACAGGCACTTGTTCCGTGCCGTGCGCGAGACGTTGCTGGAGGTCGCTGCAACACCAAAGCATCTCGGTGCGCGGATCGGCGGGTTGATGGTCCTGCACACCTGGGGACAGAACCTGCAGTTGCATCCTCATGTTCATGTGATCGTTCCAGGGGGCGGATTGTCGGCAGACGGCAGACGGGACGCGCTGGATCGCCTGTGCGCCCGGCTTTTTTCTGCCGGTGAAAGTGTTGAGCCGCGTCTTTCGGGGCAAGCTCCTCGACTTTCTGAAAACGGAATTCCAGAACGAACAACTGACGTGGCGCGGCGGCCTGGCAGCGCTCGCCGATCCATCGCACATGTCGCGTTTCTGTCGTCATTGTACGCCGCAGAATGGGTCGTCTATTCGCAACCGCCTGTCGGCGGTCCGGAAATCGTCCTCAAATATCTGGCGCGGTACACGTATCGCGTGGCGATCAGCAACGAACGGATCGAGTCGATCACGGATGGCCAGATCACGTTCCGCTACAAGGACTATGCCCACGGGAATCGCTGGCGGCGGATGACGCTCTCTGCCGACGAGTTTCTCCGCCGATTTTTGCAGCACGTTCTTCCGAAAGGGTTCGTCCGCATCCGTAACTTCGGATTACTGTCCCACCGCGAACGCAGCGAACAACTGGCGCACTGCCGCCACCTGCTGGGAGCAACAGCGCCTGCTGCTGAACCGAAAAACGCGGAGGGTCCGACCCCGGACGATGCGTCGCTGACCTGCCACAAATGCGGAGGGACGCTGCAAATCATCTCGGAGATGCCTCGATGGCGAATGAGTGAACTGGTTGCGGCGACTTATTCTCCAACGTTCTTCAACAGCTCCTGAAAGTGAATCCGCGATGGACAGATCGTGCTCACCTCGATTTTCCTTGCCGACATCGGCAGGTCGGATCCTGGTACGCACGCCCCGAGCGCACATGGTCATGCAGTCATCACATTCGATTCATCCCGACCCCAGTGCGAATGGGCTTGGCGCATCAAAAAAAGCTCCGCCATTGCCGCGACTGGACCACACGGGATAAAATCAACCCCGAATTGAAAACGCCCATGATCGGAGCGCCATAGCCCCGCTCCACGGTTCAGTTCAACGGAATTCTATCCCGCCCGCCCCGGCGAGTTCCGCGTGCATCATGAGTTACATCCCAGGGCGGGCGGGATAGAATTCTTAACGTTCGGCTGATGCGGGGTTGATTGTGATAACGTTTCGATCAACGCGAAGTTCAAAGATTACCTGCCTGGTAGTAGTTGTTGCCACTCTCGGAATCGCCGCTGGAATACTGCTCGTCCCGAAGATTCAAGCAGCACGCGAAGAAGCGCGCAGCAGACCCCATGTCGCACTTTCCTCTCACGGCAGTTCGAATCACATCACATATCACTTGTCGATTACCGGCAAGTCAACTCTTGCGTTGGAACAGGAAAGTGCTTCAGTCCTACTCGGACTCACGAAACACGTGCGAACTCATCAAGACATCGGCAAGGGTGTCAAAATGCGTATTCACAATTACCTCTATATCCACTCACCATTCCAATTTCGCCAGCGGTTGGCATCATTGGCGGAAACGATTCCGGGACTCGATGGAATTAACATTGATGGGGAATCGATTGTCATTGATCGTGATGGGGAATGAATCCAATTGCCGAACAAGGCGGTCAACTTGACCCGCAGTCGCAGGGCCAGGTGACATTCTGGGCCCGGACCGGTGTCACGGCGGGAGGCGATCGCGACGATCGCCAACCGGTCACGTTGCCGGGACGGGAATTCGTGCGTCTGTGGTCACTGCACATCCTGCCGAAGGGGTTCGTGAAGACTCGGCGTTTTGGAGGCTACAGCAACCGACAACGTCAGCAGTTCCTGCAGGCGTATCAGGAACTGGTCCCCGCCGTCGCTTCCGGGGAACCGCCGGCGACCGCAGATCCTGCCACGCCCGGCAATGGTTCGGAGACGGAACTCACGGTGCCGAGTTGTCCTCACTGTGGCGCGCGGATGAACTGCATCGCCTCCCGGTGTCGCGACGGCTGGTCGATCATCATGACGGACGTCCACCGGCCCCGCTGGTATCTCGATGGATCCTGACTTCATGCGTCTGAGCCTGTTCCTCCGCAAGATCCGCCGACCTCGCTGGTCCCTCCCGCGAGCGGCTCGTCGCTGCGCGGCACCGGAACTCAAGACCGATCAATCGTACTCTGTCATCACAGGCGGGGGATGTCCGTCAGGAATCCGCGACACGATCGATACGACCGCACACTGGTCCCGCGATCGAATGCCGACAAATTCCGTGACACCATTGTCCGACCTGTGTACAGTAACGGCACTGACAGGGAATGGCCGCGATTGATTCCGCATACGCCCATTCCCCCAACCCACGAAGCGGAAAAGTTCAACGGACGATCTATCCGGCATTGTCCGGCTTTCGGGCCGGACAATGCCGGATAGATCGCAATACGTTCGGCAGATGCGCACTTTTGCCCTCAATGAATGGTCTCTTATTCCTGGCCCGGATTCGAATCCGCCGGACAGTAGTCTAAACCTTCGTGACCTGATCGAGTATCCGCCGTCAACTATCGCAGAGGCAATTCTCGCGCTTCCTGGGACAATCGAAGAAAACCGTGGAGCTGGTGGCAGTGGTCGGCTAAATGGCAATGCGAAACAGCCACTGTCGTTATCGGAATGACGTTGTTCGATACCGACCCAGTTTCTTGGGGCGGCTCACCTCTTCAAGGCCATTGTTCAGCAGAACAGATTCTCACGCTTTGGGAATCCCTTCGTTGCACTTGTCCTGGCGTGTGGATGTACAACGACGAGTGCGAAATTCATACTCCACAATCGTTCAAAGATCTGTTCATTGAAGCGCCAAATCATGAGCGCCGAACGAGTCGGTCAACTTGACCCCAACCACTACCAAAACAGGCTAGTTTCTAAACGAAACTAGGACAAACTTGGTGGCAAAAACACCGTTTTGTCCTAGTTTTTTGTCCTACTTCGTCGGGATGAGTTCATGCTTTCATGCTGGAGAAATCTCAATCCGACGGGAATTTAGTACGGGCTTTTACTCGACAATTTCGAATGAGATCTCTCCATCCTGATCCAATTCGTCCAAGATATTCATGTTCTTTACGTCAACCGCATCCGGTGGCAAATCAACTGACAAGTAGCCGTCGCAATACCATTCATACGGTAATCCTGACTGCTCGACCCACCCGTGAAGCATTGAGTGAAGATGAGTTTCGTTGGTTCTATTCACCACTGCAATTCGCAACACCTTGTAACCCCCTTTGGATACGATCCGCTGAAACGTGAATGCATCGTCGGTTTCTACTGTATCACCGAGTGCGATTCCGTATGTGAAGAATGGTACGCAACAGATTCGGAACACCCGGTCGTTTTCTTGTTTTGCCCATAGTTGCTCAAAGCGACCGGGCATGCCGTGGGTGGAAAGATCCACACGGATGAAGAAATCCGAAGCCTGCACGGGATTGTAGTGCCACGCAAGGTTATCCATGTTAACTTCCAAAATTCTTCTGCCAATCATCTTTCAATTCAAGGCGTCTTGGTTGCGGAGCTTCCATTTCGGAGGGAGCTTGAAGAAGGTTCCCATGCCATGATTGCTCCAAGCCATCTCGTAGCCCATTTCAAATTCTCCGCCTGTTGTGCCAAGATTGTCCTTGTGCAATTGTCTTCCGTCAATTGTCCTAGCAATCCGTTGACGTAAAGCGTGAATTGGTAGGCGATTGAATCGTGGAGAATTGTCATGAGGGAAAACAACAGCGAAACAACTTGACCCGCAGTCGCTGGTGGTTCAAAGTGTTGGTGTTGATTGGAAGCCCGTCGTTGAGCGCGGGCAAATTACCTTGGTCGTTCGCGAGTGAGTGCCACTGTCAGATGCGATTTGGGGGAGTGGAGTTGGACGACGATCAGAAATATGACGCTCTGTTCCAACTTACGGAGCATGCAGACCACCTGAACGCGATCTGCACCCCCGATCCGCTAGCCACGGTAGAATACGAAATGATGTCTGGTGCGTTGATTTGGTCCGATGAGACGTTCTCCATTTCCCACACCTCACCAATGTCATTGCGGTCGAATCGCAAAAGAGGCTTGGCCTTTTCTACACACCTGTCATTCGACTACTGTGACGATTGGACGCCGAACGAAACGGTCAACTTGACCCGCAGTCGCTGGCGGTTCAAAGTGTTGGCGTGTTGACTGGAAGCCCGTTGTTCATCGCGGGCAAGTTACCTTGAACGTTGAACTTAACCGCTTCGTTGGAGCGTGTACCGCCATCGATAAAGAGTGAGTCTCTAGTTCACGGACTAGTCGCTGGTCTCTGGTGTGTTGAGGTCGCGTCTGTGGAATCAGTGTGGCATCGCGGGTCGCTGGATGGCTGCCATCACGGACCGGTTGCTGCCCTGTTCTGTACGTTGGTCGCGGGGCGCTGTTGGGCGTCGATGCCAGTCACGAACAGGTCTGCTGACACAGGTCCGGTTGTAACGATCGTATCGAATGTCGGGGCTTGCGCGCGGTCGGGTCGGGTGCGCATGCTGGGTTCATCGCTCGCCAATTTCGGTGGGTGGTGTGAACGCCCCCTTTGAGCACGGGAACCCGATCATGACCTGGCAAGAACGCAACAAGGAACTGCTGCAGCGGATGTCCGAAGACCTGGCGCTGCGAAATCTGTCCGCCTCGACGGTGAAGCTGTACACGTATCACGTGCGTCGGTTCGGGGAGTTCATTGGCCATTCGCTGGACGACGCGACCCCCGAACAGATTCGATCGTTTCAACTGCACCTGATTCAGGTGCGAAAAGCGAGCTGGAGCGCGTTCAACCAGACGGTTTGCGGGCTAAGGTTCCTGTACGGGACGACGCTGTCGCGTCCGTGGGGCGTGTCGATGATCCCGTTCGGCAAGCGTCCGAAGCCGCTGCCGGCGGTGCTCGGTTCGGGCGAGGTGGACAAGCTGCTGTCATGTGTGTCGTCGATCAAGCACCGGACGCTGCTGCTGACGCTGTACGCGGCCGGCCTGCGTCTGGGGGAGGCGACGGCGCTGCAGATCACGGACATCGACAGTGCACGGATGATGCTGCGAATCGCGCGTGGCAAGGGGAACAAGGAGCGTCTGGTGCCGCTGTCACCGCGTCTGCTGGAGGCGTTGCGGGAGTACTGGCGTCACGTTCGATCGACGAACTATCTGTTTCCCGGCCTGAGTTTCGACGCGAGGCTGAACGCGACGACGATCCAGAAGACCTGCCGCTTCGCGGCAGTGAAGGCGGGGATTGCCAAACACGTGACGCCACACACTCTGCGCCATTCGTTTGCAACCGGTCTGCTGGAAGCAGGAGTCGATCTGCCGACGATCGGCCAGTTGCTGGGTCACACGAGTTTCATGACGACGATGGTCTACCTGCATGTGCGTCGCCCGCACCTGGATTCGACGCCCAGTCCAATCGACTGGCTGCCGGTGCGTCAGCTTCCCCGCTGGCAGCAGCCGAACCCGGACCCGGAGCAGGGCCAGCGCTGACGGTGGCGGGGTTGCTGCGTCAGTACGCGGGGGAGTACGTGGCGCAGTACCGCGGTCAGGCGGTGCCGCAGGTGCAGAGCACACTGGCGAAGTTGTCGCTGTGCCGTACGGCGGCGCTGGGAGGTCGCCGGTACCAGTGCGAGGGATGCGCCAGCGAATACACGGTGTACAACTCGTGCGGCGACCGGCACTGTCCGCAGTGTTCGGGGGCGAAGCGATCCGACTGGCTGGAGTCGACCGCCGCGTTGCTGCTGCCAGGACTTGAACATTGAAATGGACGTATCCCCTGTGCCGGCTTGGGATTGAATTCCACCGCGCAGCCGTACGGACTATCGAGTACAAATCGACGAACCAATCAATGTTTCTTGGTTGTGACATGGAGAAACTGTACCTGTCTACCAGTCCTGTTCCTGTCAAGAAACAAAGGTATCGGAAAACACAAAGGCCTCAGGGCGTCAAAGGAGAATCCAGACTCACGCCATCACTTTTCGATCGTTGATTTGCTGAGTTTCGACTTGTGGCTGGTTGGTCGCGCAGTAGATAATCCGGTTTCAGTCGATGTTTCGCAGATTTCAACATCCATGACTTGGACAATTCAATGCAAATCGATCAGCCCCGCGCGGTTTTGGATCCGTTCCCCAACAATTCTGAGGGTTGGCGTTGGCGATGCCGGTCAGTCGTTTGGAACTGCCTCGTCATTACGATTGCAGTGATGGTTTCGGCAACTGCCCATGGCGCTGGAAAGTGGACCCGGTTGGCCAATCCGTACCCGATCGGCAATTCGGGGCAGATGCTGTTGCTGACGGATGGCACCGTGATCGTCCAGGCGTCGGATGGACCACTCGGACAGAGCGCGTTCTGGTACAAATTGACTCCAGATTCTTCCGGCAGTTACATCAACGGGACCTGGAGCCAGATCGCTTCGACGAACGTCGACCGCGGATATTACGCGTCTTGCGTCCTCCCCAATGGCAAGGTTCTGGTACTGGGGGCCGAAGTCTCCAGTTTCGGTACGGCATATGACACGGGCGAAATCTACGATCCGATCGCGAACACGTGGACGACAATCCAGTATCCCGAACAAGACTTTCTGGACGGAACATCGATTCTGCTGCCAACCGGCAAAGTCCTATGCGGGAGTGCCAGTTCAGCGGTCACGTACCTGTTCGATCCCGCGACAAACAAGTTTACGAAGTCCGGGACAAAACTTCGCAATGACAACAACGACGAGGAAACATGGGCTCTGCTTCCAGACAACACCGTGGTGACATATGAAAGTGTTGCGAGTCCGTTGACCCCTCCGGGCCTTGCTCAGCGGTACGACATTTCCAATGGAACATGGTCGGACACTGGTTCCGTCCCCGTGGCGCTGGGGAGCACAAATGCGGGGGTGGGGCTGGGCGCTGTGTCTTTGCTGCCCAACGGAAAGGTCATCTATATCGGTGACACGAATTCCGCACTGTTCAACCCCGCGACCAACACATGGACAGCCGGTCCGAACATGCCAGCCAATGTGCAGCATATCGCGCAGGACGAAATCGGCTCACCCGGTGCGATGTTGCCCGATGGCCATCTGATGTTTGTCAGCGCGACGCCTGTCGGAATGCTCGACTACGACTATCAGACCAACAAAGTGACGGACATCACTTTGCAACTGGATCCAACGTTGTTGTCGCAGATGCAGTCCATCAACCCGTCCCCATACCGACGAATGTTGCTGGCCCCCAACGGACATCTGTTGTTCAATTTGGGGAATGGCGTAATCTGGGACTACGGAACGACGGGAAATCCCCAGGCATCGTGGCGTCCGACGGTTACCAGAGTCATGAAGGGGACGGGCGCGTCAGCCAACGTTTACACACTGACAGGAACGCAATTGACCGGACTCTGGCAAGGTGCAACCTGCGACGATTCAAACGCGGATACTAATTATCCGATCGTACGGCTGACCTCAAATGGGGTTGTCTATTACGCGCGAACGACAAACTGGATTCCTGGCGTGGCCACCGGCGCCAAATCCACCACGGTCGACTTCACGTTGCCCAAGAATCTGCCGAACGGTGCTTATCAATTGGCGGTCATTGCCAACGGGATCGCTTCAGCAGATTTCTCCTTCCCATTTCCGTTCACGAATCCTCCGTTACAGTACAACTACGTTCAGGCCACTTATGATTCCATAGCCAGGAAACTGACCGTAGTGGGTGATGTCAACGCGAATGCAATTGAAATCGATAAGCGTGGAAATACTGTGACAGTCCAGGCAGCTGGACTGACGAGGATCGGCACGGCACAAAGCAATACCCAGTCAAAGTCCTTTCAGGTCTTCGGCGACTTCACCATCCTCTGCAATTTCAACCAGTCGTCCCCGCAACTGCTGTCTGATTCCGTGTCGCTCGTCTCGGTGAATTCGTCGAATACAACGATTCAATTTGGTTCTGGAAGCGACACCGCGACTTTAACCTATTGCGTCATCGGAACGCTGTCGATCGACGGCGGATCAAACCCGATCCCGACCCCTGATAAGGTCATCCTTGTCGGCACCTCGGTGAAGGTCAAGAACATCAGCAACGTGCCCTGAAAGTCAACACTGGGAAGCATTTTTAGGACGCATTTTTGGCTGGGAAGTTTTGTAGCCGAATTCGGGAGAATTCGGATGTTTGTCACTCGACGTCCGATCTCTCACGAGTTCGGCTACTGGGACTTCCTGTCGGACCTGGCAGGGCTTTCTGCAAACGCAGAATCTGGACACGGAAAACGCGGACGACACGGCGAGAGTTCAAGCCGGCGCGTCCAGCCATGGATGTTCGCTTCCAACCAGCAGTCGGCTCGAACGGAACAAGCTTTGTTCTACTCCCCCCTTCCCCGCAATCGCTTGCCCCACCACGGAGAACCTACGCGTGACCGATGCCCTGGAATTTGCCCGTTCGCTGGTCTCCGTTCCATCCATCAGCCGGGACTCCAATGGTCCCGTAAGCGATGTGGTTGAGCGACATCTGCGTTCGCTGGGTTTCCTGATCGAACGACAACAGTTTCTGGACCCGCACGGCGTTTCCAAGGTGAACATCATCGGTCGCAAGGGACCAGGATCCGGCGGACTGGCGTATTTCGCACATACCGATGTCGTTCCCGCAGACAGTTGGACCGTGACCGGTCACGGTCCGTTTGAGCCCACGGTTCGCGATGGACGACTTTACGGTCGTGGCAGTTGCGACATGAAGGGCTCACTCGCCTGCATGCTGGCCGCCGCCGGACGCTGTTCGGTCGAATCGATGCATTCGCCCCTGTATGTGGTGTGTACTGCGGACGAAGAAGTTGGATTTCATGGAGCCCGGCAGGTTGCGGAATCATCGACGATGTATCGCGAAATGGTCGCCAGCCAAAGCCGGGCCGTCATCGGTGAGCCGACAGAATTGAACGTGGTTTACGCTCACAAGGGAATCTACGGATTTCGCGTGATCTCGCATGGGCGCGCGGCTCATTCCAGTACTCGGGACGGCGTCAACGCCAATGTCGCGATGATTCCGTTCCTGATGGAAATGAAACAGATCCACGATGAAACTCTGTCGGATCCCGCCTGGAGCAATCCGGAATTCGATCCTCCCTGGATCAGTTGGAACATCGGCATCAACGACCATCATTGCGCCGTCAATATCACTCCGCCGGAAAGCGTCTGTACCGTCTATTTTCGTCCGATGCCGGGTCATGACGGAGATGTTCTGGTCGAGCGAGCGCGTCGTGCCGCGGACCAGAATGGGCTGGAGTTTCGGCTGGAATGCCGCGGTCTGCCACTCTACGGCGATCCAAACTCTTCCTTCGTTCGCGATGCCCTGAAGATTGCAGGGCAGTCGGCCGCACGGACCGTGAGTTACGGGACGGATGGAGTCTGCTTCACGGAACTCAAGCAGATCCTGGTGCTGGGCCCCGGGAGCATTCAGCAGGCGCATACTGACGACGAATGGATTGACCTGGACCAGTTGGTGGCGGGGACCAATGTTTACGAAGCGATGATTCGTCGCTGGTGCCTGAGCTGATCGTCATTTGCGTTTCTGAATCTCTGTGATCGCCTGTTTTGCCAGTTCCGCCTCAACTTTGTCGGAGTCGTTGGCAGCGGCTTCGAGTGCACTCAGACTGAGTTCTGTGCCGATCTCTTTCAGCAGGCGGCACGCTTGCTGGCGAACTTCCGAAGCTTGGTTGGACAGCAGTTCCAGGGCAGTCGGCTCTGCCTTGGAACCAAACGACTGCAGGGCCTGGACAGCCTGACTGCGGGTTTCCGGTTGTTCCACGAGCTTGGCGAGCGGTTCCAGGGCGCGCACATCCTTCGTCTTGGACAATGCGTCGATGACGGCCAGTTTGATCGGCAGATTGGTGTCATCAAGCAGTTCGATCAACTGCACAATTGTTTCCGGCTTCGCCCAGGTTGCCATCGCGGCGATCGCCAGGATCCGCCGATTCTGGTTCCGTTCCTGAACCATCGATTCCATTGCGGCCAACACTTTTTCACGTCGCTCTTCGACGGGAACGGCCAGTTGCAGCTTCTGCGCGGCCTGATTGGCCTTGCCCGCGCTGAACCCCTGTAGATCAGACAGACATTGATCGATCTCCTGGACCGACATTGTCATGGTGACTTCATGAGGAACGGCACCGTTCGCTTGTCCGGCAGCAATGATGGGACCATCGACGGCGGGGAATCGCAATCTGGACCGTGGCAAATCCTCGTCAAACTGATCACCCCAGCCAACCCAGTGAACGCGCACGCTGCCGTTGGGCTTTGCGTCCAGGACTTCGACCGGCAGCCACTTGCCTGCCCACTCCGCCACCAGTTTGGCTCCCTTCATTAACTTGGCGTCGGCGGTCACTGGATCACCGGGCGGAACGGGTGCCGCGGGCACCCGCACGGCCGGACCGATCCCTGGCGGAGCCCCGACGATCGGAGCGTTGCCCGGTTTTGGAATCTGGCCATTGTCGATCAACTGATAGGTCAGTTTGATCGGAACCTTCGTGGTGTTGTTATTCTCGTGCTCCACGAGAGTCGCCGAGAAGTCCAGACTGTGCGGGACGCCGGTCCTGGTGTCGAAGGAGAAGATTCCAGAGCCAGTCAGCTTCACACGCGGCTCTGCGTTGGGATTTTCACGTGCTTCCAGATCGATGGTCTTCTTGATCCTGACCTGGTCACCGACGGTCTCCTGAATCACGTAGTCGATCCTCAGCTTTCCCGGAACTCGCGTCGTTTTTGGCGGTGCATCCCCTGGAAACCCGGGAAAGCCGGGCGGACGAAAGCGTGGACGAAAACGGTTGGGGGGGCCGAATTGATTGCTTTGCTCGGTGAAGACAATGTTGACGCTGGCCGTCTGTGACCAGTTCTGACGTCGAGTCTTGGGGAGTGCCTCCAGGACCATCGACGACATGGGCCCCAGGAATCCCGGCAGCGCGGTACTGTCGCCGGTGATTTCGTGGACTCGTCCCATCGGATCCGTCTCCACCATTTCCGGCTGGTTGAACGCCCGGTTCATGACGGAACGCATGTGCTGATGCTGCAGGTTCATCATGGTGCCAGGATCGACATGACGACCTCCCTTGGAACGGACGGACGGATTCAGCGTCCCGTGGCAGCGCAGTTGCACATGCTTTTCAGCATTCGGGTTGGTTCCCTGGACGGTGATGAGCGCGGTTGCGGCCGAAACGCGTTTGACCAGTTCCGGCCCCGTCAATTTCGCGGACCGACCGTCGGCACGCTTCCACGAAAACCGCTCGTGCTGCAGCATGGCCAATGCCTCGTTGATCGGCACTGCGAATCCAACGTTGGTGGCCACATCTTCCCGCATTTTGGCAAAGTTGACACCGACGACTTCCCCACGGTCGTTGACCAACGGGCCCCCGCTGTTTCCCGGATTGATTCCGGCGTCAACCTGGAAGACCTTCTGTCCGTCTTCCAGATTGATCCCAGAGACGGTGCCCTTGGTTGCTTTAACGTTGTCACCCAGGATGCTGGAGAAGGGGAAACCGATCGCCCACGTTTCTTCCCCCACCTGTACTTTTTCCGAGTCGGCCAGTGGCAGCGTGGAAAGTCCCCGTGCTTCGATTTTCACAATTGCCAGGTCGTGATCTGGATCCTCCGCGACAACCTTCGCGGGATACTTCCTGCCGCCTATCGCCACTTCAATGGTATTGGCATCTTCGGTCACATGGTGGCACGTGATCAGGATTCCATCCGCTTGCACGACAAAGCCGGTTCCGGTTGCCGTGCCTGAATCCGGTTCCTCGTGGTGCTTGTTCAACAGTTGATTGACACTATACGTCGTGTTGCCATTCAAAGACACGACCAGATCGGCGTCGTGTTCCATTTCCACCTGGACCGAGTAAACATACTGCTGGCCCTGTTCCCAGCGATATCGTAGTGGCTGATTGTTCTTGTTCACCGGCGGAACAACGGGCGGGGCAAATGGCTGAGCCTGATCCGGTTCAGCAACCGCCATTTGTTGCGACGATCCCGATTCTGACGGATCCGGTTTGGTGTAGTACGCGCGAATGCTGGACCAGACAAACCAGCCAAAGATTCCCATGAACAGCAGGCAGACGGAGCCACCGATCAGGCCGACCCACAGCAATGCCCGGGAATTGACTTTTTCCAGCGAGGATTCATGGCGAAACGGGCGAACTGTCGGCTGCGAACGGAGATTTGCCGATGGCTTCAACTCCTTGCGAATGCCCGGACGAACGTCGGAGTCCTCGTCGAGTTCCACCACGTCCAGGGCCTCGTCATCTGGCTCGGGCGTGGGGATCGACGAACGCGCGCGGTTTGAATGAGAGCCTGGCCTGCGTGATCGAAGCCCGGCGTCGCTCCCGCGGGAGACCGGTGGTTCCGTCACGGGAATGGGATTCAGAGTGGACAGGGGATCACGTCGAACAGGCCGCCGCGACGCGAACTGATCGTTCAGCGGGACATCGCGCAACGAGGACGTGGCCGAGTTCGCCAGCGCCGTGATGAACGCGACGCAGCTTTCAAATCGATCGGAACGCAGCTTCGCCATGCCACGCGCGACAACCGCACTGGCTCCGGCGGTGATTCCGGAAATCTGCGGGACAGGTTCGTTCAGGACGCACATCCGCAGAATCGTTGGATCGGGTGCTTCAAACGGCAGATGTCCGGCGAGCAATTCGAACGCGATGACCGCCAGTGCATATTGGTCGGTGCGGGCGTCCTGCAACTCCCCCCGCCATTGTTCAGGTGCCATGTATGGAAAAGTGCCACAGGCATCCATCTGCGCAGGATTGGCACGCAGGGCACTGGAACGAACCTCGGCAGCCAATCCAAAATCGACCAGTTGAACGTCCTTGCCATCGGCATCCAGCATGATGTTTTGCGGTTTCACATCGCGATGAATGATCTGACGTCCGTGTGCATAGTCCAGGGCTTCTGCCACGGGATTGAGCACGCGGATCACTTCCGCCAGGGGGAATGTGCCGTGCTGCTTCCGGTAAGCCTCGCGGTACCTGGCCAGGGTGTCACCGTTCAGATGTTTCATCACGATGAAATATCCGAACCGGGGATCCTGTCCCAGCAGATAGACGGGGCAGATGTGCTGGTGCTGCAGGTTGTGAATTCGATTAAACGTCAGTTTGACGCGTGCCAGTTCATCCGTGTTTCGCTGCAGTTCCGGAGGGAGCACCTTGATCACCACATTCCGCTCGCCCGTCGCGTCGTGGGCCAGCCAGACTTCCCCCATCCCGCCGCGACTCAAATGCTGCTCCAATTGGAACACCCCCAGCGTCATGCCGGGTTCCAGCAGTGCAACCGGTGCGGACGGGGATGGACGATGACCCGGATACGTGGATTCCGTGACACTGAACGAGGACGGCGATGCGGCACTGACACGCTCTGGTCCGTCTGCCGTCAACGGTGGCATCGGTGGCACACTGGGGCCGTCCTCAACGGTTTCCTGCAGATCCGCGCGCAGGCGATCGTACGTCACCTGATCAATGTCGCCCGCCAGGAATTTATCGAGCAGCAGTTGCTTGCGTCGCGTGAATTCAGAATCACCCATGAGAGTCACCGGGATAGGAACAAATCCAGGAGGCCACCTTCAGGGCGGACGGCCCAATGAATTGTCATTTTGCAAATCGAAGCCGATTACGCAATCACTTCCTTCACTATCCGGGGATGAGTAACCCCCGTCAATCGCTCATCCAGCCCGTTGCGCTGGATTGACAGAGTGTCGTGGTGCAGTCCCAGCAGGTGCAGGATGGTGGCGTGATAGTCTTCCACGCTGACGCGATCTTCCACGGCGGCGAATCCAAGATCGTCGGTTTTTCCAAGAAGAAAACCACGTTTGACACCTCCGCCCGCCATCCAGGTGCAGATGGCATTCTTGTTGTGATCGCGTCCGGCCTTGGCGGGATCCTTGTCGCCGGGCAGTTGCGAAATCGGCAGCCGACCCATTTCGCCGCCCCACAGGACCAGCGTCTGGTCCAGCAGTCCGCGTTGACGCAGGTCGACCAGCAGGCCTGCCACCGGCTTATCGGTGCGATTGCAGGCATCCAGCAATGCCGTTCCGATGTTGCTGTGGTTGTCCCAGATCTGGCTGTTGATGAACAACTGCACGAACCGGACTCCCCGTTCGATCAACCGGCGGGCGATCAGGCATCGTCGGCCATAGGATTCGGTGGCGGGCTGATCAATGCCGTACAGTTTCAACGTCTCCTGGGTTTCCTGTGACAGGTCCAGGGCATCGGTTGCCGCCAATTGCATCCGCGCAGCCAGTTCATACGACGACAGACGAGCGGCCAATTGGGGCCGTGCCGGCCGCTCACCCTGATGGACACGATCCAACCGGGCGATCAGGTCCCGTTCCAGGCGTGTAATCGATTCAGGTTCGTCGAAATCAGGCTTGAGATCGAGGACCGGAGCCCCGGTCGCGCGAAACCGGGTTCCCTGGTACTGTGGCGGCAAGTATCCCGAAGTCCAGTTGTCGATGCCATTGACAGGCAACCCCTGGGGATCATCCAGCACGACGTACGCGGGCAGGTTCTGGTTTTCGGTTCCCAACCCGTACGAGACCCAGGCTCCCAGGGAGGGCCGGCCGATGAACTCGCTGCCGGAATGCATCTTGTAGAGCGCAGGTTCATGGGTCAGGTTCGTTGTGAACATCGAGCGGATGATTGTGACGTGATCGACCTGGGTCGCAAAGTGCGGCATCGCGTCCGAAACCCACAGTCCCGATTCGCCCCGTTGAGCGAACCGGAACGGACTTTTCATCAATGCCCCGGCCGCTTCCGGGAATTCGACTTCACCGGCGATCTGTCCAAAGTAGTCCTCTCCGTGGCGTCGCGTCAGCTCTTCTTTCGGATCAAACAGATCCATCTGGCTGGGGCCGCCATTCATGAACAGGTGGATCACCCCTTTGGCACTCGGTTCAAGGTCGGGACAACGCGGTTGCAGATCGAACGGTCGTTGGGGACTGGCAGCATACAGGTCGTTTCCCAGCAGTTGAGTGAGCGCCGCCCCGTAGAGAGCGGAACCAACGCTGCGGAACAGCCCTCGGCGCGTCCAGACATCCGGTGTGAATTGAAACGTCGACATCGGTTCGCTCCCTTCAGTCCACGTAGACCAGACCGGCGGAATTCAGAATCGCATGACAGTAGTTGCCCAGCGCCCGATCCGCTGCCTGCTGCTGCGAATCGGGTGTGTTTCCCAGCTTGATCAACCATTGGCGGCTCAATTCCGCCAGGGTCTCGTGCGCCAATTTTCGCACCTCGGGCGACGGAATGACTCCATAGGCCAGTTGATGGATTCGATCCAGTTGAGTATCCAGATCCGCGCCCGCTTCGGCCTGCACGCGACGGGCAAAATCAGATGCCAGTTCGTGGACGACGGAATTGTTCAGCAGATGCAAAGCCTGCGGTGCCACGATCGATTCACCCCGTTCCACACAATTTGGTCCCATTTGCGGGGAATCAAAGCTTTCCAGAATCGTTGGTAACTTCGTGCGGCGATGCAGGACGTAGATGCTGCGGCGACCCCGTCCGTCGGACCGTTTGACCGTCACCAGTCCATCGCCACGGACATCGACATCCGCCGGCGGTCCAAACGGAGTGTCATCCAGTTTGCCCGCCAGTGCCAGGAGCGAATCCCGGACGATTTCCCCCTCCAGGCGTCGCAATGGCATCCGCGACAATAACCGGTTGTCAGGATCGCCTGCCAGTACCGCCGGGGACTGTTGTGAAGACTGTCGATACGTATTGGACAGGACCATCAGCCGATGCAGCCCCTTCAGATTCCAATCGCGGCGCATGAACTCGATCGACAGCCAGTCGAGCAGTTCGGGATGGGTCGGCGCGGCGCCGGTCTTTCCGAAATTCGCCAATGTCGAAACCAGACCGGCCCCAAAATGGTGCTTCCAGATACGATTCACCAGCACGCGTGCGGTGAGTGGATGGTTTTTGTCGGTGAGCCAGCGTGCCAGCGCCAGGCGTCGGCCGGTGGTTCTGGCCCCGGGCCAGGGTGGTTCCACGACAAACGGTGTCTGGCCGTCTGTCAGCATCGACAGCACGCCCGGCCCGACTTCGATGCCGGCGGTCAGGTAGTTGCCCCGCTGCAGCAGATAGGTCGGCGAAGGATCTCCACGCGACCAGAGAGCCCGGATCCTGGGCTCTGGCTTTCGCTGGGATTCCCAATGCTTGATCTGGTCCTGGATGGTCTTTTTGGCCGCAGTGTCCTTCTCGGCTTCTGCCTGTTGCTTCAGTGGCATCACCTGCTCGGTGATTTCCTGTTCGTGTCGTTCCCACTGTTGCCGTTCCGTCGTCGTGACCTGAGTCAACTGGCGCACTTCCGGACCGAGCCAGTCGTGTTCGTCGAGTGAATCCTTCAGGGCGGCAGCCAGTCGGTAATAGTCTCGCTGGGGCAGAGGATCAAACTTGTGAGTATGACAGCGGGCACAGTGCAGGGTCAGACCCAGCACGGCACTGCCCAGGATCTGCATTTCGTCGGCAATCACTTCCAGCCGATCCGGAACAAAGTTGGTGATGTTGGCAAACGTCCGGTCCGGGGCGGTGCGCAGAAAGCCGGTGGCAACCAGGTTGTCACAGATTTCGTCCGTGATCACGGGGGCGTGCTCGTAATCGGCCAGTTCGTCGCCGGCCAGTTGCTCATGCAGGAAGCGATCGTACGGTTTGTCGGAATTGAATGCCCGGACGACGTAGTCGCGGTAACGCCACATGTTCGGCCGGATACGGTCTTCGTTCTGGGCGCCTTCCGAGTCCGCGTACCCGGCCACATCCAGCCAGTGCCGTGCCCAGCGCTCTCCATAGTGCGGCGAGGCCAGCAACCTGTCGACCAACCGTTCGTAGGCGTCCGGGCGGGGATCATTCACAAATTCGGCAATGTCTTCAGGTGTCGGAGGGAGGCCCACCAGATCGAACACCACGCGCCGCATCAGCGTGATGCGATCCGCTTCAGGGGACAGGGTCAGGCCGATGGCGCGCAGCTTCCGCATCACAAACAGATCGATCGGATTCCCCATTCGCAGCAGGTCTGCTGAAGTCAGTCCATCAACATTCGGGACGACTGGGCGGGGGGGACGGAATGACCAGAAATCTCGATCAGCATCCGTCAGCAGTCGATCGGGTTCCGCCCCGGCCACATCCGGACCCAGCGGTGACTCCGGTAACCCTGCTGCAATCCAGGCCTCGAGCTTTTTCAATTCACCCGATTCCATCGGCTTGACGCTGACTGAAACCAACTGCCGGCGCGGCGGCATTTCCTCAGAGCGGATGCGTCGGATCAGCAAACTCTCGTCCGGCTTGCCGGCGACAACGGCGGGGCCGGATTTGCCCCCCTTGAGCATTCCTGCCTTCGTGCGCAGATCGAGATCTGCTTCGCGCCGCCGGCCGCCGTGACAGGCCGTGCAGCGCAGCAGCATCAACGGCACAATCTGATGCTGAGTGATCGCCGAAGCCGCGACTGGAACCCCAGGCAATTTGGCACCGTCGGTGATCCAACGACGCAGTGTTTTTAACTCGGACTCCGTTACGGCTGCATTCCCCTTGGGAGGCATGTGCCCGTCCTGAATCATCTCAATCAGCGGGCTGTCGTCCGGCTTCCCCGGGCTGACCACGGTTCCCGATTCTCCCCCGCGAAACAGGGCCGCTCCGGAAGCGACACTCAATCCGGCATTCTGCTTCGCGTCACCATGACACCGAACACATTTGCTCTTCAGGATGGGCAGCACATGCCCCTCAAAGGTGATCGCAACGTCGCCGGGATCGTCCGCGGCGGAACTGGCCGTCACCGCCAGGGCAAAGATCGTTGCGACGTTGATGCTGATCCAGCGGAAAGTCATCTTGGCCTCATGGAAGTTCATTAGCGTATCATCGGCCGGGACGCTTCAGAAAGTGCGGCTTGACGATTTCACCATACAGTTCCGGCCGCCGGTCTGCGATTCGATTCACTTCGTTCAAACCCGGTTGGCGGATCAAGTGCTTGTTGCGCGAACGAGTCACATCGACATCCGCATACAGGATCGCCTCGTCTGTATGAGGTGCCACCGAGACGGTTCGTCCGAGCGGGTCGCAGATCCGGCTGCGTCCAATGAATGGGACACCCCGCTCGGTACCGATCCGGTTCACCGCCGCGTAGTAAACGGTGTTTTCCATTGCCCGCGTGTTAATGGCGTATTCAGCGGCCGCTTCGGCACCCGGCGGCCAGTTTGTCGGCAGGACAATCAGGTCGGCACCGAGCAACGTCAGGCACCGGGCCGGTTCCGGGAAGCCCCCGTCGTAACAGATGCTCATCCCGATCCGCACGCCATCGACCTCGTGAACGGCAAACGGGCGGTCCCCGTAATCGGTGAACATGTCGACCCCCAGGAACGGGAGGTGTGTCTTGCGATAGGAACCGACCAGCCCGTTCGGGCCCACCAGTGCGAGGGCATTGAACACCCGGGTTCCATCCGCCTCCAGCAGTCCGTAGACAACATGCCCGCCAATTTCCGCACAGATCTCAGTCATGCGCTGGACGGAGGGGCCGGGAATCGTTTCGGCATACGGTCGAGCTTCGTCGAGACTGTTGAAGCAATATCCTGTCAGGGCGCATTCGGGAAAGATCGTCAGATCGGCACCCTCGCGCCTCGTTTGCCGCAGTTTGGCAGACATACGATCCAGGTTTCCGACCGGGTCGGCCAATTGAAAATCCATTTGCACGCCGGCAATGCGCATGATCCGTACATTCCCAAAGACAGGTTGGTCCGTGTTTTCACCGCCATCTCGATCGTCAAATGACACTTGCGGTCGGGTAGAGCTGGCGGTTTGCCATCAAGGATGCCTGATTGTGTTGCCAGGTTCAATCGACCTTACCCGAGTTGGCGTCGACAGTTTTTGGCGGACATCGCTCGGATGCCTCTGCAATTCATTGACAAAACAGTGTTCGACCGAAACACTGCGGCAGGATTCGACCTCACCTCTGCTGCTGAGTGCCTGTCCGTCCGCCAAACGTCCCTCTAACAGCTCGTGGCAAAAAGGGGGCTGACACTTTGGAGGGCAATCGATTCACTTTGAAAATCGCGTGCCCCGAGAGGGTCAGACGCCTTTTACCACAGGCTGCCATCGCCGTGCCTCGCTGGTTTATTGAAGGAACAGGTCGTGCCGAAGCTGCCCAAATCCACTCTTGCCCAATTGGAAAAGCTGTTGATCAGCGAGATCCCCGGTGCCATTCGTGATGCCCATCTGGCGGAGCCCGTTTATTGCGCCCGCATCTGGTACAACGGCACCGATTCCGAAGAAGATGCCGTCCCGTGGGTGATGCTGGTCAAGGACTCGGTTCGACAGAAGTTCATCAAAAAACAAGGGGAAGAACACGCGCCGTACTATATCTGGGGCGCGGATGAAATCACGGATCCCGACCAGTCGTTTCAGGTCCACCTGGCGAGTGATCGGTTGCGAACCCTGTACAGCACCTGGTACCAATACCTCTGCGATGTCGACGATGACGACGAATTGCAGCATTTCCGCGAAATGATTCAACAAGTTTCCAAATCGTTGAATGAACTCGACTGGAAATCGTTCGCGCCGGTCACTGACGACTTTGTCGTCGCTCCCGCCGACGGATCACACACCTTCTGCGATGACCTGGGCGATCTGCTGGCCAGTGTGACTCCGCGTCAACTGGAGTTGTTACAGTCACGCAAGTTGATCCCGTCCGCGGATCTGGAATTCGACGACGATGATGATGACGACGATCACGTCGGCAAGTCCCCGTTCGGCGACGTTGACGATGAACTGAGTTTCGAGGATGACGAGGACTGGGACGACGAGGATGAATAAGTCACCCAGTCGATGATTCTCCGTCAACTGGACGGCGGCGGTGTCACAGCGATGCGGCTACGGAATCCGTGAATCTCGTCTGAGCCTTTGGCCTACTTGATGTGCAGATTCTCGGCAGCCTCCTTCAAACGCGTTGCATAGTTCCGTTCGAAGGGCGACTCCTTGGTCAAGTCTCCGGCCATCATGCGTGGCAATTCGTCACGACACGCCCACAGCAGGCTTTGCTTGGCCGGGTAGTTCACGCTCGCTTCTTCTTTCAGGATCGGGGCATATTCGGCGGTCAACTGACTGGCCCGAGTCTTGAGAGCTTCAAAGTCGGTCTTCTTCGCGGCCCGGACAGAATGAACGTCATCCAGTAATGCCTTCAGATTCTGGTACCGTTCAATATCCTTCCCATGGCTTTCCGGAAGGAACATCCAGACCGCTCCCAACAGGACCACTGCGACAACGGCGAGGATCCACTTTCCACCAGGACCGGCGAATATGTCTCCGATCGAAAAACTGGATGAGGATGCCGATGATCGAGGTGCCGGCCTGGAAGGAGTGGCAACAGGTCGCGGAGCACTCGACGCCGTTGAACTGAATCCGTTGCTGGAATTGAAACTCGGTGCAGCCGGGCGCGGGAGTGGTGCGGCGGGAGTTGGGGCAGGCGCGGCAGGTAGAGTCGCTGCACTCGTGGTGGCAGCAGCGACTGGCTTCGCAGCCTGAGTGACCACCGGTGATGTCGGGACTGCCGCCGAAGCAGGCTCCGGTTTCGATTGGGCCGCAGGTTCCACCGGTCTTGGCGTCGGATCAACCGGCTTTGGTGCTTGTGCCACGGGTTTGGGAGGTACGGCTGCCCTGGCAGCATCAAGGCTTGCCTGCGCCGTCGCGACCGCGTCCGCGGCCTGCGCCATGAGTGCGACAGCATTGAACAGGCCCGGGACATTGGACGCAGGAACGTACTGACCGTAAATTCCGTTCTTCAAAAAGTCCGATGACTGGATTCGTCCCGCTTTGGCCCAGTCGAGAATATGGACGAACCCCGTCGGTCCGTACTCCACCCCGCCAATCCAGCCCCACCAGGCCGGGTCAACATTCGGGGCGAACGCCCAGACAATCTGGGAATTCGCAGACTGGTCTGCCGCACTCTGCGCGGCCTGAGCCTGGGCCAGATTCGCTTCTGCCGCCGTGACCATCCCGATCGCAGCCGCATATTCGGCTGCGGCGGTCACAGTCGCGGCCGCAACATCGGCTGAATTGGATTTCGAGGCAGTTGCCACCTCAACAGCCGTCGGATCCAGCTTGTTCAACTCCGTTGGCGGTACGGGCGCAGGCGATGGCTTTGCATCGGGAATCTGATGTTCACCTGCCAGGTACGGCAACAGCGCCATCAATCGCCCGATGGAACCGACTCGCCGCCATTTTCCACCAACACCCAACCGGACTTCATCCGACGCTTCCAATTGGCCCTGCTCGACAAATGCGGCAATTTCGTCAAACGCCAGTGGCCCCAGTTCCTGGCCGTGGAACATGCAATACCAGTCGTCTGTCCCGGCGGGACTGACTGCGGCGGCCACCGGAATCTCATGGCGACTGGCGGGCTGTTCTGCGGACAAACCAAGTTCGCTGACAGAACTGGCGGACTGCCAGGTTGAGGAACTGACACAACGAACTTCATCGGCAGCGGAAATCGAGTCCAATTCCGCGAGTTTCTTCAGTTCCTCGAACGAGACGGGGCCAAACTCCTGCCCAAACATCCGGTAGATCCATTTCTCCGCCATGCACAAACCTTTTCCGCGTCACGTTGATCCTGTTGAGTCTTCACGTTTGAACACCGTTCCTGAGATCATCGAAAATTGAGTTCTTGTGAAGTTACAAAGAAATCTGTGCAAATTCGAGAGCTTTCAGGCATTGGCCAGACTTCAGCCTGAAGTGGGTAATGGGCTGCCGAGGGTGAGGATTGCCGCTCGCCTGTAAAACGAATACTCTCCAATCCGGTTTTGAGTACTCGTAGCGAGGCCCCCATGTCCACTGCTCCGTTCGTTCGTCTGCATCCCGATGACAATATTGCTGTTGCGGCTCGTCGTATTCCGGAGGGAACAACGTTGGCTGTCGACGGATCCAGCGAGGTGACGGCCCGTGAAACCGTCGACCTTGGTCACAAGATCTCTTTGCGGCCGATCGAAGCCGGCCAACCGATCAAGAAATTCGGCCAGACCATTGGATTTGCAGCGACCAGTATTCCGGTGGGCAGTTGGGTGCATGTCCACAATGTGACGGCGGGTGAACTGAGCTTGGACTACGCGTTCTGCTCCGAAGTCCCCGCACCACCGACGCCCATCACCGGACGGACATTCCTGGGCTATCGCCGTCCGGATGGACGCGCGGCAACGCGCAACTACATCGGGATCATCAGCACGGTTAACTGTTCAGCCACGGCCTCCAAGTACGCGGCCCAGAAGTTTGACACAGCCCTGCTGGAACAGTTTGAAAACGTTGACGGCGTCGTCCCGTTGGTTCACAAGGGGGGCTGCGCCATGGCGTACGGTGGCGAAGACCACAAGCAGTTGACTCGCACACTGGCCGGATTTGCCCGTCATCCCAACATCGCGGCGTACATCGTGCTTGGTCTAGGCTGCGAAACTGCCCAAGCGTCATTTCTGATGGAAAACGGGGGACTGATCCAGTTGGGGGGGGCATCCAGCTCCAGGACGGCGCCGCTGGTGATGAACATTCAGGAACAGGGCGGAGTGGCCAAGACCGTCGCGAAAGCGGTGGCCGCCATCCGGGACCTGCTGCCAGAAGTCAACAAGGCTCAGCGTGTCCCGATTCCCGTCTCCGAAATCATGCTCGGTCTGGAATGTGGCGGCAGTGATGGCAACAGTGGAACGACCGCCAACCCGGCACTTGGCTTCTGCAGCGACCTGCTGGTGGCGCACGGGGGAACGGCGATCCTGAGCGAAGTCACCGAGATCTACGGTGGTGAACATCTGCTGACGCGCCGCGCGGCCTCACGCGAAGTCGGCGAAGCGTTGCTCGAACGGATCCGCTGGTGGATTGAATACACGGCGAAGTTTGGGGAACGGATTGATATCAATCCCTCGGTCGGCAACAAGAAGGGCGGATTGACGACGATTTACGAAAAGTCGCTGGGTGCCATCGCCAAGGGTGGGACCACCGCCCTGCGTGCCGTCTACAAGTATGCCGAGGCTGTCAGAGAGAAGGGGTTCGTCATCATGGACACTCCTGGATATGACCCGGCATCTGTCACTGGCATGGTTGCCGGCGGCGCGAACGTCTGCTGCTTCACAACAGGCCGCGGCAGTTGCTATGGCTGCAAACCGGTTCCGACGATCAAGATTTCGACGAACACGCCGATGTACGAACGCATGATCGACGACATGGACATCAACGCCGGTCGCATCCTGGATGGCGCCACCATCGAAGACGTCGGACGCGAAATCTTCGAAGAAGTCGTGGCTGTGGCCAGTGGGAAGCAGACAAAAAGCGAAGCCCAGGGAATTGGTGACGAAGAATTCTGCCCGTGGACCTACGGACCGATCACGTAAATCACATTGAATCTTGCTATGAGCAACTCACCTCCCATCGCTTATCTGAACGGTCGATACCTTCCGATTGCGGACGCGAATCTGCATGTCTTCGACCTGGGGATCGTGGGAGGCATGACCGTCACAGAAATGGTTCGAACCTTCCAGCACGTCCCTTTCCGGCTCGATCAGCATCTGGATCGGCTGGCCCAGTCCCTGGCATACGTCGGTTTCGAGACCGGCCTGACGATCGCTGACCTGCGTCAGATTTGCGCCCATGTCATTCAGGTCAATTTGAAGCTTGTCTCGGACTGGCAGGAACTGGGATTAGTCATCTTTGTCACGGCAGGGCAGAACCTGACCTATGTCGGACGTTCCGGCTACGACAAATCCCCCACGGTTTGTGTCCACACCTTTCCGCTCCCGTTCGAGTTGTGGGCCGACAGCTACCGTACCGGACTGCATCTGGTTACGGTGAACACCCGAAGCATTCCCGATGACGTGATCGACTCGCGAGTCAAACACCGCAGCCGGTTGCACTGGCACCTGGCGGCGCGGGAAGCCAGGCAGATCGATTCCGGTGCCATGGCGATTCTTCGGGACGACGTTGGCCGATTGACCGAAACCGCCACTGGAAACCTTTGTGTTGTCGACGGCAATACGATCATCACACCTGCGGTCCACGTGCTGCACGGGGTCAGTCGCAACTACCTCGCCGAACTGGCGGCATCCATGGGAATTGGATTCGTGTACGGACCGGTCACACCCGATGATCTGACCCACGCGGATGAAGCCTTTCTGACATCCACTCCACACTGCCTGCTCCCTGTCACGCGATTCAATTGCGCTCCCATCGGATCCGGCAAACCGGGTCCGGTCTTCCAGCGATTGATCACAGCCTGGGGTTCGGCGGTGGGAGTCGATATTGTCGAACAGATGCAACATCGCAACGCGGACTGAGATGAAGATCAAAGGAGTTCAGCAATGTTCCAGATGCGGCGACGAACGTTCCTGCAGTGCGGACTGGCGACGGCGTTCGCGACCCCGTTATTCGCCGCTCTCCGACAAAAGCGGCTGGATGAAGCCGCCGCCGTGCTTGCGAAAGTCACGTCGAGCGGTCAGGTGAAATCGGCGGTGATGTTTGTGTCACAGGGCACCGCATCGTTCACTCAACACTTCGGCCAGGCGAAGTCCGAGCACGCCATGTTTCTGTTGGGGTCAATCTCCAAGCCGATCTGTGTCACCGCCTTGATGACTCTTTACGACCAGAAGAAGTTTGGGCTGGACGATCCCGTCAAAAAATATCTGCCTCAATTCCAGGGTGACGGACGGGACCAGGTGACGTTGCGGCATCTGCTGACCCACGTTTCCGGGTTGCCCGATCAACTGGCCGAAAACGCCAGGCTGCGTGCGTCCCATGCCGGGCTGCCGGACTTTGTGCAAGGTGCCATTCGGACGCCACTGTTGTTCGAGCCGGGGACCAGGTATCAGTATTCCAGCATGGCCATCCTGCTGGCGACGCACGTGGCAGAACTGGTCAGCGGAATCGGGATCCTCGAACTGGTCGATCGCACTGTCTTTCAACCGCTGGGGCTCAAGTATTCCGCACAGGGATTGGGGCGATTCGCGATCGGGGACATGGTCCGTTGCCAGACCGAGCATGCGGCACCCGAATCGGGGGCCGGTGACCCGAACGCCACCAGTTGGGATTGGAATAGTCCCTACTGGCGCAAACTCGGCGCCCCGTGGGGCGGCACCCACTGTTCCGCCCCGGACATCGGCCGAGTCCTTGCCGAATTCCTGTTTGAGAAAGGAAAGGTCGTCAAACCCACAACGGCCCGGCTGATGACCACCAATCAGAATCCGCCAAATCTGACGGCGCGCGGGCTGGGCTTTAACGTTGGTGCGTCCGCAGGCAGCCCCGGCTGTTCCGAAAAAGCGTTCGGCCACACCGGCTCGACGGGAACCATCGCCTGGGCCGACCCGGCCACCGAAACGATCTGCGTTGTCCTGACGTCACTCCCTGCCCGAGCCCTCAGCCCTCACCCTCGTGATCTTGCCGCCAATCGCATCGCGGCGGCAGATTGATCAATTACATCACCGAGAAATAGGTTTCGCAGGCGAAATCGAGGGCATCTGGAGTCAACTGAGGAGGGTGGCCCAGGTATTGGCAGAAGTATTTGACCTGCAGCAGGATGTCGCGGGGTTGGCAGGCGCGAAGCGGGCGGCGGGTGGGTGCGTAATGCCTGGCAATCAGGTAATCGACCGCTCGTTTATCATACGTAAAACCCAACTGGTTGCCGACGAGTGCAAACAGCTTGTGAAACTCTTCCAGCGTCGGATCCGGGACGGCGATCTTGTACGGAATTCGACGCAGGAACGCGGCGTCCACCAGTTCCCGGGGTTCCAGATTTGTGGAGAAGATGATCATTTGATCGAACGGGACCTGGATGCGTTTCCCGCACGGGACACTCAGGAAGTCGTACCGCTTTTCCAGGGGGACGATCCAGCGGTTCAGCAGTTCAACGACGGGCATCCGCTGGCGGCCAAAATCGTCGATGACCAGGGTTCCGCAATTGCTTTTCAACTGGATGGGTGCTTCGC
Source organism: Planctomycetota bacterium (assembly GCA_018242525.1). Lineage (GTDB taxonomy): Bacteria > Planctomycetota > Planctomycetia > Planctomycetales > Planctomycetaceae > Schlesneria. The sequence continues at coordinate 50,295 of JAFEBS010000005.1, read as the reverse complement.
AGATTTTGGTCGCCTGGTTCAGCCGGATTTCCAGTTCTGCCATCGTCAATTCACCACCGGCAATCACCGTTGGTCGACGAACCTTGACCCAGCGCGAATCTACCTTGAAATCGTTCATGAAGCCACCGGTGTTCGGCTTGTCAGCCACCCGCTCATGAACGGCGGGATCAAAGACTCGAATGATTTCTCCGTCCACTCCGATTGCCTTGGGAATGTAGATCGTGGAACCAAAACAGTTCGTGATCCGCTCCGCGATGCTCGTTTTGCCGTTCCCCGGGGGGCCGAACAGAAACATTCCGCGTCCGGAATTGATGGCGGGGCCAAGACGTCGCAGCATCCCCTCATTGATGATCAGATCCCCAAATGCCTTCCTCAGATCCGCCGCCGTGGCATTGAAGTTGGTGATCGTCTGTGCCTTGACCGAATCGACATAGTCCTTGAGTGAGACCGGCGCAGCACCGAAGTAAGTACATTCCTCACTGTATCGCCGGGCCCGTTCCCGCCCCACGTCCGTCAGGATGTACTCGTAGTCGCCAATCGAGGTGGAATTTCGATAGGCCACCAGTTGCAGCGTCTTCAAATCATTGAAAATCGGAGCCAGTAGTCCGAACGGCAGGCACAGATTCTGGGCCACCCGTCGACCTTCGGTCGACCCTCGTGCCAGCAGATACTTCAGAATCAGGCGCTCGATTTCTTCCGACGAAAGTCCGACATTCTCGATCCGGTCTGGTTCGCGTGGAATGAATTCGGCCGCATCGAGTTTCCGAAGCTCGTGTGACTTGGGAAGTTCTGCCGCTGGAAGTGTTTGCCGTGGGGGCGCGCTGACCATGGATTCCACCAAATGTTCGCCGGCGAATTTCTGTTCACTCAATCCCCCATTGGCCAGGCCGTCCAACGACAGCTCCGCCAGTAGGTCGATCGGGGACAGTCCTCGTGACGATTCAATCATGATGGAACGGTCGGCAGTTGAGGGAAAACACCGGGATTTCTCACGTCGATAATGGAACGTAACACAGATTCCGGGGAGCTGTTGAGTAAAACCGTGTGATTCCAGCCTTGGCTGCCTGCTGATGCCTGCTATACCGATCAACAGTATTGTCAGGCTGTATAGATCGCACCTCAGACGGATTTGAATTCAGTAGGGGGTCAGGAATCGAATCAAACGCAACAGGCATTGCAGTTGGTTGCCTCAAAATGAGTCGCATTGCGGTCGGTTTGTGGTCTGTCAGACTCGGCTCGCATGGATTTGCCAGGCGCAGTTTCTGGTGAACCTGACCGGGTCCCGCTTTGTCGGACTCCTCGGTACAATACGAATTCGTTTTCCGATCATCCAACGTCAAAGTTCTGACTGTAAGATCTGGAGCCATGACAGCTTCGGCCGAAATTGAACAGGCACTTGCCCGCACCCTGCTGATAGACCGACATCGGCTGCGTCGGCAGTGGCGTGGGATCCAGGAAGCTCTGCGCGCCGGCCGACCGCACGATCAGCACCTCGTCAAGTTTCGGACTGCCCTGGATCGGTCCTGCCAACTTCGCGAGCAGCGCTGGACGGCCCGGCCGATCCCCAAATATGACGATCTGCTTCCCGTCTGCCAGCGACGTGACGAGATTGCAGCGGCCATCCGCGATCACCGAGTGGTGGTCCTGTGCGGCGAAACGGGGTCGGGGAAGTCGACCCAATTGCCGAAAATCTGCCTGGAACTGGGACGTGGCGTGGATGGTCTGATCGGCCACACGCAACCGCGCCGGATCGCCGCTCGTTCGGTGGCGACTCGCATCGCAGAAGAATTGAACGTGTCCATTGGACGCGAAGTGGGCTTCAAAGTCCGGTTTGCCGACTCGACGTCCGCCCAGACGTACATCAAGTTGATGACCGACGGAATCCTGCTGGCGGAAACCCAGCATGATCACTGGCTCGATCAGTATGACACCATCATCGTCGATGAAGCACATGAACGGTCGCTGAACATCGACTTCCTGCTCGGCTACCTGCATCGGCTGGTCGGTCAACGCCGCGAGCTGAAGGTCATCATCACCTCGGCCACGATCGACGCCCAGCGGTTTGCGGATCACTTCCAGACGGTGGCGGGGCATGTGCCCGTGCTGGAAGTTTCTGGTCGTACGTATCCCGTCGAAATTCTGTACCAGCCACTGGAACTCGATGACGACGGAAATGAGCCCGATCTTCAGCAGGCGGTGGCCAACGCCATCTCCGAATTGACCTCGTACGGACCCGGCGACGTCCTGGTGTTCATGCCAACCGAGCGTGAAATCCACGAGGCGTCCAAGACACTGCGCGGCCGGACGTTTGGAGGATCGAAGCCGGATTTACTGCCGCTTTATGCCCGTCTGTCGGCGGCGGAACAGCAGCGAGTCTTTCAGATGTCGTCTTCGCGTCGCATCATCATTGCGACCAACGTGGCGGAATCCTCGTTGACAGTCCCCGGAATTCGGTATGTCGTCGACACCGGGACGGCCCGCATCAGCCGGTATTCGCCAAAAACCAAGCTGCAGCGATTACCGATCGAAGCCATCTCCCGTGCATCGGCCGATCAACGGGCGGGTCGCTGTGGGCGCATCGGACCCGGCATCTGCATCCGGTTGTATTCGGAAGACGATTACGCTCAGCGGGAACGATTCACGGCTCCGGAAATCCTGCGGTCCAACCTCGCAGATGTCATTCTGCAGACAAAGACGCTGGGGCTGGGACCGATTGAAGAATTTCCGTTCCTGGAGCCTCCCAAGCCTGAAGCGGTTCGTGACGGCTACAAGACGCTGTTTGAACTGGGAGCGGTCACGGAGACTCACGAGTTGACTCCGCTGGGCCGCAAGTTATCCCGGTTGCCGGTCGATCCCCGCATCGCCCGCATTGTGTGGGCCGCCATCGAAGAAAATTGCCTGGGTGAGATCCTGATCATCGCCTCGGCCCTGGAAATCCAGGACCCGCGTGAGCGTCCGCTGGAAAAGCAGCAACAGGCGGATGAAGCTCACGCCCGATTTGCCGACGAAGAGTCAGACTTCATCAGCTACCTGAAGATGTGGGATTTTTATCACAAGCTGAAGAGTGAGTTGTCGCACTCGCAGTTGCGGAAGGCGTGCCTGCAGAACTTTCTGTCGTGGACTCGCCTGCGGGAATGGATCGACGTGCACGCCGAACTGGTGACGATTGTCACGGATTGCCTGGGGGAAGTCGCCCGCGCTGCGAATGCTCACAAGAAGCCAGCCGAACAGAAGTCCACGGGTCGCACGCAGCCTGCCAGAAGCAGACTCGCCGCCAACACGCCAACTTCTGCCGAACTGATCGGCCCCTGGGTTCGTCGAGGTGACTTTGGGGCCATCCATCGCGCGTTGCTGACGGGATTCCTGTCGAGTATCGCGGTGCGAACGGAAACGGGGGAATACCAGACGGCAGGCAGCCAGAAGGCTTACCTGTGGCCAGGGTCGGGGACGCTGGGCAAGAAGCCGAAATGGATCGTGGCGGCGGAACTGGTCGAAACGACCCGCCGGTTCCTGAGAACGGTGGCCCGCATTGATCCAAACTGGATCGAACCACTCGCCGGTCACCTGCTCAGCCGCAGCTACAGTGAACCTCATTGGGATGCCGAGAACCTGGGCGTGGCCGCCTTCGAGAAGGTTTCGCTGTTCGGACTGTTGATCGTGCCTCGACGACGAGTCGGCTATGGGAGAATCGATCCCGTCAAAACACGTGAGCTGTTTTTGCAGCACGGACTGGTGTTTGGCGAATGGGGAACAGGCGATGATACGCAGGCACCCAAGCTGGCACGGCCGGAGTTCCTGGTACGCAATCAGGAACTGATTCATCAGTTGGAAGAACTGCAGACCCGCTCGCGCCGCGGCAGCATCCTGAAGGATGAAGAGGTTCAGTACGAGTTCTACGACACGCGACTTCCGGCCGACATCATGGATGGACATCGACTGGTGCAGTGGTTGCGAACCGCATCGGTCGAAGATCGGCATCGACTGTTGATGTCGGAATCGGATCTGGTCGAAGAAGAGGCGGCCCGGGCCACGAAGACGGAATTCCCGGACGTGGTCCAGATGCAGGACCTTTCATTGCCTCTCTCTTACCGCCTGGATCCGGGGGCCGATGACGACGGCGTGACCGTGACCGTTCCGCAGGAGGGCCTGAATCAGCTCGACTCGCAGCGCCTGGGCTGGCTGGTCCCCGGTCTGATCCAGGACAAGATTGAAGCGTTGATCCGCACTCTGCCCAAGGAATCGCGTCGCACCCTGGTCCCCATTCCCGAAACGGCGGCGCGCGTGGCCGACGTCATTCGCTTTGGCGACGGGGGATTTGCAGACGCGGTTGCGACCGGGATCGAAGTGGTGACTGGAGTCAGCGTGCCGCGCGGTGACTTCCAGGAAGACCGGTTGCCTTACCACCTGCGGATGCAGATTCGCATCACGGATTCGCAGGGCAAGACGCTGGCAGCGGGACGGGATCTGACCACGCTGCGCCAGGAATTCGGCGCGGTCGCCGCATCGAGCTTTTCGTCGGTGGATGATCCTCGCTGGAATCGAGATCAGATTCTGACGTGGGATTTTTCGACATTACCGCCGGAGGTCGAGGTCCGACGGGGTGGGATTCCCTTGAAGGGATATCCCACGCTGATCGATCAGAACGATTCCGTTTCGTTGCGACTGGTCGATGCCCAATTGCGGGCGAATTACGAGTTGCGGTTCGGAGTTCGCAGGCTGATCTGCCTGACAATTCCCCGCGAGTTGAAGCAGCAGATTGAGTTTCTTCCACAGTTGAACAACTGGACCCTGCAGTCCAAGACGTTTCCTCAGCCATTGCCGTTCCGACAGCATCTGACGGAACTGGTCGCTGAGCGGGCGTTTCTGGCGGACCAGCCATTGCCACGCAGTGAACCACAGTTTCGAGAATGCCTGCGCACGGGGCGACTCAAGCTGGCCGCCGCGACGGCGGAGGTCGCTCATGTGATCGGACCGCTGTTTCAGACTTTCCTGGAAATCCGCAAGACCTGGGAAAAAACCGCGTCCACCCAGTGGCAGCCAACCCGGCAGGATATCCACGCGCAATTGGGGCAGTTGTTCGCATCCGGATTCCTGGTCCGCACTCCCTGGCCATGGCTGCAGCAGTTTCCCCGCTACGCACGGGCAATCGTGATGCGACTGCAGAAGCTGTCGGGTGGATCCGGACAACGCGACCTGCAGAACATGGCGCTGGTCGCGCCGCGCTGGCAGCGCGGGATCGAACGGCTGAAACAGCATCGAGATCGACACGTTTATGACCCCGAATTGGAAGCCTATCGTTGGATGACCGAGGAATTCCGCGTTTCCCTGTTCGCCCAGGAACTGGGAACCGCCGTCGCCGTCTCAGAAAAGCGTCTCGACCAGCAATGGCTCAAGGTCAGTGAATGATGGACCGGGCCGCAGCCGCTTCGCGGGAATTCCGAAAAACCAATGAAGATCGTGCGTTCGCGGATCCCATCAGGATCAACTTGATTGACCTTGTCCAGCGTGCGGCCTATAGTCAAGCCAGAATATTTCTTTTGGAAGCCGCGGATTTCGCCCTGTCGGATGAGTGACGGGCGATCGTTGGAAGGATGATTTGGTTGACCGAAGTCATGGAGCAGGTACCAGTAAGGTTTGAAGATCTGGGGCTCAGCGAGGATTCGCTGACGGCAATTCGGACGGTTGGGTACCAAACCCCCAGCCCGATTCAAGCCGCGTTTATCCCCATTGCAATGACAGGTCGCGACTGCATCGGTCAGGCGCGAACAGGCACCGGCAAAACGGCCGCGTTCGTTCTGCCACTGCTGGAACGCATCGATTTCGATAACAACCGCACCCAGGTTCTGGTGCTGACCCCCACCCGCGAACTCAGCCAGCAGGTGGCCGACGAAGCGGTTCGGTTGTCTGTGAATCACGAAGTGACCACCGCGTGCTGTGTGGGGGGGCGTCCCCTGAAGCCGCAGATTACACAACTGGGCCGCGGAGCTCAGATTGTGATCGGGACGCCGGGACGAGTCATCGACCTGATGGACCGCCATTATCTGCAATTGGGCCATCTGAAGGTTGTCGTCCTGGACGAAGCCGATCGAATGCTGGATATCGGGTTCCGGCCCGACATCGAAAAGATCCTGCGACAGTGCCCTTCCGATCGACAGACGCTGCTGTTGTCGGCCACTCTCCCCCCGCCGGTCGAACGATTGGCGCGCCGGTACATGCGCGATCCGGAGCGGATCGACATGTCGGTCAGTACGATCGACAGTGAAACGATCGACCAATACTACATTTCCGTGGACCCGGACCGAAAGTTCCGAGTCCTGGTGCAATTGCTCATTCAGGAGCGGCCACAACAGGCCATCGTCTTTACCCGGACCAAACGCGGGGCGGAAGAAGTCTTTCGGAAGTTCTCGGGACGGTTGCCAAATACGGCTTTCATCCACGGAGACCTGGCTCAATCCGCCCGTGACCGCGTCATGAGAGAGTTCCGCGACGGAGCGATCCGGCTGCTGATCGCCACCGATGTCATGGGTCGCGGGATCGACGTCAGCGGGATCTCGCACATCATCAATTTCGACATTCCCGAAGACTGCGATGATTATGTGCATCGCATCGGCCGAACCGGTCGCCTCTCTTCGCATGAGAACAAGGGAACCGCTTTCACCTTCGTTTCACTGAGTGAGGGTGATTTGCTGACCAATATCGAAAAGCGAGTGGACCGGATCCTGGAACCGTACCAGGTGCAGGGGTACGAACCACACGTCGCCCGGCCGCGGCGGCAACATGTGAATGAACTGCCCTCCGCCGTGCCCAACATCGCGGCTGTGAATGAGGAAGATTTCTGGTCGCTGGACTGAGTTCACGTCCCTGGTGATCGCCGTCTGCCCGCGATTGACTCAGCGCCCGACGTCATCAATCGAAGCGAGGTCAAAGTGAATTACTTCCGGGCTGCCTGCGGAAAAAGGTATCCGACCCTCTCCAGGCATGTGATTCTTAATGGACGCTCATTGTCCTCCAATGAATGACGATGAGGCGGCGGCACTTGAGAAGGAATTACAGGGATTTCGCGGTGATTCCTGGCCACACCTGAATCTGGAATCGGCGACGGTCAAAGGTGACTTCTTCCAAATTGGCAAACAGTCAAGCGTATTCACCTCGGACGAGTTCTCTGGCCCCCTCGAGATCAATGTCAGCGCGCGGACGGAGAAGGAGAACATTCGCATCCGCGCTGGACGTGGCGCGAGTGTCATCTTCAATTGGGAAGTCAACCCCGGACAATTGCGTGTGTGTCGGCCTGACGGAAACGATCAAGCGGAATCAGGCAGTCTGTCTACCGCCAGCGTCACTCCGCTGAAGCCGGGAGTCTGGTACAAATTGCGGTGGCGCATCACTGGGCAGGGGATGCAGGTGTTCGTCAACGACGAGATTGTTTTCGATGAAATGCGAACGTATGACCTGGCCACTCGGTCCAGAATCTCCATCCGTGCAGAACACAGCCTCGTGGATGTTCGAGATTTCTATGTCGTGCGGCTCACACAGCCGTGAATCCACGCCACTGGCATGGGGCGTGCGATCGGGGGCAAGGCAGTTCGGAATTTCGGAATTGGCGGGAGTGCCAGAAACTGAATTCCGGATCGATTGTCCGCCAATTCCGAAATGCCAGTGTCCTCGGCCCGTTGTGACTGCACTGTCGCGTCTCAATCCTGGTCCACTGAAGCCGTGAGGATTCCGGGCCACTGTGATCGACGACCGAAGTCTCACGACTTCGCTTACGGAAATTGCAAACTCCCGGTGTTGTGCTGTTACTGTTTATAGCCTTGCGGGTTCCGGAAACTGCTGATTTTTGCAATAGGTTTTCGCGTTACGTCCGTATCTGTTCACTGAGGCTCCTGATGAACAGCATTCCGCCGACACAACCGACTCTGCTGCTTCGCATTCGCGATGCCCAGGATCACGAAGCCTGGGGACGGTTTGTCGACTTATATGCGCCACTCGTCTATGGGTTCCTGCGCAAGCGAGGGCTGCAGGATGCGGATGCCGCGGATTTGACTCAGGATGTCCTTCGCCAGGTGGCGACGGCCGCACAGCAATTGGAATACGACGAGCGGCTTGGTTCGTTCCGCGGCTGGCTGTTCACAATCGTCCAGAACCGACTGATCGACCACTGGCGGAAAGAGGGGATTCGGGAACATGGAGCAGGCACTTCCAGCGCTCACGAGCAACTGCAGGCCGTCCCGCAACCAGGATTGGATTCCACGGCGGAATGGGATGCGGATTACCACCGACAGTTGTTTCAGTACGCTGCCAGCATCATCCGGCAGGACTTCAACGATGCAACCTGGCAGGCGTTCTGGAAGACGGCCGTCGAGGGACAACCGGGCAAGCGCGTTTCCGAACAACTGGGGCTGACCGTCGCGGCCGTTTATCTTGCCAAGGGACGGGTCATGACGCGATTGAAGGATCAGGTTCGGCAACTGGTCGGTGAGGAGTTGCCACAGTAGGTCGATGCGCGAATATTGCTGACGCTAACTAAGTCGGTGGCGAAAGGTATCGTGATGACAGAGAACATGACATCGTGTCCCACGACCGAAGAACTGCAGCGACTGCTGGACGAATCGTTGTCGGGTGATCAACAGGCATTGCTGCAGAGTCACATCGACGGATGCGTCGCGTGCCAGAAGGTTCTGGAATCGCTGGTGGCAGGGGGTGAATCCTGGGATGAAGCGGCGATGCATCTGCGCGCCGGCTCATCCGGACCGATGGAGCCGGTCTTGTCGGAAGCAGTGCGCCGCATCAAGGACGATGAATTCGCGGCTGCCCATCGGCCGACCAATGACCCCGCCCAACTGGTCGACTTTCTGCAACCGTCGGATCAGCCTGGCTCATTGGGGCGGCTGGGAATGTACGAAGTTTCCGCGGTGGTCGGCCAGGGGGGAATGGGAATCGTCGTCAAGGCATTTGACCCAGCCCTGCATCGCGTGGTCGCGGTCAAGGTGCTGGCTCCGTACCTGGCACACAATCCACAGGCACGCAAGCGGTTTGTCCGGGAAGCTCAAGCGATCGCCGCCGTCAGCCATGATCATGTGATCACGATTCATGCCATCGACGAATCGGAGGAACAACCCAAGATTGTGATGCAGTTCATCGCCGGACAATCTCTGCAGCAAAAGCTCGACCTGGAAGGTTCTCTGGACCTCAAGGAGATCCTGCGAATCGGTGTGCAGACGGCGGCCGGACTGGCGGCCGCCCACGCTCAGGGGCTGGTTCATCGGGATGTAAAGCCCTCGAACATCCTGCTGGAAAACGGCGTTCAGCGGGTCAAGCTGACGGACTTTGGACTGGCCCGCGCAGTGGACGATGCCAGCCTGACACAGAGCGGTGTGATCGCCGGGACGCCACAATACATGGCCCCGGAACAGGCCAATGGCGATGCAGTTGATTATCGAGCCGACTTGTTCAGCCTGGGAAGCGTGATGTATGCCATGTGCGTCGGCCATTCGCCGTTCCGAGCCAGCACCACGATGGGAGTGTTGAAACGAGTCTGTCATGATCCTCCGCGACCGATCCAGGAACTGAATCCGGATATTCCGGCCTGGCTGTGCGACATCGTGATGAAACTGCTGGCCAAGTCGCCAACGGACCGATTTCAAAGTGCCCGGCAAGTCGCGGAACTGCTGGAAAAATGGCTCGCCCACATTCAGCAGCCGATGGCCGTGCCACCGCCCGGGCCGACAAGTCCAACACCATCACCGACTCCACGGCCGGCGGCGAATCCGGCGGTCCCTCCCAAGCCTGTCGTCCAGGATTGGAATCAGCAGGCCCGCACGATCTTTTTCCAGTCGATTTCCGGTCGCCAGGTGCTGTTTTTGTGGCTCGCCGGTGTGGCGGGGACGATCGCTTTCAACCCGTCGATGGGCAGGCCCGTCAGGATGAATCTGCCGGAACTGGTGTTGGTGAGCGGCATGATGGGGCTCATGGTGGCGTTCTGGGGAACACTGTTCATTGCCCTGATCCGATTTCTCTGGGCCAATGTCATGGTCTTCGCCGCCGGCCCGGCAATTGCGGAACGACCGCGGTCAGTCCCGCCCGATTCGTCCGCTGCGAGTCCCGCGGGTTCGCCGACCACAATTCGTGGACTTCCTCCGGAAAGCCTGGCCATGCTGGCCGGGATTGGAACATTACTCGTCAGTAACGTCGTGTTTGCTGCCATTGTCACCATCGTTGTCTGGCGTGTGCTGGTGGCTCGTTCCCCGTCCCATGCGGGACCTGTGGAAACTGACTCCGGTCTGGACCGCGTTGACGTGGCTGCCGTGTCAGGTGTGCCGCTACAAACGGTTCTTCCTGATTTGCGCAGCGTCCTGCGACGTCTGGTCGATCTGCCTCGAACGTACTGGAAACAAGCGGATTTCGCCAAGTTGCTGAACGGCTCAATCGTTCGGTCTGCCGTTCGCAGCCTGGGGACGTTTGCGTCCCTGTGCGCCTGGACGGTGGCGTGCGGGGCCTTCACTGTCATCGTCGTCCTGTTGTATGTCCTGTTCGGACCGTCGAACTATACCCTGGAAGACAGGTCGGCCGTGCGAGTCGCCCTTCAAGGACACGAGTTCACGATCATTGCCCGTGGATCCGGTTCTGCTACCGGGATGCTGTTGCCCGACAGCGTCTATCGCCCGGACTCCATCACCGTGACCGACCGAGTTCATCGAACCTACATGAACATCAAACTCGGCTCTCCATCACAGGTGTACTTCGTGCGAAGAAGCGAAGTCTTGTCAGAAGCGGTCGTGGCAGACTACTTAAAGGAGTTGACGGGAAGCCCTCAGCCTTCGCACGCGAAGAACTTGTATCAGGCAATTGAGCGGCAGGGATACTACGATGCGGAGGCACCTGCCACTGGCCCCAATCTGTCATTCGCCCGGCGAATGCAGGCGGTCCTCTGGGAAATGAACGACCATCCCGGACCGTACCGCCGTTTGAATGGTTACACGACGATGGCAGACGCCTTGGATCCAGCCTTGTTTCAAGTGACACCAGTGAACAACGATTCTGCAGTGAAACATACCTGCAAGCCGGTGATATCGCTCGTGGCCGCACTCCTGGGCGGGCTCATGCTCCTGTGGCTCGCCGGGATCGGCCGGATTGTCGTCAATCACCGTCGAACTGCTGCTTAATGGGTGCGTCGATCATCGCTAGTCATTTTGCTGGAATGAGTTCCGAGCATCGGCGGTGTTCAGATCGGATCGAATTTCCGAACCTCGACCGCGCGACAATTGTCCAACCGGCAATCTCTGCCGGAGGTGGGATTGACGTTTTTTGCCGATTCACGCATAGTCTCGACCCTTCCTCGTTCCACAAACCATTTGATGACAGACAGAAACCGCGACCGATGTCCGAGACTCCTGACCGTTTGGAAGCTGCACGACTGGAAAAACTTGCCAAGATCGAGGCCTTGGGTCTGGATCCTTGGGGGCAGCGGTTTGACGGTCATCTGGCGATCGAAAAGGCCCGCGAATTGTGCCCGGCCGAATCCGGAACAGACGGGCCGGTGGTCCGGGTGGCCGGTCGTATCTTAAGGTGGAATGACAAGGGAAAACTGCACTTCATCCATGTGCAGGATCACACCGGACGCATTCAGTTGATGCTTTCCCGGAAAGAAGCGTCGGACGAAATGTGGGCGTTGCTCGAATGCCTGGATCTGGGAGACCTGATCGGCGTCGACGGTCGCACTCGAGTGTCCAATACGGGCGAAAAGACAATCCTGGTCACCGGTCTGACGATCCTCTGCAAGTCACTTGCCCAGCCTCCGGAGAAGTTCCACGGAATTCAGGACAAGGAAGCACTGCTGCGGCAGCGGTATGTCGACCTGATTTATTCCGATGGGGTCCTGGAACGGATGTTCAAGCGGTTGCGCATCCTGGATTCCATCCGTCAGACATTGCGTGGAGAAAGCTTTTTTGAAGTCGAAACGCCGGTTCTGCACGCCATCGCGGGCGGCGCCGCGGCCCGGCCGTTCAAGACGCATCACAATGCACTGGACATCCCCCTGTTCCTGCGGATCGCCCTGGAACTGCACTTGAAGCGGCTGATGGTCGGCGGGATCGAACGGGTTTATGAAATTGGTCGCGTGTTCCGGAACGAGGGTGTCGACGGCACTCACAATCCCGAATTCACGATGATTGAACTGTATCAGGCCTATGGCGACTACCACGCGATGATGGACCTGGCGGAAAAGATCATTTCCAACGCCGCCATTGCGGCGAACGGGACTGCGGTGTTGCCGTGGGGCGACAAGACCGTCAATTTTTCCCCACCGTTCCAGCGGGCCAGGTATGGAGACCTGTTCCGCGAACACGCGGGCTGTGACATGCACGACGCGGCAGCGGTGGCGGTGGTGGCGGGGCGGTTGCATATTGAAACGGCTGGTCGGCATCCGGATGTCATCGTGAACGATGTGTTCGAAGCGACCGTGGAAGACAAGCTGGCGGGGCCCGTATTCGTCTACGACTATCCTTCCTCGATGTGTCCGCTGACCAAGCGGAAGCGGTCGGATCCGTCGATCGCCGAACGGTTTGAATTGTTTGTGGACGGGATGGAACTGGCCAACGCCTATACGGAACTGAACGATCCCCGACTGCAGGAAGAATTGTTCCGAACCCAACTGGAAGGCTTGGCAGAAGAAGATTCGATGGCCAAAATGGATCACGACTTCGTTCGAGCCCTGAAGGTGGGAATGCCACCGGCGGGTGGGATGGGCATCGGGATTGACAGACTGGTGATGTTGTTGACGAACACCAATAGCATTCGTGATGTGATCTTTTTCCCGTTGCTGAAACCAGAACAGGGAATGTAGGAAATCGGCTGATCGTCGCGGGACGCGACTTCCACAAGCCAAAGGAATGGCTCATGTACAAACTGCTTTTGTGTCAGCGGTATTTGCGATCGCGATACATCGCTCTGGCGAGCGTCATCAGTGTGACGCTGGGTGTGGCAACGATGATCGTTGTCAATGCCGTGATGGCCGGCTTCAGCAGTGAGATGCGGCTGCGGATCCAGGGGATCCTGTCCGACATCATCATCGAAACCCGCAGCAACGACGGTGTCGCCAACGCCCAGGCGCACAAGGAAATGGTCGAGCGGCTGATCGGAAACTACATGGTCGGTGTGACAACCACCGTGGAAGTCTACGGGATGCTCAGCTTCAAATATGGCGACCAGTTTCTGAACCAACCCGTGACCCTGATCGGGATTGATCCTCAAACCAAGTCGCAGGTTGGACCACTGGTTGATTACCTGCAGAGTTACCACCCGCAGGAATCGGGGGGCGAGATCACTGCGGCCGAGCGGGATCGCGGACATGTTCCCGACTGGACGCTGTCTGACACCGCCAGTGCATACCGGCAACGAATCGCGGCGAATGAACGTGAAATGCGGCAATTCACCAATGCGATCAAGAAGCAGCGGCACGGCGATGACGAAATGGAACCAGCCCAGGATCCCTTTCTGGCACCCGGTCAGAAGTTTGCCGATCCCGAGCCCGAAGTGGCGGCCGACTTTGGACAACTGCAAACGGGTCGATTGTATGTCGGCTGCAACTTGATCAGCTTTCCTCACCGGGACGAGACCACCAAGCAGATCCGCACCGTCTACATGGTTCGTCCGGGCGACGATGTGAAGATCAGTACTGTCACGGCGGGAACTCCCAAGCCAGCCTACTTCGACGCGACCGTCGTTGATGTCTTCAAGAGCGGGATGAGTGAATACGATTCCAGCCTGGTGTTCTGCAACCTGGAACACCTGCAGCACATCCGCAACATGGTCAAGACGGACGAGAACGGGAACGAATCCCGGGCGATCACCTCGATCCAGATCAAGTTGAAGGACTTCCGCGATTCGGAAAAGGTGATGGAAATTCTGCGGAATGAGTTTCCGCCGGACCAGTTCACCGTGCGGACCTGGGAGCAGAAGCAGGGCCCGCTGCTGGCGGCCGTGGATGTTGAGTCCTCGATTTTGAACATCCTGCTGTTCCTGATCATCACCGTCGCCGGCTTCGGAATCCTGGCGATCTTTTTCATGATCGTGGTCGAGAAAACGCGCGACATCGGCATTCTGAAGGCCCTGGGAGCAAGCTCTTCGGGCGTAATGTCGATCTTCCTCAGTTACGGACTGTCGCTGGGAATGGTCGGCAGCGGCGTCGGGGTGATCGCGGGCCTGCTGTTTGTGAAGTACATCAACGAGATTGAAGCGTTGATTGCAGTGGTCACCGGGAAGAAAGTCTTCGACGAACAGATCTACTACTTCAAAACGATTCCGACGCATATCGATCCGTTCACAATCTGTTGGGTGGCGCTGGGTGCCATGACGATCGCGGTGCTGGCCAGTGTTCTGCCCGCCCGTCGTGCCGCTCGACTGCAGCCCGTGCGAGCGTTGCGTTACGAATGATTCAAGCCGGTAGAGAGAATCACCCCGGCCAGTGGGGTGACGGGACGAAAGACCGAAACAACTCAGGAGTGTGGAATTCATGACCACCGTCATCAAGCAATTCACGACCCCTCAACCCGCCAGGTCCCGGGACACGATTGCCATGCCTGAACCGCACATTGCGGCGATTTCGGTGGAGAAAGCGTATCGCAAGGGGGATCACCAGGTTCCCGTCCTGCATGGTGTCGACATTTCCATCCGCAAGGGGGAATTCCTGTCGATTGTCGGGCAGTCTGGATCGGGAAAAAGCACGCTGCTGCATCTGCTGGGCCTGTTGGACTCGCCGGATATTGGTGAAGTCCAACTGGGAGGTCAGCGGATCGATGACCTGCCGGCCCGGACCCGTGACGAACTGCGGAATCATGTCTTCGGATTCGTATTTCAGTTCTATCACCTGTTGCCGGAACTGAGCCTGATGGAAAACGTGCTGGCGCCGCTGATGATCCGGCATTCCATTTGGGGTTACTGGAAACGCCGGCGCGAGTATCAGGATCGGGCTCGGGAGATGATTGACAAGGTGGGCCTGGGGCATCGGCTGACCCATCGCCCCTCGGAACTGTCTGGCGGCGAGATGCAGCGGGCGGCGATTGCCCGGTCCCTGGTGGCTCATCCCGAGATCCTGCTGGCGGATGAACCGACGGGAAATCTGGATGCTCGAACAGGTCGGGAGATCATCGAACTGCTGAGCAAGTTGAATGAACAGCAGGGACTGACTATTATCATGGTGACGCATGATCAGGCGATCGCGGCCGAAGCGCATCGCACTGTGAAGCTATGTGAAGGCCGGATTGTTCCCCAGTCGGAAGCCGCCTGAGCGCGTCTCCGCGACAAGCGACGTCGCAACCTGTTGAAAATTTGGAAGTTCCAGCTTGGACGGCACGACGCCGAACGTCGTGGCCACCAGCCAACCCCGCCTGAGTTTGCGATTCAAGGCGGTGCGAACGACTGCTCGATTGATGTTCCAACGATGAAGCAGAAGCCCGGCTTTCGCAAAGGCCGGGCTTCTTTGTCAGGTGGTGTGCAATGGGCTTGAAGATACATCTGGGTGGCAAACTGGTGGATGAGGCTGACGCCAGGATCAGCGTGTTCGACCACGGTCTGCTTTACGGGGACGGGGTCTTCGAGGGAATTCGCGCCTATGGTGGCAAAGTGTTCCTGCACCAGCAACACATCGATCGGTTGTACGAAAGCGCCAAGGCGATCCGGCTGGTGATCCCCATGCAGCCGGCCGAATTGATGGCGGCAGTCGAAGAGACGGTGAAGGCGAACAACATCAGCGATGGTTACATCCGCCTGGTGGTGACGCGCGGAGCCGGCAGCCTGGGCCTTGATATCCGCAAGACCAGCAATCCGCAGGTCATCATCATTGCGGATACGATCACGCTGTATCCGCCCGAGACGTATACCCGGGGAATGAACCTGGTCACCGCCAGCACGATCCGGAACCATCCGGGTGCGTTGAGTCCCCGGATCAAGTCGCTGAATTACCTGAATAACATCCTGGCCCGCATCGAAGGGACCGACGCTGGCATGGTCGAAGCCCTGATGTTGAATCACAAGGGTGAAGTCGCCGAATGCACCGGCGACAACATCTTCATCGTCAAGCAGGGGATTGTTCGTACTCCATCCGCCGACGCCGGGATCCTGGAAGGGATCACGCGCAATGCGGTCATGGAACTGGCGAAGGAAGCAGGTTATCGCGTAGAAGAATGCGCGCTGACACGTCACGACTTGTACGTCGCCGACGAGATGTTCCTGACGGGAACGGCAGCCGAGGTCGTGGCCGTGGTGACTTTGGACGGACGTGCCATCGGGAATGGCCGACCAGGGCCCGTCACCGGGGATCTGCTGGAACGATTCCGCAAGCTGACCCGGTCGGGAGCGTGATTCGGAAACCCGGAGCACCGGATCGAAGGACCTGTCAGTCTTTCATTCCCGCAGCTTCTACGTCGCCGATTTCTGCCGTCTTTTCGGTCGGGGCGAAGCGATCCTTGTTGCCAGCCTCGTCCGACAGCGACTGGATCTTACCCATTCCCAGCACGGTCACCAGGAAAAACACCAGGACCACGACGCCGGCGATCAGGTACCCGATACTATTGTCGATCCCACTCTTCTTGAGATAGATGTCGTCATCGGATTCGGTAGTCGGGTCCAACATGGTTCCAGGATTCCTCACGCGCAGCAATCGGTACTGGCTCTGGTCGTCTCTTACGGAGTCTATGGCGACAGGATGCCATCCAACCCAACTTAGTTCGTCCGCTGCCGGTTCACGCAACGTTTTGACATTTCGAGCAGATTTGGTCGGCAGAACGGCGAAACAGGGGACGATTCTGCCGTTTCGGGCAGATTCAACGTCGATCCAAGCCAGGTTCATGGAGTACGATGTTGACTTTTGGCAACAGAGCCGTTGACGCTGGCCGGTATTTTCAGACAATAAGTCTGAAATCTCCGCCGGTCGGTGGTGCGATTGGCGGGGTTCAATCCTGGCGGAAAGCGGGTTGGGCGGCAGAGTCTGCCAGGCATCTCAAATCAGTGGAGTGATCGTCATGTTCATTCGCCGTTTTTCGACAGGGAACCTTGCGGCAGCAGCCGTGGCCCTGGTGGGTATCTGTTCGACGTGGGTGGCGTACTGTGCCGACCCGGAACCGAAGTCGCCACCGCAGGCCGCCTTGATCGAAGCTCTGCGCGATTTCAATGGCGTCATCGGCAGTTGGCGTGGAATCGGGCAGGTGAAGCGTGGGTCCACACAGGGGGCCTGGCAGGAAAAGGCCGATCTGGTCTGGGAATTGAAGGCCAAAAGCACCGGAATCCGGTTCAATTTTGAAGACGGTAAAGAGTGGAAGACTGCGATCCTGACGTATGACGAAGCGGGCAAACAGTTCGCGCTGACGGCCACATTGCCGAACGATTCGACGCGCAAATACTTGGGAAAGCTGGCAGAAAAGCGACTGGTTCTGGAGGGGGAGGACGACAAGAAGGACGTGCATCGTCTGACCCTGACGATGCTGAACGAGAATCGGATGCTGGTGCTGTTTGAGCGGCGGCCCGAACAGCAGTCGTTTTTCACGCGCGTGGGTGAAGTCGCCTATCAGCGACAGGGGACCAAAATCGCGGCGGTCGGCGGATCGGGCCCGATCTGCGTTGTGACGGGAGGCACCGGGACGATTGCCGTGATGTACAAGGGAAAAACCTATTACGTCTGCTGCACCGGTTGCCGGGATGCGTTCAACGACGATCCGGAAGGGATTCTGGCCGCGTACGAAAAAAAGAAGACGGAATCGAAGTAAGTTGTCCATCTGGGTTCGGTGGCGACTCATCGCCCGGCGGCTATAATCAGTCTGCCGGCGCGGTTGTTGCCGTGCAGTTTGTTGGATCGTGTCGTTCTTGCTTTCGTATTGGAAAACGTTCATGCCCAGTTGTGTGCTCGCCTATTCCGGCGGTCTGGATACCTCGGTCATTCTCGGTTGGCTGCAGGACGAGGGATACGACGTTCACTGCGTGTATGTCGACCTGGGACAACCATGTGAAGATCGTGACGCGATTCTGAAGAAAGCTCACACCTGCGGTGCGAAGTCCGCACGAATTGTTGATGCCCAGGAAGAGCTTTGTCGCGACTTTGCGTTTCCCGTGATGCAGTGGCAGTCGCGGTATGAAGGGGTGTATCTGCTGGGGACATCGATCGCCCGGCCGCTGATTTCCCGGATCTGCCTGCAGGTGGCGCGTGAAGTTGGTGCCGATGCGTACGCACACGGGGCCACCGGCAAGGGAAACGATCAATGTCGTTTCCAACTGGCGGCGGAAGCCCTCGAACCCGGCATCAAAATTATTGCCCCATGGCGCATTGCACGTTACCGCGAGTTGTTTCCGGGCCGTACCGAAATGATCGCCTATTGCGCCGAGAAAAACATTCCCGTCAAGGCTTCCGTCTCCAAGCCGTACAGCTCTGACGAGAACTGTCTGCACATCAGCTACGAAGCGGGCGTGCTGGAAGATCCTCAGACGACCGGTGTCGACGTGCCCGACTTCGGGATGACGGTTTCACCTCAAGAAGCCCCCGATCAGATAGAACATGTAACAATCGGATTTGAAAGCGGCGTGCCGACGACGTTGAATGGCAAGCCGGTCAGCGCTCTGCAGATGGTCCTGGGGTTGAACACGATCGGCGGCCGGAATGGCGTGGGCCGGTTGGACATGATTGAAAACCGGTTTGTCGGCATGAAGAGCCGCGGTGTCTACGAAGCGCCGGGAATGACACTGCTCTACGAAGCGCATCGCTACGTTGAACAGTTGACGCTGGATCGGGACCTGCTGCACCTGCGGGATCGGCTGTCTCCGGAAATCGCCGAGATGGTCTACTATGGATTCTGGTACACGGCGAAGATGGATGCCTTGATGGCGTTCAATCGTCAGACGCAATCGGTGGTCACCGGCGAGGTC
Source organism: Planctomycetota bacterium (assembly GCA_018242525.1). Lineage (GTDB taxonomy): Bacteria > Planctomycetota > Planctomycetia > Planctomycetales > Planctomycetaceae > Schlesneria. Next base: position 31,389 of record JAFEBS010000005.1, on the reverse strand, counting down.
AAGCTGGGGTTGTATAAGGGGAACATCATTGTCTGCAGCCGGACCAGCCCGAACAGCCTGTATGACGACAAGATCGCCAGCATGGAAGCGGGCGGATCCTATGATCAGACCGACGCGGAAGGATTCCTGCGAATCATGGGACTGCCAAGCCGCGTCCAGGGTCGCGTCCGGCCGCGCAGCTATTGATTGCCGTGCGGCTGTTGCGACGGAATCGCAGGAGCCTCAAAACATTAGCCCGACGCGTCAGTGAGGGATGAACGAGTTCGACGCGCATTGACAAATCCGTTGCCCGCACGTCGGCTCATGTTCCAGATTCATGCAACGGACTGAACACAAGCGCCCTGCCAAGGAGCCGAGGTTTGAATCTCAAAGATTTCATTCGCAATGTCCCGAATTTCCCGAAGCCAGGCATCCTGTTTCGGGATATTACGCCCTTGCTCTCGGCACCACAGGCCTTTCGCCATGCGATCCGGCAGTTTGCCGACCATTTTGTGGATACCAGGCCGACCGCCATCCTGGCGGCGGAATCCCGCGGCTTCATTTTTGGGGCACCGCTGGCACTGGAACTGGATGTTTCCTTCATCCCGATTCGCAAGCCTGGGAAGCTACCGTTCGAAACCCGACGATTCGAGTACGACCTGGAATACGGCAGCGATTCGCTGGAAATGCACATCGACGCCCTGCCGCCGGGCAGCCGGGTCCTGCTGATGGACGACCTGCTGGCCACGGGCGGCACGATCGAAGCGTGCAAGCGGTTGGCCGAGCAAAGTCATGCGCAGGTTGTCGGTTGCGGATTCCTGATCGAACTGACATTTCTGAATGGCCGCGATCGGCTGCAGAATTGTGATATCTGCAGCTTGATCCAATATGACGGCGAAGACTAAGGACGACTGCTTGCAAATGGGGGAGCGCATTTCCAACAGTTGAACCGGGTGCCGCCGGGCCCCGGACCTGTGGCAGAGTGCAAAGAAACGTCCGGGGCCTGGCGGCACCCGGCTCACTTGGAACTGTTGCCGAATTACGGGGAGTCAGCATGTCCACCGCCGCTGCTGCCACGACTTCTCCGCGGCGAACGGTTCGGATCGCGATTGCCTCGTCGCGCGGCTGGGGGTTATTCCTGGCCGTGTTTACGTTGTCTAACATTGTCGGTGAATTGAGCCATCCCGGATTTGATGCCAACTTATGGTGGATTGATCTCAGGTTCGCCGATCCAGGCATCAATCGGCTGTTGATGCTCACCAACGCCCTCGGCTTGCTGGCATATGCCCTGTGTCCCCGGTGGGCTCCGTTTCGCGGCTGGCTACTGTCGGGGTTGCTGGGCGTCCTGATGGCGGTGGCCGCGTTGAATGCGTGGACATTCTGGCGGTTGATTGCGGCAGGGGGCATTTATTCGCAATCGGCGATTCCACTTTCGGCAGCGATCCTGCTGGTGCTGGTTTGGATCCTGGTTGGGGTCCGGCAGGTCCAAGTCGTGCGGCAAAAAGGAGACAGTATTCCACGCCAATGGTTTGATCGACTGATCCTCGTGGCGACTGTGTTGGTGGCAGCGGTCGCATTCCCGCTGGCACAAATGGTCTGTTTTGGTTTGACCGATTATCGTCGGCCCGCAGACATCATCGTGGTCTTTGGGTGCTATGTGCGTCCGGACGGGGTTCCTTCGATGGCTCTGTCGGATCGCGTCAAAACCGGCGTGGAACTGTACAAGGCGGGGCTTGCGTCAAAGCTGGTGTTTTCCGGTGGACCGGGGCCGGGAGCCGTGCACGAGACCGAAGCGATGCGAACCCTGGCGATCAAGCTGGGGGTTCCCGGCGATTCGATCGAACTTGACCGCGACGGCTTGAATACGCAGGCGACCGTGCGGAATCTCGTCGTGCGGTCTGATTTTCAACAGCCGCCACGTGTTTTGGCCGTCAGCAATTACTATCATCTGCCGCGGATCAAACTTTGTTTTCGCCGGGCAGGGTGGGAGGTCTGTACTGTCCCGGCCAGAGATTCCCGACGGCTCTATTACCAGGAGCGACTCATGCTGCGGGAAGTGGTCGCGCTGTGGTGGTACTATCTCAATCCCAACTGAGCCCGTCGTCGGATTCCAAGCCGCTATTGTCAGAGACGCCATTCCCTCATCAGATCTTCATCATGACCGAACAAACTCCGCTGTCGCTCCGTGACCTGCAATCCCTGATTCGTGAGATGTATGGCGCCAAGGACGAAGCCCGTGGAGTCGAGGGGACATTCATGTGGCTGATGGAAGAGGTTGGCGAACTGGCTGCGGCACTGCGTGAGGATGACCACGAGGCGCTGGCACTGGAGTTTGCCGACGTGCTGGCGTGGCTGGCGACAATTGCCAACGTGGCAGGCGTCGACCTGGATGCGGCGGTCCGGCAGAAATACGGTTCAGGCTGTCCTGGCTGCGGACAGTTCCTGTGCCAGTGCGATCTCAGTGCGAAGCCCTGATTGACACACTGTCCCACACAGGCCTACGATCAGTGATGTTCGATCCCAACCCGCGAAATCCTGTCCCGAATGGATCTGACATGTTCTGTGCCATGCCATCCCTCAGGTTGTTGCAGGTCGTCACCTGTGGGCTGGTCCTGATCGTCAGCGTGACGGGACGGCAGGCTCATGCCGCGGATCCCGCCCAGATCCAGAAGGCGGTCGATCGCGCCAAGGGATACCTGTTGTCCCAGCAGAAATCCAATGCTCAGGGAAGCCTGGCCTGTTACAGCCTGGTCAAGGCGGGAGTTGACGCGAATCACCCCGACATTCAGAAGGTCATTCAGGAAATCAAGGCGAAAATCCGGCCGAGTGGTTACGTCCCGGTCACGAACTACAACTACGAGGCGGGTGTCGACGCGATGCTGCTGGAGGCTGTGGACGGAGAGACTTATCGCCCTGAACTGGAATCGATCGCCCAGTTTTTGATCGCCCGTCAGCGTCCCTACGGTGGCTGGTACTACCCGCAGGAAGGTGGAGGAGGTACCGATTACGGCGACACCAGTATCAGTCAGTATGCGATCCTGGGACTCTGGGCGGCATCGCGCGCCGGTGTCGAAGTCCCGGCCGAGACGTGGGAGAAGGCAGCCAAATGGCTGACGACAACCCAACGTGCCAATGGGGGGTTTGGTTACCACCCCACGGGGCCGGGCGCCCCATTTGGCGCGATGGATACCTCGGTGACGATGACTGCCGCCGGAACGGGGTCGCTGCTGGTCATTCGGTATATCCTGTTCCAGAATGTGGTATTCGACGACGAGGAGCAACCGGCACCGAAAGCACAAGCTCCCACGCGTCGCTTTGGGGTCCTGGAACGACTGGTCGACGACAAGGAAAAGTCCAGGCCGAAAGTTCGGACCACCACCACCATGACCGCCTCGTCAATGGACAAGTCCATCAAGGAGGGAATGAAATGGAGTGTCGACCACTTTGCCGAGCCGACTTCGTACGGCAATTACTACTGGTATGGCATTGAACGCATGGCCGCTCTGGCGCAAGCCGACAAGCTGGGAACGCATGACTGGTACGACGAAGGCGCCGACGAATTGCTGAGAAAACAGACCGCCGAAGGCAGTTGGTCGGATAATTGCGGTCCCATACCGGCCACGGCATTGACGATTCTCTTCCTGACGAAGGCGACGGCAAAGATGGTCACCAAGCCGAAAAAGAAGGCCCCCACGATTGGTGGTGGATTGCTGGTCGGCGGACGGGGATTGCCCGACAACCTGGACGCAGTAACCGTCAAGGCAGGGGAAGTTGCCTCTCGCAAGTTGCATGGTTCCATCGACGAATTGCTGGCAGAACTCGAAAAGTCGTCTGGAGCCAGGGTCGAGGCGGCCCAGGCCGCCGTTGTCGAAGCGGTCCAGTTGGAACACCCAGAGCAGTTGATCGGGCAGTTGGACGTCTTGAAACGCCTGGCAACCGACAAGCGAGTCGAAGTCCGCCGCACGGCCATGTGGGCGTTGGGACGAACCGGCAACATGACAGTGGCACCGCTGCTGATACGCGGATTATCCGATGTGGATGAATCCGTAATGCGTGAAGCCAGTGCGGCCTTGTGCATCCTGAGTCGGCGTCCCAATGGATTGTCATTGCCGATCGATCCCACGGACGGCCTGGCTGAGGACGCGACCAATGAGCAACGGCTGGCTCACCTGGATCAATGGCAACTGGGTTCCACCAAACTGTGGACGGACTGGTACCGGAAGATTCGCCCTTACGACGAGCGCGATGATCGAACAACATTGAAACGCAAACAGTAGCTGAAGAGTCCCGCATGTCGACCAGGTCCCGTTCCCATCCCACGCCTGTCTTGCGCGACACGCTCTATGATCGTGTCACTTCGTGGACGATTGCCCTGTTTGTGGGCATGGTAGCGATGTGCGTTTGCGTGGTCGCCGTCTGGATTACGAATCGCCTGCCTCCCCCTCCGCAGACGGTTCCGGTGGAGTTGGTCGAAGTTCCCGGCGGAATTGACGACGGTGCGCCGGATGAAACCCTGCGAGTGGACTCGCCCGAACCGGAAGTCCACGACGCATCGCCGACAGAAATGCCGTCCGACAAGTCGGAAATCGCGGAGGCCCTGGAGAGCGTGGTGGAGCTTTCGGAATCTGCCACCCAGCAGATTCAACAGCAGTTTGACACGGGAATCCAGAACAGCGGAAAACCCGGGAGCGCGCGGGGAACCGGAAAGAAGGGGCTGGGTGTTGGTCCGGGAGCGGGGGGGGTGCCCCGTGAGCAACGCTGGTTTGTGCGATATGGCGAACGGGCTGGTGTCGACGAATACGCCCGGCAACTGGAATTCTTCGGCATCGAATTGGGTGCACTGTTGCCCGCGGGGAAGCTGGCGTACCTGTCCAGTCTGACCGCCGATCGTCCTGCTGTTCGATACGCCGACGGTGGGCAGGGCGAACAGCGGATGTACATGACGTGGCAGGGCGGCGACCGTCGTGGGGCCGACGTCGAATTGTTCAAGCGAGCCAACGTTGAAGTCCACGCTGACACCGCGATTTTCCATTTCTATCCGAAAGCCACAGAATCCCAGTTGGCCCGGCTGGAACTGGATTATCGCAAGCGGCCCCTGTCCCAAATCCGCAGGACCTACTTTTCGGTTGAACCGGCGGGAAAGGGTTACCAGTTCAGCGTCGTTCGACAGATCTATTTTCAATAGCAGCCCGTGGTCAAAGGGTTTGCAAGGCGGGCCGTCGGATGGCACGCTGAAGTCGCTCAAAATCCCAATCTCGCAGCGAGTACCGAGAGTCGACAAGGCTCGATATACTGAGCTTCAATTCGCCTCGCGCCCGGCGAATTCCCATTTCCCAAAACCTGATTCTCCCGGAGCAACCTGCCCATGGACATGACCAAGCTGGTCGATTTCATGAGCTTCCTGATCTACCCGCTGCAGGCCATCACGGCAGTGTACGGCCTGTTCCTGACAATCCTGGTCTTTCGCCGGATCGCCCAGAAACAGTTCCGTTCGCAACCAGCGGCGGACGACTTTCTGAATCAGGTCAGCGAGCGGTTGCAGGCCCGGGACTTCGACGGCGTCGCAGAGTTGTGCGATTCGCCGCCCTACTGGGCCAAGGCGGTACCTCAATTAATGCTGATTGCCCTGAACCACCGCGAACGCCCGATCTCCAAATTGCGGCAATTGCTGGGTGAGACCTTTGAACGAGAAGTGCTGTCGGAGTTGGATTATCAGATCTCGTGGGTCAACACCGTGGTGAAGACGGCTCCGATGCTCGGGTTGCAGGGGACCGTCCTGGGGATGATCGCTGCGTTCGGCAAAATTGCGTCCAGTAATCGAACTGGTGTCGATCCCAGCCAGTTGGCCAAGGACATCAGCTTCGCATTGATCACGACGGCGGTGGGACTGATGATCGCCATCCCCCTGGTGATGTGCATTTCCTCCATGCAGGTTCGCATCGGACGACTGACCGACGCTGTCCAGCACCAGATCGGACGGCTTCTGGACGAGTTGGATGCGGCTCAATCCAGGAAGCGATAAATCCAGAGGTCAATAGTCGCAGTTCGTATCGTCGCGAAGAGGTCCATGCCGATGGCGAGTCGCAGCCTGTTTACCGGAGAAGACGGAGCCTCGTTTGGCAACCGGCGCAAACCGGTTCAGGGAGAGTTGGACATTACCCCAATGATCGATGTCACGTTCCTGCTGTTGATCTTCTTCATGGTCTCATCGACGATGCAGGGCAAGCCGGACCTGGATGTGCCGGTTGCCGAACATGCCATCGGAGTGGATTCCCTGGGGGCGGCCGTCATCACGATCTTTGCCGCCGAAAGTGTCGCGGAATCACCAAGAATTGTCCTGGGTGATGTCCAGGGCGACGAAGCGGAACTGGCGGACGTGCGGCCGTACGTGGAAGAGAAGACGCGCGGAGGGATCCGCAAATTCGTCATCAAGGCAGAAGGAGACGTGCCGCACGGCATCGTTGAAGAGGTTGCCAGGGCTATCACATCCGTGGAGGGGGCTCAGATGTTCATGGGCGTGGGCGACAGGCCGCAGGAATGACTTCGCGTATCCTGCGTTGAGATTTCAATTCCAGTTATGGGTGTGTCATGGCGATTCGGTTTCGCTGCCAGTCGTGTTCGGGGCTCATGAGCATCACCAGCCGCAAGGCGGGAATGCTGGTGGCATGCCCCAAATGCGGTCAGCAAACCCTGGTCCCGATGGAAGACATCTTTGAATCGCAGCCATCAACCGACAACCCCGACGATCCGGCAGCGGTAAGTGCAGTCGAGCCCTCATTGCCACCTGCGAGCCAGGCCGCCGCCAATGGACCGCCCGCCGACAGCATCTCTGCACAAGAGCCCGTTGTAACCCAGCGTTCCGACAGAGAAACGCCAGAAGATCGTGACGATTTGACGAATCGTGAAGAGGCCTCAGACGAAGAGGGATTCTCTGACGACGAGGCTCCCGCACTGAAGTTGAATCGACGTTCCAATGCCGAAGACGACATGGATCTGACACCGATGGTGGACGTGACTTTTCAGCTGCTGATATTCTTCATGGTGACCGCATCGTTCGCCCTGCAGAAGAGCATTGAAGTTCCGACGCCCGATCCGGACAAAAAAGGGGCCGCGCAACAGTTGCAGATCCTGGAAGAACTCGAAGGCTCGTCCATTCGAATCCAAATCGACGCCACAAACGCGATCTTTATCGACGACGAGCCTGTGGCCGACCCGACACGCCTGGCTGATGTCCTCAAGGATAAAATGCGTAAAGAGCAGAAGACCGAAGCCTTGATTTCGGCACACGCCACGTCTCTGCACCGGTGGGTCATCGCGGTGATTGACGCCTGCAACAGTGTCGGCATGCAAAAGATTCGACTGGTATCACGTCAGGGAAAAAGCGAATAACGATGCCTTCACTTGAATTACGTTATGGGAACGGAACCGTCGAACAGCGAGTGTTGTCGCGAACACAACCTCTGACGATCGGTCGGCAACCATTCAACGACATCTGCGTTCCGGAAGATGATGTCGCCGCCATGCATTGCCGCATCTTGTGGAACAAGTCGGAATTCGAGGTGACGGCAGCGACGGGGGACGGAGTCGAAGTCAATGGAATCTCGGTTGCGCACGCACGACTTCACCCCGGAGACGTCGTGCGGGTCGGCAGCCTGGATTTGCATTACCAGGAGGAAACAGCGGCCGAAGACGACACCGGGTTCAAACTGTTGGAGCCGGAAGAGGAGCATTCGACGCGGCGTCCGGCAACGCCCCGGCGGGATTCCAAACGTGAGCCCCAACCGCCGGAACCAGACCTCAATCCGCTCGAAGACATGTCCTTGTATATGGGGGCTGTCTACACTGAATCGCAGGCGTTGGAAGCATTTGAAGCCGGTGAACAGGAAGATGCCGCTTCCAACGTGCCGCTGAAACCGCTCGTGTCGAGTCATTTGACCGGCATGCAGCGCAAGGAGCGACCGCCCGCTGCGACACGCCCTCGCCTTGCGGCAGTCTCCGGACTTACAATGCGGGCCCGGCCGGGGGAGCAGGACGTCCTGCGATCGCCACTGGTGCTCGGTTTGAGTCTGGGGGGGCTGGTCCTGATCCTGATCACCGGAATCTTCTGGTTCCTGATTGGGCGTGAACAGGCAACGCGGCTCTATGACCGGGCTCTGACTGAATTGAATGACGGGCAGTACTCCCAGTCCATCGCGTCGTTTGAGCAGTTTGAGCGGGAATATCCGGGGCACTCGCTGCGGAAGCAAGCTCGGCGAGGCCTGGGACGAGCGCTCGTTCAAAAGGAGATTTCCGGCGCCACCCCCGCGTGGAAGACGGGATTGGAACAACTGCAGGCATTGATTTCGCATCATCGAAACGAAGCGGATTTTGCCGAGATGCATTCGACCATTCACCATTATGCTGGCGAAATTGCCCTGGGGGCCGCACGCAGTGCCGAGTCGTCGCGCGATGCCGGATTGTTGACTGTTTCTGAAGACGCTCAGGTGGTGCTCGAACGGTTCGCGGATCCAGCGTCACCGCCCACGGTTGTTCTGGAAAAAATTAAGGAAGCGCGCATCGCTGCCGCGATCGCGATCGGCAAACAAAAGCTGTTCGACGATGCAATGGCGGCCATCGACGCCGCGCTGGCCGCCAAACAACCGATGGTGGCCTTGTCCGAGCGGGAAAAGCTGGTTCGGGCGTATGACGGGTTCGCCAGCCACAAACGCGTCAAGGAAGCGTTGCAAAAGGCCGTCGAACTGGAACGACAGGTCATCGTGAATGATGACCGGGAACGACCTGCCGAGTCCACCGAGACGTTCCTGCTGGATCCGCGACCCGCCCTGAGTCTCTTTCACTCGCGCACTCGATCAGAAGATGCGTCACTGGGCCGGGTGGCCTATGTCATGGCCAAGGACGCCTGCTATGCCGTTGATTCGGTGACGGGTGAAGTTGTCTGGCGCAGAACGACGGGATTCAACGCCCCGTTCTTTCCGGTGACAGTCACCGGATCTCAACCGGGCCTGCTGTTGTATGACTCGTACCAGCGGTCGTTGCTGTGCTGCGGTCCGGTCAGCGGGAAACTGATCTGGAGACAAACGCTGCAGGGACGGCCCCGTTCAGCGCCATTGGTGCATGAAGGCCAGATCTATCTGCCGACGGATGATCAATCCCTGTGTCGGATCGATCTGGATACCGGCCGACTGACCGAACGCATCTCATTTTCCCAGAATGTCAGCGGACCGCCCGTCCTTTCGGAGGATGGAAAGCACCTGATTCTCCCGGGCGAAATGGCGATGATCTATGCGTTGTCGATGCGGCCGTTGGCACCGGCCGCCATGACCTTTACAGATCATGCCGCAGGTTCGATCTCGGCACCCCCGCTGGGTCTGGGAAGGCTGCTGCTGCTGTGTGTGAATGACAAGGCGGATTCGTCGCAGTTGCGACTGTGGGATGCGGGGAATCCCCAGGTGGCATTGACTGAAATGACGGGTAAATCGGTCCGGGTACGGGGACAGGTCCGAGAATCACCCGTGTTGCGCGGCAATCAACTGGTGGTTCCCTCCAGTGGAGAACGACTGGCTGTGTTTTCCGTCACGGATGAACCCGGCAGAGAAGAATTGGCACCCGTGGCGCAATACCAGGTCCATGAGGACGAAGAGATTGAAAAGCGTCGCTCGGCGAAGGCGGAGACCGCGAATTCGGAACCGAAGTTTGAGCCCGAGCCTGAAGCAAAACCGGCGGCGAAGCATGTTGTGCGGGCACCGCTGTATGTTGCCATGGGGGCTGACCGCCAACTCTGGATGGCCAGTTCGGCATTTCGCCGCTTTGAAATCGGCGCGGATGCAATCCGCATGGACTCGAATTCCCTGGCGTTGGGGATTGCTTCGCAGCGGTTGCAGCAGATTGACGACCAGTTCTTCGTGGGGCGGAAACTTCCCTTTCATGATGCGGTCATCTTCTCGTCGGTGGAACGCGAACGCATGATCAGTCCCTGGAGAACAGTGGTCGGGGCAGAGTTGCTGGCTGTTGGACCCGGGCGCGACGGCGGGGCGATTGGCATTTCGGAAGCGGGCCACGTTGTGGTCATGTCCCAGGAACGGCTGCAGCAGGGGGGATTTGATCTGAAGGGAACCGTGGAACTGGAACTTCCCGCCCGCGTTCAACAACGACTGACCGCGTCAACGCTGCACGACGGCCGATTTTTCCTGGCCGCCAATGGCGACGTCGCACAGGTCTGGATCATCGGTACCGGTGGGCAAATTGACCTGACGGCGAAGCTGGGTCAGGAACCTGTGCAGACTGGCGCCGTCCTGGTGGATGACGGGTTGATCGTCCCACTGCCCGGCCGTTTGAAGCTGATTCCCACCGCCGGCCGCAAAGCCGTGCAGGACTGGATTGCCCCGGTGGGTGATCGACCGGCGGCGACCTGGAAGCACCTGTTGCGTCTGGACGCCGCCGAAGTCCTGGCTTGCACGGATTCCGGTTTGCTGACACGCATCCAGGTCAGAAACACGGATGTGCCGCACCTGGCCGAAGCGGCCAAGATTCAACTGGAAATGGCCGTGGACATTCCGCCGATCGTGCGGAACGAAGCATTGCTGGTGGCCGATGCTTCGCGCACGGTGCAGCATTTCAACTGGCGCACCTTCGATCTGGAGGGAAAGCGTCAGTTTGCCGCGACCGTGCGTGGCCTCTGGGCGGCGGATTCGGGCTGCCTGGTCTGGACCGGTGATGGAACGCTGCATCTGCTGTCAGACGGTCGCGACCTGCCACTTCGCTGGTCGCTCGCTTTGAAGGGGCTGGAACCCGCCGGGGCACCGCTGTTGACTGATGGAAAGTTTTGGATTGCCTGCCGTGATGGAACCGTGCTGGCGATTGATGCTGCAGCGGGAACAGAGTCGCGTCGATTGCGCGTGCCGCAGGCGCTCACGACGGGTTTGAAGAAACTGGGCGACGACACCTATGCAGTCGCCTGTGATGGCGCGCTGTATAGATTGAATCTGGCGGGCGATCAATAACAGATTGTGGTGCCTCTGACACAGGAAAGGAGGGGATGAATGCGAGCTTTGGGTCACCACTCCGTTGCCCTGTGGTTCTGCTTTGTCCTGCAACTCGCGGCGACACTTGCCGTCGCTCAAGAGACGAAACCAGAAACCCCGTTGCGAGAACGGGAAGAACAGGTCCCGCTTGCCAAAGGCATGGACCTTCCGGAAGCCGACGTGCTGCTGCGAGAGAGGCCGTTCGACTGGCTGGTCTTGAAGACAGAAGATGTCCTGGTGATCGAGCCCCTGGCGTCTCGCCCTGATTTGATCTCGCGCCTGACGATCAAGCACGAACTGGCACAGCAGACCTACAATCGGGCCTTCAAATACAGGCCGTACAAAGAGGCGGAAATTGCCAGCCTTCGCCAGTTCTACAAGGGGGACGATCGAACGGCAGAACTCGACGCCCGCGAAGCCGCCTTGAAGCAGGAACTGGAGACCTTGCGTGAGCGAATGGATGCGCTCCGCCCCGTCAACTACAAGCTGCAGATCACTCTGAGAGACGGAAGCCTTGACCCGGACTACACTGTGGAACTGAGGTTTGTCGAGACCATCATCTATTACGAAGATCTGGTACTGCGGCGCGCCGACCGGCTGATTGAACAGGGAAATGTGCCGCTGGCCTACGATTTGTTGTTGCTGGTCGCCCGTCGATATCAAGAAAGTTTCGCGCCAATCCAGTCCGAACTGGAATCGGACGAGGCGGAACTGGTGGGCCGGGTGAAAGCGCTGGAGGACGAACGGGCGGGATTGCGCAAGTCGCGCGATGAACTGAATCTGCCCAAAAACAGGAACACAGCCGCCTCCAAGCTGCGTTTGAATGTGCTCGAAAAGACGATTGTGTCAATCGCCGCGGAGATCAAGGAACTTGAGGAAGAACTGCGCAGCGTGCGGTTCAAGCTGCGATTCAAACGCCCCAAGGATTTTCCCAATCCGGAACCAGTCCGCAAAGACGATCTGCTGTTTCCCAGTTGGCCCAGGTTTGATGAAGTCTATCAGCGGCTAGTCCTCAAGGATTCTGATCAGCAGTTCGAGCAGGGAAGGACGGACGAGGCACTTCGATTGCTCGAAGACCTGTGGCGGCCGGGGATCGACCTGACGGGGCTTTCAGCGCGGTTGGGTCGGGTCGTTGATCGGCGAATCACCGAGTGCGGCGACGACGTTCGACAGGCGCGGCACTATCTCGCCCGGCTGACCGCTCGCGATCCGACAAACCCCATCGTCGAAAAATGGCGAACAGAGTTGATGCGACAGGCGGCATCCGTCCTGCTGCAGGCACGCGAGGCCGCGGCGCAGCGCGACGCGCCCCGGGCTGTGCAATTGGTCGACCGAGCAGCACGGATCTGGCCGGAAACCGCGGGATTAAGGGACGCACATCGGGAACTGACCGAACGCCATCAGGTCCTGCAAGTTGGTGTCCTGGATCTGGCGAACGCAAAGACCGCGACAGCCATACCCACCGAGGCCGAGGAGCGCGTCCGGCTGATGACTCAAATCAAATTGTTCGAGCCATCCGGGATTTCAGACCAGGGAGTTCGGTATCGTTCGGCGTTTTTTGATTCGTGGGAACCAACCGATCTCGGCCGACGGGTTCAATTCCGCTTGAAGCTGAAGCGGTCGGATTGGGAGTCCCGGACTTTGATTACTTCGGCCGACATCTATGCGGAGCTGATGGCCCGGATTCATCCCGACTCGCCGGCGTACGATGAACGACTGGCTGGTTTTGTAGATGGAGTGACCGTGCAGAGTTCGGCGGAATTCAGCGTCAACTTCCGTCAATTGCCGCTGCGTCCGGAGGCCATGTGGCAATTCACCGTGGCTGTCGGCGACGCCACACGCTCGTACAACAATGACGTGACGATCGGCGAGTCTGCGGAACTCGGGCGTGAGCGGTTTTCGCTCCGGCGATCTGACGATACGCAGACCGCATTTGTGCGAGTCCGATCTCAACCCGATTCCACCCGGCTGCGACGTGTTGATGAGGTTGTGGAAACGCGCTATGAATCGTGGGATCGCGCGCTGCAGGGGCTGTTGAGAGGTGAGATTTCGCTATTGCCGAAGGCCAGCCTGCAGGACCTGAAGTCGTTGCAGGACGACGGGCGTTTTTTTGTCGTGCCTTATGTTCAGCCACGATCGCATTTCCTGATGTTTCATCCGCGGAATCGAGCCCTGCAGGATGCTCAGTTCCGGCGGGCATTGCTGCATGGCATTCCGCGCGAACGACTGCTGCGCGATGTGGTCCTGCGAGGCGTCAGCGGCCCTCAGGCCCGACTGGTCACCTGTCTGTGTTCCACGAACAGCTACGGATACAATCGCCAGTTGCCTCAGTCCGATTATGATGCCGCACTGGCTGCCGCTCTCGCCTTGACCGCCAAAAAACAACTGGGGGGCGAACTTCCCGTCTTGAAAATGATCTGTCCATCCGATCCGCAAACGCGGGAACTGGCATTGGCGATGATTGCCGAGTGGAAGCGGGTCGGTATCGAAGTTCAACTGCTGGATCGATTCGAGCCGGACGGCGACTGGGACGTTTGCTATCGGACCGCCAGGATCGTCGAACCGCTGACGGAGATCTGGCCGCTGTTGACCATGCAGTCGTCCGCCCGGGTCGATGCGCTGCAGACTCTTTCGGAACCGACTCGCCGCATCCTGCTGGAACTGGAGCGAACCGTCGACTGGACCACCGCCACCAGGCTGCTGCATCGACTGATGGCGGACCTGCAGATAGAAGCCCGCTATATTCCACTGTGGGAAGTCGATGAATACCTGGTGGCTCGGAAAAACATCGTCGGGATTCCCACAAGGTTGATGCATGCGTACGACGATCTGGAACGTTGGACCGTCCAGTCCTGGTATCCAATGGAAACACCATGATGACATCGGGAGTCCGCGGATTGCCCCTGGCAAAGTGCCTTGTTCCACTGGCGATCGCTCTGCGGGTATTTGTAGATTGCCAGGCGAGCATGGCGGGGTCGTCGGACGATCTTCCCCTGGAACTGCGTCCGTATCGGGTCAATCTGCAGATCGCGTTTGACGGAATCGACCAGTCTCCGTCGTCTCGATCCGGACTGATCCAGAACACTCGAAACGCCGCGGGACGTTGTTTGGGTGCCCAATGGGTGATGGATGTTTCCGAAGCGGACTGGCTTCAACCGGTCAGTGCGGAAGGATTGTCACGGTTGACGTTGTCCGGTCTTCAGGAGCGTGTCGCGCAGGACGCCGACTTTGATGTCTGGCTTGTGGCCGGCGTGACATCTCGCGGATCCGGCTGGCGCATTGATGTGCGTTGCTGGCAACCAGAATTCAACCTCGACTCGCCGCCGGTCGGGGCTGAGACCGTTGACCGGCTCGACATCCCCCTCGTGCTGCTGCGGCTGTGTCATCAGGCGTTCCGGCCAATCGGCCTTGTGGATGGAGTCGACGGGGACAATGTCGGAGTTCTGTTGCGTGCGGGCGGCGTGCAAGTCCCCGACGAATCGTTCGCGCTCTCGGCAAATGCCACCACGTTCGCTCCGGTCCTGGCCAGCCGCAAGCGGGACCGGTCCATAGAACGCCTGATGCCGATCCCCTGGACGTTGCTGGCGACCGAAGAACGGACTGGTGCCCGGCTGAAGTGTCACCTGCACAGCGGTCTCAGATCGCCCATCGGTGGCAAACAACGGGGGCGAGTCGAAACCGTGGCCATTGCCGTGAAGTCACACCATGGCTCCACGGTCCTCGATCTCGCCACGCAATCGAAACCATCGCTGGCACTGGTCGCCCATCGAGTTGAGTTGAGAGACTCGTCAACGATCCGCGCCGCCGATGCAAAGGACAAGGACGAACATCTGCTGCAGGTGTTGCTGACTGATCGACGAGGACGCGTGACCATTCCGCACGTCGGCGACACGGTTGTCTGGCTGTTTGCCTACAGCGGCCGAAATCTATTGGCGCGCGTGCCGATTCTTCCCGGGGCCGAGTCGACGATGCGCCTGGAAGTTCGTGACGATTCGGCCCGACTGGAAGCAGAATCGGACTTGTACATGCTGCAGGGCCAATTGATCGAAACCGTCGCGGCGAGGACGTCCGCGACGACCCGGATACGGTCTGCAATCAAGAAGAATGACAAGCGGAGTGCCCTCAATGCCGTCGAGGATCTGAAAAAGCTGCCCGATGTCCAGAACTTTCTGGACCGGGTGACGGCCATTCGAGTCCCGTCAGTCAAGGTTGCCAAAGCCCGTAAAGATCGGGCGGGCGAAGTTCGCATTAACCGGATGTGCGACGATATGTCCGATCTGATTCGGCAGTATTTGAGCGAAGACAAGCGGCAGGTCATTCTGGAAGAATTGAAGGAGTTCGCACTGGAAGATGCGGAACTGGAAAAGCTCCCTCAATCCAAGGAACAGCCATAAAGGCCGCACCGTTTCGGACGAGTTAGCGAACCAACAAACAGCAAACGCCACCAGGTGTGGTTTTGGTGCGCCAATCGTCAACGTTGCTTTTATCGCGATAATCCATTCGTAAATCGCCCTGATCGGACGATCCGGCCTGGCATCGACACATGGTTTCAATTTCGCGACGTACCGTTTTAACCAACGGTCGCATTTCCAGTCGGCCGGCTGTTCTGATTGCGTTCTGCGGCACAAACCATGTCAGACCCCGTCCTTCACTCCGACACTCAATACCGAACGCGAGCCCTGCGGCCCGTGTTTGCGGATCCACCGACAGAGCAGACGGCCAGCAATTTCGGTACGGAGCACAATTCAAAGCTGAACATGGCCAGGAAATCCCGGCCTGGTGATTCAACCGAACTGACGCTCTGCACGGCTGACATGACGCGCGAAGACCTGTCCGGTTTTGTGCTGGGACAATACGCCCTGGGACGCAGGATCGGCGGCGGTGGCATGGGAACGGTTTATGCCGCCCGGCATCTGCATCTGGACCGGGGATTCGCCGTAAAGTTTGTGGGGTCGGATCTGACAAATTCCACGGAAGCACACCTGCGATTTGAACAGGAAGTGCTGGCACTGGGAAAACTTCAACATCCGAATATTGTCAATGCCGTGGATGCAGGCTGCATCCATGGGCTGCAGTATCTCGTCACCGAAATGCTGGACGGCGACGACCTGGCGCAACTGGTGAAACGTCGGGGACCAATTCAGGTCAGTGAAGCGTGCGAGCTGGTTTACCAGGCAGCCCTGGGATTGGCCCATTCACATCGGTGCGGCTTTGTTCATCGGGATATCAAACCGTCAAATCTGATTGTCAGCCAGTCCGGGGTCGTCAAGGTTCTCGACTTCGGACTGGTGCGCACACTCGAAGTGAATCTTCACCTGACAGAAAACGGCGAAATGCTCGGGACCTGGGATTTCGTGGCGCCTGAACAGGCTCACGACGCCAGCCAGGTGGACAGTCGCTGCGACATTTATGGGCTGGGCTGCACCCTGGTGTTTCTGTTGAGCGGCGAGGTCCCCTTCGGCACCAGTCGATACGGCACAGCAGCCGCCAAGTTGCGAGGACACCTGTTTGACACGCCGCCGTGGCTGGAAAATCCACCTGACACTCTTCCTCCAGAATTGCGTGATGTGCTGTTGCGAATGCTTGCCAAGTCGCCTGCACAGCGGTTTTCGACATGTGACGAGGTCGCAGAGACGCTCGCAGCGTTTCTGAATCGCAGTCATGCTCCGAAAACGCCGACCGTTGTTCTCAGCGCCGAGCGACACGTTGATTCCAGCCAGACGATCTTGAAGAAGCCGCGGAAATGGCGGCGTCCCGGATCACTGCTGGCGCTCCTGTTCGTCTTATCATTCATCATGTTCTTTCCTCATCCGCACCCTCAACCTTTCGGTGTCACGCCGCGGAATCCCGGTCAGGATGGTCCGCTGATCCGCCCCGCCATCAGGCCTGGTCCGCCGGCATTTCGGCCACGGGCCTGGCCGGGTCCTCGACCCGGGCTGCAGGCTCTTCCGCCTGCGGATTCCAACAACGCTATGATTCCGGAGATGGAGTTTCTACCGCACCACCCCCGCAGGCGAACGATTCCGGGTGATCTCTGACTTTCCGGCAGACGCTCACACTCAATCCAATGAGCAAGATCCTCGCATCATGACCGACATTCTGACAACGCGATTCTCGAATTCGATTGGAGCCGTCCTTGCCCAGTCGGCGGCTCGCTGCATGCTGGTTCGGATCTACCCCGTCAAGGAGATCGAACCGCCGCTGGTCCTGGGAAGCGAACAGGTCCTTGTGGGCCGAGACTCCAGTTGCAGTCTTCCCCTGTATGATGATTCTGTCTCGCGCCGACACGCCATGATCGAGTCCGTGGGCCAGTCGCATCTGGTGACTGATCTGGGCAGCACCAATGGAACATTCGTCAATGAGCAGTGTCTGCACGAACCTCGACTGCTGCGGGCGGGAGATCGTGTCCGATTTGGCAATCAGATTTTCAAGTATCTGTCTGCAGACAGGATTGAAGCCCAATATCACGAGGTGGTGTTCCATCTGATGACCACCGATGGACTGACAACGGTCCACAACAAGCGTTATTTTCTGGAAACGCTGGAACGGGAGTTTGAACAGTCCACGCGCGCCGGCTCGCCGCTGTGTGTCGTGATGATGGACCTGGATAAATTCAAGTTCATCAACGACACCCATGGACATCTGGCGGGGGATGCCGTGCTGGTGGAATTCGCACAACGTGCCAAGTCTGTCCTGAGAAGCGGCGATCTGCTGGCTCGATATGGCGGAGAAGAATTCGCCCTGCTGATGACGCGCACATCACTGGCCGATGCCATTCAGGTTGCGGAGCGAATTCGCCAGGTCGCTGCAGCGACACCGATCGACTTTGAAGAGCACGCCATTTCGGTCACCGTCAGTCTCGGACTGAGTTGTCTGACACCGCACCGTGCCTGCAAGCCCGCGGACATGCTGGCACGGGCCGACGAGCAACTGTACCTGGCCAAGCGATCGGGCCGAAATCAGGTTTGTCATTCTTCGGGAACCAATCAGCCTTCGGAACCTGTTGTTGGCTCCGCCGCCGGTTGCGAGTCGCCGCGTGACGACATCCAGTCCACTACAAAGTAGAAGACTGGCGTCAGGAAGATCCCGAACACCGTGACGCCGAGCATTCCGAAGAAGACGGCCACACCCAGGGTACGGCGCATTTCAAACCCGGCACCATGGGAAAAGACCAGCGGCAAAACACCCAGGATGAAGGCGAACGAAGTCATGATGATCGGTCGCAACCGATCCTTGCTGGCGTGAATCGCGGCGTCAAACCGGGTGCTGCCTGTGGACTTTCGATGTCGCGCGGTTTCTACAATCAGAATGGCGTTCTTGGCCGCCAGTCCCACCAGCACGATGAATCCGACCTGGACAAAGATATTCAGATCCAGCTTCCACATCCACAAACCCGCCACCGCACTCAGCAGACACATCGGGACCACCAGCAGTACCGCCAGCGGCATCGACCAGCTTTCGTACTGCGCTGACAGGACCAGGAAGACCAGGATCACCGCTCCGACGAACGCGAATACGGCTGCGCTGCCTTCCAGAAGCTGCAGATAAGTCAATTCCGTCCATTCGAACGTCAGATCCTGGGACAACTCCTGCTTCGCCAGGCCCTCCATCATCGTGATCGCCTGGCCGGAACTGACTCCCGGCATGGTACCGCCATTGATTGTGGCTGCGGTGCGCATGTTGTATCGGGTGATCATCACGGGACCGCCGATTTCTTCGATGGTCACCAGCGTTCCCAGCGGAACCATTTGCCCTCGCGAATTGCGAACCTTCAGCGATTTGATGTCGTCCGGCTGAGCCCGGAAGCCCTTGTCGGCCTGCAGGTTGACCTGCCAGGTCCGTCCAAACTGGTTGAAGTCATTGACGTAATATCCCCCCAGGTAGACCTGCAGGGCGTTGAAGACGTCGTTCAACGGGACTCCCATGGACTTGCATTTGGTGCGATCGACATCGATATACAGTTGTGGAGCATTGGAACGGAAACTGTTGAACAACCCCACCAGACCCGGCGTCCCATTCCCCCGGCGGGCCAGTTCATCGGCCTGCGATTGCAGGTCCGCAAGTTCACCCCCCGCCAAATCTTCAACCATCAGCTTGAAGCCGCCGGCATTCCCCAGGCCATCCACGGCGGGGGCTCCAAACACATTCACTTGAGCATCCAGGATCTCTTCAAAAAACTGCTTGCGCAGCTTTCCCGCGATCACCGCGGCATACTTGTCGTGACTGCCGCGATGGTGGAAATCGTCCAGGATCACGAACATCGAGGCAAAATTGGATCCGACCGCGTTCAGGATGATCGACTGGCCGGGGATCCCCATCCGGTGCACGACCCCGGGAGTTTCACTGACGATCTTGTCAATCTGATTGACAACTTCCACCGTCCGCTCCAGCGATGCGGAATCCGGCAGTTGGATGTTCACCAGCAGATAGCCCTTGTCCTGGTTGGGAATAAAACCCACCGGTGTCCGCGTGATGCCGACATAGGTCAGCCCCAGCAGGCCGCCATAGACAGCCAGCACGATGACACAGAGCCGCAATGACCAACCCACCAGCTTTCCATAGACGACAGTCAGGAAGTCGAAGCCGCGGTTGAACCATTTGAAGAAGATCGACAGCAGCTTGTTGGCGTGCTTCGCCACCAGCCAGCCCACGATGCCGCCGGGCACCGCCATTCCCCCGGCGACGATCCACTGAATCGCGGCAGAGGACTCGTGCAAACGACCTCCCAGTCGTCCCCAGATCAGTGTTGCGCTCAGCCATCCCAGCAGGATCACGTAGCCCCACCACGGCAGGGCTTCGCGATCATCGTGACCGTGTTTTCGATTCTTGAAGATTTGAACAGCGCGGGACGGGGTCATGGTCATCGCATTGATTGCCGAAATAATCATCGACGTGGCAATCGTCAGGGCAAACTGACGATAAAACTGGCCGCTGATTCCTCCCAGAAAGGCACTCGGCAGGAACACCGAACTCAAGACCAGGGTGATGGCAATGATGGGTCCGGTGATTTCATTCATCGCATTGATGGTGGCGGTTCGGGCGTCCTGACCCTTCGCCAGCCAGACTTCGATGTTTTCCAGCACCACAATCGCATCATCGACGACGATTCCGATGGCCAGGACCAGCCCGAACAAGGTCAGGTTGTTCAGCGTAAATCCCAGCATCGCCATCACCGCCAGGGTTCCGATCAGCGAAACCGGAACGTCGATCATCGGCAGGATCATCGACTTCCAGTCCTGCAGGAATAACAGCACAACCACCGCCACCAGGATGATGGCATCTCTCAAGGCATGAAAGACTTCATCCACCGACTGCTCGATGAACGGCGTCGTGTCGTAGGCGATTTCGTAACGCATCCCTTGCTTGAAACGCTGCTCCAGTCGTTTCATGGTCGCCCGGATGCGATCGGCCGTTTCCAGGGCATTCGATCCGGGAAGCTGATAAATCGCCAGCCCGATCGATGGCTTTCCGTCCAGCATGCACTGGATGTCTTCGTTCTTGGCACCCAGTTCCAGGCGGGCGATGTCGCGCAATCGGGTGATTTCGCCCCGCTCCCCGGTTTTCACGATGATGTCTGCGAAGTGATCCGGTTCCACCAACCGGCCCAGAGTCGACAACGTGTACTGAAAATCAAGTCCGGCCGTGGCGGGCGGCTGACCGATTCGGCCGGCGGCCACTTGAACATTCTGTTCCTTCAGCGCATTGACCACATCCGCAGTTGTCAATCCGCGCGACGCCAGACGCTCGGGATTGAGCCAGACACGCATGCTGTAATCCAGTTGCCCCAGGAAGCTGACGTCACCGACCCCCTGCAACCGCAACAGTTCGTCACGGACGTAGATCGTGGCATAGTTGCTGAGATCCAACTGGTTGTACACGGGCTTGCCTGTCGCCTCGTCGGTATCCGAGTACATGTTGACCACCAGCAGGATGCTGGGTGATTTCTTCTTCGTGCTGACCCCTGTTGTTTTCACAACATCGGGCAGCTTCGGAATGGCCAGCGACACGCGGTTCTGCACCATCACCTGGGCCATGTCGAGGTTCGTGCCCAGTTTGAACGTCACGTTCAGTTTGTAACCGCCATCGTTCGTCGATTGAGACGACATGTACAGCATGTTTTCGACGCCGTTGACCTCCTGTTCAATCGGTGCGGCCACCGTATCCTGCACAACACTCGAGTTGGCACCGGGATATGAACAGGAGACTTCCACTGTCGGAGGCGCGATTTCAGGGTATTGAGCGATGGGCAATGTCGCCAGGGCCGATAACCCGGCAAAAACAATGACCAGCGAAATGACGACAGCAAATACCGGGCGGTCGATGAAGAATTTGGCAAGCATGGTGGAATCCAGCCGAAATGGTGGAAAGGACGGGGTCGCAGCAAAGCAAATCCGATGTCACTTCGCTTCGGTGCCTGCCGGCATCGCAGACATCCCAGGCATGTCCTTCACCACGGGATCAACCAACGATCCCAGTCGGACTCGCTGTAATCCGCTGATGACAATTTTGTCGCCCGATTGAATCTCACCCGTGACCACGCGCAATCCACCATGCTGTGATCCCAGTTGAATCTTTCGAACGCCGATCTTGTTGTCGGCTCCGACGACGTACAGTGTTGTCTTCCCCTGATCGCGTACAACAGCCCGTTCAGAAACCAGCAGCGCGTTGTGTGCATCCCCCAGTGGAACTCGAACCCGGGCAAACAATCCCGGCGACAGAGCACGCTTGCCGCGTTCGGGCTTTGGATTTTTGAATATCCCCCGCACGCGAATGGTTCCCGTATTCGGGTCGACACGGTTGTCGACGAAGTCGAGCGTTCCGGAGTACGGATAACCTTCATCGTTGATCAATCCGAGCAGGATTTTGTAGTCACTGCTGCTGCCCGTCGGCAGTTTGCCCTCGCGGATGTTTTTCTGGATCTGCAACATCGTCGGTTCATCCAGGTCGAAGTAGACATAAATCGGATCGACGGAGACGATCGAAGTGAGAGACGGTGAAGCAGGTGTGACCAGGTTGCCGATCGTCATGTTCGGTTTGCTGATATTTCCGCCAATCGGCGCCGTTATCCTGGTGAATTCAAGATCCAGTTTGGCTTGGTCGATTCCCGCCTGGGCTCCCAGGATGTCGGCATCCGCCTGAGCCTTGCGTCCGACATCGCGGTCCAGTTCCGATTGGACAACGACCCCCTTCTTAAAGAGTGACTCCGTTCGTTCCAATTCGGCCGAACTGGTCTTGTGGGCCGCATTGGCACTGGCCAACCGGGCTTCGGCACTCGCGAGAGCATTCAAATACGGCCGGTCATCGATCTGAAACAGCAGATCCCCGGCTTTGACCTCCGAGTCCAGACTCCCCATGAATTCGACCTTGGTCAGGTATCCGCTCACACGCGGACGGATTTCCACGAATTCCACCGCCTCGGTCCTCCCCGTGTAATCCATGTAGTCAGTCACCTGCTGTTCGACAGGCGTGGCGACAATCACCTTGATTGAAGCCTCGTCCGGCTTAATCCCGCCCTGACTGGGTTCCGAACCGCATCCGGACAGGCATGCGATGCAAATACCAAGCACAGACATCAGACCAGCACGGGAAAAATGGTTTCGCAACATCTCGACCTACAATTCTTGAAGTGTCAAACGGGGAGATTGACCGCGAAGCGGAACCGATCCGGCGTGATTCTGTCCTCCCGCGCTGAGTGAAGCAATCGAGCGAGTTCCAATTCTCAATTAGTTGATCGCCCCTTCGTACTTTCATCAAATTGGATAGTTTGATGCGTTGGGAGTCTGGCGGAAGCAGGTGGTCGCTCTTATCCTCGTGACTTATGCTCGCGTCGAAGGAACTCATCATCGAGGGGAACTGATCGCCATGAGATTTCGACTGGACCTGCTGCTGCCGCTGATGATGACCATGGTCACAACACCCGTTGTGGCGGCGGACCTGGAACTTCGACAGCGTGCCGAAAATGCGCTGGATCGGGCTGTGGACTTTTACCGGCAGCAGGTTGCCTCTCATGGTGGTTACGTTTACCGTTACAGTTCGGATCTGAAGAAGCGCGAAGGCGAGGGCAAGACGGACATTCATACGCTCTGGGTGCAACCCCCGGGAACTCCCGCGGTTGGGCTGGCCTATCTGGATGCGTTTGAACGGACGCGCCATCCCGTTCTGCTGGAAGCGGCCAGTGCCACCGGAGAATGTTTGATCCAGGGCCAACTTCGCAGCGGTGGCTGGCAGGACCGTGTGGAATTTGCTCCGGAAGCGCGCGCCAAGCTGGCTTATCGAGTCGATCCGTTGCGGCGTCGGGGACGAAATCTAACGTCGTTCGACGACGATAAGACCCAGTCCGCTCTACGATTCCTGATGCGACTGGACCGAGCTCTGGAATTCAAGGACGAACGTGTCCACGAGGCGATCGCGTTCGCGCTGGATCGTGTCGTCCAGGCTCAATTCCCCAACGGTGGTTGGGCACAGGTGTACGATTCGTTTCCGGAACCGGACAAGTTTCCCGTCCGACCAGCCAGCTTCCCCAATGACTGGCCACGCACGTACCCCGGCGGAGATTACTGGCGGCATTACACGCTAAACGACAATGCGATCGCGGACACGATCGAGGCGCTGTTGCTGGCTGCGAGGGTTTACGACGAACCGCGATATCGCGACGCGGCGGTCAAGGCCGGAGGATTCCTGCTGCTGGCACAACTGCCGGAACCGCAGCCCGCGTGGGCACAACAATACGACGTGCAGATGCACCCGGCCTGGGCTCGGAAGTTTGAGCCCCCGGCGGTTTCCGGAGGTGAGTCGCAGGGAGTGATCCGGATCCTGCTGGACCTTTACGTGGAAACCGCTGACAAGCGGTTTCTGGATCCGGTCACCCGGGCGATTAAGTATCTGCAAGCGTCGAAATTGCCCGACGGACAATTGGCTCGCTTCTACGAACTGCAAACCAATAAACCATTGTATATGACGAAACGCTACGAACTGACGTTCAGCGACAGCGATCTTCCCACACATTACGGCTTCAAGGTGTCCAGCAAGCTGGATGAACTGGCCAGGGAGCAGGCAGCGCTGGCGGGTCTCGATCCGCAGGAACTGGCGAAACGCCGTACCAGCCGATTCCAGGTTGGCCGTGGCCGTCCGTCCGAGAAGGACGTTGAAGCGATAATTGCAGCGTTGGACGAACGAGGCGCGTGGGTCGAAGAAGGCCGGTTGCGGTATCATGGCAGTGGCGACGACACTCGCCAGGTGATCGACAGCGGTACATTCATTCGCAACCTGAATCTCTTGAGCAAATACCTGGACACGCGTGACCGCTAACGATAAAGGGCAGCCATGTCGGCGTTGACCGGTTCATTGCGAATCACCTGCTTCAGCCTGGTTCTACTCAGTCTGATGGCGACCCAGGCTGATGACTGGCCGCACTGGCGTGGCAGTCGTCGCACCGATATCAGTGCCGAGAATTCTGGATGGACAGGATCTAACTGGATTGATGCGAAGCCTCGGTGGTCCGTCGATGTGGGAGACGGCGCCTCATCGCCCATCGCTGTCGGTTCGCACGTCTACACACTCGGTTATCGCGATGAGAAAGACATCGTCACGTGCCTGCAAGCTGCGAATGGAGGCACAGAATGGTCGATGACGTACCCCACGCGGCAATACGGACGCAACGCGACGGGCGATGAAGGCTTGTATTCCGGCCCCACGTCGACTCCCGAGTTTGATTCCGGCACTCAATGGCTGTATACGCTGGGTGCCGATGGCGATCTGAATTGCTGGGACACCGCCAAACGGGGCCAGCGCGTCTGGCAGCGGAACCTGTACGACGACTACCGAATGCCGCAGCGAGCCAAAGTGGGACGCAGTGGTCGACGCGATTACGGATACACAACCGCACCACTCGTCCACGGAGAATGGCTTCTGGTGGAAGTCGGCGGTCCGACCGGAACGATTGTCGCATTTGACAAGCGGACCGGGATCGAACAATGGCGGTCCGAGGCGACGGGTGTTGCAGGTCACACGGGAGGCCTGGCCCCAATCACCGTGGAGGGAATCTCCTGCCTGGCGGTGATGACATTTGATGGACTGCTGGTCATTCGTCTCGATCCGGGCCATCAAGGAAAGACGGTTGCCACGTATCCGTGGATTACCGACTTCGCGAACAACATTGCCAGCCCGGCGGTGCAGGATGACTGCGTGCTGATTACGTCTGAATACAATCACAAGGTGATCTGCAAACTTCGAATTACCTTGAAAGGGGCCGAGAAACTCTGGGAACAACCGTTCTCGTCGAAGACCTGTACTCCGGTGATCCACTCGGGCCGAATCTACGTTGCGTGGAACCGCATCCGAGCCCTCGATTGGCAGACCGGCAAACTGCTTTGGGAAGGACCCGCCATTGGCGATGCCGGCTCGTGCGTGGTCACGAAGGATGACAAGTTGATCCTGTGGGCCAACCGCGGCGAACTGATCCTCGCGGACATTGCAGTGCCGGAACAGTCGGCGTATGTCGAACTGTCTCGTGTGAGTCGACTTGCAAAATCGGATGTCTGGCCCCACGTCGTAGTCGCGCATGATCAGATTTACTGCCGCGATCGCCAGGGGCAACTGGCCTGCTTTGGTTCGACGAAAAGGCCGTAAGCGATTGCGCCGTGGTGGCAGTCGCATTTGAAAAGGCACTCTCGTTTTCAGGAAACGCCATTTTTCTCGATTTGGCAGCAATTCCGCTGCATAGAATGGTTGAGTGGGAACAACTGGGATTTCACTTTTGAGAGGATTGAGCGATGAACGACGAACTACTGCAAAAGTTGGTGGCGACGGACCTGTTCCGCGGGATGGCAGGTGAAGACGTCCGGTCGTTGATGGCGCACGCAGCGGTATTAACGGTTGCTGCCGATCAGCCGGTATTTGAGGCGGGGGCTCAGGAACGGGCATTATACGTCCTGCTCGAAGGGAGCGTCGAAATCGCTCTTACTGTCCCGTTTGTTCAGGAACAGATTCTGGACGAGTTGAATGCCGTCAGCGTTTTTGGAGAAAGTTCGTTCTTCCACGCCGGACCTCATTCGGTCACGGTCAGGTCGCTCACCGAGTGTACGATCGCTCGGCTGGAACGGGCCGACTACGATCAACTGCTGGTCTCCAACAACCCGACCGCCTGCCGCATGGGAGCCAATGCGGCCGAGATCCTGGCGGCAAAGCTGCAGCGAACTGATGCCTGGATCACGGAACTGTTGCAGACCGAAGAAGCCCATCGAATCCAACAAAAATGGTGGGATTTCCGACAGAACCTCGGACATGCCTTTGACAATCCGACGCGGGGCGGATTCAGCGTCGGAGCGGGTTTGCAGAGGTGAGCCGGGTGCCGTCAGGCCCCGGACGACTTGGAATTGTTCCCGTTTTTCTGGAATAGTGAACTCCGCCGGTCTTTCACGGCATAAGCAGCCGACTTTTTGGTATCCTGGAGTCCGGAAGCAGGCAGAGTGTCGCTCGGTCGGCACCCACTATTCCCAGGCGTCGATCGCTTCCTGCAGCAATTCGTTTGAACCGGACCAGGAGACGCGTCGACTGCTGGCAGTGACCAGTTCGTCGGACTGTGAGTCGTCGGAACGCATCTCTGACGACAACGGAGCTGTCATCGCCTTGGCCATGACGTAGTCCAGGCCGAATTCGTCTCGAGGTTGCCGGAACAGACGGTCGAGCTTCTGGCGGAATTCATCACGTGAGAAAGCGGTCTTGATGGTGTAATCATCGGCACCGGCATGGATCGCCGCCAGGACCGTCTCCCGGCTGGAGTCCGAGGTCAGGACCATGACTTTCACGTCGGCCAGGATCGGATGTGACCGCACCGCTCGCAGTGTTTTCAGTCCATCCCAGCCAGGCATCTGCAAGTCCAGGACGATGACGTCCGGACGTCGATCCAAGGCTCGATAGAATCCATCAGCACCATCGCAGGCCACGGTGACGTCGAAATCACGCCGCAGAACGCCCACCATCAGACTGCGGAATAACGGATCGTCGTCGACGACCAGGATGTGCCGTCGGTCTTCCGGGGGACGTGAATTGTGGTGATCCTGTTCAGGAGTCATCATTCAGCTCATCGTGATTGTCACATGGGGACCGGGTGGGCACCGGCAACACGGAGAACGATCTCGTGTGTCGTCATGAAACATAGTTCACATTTCGGACGCGCGATCAGGATTGTCTCGAATTGGCAACGAATCCCTGTTTCCAATCGTCATCATCGGCAATTCGATTTGGCTTGACGGGGATGGCGTCAGGAGGGGCATGCGATTGGAATGACTGTACGGGTTGTAGCACCGTTCGCCGCGAACCCTGCCTGGTGCGGGAGACTGCGGGTAGACAACGTACAGTGGGCGCGCGGCGGCTTCGTTGTCACAATGTGGCGACCGTTCAGTGGACGCAGCACGTCTTCGCGAAGTGTGCGTTATGGAGCCGCCGATCGAATTCATCAAAAAGGATTGTCATGAAGCCCCTGTCGCAATGGCTGTGCTGCGGAATCGTGTTGGGTACGGTGGCTGGATGCCAGCAACAGCCCGCGACACCGTCGAAGGGGGAATCGGACAAGAACAAGTCCGCCCCGCAGATCCCGGCGGCCGTCACCGAACCCGCGGCAAGTCCCCGTGGAAAAAAAATCCCCTTGGATGAACCGCGGGCTCGCGATGCGCTGAAGGCGATGGGGGTCGCCGTGGAAACGAACGATCAGGGGCATGTCTGGAAAATCAACGGCCGCGGAACCCGCGTTGAAGATGCATTGTTCGTTTTTGTGGCCGCCTGTCCGGAACTGGAAGTTCTGGAACTGACCGGAACGAACGTCACGGACACGGGACTGCCCCGCCTGGCAGGGATGAAGCACCTGCGCAACGTGGACCTGCAGGGGACGAAGATCTCGGATGACGGCGTGAAGACTCTGTCGGGATTGCCGGCACTGCAAGCTCTGGATCTGAGATCCACTCAGGTGACAGATCGTGGCCTGTCGCACCTGCAACACGCCGCGACGTTGGAGCATCTGCAAGTGGGCTATCAGGGGGACGGATCCTTTTCGATCATTCAGGGTCCAAATGGGACTGCGATGCCGCGTCGCAATGTTCCCGACGGCCGCGAATCTAAAACGCGAATCACAGATGTCGGAGTGGCGCATCTCGCCTCGCTCAAGAAGCTGAAATCCCTGACGATTATCGGAGCCCAGGTAACCGATGCCGGACTGCAGCCGCTGTCTGGACTGTCGGCGCTGGAAATGTTGACTTTGGACCGTACGCCTGTGAGTGACGCGGGGCTTGAGTTCGCTCGAAATCTGACCCAGTTGAAGCATCTGTCGCTCGAACAAACCGGAATCACTGATGTTGGAATGAAGCATCTGGTCGGGTTGAAAAACTTGACCTGGTTGGGGCTGGGCGAAAACCCCGGAATCACGGACCAGGCACTCATTCTGATGGCGACGTATCCACATCTGGAATCGCTGGTCCTGTCCAAGACCAGTGTGACCGACGCCGGAATGCCGGCACTGACGGCCGTCAAGTCACTCAAGGACCTGTTTCTGACCGACACCCGGGTGACCCGCAAGGTCGCCATTCGTCTGCGGCGCGACCTGCCGAATCTGAAGACGGTTCAAGTGGACGGAGGCGATGCCATCGGCGATGCCGGCCCCCGCTTTCCGGAGATCGAAAAGCTGGGTGGAAAGATTTCCACTGTCCCCGGTGTTGCCGTTGGTCCCGCGTGGGCAGTCGACTTGCGAAAGCAGGCGGTCGTCGACGACGACATGTCAAAGCTGAATTGCATTGCCGACGAAGGAATCGGGTACCTGTCGATTGTCAATCTGGCTGAGACCCGGGTCACGGATCAGGCGTTCAGGCAGTTGCCCAGTCAAAAAACGCTGGAAGTTCTCGACGTGAGCGACACCACCGTCACGGGGGCTGAATTCGCATCGCTGGTGCCAATGACGAACCTGAAGGTTTTGATCGCTGCCGGATGCCCGATCGAAGACAGATATCTGCCGGCGCTGAAAGCAGTGCCATCGTTGCAATCGCTGGAACTGCAGCGAACTCACATTGCAGGTAATACGCTGGGCAATCTGGACTCGCTGGAGCATCTCAAAATCCTGAATGTTGCCCAGACGCCCGTGGATGACGCTGCTCTGGCACTCATAGCGCGGCTGAAGCACCTGCAAGGCCTGGATTTGTCCGGCACAAAGATCACTGATACCGGATTGAAGTCCTTGTCGTCGCTCGACCAGTTGACGGCGCTCTCACTGAACAGACTGAACGTCGGCGGCGCGGCGATCGACGCGCTGACGCACTTGAAGAATCTGCGACGGCTCGAACTGATGGACGGCAGCCTGGACGACGCCGGTGCCGCGGCAATTGGCAAGTTGTCTTCGGTCAGTCGACTGCAGCTTTCGGGTTCGTTTCCCGAAGCGACGCTGCAGGGAGTGGGATCGCTGGCAAGCCTGCAGTATCTGGAATTGGGCGGCGCATCCGTGACCGACGCCGGACTGCAACATCTGGCCTCGTTACCCAAACTGGGGGCGCTGCGTCTGAATCAGTCCGCAGTCACCCCTGCCGGCATCGCCCATTTGCAGTCTCTCAAATCGATGAAAGCCCTGGAATTGTCGAAGGTGCAGTGGAAAGGACAGGGATGGGACGCAGTGTCAAACCTGTCGCAAGTCGCGATCCTCAGCCTGGGTGAATCGGATCTGGACGATGCAGGACTGGCAGTGATCTGTGAACGATCGAAGGTGATCGGCCTGCGAATTGGCAAGACCCAAGTGACCATGGCCGGTTTACCCGCTGTCAAGAAACTGGCAACACTGCGGGCTCTCGATTTGACCGGGATTCCACTCACAGATGAAGCCGCCGACTTGCTCTCGGATCTCGACGATTTACAGCAACTCGACCTGGCGGAGACGGGGCTGACGGAATCCGCTGTAGAACGGATTCGCACCAGACTTCCCCGCTGCCGGATCCGGCTCTGAAGACGCCTTCACTGTCGATTGCGTAGAGTCGATTGCGTCGGGGTCAAGTGGTTCGAAGTTCAATTCTCGCGAACTACGGACTGCGAGCGCTTCGAGAGATCACACACGCGAAAACTGAACTTCGAACCACTTGACCCCTGCGTGCAGACCCCCTCAGTCATTTCAGCAGTTTTGCAATCTTGGCATGGTTCTTCGCGGTTTGGCGGATCACCAGGGATGTCCCCAGCGGCAAGACTGAGCCTCCTTCGCCGTCATCGTTCTGCCAAGGTCCCAGTTCCTTGTTGCTGGTCAACTGCTCGCTGAGGACGGTGATGGGGCGATTGGCTTTGCGGACATCGTACACCTGCACCGTCAATTGCTCATCCGCCTTGGCAGCAGTGGTAATCTGGACAACCTCATCGGCAACTCGCCAGGCAAGTTTATGTTCGCTGGTCATCGCATCCAGTCGTGCGGCGGGCGTGATTTTCTTCGCTTCGACGGTGAAACTGAGCTTTTTCCAGTCGATTCCCTCGTCATCCATCGCCGTCTGATCGATCCACCAGGCGATGCCGTTCTTCTTGAGCATTTGATCCAGGATTTCCGCGAGCGGCAGGTCGCCTGCTGGGAGTAGGCTGGGAGTTTGCAATTTGCGGACGATCAATTGATCGGCACGATCCTGAACGGTCTGCACGCGGGGGCGTCCCGAGACAACGGCTGAAATCTGATCAAACAGATCCTTCAATTCTGCATGAACTTTCGGAGTTTGCTGAATCGTGAACGACTGTGGCTTGATCGCCACAATGGCTCCCCCTTCGCCATCGATGTCCATCCAGTGACCCGACGTCAGCCCGACCAGTTCCGCCGCGAACAGTTGCAGATCAATCACATTTCCCAATGTCCCGATGGGATATTCGCGGACGGTCATCTTTTCGTCGGGGTCGAATGCCGTCACCACCATCCGTCCCTTCTCCATGGTGTATTCCAGTAAGCCTGACTCGCACGCCAGATGCAGTACCGACCCCAGCATCAGGCCCTCGGCCGTCAATGTGAATGGCGATGATCCGAGACCGTTCGCTTCCACGGATGGATCGAATTCAACGGGGATCTTGTACTTCTCGCCCAGTTCTTTCAGGACGTCGCTGACAGGCTTCGCGTTCACGTCAATGGAGATCTTCTGCAGCAGCCGTTTATCGGTCTTCTGCTGAGCTTCAACGATCACCGGCGCCATCAGAACCAGGCCCGCCAGGACCAGTTGCAGTTTGGAAGTTCTCATCAGTATTCTCTCGCAGGACTGGCCCATCGGACGATTGAACCGGGTATTACGGTTCAGATTTCCAGTTCAAGGAACTTGTCTGTTATAACGATCAGCGATGGTCATTGCGACTGCCCCCATGACGCTTTACCAGTTAAGGGGTGCAGTCGTTAATTGGTGGT
>JAFEBS010000059.1:114981-116437 GCA_018242525.1 Planctomycetota bacterium | reverse complement strand
CCTGCCTGCGTTTTCTAATGATCCGCCGACAACCGAGATCTACGCTCTGTCCCTCCACGACGCTCTTCCCACCGCGTCGGTGGAAGCCACGACTGGCCAGCTACAACAGAACCGCCATCGCGTCGTTCAGCTCTCCACCGACCCCGCGTCGGTGGAAGCACGACTGGCCAGCTACAACAGAGCCGCCATCGCGTCGTTCAGCTCTCCACCGACCCCGCGTCGGTGGGAGCCACGACTGGCCAGCTACAACAGAACCGCCATCGCGTCGTTCAGCTCTCCACCGACCCCGTGTCGCTGGAAGCCACGACTGGTCAGCTACAGCAGAATCGCCATCGCATTACTCAGCTCTCCACCGACCCCGCGTCGGTGGAAGCCACGACTGGTCAGCTACGACGCACAGCATTCATGTCGTACTCACCGAAGGTGCCAACGTAGTAACTCGGCGCAAACAGGTGCGTCATTCCGTGCGCGAACGCGATATTGTTCATATAGCTCAGTGCAACTCCTTCCGGAGTTGCGTCGAATGGAACACCGACTGTCAGATGAATATGATCCGCAAGAAGAGCCACTCGTGACAAGCGGTGCCCTTTGACTCGAGCCGAACGGACGACCATGTCGGTAGTTGTTTGCAATCGAGTTCGACAAATGTCGTTCCATCGCTCCTGATGAACCAGCACGACGTGCAAGTTATAGAGATACATTCCATGTGAACTGTATTGAGGTTGGCTCAGGTCAACATCGGGGAACTGCAGTTGAAAGTCGGCGAGCATTCGATCGACTCGCTCGTCGGCCATGTGATGATGACCGAGTTGCTGTGCCACATAGGCTTCTGTTGACTTGCGATTTGCAGCTCCGAGCGACGTCAGGTGGAAGTTACGGCGGAACGCTTTCGGAACTTGATGCTGAATCGCATTTTGCAATCGTCCCTTGATCGACTTGACGATCTGCGGGGCCGAAACCTCAGGCCTGCTGCTGAGAGTGAAGAACGGGTTGCGGTTCTGGACACAGGAATCCAACACCCGTACGCCGTCTCGTTCAGCCTCCGCCGTCAGCAAATCAATCCATTCATCGGATGGAGGCAAAGGCTGCTTGACAAACAATGCGAGCGACCACCGGAGTTGATATGCCGGTCGACAACTCGCTGTTGTGTAGAGTGGATCAGGCATACCGTAAGTTTGCCATAACACTCGGGCGGTTTTCCAGCCCAGTCTTTGCTTACACCGGGATCGAGAGAACTGAATAGGCGACGGTGATACCGTTGTAGCTGACCAGTCGCGGCTTCCACCGACACGGGGTCGGTGGAGAGCTGAACAACGTGATGGCGACTCCGTTGTAGCTGGCCAGTCGTGGCTTCCACCGACGCGGGGTCGGTGGAGAGCTGAACAACGTGATGGCGAGTCTGTCGTAGCTGGCCAGTCGTGGCTTCCACCGACGCGGGGTCGGTGGAGAGCTGAAC
>JAFEBS010000059.1:99232-114926 GCA_018242525.1 Planctomycetota bacterium | reverse complement strand
GCTGGCCAGTCGTGGCTTCCACCGACGCGGGGTCGGTGGAGAGTCAGTGACTGAGACAGCGATCTCCTCAGAAACACTTGCACTCTCGGTCCCATCGAACTCGACGAATTGGTATGATGAGGTTACGTCGAGTCGCCATGCGCGATCCGGCGCCCACCTGATTGACCTCGAGGATCCATCATGCCTGCCTGTGAATTCCCCCCGTGCGTCCGAACACGATGGACGCCAGCGCTGCTGCTGACGTTGATCCTTGTACCGTCCCTCTCGCAGGCCGACGAGTCCATCAACTTCAATCGCGACATTCGACCGATTCTGTCGGACCGCTGCTTTGCCTGTCACGGCCCCGACAAGAATGCCCGCAAGGCGGACCTCCGACTGGATCAACGTCAGGTAGCGATCGATACGGGAGCGATTACTCCCGGCAATCCGGTCAAGAGTGCCCTGATTGAGCGGATCTTTTCCGCCGATCCCGACACACTGATGCCGCCACCGAAGCACAACAAACCATTGACGGCCGAACAGAAGGATCTGCTCAAACGGTGGATCGCTGCCGGTGCCGAGTACCAGCCACACTGGGCATTTATTCCGGTCCCCAAGCAGGTCTCGATCCCGACGCCGGCGGATCCGGACAGATGGGTGCGGCAGCCGATTGATGCGTTTGTCCTCGATCGATTGCGACAGATGAAACTGGATCCCGCCTTGGAAACATCCCGCGAGAAATGGTTGCGTCGGACCACCTTTGATCTGACCGGACTGCCACCGACTCTCGCGGAACTCGATGCCTTTCTGGCCGATCAATCGTCAGACGCCTATGAAACCGCCGCCGATCGCCTGTTGAAGTCACCAGCGTTTGGCGAACGACTCGCCAACGAATGGCTCGATGTGGCCCGGTACGCAGACACGTTTGGATATCAGTCAGATCGTGATACGCATGTCTGGCCCTGGCGGGAATGGGTGATTCGGGCCTTCAATGACAATCTTCCCTACGACCAGTTCATCGCCTGGCAGACCGCTGGGGACTTGTTACCGCAGCCCACTCGCGATCAGCGGTTGGCAACCGCCTTCAACCGACTGCATCGGCAGACGAATGAAGGAGGCAGCATCGAAGCCGAGTTTCGGATCGCCTACATTTCGGATCGGGTGGTCACCAATGGCACTGCGTTTCTCGGTCTGACCTTCGAATGTGCCCGCTGCCACGATCACAAGTACGATCCGATTACCCAGCGAGACTTCTACCAACTGGCCGCATTCTTCTCAAACATCGACGAACACGGACTGTACTCCCACTTCACTGAAACAGCCCCCACACCCGCTCTATTGCTGTATGACGGTGATCAGGAACTCCGCCACCGGGAATTGCTGGAAAAGATTCACGCCAAGGAGGCGGAGTTGGCCAAGGTCCGTGACGATGCCAGGTCGCGATTTGCAAATCACGCGTCGTCAAAACCGGGATATTCCGTCCGCAGTCCGAACTACGGAATCCTTGAATTGACTGCGGGTGATACGGATGCAGGCCAAACGATCGCCGCCACCGCGAAATTCCTGTTCGACGATGCGAAGCCGGGCGGCGGAAATACGCTCGTTCCCGGCGTGTCCCGTGGCGTCGCGATCGCTGCAGAACCGGCCAAGTCCGACGACAAAGCTGCCGCACCTGCCGAAAACAAGGCCATCCAATTCGATGGCGACGACAGTTTCCCGTGCAAAGGATCGGGACAATTCGGACGAGTCTCCCCGTTTACGTTTGCACTCTGGGTGAAACCCGCCTTCCACAAGCCGCGTGAAGTGGTGCTGCATCAGTGCGTGGCCGCCGAAGATTCGGCGTTTCGTGGATTGTCGCTGGTCCTGGACAACGGATTCCCCGTGGTCTCGCTGATCCATTTCTGGCCGGGCAATGCCATTCAAATCACGGGAAATCAAACGATTCCGGTGAATGAATGGAGTCACATTTCGATCACGTATGATGGCAGCAGTCACGCCGCCGGGTTGCAGATTTACGTCAATGGCACTCCCGCGGAACGACATGTCGTCCGCGACAAGCTGACGCGCGACATCAAGCACCGGCCTGAATGGGGGGATTCCAATTCCGGCGGAGTGGAACTGGCGCTGGGGGCACGCTTCCGGGACGTCGGATTCAATGGTGGGAGTGTCGACGAATTGCTTGTCTTCAACCAGGAACTGACACCGCTGGAAATCACAGCGTTGTATACGCAGTATCCCTCAGCAGAAGCCGCCGCTCCAACCACCGATGTCGCCCGGTTTGAACATTACTTGCGACGATATGATGAAGCCTACCGGACGACTTTGAAGGAACTTCAAAGTCTGCGAAATGACGAAAACGAACTCGTCACCAAAGTCCGACAGATCATGACGATGCAGGAACTGGACCGGGCCCGTCCTACGTTCGTCCTGAAACGAGGCGCCTATGACGCCCCCGCGGAACAGGTGACCGCCGATACACCCCAGGGAATTCTGACATTCCCCGCAAATCTGCCCCGCAATCGGCTGGGCCTGGCCAGGTGGATGACGGAAGATCAGAACCCGCTGGTCAGTCGGGTGGCCGTCAATCGTTTCTGGAGCTTTTTCTTTGGTCGAGGTTTGGTGGCGTCGGTCGAAGATTTCGGGGCCCAGGGACAGTCCCCGTCGCATCCGGAATTGCTCGACTGGCTCGCCCGCGACTTTATGGACCATGGCTGGAACGTGAAGGCCCTGTGCAAACAAATCGTTATGTCAAACACCTATCGTCAATCCACAACCCCACGCGATCTCAAGCTGCTGGTCGAGGACCCTGAGAATCGGCTGCTGGCCCGCGGTTCCCGCTACCGGTTGTCGGCCGAACAGATTCGTGACAACGCCCTGGCGGTCAGTGGTTTGCTGGTCCCCAGGCTTGGTGGCCCCAGTGTGATGCCGTATCAACCAGCCGGTTTGTGGGAAGAAGCAGGAACCGGCAAATCCTATCATCAGGCCAAGGGGGAGGGACTGTACCGCCGCAGCCTGTACACGTTCTGGCGACGTACGTCGCCACCACCGACGATGGTCACATTCGACGCGACCAGCCGTGAAACCTGTACGGCACGCCGTGAAAGAACTGCGACTCCGCTGCAGGCCCTGGTGCTGCTCAACGATCCCCAATTCATTGAAGCCGCCCGGGTGCTTGCGGACAAGATGATCCTTCAACACCCCGAGTCAATCGACCGGCGCCTGCAAACCATTTTCCGACTCTTGACCAGCCGTAACCCGACAGCGAAAGAAATGGCGATCCTGTCGAAACTGTACCAGGATCAACTCACCCACTTTACCGCCAGACCCGCCGATGCCACAGCGCTGCTGACGGTCGGTGACACTCCTTGCAACGACACACTTTCTGCTCCCGATCAGGCAGCAACCACCGTTGTCATTCAAACCCTGATGAGTTTCGATGAATGCGTCACAAAACGATGATCCAACTGCTCGGCACCACTCGGCACGGGTTTCCGGACACCCTCGGCGCGGGTCTCCCGACCCCACTCGGCGCGGGTCTCCCGACCCCGCCGAAACGCGTGACCGAAGGTCTCCAACTACTCAGTGCGGCTCTCCCAACTGTGCGGAAGCGAAACTCGTGACCGCAGGTCTCTGTTTCGTAGTCGTCACAGATTTGCCTGCTTCGTCCCTTTGAGACATGAAAACCTGGAAATCTGAGTTCACAGTCAGCCACCACCGACAAGGCGTCACCATGCCACACCTCCATTGCTCCGGTTCGCTTCCTGGTCACACTCTATCCCGTCGGCAATTGCTCTGCCGCGTCG
Source organism: Planctomycetota bacterium (assembly GCA_018242525.1). GTDB lineage: Bacteria > Planctomycetota > Planctomycetia > Planctomycetales > Planctomycetaceae > Schlesneria. The sequence continues at coordinate 111,144 of JAFEBS010000059.1, read as the reverse complement.
GTATGGGGCTGGGTGGGATCGCACTGTCGGACCTGCTGCAGGGAGAGCGGCGACTGCAGGCCAGTATCGGCGGTGCACTCACGCAGACCCATCACACCCCGAAGGCCAAGCGGGTGATTTATCTGTTTCAAAGCGGCGGACCATCGCAGTTGGAAACGTTCGACTACAAGCCCCTACTGAACGAGCGACACGGCCAGCAACTGCCGGACTCGGTCCGTCAAGGTCAGCGACTGACCGGGATGTCGGGCAACCAGGCTTCGCTGCCGCTGGCCGGTTCGGTGTTCAAGTTCGCTCAACACGGCCAGGCGGGTGCCTGGATCAGTGAACTGTTGCCACACACCGCAAAACTGTCCGATGACATCGCCATTGTCCGATCGATGGAGACCGAAGCAATCAATCACGATCCGGCGATTACGTTTCTGCAGACAGGCAACCAGATTTCCGGGCGTCCGAGTATCGGTGCCTGGCTGACTTACGGACTGGGAACCGACAACGAGAACCTTCCCTCGTTTGTTGTCCTGATCACCAAGGGTAAGGCGGACCAACCGCTGTATTCGCGCTTGTGGGGGACCGGCTTTCTGCCGAGTCGGCACCAGGGAGTGCAATTCCGATCGGGTAAGGATCCAGTGCTGTATTTGAACAATCCGCCGGGAGTCGACCGCGACAGCCGCCGCAACATGCTTGACCGGTTGCGAGACCTGCATGAGCTGGAACTGGAAGCCACGGGTGATGCCGAGGTCAATACGCGGATCGCCCAATATGAAATGGCGTTCCGGATGCAATCGAGTGTCCCTGAAGTGACAGATATAACTGCTGAGCCCGAACATGTCTTCGACCTGTACGGCCCGGATGCGAAGAAGCCGGGGACGTTCGCCGCCAATTGCCTGCAGGCGCGACGCCTGGCCGAACGGGGCGTAAAATTCATCCAACTTTACCATCAAGGTTGGGATCAGCACGGCGGGCTGCCGAATGGCATCCGGAATCAATGTCGAGAAACGGATCAACCGGCCGCCGCGCTGCTGGCGGACTTGAAACAACGCGGCATGCTCGATGAAACGCTGGTCATCTGGGGAGGCGAATTCGGTCGCACCAATTACTCGCAGGGAAAACTGACCGCCACCGATTATGGGCGCGACCATCATCCCCGCTGCTTCAGCATTTGGATGGCCGGCGGCGGAATCCGCGGTGGCACGGTCTACGGAGAAACCTGTCCGTTTGGCTACAACATTGTCAAAGACGGCGTTCACGTCCGCGATTTCCATGCGACAATCCTGCATCTGCTGGGGATTGACCACGAGCAATTGACCTACAAATTCCAGGGCCTGGACGCTCGCCTGACCGGGGTCGAAGAGGCACATGTGCTGAAGGGCATCCTGGCGTAAGTTCGTTCCGTCGGGTGCCCGGGGATTTCAGGAACTTACCTGACTTCAGGTGGACACATCGACACGACGGCGCGTTGCGAATGCTTCACCCGCCTGACGTCATTGGAAGGGATTGGCATGACCTGGCGCGGCACTCAATCGGCCTCTCGCGAACGTTACCTCGCCAAATACGATCTGGAAGAAGTCGAACGCTTTGACGGCTGGATTCGCCAGCTGACCGACGACGACAATCGGGCCTGTTTGTCGGACATCGGTTTTACGTTTCGCCCGCGAATGACTGTCCTGGATGTTGGGGCAGGAACCGGTGCCATGTGTCAATCGCTTTCATTGATTCCCGACCTGACAATTACCGCGCTGGAACCATCACCAGCGATGCTCGCAAAGTTGAGAAGCAAGCCGGAGTTGCGAATCGCGAAAGTGGTGGAGGGCTTTTGCGACAGTGTTCAGGACCGGCAACTGTTCGATGCGAACAGCTTCGACGTGCTTGTCAGTCGGCAACTGGTCAATGGCTTGTTCGATCCACTGGCAGCATTCCGGAATTGGCACGCGTGGTTAAAGCCAGGGGGAACGGTGATCGCCATTGACGGACTGTTTGATCGGACGGCGTGGACCGAACGGTGGCAGGAAGAACTCGATCTTCTGCCGATGTCCGCCTGCCGGTCGATGGCGATGACACCGTACCTGCTCGAACAAGCCGGTTTTCAGATCCAATCCGTGGGCTTCATGCAGGCCACGAATGCCAGGCCCTCCACGAGGACGCCGCGGTATCTCGTGACAGCCACCAAAGCCGCCAGTGAGTGACCGACCCGTCAATCGCCGTTTGCCACGTTGTCACCAGCCCAGGCGTGCCATCGTGATACACGTGTTCCGCGATTTCTGCCGAACACATTCCACGGAACGCGATTCGCTCTCTCAGGAATCGCGCGCAAACCCGCCTGCCCATCCGGTCGGCGCAGTGATGTTGCCCAACAAACGGGCAGGATCTCTGCTTTCGCGCGCGTACCGAACCAACACAGGGGTGGAGGGATTCCTTGCATCAGCCCGATCCGATAACGGCCGAAGGACGCCGGTTGAACGCCGAGGCCCAGCGCGAGCCGGACGCCAATTGGAAACGCTGGGGGACGTACCTCGCCGAACGACAATGGGGAACCGTCCGCGAAGACTATTCGACCAACGGCGGCGTCTGGAATCACTTCACACATGACGATGCTGTCTGGCGCACCTACCGCTGGGGCGAGGACGGTTTGCTCGGTTTCACCGATCGCCAGTGCCGACTCTGCTTTGCCCTCGCTCTCTGGAACGGCGTAGACCCGATTCTAAAGGAACGGTTGTTCGGATTGGCCGGACACGAAGGAAACCACGGCGAAGATGTGAAGGAATGCTATTTCTACCTGGATGCCACCCCGACGCACTCGTACTGCAAGGCGCTCTACAAGTATCCACAGACTCAGTTCCCCTATCAGGAACTGCGGGACGAAAACCGACGACGATCCCGTGCAGAACTGGAATACGAACTGACCGATAGCGGAATGTTCGACGGAAACAAATACTTCGACGTTTACATCGAATACGCCAAATCACAGGCCGACGACATCCTGATCCGGATCACTGTCTACAACCGGGCCGTTGAACCCGCCCGCCTGGATCTCTTGCCGACATTGTGGTTCCGCAACACCTGGTCCTGGGAAAACGGCTACGAGCACGATGTCCCCAAGCCTCGCATCAGCCAGGAAAGCCCGTCGCATGTCATCGCTGATCACGCCACACTGGGCCGATATCGACTGGATGCGGACGCCGACGCGGACGGCAAACCGCCCATGTGGCTGTTCACGGAAAATGAAACCAATTCCCTGCGACAGGTCGGTTCCACCCAGACACGTCTCTCTTCGAAGGATGCCTTTCATCTATTTGTCGTCAACAAGCAGCGGTCCGCGGTGAATCAGCGGCCACGTGGCACCAAGACGGCGGCGCTCTATTCGCTGACTGTTCCAGCGGCGGATTCTGTCACCATCCGCTTGCGGCTGACCGACGATTCGATAGCCGTTCCCGTTCCGTTCTCGGCCGATTTCGATCGCGTATTTGCCCAAAGGATCGAAGAAGCAGCCGAATTCCACGCGTCCCGCGTTTCCGCCGGCCTGACCGTCGACGAACGCCGCGTCCTGCAGCAGGCCAACGCCGGGCTATTGTGGTCAAAACAGTTCTATTACTACGCGGTCGCCGACTGGCTGAAGGAAACTCCCGAGAGGATTCATGCCCCGGATCATGTGGAGCGGACTCGCAATTCGGCGTGGACGCATCTGTTCAACCGCGACGTCATTTCGATGCCCGACAAATGGGAATACCCTTGGTACGCGGCCTGGGATTCCGCGTTTCACATGATCCCGTTCGCCAGCCTGGATCCGCACTATGCGAAGGACCAGTTGCTGCTGTTCCTGCGCGAATGGTACATGCATCCCAACGGGCAGATTCCGGCCTATGAATGGAATTTCAGCGACGTTAATCCCCCGGTCCATGCGTGGGCGTGCTGGCGTGTCTACCAGATGACCGCCCGCAACGGGGATCGCGACCGGAACTTCCTGGCCCGCTGCTTTCAAAAGTTGCTGCTGAACTTCACCTGGTGGGTCAACCGCAAGGACGTGATGGACCGCCATGTCTTTACCGGTGGCTTCCTGGGCCTGGACAACATCGGGATCTTCGATCGTTCCAAACCACTTCCGACGGGTGGCCACCTGGAACAGGCCGATGGCACCGCCTGGATGGCCTACTACTGTTCCAGCATGCTGTCGATCGCATTTGAACTCGCCGACGGCAACCCCGCTTATGAAGACATGGCCTCGAAGTTCTTCGAGCATTACATGACGATCGCGTCGGCCATGAATTCCATGAACGGCACCGGCCTGTGGGATGAGGAGGACGGATTCTATTACGACCACCTGCACGTGAACGGACAAAGCATCCCTCTGCGAATTCGTTCGATTGTCGGAATCATTCCACTGTTCACCGTGGATGTCCTGTACGAACGGGTGATCCGGCAACTGCCCGGATTTCGCAAGCGCATGGAATGGTTTCTGGAACATCGCCGCGACACCATCGATTCGATGACATACATGGAAAAGAGCGGCCCTGAATGTCCGATGGAAGGACTGCGTCTGCTCGCCATTCCAACTCGCCGGCAACTCGAACGAATCCTGAAATATGTCCTGGATGAAGACGAATTCCTGTCACCGTTCGGGATCCGCTCCCTGTCGAAGTACCACGAACAGCATCCATTCATCTTCCATGTGAACGGGAATGAGATGCGGGTGCAGTATGTGCCCGGCGAATCGGACAGCGGGATGTTCGGCGGCAACAGCAACTGGCGCGGCCCGGTCTGGCTACCGCTCAATTACATTCTGATCGAAGCGTTTGAACGATATCACCAGTTCTACGGCGATGATTTGCAAGTCGAATGTCCCACCGGTTCAAAGAACCTGATGAACCTGAAACAGGTGGCGAACGAACTGCGTCGTCGCCTGACGCGGCTGTTCCTGATCAACGACGAGGGAGTCCGACCGTGCTACGCGCGCGGCGATCGATTCGTGAACGACCCCAACTGGTGCAACCTGGTCCTGTTCTACGAATACTTCCACGGCGACACTGGCCGCGGTCTCGGTGCCAGTCACCAGACCGGTTGGACCGCCCTGATCGCCCCCATCCTCGAACAGATCGCGAGGGGCAGGGCAGATAGGTAATTGAGAAACAGACTCGTTCTGGCTCGAATCGACCGACCAGCGTATACTCGGGCAGAACGAAGGCTTTCCTGTCTGACGAAGGCGAACTCATGATGCCCTTTCCACATCGTGTTGGAATCTATGTTCGGTTCGTGTGCCTGCTGACAAGTCTGGCTACAGGCACCACACTTCGGGCGACCGATTACTTTTTGACAATCGGTGGCGGCTATAACCCGACGGGCAATCAGGCCTCGCTGGAGGCAAACGTCCTGTTCTTTCAGCAGATCCTGGTCGACAAGCATCGTGGCGACCGCAGCCATGATGTTTACTTCGCGGACGGTGACGATGCCGGGGTCGATCTGCAGGTCCAGATCCCCAAAAAGGTTCGTCCCAATCAGCCTGCGACGGATCTCATCGCGTCGCTGCATCGACGGCGCGGCGAGCAACAGTTGGAGTACCGAAATCACCGGGTCCCGCAGATCGCCGGTCCGTTGGACCCATCCCTGATTCGAGTTCGACTGGAAAAGCTCTCCAGGACCGCGCAGGCCGGAGACCGGGTCATTGTGTATGTGACGGCGCACGGCAGTGAAGGTCGCAGGGAAGATCCGTACAACACCACGATCGATTGCTGGAATGAAAAACGTGTCACGGCGCGCGAGTTCACCAGGTGGCTGGATCAACTGCCACCGGCAGTTCCCGTCGTCATGGTCATGGCTCAGTGTTATTGCGGAGGATTTGGTCACACGATTTTCACGGGCTTTGATCCATCGAAAGGCCTGACCGATCATCCGCGAGTCGGCTTTTTTGCCCAGCAATTCAACCTGCCTGCGGCCGGATGTCGTCCCGACATTGACAACGACGAGGAGTTCAGCAGCTACTTCTGGGGTGCACTGGCAGGAAGAACACGGTCTGGAGTGCCGGTCACGGATTGCGACACCGACCACGACGGAGTTGTTTCATTCGCCGAAGCATTTTCGTTTGCCGTCGTCGACAGCCCAACCATCGACATTCCCCTGAGAACTTCGGACGTACTGCTGCGAACCTACAGTCGATTGGCAAGCGAAGCGCGGCCTGCCACGGATCAGCCAGCGGACGCAACTGTTCCGCAACCCAATCTCGAAAAGCTGGTCAAATTGTCGGGGCCTCTGCAAAGTTTTGTCGACCACGGACGCCCGGTATCCGGACGGATCGTCGCGGGAATCAGCCAGCAATTGGGATTCTCATTGCAGGATGATGCCTCGTCAGTCGCTAAGGCATTGAATGATCATCGTCGAAGCCAGCGTCGCTCCAATCAGGGACGTCGACGCAATGGTTCCGGTCGACGGGAACTCCTCAGCGAGATCGCAGCAAAGTGGCCCGAACTGGGGGATGATAAACATTGGGGCGAATCGCCGTTGCTGCGTGACGACAATCAGGAGCAACTGCTGAAGGAACTGCAGGAACTTCCCAGCTGGAAGACATTCGAACAACGCCGTCAGCAGGCCGAAGAAGCAGCGGCACAACCCGTCCGCCACGAATTGCGTGAAATCAAGTTCCGACGCCTGGTGAATACGCTGGAATCCATTGCGCTGGAACAGAATCTGCCGCTGTTGGCGACGCCCAAGGTGCGCGAGCAGTATCGGCAGATGATTCAGTTGGAAGAATCGTCGCTGAACAAGTAGGATCTGCAGCAGCCCCGGGGGCATGCCCGGGCATGCCTCGGGGCGGACACCTACTCAGGTTTCTTCTGCTGCATCAGCAAGAATCCCATCAACTGCTGGAACTCTTCGGCCGGGAGAGATTCCCCAAAATTGGCGGGCATCAATGACAATGTCGACAACTGCTGCTCGTCGATATCCGACTTCGCGACGGTGAATTCCTTCCCCTTGTTGTCCGCAAGGACAATCGTTGCGCCCTCATTCCGGCGGATCAGTCCGACCAGGACCCGGCCATCGGACATTTGAAGCGTTGTCGCCCGGAAAGCCGGATCGACGTTACGATTGGGGTCAAGCACATCCTCGACCAGACGCGCCAGACCTCGGGCACCGATGCCATCCAACTGCGGCCCGACTTTCTGTCCCTTGCCAGCCACCTGATGGCAGGCCGCACAGTGCTTCTCAAACAGGGCCACGCCTTTCTCCGCCGACACACTTGTAGAACTGAATTGTGCTCGTCGTTCGTCAATCAGCTTCAGCAGTTGCTCGTTTTCATTTGGTAACTGCGCCGTCAACGTGGCAATCCGCGCGTTCAGCTTTTCCAACTTGAGTGCGTTCAGGCGATTTCGAACTACGGGATCCAGCAGCAGGCGCGGTGACGCCTTGCCGTTCGCGGCCAACTCCAACAGGGCCTCGGCCCCCGAACGATCGCTTGCCAGGGTTTCGGCCAGGCTGCGTTGAGTTTCACGCGGCGCTCGCAGCATGGTTTCGCCAAGCGACTCAGCGATCGCCTTGGCATCTCGAGACAACGTGGCAGCCAGCACCTTTTCGTTCGTCGCGGTCCCGTTACCGTCGTTCACCATGCTCAGGATCGCGGCCACGCGTGCATCCGGCGACAGCGACACCAGCGATTCCGCCGCCTGGCGGCGAGTGGCGAGACTGACGTCGGGGGACTTCACCATCGCTTCCAGCGCCGGTCTGAATTCGATCAATTTGAATTGCGAGACCAGTTCCATCGCTGCTGCCTGCGACCGAAATTGCTCATCGTTCAGGACTGGCAGCGAAAACCGACCGACCGCCAGCCAGGCAAAGCCCGTTGCATCGAACGCATCGACCAGTTCCAGAGACCCGCGTCGTCCCGCGAACCTGGACAGGTCCCATTCGGTGCGTTGAGCGGTGTCGTTACGCGGCGGCTTCGATTCCATCAGCATTTCACCCGTTTGAGCGTCGCGCAACCGGATAAAGTTTTGAGCCACTTCCGGCTTGTCCGTCGGTCCGTTGTGTCCGGCGGAAAAGAAACTGAGCCTCGCGGGAATATCGAACGAACCGCTGCGCAGCGTCCCCATCAGACGTTCACCACGCGGCAGGCTGCACCAGAACGTGGCATCGGTGTTCCCGTCAGCCGACGCCCGCTTCTGTCGCACCCACGGATCCCCCTGAATGACCGCTCCCGTGGCTGGGATGCTGGTCCAGGACACGCTGTCGGCAACCGGAACCTTCAGCAGCCGGTCAGTCAGTTCACGCGCCCAGGTCTGAATCGGCTTGTTGTCGCGAACGCCGCGACGTTCCAGCCCCGTGTGAATCGACTGCAACTGCTGAAACTGGTATCCCGGATTATCGGCATACCGGGAACGAATCAAACCGGCCAGCAATTCAACCCGAGCCTCACTGGCGTACTGTCCGGCGAAGGCGACGTATTCAGCGGCCCTCGGATCGTCCTTGCCGAATCGATCCAGGTAATCCAGCACCAGATCTGCTGCCGCCGGTGTCTTCACGGACACGGCCAGTTCGGCCAGAGTCTTCAATTGGGGTTCACCCAGTTTGACGTTGCTGAGTGCCGTCAGCACCGCTTCGTCCCGCAATTGATCACGCAATGCCATGCGGGCGACATGCACCAGATGAGTATCTTCCGCCGGTGTTTCCTTGAGCAGAGCGAACAAGCTGGAAACATTGTTCACTTGCGGGTGGAGTCCCAGTGCATCGGCAGCCACGCGGCGAACGATGGCGTTGTCGTGCTTCAGAAAGCCCTGGACCATTGCAACGTCCATCTCAGTCCACTTTTCTCGTTCCGCAAAAGCCCGGATCAAGTGAGTCTGGACCAGCGGAGATTTGTCCGACTTCAGTCGAGCCACGTCGCTGGCATTCAGGCCCTCCAGCCGTTCCACGACCCATAATCCATGTGCCCGTTGTTCCGGGCGGGATTGATCGGAATTCAGGGCGACCCGGACCGCGTTGCATGTCTCTGCCCGCCGTTGCTCACGCTGGGAGTTCGGAGCATTCTGAACGGCATCCACCAACCAGTTGGTCGCCATGGTACGAACCGTGAGATTCGCATCCGCCAATTCCTGTACCAGTTTTTCGATCGCCTCTTTGGTCAGGTCGGGCAGAGCCCGGGGCGGTTTGGCCTGGCCATCTTCCCCCTTGTAGACGACTCGCCAGACTCGACCATGGGTCCGATCGCGACGGGGATGCTCCAGCGGGACTTCATAGTGGCCAATGATGCAGTTGTAGAAGTCGGCGATGTAGAGCGCGCCGTCCGGACCCACGGTCAAATCGACGGGACGGAACCAGCCATCGTCACACGTGACCAGATCCGGTTGCGTATCGATCAGGAATGTGGAACCCACCTGCTTCAAGCGGTCGTGATGCACGACACAGTTGACGGGATTGCAGATGTAGATGCTGCCGCGATGCCCTTCCGGAAACTGCTCTGCACCATAGTAGGCAGGGCCGCAGATTCCGGTGGAGCCGTGTCCATGATCAATCATGGCCGGGGCGAAGCCGAGTCCATCGTCTGGTTTGCCGAAGCTGGGGTAGTAGCCGCCGCGCAACAGCATGTAAATCGGCATCGAATGGCAGTCGGAATCGAACAGATTTCCCCAGACGTCAAATGTCATTCCGAACGGATTGACCTGGCCCCAGGTCCGTTGTTCGAAGCGGGATCCGTCGGCACGGAACCGATAGGTGTTTCCGGAATTCATTGTCGTCACGTGCCCCGAACCATCACGCACCACCGAGGTGTTGGAAAACCCATGACAGCCGTAGATCCAGCCATCCAGCCACGGACGAAACGAACTGGCCATGCCGTGAGTATCAATGTTTCCAAACTTGCCGTACAACACGTCTCGGGTGTCTGAGACACCATCTCCGTCTGTATCCGCCACTCGATAGATGTTGGGAATACCGTAGACCAGCGCCGTACTGCCATCCCCCAGCGGGGTGTTCCCGATGGGAATGTTCAGGCCACCGGCAAAATGAGTGATCTTGGTGGGACGTCCGTCCGCACCGATCCCTTCCACAACGGTCAGACTGTCACGTGGATCGTGGTCGCCCTGGCCCGGAAATCGACTGCGCGGCTCGACATCTCCCCTGGCGGGGTAGGGGTACTCGATCGAATGTGTGATCCAGAGTCGACCGCGGGCGTCGAAATTCAGGTTCATCGGCTGGCCGATGTCGGGGTCGGCAACGACCAGTTGAATCTCAAACCCCGGCGGCAGGTGGAACAGCTTGCGCTGGTCCTCTGGCTTCAAGGCTTCGGTCGGGGCGATACCCGGTGCCGCGGACAACTGTGTGACAACGCAGACGAAAGCAGCACAGACGAACAGGTGGGGCAGGCGCTTCATGGAATCTCGTTGCGAGAAAATGGAGACAGAAGGATTTGGAGACTCGCCCGACGCGCCAGCGACTCGTTCGCCAGCACGTGTCCAACCCAGAAATCGCGGGATCACAGGTCGGGCCTGGTGACGGAATTACTTCGCCAACGGCTTGGGCTGGGCCTTTTCCCACTCGTCCTTCGACACGTTGCGGGTTTCCTGGACAAAGACGAAATGCCCCTTCTTGTTGCCGACGATGACATCGACCTTGCCGTCATTGGTGACGTCTGCGGCAATCACCTGGGTCCCGACGCCGGAATCGTTGTCGATTTCATATGGAATGTATTCCACGCCTGTATTTGATCGGACCAGCTTGAACCAGTACAGGACTGCCGGTGCATCGGGTTCGGCATCGCCCTTGGGGCCGTGTGCCCAATACCGTTTGCCCGTGATGATGTCCTTCAAGCCATCGCCATCCATGTCGACCAGGTCGACGGCGTGCAACTGTGAGAACTTGACTCCGTACGGGTTTTCTTCGGGCTTGCTGCCGACGATCAGGTGTTGCTTGAACGTGATTTCGCCCGCGTCATTCTTGACGTTCTCGAACCAGACCAGACCGTAACCGTGAGCCTGCAGCGACGTGATGACGTCGTTGTCCTTGTCGCCATCAACGTCGTAGACAAGCATCTGAGCCCCGCCACCGCCGAAGTCGACCTTGTGATAAGTCCATGGTTCTCCAGCCTTGTCGGCGGCCGGTTGTTCCCACCAGCCTTCACGCATCAGGAAATCGGTGCGACCGTCGTCGTTCACGTCGCCGTAACCCATCCCATGCTGGAACTTCCCCCAACCACCTTTGGTGGATATCTGGCGGAACGACCACGGTTTCGTCGGGTCCTGCCAGTTCGGCTCGGCATAGCCCAGGTATCCATCGGTGTGGCAGATCAATTCGGGTTTGCCATCCCCATTGATGTCGCCGAATCCGGGAGACTCGTTGTCAACAATCGCCAGGGCGAGATGCTGTTTCCACGGTCCCGCTGCACCCTTCGGGTTTTCATACCAGTAGGCCGCTGCACCGGGAAAGCCCACGACCAGCGGATCATCCCAGCCGTCCCCATTGAAGTCGGCGGCAAACGAGAAGAAGGCGTCCGAGTACCCCAGCGGGTCAAACGCCTTGGAGGGCCGGAATTCGCTGGCCGTCTGAAAGTCGGATCCGGCATACCACAGGGACCCCGCCGTCACGTCCGTTTTGCCATCGTGATTGAAATCGCCGTAGTACATCCCTTCACTGAAGAACTTGTCGCTCAGCTTGAACTTCTTGAACGTCCGCAAGATGTGATCTTCAGCAGAAGTCACGGCCGCGAACCCCAGACACAGCCACGCCATGACAACAGCAAGTGCCTTCCGTTTGATAATCATGAGATGCCCTGAACATTTGGTGTGAAGCCAGCGTGAAGAGTCCCGTCCCGCTATGGTGCCGTCCAACGCTTCAGTTTGCAATTCGGACCGGTCCGAAGGGTAGGACCATCGCCTTTTTCAAATTGGGAATCAGGTGCCACGGTCTTGGAGGGTCTTGGAGTCCGCGACAAGGCCGTG
>JAFEBS010000059.1:0-99215 GCA_018242525.1 Planctomycetota bacterium | reverse complement strand
ACCGTGGCACCCCAATTTGAAAAAGGCGATCGCCCTGGTCCGAAGGACGGATCGAACTTGCCACGTTCAGCTGGAAGCCGCAATGGGTGAACGATGTATGACCGCCACTCTGCCGGACGTACTGAGAGTTTATTTCGATTCTTCCGGGGGCGGCGTGGCCAGTTGTCGAGACTTGGGGCGGCGGATTCGGCTCCAAAGGCTGGCGGCCAACTTGCCGTAATCCAGTGACAGGACACCGGACAACCGAACGAGAGACCACATCGAACGCACTGTGGCCCGCGGCCAATGGCAGATGTAACGTCGGACAAACCGGGGACGGAAGCGGCTTTTGAAGTGGTATTCACCCGGCAGGTCAAAAAAGATCGACGCATAGTCAAAGCCAAACTGCAGTCCGCGTCGGACCAACCAACTGTCATTCGGCAAGGTCTCACACCGGACTGCCGGACACAGGCACAGTGAAACGACTTGAATCCCTTCGGAACGCAGTCGTTCGACACACTGGTGAATCATGAACGCGACCAGGCCACGCGGGGCATCCTGGCGATGCCGATAGGTTTCCACGGCCCAATGGCTGCCGTTTTGAAACGGAAGACAGACCAGGAACCCTTCGATTCGACCCGTTCCGCGTTCATTTCGGGCGACGAACAACCGACGACGTCCCCAATCCGGCGGGTCGTACCGGCCGTTAAAAAACCAGATCTCATTTCGCTGCGGTTTCGTTGTCAGCCCCTCGGCGGCAACTGCGCGAATTTCGTTCAGCAGCGTCTGCCAACGATCTTCGGAATAGTCGTCGCGGCGGCATTCGGTCAGGACGACGTTCTGCCGCTGACAGTAATGAAACTGTCGGCGCACCCATTCGTAGCTGCCGCCCGCCCACGTCAGATTGACCAGATCCAACAGCGGTTCTTCCCCCCACTTGGTGACTTGAAATCCCTGCTGACGAAACGTCGGCAGATCTTCTTCCAACACGTTGTAGAATGTGACCGTCAAACGGTGTTGAACGGCGAACTCGTGGAACTCACGCAGCAGCTGACCTCGACCCGGGGCGTCGCACAGCAATCCTCCTTGAACATGGACATAGCGTCCAATGCGCGCATACGCGATCACGCCGCGACCGTCGCTGGACCAGAACTGCGTCAGGCCCTCTTCGGTGGCGAGATAACTGTCATAGGTGCGACCGAACTGGAATGCCAGCTCCTCCAAAGGGATCTCTGGAGGAGTCTGCGAACCGGTCACGGAAATCGCCGTCTCGGCAATCCGTTGACTCATGCGATTGTTCACATCGAGTGACTGTCAGAAACCTTCGATCGTTTCGCCATCCTGGCTCTGGATCAACTGACGCAATGTTTTTGGCGGGATGGAATCTGGAATGGAACGAACAGCTCCGTCCGCCATCAAGACCAGGATCGACTCACCGACCTTGCCCAGCGCCTTGATCGGATTCTTCGGATCAAAATCCAACCCCCCGGGTTTGGTCCAGATCTCGGCAGCATCCGGCCCCGCTTCAACGGCCAGAATTGTCATTGCCGATCCATCCGTGATCGATGCGAAACCGGGTTGCGCATCGTCAGCAAACAGAGCGCCGGGACCCGTAAAGACATGGTACGACGTTTTGCCCGGTTCAGTGATTCCCGGCGATTTGAAGAGCTTGGGCATTTCACCGATCAGCGGCTTGTTGGTTTCGCTGTCCCAAGGTTCATCCAGGTTGAATTTCGTGTACAGCGTCCCCTGATCGACGAAGGGGAGGATGTGGACTCGCCAGCTCAGGCCCGTTTTACCGGCCGCGGAACTGCCAGCGCCGGGGAAAGTCCGGTTGGTGTCCAGGTAGTTGTGGAACGCGAGACCGATCTGTTTCAGCGCGTTCCTCCGTCGCACCTGGTCCGCTTGCTCAGCCGCCACCTTCAGGTGCGGTGCGAGCAATTCCGGAAGCTTGTCGAAGTCCTTGGGAACCGGCACCGCAAACGTCGCCCGGTCCTGATCCACAGTGACCGCTGCGGAGTTCACGACGGCCGTAAACATCTCGCGCAGTTCTGGTTCCGCGATCATGCTGATCGCCTCGGCCGCATTCTGCTTTCCGGAACCCAGTCCCAACTCTGCGAACTGCGAGATCGTTTTTGCCGTTTCCGAATTCGCAGCGGTTACGATGAGTTCCAGCAACGGATCGCCCGTTCCGCCCGTCACATTTAATTGCAGGGAAACTGTTTTAATCTGTTGGGCGATGCCGAGCATGGGGTTGAGCATGGCGGCCTGTTGCGTAATCGATGCTTGCGAATTCACATCCAAAGCCAGCGCGAAATCTGCATTGGACGCCAGATGCGGCAACACTTTCGAAGTCCCCGGTTTGCCGGATTGCTTTGCCATGATCATTTTCTTGACGAGTTCCAGCGTCCCTGCCAGGACGGTATTTTCACCCGTGAAGCAGACGGCGGCCATATCGTTCTTATGTATCTTCTGACCTTCAAATTCTTCTTCGTCGGCTGTGCCCAGCAGCGATGCAATGATCGCCAGTTGATCAGCGGGCTCCACCAGCGTCAGGATCATGTTGGGAACGGGGCGGGACGACGATTCCGGCAGACTTACCGCATTTTCGTCGTTCATTTGAACCAGATTGACGAACATCTCATCGTCAATTTGAGTTTTCACTGGCCGGACCGAACCATCGCAGAATGCCGCCAGGAACGAATCCTTGACATCGCCCAGACACTTTTTGGGTGCTGCCGGATCCATGGTCAATCCGCCCGGCTTGGTCCAGATCTCGGCAGTGTCCGCCCCCGCCATCACTGCCAGCAGGGTATTGGAGGAACCGTCCGTGATCTCCAGCAGGCTGATTCCTTTTTTCCCGTGGAAGGGGGATTTCTCATCCACGATGACGTGGATGGACGTCTTCCCCGCGTCGGTCACTCCGGGCGTGGAAAAAATCTCCGGCATCTTTTCAATCAAGGTCTTGTTGTGTTCGCTGTCCCAGGGCTCATCCAATTTGAATTCGTCGTACAAGTCTGCCATGTTCAACATCGGCAGCAGGTGAACTCGCCAACTCAGACCCGTCTGCATTCCCGCTGCATCTCCGTCCGCCCGGGGAAATGCGCTGTTTGCGTCATGGTAGTTGTGCAAGCCAATCGCCAGAAACTTCAGATGATTCGTGGCTTCCAGCTTCGCGGTCGCTGCCGAGACTGCCTTGTCGGACACCTGCAGGCCGGCAGCCCCGGCGGCCTGATTGACCGTGGTCTGGTCAATCACAACCGTGACTCGTTCCATCGTTTCCGGTTTCAGATTGAACTCCTGTGCCTGCTGCTCAACCTGATCCAGCATTCCGGCACTCTTGACGGACTGATACAGCGGCCAGGCCGTTAAACGACGGGGATGCGCGACGACGATTCCGACGACGTCTTCACCCAGGTAATCCGCATCGGCGAACGGAACGGTTGCCCGTTGTTGAGTGACGGCCGCCGGGACAGTCGGCTTTTTCTCGCCATCGGCCGGTGCCTTCCTGATCGCAACTTCGGATTCACTCGGCGTCGGCATCAGTACCGGTTTGATCTCATCCTTTCCAGTCGTTGCCGGCGCCGGAGCAGCCCCTTTGCCACAGCCTGACAGAATCACTCCCAGCAACAGCACTGCGATCGTACGCGGCCATGAATTGAACATGCGATACCTTCGAGGAAACTGGATCGATGCCTCGTGCGTCTGGCGGCCGTTGTCCATTCAGTGGTCCGCAGACGGAGGATGTGATCGGAAATCGGATTCCGCACAGTTTGCGAAGCATACCCAACCCCACAGCAGCGAGCGACTGTAAATGCGAAAATCCGGATCTCTTGACCGTCCTCATCCATCACATTCTCGATCGGCGGACTTGGTCGTGTTTGATTGTCGAAGCAGTACCGATTGATGTATCGTCTCGTGGTCGATTCCAAGCTCCATTCACCTGCGGAGATGTCACATGCGTCTGTTTTCCATCCTGACCTGCCTGTTACTCATCCCAGCGATTGTCTGGGCCGATGAGTCGCCCAAACCGATCACCCCGGCCGAGGCGGCGAAAAGAATCAAGGAAAAGGTCACTGTCGAAATGCTGGTCAAATCGACCGGCGGGCGAGAGAACTGCTATCTGAATTCTGAAGAAGACTTCAAATCTGACGCCAACTTCACGATCTTCCTGTCGAAGGACGCCAAGGAGAAACTCAAACAGGCGGGGATCGAGAACCCCGCGGAGTACTACAAGCAGAAGACGATCCAGGTCACAGGGACTGTGATCGTCGTGGAAAAGAAGCCGCGGATCGCGGTGAATGAACCGAAGGATCTGAAGGTGGTTGAGAAGAAATAGAAGCCAATCACGGCCACAAATCTGCGTCCAGGCGAGCCGAAGCGGCCTCAGCCCTCGGACACTTCCAGCTTTCCGCTTCAGGCTACGTCAATCAGCCACGTGAAGGCGGCTGATTCGTCGTAGCAGAAGTCGTGAGACTTCGGTTGTCGGCCGCACACCCCCGAATTCTCACGAATTCGGCTACGGGGGCGGCCTGCCGCAGCAGTCACAGTCGCTTCGAGAGGCCCTCCGCAAGACGCTTCAGCGCGGGGCTGATGTCATCGGGTTCCAAATGAACGTTGAGCAGGCTGAACGCCTCACGATTGGCCAAGGCGGCGTTCAAGGCCTGATCCAGTTCCCCTTCGGTTCGGACTTCGAATCCCCAACCCCCGCCCAGCAGATCTGGAAGCCGGTGATAGTTCCAATTCAAAATGTCGTTGAAGGGGCCATCCTGCAGGAACCGCTCGGTTGTGTATCCCTTGTTGTTCAACACGATCACAATCGGATTGAAATCATGCCGGACCGCTGTCGACAGCTCCATGCACGTCATCTGGAACGCACCGTCCCCGACCAGCACAATCGGACGCTTGCCCGGGGACGCGACACTGACACCGATCGAAGCCGGGATCGCAAACCCCATTGAGGTGTAATACGCCGGACTGATGAACTCGGTCTTCTTATAGATCGTCAGGTCGGCGGCACCGAACAGGCAATCCCCCACGTCCGCGACCACCACCATGGTGTCGTCGAGCAGTTCGTTGACGCGGGCAAACAACCGGGCATTCGTGATTTTCTCACGCGGCTTTATGGTAAACTTACCGTCCTGCTTCGGCTTGGCCAGCAGCGGACGCTTTGTGACTTTCAGATCCAGCTTTGCCAGCCCTTTGACAAAATCCGAAACCCGGATGTCGTGAAAATGGTGATGCGAAATCCGCGTCTCTTCACTGGTCGCATAAATACATTTGCGGGGATCCAGGTGTGCCGTGAAGATCCCCATGTCGATGTCCGTCAGGAATGCGCCCAGCATAATCATGCAATCGCTGTCTTCGACGTAATTCCGCAACTCCTCGCGACACATCGCCCCTTCGTAAATCCCCAGGTACAACGGATGCTTTTCACTGACCACGGACTTGCCGAGCAATGTCCCGACCATGGGTATGGAGTTTCGTTCGGCAAACTTGACGACTTCGTCCGCCAGCCCGAATCGATGCAATTCGACACCGACAACCAGCACCGGCTTTTTACAGGCGTTGATGACTCGCTGAGCCTCATTCAGCGATTCGCTTAACGCCTCGGGGTCACTTATGGTTGACTCACTTTTGGGGACATGCGGATACGGGCATTTCGTGTTGACGCGATCTCGTGGCAATTCCAGGTAGACGGGGCGTTTGTATCGGATCGCCGCCTCCAGGCAGCGGTCAATCTCACGGAACGCGGTCAGGGGGTCTTCCAGGGCCGCACTGGCCACCGTGATTTTTTCAAAGACTTCACGTTGAGTCGCAAAATCCCGGACACGATGGTGCAGCAGGGGATTGGAACTGCGCTCGGCCATTCCCGGCGCCCCGCTGATGACGATAATTGGCGACTTCTCGGCAAACGCACCGGCGATGGAATTGCACAGGCTGAGCCCGCCGACACAGTACGTCACGCAGACGGCGCCGATCCCGTTGACACGCGCATAGGCATCGGCCGCGTAACCAGCGTTGTCTTCACGCGTGCACCCGATGACACCGATTGGACTGTCCTGCAGCATGCCGTAGAACTGCAGCACGAAGTCCCCCGGAATGCCGAAGACATGCCCCAGTCCATAATCCTGCAGTCGCTGGATCAGATAGCTGCCAATTGTCAGATCAGCGTACTTGACACTCGGGTCCACCTTCGAGGGGATCTGGGCCGCCACTCGTTTGGTCGGTTTCTTCGATACGGATTTCCTGGCCATGTCGATCCCTCGAACGGATTCTTCGCTGCCGCCACCACGTCCTGCGAATTACCCCACAGGGATAATCCTACGCACGACCGCAAGGTTATCAATCCATGGAATTCCGGGACAGGCCGACTGCCGATGTGGCGCTGGGGTTACTCGCGACGAATTCGCATCCGGCGGACTTCAAACGGGTGGCCTTCGGACTGGACAGCGACGAGTCCTTCGCTGAGAAAATCCGGCTCACACGTGCTAATCGGCGTGCCATTCAACGACACCGACAACGCGCCGTTTTTGGAAACGATTTCCAGCGAATTCCATTGGCCGACGGCATGACGTGCCTTCAGGCGGGCCGCATCGTCATCGGTGGCGGTCACGGCTTGAGCTCCCCCGTTCTCCTTGATCGCCGCCATCTGCGCGTGTTTGCCCTGCACCTCCAGGCTGACGGGCCATTGTTTGTGTTCCCCCGTCACGTAGATCAGGAATCCCGTATTCCCCTTGAAGGCACTGTCGTCTTTCAGTGACTTCGGACGGGTAAACCGATAGTCCACGCGCAGCGTGAAATTCTGATAGGTCTCTTTCGTGTACAGATATCCGAGTGGCTTACCCGCGCACTGAAATCCCTCGGCGGTCGGACTCCAGGTATTCGCTTCGGCGTTGAACGCTTCAAAATCCGTGTAGTCCAGTTGAGAGAATCCGTCTTCCAGGTGAAACGGCGGTTCTGGTGTTTCGACGGGAATTGCGGGCGAAGTCGTCGCAGGTACAACAGATTTCGTGACCGACGTTGCGGCGACTTTGGGATCCGTTGTGACTCCCGGAGCAGTCGTCGGCTTGCCGGTGCTTTCGACCGGGGGTTGAGCGGTCACTGGATTGCTGGGCTTGGCCGCCTGACCTCCACAGCCCACGATCACAGCCAGCACCACGCACGACAACCAAAAACGTCCCGCCATTCTGCAGTCCTCCTGTCCCGGAAATACCTTGATCAGCGACTGTAGCCAGAGCAGTTCGGACTCGCAACGAAGAGCGATTTCTCTGGCAACGGGATGCAGTTCGGCTTCCGCCGCCTGCAGCTGCGGGATATGGTAAATCACGTCTCATCCCATTCGGGGAGTTCGCGCGATGTTGCAATCTGTCCGCCTGATGATCGCCGCGTTCATCGTGGCGGGAGCAACGGCCGCTCTGGCGGGGATGCCGGCGCCGTTGCCATCAAATTGGACTGCAGAGAAGACACCCGAATGGGTCGGTGGTCGACCGGCGTCAACGTCGCTGGCGACCGGATTGCGGATCCAGGCGATCTCATTCTTTACCGCGGTGTTTCTGATCAGCGGTTGGATGGTCAAGGGGCTCTGGAATCTGGCGCGTCGCGATTTCCCAAACCTCCCGTCCCTCACGTATTTCCGGGCACTGGGATTGGTGGGACTGTGGGGGCTGGCATTTGTCATTGTGCTGACCATGATCTCGGGCGCTCGCGAGTTAATGACGCCGGGTGCCTGGCGCAAGCAGGGCTGGACCTACAAACTGGCTGACAGCCACCCCGCGGTCTCGGTGACAGGCCGCGATGATCGGCGCAGACAGCTTGAACAAGTCCGCACGGTCCTGTGGCAGTATGCGGCGACTCACGAAGGACGATTTCCTCGACCTGCAGAAGTGACCGATGCAACGTTGTGGGACATCCCGGGTTGGCCGGGTCTGAAGTTTTTTGTGATCCCGGATCGCCGTGCCGAATCTGCTGGACGACTGTTGGTGTATGAACCGGAACTCGACGGAGACGACCGATTGGTGCTGCTGACGAACGGCACCATTGGCACCATGCGATCTGCCGAGATCAAACAGTTTCTGGCAGAGTCACGCGCAGAGCAGTCCGCGGCGATGATTGATTCAACGCCAGCGGCAGAATCGTCCCCGCCGGAGGCCAATCCACCGAGCGTTGAACGAGGAACGCCATGAATACGCCTCGCACTCAGCCTGACATCACTGGTGCCGGGTGGATCATGTTTGGGGGCGTTTTCCTTGTTGCGTTACTCGTAGTTCTGGTCGCGCTTCAGGAGCACACCGAACAATTGATCCTCGGTTGGCTCTACTTTCCACTGCGAACCATCCCACGGATGACTGTTGACTGGCCAACCGTGCTGCTGGGAACGCTCTGCTCTCTCTTGTTCGTGGTTGGTTTCCACCGGACTGCGCGGTGGTTTGTACGGACCACGAATCGGTCGATCCGCTGGTCCTGGCGAAGTTCGGTCGTCACTTCGGCTTTGATGTTCGTCCTGTTCGCATCGGGTACGTCGCTCGTTGGTGCGACGCATCAATTGGTGTGGCTGATCTCTGATCGTCACGATCCGACATCCGACGCTGTTGCTACCAGCGATCTGGGACCCGTCGCTCAAGCGCGCGATGCCGCCAGACGAACGATAACCAGATATCGTCTGAAAGAGTTTGGATACGCGTTTCATAATTTCCATGAGGTCTATCAATCCTTCCCTCCGGGAGGGATGATGAACGAAGATGGAGAACTTCTACATGGTTGGGCGGTGTTTCTGGGGGGGTATACCAATTACTTCCCTCGAGATTTGGATTACAGGCTGCCGTGGAGGGTTCCTCCGAACGACCGGGTGTACAAATGCCAAATGCCCGATTTTCTCAACCCGTCACAACCCGGTCCCACCTTTGATGCACAGGGGTATGGGCTCTGTCATTGGGCTGGCAACATTCATGTCCTGCCGGTGATTTCCGTCAAGACCGATCCAGGTGCGCCTAGAAATCTCACGGATCTGATTAAACAGTCCGGGCAAGCCATCTCACTGGATCAAATCACTGACGGAACTGCGAATACAATCTTGCTCGGTACGGTCGCCGAGCGATTCAAGCCGTGGGGCCATCCCGCCAACGTGCGCGACCCCGCATTGGGAATCAATCGCACTCCCGATGGTTTCGGCGGTCCACCGGGATGGCAGGGCGCCATGTTTCTGATGTGCGATGGTTCCGTGAGATTCCTGGATGAAAAGACGGATCTCAAGATCATGCAGGCTCTGGCCACTCCTGCCAGTGGTGATCCGATCCCCAGGGAATTTGAACTGAAGTATCTGCGATGAAACGAACACACCCCGGCTGGCCGGGGGTGGTTCTTCTGGTTCCCAAGCTCCGGCTTGGGAACCCTTGGTCTTCCAAGCTCTGCTTGGCGATCAAAGACGAAGCGGAGCTTCAAAGACAGGCATTCCCAAGCCGGAGCTTGGGAACGAGGAAAGCTGGAGCTTGGGAACGAGGAAGACGAACACACCCCGGTGGCCGGGGTGGTTTCGCGTTGATCATGGCATCTGGCGTGGCTATTCCACGGTCACACTCTTCGCGAGATTGCGGGGGCGGTCGACGTTGCAGCCACGCAGGATCGCGATGTGGTAGGCCAGCAACTGCAGCGGAATCGATGTCACCAGTGGTTGCAGGTATTCGTCCACGTCCGGGACGTAGATCACGTCGTCGGCCAACTGAGCGATCTTGTCATCGCTCTGACAGGCAATTGCGATCACGGGGCCGCGGCGGGCGCGAACTTCTTCCAGGTTGCTCATCACCTTCGGATAGATCTGACACCGCGGCGCGATGAACACGCTGGGGGTCTCTTCGTCCACCAGGGCGATCGGTCCGTGCTTCATTTCGGCGGCAGGATAGCCTTCCGCGTGGATGTAACTGATTTCCTTCAGCTTCAAGGCCCCTTCCAGGGCGACCGGGAAGTTGTACAGTCGACCTAGATACAGGAAGTTTTCTGCAGTGTAGTACTTGCGGGCAACTTCCTTGACGGCGTCGTTACACTCCAGCGCCTTCCGGATCATGTTGGGCATTTCGCGCAGATTATTGATCATGCGCTTGCCGGCCGGATACGACAGGTGACGCATCCGGCCCATGAACAGGGCCAGCAGCGTCAGCACAGTGACTTGCGACGTGAACGCCTTGGTCGATGCCACGCCGATTTCGGGTCCGGCGTGCAGGTAGATCCCGCCGTCCGCTTCCCGGGCAATCGATGAGCCGACCGTGTTGCAGATTGCCAGCGTTGGATGACCCTTTCGCTTGCATTCCCGCATCGCGGCCAGCGTGTCTGCGGTTTCGCCGCTTTGAGTGATCGCGAAGACCATTGTCCGGTCCGACATCGGGGGATTGCGGTATCGCAGTTCGCTGGCATATTCGACTTCCACGGGAATCCGGGCAAATTCCTCCAACAGGTATTCACCGACCAATCCCGCATGCCAACTGGTACCACAGGCCGTCAGCACGATTCGATCGATCCGGCGCAACGTCTGCGGATCCATGTTCAGACCGCCAAATTTTGCCGTGGCTTCGTCGTCGTCCAGCCGGCCCCGTAACGCGTTCTCGATCGACTGCGGCTGCTCGAAGATTTCCTTGAGCATGTAATGGTCGAATTCACCCAGTTCCGTATCCTGCGAGGTCTGTTCCAGAAATGTCACGGACGGGGTTTGAGCCCCCGTGTGCTGGTGTTTCAAGCGAAATTCGGTGGCGGTGATCATTGCGACTTCGTGATCGTTCAGATACACGACTTCGTCCGTATGCCCGACCAGCGGACTGGAATCACTCGCCAGGTAATGTTCGCCGCGGCCAATCCCGACCACCAGCGGACTTCCCAGCCGCGCGGCAATCAACATGTCCGGAACATCGCGAAAGAGAATCGCCAGACCGTAGGTGCCCTTGACCCGCTTGATCGCGGTCTCGACCGCCTGCAGACAGGTTTCAGGATTGGTGGGATCGGCCCCCAGTTTGACTTCCTCGCTCAGGTGATGGGCAATCAAGTGGGCCGCGACTTCCGTATCCGTCCCCGAGCGAAAGACGTACCCCAGTTCCTGCAACTGATTCCGCAGCGAGGCATAATTCTCAATCACACCGTTGTGGACAACGACGACTTCGCCGTTTCCCCCAGTGTGCGGATGCGAATTCAGGTCGCTCGGCTCACCGTGCGTCGCCCAGCGGGTGTGGCCGATCCCGGTCGTGCCGACGACGGGTTGCTGCGTGACCAACTCCGCCAACTGACCGACTCGGCCGGTTTTCTTGCGGATCGCAACAGAGTCGCCGTCCTGCAGTGCAACCCCGGCACTGTCGTACCCCCGGTATTCCAGGCGAAACAGACCTTCGATCAGGTATTCGTAAGCTTGCTTCGGCCCGACATATCCGACAATTCCACACACGACAGCTTCTCCCCGAATGACAATCAGGACGGGCGTTCCCACATCCCCCATCGGCTATAGCAGAGTCCTGCCAAATCCGTCAACGCGAACTTGGATCGCCCCAGCCAATCGGACATTCCAACAAAGCAGGGAATTCCGTCACGAACTGTAGTTCACAATTGCAAGTTTGGCGGCGGGTGGCAGTCCTTTTGACGGACTTCGCATCAACGCTCGAAAATCCTTTGATCAGGTACCCGGCCAGTACTGCACCGCTTCCCGGCAGGGGTGTTGTAACCCGTAGGACTGGTACTGGGATTCTGTTCGGAATGGTTCTGCGGGGGTGATTCCGTTTTGCAACAACGGTTTTTCTGACCTAGGTTTGCGATGGACCGTTGTCGGGCCGTCGGCATCCCCGATTGGTTCCGTTGGACGAAAAATCAAAGGAGTCTTACTCAAGATGGCTACGCCAAGTTTTGCCCCTGTTCGCGGTCGTGGAGCTTCGTCAGAGCTCGATTTTGAAAGCCTGAAACGCCTGATTCACGGGAAGCTGGTTGAAAAGCTGGATCTGTCGCGGCTGGGCGACCTGCAGGGAGATACCCTGCGCCGTGAGATTCGCCTGGTCGTCGAACACCTGTGTGACACGGAAAATCCACTGCTGAACCGCTCCGAACGCGAACGGCTCGTCGAAGAGGTGCTTGACGAAACGTTCGGTTACGGTCCGCTTGAAATCCTGCTGAAGGAGCAGGGGGTCGCGGATATCATGATCAACGGGCCCAAAAACGTGTTCATCGAAAAGAATGGACGCATCCAGAAGTCCGAAGTGACATTTCGCGACAATGCTCACTTGATGCAGATCCTGGATCGAATCGTCTCGCGCGTCGGACGCCGCGTGGACGAAACGTCGCCAATGGTGGATGCCCGCCTGGCCGACGGTTCCCGTGTGAACGCAATCATCCCACCGCTGGCCCTGGACGGTCCGTCGCTGACAATTCGCCGGTTCGGTTCCAAGCCGCTGGGTCTGGAAGATCTGCTGAAATTCGGGGCGTTTACGCCAGAAATCGCCCTGCTGCTGGAAGGGGCCATCAAGGCCCGGCTGAACATTATCATCAGCGGGGGAACCGGTTCCGGAAAAACCACCCTGTTGAACACACTGTCCAGCTTCATTCAGAACGATCACCGTGTGATCACGATCGAGGACGCGGCGGAACTGCAATTGCAGCAGCCGCACGTCCTGCGACTGGAAACTCGCCCTGCCAACATCGAAGGGAAGGGTCGCGTCACGGCGACCGACCTGGTGAAGAATGCCCTGCGAATGCGTCCCGACCGAATCGTCATCGGTGAATGCCGCGGTGCCGAATCGCTGGACATGCTGCAGGCGATGAACACCGGCCACGAAGGATCCATGACGACGATCCACGCCAATACGCCACGCGACGCAGTTTCGCGTCTGGAAACGATGATCACCATGGGGGGTGTCGAACTTCCTCTGAAAGCCCTGCGACAACAGTTTGCATCTGCCGTCGACATGATCGTGCAGGTCCAGCGTCTGCAGGGGGGACCACGTCGCCTGACGTACATTACGGAAGTTCAGAACATGGAACAGGAATCCGTGGTGATGCAGGACATCTTTGTGTTCAAGCAGGACGGCATTGATGAACAGGGCCGCGCCTTCGGTCACTTCGAGGCCACGGGAGTTCGTCCGTCGTTCATGCACCGCCTGGAAGCGGCAGGAGTGAAACTGCCGTCGAATCTGTTCAGTCAACGGGCGCTCGGGCGCTAGGTGTCGTACCCGGCGCTGCCCGCGTCGGAGTCATGCAGCGAAACGCGAAGTCAAACGGCGAGTTTGAAAGACGGCTTGGAACACAGCTTGGCGCATGGAGACGATTGACATGGACCCGATCTGGATCATTTCGATTGCGGCCTTTTTCGGAGCTGCCGCCCTGGGGGCGGCAGTGTTTTCAATGCTGAAAAGCATGAATTCCACCCGGGCGGAAGATCGTCTGGACATGCTGGCGGGGACGAAACCGGTCGACGCGGCCGCCACGCGCGGCGTGATGAAGCAGGACTTCGTCAAGCTGAGCAAGGGAGCGGCCCAGGCCCTGGGAAGCTTTTCCAAATCGCTGGGAAGCTGGGGGAAATTTCTGGAACAGGCGAATTCGCCGATCGATTTCCAGACCTTCGTGCTGATCAGCGGCGGGCTGGGGTTGCTCGGTGCGGCGCTGGGTGCGATTGCCCAGGCCCCGCTACCGCTGCTGCCTGTTTTTGGCTTGATTCTGAGCGTTCTGCCGCTGTTCTGGCTCATGTTGCGTCGCAAGCAACGATTTGCCCGGTTTGGTCAACAACTTCCCGATGCCCTGTCACTGCTCGGTCGTGCCCTGCGTTCTGGAAACAGCCTGAACGCCGGCCTGAATATGATCGTTGAAGAAATGGCAGATCCCATTGGAACGGAATTCCAGATCGCCTACGAAGAACAGAATCTGGGGATTCCGATCGAACAGGCCCTGAAAAACATGCTGACGCGAATCCCCAACCTGGACCTCAAATTCTTCGTGACCGCAGTCGCCATTCAACGTCAAACCGGGGGCGACCTGGCAGAAATCATCGACAAGATCTGCGAGGTCATTCGGGAGCGGTTCAAGATCCTGGGAATGGTGCAGGCGCTGACGGGCGAAGGCCGGCTGAGCGGTGCCGTCCTGATGGCGCTGCCCATCGCGATCTTCATCGCGGTCTATTTCCTGAACGAAGAATACGTGATGCTGCTTTTTACCAATGACCTGGGCAAGAAGATGACCGCCTTCGGCATCGTCATGCAGGTGCTGGGAGCCGTCTGCATCAAGAAAATCATCGATATCAAGGTTTGATCCAGACCATATGGTCTGCTGACCCCGGTGCGTCCGTTTCACAACCACACCGAACCGAAATTCATCGAAGCATTGCGAGCTACCAATCATGGACTACACACCCTTCGTTCCGTGGGTCGTTTTCGGAGTCTGTACGCTTGGCGTCTGGGCCCTAGTTTCAGCGTTTTCTAAAGAGGAAAGCCGGGCCTCGGAACGTCTGGACGAACTGCGTGAAGCGGGTCGCGACGGAAAGAAGAAGAAGGGAGGGGGAGTCACCAAGATCCTTCAAAAGGCCGCACCGGCCCTGTCGAAGGCCCTGGGTCCGAAATCCGAACTGGAACAGAATGACCTGCGTGTCCGCCTGGCCAACGCGGGGTACAACCAGTCCAACGCCCCGCAAATGTACCTGGCAATCAAGGTCGCGATGCTGGGAATGGGCGCGCTGCTCGGGGGGGGATTCGGCATGCTCGCTTACGGAGCCACTCAAAAGGGATTCTTCTCGGTCGCAATCGCGGCGGGTGTTTCGTTCTATCTGCCGGAACTCGTGCTGAAGATCATGATCTCCTCCCGAAAGAGCAAGATCTTCCTGGCCCTGCCCGATGCACTCGACTTGCTGGTGGTCTGTGTTGAAGCAGGCCTGGGGCTGGATGCGGGAATGCGCCGAATTGCTGAGGAACTGGGGGATACCCATAAGGTATTGTGTGACGAAATCAACCTGTGCAACATGCAAATCCAGATGGGTCGTGTCCGCCGCGACGTTCTGCATGATCTCGGAATCCGGACGGGAGTGGACGACGTCAAGGCGCTGGCTGCCATTCTGATTCAGGCAGAGCGATTTGGATCGTCGATTGCACAGGCACTGCGGGTTCAATCTGAATCCATGCGCGTGAAACGACGACAGATGGCGGAAGAAAAGGCCCAGAAGACCGCAGTCCAGATGCTGTTTCCAATGGTGCTGTTCATCTTTCCAGGGATCTTCGTGGTGCTCGTGGGGCCTGCTGCCATCAAGATGATTGCCGCTGGCATGGTTGAGTGATTCACTTCAAGGGGATGTGTCAAATTAAACTCACCCATTAATCGACATCCCCTGGGGTTGACGGTCCGGTTTGTGAACCCCGGTGCGTCGATCGCATCAATTTTCACATCGCAAATGTGCTCGCCCGACCGGCCTGATCGAGGTGCCCACAGTCGATTTCTTCAGATTCTGCCGACGATAAGTGCCCGTCCGCGCCAGCTTTTAACGGGTCGCAGCAAGCACCGGCAGTTCCTGCCGAACGCACCTGACAAACTGCGAAGTCTGAATACGAGTGGCGAAATCAGCGGGTCTGCGCGCGCCGAATTCATTAAAAACTTGACAAGATCGAGCTTGATCAACCTTGCGGTAATTCACTACAGAGCCGCAGCCGATCTCTTAAGCACGAGTGTCTGCCTTGCCCTCTCGGCATTGGCAAATTTGTCGGCAGAATTGGCCGCAAAAGAATGGGACTTCGGAAACAGGAATCGTACCGGTTCCCGAGACTGAAGTGTGATCGACGGGACGGCCCCGTGTTCACGGAGTGAATGCCAGAGGCCAGAACGTTGATACAGAACCGTCGAGACGGATTCTCAAAGAGTTCAACCATGAAGAAAATGTCACGTCGTTTGTTGTCCGCGGTCATTGTCCTGATGACCGGATCCCAAACTCTACTCGCTCAGGACGCAGCGGTCCCAAACGAAGCAGCACCGATTCGCACCGAACGGTTTGCGAATGTGTTCGACCCCAGCAGTCGGACCTATTTTTCCCTGCAGGGGACCGAAGGTAAGGACTTCGGCGGGACTCAGCCATTCGCCAGCCTGGGAGCAACCCATTACACCGGGTCCATCGACAGCGCCGTGACGCTGTATTCTGGCCAATTCATGATGAACTACAATGCCATCAATGGCATTCCCGCCGGGTCGTTGGGAGCTCAGCAACGCTGGATGACCCAATTGCCAGTCCTGGACACGACCATCCTGGGAGCCGGCCTGTACGTCGACTTCACCCAAAGTCGCTACAACAACCTGTTCCAGCAGATCAACCTGAACTTCGAATTGATGACCGAGTCTGCCTGGGTCACCCGTTTCAATGCCTATCTGCCCGTCGGACAAAATGAACAGGGAACGGGCATCGGTTCCGTTGTTGGCGGTCCTCCTGGACAGCTGAGCGTCGTCGGTACGACCGTCGGCACAGGCGGGATCAATCGTCAGTGGCAGGACGTCGCCCTGATGGGTGCCGACCTGGAACTGGGCCGCAAATTCTTCAATTACCGCGTCGAAGCCTACGGCGGTTACTACAACTGGAACGGGCCGCTCGCCGGCTTCACCAACGGGGTCAAGGGGGGCGTTCGTGGTTACATCACCAACAACCTGTCCGGCAACGTCAATATCTCGCACGATCAGTTCTTCGGTACGAATGTCTACGGAGGTTTGACGTACTTTTTCGGCGGACCGGGTGGAAACCGCCCAATGTCCTTCCAGAACCTGATGACTCTGCCGGCCCAGCGATTGCAACAGGTCTCGGTCAGCAACTTCGTCCGCGACACCAGCACATTCAAGGCTGCGTATGACGTGAATTCCGGTGACCAGTTACACATGTACTTCGTCAAGGAAGCCGGCGCAGGAGCCGGGACTCAGTCCAATCCGTCCAACGTGAACTCGGTGCTGGCTGACACCAACTTCGGCACCGGCAGCGCCATGGTGCTGCTGGATGCCAATGGGAACATCACGTCGCCAATCGCCTTGACTCACGACCGCCAGCAGATCATCGGTGGCGGTTCCACCGGGACTGCCAATGTCGACTTCTCGCTCGCTCTGGGTCAGGCTCCGGGAACTTCCGTCGTCCATCTGTCTGCACTGGGCGGCCGACCGGTGCTCGCTCCGACGGTCGGGGACGCAGTCACTCTCACCAACCAGAATGTTGTGCAGGGCTTCACCATCGATGGAAGCGGCGGCATCACGAATGGTATTGTCGGCAATCCGGGGGCCACCGACACGCTGATCCGGGACATGCACATCCAGAACATCACCGGTACCGGCATTCTGATCCAGCCGTCGACGAACACAACCATCGACAATGTCGTCTTCGCGAACAACGGCCAGGACCTGCTGTTGAATGCCGCCAATTCCACCATCACCAACATCACCAGTACCAATGCCGTCAACGGCTCGATTAATCTGGGCGGTGGCGGTGGTGACATCACCGGGACGACGCTGATCAGCAACGTCAGCATTACAAACTCGGGCGGCAACGCCATTTTGCTGAATAATGCTCAGAACGCAGCGGTCATCAACCTGACCGATGTCACCGTCAGCGGCGGGACTGGCACGGGACTGCAGGTCAGCAATTCGCAGGCTGGCAGCATCTACAACCTGACCAATGTCGACATTCTGAACGTTGGCGGCAACGGCACGTTACTGACCGCCAGCAACGGCACGTTTAACGCCGACGCGACGTCTTCGATCACCAACACTGGTGCTCCGGCATTCGCCATCAACGGCGGTGCGATCGACGTCAACTACGGCGGTACGATCGGCCAGGCCAACGCGGCCTCGGCCCTACTGGTCACCGGCAACCATACCGGGACAGCCAGCTTCACGAACTCGATCACCACGACCAACGGAGATGGCCTGCAATTCAACGGTGCCAATGGGACGTATAACCTGACCGGCACGATCAACATGAATGGCGGCGACGCCGGGATCGACATCTTCAACAGCAACGGCACGTTCGCCTTCAACAATCCGTACATCAACAATACGGCCAGCGGCATGGGTGTCAAAATTGTGGGTGACATCTCCAACAAGCCCGTCACGACATTTACGGGCCTGGACATCACCACCACCAGCAACACTGGCTTCTTCGTCGACAACAGCGGCCTGACGACGGTCAACGGGACGGCCAATGTGAATACTGGCACCGGTACGGCACTCGATCTACAGGGGACTCCGCTGGCTGCAGTCTTCACCAACGTCACGTCGGATCTCAGCCCGACCAGCGGGATCAACATCAACAATTCCAGTGGAACGTTCGGCATCACCGGCGTCGCCACCGTCACAAATGCGTCGGGCAGCGGCATCAACATCATGAATTCGTCGACATTGACGTCGACCATTCAGTCGGTTGCTCTCAGCACCATCGGATCGGGCGCTGCTGACAACGGTGTGACACTGACTACGGCAGGCAATGTCAGCATCCTGGGCGGCACCATCGATGGTGTCACTGGTGACGGTATCCACAGCACAAACACCAGCCTGACAGCAACCGGCCTGACGATCGGCGGCAGTTCCGCTGTCGTCGGTGACGGCATCGAAATCATCAACTCCAATGTTCAGCAGGATGTCGTCCTGAGCAACAATACGATCACGGCGGGTGTCCACGCGATCCGCACCACGGACGGCGGGATCAGCAAGGAACTGCTGCTGACGCTGGACGGCAATACGCTGCAGTCGACGGGTGGCAGCGCGGCGCTTCAAATCGTTGGCAGCGGGCTGGATTCGACGATCATTCAATCGATGAACGGCGGTACGATCGTGGGAGGACTCAGTGGAGGAGCCAACTTCAACCGAGTCACGTTTGATGCCTCGGGACGCGCGCTCAGCGGGACACAGGTCGTCGCGGGCGACTGGACGATTGGAACCACTGGCGCCCGCGTCCAGGGGGACGGACTGCATTTCGACAATCCGACGGGTGATCTGGCATTTGGCAACCTGAATATCGCGAACGACACGGGCACCGGTCTGTATGTGAACACCAAGGGACTGGGAACGACGTTTAGCCTCGGCAACAGCGGGGGCACCGTCGACACCACAGGTGGGGCCGCACTGTTTCTGGATCCACTGACAACAAACCTGACGTTCAGCACCGTCAGTTCCACCAACAGCGCGACTGACGGAATCACCCTGGACACCGTTGCCGGCACTGTCAACCTGGGAACCGTCACCGTGAACAACGCCACCAACAACGGCGTGAACGTTTCCAACTCCACCGCAGCGGTCACGATTGGCGCAGTGAATGTCGACGGCGCTGTGACCGGTATCAATCTGCTGAACAACACGGGCGGCAGCTTCACGGTCACGGGTGTCGGAGCAGCCGGTGCTGGCGGCACGATTCAGAATGTCACGGATCGCGGAGTCCTTTCGGTTGACAGCGTCAACACGTCGCTGAACAACATGGTCATCGATGCCAGCACCGGAACCCGCGGCATTGGAGTCCTCACGACCACCGGGACCAACACATTCTCCCTGACGAACAGCACGGTCACCGGGGGAACCGAGCAGGCCGTTGCGATCGGCGCGGACGTGACTGGCGTCTTGAACGCGACCCTCGATGGCAACACGATGTCCGGAACCGCGACCAACCCGCAGGGGGCCGGTTTTGTGGGGATCACCAGTGCCGCCGATCTCAGCGGGGGCACGTTGAATCTCGCATTCAGCAACAACTCGGTCAGCTCAGTCCAAAGTGCCGGAGCCTATATCTCGAACTTCAATCCGACGTCGTTGACCACCGGTGGCACGGTGACTGTTACCAACTTCGCGAACAACACGGTGACGACTTCCAACGTAGGCCAGGCTGCAGGACCGCTGACAGGTGGGATTCTGTTCAGCGGCGTGACATTCGACAGCGATTTGTCAACGGCTGGCATCCAGTCCGTCAACGGGGGGACGCTGACAATCGGCAGTGTGTCGACTCCCACGAATGTCGTCGGGGACGGCCTGCGACTGAATGATGTGAGCGGTGACCTGGCCTTTACGACAGTCAATATCGGCAACGACAGCGGCACAGGTCTGTACGTGAATACCAAGGTCAACAGCACCACGTTCAACCTATCAAGCACCGGTGGCACGATCAACACCAGCAACGGCGCCGCGCTGTATCTCGACCCGCTGACGACCAACATGACGCTGACGTCGGTCACGTCAACGAACAGCGCCACCAACGGAATCACCCTGGACACGGTGGGCGGGACGCTGGATATCGGTACCGTCAGCGTGACCAACGCCACCGGCAGCGGGGTGTCCATGAACAATTCTTCCGCGGCCGTGAACGTCGGCTCTCTGACTGTCAATGGAGCGGCGGACGGATTGACCTTTGGCACGAATACCGGCAGCTTCAACGCAACCGGAACCACCACGATCAGCAATGTCACCTCTGCCGGAATCAACATGAATGGTGCCACAGGGACCTATACCTTCGGTAACCTGAATGTCGACACCACCGGCGCCGCTCGCGGCCTGGACTTCCGAAATTCATCCGTCAGCTTTACGTCGGGCAACACCGCGATAACCGGTGACGGTTCGATCAACGGCATTGCGATTGACCTGAGCGGCAGCCTCAACCCGAACGGCGTGAATTCCTCCACGCCGAACATCCTGCTGGGGACCGGTGCCACCGAAACGGCGATGATCAATAACATCCACACTGGTGTACTGATGGGTGATGCCGGAAACGGGTCTGCTGGAGCCTATCTGGTCTACGGCAATCAGACTCCGCTCAACAGCGGCAGCCAGATCAATGTCATTGCGGGCGGACTCACCCTGGATGCCACCAATCTGACCAGCACCACCCCCTACGCCCAGGGACGCTATGAATTCCTGGGTGTCAGCTTCACCGGTAACACCTCGTTCCCAAATCAGGTGGGCCCGAGCTACATCTTCGTCGGCGCGACGTCCGGCGGTGCAGATGACGGTTCGACGCCGACCGATCGGATCGATATCACCCAGTTGCTGGCGCTGGATGCCACACCGTCCAACCTGGATGGCAAGACAATTGTCCTCGTCAACGACACCGGCAGCCCGATTAACATGGGAAGTAATAGCCTCGTCCTGGGCGACAACACGGTACTGGACACATTCACGGGCAGCAATTCCTTCATGGGCACCGGCCTGATCGTTCCGGTGAACGTCATTGTCGATACGATTGGCAGCGCACCGACGTACACCGATCCGTTCGGCAACGGAACTGCCACACTGACGAATGACGGCTCACAGAACCTCGTCAGCCTGGGGAACAATGACACAATTCAGGACGTCAGCCTGTCGGGCGGCTTGAATGGCATCGTCGGCAACGGTGTTACCGGTGCGAACATCAACAATTTGAACATCAGCGGCAGCAGCATCGACGGAATCCTTCTGACCCTCACGACCGGTTCAACCTCCATCGACAACGTGACGATTTCCAACGTCGGCGGCGACGGAGTGATTCTGAACTCTGCCGGGACAGTCTCATTCACCAATGGATCGATCTCCAACACCGGCACCGATGGCATCACATCCATCGACACTGACCTGACCGTAAACGGAAACACGATCAACTCTGGAATCACCGCCACCGCGATTGACATTGTGAACCTTGGAAACGCCCGAACGGTCCAGATTTCCAATAACAATCTGTCGGGCGGGGCCAGTGCCGTTTCAAGCTCGGACTCGGGAACCGCGGGTGAGTTGACGCTGACACTGGACGGCAACACCTATGCTTCTGAGGGAGTGGGCAGCAAGGCCATCAACGTCGTGGGTAGTGGATTGAATTCCACGATCGTCGCGTCGATGAATGGCGGCACGGTCAATAACAACAATACCAACGGCGGCGGCGTCAACTTTAATCAGGTGACGTTCGACGCCTCGGGTACCGCGCTCAGCGGAACAACGGTGAACGCCGGCGACTGGACGATCGGAGCCAACAATCCTGTCAACGGCGACGGACTGCGAATGACGGATCCAAGCGGCAACCTGGCCTTCGGCAACCTGAACATCACGAATGATTCCGGGACCGGCTTGTACGTCGATGTCAAGTCCCTGGGGACAACCTTCAGCTTGAACAATACGGGTGGCACGATCACGACCACAAATGGTGCGGCGGTCTTCCTGGATCCGCCGCCACCGTCCTCAGTCAACGTCAACATGACCTTTGACGCCGTCAACTCCAGCAACAGTGCCACCTCCGGAATCACTTTGGATACGGTCGGCGGGTCGTTTACGGTCAACGGTGGCCTGATCACGGGCGCCGCCGGCCCGGCAGTCAGCATCAACAATTCCTCGGCCGACGTCCTGTTGAACGGAACGACACTGACGGGCACGAACACGGGGGCCGTGGTCAAGCTGAACGGAGACTCGGGCACGGTCACGCTCACCGACTTGACCCTCAACCGCCCTGCGGACGGAACAGCCTTCGATATTGATGCGACTTCGGGCAGCACCGGGAAAATCACGATCGATGGCACAAGTACGATTGGCAGCAACCCGGGAACCGCATTCCTGATCGGTGCCGGCTCACGTGACATTGATGCCACAGCGCTGTCGATTACCAACGACAACACGACGACCGGTCCGGTCATTTCGATCACGGGCCAGACGGGCGGTACGATCGGATTCGGTTCGATCACCAACAGCAGTACGAACGCCAATAATGTCATCTTCACCACCGGTCAGACTGGCGGAACTGTCAACTTCGGAACGACGCTGATTACCGGCTTCGGCAATGCCGGGACCGACACCGCCGTCAGCCTGGGCGGCAGTGCCGGAACCGTGAACTTCAGCGACCTGGACATTACGACGACGAATGGAGCCGGCCTGAACGTCGGTGGCATCACGTTCTCGGCCGGTTCGTCGCCGACGATCAATGCGACGGGCGGCACGGCCCTGACGATGAACGGCACCACGCTGTCGGGTGGAGCCCAGACGTTCGACAGCATCACGCAAAGCGGCGGAGTGAACGGCATCAACCTGGCCAACGTGACCGGCACAACGACGTTCACCACAGTCAGCATCGCCAATACGTCCGATGACGGCGTTCACCTGAATAACGCAGGAACAGTTCTGCTGAATGGTGGAAGCATCGACGCGGCTGGCGATGACGGCATCGACAGCACCGACACCAACCTCACGGCGTCGGGCCTGACCATCGGTGGAACGACGGCCGCCGCGGACTTCGGCGTCAGGATCGTCAATACGACGGGTCAACAAACGATCGTGCTGAGCAACAACGCGATCACGGCCAACTTCGACGGCATCAATTCGAGCGATTCGGGCACGTCCAAGAGCCTGATCCTGACGCTGGATGGCAATACCGTGCAGTCGACAGGTGGCGGCCGGGCCATCAACCTGGTTGGCAGCGGTTTGAACTCGACGATCGTCCAGTCGATGAGCGGTGGCACGATCATCGGCGGTGCCTCGTCCGGCGGGGTTGAGTTCAACCGGGTGACGTTCGATGCGTCCGGTGCTGCACTCAGCGGTACGCAGGTTTCGGCTGGCAACTGGACAATCGGCACGACGCTGGCTCGAGTGAATGGAGATGGCCTGCGGTTCGATGCGCCGACGGGTGACGTGGCATTCGGCACACTGAACATCGCCAACGACAGCGGTACTGGCCTGTATGTTGACACCAAGACCCTGGGGACCACTTTCAACCTGGGGAGCAGCGGCGGTTCGATTGACACCACCAATGGGTCGGCCGCATACCTGGATCCGCTGACGACCAACATGACGCTGGGCAGCCTGACCAGCACTGGCAGCAGTGCCAACGGCGTCTGGCTGGACGGCGTGGCGGGAACGTTCACGGTGACAGGCGCCACGACGGTGACCAATGCCGTAATCAACGGCATTCAGATCGACAACTCCAGCGGCACGTTAACTTTTAATGGTGTCAGCGTCGACACGACTGGTGGCGACGGAGTCAACATCAACAGCAATACCGGCACGATTAATTTCAACGGGACGTCGACAATCCAGAACACCCTTGGCGACGGGATCGATGAAACGTCGGCGGGTGGAGGCGTGAACTTCGGGACCACGGACATCACCAACGCGGGAATGGACGGGATCAACCTGAATTCCGCGTCCGGTAGTTATACATTCGGTGCGACGACGATCCATGGATTCCGCATCAACAGGACGGGCGTGAATTTCACGGGATCCAGTGCTGCTGCCACCTTCGGTGTCACCGACATCCAGAACGGCGGTTACGGCACGGGGATTGATCTGTCCAGCACGACGGGCAACCACGTGATCACGTTCGCCACCGGTTCGAGCATCAGCAATGTCAACCTGGGTGTGGAACTTTCCTCAGGCCACACCAATGCAACGTCGGCCGACGCCAACTTCACGTTTGGGGACGGCAGCGGAGTCGACGGCAACGGGACCAACTCGCAAATCAATGCCACGACCACCGTCAACGTGATTGGACTAAGCGCTGCCCTGGGGACGTATAACTTCAACGATGTGGCCTTCACGGGCACGGCGAGTCTGCCCGCGGGTGCAGGTGGAGCGACGTTTGTATCCGCAACGGCCGTGAATGGGGCTGGCGATGGTTCGTACTTGAATCCGTACAGCGTGTCTGACGCTGACGCCATTACGACCGCCAATACGACCTTCGTATTCCTGGATGGAACCTATGACTTCAACACACTGAACGGCGGTCATTCGTTCTCACTGTCGGCGACGCAGAACGTCGAAGGCTTTGATAACGGTAATACAGTCGCCTATGGTACTGTTCAGCCTGCAAACGTCTTCGGCAACCTGGGTGCTTCGGGTGGGGTGGCCTCACGGACCAGCAGCCTGTCGATCACTGACAGTGCCGCAGATGGCATCTTCGATCTGGCCGGTGGGAACAGCCTGCTGGACATCACCCTGTCCGGATCTGCTGCGACGACGTACCTGGTGAACTCGAACAGTGGCACAGTCGGCTTCGACAACACCGCGGGCATCAGCCTGAACGGCGTGACGATGTCCAATCCGGCTGGCACGTTTGCAGCGATGCAATTCACGAACCTGACGGGCAATGTCTCGGTCCAGGGAAACAACATCAACATGTCGTCGGGCTCGCTGGTAAACATATTCGGTGGATCGGCGACGTACACGATTGCCGCGGGAACTCAGCCAGATCCCGGCTCCACAGCCGGCGTCCTGGCGGGAACAAATACCGGAATGTCGATTGTCGGGACCACGGGCGGCAGCGTCTCGATCGACGGAATGTCGCTCAGCAGTGCGGGAACGGTGCTCTCATTGAGTACGAATGCCGCCACACTCAGCTTCACAAACAACACGTTTTCTTCGACGGGCACGTTGTTCAGCATCGACCAGTTTGGCAGCAGCACGTCGGACCTGACGTTTGACAACACGAATACGATCACGCAATCGACCGGAGTCCTTGCCGACATCGGCGCTGGTGCTCGCAACATCGACCTCTCGGCATTTAACTTCAATAATTCCGGCACGACCGTTACCAGCGTGATTAACAGCGTTGGTCAGACCGGCGGCA
This sequence comes from Planctomycetota bacterium, assembly GCA_018242525.1. Taxonomy (GTDB): domain Bacteria; phylum Planctomycetota; class Planctomycetia; order Planctomycetales; family Planctomycetaceae; genus Schlesneria. The sequence goes on along the minus strand of JAFEBS010000059.1, from coordinate 73,726 downwards.
CGATCAAGTTCGGCAACATCGGCATCACGGGCTACAACAACGCGGCGGGCACCGCGGTCAGCTTGCAAGGATCCGGCGGTACCGTTCAGTTCGGCGATCTCGATATTACAGCGACAAATGGCAATGGCCTGAATGTCGGTGGAATCACGTTTGATGCAGGCGCGACACCGACGATCAGCACGTCCAACGGTGCGGCCCTGGTCATGAATGGTACGACGTTGTCGGGAGGTTCACAGTTGTTCGCCAGTGTCGACAGCACCGGTGGAACCAACGGTGTGTCGTTGACGAATGTGACCGGTACGACGACCATCACCAGTGTTGGCATCTCCGGATCGACCGGTGACGGGATCGCCTTGTCGAACGCCGGCACTGTGATTCTGAACGGCGGGACGATTGATGGAACGGGCGGCGACGGCATACATAGTGCCAATACCGATCTGACTGTCTACGGCATGCTGATCGGAAACGGGACGTCGACCACGGGCGATGGCCTGCAGGTCGTCAATACCGCCAGTCACCTGCTGTCGATCGGCAACACCACCGTGACCGATGCGGGCGGTGCCGGGATTACCATCGACGGTTCGGGCGGCGGCACGACGACGGTCACCTCGTTCAATGGAAACACGGTCTCCAACGCGGGTGCGGGTGGAATCCTCTTCAACACGGTGACGTTTGATGCCGACACGGCAACGGGGGGAATCCAGCAAGTGGCGGGCGGCAACACCACAATCGGCAGCCTGGTCACCACGACAAACGTCACGGGTGATGGCCTGGTGTTGAACAACGTCCTGGGCGACATCGCCTTCGGGACCTTGAACATCGGCAACGACAATGGCACCGGCCTGTACATCCGCGATGCGGGTGGCAAGGGCGGCTCATTCGCCTTCGGCAACACCGGCGGAACAATCAACACGACCAACGGCCCGGCAATGGACATCGATCCTGTGACGATGAACAGCACATTCGCCAGCGTCAGTTCAACAAACGCCAACGGCCAGGGGATCAGCACGTTTGGAAACGGGATCAACCTGAACACTGTCACCGGATCGGTCACGATCAACGGTGGATCGATCACTGGTGCCACGGGCGGTTCCTTTGTCGTGGATGGTGGAAACGCGACCGTTCTCTACAAGGGCGGTATCACCAATACGGCCGGCCGGCTGGTCTCGGTCTCGAACACGACCGGTGGATCGGTCACGTTCAACACCGGAACGTTGACCGACAGTGGAACGGGGGCCAATACCGGCACGGGCATCCTGCTGAGCAGCAACGCCGGCAATGTCTCGTTCAACGGCACGACGACCATCACGAACTCGGACTCGACAGGAGTTGACATCCAGGGCGGCAGCGGAACATTCACGTTCGGCACGGGAACGACCATCGCCAGTGCAACCGGGATCGACTTCAACGTGAACGGTGGCACATCGTCGGTCACCTACAGCGGCGGCATGACTCAGGCCGTTAACAACGTCGCACTGGTGAATGTCCAGGGAGGCCACGGCACGGGAACGTTGACATTCCAGACCGGAACCCTCGACGCAACGGCTGGAACCGGCCTGCAGTTCAACAATGCCGACGGCATCTACAACTTCAACGGCACAACAACGCTGCACGGCGGAGACGCCGGTGTTGATATCGTGAATGGCTCGGGTGGTACATTCACCTTCGGGACAGGCACCGCGATTACCGATCCGTCCGGCCTGCCCTACCACGAAGACACCAGCACGGCAAATGTGACATTTAACGGGTCAATCACGAAGACCAGCAGTTCCAACAGCGCTATCTTCATCAATGGCAAGACTGGTGGCACGACCTCCTTCAACGGGTTGATTACTGCGTCAACAGGTGCGACGAATGCGATCAGCCTGACGAGTAACACGGGAGGGACAATCAACTTCGGCAACACCAGTGGTACGTCCAACATCACGACGACCAGCGGAAACGGGTTCAACTTCACTGGCGGCGGCGCCTTGAACATTACCGGTAACAACTATGTTGTGAACACGACTTCCGGAACAGGCTTCAACGCCACCGCTGGAACCGTGACGGCAACCGGTTCGGGTAATACGATCGCATCGACGACGGGCCGGGCGGTGAACATTAACGGGGCCACCATCGGTGCCGGCGGTGTCACGTTCAAGTCAGTCAGTGCAAACGGCGGTACGACGTCGGCAATTCTGCTCAGCGGTACCGGCGCTGGCAACTTCACGGTGACCGGAGATGGCACCGCAGCAGCGGGCGCCCTCGGGGGTAACGCCAGCGGCGGGACGATCCAGAACATCACCGGGGCCGACGCTATCAGCCTGAACAACGTCGGCGGCACCGTCTCGCTGAACAGTATGTCCATCCTAAACATCGCCGCCAGCACCGACGCCACAGACGCCAAGCAAACAGTCAGCGGAGTCGATGCCATCCAGGGGACAGGAACGATTGGCGGACTGTCGCTGGTCGGCGTGACCATCAACGGAACCAGCGACATGGCGGTTAACGGCCCCACGGGTTCGGCATGGACGGGCCTGACCATCAATAATAGCCTGCTGGAGTTCAGCAATCGCTACGGCGTAGCGGGCAAAGGCGACGACAACAACGAAGGGATGGTCCAGATTTACGGACTGACCGGAACAGCCAGCATTACGAACTCGAAGTTTGATTCGGGGTCCCGCTTCCTGGATCTGCAGACTTCCACCACGGGCAATCTCAACGTGACTGCCACGAACAACTTGTTCAGCAACTCGTGGAAGGGCTTCAACAGCGCTCCAGACGCCATCTACCAAGTTGGCGGCGACGCGATTCGCCTGCGGTCCAATGGCTCGGCCACGATGACGGCCATTATCGGTGACGTGAACGAAACAAACCCCGCCCTGGGGAACACATTCCTGAACGATCTGTACTCCATCCGCGTCGGAAACTCGAATCCGACCGACACCGGACTGGTCAAGACTCTGATCTCCGAAAACACCTTCCAGGTCACAACCCACCTGTCGCCGACCGGGGCTCCGCTCTACTCGATTCCTTACGGTTCGGTTCTATTGAGTCCTTTGGGGACCGGCAACATGGACGGAACCGTCTCGAACAATACGTTTGACCAGACGTTCGACACGGCGGGGCTTGCTGGCTCGGTCAGCATCGCGGCCGATGGCGGCAACAACAATCAGTTCAAGATTACGGGCAATAACTTCATCAACCCATGGGATCGGGCCATCGAAATCCGGTCGAACAACGGAGCTGTCGCGACGGCGCTGGTTTCGGGCAACACATATGCGTCGAGCACCGCGGGAGGTGCGGGAACAGATGCTCCGGCATTCACGGGGCCGTATGACGCCAACAGGTTCTGGACTCTGAATAACAGCACCCTGAATCTGACCTGGACCAATGAAACGGACACGTCCGTCGCCACGTCCAACGCGGCCCAGATCAACACGTCAAATGCAGGAGACACTCTGAACGTGTTCCTGAGCAATCTCCACAATCCATGGGGTTACAACATTGGAGGGGTGGGAACCAACAACGTCTTCCGCAATGGTTCTGCATCGGGGACGATTCAAACAATTCTTCAGGACAACAACGTGACGGGTGGCAGCGGCACAGCAGGAACGTCGCCACCAGCCGTCTCGACCAGCGGGACAATCAATTTCTCCGCGGGGACGGCAACACTGCCGAGCTATACAATCCCTTGATGCCGTTCGACAATACGGGTGGATCCGACGCCAAATACGAATTGGCGTCGGAGTCACTCTGGCACGGTCCAGGCCCCTTGCCAGTCACAGCAGGGCGCAAATCGGGCGTGCAATCGTTCTCTCTCGCCGGAACATGCCGGATCCCTGGGATTCGGCCAGATGTCGTGCCAGACGACGCTGTACCGGACGCCGGCGGGCGGCGTCCATGCAAAGGCGTCGCCCTGTTCGATCTCCAACCGATCAGGATACCGCGCCATCAGGTGTGCTGCCACAAGTTGAATTACGTCGGCCGACTGTTCCACGACCGTTACCAATTCAATGCTTGATCGCGGTTCACCGAGAATCTCCTCGACGATCAACCCCATTCCCAGCCCTGTGATCAGAACCCGCCCCCCGCGCTGCCGGGCCTGGTCAATTGCTTCCTTTTGAGTCCACCATTCGTCGAGCGAGTCAGTCATGAAGGTTTCGTGGCCGCGTCGCAGTCGTGTGTACCATCCTGGCGGAGTTCTGGCCCATTCGGGCCGAGTGTCAATCGGAGGGTCAACCAGGCGCGGTGCGGGAATCTCGAACCGCTCCAGAGTCCATTCACCTGACGTCCCTTCGGGAATCTCCGATTTGCGGTAGGGAACGGAAGTCAAAGGCACAGGAAGACTCACGGGATGACGGTTAATATGATTTGAGCATCCAGCCAGAACAACGGCTTGCCTCATAAAAAAGGGGGGGGGGCAAACCGCTGCTCCGACGTTACAGCACAGCTTACGATCGTGGCGGATAGACGCCTTGCAGCGCCAGGCAAAAGTTCAGCGTCAGATAAGGCTGCATGTTGTTGTGCGGCTGATTTCCGCCGGTCAGCCCCAGTTGCTGGAACGGTCCCGTCGTACCGGGATTGTCCTTGTAGGTCAGGGAAGACCGATTCCCCCCTTGAGCCACTGCTTGACCCGTCGGATTTGTCTGATTGCCACCAGCCGCGACTCCCATGGGAGTGTGGTTGTGCGATGGCATTTCAGACTGCAGCAGCGTGACGGTTTCCGATCCACCAGTTTCCCCCAGATCGTGCAGGGACAATCCCGGCCCCTGACCAGGGTGCATCACCGCATTGCCTTGAATGTTCGGCAGTCCAAAGGTGGACTTGCCGTCACCTCCGTAAGTCGTGCCAAGCAGCGAGAACAAGGCGGTATTCTGGCTGATTGGCAGCAGTTGTCCATCACAGAACGCCCAACCCTTGGGAGCGAAGTTGAATGGGAACATACGGACTTCAGCAACAAACGGATCCATAGGATTCAACTCCTTACGTAGGTGATGGGTATATGCCGTACAGACTGATGATATAGTTGATGCAGATATACGGTTGGAAATTATTGTGTGGCTGGTTACCGCCGGTGAATGCAACCGAATGCGACGCCATCGGGGAAGCGGGAACCAAATTGCTGTAAGTCGCGGCAGTCGATGTCGCGAGGGCATTGCTTACCGGCGACGAATTGGTCGCGCCCGCCGACGTCGCCTGCCACGGATGTGAATGTGCGGGAATCTGGGAAACTGTCAGTGTGACGGTCTCCGCGCCGCCCGTCTCTGCCTGGATGAATCCATTGCCGAAATGTAACGGAATTCGACCCCGCAAGTCCGGTAATGCAAACGTCGACTGACCGTCACCTCCATAAGTCGTCCCGATCAGGTTGAACAAAGTCTCATTCTCAGAGATCGCCAGCAGTTGGCCATCACAAAAACTCCATCCGGCCGGAGCGAAGTTGCCCGCAAAGATCCGGATCTCACCGACATACGGCTGCGCCATAGCGAGAACCCCTTAGTTTGGGCTTGGGAAAATGCCCTGTAGAGCGATCGAGAAATTCAAAACAAGGAACGGCTGCATATTCAAATGAGCCTGACTGCCTCCAGTATTGCTGATGGCCGCCGCATTCAATGCAGTGTTCAGAGTCGGCGGTGATCCGCTGTAGATGGCCCCCACGCCGGATGAGGTCGCGGCCAGATAGTTTCCCGCGGGACCGGGCTGAGTCGCCGACTCGTTAGTCGCGCTGAAGCCATGGGTGTGCGACGGCAGTTCAGGAATCGACAAAGTGTGAGACTGCTCGCCTCCCCTTTCCCCAAGGGTGTGACCGCTCCCCATATGGAGCGACGCCCGCCCCTGCAGGTTTGGCAGCGCGAAGTTCACCCGACCATCGCCTCCGTACGTGGTTCCCAGCAGCGAGAACAATGCCTGGTTTTGATTAATGGGAAGCAACTGACCGTTACACAGCGCCCATCCTTTTGGCGCAAAGTTGAAGCTCATCACCCGTATCTCGCTCAAAAACGGTTCGGCCATCTGGCTCTCCTCATGTGTGTGTAAAACTCACCACGCCACTGAACCCGTCCGACTTCGCGATTCACACTGGCTTTGCGTGCGACATCGAAAACTGCGATCAATCTGGATCCAACTAAACAAGGGACAAACCTGCGAATCGCCTGTTTTTGAGACTACGACAGCAGAAAGACGCGAACCAGTCGTAAGCCGGGGATTTTGACACCCCAGAAATGTACGGTTGGCAAAATAGCGATCGACCACATTGCGTTGCAACCGTGCGGACTCAAAAAAACGTAATGCGCTGAGGTTCGACCGGGAGAATCGGACCTGCCAGAACCTACTCTTTCGAGGAAACCGGACGCTGCATCAGATCATAGACGCCAACCTCACCGACAGGAACGAATCCCAGTCGCAGGTACAGCCGCATTGCCGGATTGTTCTTTTCCACATGAATCGACAGCGGCTTGCCAGCCGATTCGGATTCCTCAATGAGCGTCTGCAACAATGTCGATCCGATTCCGTGACCACGAAAAGCGGGTAGCAGGGTGATATCGACAATCCGGATTTCCTTCGGCCAACGGTCCACATACAAGCGTCCCGCAGGCACTTCATCCACAAGGATCACTTGAAACTGGGCTTGCCGATAGTGTTTCTCATAGTGGTCTGATTGAGCATGGAACTGCATTCGCAAAAACTGGTCCTTGTCAGCGTCGCTCCACGGAACGACGGACAATTCTTCAGTCCGAGTACTGGCATAGCACCGGTACAAAAACTCGCGATCATCCTTCACAATCGAACGAAGTCGAATTCTGGGCATGGGCAGAGCCGAGGGGTTAGGAACCTGGTACATTTCCCGTCTGCGAAAAGGGAATCGTGAAGGTTGCTATGCTAGTTGAAGATTGCCTGATACTGCATGAATTGCGGTGTCTTGCGGCCAGGACCCAGCGGGACCAGGAACAACGACAGGCTTCCCAAGGCGGCATGGGTCAAGTCATAGACACCCTGCTGGGCCAACGGTGACATGGGGCCGTGGAAGATCAACGAAAACGGTTGCGAGCGGATGTTCGGATCGCGCAGATCATCTTCGACTGACAGATCCTCCACTTCCGCCAAAGTCAACTCCAGAGCAGGTTGACCGTACGCGACGACTTGAAAGGTCGATCCAGTGTGCGGCGAGAATGCTGGCAACGAGTAATCCTGCATAATAGCTTCCAAATTGAACTTTTTGATTCAGACTGTGCTGACCAGATCATTGTTCAAAACCGCCCAAAGACGCAAGTCTCTGGTGTGTGGCCATGGCTCAATGCCACTTGTTTTGTGAGCCGCAAGGCGTCAGCCCGGGGCCCCGCGCCGCCTGACAGCATCGGAACTGCTGTCAACCCACATTGAGTGTAAGGATTGTTACGCCAGTTGCCACAAACTTCGCCCCGCTCAAGTCCAAGAATTCAGCCTGAATCAGAATTACTCACGTGAAATTGCTTTCAACGCCGCTTTCCGGGTCACGGATTTGGTATTTCCGTAGCATTCCCAGGCGGATTCCTCGATTCGGGGGATTTACCGTCAGTGGTAGCCATTGGCCTGCCGATCAAATTGACTGGTTCTGTCAGGGCCGCAGGCACCACGGAGGGGATCGTGTTCCAGGCAATTCGTGAAATGAGGGCGTGGCTGCAGGACTTCCGGTTTCGCCGTCAAGTCAATCGCTGGTCGCGCGAACGTCTTGAAGCAGATCGCTCCCGGCGTTTCCGGGAACTTGTCCAGTTCGCTGTCCGTCGTTCCCCCTACTATGCGGATCTGTTTTCCAGGCATCGGCTGTCGCCAGAAACGGTGACGCTGGAGCAAATTCCCCCCCTGACCAAGCCGATGCTGGTCGAACAGTTCGATCGAATTGTCACGGATCCCGCATTGACGACCGCTCGCGTTGGCGATTTTCTTGCTCACAATCCCGATCCCACGAAGCTGCTCGACGGGAAGTACTATGTCATCCGTACATCGGGCACCAGCGGCCCTCCTTCGTACACGGCGTTCTCCGTACGAGAGTGGATCCGGGCCTGCAGCCTGCAGATCCGCCAGACGCCGGGCCTGCAATGGCGGCGCCGCCTCGCCTTCATCGGTGCCGTCCAGGATCACTATGCCGGCATCAGCCTCACGATGACAGCACGTCGCGGAATCAACCGGCTGTTCTATGACTGTCGAGTCTTTGACTGCAATCTTGCCGTGAACACTCTTGTCACTCAGTTGAATGAATTCCAGCCGCAGATTCTGTCCTGTTATGCCAACGTCCACCCGGCCCTGATCCAGCAAGCCCGACGGGGCCGACTCGCCATACACCCGCAATTCATCCTGAGTTCCGGCGAACCGCTGCGTCCCGAATTGCGGATCTTATTGGAAGAGACGTACCAGGCCCGCGTCATCGACATGTACTGCGCCAGCGAAACCCTGCTGGTGGCCGGCGGTTCCTCTGCCGATGGGCTGATGCTGTACGAGGATGACACCTACGTCGAAATCTTCGACGATCACTGGCTGGCCACAAACCTGTTCAACCGGACGCTGCCCCTGATCCGTTACCAACTGAATGACGTTCTGAAAGAGTGCGTCCCACCCCGCAATGACTCCCCGTTTCGCTGGATCAAGAACATTGCGGGCCGCAGCGACCAACCGTTTGAACTGCTCAACAACGACGGTGACCGTGAGCCAGTCAGTCAATTGATGCTGCAGTACCTGCCCATCCCGCCGGTCGCGGGACTGCAACTGGTCATCTTGAATTCGACTCAGATTCAGTTTCGGATTCTGACCCCGGAATTCCTGACCCCGTTTCAACGCGAATCTCACTTGCGAAGTGTTCGCGACGCGATCCAGAACTGGCTGATCTCCAAACGCATGGACCGGCACACCCAATGCGAAGTGGTCGGCGTGGACCAATTGGAAATTGATCCGCTGAGCGGCAAAACAAAACTGATCCTGCGACCGACGCCGGCCGCACAAAAACAGCGAGCGGCCTGATTTCAACCCGGCACTCTCGGCCACTCACTTCGACTCCGCCCTCAATCCTCCAGCATCCTCGCGATCCGCTCAACCCCCGTTCCACCACCAGCGACCAGTTCCCGGCGTTCGATTGCCCGGCGACGGAACAGGGCCATGCTGCGCGGCTGCAGAACGTAGGGTTGACCGGGGTCGAAGACCGTGATCGTCGTGTCGCCATCGGCGGTGTCAAACAGGCGTTCCAACCCCTTCACCTTTCGCAGTTCCATCGGCAGTGTGAACGGGATTGCTTCGTGGTGGGCGTTCATCAGGACCAACAGGTGGTCGCCAATAACACACGCCCCCTGTTCGTCGATCTGGCTGCAATGCCCCAGCAGCAGCATTCCCAGCGAATGGACAAAGCCGGAGTTCCAGGCGTCATCGTCCATCTGCTTGCCTGAGCTGTCCAACCAGTAGATCTCCTGCAGTTCATCCCCCCGGATCGGGCCGCGGAAAAAATGGCGGCGGGAAAGAGCGGGTTGAGATTTGCGGATCGAGATCAGCTTTTTCACAAATCCCAGATACTTCTGTTGCGACTCAGACAGGTCCCAATTCAGCCACGACAGATAGTTGTCCTGCGAATAGCAGTTGTTGTTCCCCTGAGCCGAATGCCCCAGTTCGTCCCCCGACAGGAGCATCGGAACACCCTGTGACAGCAGCAGCGTCGCCATGAAGTTTCGCTTCTGGCGTTCCCGCAGCGCCATGATTGCGGGATCGTCCGTGGGACCTTCCGCGCCGCAGTTCCAACTGGCGTTGTCATTGGTCCCGTCACGGTTTCCTTCACCGTTGGCCTCGTTGTGCTTGCCGTTGTAGCTGACCAGATCCTGCAATGGGAATCCGTCGTGGCACGTCACGAAATTGATGCTAGCCGACGGTCGGCGGCCGTCGTCCATGTACAGGTCGCTGCTGCCAGCCAGTCGAGTTGCCAGTTCGCTGACGGTGCCGCCGTCTCCCTTCCAGAATCGCCGGACGCAGTCGCGGTAACGTCCGTTCCATTCCGTCCAGATCACCGGGAATCGGCCCACCTGGTACCCGTCGTCACCCACATCCCAGGGTTCCGCAATCAACTTCACCTGAGACAGCACCGGATCCTGGTGGATCACGTTAAAAAAGCCGCTCATCAGGTCCACACTGCCGAATTGACGTGCGAGCGTCGCGGCCAGATCGAACCGGAACCCGTCAACGTGCATCTCGACCGCCCAGTAGCGCAGGCTGTCCATCATCAACTGCAGCACCCGCGGATGCCGGATCTGGGGAGTGTTCCCGCAGCCCGTGAAGTCCATGTACTCGCGCAGATTGGCGGGGTTCAGATGGTAGTAGCTGGCATTGTCGATCCCGCGCCACGACAGGGTGGGCCCCAGGCGATCGCCTTCGGCCGAATGATTGTAGACGACATCCAGGATGACCTCGATCCCCGCCGAATGCAGCGTGCGGACCATCGACTTGAATTCCTGCACCATCAATTCCGGATCTTTCGTCGCACAGTAGCGCGGATCCGGCGCGAAGAAGCCCAGCGTGTTGTAGCCCCAGTAGTTCACCCGCCCCTGCGATTTCAGAAACCGTTCATCAATATGGAAGTGAATCGGCAGCAATTCGACCGCAGTCACTCCCAGGTGTGTCAGATGATCCAGTGCCGCGGCGCTGGCCAAACCAGCGTAGGTTCCCCGCAACCGCTCGGGAACACCCGGCAGCAGTTTGGTGAAACCCTTCACGTGGGTCTCATAGATGATCGTCTTTTCCCAGGGGATCTTCGGCAGTCGATCGTTCCCCCACGTAAACGCCGTGTCGACGATCAGTCCGAGCGGGGCGAACGGAGCGGAATCGCGTTCATCGAACGACAGATCTTCGCGCGGGTCGCCGTACGTGTAACCAAAGACACTGTCATCCCACGTCAGTCCACGACCGATCGCGCGGGCATAGGGGTCCAGCAACAATTTGTTGGCGTTGAATCGGTGCCCCTGCTGAGGGCTATTGGGACCGGTCACACGCAGTCCATACAACGTGCCGGGTTTCAAATCCGGAAAGTAGCCATGAAACACATGATACGTTTGTTCGGGCAATTCGATCCGATACTGCTCGCGCGCATCCTCAGCGGATTCAAAAATACAGATTTCGACCTTGGTGGCATTGTCCGAGAAAACGGCAATGTTCACTCCGGTGCCATCCCAGGTGGCTCCCAGGGGATAGGGCTGGCCGGGCCAGATGCGCATCATCAGAAGTGCTCCGAATCAATTCGTCAGTCAGTCTGCGCAAACAGTATCCACGAATTGATTCGGAAGTTCGAACGATCAGACCAGAGTCGCTTGCGATTCCACAACAAATCACCGAGCACTGATGCGTTGTTGATGCGAATCGACCTCATTGATGTACAAAGCTCACGCGACAGATCCCTGCAGTGTCTGACCGCGTCGACCCTGCGACGTTGACTTCATTGCTGAACTACGTCCTGCACGCCGGTACAGTTCGCCGAAGTGAAGCTGGCAACTATAGTCCCGGGCCTTCAGGCGGAACCTCGTTGACGTGCAGCAGTTTGTCGAGCTGCGCAACTCGCAGCCCTTCACGCAATTCATCCGAGACGTTTTGCAGTTCGATGCGTTCCACGTTCTTTCGCAGGGAGAGCAGGGAACCGAGCGTTCGACTTGGCAGGAACCAGACCCCGCGCATGTCCAGAATCAAGACTCGACACTGGTTTTGAGCAATCAGTTCCCGAATCTGGTCATGAAAGGTATGGATACATGCCGCGTCACGCATGCCACGGTCGCCAAATCTGATCACGGTCGTTGCGCCTGTCTGTGTGACCCGCAGATTCTCCGTACCGCAGGCATTTTCGAAGAGAATGCCAGAATCACCAATGCAGGCCGTAAAACCTTCGTCATCGTGAATGCTGGTGTCCATGATTTGCTCCTAAGGCCCGTGGGGAGGTGCGGTCCAAGTTGCAGTCGCGCGCGGCGCTTGGAGAGTCCAAGCCGGAAGAACAGATATCGACGTGATCTGGCGGAACAACTACCAGAATGCAATCTCGGCGTTCGTCTGTCAACTACTTTTCGCCCCTGGATCAGCCCGGCAGAAATCGGAATTCCGTTTCCGGAAAATCGGAAGAATCGCTTATCCACTGCCAGTGCGGGGATGCGCCGAGCGGAATCGACGGAAAATCCGTTCTGAATTCTTCGTTCCGGCTGGCTAAAAGGCTTTCAAACAGGGGCGACAGTCGATTTGGCAGTTTGCTGATAACAATGCGGATCACTGAGTTCGCTTGATCGAACACGTTCCTGTTTCGCAGCGGCCTGTGATCCACAGGCGGTTCCGCGCAAAGACAACGTATCCCAAATCAAGCAGTTGCCTGATGACCGGCCAGCGGCTGATCCAGACCAGCGGCCCCAACCCCACCGCCGCGTACATCCGACGAAAGACTTCGACCCCGGTTACCCAGGTGCCCTCCGGCAGCCGTCCGTGCATCCGGGCCATCAGCTCGTCCTGGGACTTGCCGACATCGCTCGCAACGAATCCGGCAGCATGAATATCCGTAAACTTGATCTTGCCGCGCCGGTCCCATCCCCGCAGTAGCCGGATTTCCCGCACGCAAAGCGGGCATCCCCCATCAAAAAACACTTCAATCTCGGGCGAGCGGACTTCAGGGACTGCGGACATGGCATGACTTCCACCGTGACAGGTCATTGCTTTTCAACACGATACTAATCAAAGAACCGGAAACCGTTGTCCTGATTAACAGGCCACCGGTTTGGAGTCAGCGAATGACTCGCCAGATCGGCTCTTCGTCCGTCCTACGGGGTATCCGGCTCAACTGGAATTCCCTCCGGATCCGGGTCTGAATCGGCAATCCGCCCGGCCTCAGCCACGAATTTCTTCAAATACCCCTGGGGATCACGGAAGAATTCCGGGGTCCAGAAGCGATTCAACTGCCAGCCCTGGCCCTCCAGGATGGCCGTCCGGAAGACATCCCAGGCGATCGGATCATCGGCGTACTGGAACCGGGTTCCGTCACACAACAGGCCCAGCGTCCGGTCTTCAGGATACTGCGGGTGATGAAATGCCACATCCACACAGAACCCGTCGTTGCCCCAGTGCACATCGCACCCCAGTCCCTCCCGTTGCGCGATCAACTTGCCCAGTTCGCGCGCGAAAACTGAAGGAGTGCGCGACGGACGTTCATAAACCTGACCCGTCGGCAGCGGCTCGTCCGGGGATTCGTGCCGCCACTCCTGGTAAGACTGCGCCAGTCGTTCTGCATACTGCAGATACGCGAACAGCAACCAGCCTCCCCCCGGTTGCTGCCCCTCGGGAATCGGCGGCAGGCTGCGGTAATACGTCGACGGAATCGAGGTCACGAGGTGGACCTCTTCCCGGGCTCGCGTGACCAGCACATTCAATCGGCGTCCGCCACCCGCCTGCCCCAACGGCCCGAACCGCCGATAAAACCGCCCCTGCCGGTCGGGTCCATACGTCGTGCTGATGATCATGTGATCCCGTTCGTCCCCCTGGACATTCTCCAGGTTCTTGACGAACAGACCTTCAAACGCCCCGGCACCCACTCGCGAACGAGCGATCCCCAGTCGATCCGCAAAATCCCGGTCTTCGGTGGCCAGCGCATCCAGCGTGTCGAGGATCAGATCCCGTTGAGTCAAGTTGAAGCAGGCGATTCCGATGGATGGTGGCTCGGCCCGGCGCAGCAAGTCAGCCACGATCCTGGCAACCTGTTCCGCTTCGGCAACGTTGGTCCGATCTTCGTAGATGCCCCCAACGGGATAAAGTGTGATCGGTGCGAACCGGATCCGATTGCGGGGATGCCCCGGAATCGCCTGCAGTCGCGAACCGTAGAACTGGTGATTGCTGAATTCCACCAGGTCCGAGTTGCGCGAACGGTAATGGACATCCAGGTAACTTTCCTGTATGTCCAACGACAACGCTGCGGTCAGCAGATCTTCGATTTCGCTTTGATGCGCTTCAAACAGTTCCTGTTCCGTTTCGGCTTCCACATGATCGCTGGTGACGACGGCCGATTCAAAGAATCGCGTCGGGGGCAACTGCTTCGGGTCACCCGCAATCACAACGCGTTTGGCCCGCGTCAGCACCGGTAACGCTTCCTCCAGCCGACACTGGGACGCCTCATCAAAGATGACCACGTCAAACAATGCTTCCCGGGGAAAAATCTGCGCGACTGTTTCCGGACTGGCCATCCAGACCGGACGCAGATCGAATAACGGATCGCCCCCATCGATCTTGTCGCCGACGGCAATGACCTGACGCAGCCGCATTGCCCGCTCACCCCGAGTCGTCAATCGTCGTCGCAAGTCGGCACCCAGACTGTTCAGCCGCGAACCGGTGGAAGCCAGCAACCGTTCGCGCTGGCGGCCAATCCAGAACTCCAGGATCAGATCCCGGACACGGGGCTGCTTGTCGAATCCCAACTGATGGATCTCACGATGCAGATTCGTCAGTTGCTGACCGTCCAACCCCTGCAATTCAGAGTTGGATTTCAGCCACTGATCCAGGTCGTCGGACAGAACCTGAAATCGCACCGCATTGAGGGCCGCATCAAGATCGGTCTCGCCAGCGATCGAGGTGACGCGTTCAATGATCGCACGCAATGAGCCCGGCAACTGTTCCAATAATGCCTGGATCCGCAAGACCTCCCCCAGCGTCTCAACATTGCTGGCCAATGCGCACAGGTCTTCCTGAATCGCCTCGCCCAGGCACGCCCGCTGCAACAGGCTTTGCTGCCATTCCCTCTGAAACAAGTTGGATTCCACCAGTTCCTGCCGCAACGATTCCAGTGCCTCCGCTCGCTCGACGGAATCTTCCAACGCGGTATGAAAGTCAGCGTCCTCGGACAGCAACGCGGTCAGCATCTGCGGTTGCAAGTGGGTCAGGGCAGGGTGCTGGTTGACATCCAGCCTCAATTGAATCAACTGCTCATGCTGTTCCAGGGTTGGCAGCACGGCCTCATCGGCGAGAACCGGCGCTCCGGCAGATTCCATGTCCGCCAGTTCACCCAGGACCGCGGCCACCACCATTCGCGCGCGGGCCATCGTCAAGAACGTTCGCAGTCGCTCAGCCGACGTCTTTCCCGGGGCCAGTCCGTACGATTGCAGCAGAGCATGAGCCGCCCCGCGCAATTTAAAGGCAAGCCAGAAATACCAGGCATGACAACATTGCAGATACGCTTCCAAGGTGCCCAGTTGCGATGCGATCTCCGCCACCGTGGGATTCGCGGCACGAAACGTCAACTGCAATTCCGGCTCATTCGACCCCGACCGGAGCGTCGCCCGGGCCTGGTCGATGTCGTTCAATCGCACCCTGGCACGCTCGACCATCGGAATGGATGCCTTGGCCCAGTGAGCACGTATACCGGCCGGGACCTCCTGCAGGCACCGACGCAGCCGGGTTGCCAGGTCCTGGCGGGCGATCTGTTGCTCCGGGAAGCTGACTCGCGACGCAGCAGCGGCATCCGACCCGTCCGGCAAAACGAACCGTGGCTGGGAATCATCGCGAGTGGCATCGACAGATTCTGCCGTTTCAGCGATCGACTCGATGGCGTCGCGGATCTGCGCCGTGGGTGTTTGCAGAAACTGCGGTAACGTGATCCCGACGCACTTCGTCCAGGGATTGGTGGCATACCGAATCTGCAGGCTGCGCCGGATCACATCGCGAACTTCAGTGGCATGAGACTCCAGCGAAAACAGGCTGGCCGGTTCGCGATCCGGCACGTTCGCCGTCTTTCCCTTCCGCTTGCGGGAAGGAGTTGCCTGCGGCGACGGGTCGGATGCGATCTTCAACAGGGACGGCGTCGCGGTCGCGAGCCATTCGCCCATCCGCTCGTGAAAGGATGTCCCACGATCCGTATCCGGCGACATCACCAGCGACCACGCCTGCGACAGAGTGTTGTGCGACTTCTGCAGTTGCCGATCCAGAACCTGCAATTGTGCGGTCGCACGTTGACCCACGGGAGTACTTGTCAGAGCCTCCAACTGCTCACGCACCTGCAGATACAAGTTCCGCTGGTCGTGCTGCGGATCATGGATCAGGGCACAGAGCGCGCCCAACCCGATATGCTCCAGCCGCCGGGCCACCACATCCAGTGCCGTTCGCTTATCGCAGACCATCAGCACGCGTTCGCCCCGCGCCAGGTGGTCCCCGATGATATTGGTGATCGTCTGACTCTTGCCGGTTCCCGGCGGCCCGTGAATCACCAGGCCCTGGCATTCCCGGGCGAGTCGCACCGCGCGGGCCTGACACGGGTCGGCCATCGTCACCAGACGCTCGGTTTCAAATGTCCGGAGATGCGGACTGACGGCGTGAGCGTCCGTCGACGCGATGTTGGCGATGGGCGGTTCTTCGGCGGGTTCGTCCAACAGGGCTTCTGTGCTGAGGAAACTCTGCACCGGGCCGACAAGCGTGGTGGGGTTGGCGACCATGGCCTGCATGTCACGCAGCAGACTTTGGTTGTTCATGGGGAACAAACCCAGGACCGCCGCCAGAACGATTTCCGCACGCGACTCGTCCGCATCGCCCCGCGGCGCTGAAGACAGAGTATCGAGCGATTCCGGAGTGATCGCACACGCAGGCAAATGGAGCGACGATGTGACCCGGCGGACCAGGTCGTTCAATTCTGCCCAGGGATCCTGAGACGGAACGGCGGCCTCGGTCACCGCTTCGCCAGCCTCGGAATCTGTTTCGGCCAGTTCGGTCGTGACAGCATTCGCTCCGACCGCGCTGTCGGGCATGATCGACTGACCGGTCTGTCGTTCCAGCCACGCAAACAACGCTTCGTTGGGAACCAGGAATTCCGCACCATCCCGCAGGCCTTCGATCATCACGATGGGTTGCAGACCCGACCGCAATTCCAGGGTGGCCGGAATGAACGCGATCGGCGCCAGTAATCGCTTAGTGCCGACCGAGGACTTCAGAGCCCCCGATGCGCCGGGCGGGAGACTCAGCAGGGGAAACCCGACATGCAGAACATGTACGCCCGTGTCCTGCTCATAATCCCGGGCGTCTTCCGCCAGCCCCCGCAGCTTGGTCAGCAGCGTCTGTTGAGCGGTCCATTGCTCCCGATGTTGCTTTTCGGCGGGCGACAATTCCACTTCGGTCCCGCCATTTTCCGGTGAATTCAAAGGTTCCGTCGACGCCGTCCCGGTCGTTCGCTTGCGGCCGTTCGAAGATTTCCCGCCAGTCCGCGGAGCGAGCACCTTCGCCTGCAACTGGGCCGCCTGTTTGCCGGACAGCAATCGCCGCAGGGCCTCCCCCGGCTCCAGATCCTGCAGCTTCGCAAATTGAGTCCAGTCGACCCGCTGACGACTGGAATGAGGCCGACAATTCAAATTGGGGCCACTCGCCAATCCGGCAAACAACCGGTCCAGCATCTTCGCAAGAATGACATTTTGGGAGGACATGGGGATCCGTCATCAAGAAAGTCGGATTCGGCACACCAGCCCGACGCGCGAGTTTTGAAGTTGCGCTATTTTGCTTGCGATTTCAAACGACCAGGTAACTTGCCAGCGTTGAACGTGAATTCTCTCCGTGTCGTCCGCGTTTTCCATGTCCCATTTCTTGCAGAGAGTCCTGCCATGTCCGACAGGAAACTCCAAGGATTCTTTGCGGCAAGCAAAGGAATCGAATGCAGCATATGCACCACGAAGGGCACGAAGGTCCACGAAGGAATACAAAGAGATTTTCCTTTCTTCCCTTCGTGGACCTTCGTGACTTTCGTGGTGAACCTCTACCACTCACAACAGCCGAACTGGTTTTCGTAACGCAATTTCAAAAAGCGAGAGCAAGGGATATCAGATCTCGCGTCCAATTTGAAAACCAAATTCGAGTATCGGGTTGGTTTTTGTGATGGTCTCATCACGATTTTCTGGATCTTCGTGAAAACTCCAGTCCGGCGTCTTACAAAGTCCCCTTTGCCTTCCGGCGGCGGGGAACCTTGAGTTCCACCAGACCGGCCGGGCCGCACAATTCCGGCTGACCACCGCAGCAATCCTCCAGCAGAAATCCGATCAACGACGACATCGACTGACTGTTGAGCGAATAAAAAATCGATCGGCCCTCACGGCGATCCTGGATCAATTCCGCATTGGCCAGTTCCTTCAAGTGAAACGACAACGTGGCGGCGGGCAATTGCAACTGGTCCGCGATCGTCCCCGCTGGCATCCCGTCGACGCCACACTTGGACAGCAGACGAAAGACGCGCAGGCGGGATTCATGTGCAAGTGCTGCGAGAGCCCGGATCGCTTGAGTTTCCTGCATATTTCCATTATTCTCGAATTATCGAATCATCAGTCGAATGGCACAGGCCGGATCGATTGTACAATCCGATCCGCGGACCGGGCAGTCTGCTGCGGAATTCCGAGCGAGGAACGTTCTATCAGCCCGTGGTAAAAGGGGTCTGACCCTTTGGAGGGCACTCGATTCACCTTGAAGATCGCGTGCCCGGAGAGGGTCAGACCCCTTTTACCACGGGCTGCTTGAGCATGAATGTCAGAAATCGAAGGGAGCGGACAACGTGTCAGAGTTGTTTCCAGCCGTTCGCCACTATGTGGACGAGCGTATTGTGGAATTCGGAATGATTTCGGAGCAGCGAAAGACGCAGCTGCGCGGATTGACCAGCTACGTCCAGGACTGCCTTCGGGCTCATCAACCGGTTCGCTTGACCTTCATCTGCACACACAATTCCCGTCGCAGTCACCTGTCTCAGATCTGGGCCGCCGTGGCGGCCGTCCGCTTCAAAGTCATGGGAGTCGAAACCTTCTCGGGCGGTACCGAAGCGACGGCCTTCGCTCCTCCGGCAATCGCTGCCCTTCGCAGGGCCGGACTGGAAGTCATCTCACCGAACGAATCGAATCCGCGACATGAAGTTCATTTCGGCAGCACCGGGCAGCCACTGATTTGCTTTTCCAAAGTCTACAGCGACGCTCCCAATCCGACCGCTGGCTACTGTGCGGTCATGACCTGCACCCATGCCGATGCGCACTGCCCGATCGTCCATGGTTCCACCCAGCGACTGTCCATCCCGTTCGAAGACCCCAAGGTCTCCGATGGCAGTGCCGTGGAAGCCGCCACGTACGACGAACGCTGCCGTCAGATCGCCCGCGAAATGCTCTATGCATTCGCCCAGGTCCACTGAGTGAGACCCCGGTTCTTAATTCCCTCGACATCTCTTCCAGGCCTCGATTCCATGGCATCACCCTGCCGCAAACAACTGTCCTTTCTGGACCGCTACCTGACAGTCTGGATCTTCGCGGCGATGCTGATCGGGGTCGCGGCCGGGTATTCCATCCCGGGTTTCGACAACGTCATCAACTCGTTGAACTGGGGGACGACCAATGTTCCAATCGCCATCGGCCTGATCCTGATGATGTACCCGCCGCTGGCCAAGGTCCGCTACGAAGAACTCGGTCGGGTCTTTCGCAACTGGAAGATCCTGGCCCTGTCACTCGTGCAAAACTGGCTGATTGGCCCGGTGCTGATGTTCGGCCTGGCGATCATGTTCCTGCACGACCACCCCGGCTACATGACCGGCCTGATCATGATCGGCCTGGCGCGCTGCATCGCCATGGTGATCGTCTGGAACGAACTGGCGGACGGAGATCGCGAATACGCCGCGGGGCTGGTCGCGTTCAACAGCGTCTTCCAGGTCCTGTTCTACAGCCTGTACGCCTGGGTCTTCATCACACTGCTGCCGCCGCTGTTTGGATTGACGGGCAGTACCGTCGCCATCAGCATCGGCGAGATTGCAACGAGTGTGTTCATCTATCTCGGTATTCCGTTCCTGGCCGGCATCGTCACTCGCTTTGTCCTGCTGCGTCTGGCCGGACGCGACTGGTACGAACAGAAATTCATCCCCAGGATCAGCCCGCTCACCCTGGTGGCGCTGCTGTTCACGATCGTGGTGATGTTCAGCCTGAAGGGAAATCTGATCGTCCAGATCCCGCTGGACGTCCTGCGGATCGCCCTGCCGTTGCTGATTTACTTCGTCGTGATGTTCCTGGTCAGCTTCTGGATGGGCTGGCTGATCGGAGCCGACTACTCCCAAACCGCGACAATCGCCTTCACAGCAGCCAGCAACAATTTCGAACTGGCGATCGCAGTGGCCGTCGCAGTATTCGGGATCAATTCGCCAGCCGCGTTCGCAGCCGTGATCGGCCCACTGGTGGAGGTTCCCGTCCTGATCGGACTGGTCAATGTGGCGTTTTTCCTGAAACGTCGATGTTTTGCCAGCGCACCAGGATAATTGAACGCGCAAAATGCCAGTCGATGCTGGAAACGTAGGGTCTTCACCCACACACCCGCCAGAAACAGTGCCAGCGCCAGCATGACCAGACCCGCCATTGGCCGCAATACCGGGAACGCGTTGAGCATCGATGTGGTTCCTAAATCCAACCTCACGGATCGAGATCCGGCCGGGTCAGCGTTGCTGAATTCGTTTCAACGCAATGTTGCCTGGGACGTGCCTGGGACCTGTTCATGCAACTCGTCAGTGCAGCCATTCGATCAACTTTCCCGTCAACGGATCCTGAAATCTTTTCCTGATCTCTTTCCTGTTCGCCACATCTCGATTGAGAACGTGGAAACACATTCCACCAAGGCAATTGCGGGGGGGGCAACGCGGCACGCCAGAATACTGCGCTTTTGCAAGGCCGCCATGTCACTAAAATGAACTGCGCATCTTTCCAATCCATCCACCCCACAAGCACGTGCATCTTGATCACGCCTACAGAATACCGATGCACAGCTCCCGGTAGTTGAGTTTTCCCGAACAGAGATTGACAAGCACACTTCCGCACGCCATTTTAATACAGCCGTGATTTCGCAGCGATTCACTCATCCATGTGGGCCATGCGCATGTTTTTGCCACTCACACAGCTTGATCGAATCTGGAACAGTGCGGGCGACTGGCTGCTGAGTGCTCCTGAGCAGACGGTCGCGGTGCTGGTATTGCTCACTTCGCAAGCAGGGCTACTCGGCTACGCAACACAGTCCGACAAACCTTGAACCGGCATTCCTGGCGAGCGGCATCAGCCACTGGCAGTTCGGACGTTTTGAACTCTACCGGGTCAATCCGCCTGTGCTGCCCAAAAAAGGGAATCGCCATTCATCAGACACTGGGTGCATCCCGATCGACTTGGAGCAGTGGGTCATTAAGAGCAGAGCACGGAGCCAAGTCCTTAACCAGGAGCCATTCCCATGCAGAAGCTTTTCAACGCAATTCGATTCGCCACGCATACTCGACGACTCCATCAACAAGCGCGCGGACCGGTACTCCGGTTGCGAGTGGCGACCAGTTGTCAAAACTTTAGAACGGCTCTCGTGGTAGCCGCGTGTGCGGAATTCTTCTTTGCAGGCGTTCGTGTTGGTTATGCACAGCAGGGCCCGTCTAATCAAGCAACTTCACTTGAGCCGCTCCTCGCCCGTCTTCATCAGAAGGCGGCCAATGAAGTCATTTCTCTTGACTCTGAACTATTCCTCTTTTGGTATTTGGACCCGGCTAGCATCGTTGCGGCCGGGGGGCATGATCTCGAATCGAAGCAGGCTCGCCAATTGCTGCTGAAACTTGCCGAGAAATGGACAGAGGCGAAGGATCCGGACGCTTTGGTTTCGCTGAGTCAAGATATGGGTGTAACTTCACAAATGATGAAGGGCATGTGGAATCGCGCGAGGATCGTGTGGGAACCGGGAAAATACAAGAATACATTTACATCCTTTGCCGACGTTTCCGTTTCGTCGGTTTGCGATGGCAAAGCAGAATGGTCATACATCGAATCGTCGCACCAAGTCACTGCCTACGAGATGCCGTCGAAGTGGGGACATTTTCAGATTTCGTCATTGAGGAAGACGGTCGACGCCTCCAATGAAGCAATCCTTATCGCCGACGCCGACGACTACTTGACGATCAAATACACTGTCGGTTCCGAGAATGTCGAGTGCAACCTGAGCAAGCTTACCGGATGTTTGACTGAATGCCGCACAACTAGTGGTGAGCTTGTTCAGGAATACTTTGCGCATGGCTTCGAGGAGATGGACGAAACCGCGCCTGGTGTTTTGTTCCCAAGGGCAAGCGTTAACGCAGTCTTCTATAAAGGAAAATTAGCAAAGGCCGAAATGTTCTTCACACAAAGCGCCCGTATTAATCGTGAGATATTCAGCGACGACTACGCGTTACCAGTGCCTGCCGGAACGACCGTGTGGTACGCAGGTGACCTGGCACCAAAGGAGGAAGGAGCAGCGCATGCCGCTCGCAAGCTGGTCGCACTTAAAACAGAGAATCCATGCAGCGACGTCCGAGAACTGCTTCCGTTGCTGCGTGAAAAGGACAGTAACTTTAAGCGACAATCGCAACGGATACCGATCTCTGCTCCGCAATCGAGGGGCCGCGGTACATATGTTTTGGCGATTAACGCGATAATTGTCTTGATCCTCTGCCTGTCAATCGCCGCAAAGCGCCGACTTCGCATCCGACGGCAAGCCGCCGAGAAAGGAATCAACAAGTGAATCACAGGGGTCAGGACTCTTTGTTTTCGGCGGCACGACCATTTGTGGGCGGAACGGGTCGAATTTGGGGCCGTCCGCGGGGACGTAACGTTGATTCCAAGCCAAGCCGCTCCACGGTTGATTCGATCCATGTCGAGTCTCCATGGGGAGCACCTCGTTGAGCGCAGCGGCGGATTGCTGCCAACTCCTTGTCGGTCAGTGGCTCATTGACACGTTCGATCCAATTCGACCGGCGAGGAATTGGCCAGGGAGACAATCGGGACGGAGCGGGCTCGGTGGGTTGCAACCAGCGCCACAGGGATCCCCAACGCCAGTCCTCGGCACGGGCCACGAGCTCGGCGCGGCACGCATTGCGTTCCACGTAGCGGCAAACCGTTAAAAAGTGGTCGTCATCCTGAATTGCGAAGCTTTTGAATCTCCCCTGGTAAACATGGCCTTCGCCCGAGGTGTGGTAATGAGCGTGATAACGCATCGTGTGCGTGGCCGTGACCCACCGCAGAAAACGACTCATTTCCCCGGTTTGATTCGGCCGCAAGACCAGGTGCCAGTGGTTCGGCATCAACTGATACGAAAACAGTTGCACATCGTACAGTTGCAGGCCCTCACTCAGGATTCGCTCAAACGCCTCAAAGTCAGCGTCCTTATGAAAAATCTCGGCGCGTGAGTTCCCCCGGTTGAGGGCATGATACAGCCCGCCAGCTTCATCGGCTCGGGGAGGACGCGGCATCTCGACACCATATCATCTGCTCGAACGAAAATCAAAAAGTCCTGCCCTTTGATTTCTCCCTGATCGGACTGGTCAATGTTGCTTTCTTTCTGCAGCGTCGCTGCTTTGCCGTCGCGGCATGATGGCGGGTTACCATCAGCGTTCCTGAATCCGGTGGAGAGCGTCCATCGCGGCATCCCGAAGCGGGACGTTTTTATCGCGCGACAGTTCCGTGAGTTTCGGAATGGCCTCTGCCGCAACCGATCTCATTTGACCGAGCCCCACCGCCGCCGCCCTCCGCACGTCGAGGTAGTCATCAGACAGTCTGTTGACGAGTTGTGGAACCTGTCGACGCGCGTCCGGTCCGAATTTCCCGCAACTGCTTGCGGCCGCAGCGCGGACCTGTGGCCGGGCGTCGGACAACAGGCTTTCCAGTGCGGGCAGCGACTCGCCCGGATGCGACGCGATCATTCCGAGAGTGTTCGCAGCGGTTTCTCGCAAGCGGGGATACTCACACCTGGACTGCAAAACAACGGCATCCACCGCGTTCGAGGCGGCGGATCCCAACCGCCCCAGCGCACGCAGGCAACACATCTTCGCGTCAGTCGACGGCTCTGCCGACGTCAAGGCATCGATCAGGATCGGGATCACTCCGGGGCCGAGTTTCACGAGAGTGTTCTCGTAGTCCGAGAGAAAGAAGTCCAAGTCCGACTCAAGACATTTCAGGATCTGCGGGGCAGCCGGGACGGCGTCGGGGCCCATCACCTCCAGCACCTTCAGGATGCGGTGGTCTAAAGCGTTACCTGGCTCTCTCTCGATAATCCGCTGGTGCAGCCAGGGAAACACGAACGACGCCCTGCGACCGACAGCAGCCAGGAAATCCAGGACTCCAGAATCCATGTCCTCCTGCAGCTTTTCGCGGACGAATGTCACGGCGTCCGGATGGCCTTCGGGGTCAATGATCGCGAGTGCAGTTTGAGCATCCTCGCGATCCCAGTCCTGACTGCCGCTCCGGGCCAGTTTCTCCAATCGGGGAATTGCTTCCCGCGAATCCTGGCCGAGGCGCGCCAGGGCAATCGTGGCGACCTGGGGATGCCTGCACTCCTGGATTTCGGTCAAGTATCTCATCGGCTGTTTTGTATGTTGCGTCAGATCCGCAATGGCGAATGCCAGTTCACTTGTCTTTGCAAATTCGGCATCGGCTTTCAGCATCTGGATGAAGGCTGCGAGTGACTGATCGGCAAAGTCAGGCATTCGCGACAACGCCAAGACGGCATCTCTTCTGACAGCTCGGACATCGCCCAGATGATTGGAAACCATGACGTGATAGCAATCTTGATCGGACAATAACCGGATCAACGCAGGGACGGCGCGGGCCGCCACCTCGGGATACGTGGAAACGGACAGCGCAGCCGGCCCCCGGACTTCTGCAGCGGGGTCTTTCAGTGCCAGAATCAGGGCATCGGCAACGGCGTTGGACTCGAGTGTCCGCGCGAACCAGTCGCTGGCGGAAGAGTGCTCGTGCCAGTACACGCCCTCCAGAGATTCGGCACGCGTGAGCCATTCGGCTGCCGCGCGACGCTCTGCCGAGTTCATTCCTTCCTGCAACGATCGCACCAGGATGGGCACAGCCGTTTGCCCGGTGGGATCGATTGCAGCCAAAGTCCCCAGCCACGTTGCCCGATCGGCACGCGTGGCCGTTCGAAACAATTTCTGGATTTCCGGCAGAAAGGCCCGAGCATCGTGGCGCATCCGTCGCGCCGTGAAAATGGAGCGTCGGCTTGCCGGGTCGGATTGCAACGGATAGCGTTCCAGCAACTGCCCCGCACTTTCGGAGCTCATCGCAACCAGTGCTTCCGATGCCATGTCGTAGACATAGCGCCTGATGACGAATTCCTGGTACCAGTCTTCATCCGCCAGCAATTCGATCAACCGCGGAATCGCAGCGCGTGCTTCAACACCAATTCGCTGAAGAGACGTGATCGCCCCGGCGCGTACCCGGACATCCGTGTCATCCAGTTGACCAATCACTGTCGCGATCTGTTCCGCCGCGAAATCATCGTCGGTAAGTTCGTCCGCGTGGACGATGATCGTCGCGACACTCATCGATAGAATTGCAGCACCAACGGCGAACCTGATGACAAACATGGCTGACCCCATCAATGAACTCTCCACACCGCCCTGGTGCGGGCCGGACCAATTCTACATGTCCGGACAGGAAAAGGTGTCAGACAGGAAAAGATGTCAGAAACCGTTGTTTCGTGGTCTACCACGATCACAGTTGAAGCAGTGAAGCCACTCGTTCCATCTGACCAAGTGCTTTGCAAAGTGCAATGAGATTCAAGGCGATCCACAATCGATTCTATCCAGATCGCGTCTCCGTGGGGAGAACGACTCTGAGCGCAGCGGCGGATCGAGGCCGACGGGTTTTCGGTCAACGGTTCATTGACGGTCGATCCAATTTGTACGTTGCGGCATTGCGTTCCACGTTGGGGCATTGGTAGTAGGACGGACAATCCTGTCCGTCCGCACCGGGAAATGACGAGGAAGACGGACAGGATTGTCCGTCCTACGCTCGCCCCGTGACTCCCGTTCCTGCTTCTGCTGACTCTGTGGCTTTGTGCCTCTGTGAGACGTTTACTTTCGCGCGGTGGATCGTGCGGAGATCCGATACGCCGACGCTGGCAGCGTCGGCAACGACGGACGATTGAGAATACTCCCGCGGCTAAATAGTGTTGCGTGAACCTGGGACATTAGCCCGACGCGCGCGCGAGCGAGGGATTCGTCGATGCGTGTCCAACTTGCGAATCCCTCCGCGATTCCGTCCCAACATACTGCAACCCCATTTAGCAACCCGTCGCACTGAATACACCCGCGGCTAGCGCCTCGCGGCTCACACGGTCAGTGCCATCGGGCTGGCGTGGCGGTCACGGGATCCTGGACTTCGGGGCAGCAGGCGGCCTCCAATAGCAACTGCCAGAAAATGGGAGGTGAATGGCAAAAACTTTAACCGACACGGAGCCGTGTTTTCTTGCAATTGCGATTGACCATCGCAACGCAAACTTGAGATAAACAGGCCAGTGATGATGGCCCCGTCAACGGCTGACGCTGGTGCATCCGATTGACCGGAGGCTCGCCGTTTCAGGACGAAGCGACTTGCAGTCCCGGTGGTGAACAGGATCGGAAGATGGTGATCCTCGGTGACTTGATGGTGCAGGGAGACCGCCGGTTTCGTCGGGCGCCCCGATGTTGGCAACGTCGGGATGTGGTTTTCACAAGATGGGGCAGAGGCAAGACTGGAAATCACGGGGCGGCGGGGGAGTGGCAATCGATTGGCGGATCTCTTTGGGCTCTGACGGCGAGGTTTCGTCGGGCGCGGCTGTGACAGTGATCGACGGGCGACCGCTCAGTGATGCTCTTTGATGCTCTTTGAAAACTCGCGATGAATGTGTGGATACCGATTCGCCAGACTGGCAGAACTGTTGGCTCGGGGTTCAACGAAGGACGGTCGTTCAACCCCGAGCCCGTTGGGGGCCTGGGCCGTTTGCCGCGACGAAGAGACAGGTTTCGTCGGGCGCCGGTTTGCCAACGACGTGCTGGTCCACGAAAACGGTCGTGACGATTGGGGGGCGGCGAGGTTTCGTCGGGCAGATTTGTGGCAACCATGTGCAGTCTCGGCGGGGGACGGGGCGTCAGGTCGTTCAGGTCCACTTTCGGAAGGAAGTCGATTCCAGCAAAACAGATCCCGGTCGCCGTGGGAATTCGCTGTCAGGTTTCGTCGGGCGCCGTTTTGCCAACGACGTGCAGGTCCACGAAAACGGGCGGGTGGCGAGGTTTCGTCGGGCGCGATTGTGACAACCATGTGCAGTCTCGACAGAGGCCGGGCGTCAGGTCGTTCAGGTCCACTTTCGGAAGGAAGTCGATTCCAGCAAAGCAGATCCCAGTCGCCGTGGAGATTCGCTGTCAGGTTCTGTCGGGCACCGTTTTGCCAACGACGTGCAGGTCCACGAAAACGGGCGTGGCGAATGGGGGGCGGCAAGGTTTCGTCGGGCGCAGTTGTGACCATCCTGCGTGAGCGGTTCAGCTGGGCAAGGAAACCGGAGAAACTACACTATTACGGGAGCTGATGAAGTCCTTCAATCGGCGCGATGTCGTCGTCACGGATCGGTACTACTGCTCGTTCATGATGATCGCTTTGCTGTGGGGACTCCAAGTTGCAAAAGGCGATGGCCCTGCGGCCTACCCTCCACGCCCTTGACGCGCCCCAACACACTGGCCAAAATCTAGCCTTCCTGGTGTGCAGTCACAAAGAACTGCCAGACTTGTCGTCGCTCCGTTGTGGCCGCGGTCTCGCTTCGGGGAGTAGCACGGAAGATTAGGGGACTTCGATGATGAAACGATACACCATGCTCGCCGCCTTCAGCCTTGTGCTGAGCGTGTTTGCGCTGCCGTCCGCAGCGCAGGAAGTCCTGCCCTTCGCTCCCAAGAAGTCCGGCAGTATTGCCGGGCGCACAATCCAGGAGTCGGTGCACAGTCCCAAGCCGGCTGAAAGCCATCTGCCCAAAGGCGCGCCGAACATCATCATTTTCCTGGTGGACGATGCGGGGCCGGGGTTGCCCAGCACCCTGGGCGGCGAGGTAAACACTCCCACGATGGACCGGCTCAGTCGCAGCGGCATCGCCTACAACCGGTTTCACACCACAGCCATGTGCTCGCCAACGCGTGCTGCACTGTTGGCAGGAAGAAATCATCATCGGATCGGTGCCGGTCAGATCGCCGAACTGGCGAATGACTGGGACGGTTACTCAGGAATCCAACCGAAGAGCAGCGCGATGGTGGGGGAGGTGTTGAAGAACTACGGTTATCATACCGGTGCGTGGGGGAAGTGGCACAACACTCCCGCCGAGCAAACAACCGCCGCAGGACCATTCGATCATTGGCCGACCGGCTATGGTTTTGAGTATTTCTACGGTTTCCTGGCTGGTGAGGCGTCGCAGTACGAGCCGAACCTTGTGCGCAATACCACGGTCGTGCCTCGCAACGAGCCCAAGGACGGACGTCCGTATCACCTGACTGAAGATCTCGCCGACGATGCGATCACCTGGCTCCAGCAACATCAGGCGTTCACCCCTGACAAACCGTTCCTGATGTATTGGGCCTCCGGCGCCATCCACGGTCCGCACCACGTCCGGAAGGAATGGGCGGATAAGTACAAAGGCAAGTTCAATGACGGTTGGGATGCGTATCGTGAACGCGTATTCCAGCGTGCGAAGGCAAAGGGCTGGATTCCACAGAACGCCCAACTCACGCCGCGTCCCGAAACGCTCGCCGCATGGGACAGCATTCCGGAAGACGAAAAGCCATTCCAACGACGGTTGATGGAAGTGGCTGCCGGCTATGCCGAACATGTGGATCACTACATCGGACGGGTCGTGGATGAAGTGGACCGAATGGGCTACGGCGACAACACATTGATCTTCTACATCTGGGGTGACAACGGTTCCAGCGCGGAAGGCCAGAACGGCACCATCAGCGAGCTACTCGCCCAGAACAACATTCCGACGACGGTTTCGCAGCATATCAAGGCCCTGAATGAACTCGGCGGTCTCGACGTGCTCGGCTCGCCCAGGGCCGACAACCAGTATCACGCCGGCTGGGCCTGGGCGGGCAGCACGCCTTACAAATCCACGAAGCTCGTCGCCGCGCACTTTGGCGGCACACGCAATCCGATGATTGTCCGTTGGCCCGCGAAGATCAAACCGGACAAGACGCCGCGCGCCCAGTTCTCGCACTGCATCGACGTGGTTCCGACCATCTACGACGCCATTGGCATCAAGCCGCCAAGCGTGGTCAACGGCATCCCGCAGGACCCGTTCGACGGCGTCAGCTTCGCCAGCACGTTCAACGATGCCAAAGCCCCGGAATTCCGGCACACCCAATATTTCGAGATCATGGGCAGCCGGGGCATCTATCATGACGGCTGGTTTGCCGGCACCTTTGGACCGCGCATTCCATGGATGCCAGGTCTCCCGAAAGGCTTCTTCGACGAGCAGGGCCGCGTCGCCTGGAGCCCGGACGGGGACAAGTGGGAACTGTACAACCTGAACGAGGACTGGTCGCAGGCCAATGACCTGGCCGACAAGATGCCCGAAAAGCTCGCCAGGATGAAGGAGACTTTCACCATGGAGTTCGCCAAGAACGGCGGCTTTCCGATTGGCGGCGGCCTGTTCGTTCCCGTCATGCGTCCCGACCTGAGAAAATCGTCGCCATACACCAAGTGGGACTTCTCGGGTGACATCACCCGCATGCCAGAATTCGCGGCGCCAGCGCTTGGCAACAAGGAAAACGTCGTCACCATCGACGCCGACATCCCCGCCAACGCCAGCGGCTGCCTCTACAAGCTTGGCGCGTTCTCGGGCGGCCTGACGTGCTATGTCAAGGATGGCGTCCTGACCTACGAGTACAACCTGTTCGAGATTCAGCGCACTCGGATCAAGGCGAAAGAGAAACTGGCCGCCGGGAAGTCGAAGATCGAGATCGTGACGAAGTACGCCGAGAAGAAGGCGGCAGGTCCGCTGAACATCACCCTCAAGGTGAACGGGCAGGAAGTTGCCACGGGCACCGTTCCGATCAGCGCACCGTTGGGTTTCACCGCCAACGATTGCCTGGACATCGGCATCACGCTCGGATCACCGGTGTCGCCTGAGTATTTCGATGATGCGCCGTTCAAGTTCAACGGCAAGATCAAAGAAGTGCACGTGGAATACACAAAATAGTTGGCCTGTGACGCGGTTTGACCGGGTCGAGCTTGGATTCATGCCAGCGGATGTGCGGTCACCTGCGCCGACCAGAACCGCTTCATCGACTGCCCGGTCCGGTTCCGGGCCAATCGCCTCAAGAACTTCTAATTCAGCGGAAATGATTTGATCTTGGGACCTCACAACGAGCGATGGCGAATCCAATATCCATCACTCGCACCTTCTGGGGGCTCGACGACTTGACTCCAGCCACGCGCGTTTTTTGGGGTTTGAGTTCGCTGGATGTGAGCGATTGTTCCACGGACTGCTAGAACCGCAGTCCTGCCCGGATCATTGCGCCGTTGTTGAGGTCGAAGTTGGGCGTTGGTCCGGCGAATTTCGCCTGGCGGTTGAAGACGTAGCCCGCTTCGATGTAGGCGGAGTGTCGGCCCGAGTCCCAGCGGAGACCGATCGAGAGGCGGTCGTCCGTCAATTGGATCCGGTCGGCGACAATCGTCGGATCACCAATGTTGGCCTGCCACGCTTCTGCCGTGTATTCCGCGACTCCGTAGACCCAGAAATCCCTGCCGTTCTGGCGACCAACGTAATAGCTGATTCTTGTACGAGGAAAGAGCAGCCGCAGTTCCCAGTGGCTGTCAGGGGTCCAGACGGCTCCCCCATAAGGGATGATCATCGTGTCGACTCGATCCCACACCGCGATTCCGCCGACAAAACTCCAGTTGGGCGATGCCAGGTAAGTCGCGATCGCGCGGCCGTCGAAGTTGAACGCATTGCGATTGAGCTTCGACTCATAACCATCCACGATTTGCGGGTGAAACGCGATCTGGGCACTCCAGGGGCCGTCGTTAAAAAATCCCAATTCCAGATCGGTGGAGATCTGATCAACCTGTCCTGGCAGGTCCGGTCCGCCCGGGCCGCTCCAGTAATGAGCGTTGAAGTTTCCCGTTCCGTTAAACACGATCCCCGGTGCGACCAGTTCAGACAGCCGTAGATTGGAATTCCATTCCGACATCATCATGGTGCCATAAGCCCCGCCACCCGAAACCGACACTCCCGGCAGTGCGGCGACTTCGTGAAAGGTGCTCCAGCCGAGTCGCCAGGGTTGGTAACCGTTAATCCCGTAGCTTCCCTGCCACCCGTACGGATCGTAATACCCTGGCAGAACCCGCACCGTGGTGCGGCCGAACGGGTTGAAAGTTTCCTTCAGGTCCTGAATCAGGTCTCGGTGAAACCCGCGCGGCTCGGGTGATGCCAATTCGAATTCCGGTCGTTCCGTCGCGAATGACTGTGCGCGGACGGTCGACGGCTGCAAGTCGTCGGAACTGCTGGCCGTTGTTGGGGCGGTCGAAAGGTTGTCCGTCAGCAGGGAATACCCAAGTACCTGCACGCCGGCCGAAGTGGATTCTTCCGGTACGATGAGATTCGGGTCGGCACCGCAGGCAGCGAGCCAGATCAGCAGGGACATTACAGACATGGTGGGCGGGTTTTAGTAAAGAAACGGGATTCTGCCGAGATGAATTCATGTCCAATCAGGTTCATTGCCGACACGGGTGATGGAGAGCCAGGATCGGCAGTTTTTGCCGGTTCAGATGCTTTCAGTAGCGAGAGTCGCTCACGCGTTCCGAGTTGGTCCCCGGGCAGAAGTGTCGTCGGTCGATCAGTCGACCGCATCCAACCCTGTCAGCGTGCCGGTACTCGAACCGAATTTGTCGGTTTCAATCCCCATCCGTTGGAGCATACTCACGAACAAATTGCAGAGCGGGGGATGGTTGTTCTCGTCGAATGCCAGGTGCTGACCGTGTTTGAATCCCCCGCCCGCCAGCAGTACGGGCATGTTCTTGACGCTGTGCTTGCCGGCGTCACCCAGGTTGCTGCTGAAGAACACCATGGTTCGGTCGAGCAAGGTGGTTTCTTCTTCACGTGTCGTTCGCAACTGATTCAGAAAGTCGTGCAACGTCTTCATCTTCTCCAACTCCAGAATCTTCAGTTGGGCAATCTTGACTGGATCCTGACCGTGATGTGACAGATCGTGATGGCCCTGGCTCACACCTGGAATGGGGGGGACGCTGCTGGTTCCCAGCAGTTGCAATGTGATCAGTCGCGAAGAATCGGTCTGCAAGGCCAGGTGGATCAAGTCGAACCAGAGCCGCGTTTTGCCAATCAGATCGGCACCGTTCCGAATGTCGACGGGGGGTTTGGCGTCGACTTTGGGCTTTGGCTTCCGGGACCAGGCGTCGGCCTGGGTCAGGCGTTGCTCAAGCTCACGCACGCTGGAGAAATACTCCTCCAGCTTTTCGCGGTCTTCGTGACCCAGATTTCGTTCCATCGTCCGGGCCTGGCCACGAACCGCATCCAGCACACTTTGTCCATCTTTCAGACGTCGGGTCTGAGCCTGTACTTCATCGGGGCGGCCTTCCAGAAACAGTTTGGCAAACACGCTCGATGGCCAGCAGTCGGTTGGAACAGGAGCACCACTTTTGGTCCAGGCCAGACCCGATCCTTCGCAGGACAGCGGCAAGGTGGCGAATCGCGTCTGACCGAAAATGGAGTCCGCCGCAAATTGATCGAGCGAAACGCTGTTCTTAAATCCGGCACGCCGTTCTGGATGGGGTGCGCCAGTCAGGAAACTCTGGTTGGAATCGTGGCTGGGGCCGACGTCCGGATGCGACAGCCCCGAGATGATCGTGAAGTCTTCGCGGAAGTCTTTGAGAACCTCCAGGTACGGTGACAGTTCGTAATCCCGACCCGCCGATTGCGGAAAGAAAAACGGCGGGTGAACCCCCAGTGGTGTGTTGATGCAAACGATCCGCCGAGGGACACGGTGACCTGCCGCCGCACGGGCTGATCGGACCTGAAGGGATTCCAGCAGCGGCAATGCCAGAGTCACACCAGCGGCACGCAGGAACGTTCGGCGTTCAATGTTCATTGGGAGTTTCCCACACTTTGACTCGGCGCCTGGAATCGCTACTTGGTCCGAAACAGGTCACTCTGTACGATTTCATGAATGAGCGACCGGAATCCATAATCCCTGGTGGAAATCCTGGTGACAAGGGATTCCAAAGTATCCCGGTCGGAGACTTGCGGTGCGCGACCCGTCGCGTACGTAATCAACTTCGAGGTCAGGGCACGTGCCAGTTGTGGCTTGTCCCGCAGCAGCAATTGCTTGAACTGATCGACATTTTCAAAACGTTCGCCATCAGAGAGAACATCAGAAGGATCGACCTTCCGACCCTTATGGTACGGCATCCGTCGACCATCCACGACAACGGCTTCGCCCGTACCCGTCACCCGGTAATTGTCGCGCCAGCCGCCGATACAGTCAAAACTCTCCAGGGCGAATCCCGGAGGATCGATTTTACGGTGGCAATGACCGCATGATTCGACTGAGCGGTGCTTTGCCAGTTGCTCGCGAATGGTGGTTGCCCCGCGGATGTCCGGATCGAGCGCAGGGATATCGTCGGGAGGTGGCGAAGGAGGCGTCCCCAGGATCCGATCCAGGACCCAGGCCCCGCGTAAGACTGGCGAGGTCGTGGTGCCATTTGCGGTGACTTTCAACACGCTGGCCATGGTCAACACTCCGCCGCGATGGGATTCCGGTGGCAACACCATCTTTTGAAACTGCCACCCATTCACACCCGGAATACCGTAATGCCTAGCCAGTCGGCCATTGACCATCGCGAAGTCCGAGGCCACAAAGTTGGTCAGGCTCAGATCTT
The DNA here is from genome assembly GCA_018242525.1 of Planctomycetota bacterium. GTDB lineage: Bacteria > Planctomycetota > Planctomycetia > Planctomycetales > Planctomycetaceae > Schlesneria. The sequence goes on along the minus strand of JAFEBS010000059.1, from coordinate 40,046 downwards.
GTTTCAGGACCTCGTCAAAGAACAATTCTGTCTCACGAATCATCGACACCTTCAACAGGTGATCGAATTCCGGGTAGAGCAAGTGGCTCGGCTCCGTCGCATCAATTTCGCGGAGCCCCAGCCACTGTCCCACAAAACTCTCGGTGAAGGCCGCTGATTTCGGAGACGCCAGCAATCGCTCGACCTGCTGGCGGAGAACTTCGGGCTGACTCAGTTTCGACTGCTCAGCGATCGTGAACAGTACCTCATCGGGCATCGTATTCCACAGAAAGTACGACAACCTGCAGGCCAGGGCGAAGTCATCGAGCTTTCCTGGCTGTTCACGAAGAAACAGAAACTCTGGAGAAATCAGCACTCCCTTCAGTGCGGCTCGAATCGCCTGCTCGAACGTGTAACCACTGTCCAACTGGGTCTGGAAAACTTCCACGAATGGCGAAACGTCGTCTGCTGCCACCGTCCGACGGTACGCGCGGCGAGTGAACGTCGTGAGGATTCGCGTCGCATCCTCCAGTGGTCGATCCGAAACCACTTCCACGCGATCCCTGAAGTTGTAGGTCCCGAACGTCTTCTGCGGCATGTCACCAAAGATGCGGCGATGACATTCGGGCGGCCACATGTCATTCAGAGGGCCTTCAACCTCGACATATTGAACCGCCAGCCCTGGCCCATCCCAGTTTTCGCCGCCGACCTGCTTCACGGTGTTCGCACCGGCCAGGCCATACGGAAGCATCGAGATGGTGGTTCGCGGCTCCATGTGGCGTACGAACTCAAACACGTGCGGTTTGTCGGGTGGCGCATCGAAGTAACTGACAAGGCCACTGGTTCCCGTCAGTCGAGTACCACTGGCCGTGACACGAAAGGTGACCGGCTGGCCCGAGTTTTGAATGCTGGACGCGGAAATCCGGAAACGAAATTGACCCGCTTCCTGCGGATAAAACGGCGAAACTCCCACATTATGCCATTCCGACGAGCAGAAGCAGACGACTTCGCCGTCACCGAGGAAGCGATAGACATCTTCGGTCGTCCCCTTGACCGGGTGCCCATCCTTCAGGCTGTAACGCTTGCTGATCGTGAGTGGCGGCTTGGGGCGGTTGGCAATGGCCATGTTGAGGGCCGTATCCGCCGCCTCCAGATACTTTTCCATCAGAAAACTGGACGTGTGATGTGCCGCGCCCGCGTTGTCAAAGCCATCTGCCGATCCATCCTCGGGCAACTGGTCCTTCAAATGGATCTTGATCCCGAGCAAATCACAGATGGTGTTCTCGTATTCAACACGATTCAGCCGGCGAAGAATCACGCGTCCCTGAGCGGCTCGCGCGGCGGCTTCGGCGTTGGCCACTCTTGGAGCCAGCCAGTCGACGAGGGTCCTGATGTCCTGCTCAGATGGATGCGGTTTTTCCGGCGGAGGCATGTCGCCCGCTTTCAGCCGTTTGACAACAGTAGACCATTGCGCTCGGGTGGTACCATCCGCCAGGTTCAAAGCCAGCGTGTCCAGCGCCAGATTTCCCTTCGGTTTGTCTCCGTGATGACAGTTCACGCAATAGGTGCGCAACAGTGGTTCGACTTGATCTGCGAATTGTCTGGAATCCGCGTCGTTCGCGACAGGCGGCGCAGCGATGGCCGAGCCGTAGAGCAACGCCCAGCCGACGCTGATCCAAAACATAAGCCTGTTGCACCTGTGCATGACACCTCTCCGATCGATTGGCATCCATCGATGCCAGGCAATCAGCAACAGCCTCGAATCTCCAGAAGAGAGATCAATTCGCAGCCAGCGGTGACGGTTCCAAAGCCGACCGAAGTACGATCGGTTGGGGAATCACACTTGAGAACGTCCCTGCCAGGCTCGGCAGGGATGCCAGGTTTCCGTCGATGAACGAATGATGCCACAGTTGTGTCGAAACCACACCGACCAGTGACATCTCGAATGATGTTCGCAACAGCGAACCCTTGCGAAGTTGGCGGACATCGCGACGCCAGCGGGACACCGCTGCCGGATCGAAGTAACCGGCCCGGCGGATCGAATCCTCGCTGAGCAACTCTTCGACGTACGTTGGAGCCGATCCCTCCTGCTCGTTCGAGGGACAAAGTGATTCCCAGGGAGTCAGAAACATCGCCTTGCGGCGGCGGGACATCGCTTTCGGAAGCCACTTGTCCGCCACGGCCCGCAACAGGAATTTGTCCTGCAGGCGACGCAGTTTCCAGTGCGCAGGCAACTTGGCGCAGAAGTCAAACAGGTCTTCGTCCAGAAACGGGTGCCGCATTTCCACCGAAGCATTCATGCAGGCCCGGTCCCCCTTCGAACTGAGCAGCATTCCTGACAACAGAGTACGCGAAGTCAGGTACAGACCCTGATTCAACGGATCCCACTTGGCCATGCGATCCCGGTTGAGTCCCATATGGCTGAAGGATGAATAGCTGAGCGCTCGGTCGCGCATCTGCTGGCTGTAGAGTTCAAACCGGGGAGTGAAGACGCGGCCGAACGCATCGAACGCGGCGTTGTACTGGCCCCCCACGGCATGAACGTGATTTTCAATGTCACTCCAGGGGTAGTTCGGAGTTGTGAACTTCGTGTAAAGCTTGCGGGCCATGTTTGTCAGGTCAAGACCCGGCAGAAAATTCAGCTTCTGGAACAGCCGATTGGATTTGAACCAGATGTATCCGGCCAGAAGTTCATCCGCACCCTGTCCGGTCAATGCAACCTTGAACCCATGCTGGCGGATCAGTTGCGACAGTTTCAGAACCGCGGCGGATGCCGTATCGATCACCGGAGCTTCCGCAGCGCGAATCAGGGTCGGATACTGCTCCAGAATGTCCGCGTTCCGGCATCGCAGCACAACAGATTCGGAGCCCATATGCTGTGCCGATTGGGCGACATCACTGGTTTCATCCAGGTTGGGATCATCAACCGAAATGGTAAACGTCTTGATGGGGCGTCCCAGCACATGGTTGGCCATGGCGACGACAATCGTGGAATCGACACCGCCACTCAGGCAGCCCACGACCGGGACATCCGCTTTCAGGCGTCGATCGACCGACTGAACCATCAGGTGTTCGAATTCGTCCAGGATCGCTGAGTCGCTCAGGCTGCTGTTTTCGTGGCCCCGGTCGGGATAGTCGATTTCCCAATACGTGCGATCTTCGACCTTTGCAGTGCCATCAGGATCGCGCTGGATCGACAGATAGTGTCCCGGCAGCAGAGTCTGTACCCCTTCAAAGCAGGTTGCCGGTCCAGGGACTGACATGCACGTAAAGATCTGCTCGATACCGCGCCAATCTGCGGCGGCCGGAACCATGCCCGACGCCAGGAGGGATTTGATCTCCGACGCAAACAGCAACCAGCCGTCACGGATCGTCCAAAAGACAGGACAGATCCCAAACCGATCACGGCCGATCACCAGACGTTGCTCACGCTCGTCCCAAACGGCGATCGCAAACTGACCGCGCAATTGCGTCCACATCGCCTCGCCGTGGTCTTCCCACAGGTGAACGACGTTTTCCAGATCAGAGTGCGTCGCGAATCGGTGTCCGCGCCGCTGCAAGTCGGCCCGCACGCGCTCGTAGTCGAACAGTTCGCCGTTGCCGATACTGATGACCGCTCCATCCTCGCTGGCGAGGGGCTGGCGGCCGTCTTCGAGTCCGATGATGCTCAGCCGCCGATGGGCCAGGCCCAAGCCGGGGCGCAGCAACGAACCGCTGTCATCCGGTCCCCGGTGAATCATTGAATCGGACATCGATTCCAGCATGTCCCGGGAAAGGGGACGATGCCCCGTCAGATCGATCAGCCCTGCGATTCCACACACGTTGTCCAAACTCCTTCGAGCGCATTAGTTCGTAGCAGTTTACCGTTTGTCCTACGCGAGGCAACGGTCTCACTCGATTTGAATGGTCAGGATGCGTGCCGATTCTGAACCAACGTGTTGTAATCCGTGTGCCTGGCTCCGCACCATAAAGATTCAATTAGATTCGGGACGACTGCCTGATATTACTACTCTCTGGAACGCCAGGCGCAATGGCTGTCGCAGCCTGCGGAGACTTGGTGGTGTGGGTGGTTTGATGGATGTTTAAATACCGTGGTGGACAGACAATTGAACGCCAATCAGCGCGTCGCGACCATGTCGCGCGAGTCTTCCCAGTCTTGCATCGTCATCACGACTTCTCGCGCCTGGCTGCCGTTGTAGGTGCCGACAATCCCATCTTCAGCCATCCAGTCGATCATCCTGGCACCGCGGCCATAGCCGACTCCCAGGGCACGCTGTAATAGCGAGACGCTGCCGCGGCCTTCACGGATCACGATGGCGACCGCTTGCTCATATAGATCGTCTCGCTCACGCGGTTCACCCGTACTCTTGCCACCCTTCGCGGACCCGGACGAAACGTTCAACTGCATCAATTCCTGATCGTATTCCGGCTGTTGATCGGCGAAGAACTCGATCACCTTGTTCACTTCGTCGTCGCTGACGTAAGTTCCCTGGGCGCGACGCAGCGTGCTGGTTCCTGGAGCCATGTACAACAAGTCTCCGTTCCCCAGCAGTTTGTCTGCCCCCATTTCATCCAGGACGACTCGACTGTCCATTCGGCTGGCAACCTGGAACGAAATCCGGGCCGGCAGGTTCGATTTGATCAAGCCGGTGATCACATCCACCGTCGGCTTTTGAGTTGCCAGGACCAGGTGAATTCCGACCGCTCGCGACTTTTGAGCCAATCGAATGATGTGCGCTTCCACGTCCTTGCCGGACGTCATCATCATGTCCGCCATTTCATCGGCGACAATTACAATGTATGGCATCGTTTCCGGGACCAGATCGGCCTCGTCCGAATCCGGATCAATATCCAGTTTGCGCAGGACCTTGGCCTTGCCCATCTGGTTGTAACTGTCGAGATGGCGGACGCCGACGCGCGCCAGCAGGTCGTAACGTTCTTCCATCTTGTCGACGGCCCAGCCCAGGACGGCTTCCGCCTTCTTCATGTCGGTGATCACCGGGTGCATCAGGTGCGGGATCCGGCTGTACGGCGACAGTTCGACCATTTTCGGGTCGATCATCAGCATCTTGACCTGGTCGGGACTGCGGCTGAGCAGCATCGACAGGATCAGCGTGTTCAGGCAAACGCTCTTGCCGGTCCCGGTCCGTCCGGCGATCAGCAGGTGCGGCAGCTTGCACATGTCGACCACCAGCGGCTTGCCACTGACGTCTTTCCCCAGGAACAGCGGGATCCCCTTGGAAGTGAAGTCGGCCTGGCAGGTTTGCAACAATTCCTTCAGGCGGACCATGACTCGCACGTCGTTGGGGACTTCCACCCCCACGGTGTTCTTGCCGGGAATCGGTGCCACGACGCGGACCGATGCGACACGCAATGCAATCGCCAGGTCGTCCGCCAGCGCGGTCACCTTGGACAGACGCAGGCCTTTTTCCAGTTCGAGTTCAAACTGAGTAATCACCGGCCCCGTGTCGATTTCCACGACTTTCACATTCAGGCCGAAATCCTCGAAAGTTCGTTCCAGCGTCGCGGCGGCGATCTGGGCTTTGGCAGCCAGCACGTCGTAAGGAAATGCCTCGGCATCTTCCAGCAGCGATGCGTCCGGCAGTTGAAACGGAAGACGTTCTTCAGGCTCTGTCGCTTGGATCTCGGCCACTGCCGCCGACTTCATTCCCATTGGCGGATTGACCCGGATGGGAGCCCGATTCGCAGCCAGCGTGAAGACCGTGCAGTCACCTTCCGGGCTGCTGGTCGTAACCGCAACCGCAGGTGCCGGTGCTTTGATTGCAGGCGCGGCAGCTTCCGGAACGGCGGCATTTACTGAAACCGAATCGTCGGGCGTCGATGACGAATACCATGCGTTTGTTGGCACCGGGGCGGACGACACGACTCTCGAAACGCCAACAACCGGCTCAATGGCCGGTTCTTCGGACAGGCGTTCGTCAACGACCACGGAAGCAGGCGGATCCTTCGGGCGTCTCCCAAAGGCCAGTCGGCTCCAGATGGTCACAGGGAGCAAACTCAGGCTGAGTGCCGTTCCGACCAGGTGTTGTTCACCCGCGAGCAGCAGGCCCGAAGCGAACATCGAACCGAGCAGAATCAGACTGCCGATTCGAGAGATGTTGGCATCCAGCAGGATCGATCCCCAGGCACCGATATATCCACCACTTCCAGCCAGCGAACCGCGGACGGTTAGCGGCAGAAACCATTGAGCAGCCACGCAAACTGCAGTGAGCATCATGGCTGCACCGAGCAACTTCAGCAGCGGGTCTCCCGACGAATCCCGAGCAAACAGGCGAATATCGGCGACGACCAACGCCGCCAGCAGGAAATAGGCACCGATTCCAAACGACGTGATCAGCGCCTGTGCCACGGTGGCACCATGCAGACCACCCAGGTTCTGAGGGACCGAACGGACGGGGTAAACACCCATCGCCGGGGGATCGGCCGCGTCGAAGCTGACCAGGCTCAAACCGATAAACACCGCCAGCGCGAGGATCGCGAGCGCGAGTAAATCGGTTTTGAGGCGGGTGTAATCGAACATGGCATTCTCGGCGCGTACCGCGATCCGTTCGAAACCAGCATTTCGGTTTCGTCGATCCGTTCGCGTCAGATTCCGAACAAGCGACAGGGTTTCCCAGTCGAGGCGCAATGACCCGACTGGGCACAAAGGAAACCTAGCACTCGTTTGGCAGAAAGGTTGAAGAAACTCACCATTTCATGTGGCGATTCGGCAACACGTGGGTGGGGTCGTAACGGATTCACCGAATGTTGGGTCGCAGAAGTCAATCGCCGATGCTGGCAGCGTCGGCTACGGTGCCAGCGTCAGCACGATCCCGCGAACTTCCATGACTTCCTTGCCGGGAATCTTCAGGGCGCGCAGGGTGAGTAGCCCGTGGCCTTTTTCGAGTGTGATTTCGCCGAGTTTCATCGGGGCGAAATCTTTGACCAGCGATTCGCCGTTGCGCGGATAACGATCATGCTCAGTGCCAATCAGCGGTGGATCGTGAGCGACCGAAACGGGTCCCGATACCTTGCCCGCTCCAAAACTCAGCTCAACCGTGGATCCGACGTTCTCTGCCGCGCAGGTGTAATAGATCTCCACGGAGTACCGCCCGGTTGTGGCCACGTCGATGTCCCATGTGATGCGGTCCTCCAGGCTGGTCCAGTTCGTGAAGTACGAGCAATTCGGAGCCTTGGCGCTGCGCTGGATGGTACCGGCTGCGACTCCATCTCGAGCAGGCAGCATCGTCACGGGGAACTGTCGATAACCCACCGTGAACGGATGCACGACTCGTTGCATCTCGGATAACACATCCCGCCGCCAGTCAGCCACAGCCTGCGACAATTGCTCAGCGACTTCCGGGCGTTGTTTCGACAGGTCCATCTTCTGGCCGGGATCCGTGGTCATGTCGAACAATTTGCCGGCTCCGTCCAGGCGATACTGTTCGGTCCTGACGCTGACGTTCCCGCCCCAGTGGGAAAAGATCATCCGGTCGGGCCAGGCTTGTGGCTTGGTTTGCCAGAGCGGAGTCAGGCTGAGGCCATCCAGTGGCTTGTCGCCGACAACTTTGATTCCGCACAAGTCAGCCAGTGTCGGGAGCAGATCAATGGCACTGGCGATCAGCGACACGCGGCTCCGGGCGGGAATCCTGCCGGGAAAACGGATCAGCAGAGGTGAGCGAACTCCGCCTTCATCGGTCATCCCCTTGCGTCCCTTCATCCCGCCGTTCCAACGCCAACTGTTCGGGCCGTTGTCACTGAAATAGACGACGATGGTATTGTCGGCCAGTTTCAATTCGTTCAGTTTGGCCAGGACACGGCCGACGTTCCAGTCGATGTTCTCACACATCGCCAGTGCCGCTCGCGTCATCGACGGGTCTTCCGGTTGAGGCCCGTCGTGCCGCAATTTCAGGTCGGCATCTTTGAATTTGTCATAGAACCGATCCGGAACCTGCATTGGTGTATGCGGTGTATTGAGCGGCAGGTAACAGAAGAACGGCTGCTGGCGATGAGCCTCGATGAACTCGATCGCGTGATCGGTCAAATCGTCGACCAGGAATCCCTTGCTCCGCACGATCTTTCCGTTGTGCTCCAGTGGCGCATCGAAATAGTCGCCCCAATGTCCGGAGCAAAAGCCATAGTATTCGTCAAATCCGCGGGCGTTGGGGTGATAGGGGTACTGAGTCCCGTTGTGCCACTTGCCAAAGGCTCCGGTGGCATACCCGGCCGACTTGAAGGTGTCGCCGATCGTCTTTTCATCCAGATCCAGCCGTTCGCCGCCGGTGGAGACATTCCAGACATTGCCGCGCGGGTGGTACCGCCCCGTCAGGAATTCCGCGCGCGTCGGTGAGCATACAGGACAGACATAGAACCGCTCAAACAGCACCCCGTCCCGTGCCAGAGAATCGATCTGAGGGGTACTGAGGTTCGTGTTTCCATGAACACTCAGGTCCCCCCAGCCCTGGTCGTCGGCCAGGATCACGACGACGTTGGGCCGTGTGTCCGCCAGCACGAACGACGGGGCAGCGACCAGAAACAGCAGCGCCAGATAATGTGTACCACGGGCATGTCGCAGACTCCGAGGACGTGACACCTTTGAACCAGACTGTGCTTGCTGTTGCATCTGATTTGTCCTCTTCAACAGTTCGTGGTGATTGCAGGATTCGCAGGTCACGCATTGGTTCAGTTCCCGGCGTTCTTCCGTTTGGTCTTGGCACCCGGGTTTGCAGCGGGATTTGAATCCGTGAACGGCGGTTTCTCAAACGTCTGGCCGTCTCCCGTCACACGTGGGTCACCGACCCTGGTCAAAGTCTGCAGCAGTCGATCCGCGAGTTCCTGCCTGGCGGCGGCGTACGCGGGGTCGGCAGCCAAGTTCTTCACCTGATCGGGATCCTTGCGCAAGTCAAACAACTCTTCCGCCGGGCGCTTGGCGAAGGCATAGTCGTAGTGCCATTTCCATTCCGGGTCGTTGCGATGAGCGATCAGCCAGGCCTTGGTGGGACTGGCGTCCATGTCCGGAAAGGCCGCAAACGTGTTATTGCATAGAACATCGTAACTGGGGGCAGATGCATCGGTGACCTGCATCGGGCCACCCAAGGGCCAGCGTTCTGGATGGAAGTTGCGGATGTAAAGAAAATCGGGCGTTCGCAGGGATCGTTGAGGGTATGGCAGGTTGTCGACCCGAGCGGCGGCGACATGACGTTCGCGGCCGGTGATCACCCAGGTCCGCGACGGGTCGACTTGTCCTGACTTGTCCGATTTCAGGACCGGAACCAGGCTGCGACCGTTCATCCCGTCGGGGGCTGCCACGCCGCCAACTTCCAGGAATGTCGGTGCCAGATCCATCAGGTTCACGAAATCATCGACAACGCGACCGCCCGGTTGACCCGGCCACGCGGCCATCAAGGCGACGCCAACTCCGAAGTCGTACAAGTTGCATTTGCCGCCGGGAAATCCGGGGGCTCCGTGATCGCCGCTGATCACGATCAACGTGCGATCCAGTTCCCCGATCTCTTCCAGCCGTTTAAGCAGCACGCCGACACCTCCGTCGAACGCCTGGGCTTCGCCCAGGTAGTCGGCGAAGTCTTCGCGGACCTCGGGAACATCCGGCAGGAATTGAGGCAGTTTTCCCTGCAGCTTGTCAGGATCAATTCCCCACAGGGCCTTTCCCGATCCCTTCACCCACAACCGGTGGACGTTGGTGGGGCCAAACCAATAGCAAAACGGTTGTCCCGCCGGGCGCGCGGCCAGGAAGGTGTCGAAGTTCCCTTTGACATTGGCGTACATCTGCAGCTTCGCATCGTCCAGGGGGACCCCTTCGCCGATCAGTTTCGTAACGTTTTCGGAAAAGTTATTGAACGCTCCCCCGGCCTTCTCGTAGCCGTATTTGCCAGATCCAAACGGCGCATCGTTCGGCGTTCCCGGACTCCAGACCTTGTAGGTTTCGCCGATGTGGTAGCCGGAGTCTTTGAGCAGCAGTGGAAAGCTGGGAATGGTGGAATCCCATTGAGCCCCCTGCAGGATCGCTCCGCGACCGGTCCGAAAGAAATACCGCCCGGACAACAACGAACTGCGACATGGGGTACACGATGGTGCCGTGACGAATGCATTCCGGAACAAGACGCCCCGTTTCGCGACTTTGTCGATGTTCGGTGTCCTGATGATCTGGCTTGGCGAGGGACGGGATTCGATTTCCCCGTAGACGCTGGCATACCGACCCCAGTCATCGGCAAAGCAAAACAGAATGTTCGGCCGCGATTTGGCGGCCGAATCGGGTTCGGCCGCCTGGACGGATGAGCAGATCAAAACACCAAGCACGCTCAGACGGATCAGACGATTCATGGCAGCCTCTTCATTCCACCAGTTGGCAGTGTGTGATCTCGGAACAGTTGCCCGACGTTCATCGTTCCCAAGCGGGAGCTTGGGAACGAGAAAACTTTCGAATTGATCGCACATCGACCAATCCCTCGCTCGCGCATCGGGCTAGTGTCCCTATTTTTTCACTCGATTCGGTGTCGGCATCACGGCCCCAACGTCGGTTCGCCAGGCCGCCAGCTTCGCCTGCAGTTCCTGAACTTTGTCTGGTAGGCTGGCCGCAAGGTTTTTGGTCTCTCCGAGATCGTCTCGCAAATTGAACAGTTCCAGCGAACCGTCCTCGTACCATTCGATCAGCTTCCAGTCTCCGTCACGGACCGCTCCGCCTGGAGCCCCACCCTGATTGCCATAGTGGGGATAGTGCCAATAAAGGGGGCGCGGTTTCAACGTGTTCCCTCGCAACAGGCCGACGAGACTGGTTCCATCGACCGAGACATCAGGCGGAATCGGAGCTCCGGCGAGTTCCAGCAGAGTTGGGAACAGGTCCTGACTCATGATCGGCGTGTCGCAGACGTCGCCTGCCTTTGTCAGTCCGGGGGCTCGAACAATCCACGGAACGCGGACCCCCCCTTCGTACATCCACCCTTTGCCACCCCGCAGCGGCAGGTTGGATGTGGGATGCCCCTCGGACGTCGACAGGCCGCCGTTGTCCGATGTGAAAATGACCACCGTGTTATCGGCCAGCCCCAGTCGATCAATCGCATCCAGGACTTTTCCCACCGCCTGATCCATCGCTTCGACCATGCCCGCGTAGACGGCGTGATCCTGAACGAGTCGGACCTGACGTTCCCGTTCCTGGCCCCATTTGGGGCTGCTTTGCGAAAGACCTTTGGCCTTCGCTTCGTACTTTGCTCGCAAGTCGTCGCGCGCGATCAATGGAGTGTGGACCGAGTAGAAACAGAAGTAGGCCAGGAACGGCCCGTCGCGGTGCGCTTCCATGAATTTCACGGTTTCCGTTGCCAACCGATCCGGCAGATGCTCGCCATCCGGTCCGTCCTTCAGACGCGGATTGCCATAGGGAGAAAAATACTTCTTCCCCCCATAGGGGCCGCCCCGATCAATTCCTCCCTGATTGATATCGAATCCCTGTGATTCAGGCCAGAACCCTTCCGGACCCAGATGCCACTTTCCTGCAAACATCGTGGCATAACCGGCCTTTTTCAGGAGTTCGGCGAACGTCGTTTCTTCGTGCAGCAGACGATCCCGATAGGGGGCTGGCAGCAGTTTTGTGGGACGTTTCCACGCGTCTGGCTGAGCCGCGCCAATGTAATCTGTTATGCCCGTTCGCTGCGGGTACTTCCCGCTGATCAGGCTGGCTCGAGTCGGTGAGCAAACAGGGCAGGCGGCATATCCCGATGTAAACCGCGTCCCCGATTCCGCCAGCCGTTGCAAATTCCGAGTTTCATAGAACGAGGCCGGGTTGTTCGGCTGGATGTCCATGTAACCCAGGTCATCCACGACAAAGCAGACAATGTTCGGTTGATCAGCGGCGTGCGACCCGGGGACAGACAAACCCATCGTGATGACAAGACTGAACAGAAGCGAACGGTGAGATCTCATCGATGACACTCCGGTGGCACTGTTGCGGTTCTGGTAAGTCGTACCATTGAACCCGGGAGCCCCCGAAATGGCGAGCGTCAGACCCCTTGTGGAGGAATCGTAATCATGGAAAACGGAATCACTGCACAACGTGTCGGATCAACCGCGGCGGTTCCAAACCCGCCGGCAAGGGGTGTCGGTCCGGGTGCAGCGTGTGAGCCAACAATTCCAGCGCATCGACCAGTCGCGGACCGGGGCGGCTGAAGTAGGAATTACCGTCGATGACGAAGACCTGATTCCGACGCACACAGGTCATTTCGTAGTAGTCTGGATACTGGACCAAAAGCGGAATATCGACCATGGTTCGTTCAACATTGAATCCGCAGCAGGCCACGATCAGAAACTCCGGATCGAACTGAACGATCTCGTCCCATGCCATCGTGCGCGAGGGTTCTCCTTCGCGACCTGCGACTTCCACTCCGCCCGCGATGCGAACCAGTTCCGGAGTCCAATGCCCGGCCGTGAATGGGGGATCGATCCATTCCAACAGGAGAACACGCGGGCGGTGAGCCAGTTTCCGATTTCGCTCCGCGATCCGATCGACTCGTCGTTGCAACCCGGCCATGACTTCGGTCGCCTTGTCGGGAATCCCGACCGCGTCGCCCACCAGGCGAATGCCGTCGAAGACCTCGGACAACCGCTGCGGTTCCAGATTCACGACACGAGGTTGCCCCGGCAAAGAGCAGGCAGCAGCATTGACCTCCGCTTCAGAGACGGCGCACACGTCGCACAAGGCCTGAGTCACGAGCAGATCCGGCTGCAACCGCTGCAGGACAGGCAGATCCAGGGAATACAGTGCTGCCTGAGTCTGCAAGCGTTCACGCACCAGGCCGTCAATCTCATGGCTGGTGGCACCCTGGGGGATCAAGGTCTTTGTCACCTTGGGCAACTGCTGCACGAATGAAGGATAGTCACACTCGTGTGTCACCCCCACCAGTTGGTCACCGAGACCCAGTTGGCACACGATCTCGGTGGCACTCGGCAATAGTGAAACGATTTTCACTCACGTTCCTTCAGATCAACCGGGAATCAGACCGGGGTCAGGCACTTGTGAATTTCGGAATTGGCTCGGAGGTGAACTCGATCTTGAACGACGATTCTAACCTGCCATTTCCGAAATACCGTAGTGCCTGGCCCCAGATCGGTGGCCCTGGTCACCGGTGATCGAACGTGAATTCCCCGTTCTGCACATCCACCACGATATGCGCCCCCTCCGCGAATTCGCCTCCCAGGATGGAATTGGCGAGTTCATTTTGCAGGCGTTGCTGGATCGTTCGCTTCAGCGGGCGGGCTCCGTAGACCGGATCGTACCCTTCTTCGGCGAGTTGCTTTTTGGCTCCGTCGGTCACCTCCAGCGTGTACCCGTTGTCTTCCAGTCGCTTCTGCAGCTTGACCAGTTGCAGTTCGACGATCTGGCGGATTTCCTTCTGAGTCAGCGGATGGAATACGATCGTTTCATCGACCCGGTTCAGGAACTCGGGCAGGAATTCTTGGCGCAGGGCCTGCAGAACTCGACGTTCGATCTCCTTGTCGTCGTCACGACCGGTCATTTCCATGATCATCTGACTGCCGATGTTCGAGGTCATGACGACGATCGTGTTCGTGAAGTCGACGGTTCGGCCATGGCTGTCGGTCAGGCGACCGTCATCCAGCAGTTGCAGCAGGACGTTGAACACGTCGCGATGGGCTTTTTCGATTTCGTCCAGCAGCAGCACGGTATACGGTCGACGGCGGACCGCCTCCGTCAACTTGCCGCCTTCTTCGTATCCGACGTAGCCCGGAGGAGCCCCGATCAGGCGGGCGACGGAGTGCTTTTCCATGAATTCGCTCATGTCGATCCGCACCATCGCCCGTTCATCGTCGAACAGGAATTCGGCCAGCGCCTTGCACAGTTCCGTCTTTCCGACCCCCGTGGGACCCAGGAAGATGAACGAGCCGATCGGCCGGTTCGGATCCTGCATCCCGGACCGGGAGCGTCGGACCGCGTTGGCCACGGCCGTGACGGCTTCGGACTGATTGATCATCCGCTGGTGGATATGATCTTCCATCTCCAGCAGTTTCGTGCGTTCGGTCTGCAGCATCCGCGACACTGGAATGCCCGTCCAGGTGCTGACGACTTTCGCGATGTCCTCCTGAGTCACTTCTTCACGCAGCAACCGTGGTCCATCGCCGCCGCCCACCTGGGCGACTTTCTTTTCGGCCGATTCCAGATTCTGCAGTGCGTCCTTCAATTTCTTTTCCGCATCGAAGGCATGGACATAATCTTCGTTGGCGTTTGTCTGTTGAGCCCTGGTGAACGCCTGTTCGTAAGTGGTCCGCAGTTTTTCGATTTCTTCCTTGAGCGGCCGGATCGATGACAGGGCATCCTTCTCCACCTGCCAGCGCGTCTTCAGGGCATTGACGCTTTCTTCGCGGTCGGCAATCTGCTTGCGCAGTTCCTGCAACCGCTGCTTGCTCTCCGGGCTGGGTTCCTGGGCCAGCGCGGCCGCTTCGATCTGAAGTCGAGTCAACTGACGCGTCGCCTCGTCAACCTCGGCGGGCATACTGTCCATTTCCATGCGCAGCCGACTGGCAGATTCGTCGACCAGGTCAATCGCCTTGTCCGGTAGGAATCGGTCGGCGATGTAGCGGTCCGACAATGTCGCGGCGGCGATCAGAGCGTCGTCGGTAACACGTACGCCATGATGGGATTCATAGCGAGACTTCAGTCCACGCAGGATCGAAATTGTGTCTTCGACGCTCGGCTCATTGACCATGACCGGTTGGAAGCGGCGTTCAAGGGCCGGATCCTTTTCGATGTACTTCCGATATTCATCCAGGGTTGTCGCACCGACGCAGTGCAATTCGCCGCGCGCCAGCGCGGGCTTCAGCAGGTTCGAGGCGTCGACTGCCCCTTCGGCTGCGCCGGCACCGACGACTGTATGCAGTTCGTCGATGAACAGGATGATGCGGCCTTCCGCCTCGGAGACTTCCTTCAGGACTGCCTTCAATCGGTCTTCGAATTCGCCACGGTACTTGGCTCCGGCAATCAAGGCTCCCATATCGAGCGCCACAACCGTCTTGTCCTTCAGGTTTTGAGGGACATCCCCCATGACAATGCGATGAGCCAAACCTTCCACGATCGCGGTTTTGCCGACCCCGGCATCCCCGATCAGGACGGGGTTGTTCTTCCGTCGACGCGACAGCACCTGGATGACGCGTCGAATCTCCTGATCGCGGCCGATCACCGGGTCGATCTTCCCCTGGCGTGCCAGGGCCACCAGATCCTTGGCATACTTCTCCAAGGCCTGGTACTTTTCCTCGGGGTTCTGATCCGTGACCTGTTGCGATCCACGAACCGCTTTCAGGGCCGCCAGGATATCGGCTTCGGTGACGCCATTCAGTTTCAGAACGCGCTGCGCCTGATCATCGACCTGGGTCAGTGCCAGCAGCAGATGTTCCGTGGACGTGAACGCATCCTTCATCACATCGGCCTGTTGGTTGGCCTTGTCGAGCACCTGCATGACTGCCTGGCTGGCTCCGACCTGACCGCTGGAACCGCGCGGAAGCTTCCCCAGGTCGGCGTCGACGATGGATCGCAACTGGGCGACCCGGATGCCGATCTTTTCCAGCAGCGGTCGGACGATTCCCTGCTGTTCATCCAGCAGCGCCTTCAGCAGGTGCAATGGCAGCAATTGGGGATGCCCCTGCGACTCCGCCAACTGCTGCGCGGACTGGACCGCTTCCTGGGCTTTAACGGTCAGTTTGTCGGGACGGAAGGCCATGGCGAATCCTCCTCAAGGAGCCGTGAATTCTACGGATCGGTAGCGAACACCGTATCATCCGGCGTGTGATCTACAATCGTTTTTTTCAATGGGATCAAGAACTGAGATGGCTGTCGGCGGGGTATGAACAACCTGGTCCCCACGATGGCATGGGAACCAGGTCGCTCGATCATTGGCACTTTGAAACAAGATCAGCTTTTCTTTTCGAACTCGGCATCGATCACGCCGTCATCGGGTTTGGCATTTGGTGCCGCCCCGGCCTGATCGCCACCGGCGTCGCCGCCGGGGGCCTGCATGTGCTGAGCCAGGGCGAAACTCGCCTGTTGCAGGGCTTCGACGGCCGAATTGATCGCGGCCACGTCGTCCCCCTTTTCGGCGGACTTCACCTTTTCGATGCTGGCCTCGACGGCACCCTTGGACGACGCGTCCAGCTTCGAACCATGTTCCTTCATCACCTTTTCGATTTCGTACACGGCCGTTGAAGCCTTGTTCTTGGCTTCGGCCAGTTCGCGGCGTCGCTTGTCTTCAGCGGCATGCGATTCCGCATCCTTCCGCATCCGCTCGATTTCCCCTTCGTCCAAGCCACTGGAGTTCTCGATCCGGACCGAATGTTCCTTGCCCGTCGACTGGTCCCTGGCCTTGACGTTCAGGATCCCGTTCACGTCCAGATCGAACGTGACTTCAACCTTGGGCGTGCCGCGGGGAGCCGGCAGGATCCCTTCCAGATTGAATTGATTCAGCATCCGGTTGTCGCGGGCCATCGGGCGTTCCCCCTGGAAGACGCTGATCGTCACCGCCGTCTGGCCGTCGGCGGCGGTCGAAAACGTTTCCTTCTTGGTGACGGGGATCGTCGTATTCCGTTCGACGAGCACCGTCATGACGCCGCCTTCGGTTTCCAGTCCGAGTGACAGCGGGGTGACGTCGAGCAGCACCATGTCTTTCACGTCGCCCGAAATGATCCCCCCCTGGATGGCGGCGCCAATCGAGACCACTTCGTCGGGATTCACACCGCGGTGCGGTTCCTTCCCGCCGAACATCTTCTTGACGAATTCCTGGACCTTCGGCACGCGCGTCGAACCGCCCACCAGTACGACTTCGTCGATCTGGCTGGGCGACAGCTTGGCATCCCGCAGGGCACTTTCAACCGGCTTGCGGCAGCGTTCGATCAGATGGTCAACCATCCGTTCAAATTCGGCACGGGTCACGGTCATCTGCAGGTGTTTGGCTCCGGTGGCATCGGCCGTGATAAACGGCAGATTGATGTCAGTCGACTGCTGCCCGGACAACTCCTTCTTGGCCTTTTCGGCGGCTTCACGCAAACGCTGCAGGGCCATCGCATCCTTGCGCAGGTCAATCGAATGCTCGGCCTGGAACTTGTCCGCGATGTGCTTGATCAGCACTTCGTCAAAGTCGTCACCACCGAGATGAGTGTCACCGTTGGTGCTGAGAACTTCGACCAGTTCGTTGTCGACTTCCAGCACCGAGACGTCAAACGTACCGCCCCCCAGGTCGAAGACGGCGATCTTTTCGTTCTTCTTGTTCTGCAGACCGTACGCGAGCGCGGCGGCCGTGGGTTCATTGATGATCCGATCGACACTCAGGCCCGCGATTTCGCCTGCGTCCTTCGTGGCCTGTCGCTGGGCATCGTTGAAGTACGCAGGAACGGTGATCACAGCCCGCGTCACCGTGTGACCGAGATACGCTTCGGCCGCCTCCTTCAACTTCCGCAGGACTTGCGCGGAAACTTCGGGTGGGGTGTACGTCTTGCCGTGAACTTCGACCTTCACGTATTCGTTCGCGCCACCAATCACCTTGTAGGGGACAATCTTCTCTTCCGATTCGACTTCCGAGTGGCGTCGGCCCATGAAGCGCTTGATGGAATAAATCGTATTCTTCGGATTCGTCACCGCCTGGCGTTTGGCGGGGTCGCCCACCAGTCGATCCCCCTTTTCGGTATAGGCAACGACGCTGGGTGTCAGCCGATTTCCTTCCTGGTTGGCGATGACTTTGACTTCGCCACCTTCCATGACAGACACAACGGAATTTGTTGTTCCGAGGTCGATGCCGATGATTCGTTCCTGGATGGCCATGCGGTCGTTCCTTGTTCGAGTATTTCGAGTTCGTTGATTGACTTCAATTTGAATTCACCGAGCAGACTGCCCAGTCGCAGATTCTGGCAATTATCACGGTGTTTTTCATGGGGGGAAGCAAACCCTGCGCCCAACCTGCGTCAGGCTCTTTTATTGTCCGCAACATATTACTAAATAATGCGTTGCGAATTGATACCAGGGTGGGATCGCTTGCCGACCTGCACAATAACTGCCATTTTGGCGAAAATCTTCCAGAGGAGTGATTGAACGGGTCGTGCCAAAATGGCGTTCCGTCAGTCGGTGGGGACGATTTCGGGAGATTCGGGTCTGATTTTTGGGCTCTCGAAAGCCGCACACTGGCAGGCTGCTTGCAAAAGCGATTCTTGACCTGTAAAAAAGTCATTTCGCCTATTTGAGATTCAACCGTGCAAATGTGACCAGCCTTCCAGAGAAGCTGTCGAAATCTGGCGGGCGCAATTCAGTTAAGCCTGATCGGGAGTGTGGTGGATGGCCAGCAAACCGGTGCCTAAAAAGCCTGCAAGACCAACTGTAGCACCGAGTTCGGCAAAGCCGGCGGCAGCATCATCTGCGAAGGTGGCGGCGAGTGCCGAGGCGGAAGTCGCCAAGCTGGATCAGGAAATCGTCAAATTGATCAACCGTCGTGCTGCTGCGACCATCAAACTGATCGAAGCCACACCTGACCGTAAGTCGATCATTTACGATCCGCGTAACGACGACGATTTGTATGCCAAACTGGAAGCTGATAATCAGGGTCCGTTGCCGGGTCGGACCATTCGTGGCGTCTTCCGCCATATCTTGAGTGCCGTTCGCAACCAGTCGCGGGTCCAGCGCGTGGCTTATCTGGGACCTGCATTCAGTTTCTCGCACATGGCGGCGATTGAGCGGTTTGGGGAATCTGCGAATTTGATCCCCGTCAACACGATTCCAGCCGTCTTTGAGGAAGTGAACCGAGGTCATGCGGACTTTGGAGTGGTTCCGATCGAGAACAGCACCGATGGCCGAATCATCGACACGCTCGATATGTTTACCCGTTTGCCACTGAGGATTTGTGGAGAAATCCAGCTCGCGATTCACCATAATCTGCTGGGACGCGCCCCGCGTGGTGAGATCAGTGAGATCTACAGCAAACCACAGGCGTTGTCCCAGTGCCGCGATTGGCTCAGCCGTAACATGCCTCAGGCACGCTTGATCGAAGTCACCAGCACTTCGACCGCCGCTCAACTGGCGCGCGAAAAACCAGGTGCGGCCGCCGTCGCCGGGAAACAAGCGGCCGTGGAATATGGCTTGCAAGTTCTGGCAGAAAACATTGAGGACAACAAGACGAACGTCACCCGCTTCGCGACGATTGGCGATCGCCCGGCAGTCCCAACCGGTCGCGACAGAACGTCGCTTCTGCTCCAGATTCCCCATCGTCCGGGTTCGCTGTCAGATGCACTTTCGATCTTTAAGCAGTCCAAGCTGAACCTGACCTGGATCGAGTCGTTTCCATTACGCGGTCCGGAAACAGGTTATATTTTCTTTCTGGATTGCGAAGGCCACGTGAAAGACGCTAAGGTCAAGCGGGCGCTGGAAGAGTTGTCCAAGATCGCCGTCCGCATGGAAGTTTTGGGGTCCTATCCGAAAAGTGATCCCGTCGAATAGAATGTCGGGTGAAAGCGACGCTCAACATTCAGTCTGCCCCGGGCTCGACCCTTTTGCAGGGCAACGGCCAAGATTTGACCGGAAGTAATTGAGAGGAAATTGTGATGCGGCGAAAATTTGTGGCGGGAAACTGGAAGATGAACACGTCGTTTCAGTCAGCGCAATCGCTGGCTCGCGAAGTGGCGTCTGCCGTGGCCGCGTCCAATCCCGCCGTTGACGTGGCGGTTTGTCCTCCGTTCCCCTTCCTGTGGCCCGTTCAGCAGGTTCTGGTGGGCAGTCCCGTCGCACTGGGCGGACAGAATGCTTACCACGAAAAGTCCGGAGCCTTCACGGGCGAAACATCGCTCGACATGCTGATTGATGTCGGTTGTCAGTGGGTGATCCTTGGCCACAGCGAACGCCGCCAATTCTTCGGTGAAACCGACGCCTCAATCAATCGCAAGATCGCAGCTTCGGTGGAGCGTGGTCTGGGCGTGATCTTTTGTATCGGCGAGGTTCTGGAAGATCGACAGGCGGGACGAACTGAAACTGTGCTGGAAACTCAGTTGGCAGGCGGTCTGGCCGGATTCACAGCAACTCAACTGCAAAAGATGGTCATCGCGTACGAACCCGTCTGGGCGATCGGAACCGGGGTGACGGCATCCCCCGAGCAGGCGGAATCGGCACACGCGTTCATTCGCAACTGGATTGCGATGCACATCGACGCCAGTCTGGCGACGGCTTTGCGGATTCAATATGGCGGTAGCGTCAAGCCCGAGAACGCAAAGGAAATCCTGTCGCAACCCAATGTGGACGGGGCACTGGTGGGTGGTGCGAGCCTGAAAAGCGATCAGTTTCTTGGTATTATCAGCGCGGCTGCGGAACTGGCCCGCGTTTAGAGTTGTGGCCTGACTTTGGATGGTCGTGAGGATGGAGCCGGGGCTCTCCGCGACGAGAATACAGGGAATCGTTGAGAATGTTGTATTTCACTTATGCAATGATGCTGCTGAACACGTTTGTTGGACTGATCTTGATCGGGATCATCCTGCTGCAGCGTGGACGGGGCGGCGGTTTGGCCGGTGCCTTCGGTGGCATGGGGGGCCAAAGCGCCTTCGGTAACCGTGCCGGCGACGTATTCACCAGGATCACGATTGTCCTGGCATCGATCTGGATTATCCTGGGATGCGTTTGTGTCCTGCTCACAACCAGCCTGCCAAAACGCTTTAAATCCGGAACCGCTGCCACTTTGAAATCCGCCCCGGCAGACGAGAAGAAGGACTCCGATAAAGTCGATGAAGCGGCTGCCGAAAAAGCAACCGGCGAAAAGATGCCGGCTGAAACGGACGGGCCACCTGCCAAGGACGAGACCAAGCCAGACGTCAAGGCCGAGGCCGACCCTGCTGTGGACGACGCGAAGAAGCCTGCCGAGCCTGAAAAGAAGTCCGTTGATGGTGAAGCCGTGAAGAATGCCACCGAGCCAAAGCCGGAATAGTCCGGTCGTGGTCTTCACCTGATCTTCAGCGGGCTGCCGCCCTGTCAGACGTTCAGAGAGTGGCCATTGAGTGTTCATCCGATCAGGTTGAACGTGTTCCCTGAGACGATTTGATTTCCTTGCGGTGCGAGATACGCCGTGCTACTCAGCATGACAGGATACGGTGAGGCGCGAGAGCGGCTGGGTGACGTTCTCTGTCGCGTCGAGCTGCGCAGTGTCAACAATCGCCACTTCAAATTGTCCCTGCGATGTCCGGATGGATTCCTGCAATTCGAAAACGAGATGGAGCACCTGCTGCGTGAGACCATTTCTCGCGGCAGCGTTTCGATGGCCATTCGTTTCGACCGCTCCGCGAATTCGCAGGCACCGCGGATAAACCCGGCGGCAGTCGCCGATTATTGGCAGCAGATCCAAAAGATCTGCGCCGACCTGTCCGTTGCACCCCCCGAATTGAGCACGCTCTTGACGCTGCCGGGAGTTCTGGATGACGGCGCATTCGACGCCACCACCGCCCAGCAGATGTGGCCGGTGGTCGAGCGGACAATACGAGCCGCCGCCGTACACATGGGTGAATTCCGACGCCGCGAAGGGGCCTCAATGGCCGATGAATTGCTCGCCCAATGTGCTGCCATTGCCTGCCAGGTGGACCAGATCACCACGATGGCACCACAGGTCATCCATGAATACCGCGACAAACTGCTGCAGCGGGTCAACGAGCTGGTGAAGGATCTAGACACGCGCCTGAGTCCCTCCGATGTCCTGCGGGAAGTCGCCATCCACTCTGACCGATGCGACATCACTGAAGAAATCACGCGATTGCGCAGCCACCTGAGCCAATTTCAGAAATTGCTCGATGATAAAGCGTCCCAGGGCCGTAAACTGGACTTCATGTGCCAGGAACTGTTTCGCGAAGTGAATACCATTGGATCCAAGTCCAACCACGTGGGTGTTGCCCATGCCGCGGTGGAAGCCAAAGTCTGCGTCGAGCGAATGCGGGAAATTGTCCAGAACGTCGAATAGTCTGGCGGTTGATCCAGGATAAACAGGGAGGCGGACGAACGTGGCGGGCCAATTGATCGGGAAGCCGTTTCGAGTTGTGGTTTTGTCAGGGCCCAGTGGCACTGGCAAGACGACGATCGTCGAACGCCTGATCCATGATTCTCCGGTGAGATTGGTCAAATGTGTCTCAGCCACCACCCGGCCGCCCCGCCCCGGAGAAGCTCATGGGATTTCGTACTATTTCCTGACACACGAAGACTTTACTTCCAGGCGTCTAGCTGGGGAATTCCTCGAAACCGCCGAAGTCTTCGCAGCCGGTTACTGGTATGGAACGTTGAAATCGGAGTTGGAGCGTGCTCGAAACGAGGGGGGGTGGGCGTTTCTGGAGATCGACGTCCAGGGAGCGCTGCGGGTCATGGAGCAGTACCCATCTGCCATCACGATTTTTCTCGAACCGCCTTCCATTGAAGTCTGTGAACAGCGATTGCGGTCACGCGGAACGGATTCAGAAGAGACCATCCAACGTCGGTTGAAAAAGGTCCAGGACGAATTGCAATTGGCTGACCGTTATCGCCACCGGGTTGTCAACGATGATCTGGAGCAGGCGATTGGAACCATCAACCAGATCCTGTTGAATCAATCGGAGTAACCGTAATTCAAATTGGGACTTGCGGTCGCAGCCCGAACCCGCCACACTACTGGGCTCGTATCCGCTCGACCGGCGGGTTCGTCGCCACTGATGGAATCATGACTTCAGGCAGCCCCATCGAGTTGATGGTTCGTCTGAGATTTGCAGTGAATTGTTCAATCGGTCTTGAATGAGGACGCCAATGCTGGAAGAACTGAAAGAAGAAGAAATCGTCAAGAAGGTCGGCGGACGCTTCAAGCTGTCCACCCTGATTCAGAAGCGCATGGTGGCCCTGAATCGTGGCGCGAAGCAACTGGTCGAAATTCAGACCAAGAATCCGATGGAAGTCGTGATTCAGGAAATCATTCAAGACAAGATTTTTCTCGACGCCAGCGGTGCCGTCGTGACGCGTGCCGATCAACTGCCGACTCGGGAACGTCACTTCGATAGCGGTCCGTCGCTGGACGATCTGTAGGCCGGGGGCATGATGCGTGGTCGCGAGTTGTTGCTGGGTGTCTCGGGTGGCATTGCCGCCTACAAGACCGCCGATTTGTGCAGCAAGCTCGTTCAGGCGGGTGCCGGGGTCAGCGTCGTCATGACGGAATCGGCGGAACGCTTTATCGGTGCCACCACATTTGAAGCATTGACGGGTCGGCCGGTCCATCGGGAACTGTTTCGACCCGTTGAGCATTTTCGAGGGGAGCATATCGGCCTGGCTCAACGAGCCGAATTGCTGATAGTCGCCCCCGCCACGGCGAACTATCTGGCTGCAGTCGCGAACGGTTTTGCCGATGACCTGCTGTCGACGCTGGCGCTAACCGCCACCTGCCCGATCTTGCTGGCTCCCGCCATGAACTGCGAAATGTGGGCAAAGCCCGCCGTGCAGCGTAATGTACAGCGATTGCGGGATGACGGTGTTCAGTTCGTTGAGCCGGGTACGGGGTGGCTCAGTTGCGGGCAGGTCGGGGCTGGCCGCATGGCCGAGCCTGCAGAAATCCAGGAAGCGATTGTGCGCCTGCTGACCACTCACTGAATTCGGTGACCGAAGTAGACTTGGCAGCCCGTGGAAAAAGGGGTCTGACCCTTTGGAGGGCCATGAATTCGATCTTGAAAAATCGCATGCCCGGAGAGGGTCAGACCCCTTCTTCCTCGGGCTGCCAGGGCATGGACCGGTCGAATGCGTATCCTGATCACAGCTGGTCCCACGCGTGAATACCTGGATGACGTGCGGTATCTGTCGAACGCCAGCAGCGGTCGGATGGGCTTTGCACTGGCCGAGGCTGTCATGGCGGCCGGTCACGAAGTTGTCCTCGCCTGTGGTCCCGTCTCTCTAACCCCACCGGCGGGTTGTGAACTGCATCCGGTGGAAACCACCGACGAATTACTGGCAGTCTGCAGCGAGCAATTCCCCAAATGCCAGGGTGTGATTGCCACAGCCGCCGTGTGCGATTATCGCCCCAAATCGCGATTTCCTGGGAAGCTCGCCAAGAAGGGCGTCTCCCTGGAGCTCGAGTTGGTGGAAACAGCTGATGTCCTGGCAGACCTGGGCCGACAGAAGGGGAATCGGTGGATCATCGGCTTCGCCCTGGAGTCGGACGAGTACGCTCACGTCAATGCCTTGCGAAAGCTGAAGGAAAAGAACTGCGACGCCATCGTCCTGAATCGACCCACGGCGATCGGCAGTGAATCCAACCGCATTGAAGTCATCGACGCCGCGGGACAGACCGTCGCCACATTCTCAGGAACCAAGTTGCACGTCGCACAGGAACTCTGGAACTGGATCACTCAAGCGGTTGTGCAACACTGACGGGTACGACGTCCATTTCCCCGCCACCCCGCCTGTCGGGGTGGTTCCCTCGCTACTGTCGATGCGTGTGTCTGCGACAGCCATCGGTCCGAAGCTACTTCAATCCGCGCCGAATCAGCAGTGCATCCACCGTCGGCTCCATTCCGCGAAATGCCTTGTAGGAGGCCATCGGATCACGACTGGATCCGCGACTCAGGATTTCCGTTCGGAACAAGTTGCCGTTATCTCGCGTGCAGCCGCCTTTCGCGATCATATGTGCAAACGCGTCCGCGGCCAGCACTTCACTCCAGAGATACGCATAGTAGCTCGACGAATATCCCCCGGACCAGATGTGAGCAAAGTACGCTGTCCGATAACGGGGAGGAACGGCAGGATGATTCACGCCCACTTTTTTGAGCGACTCGGCTTCAAACTTCTCGACGTCTGCCGGGATCTGCGCACTGTCCAGCGAATGCCATTCGAGATCCAGCAAGGCCGCCGCCAGATACTCCAGCGTTTCGAATCCCTTGTTGAATTTCTTGGCCCTGACGGCTTTATCGAGCAGGTCTTTGGGGATCGGATCCCCTGTTTGATAGTGCCGGGCATAGTTGGCCAGAATCTCCGGCTGAATGGCCCAGTCTTCCTCAAACGTCGAAGGGAATTCCACGAAATCACGGGGTGTCGCCGTCCCCGCAACAGTGGGGTACGTCACATCTGAAAACAGTCCGTGCAGCGCGTGACCCATTTCATGGAACAGAGTGGTCACATTGTCAAAGCTGATCAGCGCCGGTTCCCCGTCGGCTGGACGGGGAATGTTGAGGCAGTTGACAATCACCGGCTTTTCATGAAGTAACCTGGACTGATCCACAAAGGAACTCATCCAGGCACCTCCACGCTTGGTATCGCGTTTGAAGTAGTCTGCATAGAACAGTCCGATCTGGGATCCGTCTCGATCAATGACGTCAAACACCCGCACGTCCGGGTGGTAGACGGGCAGATCCTTTCGTTCGCGAAAAGAGATTCCGTACAATTTGTTCATTGTAAAGAACACGCCGTTCTTAAGAACGGAATCCAGTTCGAAGTACGGCCTGACGATTGACTCATCCACTTCAAACCGAGCCTTGCGGACTTTCTCGGCATAATACTCCCAATCCCACGGGGCCAATTCATGGCTTTCGCCGCATTCCTTGATCATGGCCTTCAGGTCGCTGGCTTCCTGCTGGACTCGTTCCAGGACTCCGGGGACAAGGTCCGTCAGCATCTTTCGAGCAGCGGCGGGAGTCTTCGCCATTTGATTCTGCAACTTATAGGCAGCATGGCTTTCGTAGCCCAGAACCTTCGCACGCTCCGCGCGAAACTGGGCAATCTCCAGCACCAGTCCACGATTATCAATTCCGCCATCGCGTCCCAGGCCCCGGTTGGCAGACGCTTCCCAGACACGCTGACGCAGGGCTCGATTGTTCAGCGAAGTGAGAACCGGCACACGCGTGGTATTGGAGATCTGGATCAGATACTTCCCATCCAGTCCACGCGCTTTGGCTGCCTGCGCCGCCGCGGAGATTTCGGCAGCCGACATGCCGTCGAGTTCCGCGGCCGTGTCAACGACAACCGCCCGTTCTTTGGCGATCGCCAGCAGATTCTCTTCAAACTTCGTTTCGAGCTTGGACAGCTGTTCGTTCAGTGATCGAATCCGTCCTTGATCCTGGTCACTGAGCCTGGCCCCCGCCCGGACGAAACTTTCATAACGCTGCTTCAGAACTTCAGCCTGTTCTGGGGTGAGTCCGAGAGATTCTTTTGTCTGCCAGACTTTTTCGACACGTTGAAACAACGGGCGGTTCAGCAGGATGTTGTCCGAATGGACGGATCGCAGGGGAGCGAGTTCCGTTTCAATGTTCTGCAGGGCCTTGTTTTTCTCGGCCGAAGTCAGGTTGGAAAAGACATTGTCGACGCGGGTCAGCAGCGCTCCGGATCGTTCCATGGCCTCAATGGTGTTCGTGAACGTGGGAGGTTCCGCCTGCTTGGCGATCGCATTCATCTCGGCAAGCTGCTGCTTCATTCCGAACGTGAATGTCGGCAGAAAGTCGTCAATCCGAATCTTGTCGAACGCCGGCGCGTGGAACGGTAGCGGGCTCGGTGCCGCAAACGGATTGTTGGCCGGCAAGGCGGTGGACTTTTCGGGCACGTCCACTGCGGCCACGTAGTTCACGCGTGACCAGACGCCAGCGAAGGTAACGCCAAGGACTGCCACCGTGGCGAGTTTTCTGAGTCGATTCGAATCGTTCCGTGTCAGGGGAAATCTCACGACAACGTCTTTCTATTCGAGGTGTACTGGTTTCTGCACAGGGCAGGGCGGCGAACAAAACTTGCTCGTTGGGCCGATCCGTGCAGAGCCCGAGGGGGGGCGAAGGCCATGAACGGTGCATCTTAACAACCGGAAATGATCATGCAAATCGGAGCCATCTTGGGAAACCTGACGCAGTGTGGGCATTCACAGTTGTTCATGGCATTTCCATGGAACTGCCCGGACGTTATTGTCACGTCGATCCTGGTGCAGTGGCCCTGTGGAGCGGGAAGCATGGTTCGTCTGGCAGTCTGTGGTGTGGATCGTTCGGTGTGCGACGCTGTCGCACATCGAATTCGTGGCGCGACGTTAGTGTCCTGCACGATCGACACTCTGAACTCCACTGCCGGGTGTGAATTCGACGCGGTCGCGTTTGTCGGGGCGGCTTCGCCAAGTGCTGAAGCCGTTCGCCGCAGCGTCAGAGAAGTCAAGCACGTGTTGTTGGCCACGGAGACGATCCTGTCGACGGCAGATCTGCAAGAGGTCATTGACGCAGGCAGTGCAGCGGGGGTTCGAGTCGTCGTGCGAAACCCTGATCAGACACTTCCGTCGCGACGAATGATTCATGACGAGCTGCGCGGGTCAAGGCTTGGCATTCCCGGATTGATCCGTCTTCATCGTTGGGAATCGAAGAATTCCAGCCGGAATCTGGACCCTGTGAACTTGCCGGCTCCGCTGGTTCGCGATCTGGACCTGGTCCTGTGGCTGGCGAATCAGCTTCCAAATCGGCTGTATGCCGTGGAGTCAGGAGCGACTGACAATGAGACGAGTACGATTCAAGTCCACCTGGGATTCCCGGATGGCAGCATGTCGCTGTTGGACTATGCCGACACCTTACCCGCCGGCAATGACCATCAGTCACTGTCGACGATCTGCGCACATGGGGCGATGTATGCTGACGATCACGCCAATCGACAACTTCTGCTGGCCGGAGGGATAGCCCGGGCAGAGCCGACCAGCGAAGGACTTGCGGCACTGACGATGCTGATTCAGCAGTTTGTGGATGGCGTACCCTTAGCAGACGATGGACAGTCGGGGATCGCCCGTTGGCGGGACGTGCGCCGACTGGCCGATGCCGTGCGGCGGTCCATTGACACGCGGCTGTCGATTTATGTGGGGGACGCCCAACATGTCTGATCCCGTCGCTCCGTTTCGTTGCGCGGTTCTCAGTGTTGCCAAGCATGATTACGTGGCACGTGGAGTCGCATCGCATCCTCGGTTTGAACTGGTCGTCGTCGCCGACGACCCCGATGTCCCCGACTGGATCCACGAGCGTAATCAACTGTTTGCCGATTCCCAGGGCGTACCGTATGTCCGCAACGTTGAACGTGCTTTGCGTGACTTTGATCTGCAGGTCGCGATTGTCAGTCCGCAGGCGGAACGGCACTGTGACCTGAGCATTCGAGCAGCGCTGGCGGGCAAGCACGTCATCCAGGACAAGCCGCTGTCGACGTGCCGGGCGGAATGCGAGCGCCTGGTCTCGACAATCGATGGCACCGGTGTTCGGTTCCTGATGTGGAACCGCAATGGGCTTCCCGCAATTCAGCACGCACAGCAACAGATCGCCGCGGGCGCCATTGGCCGGCCGATCGCCATTCATGCAGATTTCTACTTTGCGAAGGATTCTGGTCCCCCCAGGGGAAGTCGCCTGCCCGGCTATCCACCGATGGACTGGCAGACGCACCTGATCGCGTCACACATCGACGGATCCGACGGCGGATTGGGACGTGCACCAATGGGGGAAATGGCCGTGGAGGGGATCTATCCACTCGGCTACATCCGGCTGCTGACAGGCGCGGAAGTCCATCGAGTCTTCGCCCGTTCCACGGCGCACTTTCACCAGGTTCATGCTGACAATGACGTGGAGGATCTGGCCAGTGTCACGTTGGAAATGGAACGTGGAATCGTCGCCACCGTGGCAATCGGGCGAATCGGACAGGCCAGTCATCCCAGTGGTGGCGAAATCAAATTGCGGATCCTGGGTACCGCGGGAGCGTTGGTGATCAACGAAGCCCGACCGGATGTCGGCGTCTATTACCGGAATCAACCTCCGAAGGAACATCGCCAGCGCCGGATCGCCAGCGAGAACGATTTCCTGCTGGCCGACAACTTCGCGCAGGCGATCGATACCAGCGGCCCAACGATAATGGATGCTCAAGCGAGCCAACGGATCTACGCCACGTTTGAAGCAGCGTTGAAATCGTGTCGAACAGGGCAGGTGGAGGCGGTCGTGTTGTAGCAATCCGGCATCCATCTGTGAACGGAACTGAGCGAGGCGAAGTCCATGAACGGTCGTGAGATAATTCAGGCATTGCACGAGGGACGGCGAGTCTATTCCTCGGCGATGGTGTCCACATCGCCACTCTGGCCAAACCTCGTCAAACAGGCCGGAATCGATTTTGTATTTGTCGATACCGAGCACACGCCCATTGATCGACAGACGTTGTCCTGGATCTGCCAGACGTATCAGGCGCTGGGGCTTCCGCCGGTGGTGCGGATACCGAGCAATGATCCATTTGAAGCCTGCCAGGCAATGGATGCGGGTGCCGGTGGAATTATCGGCCCCTACCTGGAAACGGCCGACCAGGTGCGTGGGCTGGTGGGCGCGGTCAAGCTGCGTCCCCTGAAGGGGCGTCGACTTCAGGCGGCGTTGCAGGACCGGGATTCGATGGAGTCCGAGTTGAGCCACTATCTCGACCAACGCAATGGCGACAAGATTCTGATTGTGAACATCGAGAGCACTCCAGCGATCGAGAACCTGCACGAGATCTGTTCGGTCCCCGGTTTGGATGCCGTTCTGATTGGGCCTCACGACTTGTCGTGCAGCCTGGGGATCCCGGAACAATACGACCATCCCCGATTCGATGACGCCGTCCGGACGATCTTCCGGATCGCTCGCGAACACGGCGTGGGAGCCGGCTGTCACTTCTGGCTGAGTCTGGACCGGGAAATCGAATGGTCAAAGGCGGGTGGGAACCTGGTGATGCACAGTTCCGATGTGGCCGTGTTCAGCAGAACGCTGAAGAGTGACATCGAACATTTGCGGCGGGCATTGCAGTAGTCTCTGATTGACATTTACTCCACTCAACTTGCAAGCTACCAATGACACCCCCTGCACCACTCTCAACAACCGGCCGGTACCTGGTGCTCGTATGCGCGTTCCTGGGGTGGCTCTGCGCCGGAATGCATATGTCGATCACTCAACTGGTCGGGCAGGCGGCTGCAATCGATCTGCTGGATCACACCGGACAGTTGGATGCGCCGAAGTATCAATCGCTGATGAAACAGGCGGCCCGGTCCACCGCTGGGCAGAGTTCGCAGACCTCAACGGCGGCCCCGGATGTCGACGCCGCTCAACTGAATTTGTGGCGACCGCTCGTCGCCCGCTGGTTTGCCTGGTACCAGTGTGCCTTTTTGTTCGGAGCCGCCACGGGAGGCCTGTTGTTCGGACGACTGGGTGACCGGATTGGCCGCGCCAAAGCGATGTCGTTCAGCATCATCACATATTCTCTGATGGCGGGTGCGGCCTGGTTTTCGGCGTCCCCCGGGCAACTGTTGGTCTGTTGGTTTCTGGCCTGTACCGGTGTCGGCGGGATGTGGCCCAACGGAGTGGCCCTTGTTTCCGAAGCCTGGTCGGGAATGTCCCGTCCCATGGTGGCTGGCGTGATGGGAACGTCTGCGAATATCGGAATCTTCCTGTTTTCCACGCTGGCGACGCAGGTGAAGATTACTCCCGGGGATTGGCGCTGGGTGATGCTCGCCGGATTCAGCCCCCTCGTGCTGGGGTTGGTCTCGTTGTTCCTGGTTCCGGAATCCCCGCGATGGCTGGCGGCCAGGCAGAATGATGCGGGTGGGCAGGTCCCCGGTTCCAGTCACAGCGAGATCTTTCGTCCACCGTTGCTGATGGTGACCCTGGTGGGAATCCTGCTGGCGACGATCCCGATCATCGGCGGTTGGAGCACCGCGAACTGGATGGTCCCATGGGCGGAAAATGCGGGAGCGGCGGCGGATCCACCCAATCTCTATCTGAAGGCCCAGGTCAATCAGGCGCGGGCGCTGACGGGCATGGTCGGCAGCCTGCTGGGGGGCTGGATCGCC
Source organism: Planctomycetota bacterium (assembly GCA_018242525.1). Lineage (GTDB taxonomy): Bacteria > Planctomycetota > Planctomycetia > Planctomycetales > Planctomycetaceae > Schlesneria. The sequence goes on along the minus strand of JAFEBS010000059.1, from coordinate 9,255 downwards.
AGTTGCGTGGGCCGACGACGCACCTATTCCATGGTCAGCGCCATCTGCCTGGGGATCGCCCAGTACACTTTCTGGATGATCGTTCCGACGGACGCATCATTCCTGTTCTGGGTGGCGGGCCTGGGTTTTTTCAGCGGCATCTATTTCGGGTTCCTGCCGCTGTATTTGCCAGAGTTGTTTCCCACCCGGGTTCGATCGACGGGGGCCGGCGTCAGTTTCAATTTTGGTCGCATCGTGACGGCGTTTACGGTGTTTGCCGCAAGCATGCTGACCGAGTACTTTCACGGCGACTACGCACGCATCGGTCGCGTCACCAGCGTGTTCTATGCGATTGGAATCATCGCCGTCTGCCTGGCCCCCGATACCAGTCGCAAAGACCTTCAGGACTGATTTCACCAGATCACAGAGGTCGTGGGGGGCGTCGGCGGCGTATCGCAGTGTTGCAAAAGTCTATTTTCGTACCAATGGAACACAATTGGGATCGGCACGATTTGCCGATGAAGGAGAATTCCGGAAAGTGGCCAGCAAGTTCCCAGATGACGCAAATGTGACGAGCCGCAATCTCCGAATAATAGGTATCAACGACTGACGTCATCTGGCCACAACTCGTCGTCGTGGCCGACCAGGCTCTTCGCCTGACCTTTTCGGTTCACGGACTCGACTTCGATGCCGCACGCTTCGCCCCCACACCAAGTGTGTGATCGCCTTGCGATGCTGCTTGAATGTGGCATCGTCGAATCGCAGCCCCGACAGGAACTCAATGACCTCGTCGAGTTGGCGGCCCGATTGTGTGCGGCCCCGATCGCTCTTCTGAACCTGATCGACACCGACGGACAGTGGCTCAACGCGGCGTACGGACTGAGCCCCGAGCACATGTCGCGTCAGTCCATGTTCTGCTCGCACGTCATCCAGTCGAGCGAAAACCTGGTGATCAACGAAACGCGGCTGGACTCCAGGATTCGCGACAATCCACTGGTCACCGGCAGCCCATTCATTCGATCCTACGCGGGCGTCCCACTGCGAACACGGGACGACGTCACCCTGGGCACAATCTGTGTCCTCGATCCGCAGGCACGCTGTTTCACGGAACTTCAGATCAATGACCTGGTCAAGATATCCCGCCAGGTCATCGCCTTGCTGGAGTTGCAGCAATCGAATCGACGACTGGCCGGCAACGTGATGGATGCGAACCGGAATCGGGACATGCTGGGTGCTGTGATCGACAACATTGATGATGCCCTGACCGTGAAAGACCGGGAAGGCCGCTACCTGTTGCTCAATCGCGCCGCGGCACTTCGCCTGGGATGTTCGGTCGCAGAAGCGCTGGGACACGATGATCTGTTCCTGCTGGATGCCCGGCGGGCGGAACCGTCCCGACTGAGCGAATTGCGTGTCATGGAATCACGGCAATTGGTGACCGCGGAGGAACCGTGTCTGATCGACGGTGAATTGCGAGCATTCCGGTCCACCCGGGCACCTTACATCAGCCGCGATGGTCAGGTCGCGGGAGTCATCTCTATCTCGCGCGATGTCACTGATCGAGTCCACGCGCTGGGGGCCATGCGGGAACTGCAACAGCGCGACGCCCTGCTGCGCAAGTTATCGCAGCAGGTTCCGGGAGTCATCTATCAGTTCCAGCAATTCCCCGATGGCCGCAGTTGCTTCCCTTATGCGAGTGAAGGAATTCGGCAGATTTATGAAGTCACACCGGAGCAGGTGCGCGAATCCGCCGAGCCTGTCTTCGCCATCTTGCATCCGGACGACTTTGACTCCGTTGTGGCCAGCATTCAGCGCTCTGTCGAGACGATGACTCCCTGGCACGCCGAATACCGGGTACAATTGCCCATTCAGGGCGTCCGCTGGCGCGAAGGCCATTCTGTTCCAGAGCGCATGCCAGATGGCAGTATCTTATGGCATGGTTACATCTACGACATCACCGACCGCAAGCAGTCCGAAGCAAACCTTCGCGCCAGCCAGGCACGGTTGCAGGCGATCTTTGATTCCGAGCCCGAATGCGTGAAGCTGATCGATGCCGAATGCCGGCTGCTGGACATGAATCCCGCCGGGCTGCGCCTGGTCGGGGCCGAGTCCGTGCAGCCGTTGCTCGGCCAGTGCGTGCTGGACTTGCTCGTGCCTGAGTACCGCGAGCCGTATCGAGAGTGTGTGACGGCGGTATTTGCAGGTCAGTCGACTCAAACCGAGTTTGAAATGATCAGTTTGGACGGCACCCGCCGATGGATGGAACAATACGCAGTGGGACTGAAGGATCCGCATAATCCGGGTCAAATCCACCAGATGTTGACCGTCGCCCGTGACATTACGCAACGACGCCAGGCAGAATTGGAACTGGCGCAGGCCCGATTGAAGGCCGAGGCGGCGAATCAGGCCAAGAGTGAATTCCTGGCCAACATGAGTCACGAAATCCGGACACCACTCACCGCCATCCTGGGATATACTAATCTGCTGGAAGACCAGTTCACTGCCACCAGTACCGACGGCAACATTGACGCCATTCAGACGATTCGCCAGGCGGGCGAACACCTGCTGACGGTCGTCAACGACATCCTGGACCTGTCAAAGATCGAAGCCGGGCAGATGGTCGTGGAACAAATCGACACCGACCTGGCCGATCTGCTGCAGGGCGTGAATGCCCTGATGCAACCCCGGGCGACCGTCAAGGGACTGTCGCTGGAATTCGTCTGCGAATCTGCGATCCCCGCCCGCCTGTTGACAGATCCAACGCGATTGAGACAGATCTTGATGAACCTGGTGGGGAATGCCATCAAGTTCACGAAAGCGGGAGGTGTCACGCTCCGGTTCAGCAGCGTGCGACGTGGCGATCAGACGTTGCTGCAGATCCAAGTCGTCGACACCGGAATTGGCATGACCGGACAGCAGGCCGCTTGCCTGTTCACGCCCTTCGCCCAGGGGGACTCGACTGTCACGCGCAAGTACGGTGGCACGGGACTGGGACTGGTGATCTGCCAGAGGTTGACGCGACTGCTGGGTGGCGATGTCGAATTGACTCGAACGATCCCCGGGCAGGGATCCACGTTTGTCGCCACCATCCAGGCGAAGCCAGTGATCGGCGGCGGGGAAATCACCAATCTTGACGCTGTCAGTCAATACCCCGTTCCCAGTGCGTCGCCAACGGGTACGACGCTGTCCGGCAGAATCCTGCTGGCCGAGGACGCCCGTGAAAACCAGGTGTTGATCTCGTTCCTGCTGCGTCGAGCGGGTGCTGACGTGGAAATCGCTGACAATGGTGTCGTCGCACTGTCGATGATCAGGCAGTCTGCGTCCGAGGGAAATTCGTATGATCTGTTGCTGACAGACATGCAAATGCCGGAAATGGACGGTTACACACTGGCCCGCGAATTGCGATTGCTGGGCCAGGATCTCCCCATCGTGGCTCTCACGGCCCATGCGATGCCCGAAGACCGTCAACGATGCACGGACGCAGGCTGCGACGACTACGCCCGCAAGCCGATCGATCGACGTAACCTGCTCGCGATCTGTGCAAAATGGCTTGGGAAGTCGCACGCGCACAGTCCCGCGTAAAGTCCCTGGCGGCTACACGGCTCGCAGGCACCACAATTCAGTTCTTTGACTTCGCCGCCCCCCTGGTGTTCACCAGCGTCGATTCATAGAACTTGATGTACCTTTCCGCAGGAAGTCGGCGGATGGCTTCGCCGATCACCTCCAGAGCCAGATTTTGAATCTTCTTGAAGCGAATACAGCTTTTTCCCATGTCGAGCTTTTTGCCGGTCTGCTCCCACGCGGACTTGAACCAGGCCGCCAGTTCACTGTCGCCATACACGGACATCATGTACAGCGACATGTAATTCTTCTGCGATGCCAGGCAGACGAACGGCAGTGGCTGCTTCGGATCGCAGTGGTATCCCGCCGGGTAGACGCGATGCGGCACGTAATAGCCGATCATGCCGTACTGCATCCCTTCTTCGTAGTCCTTGTCCAGGTTGGCCAGAATGACCGCGCGAACCGCTTCCAGCGCCGTCCGGCGATCTTCAGGGAGTTCAGCCAGATAGGCATCCACAGTCATTGCCTGGCTTTGCATCTTCAAGTCCTCTATTACAGGTCTCTCACCAGCTATGCAGGAACCTCACCGCACGAAAGCCTTTTGAACCGCATGCTGCATTGGGATGCCAACAACGACACTTGACGTTCAGAATCAAACCGGTTTCCATCGCAACAGCTTCGCATACGCGTTGATCTTTTCCCCCAGCGTGGGCAACCGCCAGCGACTGGCAGTATACCGCATCGCCAGAATGGTGACGTCGTCATCGGCGGGTTGATGGCCCGCGTAATCTCGCAGTCGAGCCAATAGTTCCTGACTCAATTCCCGCACACTCGAGGTCTCAATTGAGGACACCATTTGCAACAGTCCCTCTTCCCCCAGGAGTCGCCCCTCGGGGCTTCGAGCCTCTGTCAGCGCGTCGGTATACAGCACGAAGATGTCGCCTGGTTCCAGCGTCAGGCTGAATTGCTGATACGCCGTCGATTCATCAAAGCCCAACGGCAAGTTGGACAAGTGGCCGGTCCCCACCAGGTCTTGCGTGACAAACGACCAACGCCCTGTCCGCTGCCGAAACCATAACGGCCGGGGATGCCCCGCGTTGCACAGCACCAGGCGTCTGTCATTGGCGAGATACGTGGCAATGATCGCCGTGGCAAACCGATTGGACTGAGTGAGTGCCGTAAAAGCCCGGTTGATCTCACGCACCAGCCGCATCTGGCTCTTGTGGTTCATGAATCGCCGGACCAGCGATCGTAATCCCTGGGACGTCTCTGCGACCGCCTCTCCATGCCCCGATACGTCGGCCAGCACAATCCGGGTCACGACGCCGCCCGCACACAACGAAACGTAATGCACATCGCCGCCGGTCTGCTCACCATGATACGGCTGACTGTAGACGGACAATTCCAACCCCGATGTGACAAGATCGCTGGCCACCGACTGATTGCCGCTCCACAGGTCCATGCACTGCAGAGTGTACGGCGTCGGCACGGGCGAATCAGGAATGTCCATCATATTGGTCCACACTTCAATCAAACAATTTTCTGTTCGACAGGGACTGCCGGGAATTGACACGAACTTTAGCCGTCAGCTCGTGATTCATCGTTCGCAATCTCCATCGACAACTCGACTGAAAGCTACCCCGTCTGTCCGCCGCCTTCAACAACAGCCCGACGCGCGAGGTAAGTCGCCAGAACGGACCAGGGCCATCTCCTTTTTCAAATTGGGAATCAAGTGGTTATGGGGTCGACATGGCCGTGCCGATTGAGNNGGCCTTCCCGAAGACGGTAAGACCGTGGCACGCCAACAGGCGATGGCCTGCGGGACGGATTGACCGGATTTGCTCAATCTGATCCGGCGTGTCATGATTCCGTGATTGAGACCACGTCACACCCGGTGGAACCTTCCCATGAATTTACGATTCCTTGCGCTGATCGTCGGCCTGATGATCCCCATCAGTGGCTTGCAGGCTGCCGACGCTCCGCGGCCGAACATTCTGTTTCTGCTGATTGATGATCTGGGCTATTCCGATTGTGGATTCAATGGCGGCAGGGTGATCCACACGCCGCACATTGACGCGCTGGCCGCTGGCGGCACGGTGCTGGAGTCCCATTATGTGCAACCGGTCTGCTCCCCCACCCGCGCAGCGCTGATGACCGGGCGCTATGCGACTCGAACGGGCGTCTATACGGTTGTCCGTCCTCACGCGAAGTGGGGTTTGCCGCTGGAAGAACGGACGCTGGCGACGGCACTCCGTGAAGTGGGGTATGAGACGGCAATCACCGGCAAATGGCATCTGGGTGAGTACGACCGTGCTTACCTGCCAACGAACCGGGGTTTCGATCATCAGTACGGTCATTACTTCGGTGCTCTCGACTATTTCACCAAGCTGCGCGACGGCAGCTACGACTGGCATCGCGATGATCAGGAATTGAAGGAGGAAGGGTACACCACCGAATTGATTGCGAGCGAGGTCTGCCGACGAATCGCGGCGAAAGATCGAGCCCGGTCGCTGTTTCTGTATGTCCCATTCAATGCCGTACACAGTCCCATGCAGGTTCCGGATCGCTATCTCGAACCGTATGGTGCCTTAAAGGGTGGACGCCGACAACTTGCGGGAATGCTGGCGGCGGTTGACGAGGCGATCGGGAAGATCGTGTCAGCACTGGAGCAGGCCAATCTGCGTGACAACACGCTGATCGTCTTCTCCTCCGACAACGGCGGACCTCAGCCCGGTATCAACGCCCCGCTCAAGGGGTTCAAAGGAAGCATTCACGAAGGGGGCGTGCGTGGTTGTGCGTTCGCCAACTGGCCTGGAAAGATCCCCGCCGGCAAACGCATCACGCAGCCGATGCACATCATCGACTGGTACCCGACGCTGGTAAAACTCGCCGGGGGATCGCTGGATCAGAAACATCCGATTGATGGCAAAGACGTCTGGCCGATGCTCACTCAGAACGCCCCATCGCCGCACGATGCAATCCTCAGCGTTCAGTCACCGACTCGAGCTGCGTTGAGAATGGGGGACTGGAAACTTGTCAGCAACGGGGACGGCGACGAACCTGCCAGCAACCGAGCGAACAAGCAGGCCAAACCGAAGACTGAACCGCTGGCCCTCTATAACCTCGCCAGTGACATCGGCGAGACAACCAATCTCGCCAAACAGGACCCTGCCCGAGTCGCCGCCATGCAAGCGCGGCTGGCAGAATTGCTGAAGGACGCTGTCCCGCCTGGCAATGAGCGATGAAATCGACGCGAATTCAGCGCGGTCCAGAGTCCCCCGGCTGAGGCGGGTGATTCGAAACGGACAATGCACGGCAGGATGAACCCCGACGTGCATTGATGGCAATCTTCCGGCGTGAACGCGCCTACTTCTTCGCCTTCTTTTCCGCAGCGGCGACCTTGGCCTGTTCGGCGGCTTCGGCAGCGCGGGTTTCCAGGTTGATCATCGGGCTGAAGCGGCGAACCTTGGCGGCGATCAATTGCTTGTCGCCCTGGTTCGTGGCCTTGCGAAAGCGGGCTTCCAGCTTCTTCAGCTTGACCTTATGCTTGCGGCGGCGTTCTTTTTCGCGATCTCGTTCAGTGCGCGGCATGTTGACTGTTCTCTCCGAAACGAATCGACGGCAATGGCCGTCGGCAAATCCTCTGGGCAACCGGCAGGCAACTACCGCAGCTTCTTGTGGCAAGTCTTACAACGAACCCGCATGCGAACAATCTTGTTACATTTGGGACAACGCTTGGTCTTGCGTTCGATCTTCAGTTTGGTCCGCGGACGGATAGGCATCGTTCAAACCCTCAGTCTCCGCCCAGACAGTTTGTTGCCTGGCGCGTGACAATCTCCAAAAACACATTCGGGGCGGTGAGTTTAGCTGGGTTGCAGGTCACACGCAAGTCAACGCAAATCGTGAACAGCCGCTTTTCCGCCCCCGCCTTCCGTCGGGTAGGCATATCGCCTCAACGTGCTACCCCAAAGACAGTTGCGCCGATACTGCCCCGGCCTCTTCAGCCTTTCTCCGCACCTCGGCGTCTCTGTGAGAGATCCTCTTCTCGCGTTCTTCCGGCCCGACCGTGAAGGAATTCACGTACGGTCGGTCCTCTGTCGCTTTCGGGGTCTCCAGAGAATCAGGCACGCCAGCGTGAATGGCAGTATGACAGCCCAATAGGGGACGACCCAGAAGTCGTGGCGATATTCGCCTCGTTCGCCCGTGTCGGAAATTGCTATGACATAGCCCCCGTTCACCGCCGACCCGAAGGCGAAGCCGCACCATTGACGCATCCAGATCACGTCTCCGGCCAACCACACATCCGCCGATTTCCAGTCCGTGGTTTGCTCAGACTTCCATCGAAGCCTCTGACGAGACTCAGGTAGTCTTCCGGCATTGTGCCTGCGAACGCTGATCCAATAGATTCGACCTTCGTTGGAGATCACGGTCGACCGCGGAAGCTGCAGTTCGTCCATGATGACCATGCTGCGGCCCCAGGCGATTCCCAGGAACACCGCGATCACCAGCAGTCCGCACCCCGTCTTCCGTCGCCAGCCTCGAATGAACTCGCGCACGATTCGACTCCCGGAACCCGGGCGCTCCGTACATTGGCCGTCAATTGCATTCCGCCAGCAACGGACCGGCCAATTCCTTAAGGAAGAACAACCGGCCGGGTTGAGTTGGCATGAAGGTCGACGGAATCCATGGAGTCGGTTCGTGCCGCAAGGTCATCCACAGCGACAGTCCCTGCCACATCATTCCGCGACCAAACGTCCCGTCCGCTCCACCGATGATCTTGTCGCAACCGAGAAACAGACCGGGGCCGATCGTGTTCGCGAACGCCGGCACATGCGTGGTCCGGCTCTTGAAACTGGTCAACGCATTCTGCTCGATTGTCAGTGGATGCAACCTGGCTCCCAACCGATGCGTCTGCCGCTTCCAGTCATTGACCGATGCATATTCGCCCGCAAAGTGGGGTTCCCAGAAGGCGATGTGACAAACTCGACCAATCCCGAAAATCGTCGTCAGTTTCGCGCCCTTCGAGCGCAGTTCGCCGATCTTTTCGCCATAGGTCGGCAACAGTTTTTTCGTGGCGAAATTGCGCTGCTTCTTCGGGACGGTCAGCTTGCCGAGCGGCCCGTAAAACGCCTGTTCCATTGCATACTGGAACGCACCGGTGTTCGTGGCTGGCAGCGTGTTGCCGTCCTTGTCCGACCATTCGTCCATGTTGAAGCCATGAATGTGCTCGCACGAGACATTCCATTCGGTCAGGAAGTAAACGGCCCAGCGATACATTCCCATTGGCCCGACGGGCAGGATCAGGGCGGCCTGCTCGCCAGCATCCCGAGCTTGCCGGATGGTCAGGGCAATTTCATGCCCCAGCATCATGTCGAAGTCGGCCAGGCTGCCACAGGGGATGGGCTGAAACTGCTTGTGCCACCCCTTCTGACGAACAGTGATCGTGCCCGGGTCGGGATCCACGCAGGCATCAATCTTTGCCAGATCCCAGCCGGCGGGAAAGAAATTCTCCATGAGCGAACCAGGCAGCGTGCTGAGCAAATCCATCGTGAATCCCCGGGGAAGCGGACAGGAAGCAAATTGAATCCCTGTTGTTGCAGCGGAGGTTCTTACCAGATTCGACCGTCGCAGGAAATCGAACCATGCCTGTCAAACCTCAAATTGACGGGAGGCCGCAGGTCTTGACAATTTCCTGTTTCAAATTGGGGTGCCACG
>JAFEBS010000058.1 GCA_018242525.1 Planctomycetota bacterium | reverse complement strand
GGACAGGCGTTTTTCAAGGTGAATTCCGTGCCCTCCAAAGGGGCACACATCTTTAGCCACGGACTGCCAGGCCAAAAAAAACAGGCCGGACATTTGCCTCGCAGTTTTGCGAAGCAAGTGGCCGGCCTGGGTGCTCCAGTTCCGTCAATTCAAGTTGGTTTCAGACGTTCCGCAGCAAATCAAAAAAAGATACGGTCGCCAAGATCAGTTTGCAGAAAATGCAAGGATTTTTGGCGGATGCATGTCACCGGAGCATGGTGAACATGACCCCTTCGTGAGCCGCAAGGCGCTAGCCGCGGGTGTATTCTCAATCAGACACGAAGAACCGGACAGAAGTTTTTCACCACGGAGTCACGGAGGGCACGGAGAAGAATTGGTGTCGAACAGCCGACCCAATCAACTTGACGTTGTTGCCCATCGTTGCGTGAATCACAGGGCCTGACTGCTTGAGTGAGGCATTAAGTCGACCACGAAACACGAAGGTCCACGAAGGAAAGCATGGAGATCTTCTTTTCTTCCATTTGTGGACCTTCGTACACTTCGCCGTCCACAAGCTGATTCTCGAATTCGGACTAAAGGTGCCACGACTGTTGCCCGTGGCACCCTGAGCCCTCACGTTCGTTGCAAAAATGCGCAAGGCTTGCGATGGCTGCCGGATCGACTTACCTTTCAACACAATTCCTCAACCACCTCACAAGGATTGCCAATCATGACCAGCACCGTCGAACAGCGATTGTCACAACATGGGCAAACCATTCCGACGGCTCCGGAAGCCGTGGGATTTTATGTTCCTGTGATTCGGACCGGGAACCTGGTGGTGACCAGTGGGCAGTTGCCCATGGTGGGTAAGGAATTGATGTTCAAGGGGAAGGTCGGGAAGGATGTGCATGAAGAGGTTGGATTCCATGCCGCCCGGATGTGTGCCCTGAATGCCATTGCCCAGATCAAGGCCTGTATCGGCAATCTGGACAAGGTGACTCGGATCGTGCGCGTGGAAGGTTATGTGCAATCGGCCGATGGATTCCACAATCACGCACAAGTCATCAACGGGGCCTCGGAACTGCTGGTGCAGGCGTTTGGCGAGATCGGTCGCCACACCCGCATCGCCGTCGGTGCCAACGAACTGCCGCTGAATGCCGCCGTGGAACTGGTCGTGTGGGCTGAGGTCAGCGAATAGCAATCCGAGTCCAGCGAGGGGCCGAGGTCTCATGCCCGTGAGCCGCACGGCGCTAGCCGCGGGTTCTTCGGGTACGAGTGAGAATGCACCCGCGGCTAGCGCCCTGCGGCTCACATTCGGTGGGCCATGCCCTGTTGTTGAGTCTCAATCCGCCGAAACGCAACGATTGACGGCCCATTCGCGGAGTTCCAAGACCTTTTCATGCATCAGGACCGCCAGCGGCCTGGTCTTGGCGAGTTCCTCGAACAGGTGCCGGTTTTCGACTTCGCACCCTTCCTGGAACGCCGAATACATGGCACCGACGATGGCCTGTTCCAACTCGGCACCGTTAAAACCCTCGCTGGCGATCGCGAGTTGTTCCAGGTCAAACGCCGCCGGGATGCGGTTGCGCCGTTCCAGGTGGATCGACAGGATCCGGGCACGGGAATCGACGCTGGGTAAATCGACAAAGAACACTTCATCGAACCGCCCCTTGCGCATAAGTTCCGGCGGCAGTGCCGAAATATCGTTCGCGGTGGCCACGATGAAGATTGGATGTCGATGATCCTGCATCCATGACAGCAGCGTGCCGAACATCCGCTTGGAAAGCCCGCCATCGGCCGAGGCTGCCGAGGCTGAGGCGAACGCCTTTTCGATTTCATCAACCCACAGGATCACCGGGGCCATGGCTTCGGCCTGCGCCAGTGCCTGGCGCAACTGACTTTCACTTTCGCCGATATACTTCTGGTACAACACGCCTGGATCCAGACGCAGCAGCGGCATTTTCCAGTCGGCGGCGACCGCCTTGGCGCACAGGCTTTTGCCGGCGCCGGGTATTCCCAGCAACAGGATGCCGCGCGGTGTCGGCAGGCCGTAGTCGCGAGCCCGTTTGCTGAATCCGTCACGACGTTGTCGCAGCCACGCTTTCAGGTTGTCCAGCCCGCCAATGTCGTCCATCGTGAAGTCGATGGCGACCGATTCCAGGCAACCGGCCGCACCCAGGACCGCCTTCTTCGCCTCCAGAATGACCGGCAGATCCGCCGGCTTCAGTGTGTAGTCGCGGTAAATCGCCGAAGCGACGATCCGTTCTGCTTCGGACCGGGTCAGGCCCCGCAATGTCTGCACCAGTTGATCCATGTCGCGCCGGGTCAGCGTGGCGGTCACTTCGTACATGCTTTCCCGCCGGATCTTGGAATAGGTCTGCTTGATGACCTCTTCCAACTCTTCGGCCGTGGGCCAACCCATCTCGAACGGAATCGTCAGTCGTTTCACTTCGGTCGGCAGCGGCAGTGAATCGAGGAGGATGATGTTGCTCTGTCGGCGTTCGCCCAGGGCCGCCGCGTCGCGCAGCATCCGATGAATCTGGGCGTCCTTGGCGTGAGGCCCCAGATCCTTGAAGAGATAAATCGTGCTTTGTGGCAATTCGATGGCCACCTTCAGGGCGTCGACCGCCTTGGTCACGGGAGTTCCCGCTTCAGACAGGCCGGCGGCTTGAGTGATCAGCGACAACGTCTGGTGCCCGGCCAGCATGGCGATCGGCAACCAGGTTCCTTTTTCGCTCAGGTGTCGCATGCCGGACGTCATCGACCATTCGTACAGCGGACGACTCAGCTCGGCCGCGATCTTGCGGACTTCCTGCGTTGCCCGTTCCTCATCGCGCGTTTCGATGGAAATCAGCGGGTGTCGCGACTGGACCAGTAACTTCAACGACGATGGCATGAATCTTTCCTGCGAATCCGCCCATAAAATGGGGTCAGACCCCTGCCACAAATATCTGATTTGAATCTAAACCACATTGGGAGAGGCAGACCCCATTTTATGGGCAAAGCCCAACGGGCTCTTCGGCTGACTTGCCCATTATCGACGAGAATTCCGAAATCGGTGAATTCTTACGGGAACGGAATGCAGCGGTTCGGGATTCTCCTGGCGAGCGAGTCTGTCACAGTTTACACATCCGACTCGGCCGATGACGAGAATTCGCTGGCTCGTAACACCGCGACCGCTGCCGTCAGCAGGACGGGCGGGTACATCAGCAGGAATGCCAGGTGCTCCCATTCGGGCGTGTTCCCCATCAACGCGACGGCCCCCTGCATGAATTCCGGGGGAATATCCATTTCACACCACAGCAACAGCAACGCCTGCAGATGGTGGTGGACGGTCAGCTTGTTAATCAGGGCCGGCACGAAGCCAATCACCAGTTCAAACAGCAACGAGTACCCGACGGCCAGCACCATGCCGCGACGCGGCATCACTGTACCCAGGAACAGGTAGATGGCGGCATAGGCCGGAGTCGACAGGCAGACCATGGTTGCCAGTGCCCACCAGATCTGCCAGCCATTGCTCACGCGGCACAGGATGATTCCCGCCAGTAAACCAATCAGGGCGGGGGGGATTACCCACGTGACGGCGGCCATGTATTTCCCGAGCAGAACAGCCACACCGCCGTTGGGTCGGACCGTCAGGTAGACCCACGAGCGACGTTCGAGTTCCGCCGAGATGGCCGGAGTCACCCACAGCATGGTTCCCAGCATCGAGATCAGCATCGGAATCAGGGCGAACAGGAAGCCGATCCAGAGTTCCCGGGGGGCGCGGTCTGTTTCCGCGTTCGGGTGAGCGCTGTCGACGCCAAACCGGATCAGCCCGACGATGAATACGGGGAATCCCGCCAGTACCAGCCACCAGGCCATGCGGGGCAGGGTCAATGACCGCTTCCATTCAAACAGAAAGACCGCTCCCACGTTGCCGATCACTGTTCACCCCGGTGCATTTTCATCAGTGAATTGAACAAGGCCTGCAACGATTCGTCGGCCGAATGCATCTCCCAGACTTCGATTCCGGAAGCTTTCACCCAGGCGGGCATCTGATCATACAGGCGGGCCGGCTGGCGCGTGGAGACCGTCACCGTCTCGCCCACCACTCGTGCCGAATCCACCACATGTTCCTGCAACATCAGAGCGGCCAGTCGATGCGGGTCGCTGCAGCGCAACGCCACATCATTGGGCAGACCCACCATCATCCGATGGACATCTTCCGCCGTCCCCGACGCCAGCAGTCGACCCCCGCAAATGAGCAGGAACGACTGCGTGATCGATTCGATCTCATGCAACACATGACTGGCAAACAGCAGACTTTTGCCGAGTCCGATCCAGTCGAGCAGCACGCTGGTCAATTCGTGGCGACCGACGGGGTCCAGGCCGCTGAAGGGCTCGTCCAGGATCAGGAAGTCGGGATTGTGGGCGATCGCCTGAGCCAGCTTGGTACGTTGACGCATTCCTCGCGAATAGGTGGAAATCGGCCGGTCCATGGCAGACGTCATGCCGACCAGTTCCAGCGATGTCCGGGCGGCCGCGGCCGCCGCCGCTCGCGTCATCCCCTGCAACTGCTGCAGGTACTGGACCCATTCGAACGCCGATACACTGGCATACAGACCTTCGCTGCCGGGGCAATAACCCAGCCGCCGAAACAACTGTGCATTATTCCGCGGGGATTCGCCCATCACCCGAACCGTACCCAGCGTCGGACGCAGTTGTCCGGTGATCAGGTTCAGCAGTGTCGACTTTCCAGACCCATTCGGTCCCAGCAGTCCATACGCGCCGGGGCCCAGTGTCAGCGTGAAGTCGTTCACGCCAATCACCTTGCCATACAGCTTCGTGACGTTCTGCAATTCGATCATGGGGATTACACGCGCATGGGTGCTGAGATCTTGTAATAGGTGATTCCGAGTGAGATTACGCTGATGGCGAGCAGAATCGCGGCCGAGACTGCCACATCCTTGAATTCGGCAAATCCAAACATCCAGCGCTGCACTCGGCCCAGCGCGTGATACAGCGACAGGTGCGTCCACACGGATTCCTTCGTCGCCGTGATCTTCCGTTCAGGCCGGTGGAACGGCCGGCCGGATTGCCGGGCTTGCTCATGCATTTCAATCGCTTCCTGGCTCGCATTGAACGTGTCGACGGATGTGGCAGCCACATACGTGAACCAGCCCAGAATCCAGATTGCGAACCAGCCGAACGCGGCATAGCGAGATTCTTGAGTCAGTGATGAACAGCAGAGCGCCAACATCGAGGTCGGGAGCATCAAGACGACGGATGCTCCGAGGATCCGCAGGGGCATGTCCCACGTGGATTGAACGACACTCGTCTCCTGCGACAACAGGATCCCCAGCAGGTACAGCGCCAACGCGGGCAGCGTCGAAATGACGGCCAGATAGGCCCACAGCGTGGCGAGCTTTCCCAGCAGGTATTCGAGGCGTGTCAGCGGTCGTGAAAAGTACAGCAGGAACGCTCGCGAGCGGATGTCCTGGGAGATCAGTGGGGGCGAGATCACTCCGATCACCAGCACCATCAGCACCGCCTGGGGATTCCGAAAGAACGACAGCAGCAGCCATGCCCAGACCGTGTGTCGACTTTGCTCCACATCGGTTGAACCGACCGCATCCCGCAGGCGGGTGAATTCAGTTGTGCTTGGCATTTCGCGCAGGAACGGCTTCAGTGCCGACTTCCATTCCGGGTGCGAGGCCGCCTGTTCCCAGACAAAAAAGCCGATTCCGAACCACATCGACGGCAACCAGGCAAACAACATCATTCGCCGCAGCCATCGGCTTTGCCAGGCGCGCCGCGCACCGACCTCGGTGATCACCCACCAGCGTGTCCAGCCCGGCACCAGCCTGTCCGACCAGGCTCGATACCCCAGGTTGTTGACGCCGCGACTGGCAGGAACAGCCGTCTGCTCGGATCGAACTACCGGAATTGTGGTGGCGAGGTCACCGGATGTCACATCAGTCACGGGAGCCTCCTTCGCGAACAGCCGACAGGAAGATCTCTTCCAGGGAATTTCGCGACGGAGTCAATGAACGGACACCGACTCCGCAGGCACTGGCCGCCTGCCAGACGTGCGTCGCCAGGTGATCCGGGATTCCCTGCAGCAGAATTCCGCCATTGGATTGCAGGTTGGCAGCGATTCCCCGGCCGCGAATGGTTTCGACGAAGCGATCAGAATCGCCCATTAACCGCACCTCTACCGATGGAGTGGTGGGACGGTTGAGTTCCACCATGGTATCGGCCACTTGAATTCGACCGCGCGCCAGGATGACGACCGCATCGCTGATCGACTGGACATCCGGCAAAATGTGAGTACACAACAGCACCGCCTTGCCGTGATCGCGTGCAAGGACCAGGATTCGGTTGAGCATCACCTGTCGTTCTTCCGGATCCAGGCCGGATGTGGGTTCGTCGAGGATCAGGACCGGCGGATCATGGACAATCGCCTGGGCGAATCTCAGCTTCTGACGCATCCCGGTCGAATACGTTTCGACTGTCCGGTATCGTTCCTGGGCCAGACCGCAGAAGTCAAGGATTTCGTGTGCTCGCCGCAGCGCTTCGACTGCCGGGAACCGGGACAATTGAGCCACAAACTGCACGCACTCGACACCCGTCATGCCGTGCAGGTAGCAATCGTCTTCCGGCATGTAGCCCACATGGGCTCGAATCTCGCGGTTCTGGTGCCCCAGTTCAAAGTCCAGCAGCCGTCCGTGCCCGGATGTTGTCCGGACGAGTCCCAGCAGAACCTTGATGAGTGTCGTCTTGCCAGCACCGTTCGGGCCGAGTAGGCCGGTAATGCCGGAATGGATTTGCAGCGAAACATCGTCCAACGCCCGAAACCGGCCGTAGTACTTTGTGATGTTCACCAGGTCAATCAGGGCGGTCATGAGGCAGACAATCGATCAGACATGTGGCGTCATCAGTGGAGTTTCCCTGTGACATGGTGTCTGGTCGACGGACCGTTTGCAATCGTCGAATTCGTCACTGCTACTTCGCGGCCGCAACCTGTGGTTTGTAACCGGGGGCGGCGATGAATTTCAGCAGTTCCTTGCCGTCTTCCGCGTTCCAGATCCGGACTTCGCCGTCATGGCTGCCGCTCGCCACCTTCTTGCTGCCCCCGTGATAGTCGACGGCATACACCCAGTCGTTGTGCGGTCCGAATTGCTTGACCATCTGGCCGTTCGTCAGGTTGTGCTGACGCGCGAACTTGTCGGCACTGCCGGCGAACGACATCCCGTCGGCGGTCGTGCGGATCCGGAACACTTCGCCACCAAAGCCGATTTCTCGAGCTTGCTTGGCATCAGCAACCGCCCAGACCCGGATGCGGTTGTCGCGGCCGCTGGTCGCCACGGAGTTGCCGTCCGGCAGGAAGCCAACTCCGAACACGGGCTGGCCGTGTCCGTTGAATGTCGACTGGGATTCGCCGGTCGTGCTGTCGAAGACCTTTGAGGTCTTGTCGCGGCTGGCGGTGGCGATCTTCTTGCCGTCAGGG
Source organism: Planctomycetota bacterium (assembly GCA_018242525.1). Classification (GTDB taxonomy): domain Bacteria; phylum Planctomycetota; class Planctomycetia; order Planctomycetales; family Planctomycetaceae; genus Schlesneria. The sequence goes on along the minus strand of JAFEBS010000058.1, from coordinate 13,798 downwards.
GACCATGCCACGTCCATCACCCAGTCAGCATGGTCTTCGATCAGCTTCTGCTGCTGGCGCGTCGCGACGTCGAACAGGCGGATCGAGCGATCGGCTGCGGCAGCGGCCAGGCGAGTTCCATCAGGACTAAAGGCGACTGCGAACACCTCGTCATCGGTGGTGAACAGGTCTGCCACCAACGCTCCGTCGGCGACGTTGAAGAACTTGACTTCACCCAGTTGACCAGGCGTTCCGGCGGCGACTGCCAGGGTCTGGCCGTCCGCAGTGAATTCAATGTCGTGCGGCCGTTCGGCCAGGTTTGAGATGCGGCGAACGAGTTGTCCGTCGGCCGGGTTCCACAGCAGGACTTCGCGATAGCCGGAAGTGGCGAGCAGGTTGCCGTCCGGGCTGAAGGCGACGGCCATCACCGGTACGGGAACTCGATACGCTTCAGGAGGTGCGGGCTGAGTTTCCTTGGGGATGATCGTGATCAGCGTGGCAGTGGCTCCGACTCCGGCATCCAGGCGGGCACCTGTTTCAATCCACTTCTTGACGAGCGCGATCTGTTCGGGGGTCAGCGGATCAGCGTCCTTGGGCATCGAATGGTCTTCGATCATCGTCTGCAGCAGGGAATCGCCCGGCTTGGCAGCGACGACTGTGTCGCCGTTTTCGCCGCCCTTCATCAGGTTGGCAAACGTTTCCATGTTCAACCGGCCCTTGGCCGTCCGGGCATTGTGGCAGGCCAGGCAACGCTGCGAGAAGATCGGCGCGACCTGCTTGGCGAATGAAACCAGTCGGCCCGCTTGAACGAGTGTGGTTTCCACTTCGACTTGCTTGGCGATCGCTTCCTTCGTCAAGGCGGCATACGCGGTTTCGGCGTTTTGCAGTTCTGGCTGGAAGGCGGTGTTCGCCTGTTCCGCGGCGGTGATTTTGGCAGGCTGCTCGGCGATCAGCTTCTTCGAGTTGGCGATGGTTTCTTCGGTGGCCTGGACGGCTTTGGTGGCTTCTTCGAGTGCTTTCACGGCGGCGGCGAGTTTATCGGCTGCAGCCTTGGCCTTGTCCGCCTCGGCCTTTTCCGTGTCTTTTCCCTTGGCCTCTTCGGCCGCCTTGGCGGCAGCGGCGGATTCCCCTTCGAGTTTCGTCTTTTCCTCGGTCGCCTTTTTGGCGGTTTCCTGCAGCTTGGGGAGTTTTCCTTCTCCATCTTTGACGGCGGCTTCGGCCTTGTTCTGTTCGATCTTCAACGTGGTGATCGCTGTGGCCAGTTCCTTCGCTTTGGCCCGGGCAGCCACGACAGCAGGCTCACCCGCGACCTGGCGTGCTTTGGCTTCGTCGGCCGCCTTTTGTTGCTCGGCGATCTTCTGGTCGAGGTTTTCTTGAGCGAACGCACCTGTCGCAAGCAGGGACAGCATCCAACCAGCAACGACGAATCGAGCGAGGCACTTCATGGTGCATTCCTAGGTCACAAGGAGAGACGGCCGATGGCAGGCAAACGGTGTCGGATGGCGGGACTGCAATCGATCGAATCACAAGGGCGGGACAACCTGGCGGGCGGCGCGAGCCGCAATTGGCGAAGATCAGCTTCGCCCGATGCGAGGGGCCTGTCAAGCTATGACGGCTCCAAGAACGATTTTCGTCCCAAATCGTTGACCAGTTCGTAGGACGGACGATCCGTCCGTCTGCCGCAATGGACGGGCGAATTCGGGCCAGATGGCTCGGACGGACGGATCGTCCGTCCTACCGGGGGAGCGGTACGAATGAAATAACACGCGGCTATCGCACAAAATAAGAGAACGCACGCGATGCCTCGCTGACGCTTTGGGTTGCATTGTGAGCCGCACGGCGCTAGCCGCGGGTGCATTCTCACTCGTCCCGAAGAGCCCGCGGCTAGCGCCGTGCGGCTCACAAAGTCGGGGGCGACCGCTGTCGGCGTTTTTGACAGCGCAGACGAAGAGCCCGGCATTCCGAGGAATGCCGGGCTCGAATTCTTCAACGTATCGCAACTGACTGCGCGACCGGGCTTCGGTCCGAACGAAGACTACTTGCGGTGCCGAATCTTGCTCCGCATCTTTCGCTTCTTTCGTCCGATCTTTCGACGACCCTTACCCGTTTTCTTGACGCCCATCAGCCCTGCGCTCCCGTCATCGGTGTTTCCCTCTGTAAAGCCTCGCGACACATTCGCCAGCGGGGCGGGGAGGATAGCACGCCCAAGTGGAACGATCAAGGAACGAGGCGAAGTGGGCATCGCCCGAATGATCTACTGAAGACCACGGATCATACCGATACCACGGATAAACCCGGCGATTCAGTCAAAACGGAGTGTCGCCATCGATGTTTGTGTTTTTGTGCCGTAACTCATTCACTGGTATTCGGATCCGTGAAAACTCGTGCCATCCGTGGTCAATAATCCGACTGCTCGGCTTCCTCTCGGCCACTCAGCCCGATTTCTTACCGACTCGGCCGGTCAAAACGCGATAGGTGCCCACTTCCTGCTCCTGGATGTCGTAAAACCACAGGGGCATTCGTTCCAGAAACCAGTTGGGGGTTTTTGTGACGACGTGGACCAATCCCCCCTTTTTCAGGGCTCGATAGGCCGTGTCGAGAAACAGTTCGGCGATCGCGTAGTTTGAGAAATAGGGCGGATTTGCCAGGACCAGATCGAAATCCTCGGTCGCGGCCGAATGGCCTTCACAGTCCAGGATCGCGGTGATCCCCGCAGCGGAATTCAGTTCCGCGCTGCGCTGGGTGCATTGGATCGCGCGTGGATTGGAATCCAGCGCCATCACAGTCACGTTTTCTGCCGCCAAGGCCGCGGCCAGGCTGACGGTGCCAACACCGCAACCCATGTCAAGGACCTTCATACCGGGCTTGATCTGCATGGTGTTGATCAGCGTGCGGGCTCCCAGATCGATGCGGCGGTGTGAGAACACGCCGGGTCGGCTGTAGACCTTGATCAGCCTGCCGCGGTCTCGAAAGGCAAACTCGCAGTCGAAATCCTTCTGTTTTTTCAGCGGACCTGTCTTGGTGGCCAGGTACAGGGTGCCCTGTTTCCGAAAGGTGCGTCGAGTCACCTTGGGGAACAGTTCCTGCATTTGTTCGTGCAGCCATTGGTCTTCGTCGTTGTCGGTGGAGGCGATCATGCGGCCCCCGTCGACCAGGCGCAGTTGGCCCTGCTGCATCAGGTCGCGCGTCAACTCGGCATCGCCCCCCTTGCGAAATACGAACGCCACCAGGTCGGCGTCATTGGCGGGAAGATCCGGTTCGCAGACGAGGCGCAGATTGCAGAGTGGTCCGTGGTCCTGGACCTGGAATTCGCTCTGATTCTTCTGGAACAGGTCCAGGAAACAGCATTCTACGTGGGACTCAGATCGTTCTCGGGCGTAGGTTTCGGCAAACTGGGCACGGCCACCCGTAGTACAGATGACACGTGTCGCGGTCAGTTCCGGCATCGCATCGATCAGCAACTGCTCATGCGGACGAACCGGTAGCGTTTTGGGTTCGTCGGCATACTCATCATCGTCACGAGGTTTTTTCTTGGCAGGACGCGGCACGCAGTGACTTTCTCAGGGATTTTTCGTTAAACAGCCCGGCAAAGATAGCACTTGAGGTATTCGGTTTCGAGGCACGTGACCGAAGTCGGGTGATCGGCGGCGGCTCCGCGCGCTTCCAGAATCTGCAGTCGGCGGTTCTCGTGCAACGCCGCCTGGGCCAGCATATCCACGAATAACTCGCTGGAAACATGTCCCGAACAACTGCAGGTGACGAGCAGGCCGCCTGGCTTCAGCAGGCTTAATGCCGATCGATTCAGGCTGTAGTAGCCCCGCAGTGCAGCATCGATTCCCTGGCGGTTGCGGGCAAGTTTGGGGGGATCCAGGATCACGGTGTCGAACCGTTCTCCGGCCGCTGCCAGTTCTTCCACCGCCTTGAAACAGTCCCGTTTGAGAGTTTTCAGGCGATCGCCGACCCCGTTGAGTTCGGCGTTGGAACGAGCCAGCGTCAGGGCCGATTCGGACATGTCGACTGCCAGCACTTCTTGAGCCCCGCCGTTCACCAGGCAATTCAGGGAAAAGCCGCCGGTGTAACAGCAGATGTCCAGCACTCGCTGGCCGCGGACAAATTCCGAGACCCGGCGGCGATTGTCACGTTGATCGAGAAAGAAGCCGGTTTTCTGGCCTTCGGCCACATCCAGGGCAAATTGCACTCCGTTTTCGCGGATGATCAACGGACGGGGTGGGGCTTCACCGCTGAGCAGCCCGTCCGCCAGTTCCAGCCCTTCCGCTTCGCGAATCCCTTTTTCCGTGCGCAGCCAGATCCCCCGGGGCTGCAGCTTTTTCTGCAGCAGTTTCATCAGGATGTCTTTGCGGGAGGCCAACGCGAAGCTGGTGAGTTGAATCAGCAGCCAGTCACCGTAACGATCGACCGTCAGACCGGACAGTCCATCCGCTTCGCTGAAGACCAGACGGCAGGCAGAATCGGGATCGAAGCTGGGAAACAGCGAGCGTCGCAGCGAGATCGCTTCGTCCAGTCGACGTGACCAGAACGCTTCATCCAGAACTTCGTCTTCCTGCCAGGAATACAACCGGACGGCGATGTTGCTGTTGGAGTTGTAGATTCCGCGGGCGACGAATCGTCCCACGTCATCCTGCACAATCACTTCGTCGCCAGGCGCGACGTGATCGCTGGTCGACTGGATCGCCCCCGCGAAGACCCACGGATGGCGGCTGAAGAATGGCAGCGCCTTGCGTGGTTTCAGGAGGACTCGGGCGACGGGTGCGTCGACGGTCGGCATTGTGGTGCAGGTCCAAATGGAGGGGGATCGTCGGGACCGATGCGCGAGCGACGGATCAGTCGCTGGACTCGGTTCGTCACACGATGCGTCGGGTTTGGCTTCGTTTTCGATACGTTTGACTGCGGACACCACCCAAGGCGCCAGGACTGGATGCGTCAGGCTTGGGTCCCTTGCTGGCGTGTCGGGCTAGCAGCCTGTGGCAAAAGGTGTCTGACCCTTTGGAGGGCACTGAATTCACCTTGAAAATCGCGTGCCCGGAGAGGGTCAGACACCTTTTGCCACAGGCTGCTCGTGTTGAATTACTTCAGGCCGAGCGATTTGACCGCTTCTCCGTCGACTTCTTCGAGATACGCGAGCAATCGATCGCGTTGATTGGTCAGGTGGCGGACTCGCAGCAGCGAGCGGACTCGGGTGGTCAATTCCAGCCGCTGAACAGGTTTCGTCAGGAAATCATCGGCCCCCGCCTGGACGGCGCGTTCGATGTCTCCCAGTTCGTTGAGAGCGGTGACCATCAGGATCGGAATGTCGCGGGTGGCGGCGTCCGCGCGCAGTCGTTTGCAGACTTCGTAACCGCTGACCTTAGGCATCATGATATCCAGCAGAATCAGATCCGGCCGGAATTCCGCGACCTTATTCAACGTTTCCTGCCCGTCGTGGGCCGTGGCAATTTCGTACGGCTCGTCGGCCAGATAGGCGTCGAGCAGTTCGCAATTCTGCAAGTTGTCATCCGCAATCAGGATGCGCGAAGGGGCGGTCATCACGGAAATCCATTGTGAGGCAAGTGAGGAAGATCGTCTCGATCCGTCGGGGCATCGTCGGCGGTATCTTACCGAATGCCGCGGCACAACGGAATTGGCAAGCCTTCCGTGGGCAAAAATCGATACAATCAGGAAGCCGTGTGCTTCACACTGCGGATTACCCAACCAACTCGGTGATCGGTTGGCCACTTTCGATGACGAAGCGGGGGCGCCCTCGATTGTCGAGGTAGGTGATGTCCTGCGGGACTCCCATGTGCTGGAAGATCGTCGCAGCCAGGTCGCCCGGTGTGACTGGGCGTTCCTTGATCTGGCCTGCGTCGCGCTCGGTGGCCCCGATGATCTGGCCATGACGCATGCCGCCGCCGGCGACCGTCATTGACATCACAATCGGCCAGTGATTGCGACCGTCGGAACTGCCTTGCGTCCCGATCTGCGGGGTCCGACCGAATTCCCCCATGGCCAGGACCAGAACATCGTCGAGCAGTCCTCGTTCACCCAGATCCGTGACCAGTGTCGTGATCAAATGGTCAAACACAGGGAGCAGGGGACGCAGGCCGTTCCAGATGCCGCCGTACGGGGGAATATTGTCTCCGTGCGTATCCCATGTTCCCGAGGCACCGTGGTTGCTCAAATCGATCGTGACGAAGCTGACTCCTGCTTCCACCAGGCGGCGCGACAGCAGCGCCTGCTTTGCCCATTCGTGAGTGCCGTACTTTGCTTTGACGGCGTCGGACTCCTGGGAAATGTCAAACGCATGCCGGGCGGCGGGGCCGGTGACCAGATCGATGGCTTGCCGAGTGAACCGGTCGGTGGAGTCCATCGAACCGGACAAATCGAGATCCCGGCGCAGGCGATCCAGGTCCGTGGTCAACAGTCGTCGCGATTCCAACCGGTCTGTGGTTAGACCTGCAGGCAGTTCAAACAGGCGACCGACGTCGCTGCCCAGGAACGGGTCATAGCTGTGACCCAGGTAACCGCCCCACGCGACGTGCGACCGCGATTTCATGTTCAGAACGACATAGGGGGGCATTTGCCGGGCCTGTTCCGCGCGGTGCTTCGCGATGATGGCAGCCAGCGCGGGGAATTTGTCTCCTTCCCGATTGACTCGCGGTGCCGCAGCCAGGTTGCCCGTCTGCATGACCATGTTCGGTTCATGGTTCGAGTTCCGGCAATCGACGGAGCGGATGACGGTCATGCGGTCCATCATCGCGGCCTGCTTCGGCAGAAATTCGCAGAACTGCACGCCGGGCAGGGCGGTGGGAATAACACCGAACGGCCCGCGAATTTCGATCGGAGCGTTCGGCTTTACGTCCCACGTGTCGATCTGACTGGGGCCGCCCGTCATCCAGATCAGGATGACACTCTTTTTGCGCGGCGTCGTTTTCCCCGGGCGGCTCGCGGCTTCCTGAGCCTGCAGCAGTCCCGGCAGCGACAGCCCGGCCATGCCAGCCAGTCCGGCCTTCAGCATGCTCCGCCGACCGATCACGGTCAGACCTTCGCGGTCGTGCCCATGCATCGTCTCGAATGCATGTCGGCCAAGATGTGAATGTCCGAAACTCTGCATCAACGGCACTCCTCGTTCAACAAATCGCGATGCGAACACGCATCAGCGTAGTCGCATTTGTCAGTTCCGTAAAGGTGCCATCGGCCCGGATCGAGAGTTGTTGTGGAAAGGCGAACCGGGATTAATTCAAGACAATACCGTCGTCCGAGTGGAGATGGGGCGAGTTTGGATTCGGATTGCGGGGCGGTCCTGGTTCTTCACCTTCCACCGGAATTCCCCGATTTCGGGCTTCTGCCATGGCGATTTTCCCAAGTATGGTGTGGTTGATCAGATCGTTCTTGGTGAGGCTGATGCGGGGACCGTTCCGGATCTGGATCTGGAAGTCGTTGGAGGCGGGGATGTCCGGCCGGAATTCGCGAACGGATTCCATCTCCTCCCACAAATACCGATCCGTCCGTCCCCTGCGTCGCCATTCAAAACCGGCATCGCAGACGGCGACCCGCAGGGTCCAGCGCAGAAGCGCCCAACGCAGCAGGGCGGCTCCGCCAATGATCAATCCGCCAAAGGCGAACATGCCCATGAACCACAGATACCACGAGAATTCCGTCTCTGAGTACAACGGGATGTTCCATCCCCGGATCCAGGCTTCGCGCACCACAAAGCCGAGTCCCAGCACGCCGCCCGCCATGATCGGCAGCGACAGGGCCATTCCAACGGCCATATTGATCCGGTTTGGACGCAATCGATGCTGCACAGAACCCAGTCCGTCAAGGATGTCTGCAGCAGGTTGATCGACGGGTGAACCGGGGGATGTCATTGGGATGGATCCAGGGACACGCAGATCAACTCTTTGTCGTTACGTGCGAAGACTCGATGGCCCGCGAAGGCCGGGTGAGCCCACGTGGAGTCAATGATGCGTGTCCGGCTTTGTTCGTGGTAGCCCTCGGGAGTCAACCGAGCCAGGATCAGATCCCCCTCTTCGTTCAGGATGATCGCACGGTCGCTGTCTCCGAGCCAGACCAGTGAAGCTTGTGGATTTCGTCCACGCGGTGTCATCTGGTTCTTGTCGTCCCACAACTTCTTGCCCGTCTGCAGTTCAAAGCAGGTCAGGCCGTATTGCTTGTCGAGCAGATAGACATAGCCATCGCGGTAAAGCGGTTGCGACATCAGACCGCGCAGGAACTTGTTTTCTTCCCAGGCCAGCGTGGTTGTTGTCGGCGTCTCCCCCAGGCGGATCGCTTTCGACCCGTGCCAGTAACCGGCGACCAGCACCAGGTTGTCGTGAACGATCGGCCTGGCGATCGAAACGCCATAGGTGATTTCGTAGGGATGCGACCACAACGGCTTGCCAGTGCGCGCTTCCAGGCCTCGGATGTGACTGGGGGTCCAGCAGATCAACTCGTCCTGACCATGCGCGCGAATGATGACTGGTGAGCAATAGCCTGCTTCGTCATTCAGGCTGCGCCAGACTTCCTGGCAGGTCTTTCGTTCCACGGCGATGAAACTGGCGCCGTTGTCGCTACCCGGTTGCAGCAGCAGCCAGTCGCCGTAAACCACGGGCGAAGCAGCGTAGCCCCAGGTCGGCAGGCGCCCCCCGAAATCGGTAAGGTAGTTCTTTTGCCAGACGACGTTTCCCGATTGGGCCTCAAGGCAACAGAGGTCTCCCAAGGCTCCCACGGTATAAACAAATCCATCCTGAATCGTGGGTGCAGCACGCGGGCCATTACCGTAGTCCAGCTTGCCGTACGCAACGGGATAGGAATGCTGCCATAGCGGTTTGCCAGAGGCCGCGTCAAAACACAGGATGCGTTCGGCTTCCGGGTTCGTCTGCCGGTCCATCGCGATCACACGGCCGTCTGCGACGCTGATTCCAGCGTACCCGCCACCGATTGACTGTTTCCAGACTTGCTTGAGACCCAAGGCCGGCCATGTCTCGGGCAGTTTGGGACCGCGCCAGGTTCCATCGCCGCGCGGCCCGCGAAACTGAGGCCAGTCGGTTTCTACGGGATCGGCCGCGAACACGCTCCACGTCGTGACCATCAACACGGCGATCAGGCCCGCGCGAACAACTTGCCAGCGACGCATGGATTCCATCCTGGAGAGAATTAAAGGATCGGGAAGGATATTACTCCGCTGCCAGCGCCAGCATGGTTTCGACGGTGCGGCGAAGTTCTTCCACCAGTGGCGGATGAACGCCCAGCCGTTGATACTCGGCCAGCAGACTCTGGTAGTACCACAGCGAGCCGTCTCGTTTTCCGGCGAACTTTTGCCAGACGTCATTCCCCTGGTTTCTCAGGTCGGCGACGATCGTCCGGCAATTGTGCAGCTTGTCGCAGCACGAGACCAGTTGAGCCGATGCGGACGCGTTTGCCAAATGGGCGATATACGCTTCTTTGCGTGCCTGCCAGGGTGGCTTGGGAGTTGTGTCGGCATCGGTACAGCCGAGGACAATGTCGGCCACCCGGTCCCCAAACCGCTGCTGGATGTCGGTCAGTCGGGGTTTCCCGCCGGCGTCTTCGACCGCATCATGCAGCAGCGCCGCAATTGCCTCGTCTTCATCGCCGCCATGTTCCAGCACCAGTCCGGCGACGGCGAGCAGATGTGACAGGTAGGGGATGTCCGTCCCCTTGCGAACCTGGCCGGAATGGACAATGGAGGCGTACACGAATGCTTGTTCGAACCGGGGAGACAGAACCATCCGCAAAACCTTTGTCGTGCCGAGTGCTTTTCAGAGGCTGAAGTAGCCGAACTCGTGAGAGTTCGGAGATTTCTGAGTGAGCAACGCTGGTCATCCAAACAATGCCGTCAGCGGCTGACCGTCCACCAGTTGATGCGGGCGACCCAGTGGATCATGCAGCAAGGCCGCGGGGTTGATGCCGAGTGAATGATAGACGGTTGCCAGCATGTCTTCGGGGGAGACGGGGTTTGACGCCGGATAGGCGGCGTCTTTGTCACTCGATCCGTAAACCTGCCCCCCGCGAATTCCTCCGCCCGCAAACACGGCCGACTGGCACGCGCCCCAGTGATCGCGTCCCTGGGCGGGATTCAGCTTGGGTGTCCTGCCAAATTCGCCCCACATGGCGACCAGGGTTTCATCGAGCAGTCCGCGGCCGTGCAGGTCGTCCATCAAGGCCGCGAAGCCTTGATCGAGCGATGGCAGGCAATAGTACGCCTTGAGCATGTCGGTCCCGGTCAGGCCCTCGAACGGGCCGTGATTGTCCCAGACATTGGCGACGTTGCCCCCCTTCTGAATGCGCATCCAGCTAATGGTCACCAGCCGGACTCCGGATTCAATCAGCCGCCGGGCCAGTAAAATACTTTCACCGTATTCGTTGCGGCCGTAGCGGTCTCGCGTACGAGGATCTTCCAGGTCCAGGTTGAAGGCGCGCTTGGCGACGGGTGACGACAGCATCCCGAACGCCTGCTCACGGTAGCTGTCGAGTCCCCGGGCCGCGCCGACCGATTGATAGCGGTGATCCGCGTCTTCGATGACATTCAGGAGTCCGCGACGGGCCAGCAGTCGCGACTCGGCCATGTCCGCCGGAAGAGCGATCGAGTGCGTCGGGGTTTCCTTGGTTTCTTCCGCCGCTGCTACTTCCATCGGATCGTATCGACCACCGAGAAAACCGGCGTAGGTGCCGGTGTACGTGGCACCATCGTGCCCGATCGGTCGGGGAATCGTGACCGCAGCCGGCATCGCTCCCAGGGGAGAGAAGTACGATACGACGGAGCCGACGTTGGGAAAGTCATTTCGATTCCGCTGGTTCCGTGGGACGGCCAGCGTGTTGTTAATGCGGCCTGTGAGCGTGCGATAAACGCTCGGTTCATGATTGTTGCTGTCGTGGGTCAGCGAACGAATGATGGCAGTCTTGTCCGTGTGGCGTGCGAACAGCGGCATGTGTTCACAAACGTCAATTCCCGGCACCACAGTCGAGATCGGATTGAACTGGCTGCGAATCCCCTCGGGCGCGAGCGGTTTCATGTCCCACATATCCTGCTGGGGTGGACCGCCCCACAGGTAGATCAGGATGCACGACTTTGCCTTGCCGGTGCGGATGGGCAGTTCCAACCGACCACGGCTGCGTTCCCCGGCCCGAGCCTGCTCGGCTCGCAGTAATTCCGGCAGCGTAACGGCCCCCAGGCCGAGTCGCCCCAATCGAATCATGGCATCGCGTCGGTGAAGCATGCAGATTGCTCCCGGGATTTGTCGTACGGTTCTCCACGAATACAGTATGCTCTTTGCTCCGATCCGTAAACAGGCCAGTCACTGGCCCGGCCGTTAAGGGTCCGTCCGTCTTCCTGTTTTGAATGGAAAACCGTGAACATCGGAGCGTCGACATCGCCGAATGGCCCGCGTCGTCGCTGCCCCGTGTGCGGGGCCCGGGGCGGTTGGGCGATGCGACGTGTGCGAAGTGCGGTAGTTTGCTGTGGGTTCACTTACCTGACGAGTCCCTGCGGGCTCATGGGTCTCTCATGGCTTGCGGAGCGACAATCACAGCCGATGACGACAGCGGCGACTGGATCGTTGATCTCTCCGGGACCGGATTTACTGACGACGCGATGCCACTGTTGCTGGAAGCCGGTCCGATTGTGTCAAATCTCGATTCCCAAGCTGGCTCTGTTTCGGTATAAGGCAAGTGTCCGATTTATTGGAGGGAATCTTTCCGGGCCGATTCCCTCCACGTTTGTCCTTTTTGTATTTTGCCTGTGCAACACTCGTCTTCCATCCCGTGCGTATCAAGTGGACCATTGTTCGACTGTTATCATTCGTCCCCAGCGCGCGGAGCTCTCGCAGAAGCATGATCTTCTGCGGGAGTTTTTTTTCGTCGTGATCCCAGGCTCCCGATCATCCGACGGACGTGGCCGCCCGCGGCTGCCGTTCGTTCGGTCATCCGAAACGACACGGATTTGTGCCCCGTTCCGTCAATTCCCATCCGACATGATCGGTGGATCGAACGAATCTGCGGTCGCGTGAGTGCGGAATTGGGGTAGATTGTCTGACAGGACAATCCGCGCGGGGACTCGTCGTAACAGCAGCAGTGCCAACAGGCGGATGACCGTGGATCCACCGAAGACGCACAGGTAGCCCGGGATGGAGACGCCGACGCTCTTGAGAATCGCCGCACCAATCAGGGAACCGGTGGCGAGCGCGGCGGAGTTCGCCACGTTGTACAGTGTCAGCAGGCTGGTTCGTTCGGATTCATCAATGGTTTCGAAGAACAACAGCACCAGCGCCAGTTCGTACGCTCCCCAGGCCGCGCCCGCCATGACCTGCAGGATCAGCAGCCAGTAATAATTCGCACTGATGACCCAGCCACCCGCCAGCGGTACCACGCCCAGAGCCCCGATCCACAGCAGGCGGTGGGCACCCGTGTGGTGTGCCAACCGCCCCCATGCGGGCAGGCAGGCGACCTTGGCAATGTACGAAGCACCCAGCAGGATGGCGAATTTCGTGTAACTCCACTCCAGCTCTTTGAGCATGTACGGGGCAAAGAACGGGCCGGCCACATACACTCCCACCTGCATCCCCACGGCCGAGACCAGCAACCGCCCCGAGGGACCGCGCGAAAACTTCCGCCACTGTTCCCGCAGCGTCAGGAACCGCATGTTGGAGGGGATGGGCGTCGGTTCACTTTGCAGCCACAGGCAGGTGGTGGATAGCACACGGCACAGGAACGAGATTCCGAACACCCAGCAGAAGATCACGAAGACCTGATTTCGGTCTCCCGAAGCTTTGCCGTATTGCAGGGCGAAGCCTGCTCCCAGGAACCCCACCAGCGTGGCCGCCTGGCTGATACGAGAACGCTTGGCGAAGAACTTTGCCCGGATTTCGCGGGGGACGATCGTTCCCTGCCAGGTGTTCCACGCAGGGCCGGTTCCCAGGCTGGCGGCCCAATAGATCGAGGCGACGATCAAAACCCCGGCCTGGGACATCCTGCCATTCAGCGATGCGAAAATGAGTGGCACAAAGCACAGTGCCTGCAGCGCCGCGCAGCTCACAACCCAGCGCTTGTGAGATTTCAGCGTCCGGACCGCGGCGGGAGAGACCAGTTGCAGCAGGCTGCCAATCAGGACCGGCAGGCTGGCGACCAGACCGGCGAAGACTTCTCCCAGGCCAATCGCCAGTACAAACGCCTGCAGATACGTTTCGCCGCCGCCAACCATGGCCCCATAGGTCGCACCGTCAGCAACGTTCAGCCGCAAATCACGTTTCAGGGTGAGGGGATTGCCAGGCGGAGGAACTGCTTTTGCCCCGCCCCCGATCAACTCTGTTTCCTGGGTCGCCCCCGATCCTTGCTCCACGATCGTCTCTGCTTTCCGTAACTCGTCCACTCATCCTGCGGTGGAATCGTAGCACAGGGCAGGGCAGAGTGGATAGCAGCCCGCGGCAAAAGCGGGCAGGGGCGGTGATTCTTTGTAGCCGAAGTCGTGAGACTTCGGCTGTCGGCCACAAACGGCAACGTTGTCGTCCGTATTCGATCCCAATATCGCGACTGCTGACCGCAAACGAAGCCGGGGTGCGATTCACTGGAATCGAATGATATCTTCATAAATCAGATCGCAATGCGAAGTCATTGCTTTCGGCCAGCCTGGAAGTGAAGACGCACCCGGGACAGTCCGCGAAGAAACAGGTTCTGACACTGCTGGCTGTCCTGGAAATTGGCCACGGATGAAACACCGATGAAACACCGATTTTACCTGCGGGTCCGAGTTCCGTGCAAAAACGTTTTGACTATGCACCGCGCCCGGGGTGCAGTCGTTAATTGGTGG
>JAFEBS010000057.1 GCA_018242525.1 Planctomycetota bacterium | reverse complement strand
TCTTCGGGAAGGCCGTGCGAGTGCACAAGCGGCACGGCCATGTCGAGGACTCCATAACCTCCATAACTGTGGCACCCGATGCCCAGCGTGAAAAAGGCGATGGCCCTGCCAAACACACCGAGTAACTTGACCTTCCGTTCTCTGGTAATCACCATCACGAAGGCTCACTTGAACTCGTCCCGGCACTCAATACGCTGCTGCAGGAACTCGCCTGGAAAGCGGTCATCAACAATCCATTGGCCGGTGTGAAATTGAAAACACAATCAGCAGAGGATTCACATGATCACATTTCCTGACGCAGACACGCACAGTCAAATGCCAACACGGCGCCGCTTCCTCGCCGCCTCGCTGGGAGCAGTCGCGACGCTCGGCATGCCGTTGATTGCCGGTGCGCGAACAACATCGAAAATCAAGTACATTGACATTCACACGCATCTCGGCGCGTTCTACTTCGGGCAGGAACTGACAGCCGACCTGCTTGTGCGGTTCATGGACGATCACAACATCGAGAAAGCGTGTGTCCTGCCCTTGATCTCGCCGGAATCGGCGCCGGTGGCACAACCGGTGACGACGGCGATCGAGGCGTTCAAGGAGTATCCGGATCGCATCATTCCGTTTTGCTCTGTCGATCCGCGTGCCGTCACCGAACCCGGCAAACGGACGGGGCATGTGGCGGGGGTGAAGGGAATTGTCGACATCCTGAAACGGTATCAAGAGGCGGGCTGCCGGGGGCTTGGTGAGCACAAGACTGGATTGTGGTTTGATGCGCCGCAACAAATGGCGTTGTACGAAGCATGTGAGTTGGTCGGGTTGCCGATCCTGTTTCATCTCGATGATATTCGCAACCCGGACACGGTCGGCTTGCCGCGACTGGAGAACGCATTGACGTCGTTCCCGAAGTTGCCGCTGATCGGCCATGCGGCCGGGTTCTGGGCCTCGATCAGTGGGGATGCGACGTTCGAGGACTTCGGACGCTATCCCGAAATTCCAAAGAAAGTCACGCCCGGTGGAGCACTCGACCGCCTGATGGCAAAGTATCCGAACCTGTACGGCGACCTGTCCGAACCGGGCGGCGAAAAAGCGATCGCGCGGGATCCCGCTTTCGGACGCGAGTTCCTGATTCGCAATGCCAATCAACTGCTCTTCGGGACGGATGTCCTGATGCCTGGACAGAAAATCCCTCAGTTCGAGTTACTGGCGTCTCTGAATCTGCCGGAGGATGTTCAATACAAGATCTTCCGCGGCAATGCGATCCGCCTGCTCAAATTGACCGGTCAGTAACCCGCAGCCAGGTGTCACCAAGTTTCTGAGCCGGCAGTTTCAGTGCCTGCAGTGTGGTCGTTGTCTCGAATTCAAATCGATCACGTGGGAGCGGTCAGGGCGACCTTTGCCAACAGGATTCCACCGACGAGCAGGTGGACCAGCACGACGATCACGCCGACCCCGATGAGCGTCTGGGTGCCGTCGTCCTTGCCCGCCTTGCGCCCGAGCAACCGCGTGGCGACAACACCGCAGATCCAGGACCAGTGAAACATCACGTGCACGACGATGGCGAACGAAAAGACACAAAAGGTGGTGAACAGCGCCTCGGACCAGTCAAGCGGTGTCGCACCCCAGATGGTCCAATCCGAACCAGCTCCGCGTGGAAACACGGCATGCAGTACCGCAAACATCCAGGCCTGGATCAGGAACAGAATCAGCAGCAGCACGTCCAGCCAGAAATTGATTATGGTGCTGTGGCGGCTCCAGAAACGCGGCCGGTCGGGTACGGCAGTCGCCTTGCTCACACTGTCCGCGGAGGATTCGTCCGGAGATGTCATCGGTTTCTTTACAGGGGTACAGCAAATCATGTGAATTCAAACTGAAAGTGGATGCGATGTATGAACTCCGGCGCTGGCGGACTGTGCCGTTTTCGTGGCCGGTACACAGAACGGGCACTTGACTGGTTGAGGCGTCGACTTCCATTGCACAAATGCGGCTCCCCGGCCGAGGGTCAGCAAGCCAGTCACAACGACCGACCAGGCTGCCACCTGCCACAAGCGCTGCCGGGCATTCATCGAAACCATTGCGGCTCCGCATCCAGCGATCACCATCAACGGGACAGTGCCGATGCCGAACGCCAGCATCGTCCCCAGCCCCTGGACCAGATCGCCGGAAGCCGCGGCGAGTGACAAGAAGGCATAGACCAATCCACAGGGAAGCAGTCCCGTCACAATTCCCGCGACAAACGTGTGACGCATGCCGGGTGTGCGCAGGATCGTGGAGAAAACCGGACCGAGCAGGCATCCGGATGTGGACGTACCGGAGATTCGACGCCGGAACAGCCCCGTTGCCAGCAGTCCCTCCCGCACCAGAAACAGGCCGGCGACCAGGCACAATATCGCGGGAACGTTGATCATCTTCGGCAACGACTCGACCAGTCGGCGTCCCGCAAATCCTGCCACCGCGCCAAGCGTGCCGTAACTCATCAGGCGACCGCTGCTGAAGACCAACTGAGCCCGCAGATTGCGGACCAGTGTGTCGTGTCGAAGCCCGACCAATGCCGCAAACCCGCCACACATTCCCAGGCAATGCGAGGATCCCAACAGCCCGCCCATCATGACCAGCCACCACGGCGTCATGGCGCAACTCCCGTTTTGGATGCGGACTCGGTCTGTAATCTGGCTTCAGAGTCCTTCTTCCCGGGATCTGAATACGGGTACGGCCCGTCGGTCGACAGCCGCAACGAATTCCCCAGGACCATCAGGCTGCTGGCCACCATCAGTGCCGCCGCGACGGCGGGATGCAGTTGCCCTGACGCAGCGACGATGACCCCCAGGCTGTTATATCCAAATGACCAAGCCAGATTGGTCCGAATCGTCCGGACAGTACAGCGAGAAAATGCATATGCCCACGGAATCAAACGCAGGTCTGATGACAACAGGCAGACGTCGGCTGAGTCGCGACTGACGTCCGCCCCGCATCCCAGCGCGATGCCAAAATCGGCCCCCGCCAGCGCTGGCGCGTCATTCAGGCCATCGCCCACCATTGCCACGCGACCAAACTGCTGATGAGCCGCGCGGATCGCCGCCAGCTTGTCTTCTGGCAACAGCCCCGCCAAGACCGGAAGTCCCAGTGCCGCGGCCAGTACAGCCGCCCGTTCAATCCGGTCTCCCGTCAAAACGGCTTGATTCAATCCCATTTCCTGACATCCGTTCAAGGCTTCGATGGCTTCCGGCCGGACGGTCTCTTCCAGGACAAATATTCCACGAACCTCGCCGCCGAATCCGATCGCGGTGAGCGGACAGGTGGCAAACTGAGGCTCGTTAAGCACGGCGGACAAGCTCGTCCCCCAGGCCAGGCCGCAATCGTCCATCCACCGAACCGATCCCAGAGCAATCGTCTCGCCCTGATTGTCGATACCCCGCAGTCCTCGTCCGGAAACCGTCTGCACCCCGGGCAACGATTCGATTTGGTCTGCAGCCGCCAGGTATTCCCGGATGGCTTGTGAGAATACATGGTCCGATGCCCTGGTGATGCGAGCGGCCATCCGCTCAACTTCAGCCTGTTCGAGAGGTCGCTCACAGAACAGACGTTGTACGCGGGGCGAACCGGTGGTCAACGTGCCTGTCTTGTCCCAGCGAATGGCTCGCACTCCACCCAGGTTTTCCAGGGCCGCGCCGCTGCGAAACAGGACTCCGCGCTTCGCCGTGGTCCCGAGCGCCGCCCAGACCGCCAGCGGCGTGGCGAGAGCCAACGCACACGGACAGGCAATCAGCACAACAGACAACGCTGTCAGCAGACCGTAATCCCAATTGACGCGCAGCCCATGGACAAAAAAGGCCGCCACCGCCACAACGCCGATGATCGGAAAAAAGAATTGCGACCAGGCATCGCTCAACAGTTGGTAGCGGCCCTTCGACAAACGGGCGGTCCGCACCGCCTCGACCAGTCGGCCGAGGGCACCGCCCGTTGGCGGCGAGGTGGCTTCGATCAGCAGATCGCCATCCAAGTTCAGGCTTCCGCCGAGCAGTGAATCGCCCGGTTGTTTCTCGACCGGAGTACTTTCCCCGGTGAAGAACTGTTCATCCACGACGCCGCGACCCTGCCAGACCCGGCCATCCAGCGGGATTCGTTCACCGGCACGGACATGCAGGCAGTCGCCCACCACTATCTGCAATCGCGGTGTCGATACTTCTTTTCCAGATTCCCAGCGCCGGACCATATCGGGGACGAGACGTTCAAGTTGTTCCAGCGCGGCGGACGCGTGCGACCGGCCGCCTGCTTCCAGCCAGCGCCCCAGGGTCACCAGCACCAGAATCACGCATCCCACCTCGAAATAGACGTGCCCGTTTCCACGAAGGGTGTGAACGATCGAGACGGCGTAGGCAGCCAGCACACCGGTCGCCAGCAGCAAATCTGTTGTGAAGACGCCTCGCCGCAAGCCGGTGAACGCATGGCTGACCAGAGGCCGGCCAAGCATCAGCAACACCGGCAGCGAAAAGGTCATGGCGCCGTATCGCAGAAAACTTCGCAGCGAGGTTTCGAACGGCGTCGCGGCCTGATCGGCATAACTCCACAGCGCCATCGTCATCATGACGACGTTCATCGTGAAGAACACCGAGAAGCCCAGCGCACTGGCCGGCCCCATCGGTCGCGCGGCCGTCCCACTGCCATTCTGGACAGCCATTCCATCTGCAAACCGGCATCCGAAGCAGCAGTAGGACCGTTCCTCGGGCAACGCGGGCCCGGACATCGGCAACCCGCAGTAATGGCAGGTCGCTGATCCCGTTGCGGGCGTCGAGGTTGCAACTGAGGGCTTCATGGAGGTGTCAACAGTTCCGATTGCAAAGCCGGCAGGAAAAAGGAAACCGCATAGCCAATGGCGAAGATCCAGAAGACCAGCCACATCAGCCGGATATACCACGGGATGACATGGCCGACGTAAGTGTGATATTGCAATTCCTGCTCGGGTGAGCCAGGTTGGGGGGGCGTGGGCATCTGTTGTTCTCCGCAGTCAAATGTCTGCAATTTCCGTTCACCGTCGGGAACTGACCCCGGTTCGCGGCGGTGACGAGTCGTGGGACTGTGCTACTTCAATCCATCCAGCCGTTGTTCGTTCTCAAACATTGTCTGACTCGGACCGTCGAGGTTTTCGAAGGCACCCTGCATCGCCGTCCAGATCAGCAGGCACAAGAAGCCGGCCGTGGCAAGCAGGTAATTCACAATCGGAGTGACGGCGAATGCGCCCTCCTCATCTCCCTGCACGACCAGCACCAGGTCGAGAAACTTATTCGCAAAACCCAGGATGGTCGGGATCAGCACGAGTGCCGAGAAGACCCAGACCATCCAATGGGTGCGATGTTTTTTCGTATCAGACTCCACGATTGAAACTCCCCTGAAAAAAGGTCGATGCTTACTCCGCCGCGGCTGCGGTTTTGATCGGAACGGCAGTGTAGTCCTCGTAGTAGGGATACGTTTCATGCCACGATCCGAGCCATTGGATGTACGTAATTAATGCCAGACCCCGGATGTTCGGTTTGTCGGGAGAACCGTCAAACAACCAGGGATACCTGGGCATGGGGGATTTCTGCGACAGGGCTTCAGGCTCGAAAAAGTGTACCGCGTGCCAGTCACTGGATCGCCGGCCACCTTCGCGGCTCAGGTCTGGACCAACGCGTCGCGTCCCGAACATGACCGGACGTTGCAACTCGTTCTGATATTCCCAGGACTTGGAGACGGGCCCCCAGCGACGATCTTCATTGGAGACCGGTCGGACGAACTGGCTGTGACAATGCCAGCAGCCTTCGCCGACATAGATCTGATGTCCGAGCTTCAGTGCACTCGCGCAGTGTTCGTCATACCAGCGGCCGGCTTTTTCGGGGTCGGCGGGGGGCTGGCCATACGCGGTTTCGAAGGCCTGGGGGAACCGCTGAGCGAGATCTTCAAATTGGTATCGCAGGTTGCCATTGACCAGTTGCTCCGCCGTCTGTTCCGGAAGATGACGGTACATCAACACGGGAACCACGGCGTTCGACAGAAACGCCAGGGCAAAAAAGCCTATGCCAGCAATCAGAATAATTCCGGATTTGCGTTCAAACATGAAATCTTACCCTTTGGGGAGTCTTGTAATCTTGTCAGGCGGTGGCCAGTCCGGCGGCGGGCACGACTGCTGGTGCCGTCTGCAGCGACTTCCGCCACGTCAAATAGAAGTGAACGATGAACAGCAACTGAGCCGCGAACATCACCAGTCCGGCGACAATTCGCACCGACCAGAATGGAATCGAAAGGTGGATCGAGGTCTCCCAGGGGTGAAGTGCGGCCCACGACCAACCCTGGAACAGTCCGCCCAGAATCAGATCGCCCGCCATCACCAGCAGACCGCCCGCCGAAGCCCAGTAATGCCATTCGCACCATGCCGGGTTGTACCACTCGGTCTTCAGGATCCGCGGGATCAGGTATGTCATCACGCCCAGTTGCCACAGGCTGAAGACACCAAACATCACCATGTGGGCATGACCGACAACCCAGTCGGTAAAGTGAATCAACGCCTGGAACGTCATCGTGACCTGCAGTGCGCACTGCAGACAGGTCAGAAAGTAGAACAGGATCCCGGTGTAGAAGTATCGCAGCGGCAGATTGGTCAGGCACGCTCCCCCGGTACCGTACAGCGTTCCGATGAAGTTGATGATCACCGTGACCACGACCAGTTCCAGGGCGATCGTCGACAGAACGGCCCCGTACTGCAGAAACATCGGGATCGGCGTGTACAGGAAGTGGTGAATCCCCTGCAGCGGATAGAAGAACGCCAGCCCCCAGAAACCGACCAGTGACAGGCCGTGACTCCAGATTGGTCGCTTGAGAAGTATCGGGACGAAGTAGTACATCATGCCCCATCCGAGAGGCGTCACGAACAGTCCCACTAGATCGTGGATGAACAGGCCTCCGACCGCCCCGGCACTTGAGCCGCAGACGAAGTACTCCGGCACAAAGTTGCCCATCGCATACGTCAGAAACGTCCAGACCAGTGCGGCCAGGTAATACCACAGCGTGACGTACATGGGGCCCCGCGTCTGCAGGATCGGTGTCCCGAAGTTGATCGCGACCAGCAGCAACCCCAGTTGTGCCACCGGGTCGATCCAGACGGGCGTCTCACCCCATTCCAGACCTTGTGCCTGACCAAACATGAGTCCCACTGCGGTGGCAAGCACCACGAACTGCCAGGCGAAGAAGATCAGGTACGACAACGGGCGGCTGAACACGGGGCGCAGGGTCAGTCGCGGCACCACCCAGTGCATGATTCCCAGGAAGGCGTTCGCCAGGAAGCCATAAGCAATGGCATTCGTATGAATCATCCGCCATCGGCCCGGCGAGAGCACCTCGATCGGCGGCAGCGGATTGTGCCTGAGCAATTGCAGGCCCATCAAGATGCCGGCCAGCATGGAGACCGTCATAAAGGTCAGTGCCGCCACGAAATACCATAGCACCAACCGCTCTTCCACCAATTGTTCTTGCCGGGGGAAACTGTGCTCGGCAGTCATCACGTCAGTCGCAGCTTGCATGCGTTTTTCCTAATGAGGGCACTGCCCTCAACCCAATTCGAGGTACCGCTCGAGAACTGCAATTGCTGCTCCCGATGGCTGCTCGCCAAAAAATACGTGTACAAATCATCACACGATGAACGAACCCAAGTTTCGTCGTCTGATTGGGTGGATCGAATTGTCCAATACCACCATCAGGCATCCGGAACCGTCGGTTGCTGATACGCCTGGAAATGGCCCCACGGATACAGTAGCGCCAGCGTCCAACCGAAGACCAGGTGCGTCACCCACGCCACCCACCACGGAAGCACGGCGGGATCGGTGATCCAGTTTCCCCCGAACAGCAGCGGTTGCAGCCACGACAGGATGCACCAGAAATTGATCATCCACAAAGCCGTGGCCAGGACGGAGGCGATCAACATTCGATAGCCGGTGGACTTGCCTTCAGTGAGCCTCACCAGGATGACAAAGAATGGAACCCCCAGCAGCATCCCCGTACCAAGATACAGGCAGCATCCCAGCGCCAGGATGACGCCATCTCCGATGACGTAGACATCCTTGCCCGTCGCGGCCAATTGTCGTGCCTGCTCACCCAGCGGAAATGTCAGATAGATGCGGATCAGTTCCAGCGGACTTTTGCCGGCGATCGGAGCACCAATGACATTCACCAGCAGGCTCATGGCCGCTGCGAGCATGCCGAGGATGAATCCCGTCGTGGCATAATAGGCCGAGTAGAACCCTGTCGGCGGCCATTGGCTGACCGTC
Source organism: Planctomycetota bacterium (assembly GCA_018242525.1). GTDB lineage: Bacteria > Planctomycetota > Planctomycetia > Planctomycetales > Planctomycetaceae > Schlesneria. Next base: position 26,409 of record JAFEBS010000057.1, on the reverse strand, counting down.
GACTCGGCCTGCAACGCCTCTTCGAGTAGTTGCACGCGAGCACGAAGTTCCTGCAACTCATGAACCTTGCGATCATCAAATACCACGGCAGAAGCCCTCATGAAACGGGAGCGATGCGGGATGAGGCGAAGCAAAACAGCGAACCGACGTGGACAGAACCATCATTCTTCCGCCGGTTTCGCTGTCGAAGTCGTCGGGACATACGGATTGATCGCCCCCGGGGGGGGGATCTCACCCCGACGGCGACGGTTCGATACGGACAAGGCATACGCCACAAGATCCCAGATTGTGTCCGGTTCCTCTTTCAATGCATTGGCAAAGCTGGGCATCGGCGTCCCGTTGATTCCATTGTAGATCCGGCGATAAATGTCCAGCGGACGGTTGCCGCCGTGCAGCATGCCGGACGTCAGGTCCGCGGCCCGCGTGTGAAAGCCCCAGGCGTCTGTCTTGCCGAAGTTGTCCAGAGTTTGCCCGCGACCATCGTCGCCGTGACACTTCGAGCAACCTTTACTTAAGAACGCCTTCTGACCGCGTTCAACGTGCTCTTGTGTGAATCTCGGTTGCGGCGTGACCGGGAACACCTCGGACGATTCAGACTGCAACCAGCGGTTCAGCACCGCCGGCACGAGATCCGATTCAACTACTTCCGGGTCCACCTCGTCGTCCGATCCGGCCAGATCGATGAGTTGCCCTTCCAGTTCACCACGGCGCGACAGCGAGATCACATACTCGACCACGTCCCGCTGGTCCTGATCGGGCAGCAATGGAAATCCGGGCATGGAAGTACCGCGGACCCCCTGCCGGACGGTCCGCAACAAATCTTCCCGCATAGGACGAAACCCGTAGGGAACAGATGTGAATTTGAAGATCCCCTTGCGATAGTCTCGCGGGCGGGGATACATGAATTTCGCGGAATCACCGTTGCCGTCGCCGCTGACTCCGTGACATTGCACACACCGCTGCTGATACACGGCCTGACCGCGTGACAGATTGTGGTGAGGTTCGTCTTTGGGTGCCAACATTTTCGGCGCAAGAAACGTTCCCGTTCGCTTGACCAACTCGTCCTGGATGGCCGTCTGCAATTCTGGTTTCAACTGCTTCACTGCCACATCGGCCGAAAAATGCGGCGGTTCCGCCCGGTGACAACCCGTCACACCGATCACCGCCAAGCCGCAGACCAGCCACCGCCACTCAGACTGACTCACAACCGTCTCCTGTGAAAGCCGATGTCATACCAACATTGCCGACGTGACTGACGCCAAGGCAATTCCGGTGCCGTTCCTTCGCGATCACTCGCCGCGATGCAGAATTTTGTCGTTCACGCCAACGGACGAAGATTTCCGGGACAAAAAACTTGCTGAACCGATGCGCTTCAAAGAATTTCATGCGGGGTCCCACGATTTGCATCGCCACGGGCAGGATTGTGAAAAGGCTCCAATTCCCGATAATCCCGGCGGTCGAGTGCCAGCCGCCGCCCGTTTCGGTCCTGAATTGGACGCTTCCACTGGCGATTTTTTCTCAACTGGTCAGTATTTGGATGATTGGTCGATGCACAGGACGACAGACAGCTCCGAAAATCACACTCCCACCGAAAATCGTCAAAGGGATGAACTGCTGGTTCGAAATATCCTCGACACGGCGATGGACGGAATCATTTCCATGGACTCACAGCACAGAGTCATCCTTTTCAATCCGGCGGCGGAGGCGATTTTTGGTTTCCGGGCCGAACAGGTTCTCGGGCGCGCCATCGACGTGTTGATTCCCAGTCGATTTCGGCTGCAGCATCACAACGACGTCGCGAAGTTTGGTCAGGGCGATATTCAACAGCGACGAATGGGCCAGCAGCGAACCGTGATGGCATTGCACGCATCAGGCGAAGAGTTTCCCATTGAATCTTCGATCTCGCAAACGACTGTTGATGGTGAAAAGATCTACACCGTGATCGTCCGCGACGTCACCGAAGCGGTCCGGTATCGGCAGCAGATCGAGCAGCAGTCGCAAATGCTCGACCAGGTGTCAGATGCCGTCATCGTGGTCGATCTGGAAGGCAGGATCACCTACTGGAATCAGGCGGCGACTCGACAATTCGGCTGGACCTCCGCCGAAGCTCTTGGCCAGAACGCCAATGATCTGCTCAATCGCGGAGACCAGAACCTCCCGGCTGAAATGCAGTGCGGCGGCAGTCAGGGCGGCGTTTGGGCGGGTGAACTGCAGAAGACGACTCGATCCGGAAATCGAATCACCGTCGAACATCGGCGTTCGGCATTACGAGACAAGGATGGCAATGTGATTGGCTGTTTGTGGATCGACATTGACATCACCAAGCGGAAGAAGTGGGAGCAGGCGTCACGACGAAGCCAACGACTGGAAAGTATTGGCACTCTGGCGGGGGGGATCGCACACGATCTGAATAACGTTCTAACTCCGATCCTGATGGGGGCCAGGATGCTCTCGTCCGGCCGCGCGCCGGCCAATCCGCAGGGGTTGCTGGATACGATGACGGCCAGTGCCGAACGGGGTTCAAATCTCGTGAAACAGCTGCTGGCGTTTGCGGGAGGGATTCGCGGTGAACGCAGCCCCGTTGCCATGGATGTGCTCCTTGCGGAAACACGTCTGATGCTGGAGCACACGTTGCCGATGTCGATTCGATTTGAGTCGCGAGTCATCGACGGTTGTCCGCTCGTACTGGGGGACGAGACGGAGTTGTCTCAGGTACTAGTGAACTTGTGTATTAATGCGCGGGATGCGATGCCCGATGGCGGCTCGATCACGATCGAAGTCACATCAATCGTGCTGAATGGAAACGCAAGCCAACTCAATCCGGAAGCTCATCCCGGTCCGTATGTGCTGCTGAAGGTCACGGATACCGGATGCGGCATGACTCCCGATGTGATCGATCGAATTTTTGACCCGTTCTACACGACCAAAGAGGTCGGCAAAGGAACAGGGCTGGGGCTGGCCACGGTTCAGGGAATTGTCAAAAGCCACGACGGATTCATCAGCGTCTACAGCGAACCAGGGCAGGGAACCTCGTTTTCGGTTTATCTGCCAGCGACCCAGTCCACCCTGCTCACACCCGTCGTTCGGATCGACCACGACGATGAATCGGGACATGGACAGACGATCCTGCTGATTGATGATGAAGCCCACATCCTGCAGATGACTGCCCTGGCTCTGGAGCACGCGGGCTATCAAGTCATTACCGCAAACGACGGATTCTCGGGAATCTCACTGTTCAAGCAGTTCAAGCCGAAGATCAGGGCTGTCCTGCTGGACATGATGATGCCGGGGCTGGATGGTTTGCAGACGCTCGATCAACTGCGTCAAATCGACACAAACGTAGTCGTAGTCGCATGTAGCGGCCTGCGGACATCGCAGCGCGAAGCCGAGGCGCTGGAACGCGGGGCGAACGCCTTTTTGCCCAAGCCGTATTCGGACGATCAGCTCGCCCATACACTTTCGCTCCTCCTGAAAACGAGGGATCGACCGACGTTGCGTTGAAGAATCCGTACTCGTGCTTCACAATCTGTCCCCAGCAAGCGCGGTGACAAAATCGCTCCTCGTCACTATCATCGCATTTTGTCAGTTGCGATCTCTGGACAGTATTCAGGCAGGAATCCCTTTTCATGGCCAGGCTGCTCGTAGTCGACGACGATCAGAACATACTGAACTGTTTTCGATATGCATTTGCGACAGATGCCATCATCGTCGAAACAGCGACGTCGGCTGGCCAGGCGCGATCCCTGTTTGGCGAACATTCTTTTGATGTTGTTGTGACGGATGTGCTACTTCCCGGGTCTTCGGGATTGGAATTGCTACGAGATTTGCAGGAAGCGGACTGTCGTGTGCCGGTGGTTCTGATGACAGGGCACGGCACGGCAAACACGGCCATCGAGGCCATGCGGCAGGGCGCGTTCGAATACCTGCTGAAGCCGCTTGATCTCGATGTGCTCCAGGCGGTCATTGACCGCGCATTGGAGACGTCACGCATGACCCGCACCCCCGCGAAGATCGCCAGTTCCACCGAAACAGACACCGACGACGGTGATCTGCTGGTCGGCCAGTGTCCCGCCATGCAGGATGTTTACCGTCAGATCGGCCGAGTCGCCCGGCAGGACGTGACCGTGCTGGTCCTCGGCGAAAGTGGTACGGGAAAAGAAGTTGTCGCCCGCGCGATCTATCAGTACAGCCAGCGGTCCGACAAGACGTTTCTCGCCATCAACTGCGCCGCGATCCCCGAGAACCTCCTCGAAAGTGAATTGTTCGGCCACGAAAAAGGCTCGTTCACCGGAGCCGAACGCAAGCGGATCGGCAAGTTTGAGCAGTGCGACGGAGGGACGCTGTTCCTCGATGAAATTGGCGACATGACGCCGCTCACGCAGACAAAAGTCCTCCGGGTGCTGCAGGATCAGCAGTTTGAGCGTGTCGGCGGAAATACCATGGTCCAAACCAACGTCCGCCTGATCGCAGCGACAAATTGCAATCTGACCGAAATGATGGAGCAGGGGACATTCCGCAGTGACCTCTACTATCGTCTGAACGTTTATACGATCCACTTGCCGCCGCTGCGGGAACGAACCGGCGATCTGCCTCTGCTGGTCCATCACTTCCTGCGTCGATTCAGTCGGGAACTCGACAAACCCATTCAACAGGTGGCTCCGGAAGCCATGGAACTGTTGACCGCGTATTCGTGGCCAGGAAACATCCGCGAACTGCAAAGCGTTCTCAAGCACGCGGTGATCGAGGCCACAGGCACAGTCCTGATGCCCGACTTTCTTCCGGTGCCAATCCGCACGTCGGCTACGGCCACGGGCACGGGCGCTGTGGTATCAGCGCCCTTGGGGGAAATTGCCGAGCGGAACGGCGAAGATGAACTGATCGCGTTTATCCACGAACGAATTCGGGCCGGCTCGGAAAACCTGCACGAAGAGGTTCTGCAACGCGTCGAACGCACTCTCTTCACCGAACTGTTGAATCAATTCCATGGAAACCTGAGTCGCACTGCAGCGGTGCTCGGCATCTCGCGCTCGACGCTGCGAACGAGACTGTCAGTGATCGGTGTCACACTCGATCGCTCCGTTCGTCTTTCCGAGTGATCGTTGATCGAAGTAACTCCTGCAACGCGAAGGTTGATTATTCTTGGAAATATCGCTGCAGTTTCTGCAATCCTGTTGTTGTGGCTGGCCCTGAGAGGAAGGGTCACGAAGAGTTGACGGCGTTGGGTGGCACTGATCACTGGCGCTGGGTGAAGCCATTGCAGAGATCCTGGCGCGTCACGGGGGTATTGCAGTGACGTACGTGACTCAGCGCAAACGCAATCTTGTGTCAACGAAGTGACCTGCAGCGTTTCACCTCAGACAAACAGACCGTGCAAAAACCAGTCGCCCGAGTTCCGATCGACGAAAGCCCACAACCCGGCACCATGGGCCAGATCCAGGCGGTAATAGTCCCGCCTGGCATCCGCGCCGCGCCACCAGCCGGTTTCGATTCGCTCCGGTCCCACGATTCGGACAATCGACGACTGATTCACGTGTGTTGGCAAACCGGCCTTTGTCGATCCCGCCACCGTCAACGGCTGGGGCGAACGCAATAACCGCAGTGGGCGGCATCGCAGGTGTGAACGACAGGCCGACGGCGTTTCGAACGACGGGAAAACCTTGCCGCCAGGCCACGGTACGTACTCGCAGGCGAACTCTGGTTGTGGGTCAGGGCGCAGACTCGGACGCAAAACCGCCTGGCAACCCAAACGGCTGTTCAGGCGATCCACCAGTTCGGCCAATGCACGCTGAAGTTGCTCGGCTTTGTCCGCAGGGTTTTCGAACAGCAGTCCCTGTCGCACGGGAGGCAGACCCATCTCGACAACTTCCATGCGGACACCGCGAACGCCTCTGGTGAACACGCACCGCTCACAATGGAGCCGAAGCAATTCCAGCAGATGCCGACGATCCGTTGTGGGTCGCAACAAACGCAACGACACCGGTTCGGTGGTCGTTCCCAGCCACCGGCACTGGAACTCCCGCAAGCTGACCCGGCGATCATTCAACTGCCCCAGCAGTTGGCTCAGCAGCACACCCAAAACATGCTCCAGAGTTTGACGATCCGTCACCGGTTCCTCAAACAGCAACTCTGCAGACAACGGCTCCACCGACCGCTCCACCGGGAGCAATTCCGGAACGGTTCCCAACGCCTGATCAAGACGCCGCAGCAGTTCTGTTCCAAACCTGGAGGGCAGTGCGGTACGAGGCAGTTGCATCAACCGGCCAATCGTTGACAGATCCAGACTGTGCAACGAATCGATCACAGAGTCCGCCAGCCGCAACGCGCCAACCGGCAACGAAGCCAGCGCCTGGGACTGTTCCGCGGGCGGAACCACAGAAACCGCTGCTGGACCAAAGTGGCTGACCGCCCAGGCCGTCCCCCAGGTGTCGGCAATGGCAGCGCGAGCCTGAAATCCCTGCTGACCAAGATCGGCCTGCAACGCTTCGATCAGCCCGTTCTCGCCACCGAACAAGGCTTCGTTGCCTGAGATGTCCAGCCACAACGATTCGGGGGCAGGCACATCTTCCAGGCCAACCAGCGGACTGTACCGCTGACAGTGAAGAGCTAACCGCTGCAGTTCCGCACGATCCAAAAGCGGATTCGCACGCCGAAAGACCGGCTTGAACAGCGGCCGCCGCGGGCGATGAGTGACTGTCCCCGGCAATAACGCCCGAGCCTCACCCAGCGGCATGCCACTGCGAATCCCCTGGCGAGCCGCCTCGGGAGAACACACGGTGACATGCAGGCCCCGTCGCGATTCCGCAAACAGGACGAGCGGGCTGCGACGCTCCCCCTGCTCGACATGCAGGCGTTGTACAGGCCAGAGCGGACACCAGACACACATCACCCGTCGCATCAGTCACGTCCAGTTCAACAAGACCATGGGCAAACCGAACCGTGGCCGTGTTTACCAGCATCCCGTGCCGGGCCAGATCCGCCTCAATGGCCACCAGCCTCCTGTGTTACGAGGTCCCGTCGGCGTCTGGATCATCGCCCCCCGTGCTCGTTTCGGTCTGGTGACGCCAATCGGCATTGCGAATCCCGGGGCGTTTGTTTCCCATAAATACGGATAACGGATGTATTATTACAGGAAACAGCCATTGCGTTCAACCCCTGTTTTCCTCAGCCTTCCTGTGCCACCGATGCAAGCAGGTGAGCCGAGTGCCGTCAGGCCTCGGACTCTTCACTCCGAGGCGTCAGAGTGGATAAAGGTCCGCCGACTGACGCCCAATGGCACTTACTTTAGCCACGTAACTCGAAGCGTGAGCGAGGGAGGGCGGGAATTAACGCGATGCCTCGCTCATGCTTTAAGTTGCATTGTGAGCCGCACGGCGCTAGCCGCGGGTGCATTCTCACTCATTCTCACTCGTACCCGAAGAACCCGCGGCTAGCGCCTTGCGGCTCACAAAGCATGTGCCATTGGGCTGACGCCGCTCCGGATCTACCAGGCGTTTGCACTTGATCTTCTCGAAATCGGCGGGCGCAAGTAACATCCCGCGGCCGATTGCGATTCCATTCGGCACTCCCATTCCACAACACAAGCTGCAGCCATGCACTCACCGACCCTCCCCAGGTGGACCGGCATCGTCGTTTTTCAATGGCTTCCCGGTCTGGTGGTGTGCCTGCTGGCCAGCGGTTGCATCACCGCTCCGTATCGATATGGTTCCAACACCCGGTACCACACCTCTGAACAACTTGCCTCGATCACACAGTCACAAATTGAACGGGGCCAACGGCGGCCGGTGATCGACGGAATCGGCTGGGTGGTGGGGATTCCCGACAAGATCGTGCTGTGGAATCGCCGTATCGAGAATCACAACATTTCCGTGGAAACCGAACAGGCCATCGCGCAGTATCTCGCCCGGAATGAGTTGACGACCGTCAAAGTTCGTTTGAATCAATATGCCCCGGGAAGTGATTGGCAGCGACTGGTCGCCAACAAATCCGTCGGCTGGGGCTGGCGGTACACGTTGGGGACCGCCAGTTGGCTCGGCGAGACACTGTTGCCCGGACGCCTTGTGGGGGGCGATCATTACAACCCGTTTACGAACACAGTCCACATCTATTCGGATCTCCCGGCGATTGCGATTCACGAAGGAGGTCATGCGAAGGATTTTGCCCGACGTTATTACAAGGGTACCTACGCCGCCGGATACCTGCTGCCGGTCACACCACTGTGGTACGAAGCTGTCGCCACCAATGACGCTCTGAGTTACCTGCGCGCTGAAGGAACGGTGGAAGACGAACAGGCCGCGGATCGTCTGCTTTACCCCGCGTACGGAACCTATGTCGGAAACTCGGTCTCGACATTCGTCCCGGCACTGGGGACCCCGTTCTATCTGGCCGGAGTCCTGGGCGGCCATATCGCAGGCCGAGTCCAGGCGAGCCGGCTGCGCGAATCAAGACAGGACTCGGTCCAACAGGCGAACTTCGAGGTTCCCGCATCGCCCGACGCAGAATTGCCCCCGGAACCAGACACTGTTCCGCGTTCAAGTCCGGTGCGCCAACAATAGAATCCCAACCAGAACTCTGTTTGACGCGTCGTTCTCCGCAGACGCGACCCCGTCGAAGTATCTTTGGAATAACCGGAGAATCAAGCGATCAACTCATCGATCACATGCCCATGCACATCCGTCAGGCGGCGGTCGATCCCGTTGGACCGAAACGTGAGTTTCGTGTGGTCAATTCCCAGCAGCTTCAGCATGGTGGCATGAATGTCATAGACTTGTGTCGGGTTGTCCCGATCGGCCGGTTTGTAACCCCATTCGTCGCTGGGCCCGTGACTGATTCCCCCCTTGATGCCACCACCTGCCAGCCAGTTGGTAAAGACGAACGGATTGTGGTCGCGTCCCTTGCCACTCTGGGCACAGGGCATGCGGCCGAATTCGGTTGTCCAGTGCACAATCGTGTCGTCCAGCATCCCCCGCTGCTTCAAGTCTCGAATCAGCGCAGCGGCCCCGCGAGCCATGCCCAGTGACAGTGGGCCGTGATCACGCTCGATATCCTCGTGCGAATCCCAGTTGCGGCGAGGGAATCCATTGTCGCAGCCAGACCAGATCTGCACAAAGCGAACTCCCCGCTCCAGCAAACGCCGCGCGATCAGACACTTGCGACCAAAGATGTCCGTTTCCTCGGCATCGTTAATGTCCCTGGCGAACTCCCGACCATCCTGCAGACCATACATGTCGATGATGTGCCCGGGCTCACCAGAGATGTCCAGCGCTTCCGGGGCCGCCAGTTGCATCTTCGCGGCCAGTTCGTACGACTTGATTCGCGCTTCCAGCCGACTGTCGCCCGGTCGCTTCTCCGCATGCCGTTGATTCAACATTGCGAGCAATTGATGGCCGGCGGCGTCACCCGCCTTCGTCACGACCCCCGGAATCGCCGGAAACAGATCCTCAATCGGATTCGCCGTCCCCGGCCGCAGGATCGTCCCCTGATGCCGGGCGGGCAGGAAGGCGGAATCCCAGTTCTTCTGGCCATTGGATGGAAAGCCGCGATGATCGGGCAGGACGACAAATGTCGGCAGGTTGTCATTCATGCTCCCCAGCGCATAGCTGACCCAGCACCCCATTCCCGGAAACCCGGGTGTCTGAAATCCGGTCGCCTGCAACAGGGTCGACGTGCTGTGAACGCCGGTCTTGCCGATCAGATTGTGAATGAACGCCATCTCATCGACGACGTCTCCCAGCGGAGCCGTGACATCCGACAAATGCTTGCCGCATTGTCCGAATTGCTTCCATCCCCAGGGCGATGCAAATGTGGCTCCATGCCCATTCTGAAACAGTTCGACCTTTTCCCCGGGATCCCACGGTTGACCATTTCGCTTGACCAGTTCCGGTTTGTAGTCAAACAAATCCAAATGCGAAGCCGCACCCGCCATGAAGAATTGCACCACTCGTTTCGCCCGCGGCGGAAAGTGCATGACTTCGAGCACGCCGCCATGAGCCCGCGCCACCGTCGTGGCATCGGCAGCCAGCGACTGGTCCCGATCTAACAGCGACGCCAGTGCGACTCCGCCCAACCCGCCGCCACATTTCCAGAGGGCGTCCCGGCGATTGATTCCGATCGGGTCGAATTGACTGTTCATCGTGCGGCTCCCGTGATTTCCAGCGCTGTCTCTCAGCCAGTTTGTCCTGCCACCTGCGCCAATTCCGGACGCAGAGTCACCGGAATGGATTTGAATGACGGTGTCCTGGATCGCGGATCGGAGGTGCGCGGAACCAGAACGTTGCATTCCGGATAGTACATGGCGACGTTGCCCGGACGAATCTTGCTGAACGCGGTGATTCGAATGTTGTGCATCGTTCCCGTCGTACTCGACACGACCACCGGCTGGCGATCTTCCAATCCCAGCCGGGCGATGTCGTCGGGATGTATCAGGATCACCAGGCGTCCCTCGATACCCCGGTACAGATCATAGTCTTCATAGACCACGGTATTGAACTGACCTTCACTACGGATCGTCATCAGCCGCAGCTCGCCCGGCTTCCCTGCCAGTTCCGGCAGCGAGTGAGCCCGCAGTTGCGCCTTTCCGTTGGCCGTCGGAAAGTGAGGCGTGTGAAACGTCCGGCCGGCCAGTTGAAACTCTCTCCTGGTGGCTCCGATCGTCTTGATCTGGTCGAAGCCGGGGACCACCCGGGAAATCGCGTCGCGAATCCGGTTGGTATCCTGCATGGATTGCCAGTTCATCGGTCCATCGTTGCCCAGCACACCCTGGGCGATTCGGGCGATCACTTCGATTTCGCTCCTGGGACCCTCGTGTCGCGCCGGCCCGCCGTCGCTCAACCGAATGTAGTTGAACATCGATTCCTGGGTTGTCGCCTGAGGCTCCTCGTCACGGGCCAGGACCGGCAGGATGATGGTTTCGTCCGCCAGCCCGTGAGCGTGGCCGGTGTTCAGGGTCGTATTCAGATAGACCAGCAGTTCGAGCTGATTCATCGCATTTCGGGCATAATCGGCATCCGGGTTGGACCCGTACAGGTTGCCGCCCAGGCAGAAGCCGACTTTCAATTCACGCCGCTGGGCGGCTTCCATGCAGGCCAGCGTATCCAGCCCGGAGGTCGTGGGAAGTGTCATGCCGAATTCGGATTGCAGGCGGTCGAAGATGGCATCTTTCAGTTTGGGAGTCACACCCACAGATCCGATTCCCTGGACGTTGGAATGTCCGCGAATCGGCAGCAGTCCCGCGTTCGACCGGCCGACCATGCCGCGTAACAACGCCAGGTTGGCGATCGCTTCCACATTTTCCACGCCAAACGTGTGATGCGTGATTCCCATGGTCCAGGTAAAGACAACATTCTCTGCCGCGGCATACCGGGTCGCGATGGCATCGATCGCCTCGGCACTGACCCCGGATTTGAGATAAATCTCATTCCAGTCGTGCGCGGCCAGGTTGGCCTTCAGTGCCGGCCAGTGGTCGCAGTATGTCGTCAAAAACGCCTCGTCATGTGCATTCATTTCGACGATGCGTTTGGCGACGCCCGTCAACAGAGCAAGATCGCCTCCGATGTGCGGTTGCACGTACAGTGAAGCGATTCTGGTCCCAAAAAACAGGCTCAGCGGATCGCTGGGAACGCTGAAGTTGACCAATCCCGTTTCTACGATGGGATTGATGACAACCACGTGCCCGCCCCGGCGGCGAATATGTTTCATCGTTGTCATCAGCCGCGGATGGTTGCTGGCCGGGTTGCCTCCTATGACAAACACCAGGTCAGCATGATCCACGTCTTCCAGGGTCAGTGTGGCGGTTCCGGTGCCAAGTACACTGTTCAGTCCGACTCCGCTGGCCTGATGGCAGTAATAGCTGCAGTTGTTGACATTGTTCGTCCCGTACATGCGGGCGAACACCTGCAGCAGGAAGCCCGCTTCATTGGAACTGCGGCCACTGAAGTACCAGAACGACTCGTCGGCGGTAATGGCCTTCAGCTTGCCGACGATCTTTGCAAACGCCTCGTCCCACGAAATCGGCTGATAGTAATTCTCACCACGGCGGTGAATCACCGGCTGAGTCAACCGGCCGCTGCTCTCCAGTTCCCGAGGGGAAAACGACTGCAATTGCGGGATCGAGTACGTTTGAAAAAAGTCATGTTTGACGGCCCCCTGCATGTCGGCCACCATCGCCTGCAACGACTTTTTGCAGACTTCGGGAAAGACCCCCCGTTCGTTGACCATCCCCCCCTGTTGGCCCCCCATGCCGACCGCGCAGGTCTTGCACGCATTTTTGGACCGCATCGCCTTCCATAGTTTCCACAGGCCGCCCGCTTCGCGCGCCTTGCGGAATGTATAAAAAACAGCGGGCCAGCCGCCTCCGGATTTCACTCGACGCATGACGCACTTTACCCTGAGATTGGCCCAAGCGTGACCTGATTCCACCGTGTCGTATTGTAGGGTCCCCGGATCGGTACCTCAACGACAGCCATCTCTCGAAATGAAGGTACCGAGCGATGAGCGTGAGCGGGAATCAAAAATGCTGCGACGCTGACAGTTTTATTTAGAAGGCTACTGATTCGCGGCTGACTCGGACGCCATCACCGCCTGGACAGCGGCAACAATGGTATCGTGCAGGTGCCCATTAGTGACGATGACACCGCGATTCTGATTCAACTCCCGGCCCCGGGAAAAGTCGAGCGGTTTGCCATTGATGTCCGAAACTCGGCCTCCCGCTTCTTCGACAACGGCAACTCCGCCGGCATGGTCCCAGATCTTCTCGAAATATCCCGTCTTTGTTGGCAATCGCAGGTACGCATCGGCGAATCCACGCGCCACCGTGGCATACTTGGCCTGGCTGTCCATCCGAACTGGTGTCGCCGTCAATCCAAGACGTTTGGCAACGGACGCGGATTCGTGATGGGAACTGTGGCCCGATTCGACCGATTCACAGAAGCGGGCGAGGGCAGAATCGGTTGTTGAGGAGACCCGAATGGCTTGCGGAGTCGCTTCCATGTCCAATGGCAGGACAAACGCCCCGTGACCCCGTACTGCGTAGAACAAGGTTCCGACTGGACTCCCCTCAGCATCAGTCACCGGCAGGTTGGGGCAGCCAAGGACACCGACTTCGATCCGAGAATCAACGATCAGCGCGAGCGACACCGCGTACTGACCTTTACGCAGAAATCCCTTGGTGCCGTCGATTGGATCGAGCGTCCAGAAGCGGTTTGAATACTCCGTGGCACCGCCATGATCGATCCAGGCACAAACCTGGCTGGCGTCCGCCTGGATTCCCAGGTGCCGCACGTGATCGCAAACGGAACTCAGGAAAGCGGCGTTTTCCGGCGAACGGAGGGCTGCGGAATCTTCTTCAGCGATGATCGGATCGTTCGGGAAGACGTTATTCAGACTGCGGCAGACAACCGCCTGGCTGCCAAAATCGGCGATCGTCACGGGACTCTGATCGCGCTTGTCGAGAACCTCGGAAGTGATCGTCGTCTGGACGGCTCGGCACAGTTGGGAAGCCTGTCGGACGGCGGAAAGGGCGGTCTGCAATTCAGTCGCAAAATCGGACATCGAAAACTATCTCTCGAATGAGGGCCTGCAGGGAAGCATGGGGGCACATTCGTTCAACGAGAGATTGCTCTTCGCAGACGATCTCGCGGTCGTTCAGGCTTCCCTGCTTCCAAAGACCGCAATGACTTTCGAGTTTGTCTCTCGTTCCACCTGGTTTTATTTGGCATTGAATTCGTCAGGAGGGGCCAGTGCCTTTTCCAACTCTGCCAACAGCAGATCCAGCCGGAACGGCTTGTACAATGCCAACTTAAATCCCATCTGTCGAGCTTTGACCATGCGATGGGCGCCGTCGTATCCAAACCCCTTCATCAAGATCACCGGCAGGTGCGGATGGATGTCGAGAATCTGAGTCAGCGCCTCGATCAGATGCATGTCCGTCATTTCGGCGTCGAACAGGACGACGTCGTAATGGAAGCTGCGAATCATCAGCAGCGCTTCTTCGCCATTATGAGCCGTTTCGACGTCGCAACCGTACCGGGCCAGCAATTCGTGAGCGGCCTGTCGCACCGATTCATCGCCATCCGCCACCAACACGCGCTTTTGCTTCAGTTTCGGTCGCGAAGGGGCCTGATGGAAGACCGGAGACGCCGTCTTGGGGACCGCCTTCTCTCCAACACCGTGAATCAACTGCCGAATGGTGCGCGTCTGTTTCAGCATGCGTTGCAGCCGGCCGGCAGCTTCTGGATCGAAGCCGACATACTTCGTCTGCAGCCAGGCAATGTCATTCAGGATTTCATCAACCGGTTTAGCCGCGTCACGCAGCAATTGCGTGGAACTCTCCGAGACCGACGTCACCCGCTCGAAAACCAGCAGTTCCAGAGTATTCAGCGCCACGGCCAGATCACGGCAGAACAGTTCCAGGAATTGCTGGTCCTGTTCCGAGAACGCGTTGGACTTGGTGCTTTCTACATTGAACGTCCCCAGCACGCGGTCGTGATGCATCAGAGGGACCGTCAGAGAACTACAGGCACCAACAGCCCCGCGCAGATACAGCAGGTCCGTCGACGTATCGCGACACAGGTAACTTTTGCCGGTTGCGGCCACGAATCCGGTCACGCCGTTCCCCTGGGGTTCGGCAATCAGTTCGCGGGCGGCGGCTTCAGCGGTCATCCCGACATTCAGCAGCGGTTCCAGTCGATTGGTCCGCTCATTCAGCAATCGCACTTCGATCGTCTCAAAATTCAGGACGTTCTTGGTGTGCTGGACGATCTTCTGCTTCAGCAGTTCTTTCCGGTCGTCCATTTTCATGGAGGCCAGATCCTCTGGCGCCAGATCCCCCAGGTCTTCACCCGCCTGGTGAATCGCCTTCAGCTTTTCGACCTGCTGCTGTTCGGCCGAAATGTCACGCACCGTGACGACCAGCAGCGAGGGGTATTCGGCGTTGTCGGCATAGACCGGGGCTGCCAGTACGTCGAAGTACGTTTTATCCCCGACGCGGTAGGTCGTGCGGGCCGGACTGCCTGCTCCCAAAGCCGTGTGAAACGGCGAGAAATCCGGCCCGACAATCTGCGGCGATCCGAACGCATCGTGAAAGCTCAGGCCGACGGGGGAGACGGAATCCGGCTCCGTTCGCCCGGTCAGCTCAAAAAAGCGATTGTTGCACCAGCGAATCTGCAGACTGGAGTCGAGAACTGCGACACCTTCCGGCAGATGTTTCAGCACGTTTTCGAATGCCAGCAACGCAGGAAGTCGGCGGGCCGGAGCCCCCAGGACGACGGCCCCGGAATAATCCTGATCCGAGTCTGTCTCGTCGGTAGGCCATCCGTCATCGGTTGCCGTACAAACTGTACACTCCAGCGACTGGATTAACTCCAGCAACGAACGGTCGGCCTCATTGCCTGCACCGAGCACCAGTAGCCGTGGACGATCAGTCACCGGACCCTGCTTTCCCTGTTGTGGTCAAGAACGTGCGATGATTATAGGCAACGAGCGAGATTTGGAGCAACAGGGGTTCTGCCCCACACACGCACAACTGCCGAAATCGCTGTGATGGGCGATTTCGGCGAATTCGTTCGTGATCGCAGGCTGTGACGACATAATCCCCCGACAGACCGCTCTTTCGGCACGGGGGCCGTCGCGCGTCCAGCCGGCACGCCACGATCATTGGTCTCCTCCGCCGTCAGGAAGCGGCCGGAACTGCCACACCAAGCTTGCGGGCCAATTCCACCAGGGCCTTCCAGTTCCCGTCGTCCAGCGGGATCCCCCTGGCCTGTCGATCTGACATGGTGCGACGTTCCGGATCGCCGGGCAGAAAGACTTCCTTCACGCCATCGATCGTAGGAACCCCACGAACGTAGGCTTCCAGCTTGCCGACTTCGCTTTGCAGATGCGACGACCCGCCAAAGAACTCGGGATTGATCACCCAGAAGACACAGCAGTTTCCCATCGGTGGCGGCGGGTTGGGGAACGGGCACTGTCCGCCCGACAGTCCACCCGCCAGCAGATCGATCATGAACGCCAGCCCGAACCCTTTATACGCCTGATCCCCCCCCAGTGGCAGGATCGTTCCCGGAGGATCACCGTACAACTGGTTGGGATCGGTTGTCGGTTTGCCGTCGGGGTCCAGGCACCAACCGGCAGGGATCGGTTGCCCCGCGATCTTTTTGACGCGCACCTTTCCCTCAGCCGTGGCGCTCGTTCCGATGTCGAAGATGAATGGACCACTGGCACCGCCCGGCATTCCCAGGCAGATGGGGTTGGTCCCCAGTCGAGGTCGCTTTCCCCCCACTGGTGCGACGCGCTGACCCGATCCATGAGTGTTGGCAACGATCATTGATGTGAAGCCGCTTGCGGCGGCCATCTCTGCGTACTCGCCCAGTCGGCCAATGTGTGCCGTGCGACGCAGCGTGCCGCAGGCGATCGCGGATGTCTGGCACTTGTCGATCAGCCGGCGGGTCAAGTCCTGGGCCAGCACTTGCCCCAGCCCCCAGCCTCCATCCGCCACGATCGAGCAGGGAGATTCCTTTTCGATGGTCAGCTGCGCCGCCGGATTCAGCGAGCCGTCCTGAACCTTGCCGATGTAAAATGGAACCCGCATGACTCCGTGGGAATCATGTCCGCGCAGGTTGGCCTGGACCAGGCTTTCTGCAACGACTGTCGATTCCGCTTCACCGACACCTGCGGCTCGGAACAAGGCTGTGGAAAACTGAACCAATTGGGATTCTGGCAGTGTCGGCAACGTACTCTCTCCTCGATATTCATAGATTCCAGACTCGCCGCAAGAACAGAAAGCCAACCTGGCGTTCCCGGCACATCGGAATCCGGGCAGCATATCAAAGGCGACAAATCGACGTCAGCCAATGGCGACAAGTTCCCCCGGCGGTTGGATTCCGAGGACCGTGGCAGCCTCAAGGATTTGACGGGCGGTTGCGGCATCCATTGGGATTCCGTGCTGTTGCCGCTCGGCCATCGTTCGACGTTCCACTTCACCCGGTAACAGAATCTCGCCGCCGACTGAAACGGGACGGGAGCTGCGGATCCAATCCTCCAACTGACCGACGTCGCTGGCAAAACTGCCCGCCTGACCGAACGCGGACGGATCGAAGGCGAGGGTCAGCATGTTGTTCACCAGTCTTCCGGCCGTTGAGTTCTGAGGGTGACTCGAACCGCCTCCTGTCAGGCTGCCAGCCAGGATCTCGCAGAACACAGACAACCCGGAACCCTTGTGCCCCCCGAACGGCAGAATGGATCCAGCCGGAGGACCATAGAACGCAACTGGATCATCCGTCGGCTGGCCATTGGCATCCAGAATCAGGTTGGGGGGCAGACGCTCACCTCGATTGCGTGCCACCTGAATCTTCCCTTCCGCCGTGGCCGATGTGGCAATGTCCAGCACGATGGGACCATTTGGCCCCGGCGTCCCGGCTGCAATTGGGTTGGCAGACAACCGACGATCGATCCCTCCATAGGGCGCGACCAGGATTCCAAATCCGGAAGTATTGACGAAATGAATCGACACCATTCCGGCGTTCGCCAATTGTTCGGCCCACGCACCGATTCTTCCCAGGTGGCCACTGTTCCGAATCCCCACCGCGGCGAATCCGTGACGCCGAACTCGCTCGATCGCCAGATCCATCGCTTCCAATCCGATCACCTGTCCGAATCCGAAGCCGCCATCCAATCCTACCAAAGCACCGGAATCGACGAATGGCAGTGCATGCTGATTGGGCAGCAGGTGACCTTCGCGAACCCAGTTCAAGTATTTCGGGACACGCAGCAATCCATGTGAGTCATGTCCAACCAGACTGGCCTCCACCAGGTGGTCAGCAACAATCATGGCCTCGCGTTTTTCGCTTCCCGCCGCGACAAACAATTCAGGAACAAAATCGCGAAACAACTCTGCCGGCAGTTTCTTCATGCAAATCTCGGATGACTTTCAGGGGATGGATTCAGGGAGACGCATCACCCTGTCGGGAACTGGTGATTGCTCCAAAGATAGCCAGAGTCCCCTGAGTCAAACAATGGAGAATCAATTCGGAACGAGATTCAAGGTGTCCCCCCAAAACATTGACGGTTGTTCCCCTTTCAGCGACCTGATGACACCCTGCAACAAACGGCTTTCTGACATTCCTCCCCGTCCATTCCTGGAGTTGCCCAAAAGAGACTCTTCCCGTTCCTTCCGTTCCGCCAGTTTCAGTTCGTCCTCAAGGATCGGCAACGCGTCTTTGGCCGCAGGGCCAATCGTACCCAGAGTCAGCAGAACTTTACGACGGCTGAAGTCCTCCAGGATTTTGCGTGATACGCGTTCCGTTGATTCCACGACCGGAAATTCATTGGATTTCAACAATCGAATCAGAGTCGGCACCGCCGGGGCCGCGTTGGACCGAAGAATCGCCATTGCAGACATCGCCCGTCCCCGCTGGGATGGCGTGGTGGACGTGTCATGAAACTTTCCGTCGAGGATTTGCGCCAGGAGAACCGCACACTGAGAACTCAATTTCGGATCTGCCAGCTTTTCGCGGTTGCCTTTCAACAGAAAGACTGCATCAAGGACAACGTCGGCGTCCTTGTCGCTGACACCGTCGATGATCACTTGTTCAACTTTCTCACGCGGGAAGGAGTCGGCAAACCGCTGGATCGTGTTCCGCCGTTCTTCCGTAGTCAGATCGGCGGGATCGATTTTTGCAAACGGAAGTGTCGTCGCCAGGAAACTCATAGCGGCGTTTCGCACATGCGGATTCTCATTCTTCGTCGCTGCGAAGATCTGCTCCGCCAGTTCCGGAAAACCAGGCTCGTCGGCATATTTCCACAACGAAGCATCGACATGTAAACCCCAGATTCCAACCAACGACACGCTGGATTTGTTGCTTTGCAATGCTGCGGTTGCCGCAGCGATCCTGGTCGAAGGTGACATCTTCTTCAACACTTCTGTGGCATAGTAATCGAGTGACGGTTGCCCCTCCTGATGAGGATAATCGAGATCGTGAAATGCGATCGCATTCACAAAATCCGCCCCGAACGAAGCCGGCTCGCCGTCCAGTTTCAGTGTCGAAAGCTGTTTCAGGGCCGCCAGAATCAGTTTGGAATCGCGATCATTCTGGATGACGATCAATAGTTTGACCGGAGTTGCCGGTTGAGGAAGCTTGGGCCGACCGTCGGATCCTGCTGCCGGGTTTCGATCCGGAGTCGCTGGTACGTCTGTTGCGGAACTGACAGGCTTCCGTTGAGACTCTGTAATCCGTTCACCCGCCTTTATGGAGACTTGCAACCACATCTGAACGCGTTCCATGGCGATGCGCGTTTGCGTTCTCTTAAGCTGAGCCTCCACGACTTCCCGATTGCTGATTGAGGCGGTCTTGAACAATTGCTCCGCTTGCATTGCCACCAATGTTGCTGCCTCAACTTCGGCTTTCGCAGAGTTCACCTGCAACTCCAGATCGCGAACCACGGCCTTGTACTCGTCTTTCATCAGACTGCGGCTGTGAATCGCATCGTCCAGTTGGCGACGAGCCGCCGCCAATTCGGAATTCGACTTGACCTGCTTCGCGACGAAGATCTCTGTGGTCTTTACCAAGTCTTCAGCATCCCGCACAGCACGCTCGATCAAATCGTATTTTCGGGCCAGGTCTTGATAGTAGGCTGGCGCAATTTCAAGACGGCGTGTCGCGACTTCGACATTGGATCCGCTCGTGTGATTGACCTGTGGCGCTTCACGTGCGTCCTCACTTTGCAGGGACGGCGGAGCGTTCCCGGATTCCCACTTCAACGCCTCTCCTTCCAGCAATTCGGCGGTGCGGCGTTCGATGATTTTCTCGCGCAGCAGCTTCCGTTGTCCAATCTGTCGATCTAATCGACTCAGTCGCGACTGCAACTCTTTCACCTGCAGTTCTTCCGACTGCAGCTTCAAGTCGAACGCCGAGTTGAGCAGGCTGTTAAGTTTGCGCTGGTGGTCTGCCATCGCCCCCTTGCGGGACTCGGCCTGCCCGTTCGCCTTCAGGGCCCGAATCAGTTGAGCTTCCGCCGCCGCAGCGGATTCGCTGGCAGCAATCTGTTGCAGGAACGGCTGACTGACGGGCGACTGAACAGCCTCCACCGAAAGTTTGCCGTGCTCATCGACTGACGGTTTCGGAGATTGTCGAATCCACTTCCCTTCTCCCCATGTCCCGGTAATGTCCGGGATTTCGGCGTTGTCCTGTCGATTCGCAGGGCTGGTGAATGACGGGCTCGTCCGAATCCAGTGATGATTCAGAACCTTGTCGAGCTGAATTCCGTCAGGGAAGTCAAATTGTTCATACAACTTCGTCCTGCCAACTTCGTCCAACTTGCTGACAACTCGCAGGGTTTTGCCGTCCGGTAGCAGCGTCATTTCCCAGGCGACTTTTTCTTCTTGCTGATCATTGAGGCACAGTTCATCGAAGCATTTCCTGGTCGGAGACCAGATGAGAGTACTGGGTTCTCGACGTGTCTTAGTTCCGGTCGTGTAATTCACTACGAATTCGGAGTCCCGTTTTCCGTGTCGAATCACGACCTGACCGAATTCGCCGTTCTCACCGCGGGACCAATCGCCTGAAATGTCCGGAATGGTCTGCTCTTGAATTTTAACAATGGCTACCGTCCCAGCCGGGGGGGCATCCTCGGCCGCTGCTTGTGCAAAAGTGGCTGGACACCAGCAGGCACAAGTTATCAGCGTAACAACGCTATGGAGCTGAATGGGTCTGGAGGTCATTGGTCTTCCCTGTTTGAGTCCGTTAACGAATCGGGATTTGATTCAAAGGGAGCAAGATCGAGACGGGAACTTCGTTCAAGACTGTCGAGAGCGGACGATGTTTGCTGAAGTTCTGCAGCAACAGAGTCCCAAAGCAAATCCTGGTCAGCCGGAGTCGGTGTGTCAGGTACGGTAGGAACGACTGTGGAAGTCGGCCCGGGCCGACCTGGCTGGATTTGACGGAAGCCGATGGCAAGCAACGCCACTACGGCGACAGTGGTCGGCAGAACGAGACGCAGGACGCGGCGGGATGTCGACGGAACGAAGGAAAGAACACCCGTTCTGCAGAACTTGGGAAGCGGGACTGCCGTCGGCTGCTGGACGTGAGCCAGGCAGTGTTCCAACAACGTCGCAACTTCTGTCGCCGTGGGATAGCGCTCTGAGGTCTCTTTGGAAAGCAGTTTCAGGACGATGCGCTCCAGCCACTGGGGGATGTCGGCGTTGATCTCACGGATCGGGCTTGGTGACGTCTCCCGGATGCGACGCAGGATGCCGAATGTCGTGTCCGCCCGGAATGGCGGGCGGCCAGTACACATGGCGTACAGGACACTCCCCAGGCTGAACAGATCGGAACGATGATCGACGGCATCGCCACCGGCCTGCTCGGGAGACATGTACTGCGGAGTCCCGGAAATGATTCCCGTGCGGGTCAACGTGGCATCGTCAACGGCGCGGGCGAGTCCGAAGTCGGTCAGCATCGCGCGTTCCACGGTCCCGTCCAACAGGATATTCGAGGGCTTCACATCGCGATGCACCAGACCTTGAGCATGCGCTGCAGCCAGTCCCCGGGCGGTTTGCAGTCCAATCCGCAGAATCTCTTTCAATTCCAGCGGACCCTGCTCCTGAATTCGCTTCTGCAGGGTCGTTCCCCGGGAGTATTGCGTGACCAGGTACGGGATCCCCTGCCACTCCGCGACGCTGTAGATCGGCAGCACATGGTCGTCAATCACCGCCGCAGCAGCCTGACCTTCACGAGCGAATCGGCGGCGTGCCGACCCCGAAGCAGCCAGATGCGGTAACAGCAGCTTAATCGCCACAAATCGATTCAGTGGGGCATCGAACGCTTTGAAGACGACGCCCATCCCGCCATGTCCGACCACACCCACGATTTCATACGTCCCAATTCGACCCAGCATGCGGGGATCGTCAGTCGGGCCCAATAACCGCAATACAGATTCCAGCCCATGGCTGCCTGCAGTACTCTCGTCCTGTTCGCTGGCTGCGTCGGCAAAGTCACTCGGAGTTCGCAGGATCGGGCAAATCTCTTCCTGCCACTGGGCGTCGACCTCAGCCGATGCCAACAGTTGCCGACACTGTTCGCAGCCACCGACATGCTCTTCCACCTGAATCAGTTCCGTGGGCGACAATTCATCGTGTGCCAACTGATCGAGCGTCGCGACTGTCAAACAGCGAAACGTAGATTTAAGGCTCATGGTTTTGGCTCCTGCAAGTCCCACAACTGGGAGACTTCAAGAATCTTTTCCTTCAATCGCGCAATCACACGATATCGGGCCACATAGATCGATCCAGACGAACGCCCGGTGATTTTCACTGTTTCGGCCACTGATGTGCCGTCGATGGATGTCATCCAGAAGACCTTCCAGGTCTCGTCGCTGAACTCAAGCCGGATCTGCTCGGCCGCCCACCGAACAAGTTCCCGGCGAGCTTCCACCAGCAGATCTGCGGTCAAATTGTCGTGTTCCGGCTGATGCTTGAGCAACTCGGCGACTGACGTTGATCCGGTGCCGACATCGCGGCGACGGCGGGTCAGGGCCTTGGTGATGGCATTCCGCGCGATCGTCGTCAGCCAGGCACGGAATGGAGGCTGATCGCGTTCCGCGGTCCAACCTTCGATGGATCGCGAGATCGACAGAAATATCTGCTGCATGACGTCCTGAGCGTCCGCGTCCTGCAACCCGCGTCGCCGCGCCATCCGCAAGACGACTGGCTGATAGATGGCCAGAAACTCACCCCACGACGCACCGTCCGCCAGGTCCTTGACCCGCGCTATCAGGCTGTGATTGGTGTCCGGAAGGTCTGGCACGATGGTCTCCCAGAGTACATCATCCACCAAGCCCGGATTTCTTACATCTAAGCGGAAGAAAAAATGATCCAGATTGTTCGACAGTTCTCGGTAACGGCGGTCAAGCCGGCGCTCGTACTGTTTGGAAGGTGCTGGATGCAGTCGGATGCAGCGGCTACCATTTTCTGTCACGGCAGTCACCGGGTAACCATGGCTTTGGGGAACTCCAGATGAAATCGTTTTTTGTGACTTTGACCGTCCGGGGCATAATGACGGTGATGGCGGGTGTCATGCTGGTTGGATCCCTGGATTGCTGCGGTGTCATGGCGGCGGATCCGAAACCAACGACTGCGGATCTGCCCTACGGCCCCCACTCCAATCAATTGGTCGACCTCTACATTCCCACGACAGGAACCGGCCCCTATCCGGTTCTTGTCTGGTTTGGAGGGATCTGGAAGCCAGGCAAACATGCGGCCCAACTGGGATACTTTCTACCCGCCGAATGCGCCGTTGTCGCCGTGCAAACCCGGACGATGTCCGAAGCCGTGGAACACAAAGAGCCGATTCCAGTCTCGTATGTGCTGGACGATGCCTGTCGGGCCGTTCAGTTCGTTCGACTGAATGCGACGAAGTGGAATCTCAATCCCGATCGAATCGCCGTCGGGGGAGGATCCCAGGGGGCGCTCCCGGCGTTGTACCTCGGATGCAGCGGGGATCGAGCAAATCCACAGTCAAATGATCCAGTTGAACGGATGTCGACCCGGGTGGCCTGTGTCGCCGCCTATCGCAGTCAGCCGAGCATCGATCCAAAGCGGATGCAGGACTGGGTCCCCGGAGTCAAATGGGGGGCACCGGCTTTGGGATGCAGCTTTGATGAATCCCTCCAGCGACGAGAAGAATTGCTGCCGATCATCAACCGCTGGTCTCCGGACGCGTTGCTGCAAAAGGAAGCGGCCCCGATCTACTTTGAAAACAATTGGGGGCTGACGAAACCAGAGTCCGTCCAGGAAATGGACTACAAGGTTCACTCCCCCGCCTGGTCACTGGGCTTTCAGGTCCTGGCCCACGACGCGGGAGTTGTCTGCCACGTCAAATACCCGGATCACCCCACGCCGGGCTACAAAGACATCTGGGATTTCATCCGGCAGGAACTGAAATCACCCGTGACAAACTAATCGTCTGTCGCGGAACGGTCGGGTGGCTGGGATCGATTCTTCGAGCCCCCAGTTTGCCGAGTGTCAGTGGAAAGTAACGACCCGTCCGTTACGCCACTCGACGCCGAATCTGGGCGTCATAGATCCGCTGGTAGGCAGGGCACGTCTTCAACACGGATTCATGAGGGCCAAACGCAGCAATCCGGCCCTGATCCATCACCAGCACATGCGAGATGTGTTCCAACAGCGTTGAAGTCATCGCATGCGTCACAATCAGCGTCGTGCGTCCATGCGCCAGATCACCGAGAGCGCCGTGAATCAATTGCTCACTTTGCGCATCGACTGCCGACGTGGCTTCGTCCAGGATCAGGATGGCTGGATCACGCAGGATCGCTCGTGCCAGGGCCACGCGCTGCCGTTGTCCGCCCGACAGACGATGTCCGCGATCTCCCACACCGGTTTGCAAGCCATCCGGAAGTTGCTGAACAAGCTTCATCACGTGAGCCCGGCGGGCCGCGTCCATCAGTTGTTCCGCTGTCGCCAGCGGGAACCCGTAGCGAATATTCTCTTCAATCGTCGTATCGAACAGCAGGGTGTCCTGAGTCACAATTCCGATCTGTCGACGCAGTTCTCGCGGATCAACCCGCGAGATGTCGACTCCATCGATGCGGACATATCCGTTTTGCGGATCGAACAGTCGAGGCAACAGGCTGGCCAGAGTCGATTTTCCCGACCCGTTTCCTCCCACTACGGCCACCGTGGCCCCGAAGGGGATCGTCAACGTGACGTCTTCCAGGGCCGGTGGACGTTCGCCGGATTCTCCCGCGACATAGCAAAAGGTGACATGATCAAACTCGATGCTTTCGCGATGGCGTGGCAGCGGAACTGTTTCGCGGGCTGAGGTCAACAGGGATGTGCGGTCCATCCACCCAAACACGCGTTCGGCGGCGGCACTCGATTTCTTGACCTTGGAAAAAATACTGGCGATGCGGCGCGCCGGATCCAGGACACCAGCCAGCAGCGTGTACAGCATGAGCAATTCCGAGGGTTTCATCTGGTACTCGGCCAGTTGCACGCCCCAGATCGACGTTTCCTGCCGCAGAACCAGGTACGCGCCGGGAAGGGATCCCACAAACACGCCAATCATCGCCAGGAATTCCACCGACGGACTCGACAAGGCGTCGATCCGGACAATTCTCATCGCCTTGTTGTAATAATCCTGGTTTTCCTTTGCTAATCGCCGCCGATGCAATCGTTCATTGCGAAACGCCAGCACCGAGGGAAACGACTGCAACGGCTCGATCAACGCCCGATAGACTCGTGACATGCTCTCCATCTGTCGACGACTGGCGCGTTTCAACGTCTTTCCCAGGTGGCCGAACAACAGAACGGCCAGCGGCGCACAGGCAAACGACAGCGCAGTCAGCCGCCAGTTGAGACCAAACGCGCAGATAATGCATGTGGCGGCCTTCATCGGTTCGATCACCGCCTTGTTACCGAGCAATGACAGGCCAATCGCCAGTTGATGAAGATCAAACGTGAAACGCGACAACAGTTGCGGTGTCGTCTCCAACGCCAGTGTCTGGTGATCGAGCTTCAACGTCGAACGAAACAACCGCTCACGCAGGGTCTGCATGGTCCGTTCCACGACCGCACTCACCAGCGTTTCCTGGAAATAGCAGGCAATACATTTCACGCCCGTCAGCAGCAGCAACAGTCCCATCAACTGCGCAAGCGTCGTAAACCGGTCGGGACTCAAATGCGGCAGCACTCGAGATTGCAGCCAGCTCAACCGCCATTCCATGCCCAGCGCATGGTTCAGGTCTGAAACGCAGTCCAGTAAATCACTTTGCATGCGTGCCAGTTTGGGACTGGGACGTGATCCACCCCAACTCCAACTGGTGGATGCGGGCAGACCTTCGGCCTGTCGCTGGCTCGCCAGTTCCGATTCCAAAAGCTGTTTACGAGTGGTTTCCCGTTCAACATTCGCCCGGACGGTCTGCAGTTCCCCGGTGATGTATGCGTTCAGGCTTTTCCCTTCGAGCATCACCTTGACGACGGGGAAGACGATTAACAGCGCGCCCGCCCACAGCAGCGAAATCGCGACCGCCAGTATTACGGAAACCAGCAGTCGTCCGCGCTGTTGCCAGACATAGGGAACCAATCGCACCAGTTTATCCACGCCGCCGATCCTTCCAGGTCCATGGGGGACGGGATTAGACACGGAAGCCCCAAACCGGTCCAGATGAATTCCCGCGATTGGCCGTGGAGAAATACAGGTCAGCATTTCGGAATATGGCCAGAGAAACGCCAACAGCCCACGATTGCTCGTGGGCTGTTGGTTAGAAAATGGCTGGAGGTTCTGAGAGACTTTGCTGACCGAAGCGGTCTGTGAGTTTATTATCTTTTCGAGTCTTCCCGCATCGCGTCACCGTTGGGTTCCCCCTCAGGTTGTTCGGCACGAGTCGTCTCTGGCGCAATAG
>JAFEBS010000056.1 GCA_018242525.1 Planctomycetota bacterium | reverse complement strand
CCTGCGGTTCACCGTGCGCTTACAGTGATTTGGCATCAAACAGAAGGACAGAATCGGCAAAGGAAACAATTGATGAGCTTCGCACAGCACGCGTTCAAAGGCTGCGTAGTCATCGAGTTTCTCAAACAAAGGCAACCGCGCCACGGCTCGATTGAGAACGTGGAAACACATTCCACCAGGGCAGTTTCGGGGGCGACGCGGCATGCCAAAATGCTACAGTCCGCCCGTTCGACATGTCAAATAAAATGAGCTGCGTCCCCTTTTTCTTCCCCACCGCAGAAAATGACTCATTTCCCCGGCTTGATTCGGCCGCAAGACCAGGTGCCAGTGATTTCTCGCGGTGATCGGCAACGGCAATCACGTTTTTCATTTCCCCTCTTCTCCGCTCCCCGCTTTTCTAACTTGTGGCGGCACTGTTTCCCGCACTCTTGACTTCCAGATAAGGAGGTACCCCGAGAGAAGAGTTAGCGGCAACACGATGGACCAAAACGGAATAGCAATGCAGATTCGCTTGTACTGCAACTGAATACGCCGAACCAGATGGAATCCAGCGAATTCCCAATGGACTGCCTGGGGAATGGGATCCAGATCTGGAAGCCGTGCAATCCAACGCTGCCGGTCAGAAGCTGTTAGCCAGATGGATCTCCACGACGGAGGCCTGTCGATTCGTGCAGTCGAATGCGTGGTGATGACACTCCCGACGATTGGTTGGAAAACATGGCGCATTCCGCAGAAATCAAATGATACTGACTCCAGTAGAATGTAGCTTCGCAGCCATCCAATCGCGAAGAAAAGAGAAAGACAGAGCGTGGCGCACCCCGCCTTCCGTCGCCAGCCATGCATGAACTCTCGCATCATTGCTTCCATGAATGTAGATCCGTCAAAACCGCCGAAGCACAACGCAGCCAATCATGCTTTCAGGCCGTCCGTCTCGGTCATTTCTGCTCTTTGGACGACATCTGCTTCGTTGCGCAATCATAAATATACTCAGTTTTGCAGGCACTTCGAGCCGCTTTCTTTGAGGTGTCCGGCAATCGCTCAATTGCTTCAACCATATCCTTTAGGCAGCGAGGTTTGATGTGTATTTGTGTACACCGAAGTCCATTGCATCCTACTCGCTTACAAGCATTCGGCGCTGCATCGCGTGCGTTGTCAATTGCGGCTAGAAAGTCCTTAGCACCTTCCTCGGAGAAATCAAAGGGGCAGGACTCTTTGTTTTCGGCTGTGGTCCGTGGTCCGTGGTCCGCCGTGAGGCGGCAGCGCCCTCCGCCAGACATCCGAGTTTTTTTCACGAACGCATCATCGTTCTGTTCCCCGAAGGGGATGCATGGCAAAGCACAGGGTGCGCTTCGCACCCTGTGAAGATATCCAGCGATTTTTGTTTTTCCCCGAAGGGGATAGATTGCCGAGTCACAATCGACTCTTGTGATTCTCAGATGTCACCTGTATGGCGCGATCTATCCCCTTCGGGGAAACGCCGAGTCAGATTGACCGGTGTCACAGGGTGCGAAGCGCACCCTGTGCTTTGCCATGCATCCCCTTCGGGGAACAGTGAGTCAGTTTGACCGTTTTCACCTGGCCATGCGATTATTCTATCGGCATGTCAATACCGCCGACTCCGTGGCATCCGATTCCCAATTGGAAATCAGCGGCGGCCTGTTGCCGCGCCCGTGGGAGCGCCCCGCTGAGCGCAGCGGCGGATCGCAGACAACCCTTTGTCGGTCAGTGGCTCATCGACACGCTCGATCCAGTTCGACCGGCGTGAAAGTGGCCAGGGAGACAACAGGCATGGAGCGGGCTCGGTCGGTTGCAACCAGCGCCACAGGGGTCCCCAACGCCAGTCCTCGGCACAGCGCACGAGTTGTGCGCGGCAGGCATTGCGTTCCACGTACCGGCAAACTGTCAAAAAGTGGCCGTCATCCTAAAATTACGCCGTGGCCTCAGCGTCGGTCGGGGCGACTTGGCGATCCGCCGGCTCAAACAATGGTGAACGATACAGGCGTAACTGCCTCAGCCAGTACTTGGTCATGACCCACAGCGTCGAAAAACCGTATTTGACGCTGCGACGGAAATTGATGCTGCTGGCTTCGTCAAAGTACCGGACAGGGACGGGGATATCCCCGATCTTGAATCCGAAGTGGACCGCCTGGGCCAGGAATTCACTGTCGAACACGAAGTCATTGGAATTGCGGAGATACGGAATCGTTTCCAGGACTTCCCGGCGATAGGCGCGAAATCCGCTGTGGAAATCGGCCAGGTTTTGTCCCAACGCGATGTTTTCGATCAGCGTCAGGCAGCGGTTGGCGATGTACTTCCAGATGGGCATCCCACCGGCCAGGACTTCGCGGCGAGTCCGGATCCGGGACCCCATGATAAAATCGCAGGTTCCCAGGCGGATGATTTCCACGGCGATGGGGATCGCCCGACTGTCGTACTGATAATCCGGGTGAATCATCACCACAACATCTGCACCATGCGCCAGGGCGTGCTTGTAACAGGTTTTCTGATTGCCGCCGTAGCCCAGGTTTTTTTCGTGCCGAAACACGGTCAGGCCGAGTTTCTCCGCGATTTCGACCGTGTTGTCGCGGCTGCAATCATCCACGACGATGACCTCGTCGACAGTCCCGGGGGGAATGTCACGGACAGTCCGCTCCAGTGTCAATGCCGCGTTGTAGGCGGGCATCACCGCAATGGTCTTGATCCGGGCCGGAAGCGCCGCCAGGGCGTTGTTTGGGGCATCCACCTGCAAGTTTGTCCACAATCAGAGTGCTGAAGAGATTTCGGAAGAGCGATATCCTGCCGGATGAAGCACCCGGCGTCCACGCTGGCGACCGAACTTGACCGTGAATCTCTGATGAAGACGCCAATCCGGTGAACATTCGCTCCAAATTCGGGTCTGAAGCTGCGACGAAGTGGACACTCCGGTAAAATTCACGGTTCGCTCAATCGGCTTTGCCCACGCAATGGGGCAGACCGGCATTGCCCAACAAATGGGTTCAGACCCCGACCACAAGTATCTGATTTGAATAGAAAGCACATTGGGAGGGGGTCAGACCCCATTTGTTGGGCAATGCTCGTTCAATCGATTTCTGGAAATCTCGACCATGACCCTGCCTGCCCGTGAACTGCTGGAATCGACCCACCAATTCCCGTGCCAGTTCGTGTTCAAAGCTGTGGGACGCGCGGAAGGAGATTTCACCGCTGTCGTCGTCGCCAGTGTGCGCGAGGCTCTCGGCCAGGAATTTGATCCCCCGTACGAAACCCGGGAAACTCCCGCCGGTCGGCACATTGCTGTTACGATCACTCCGTGGGTCGAAACCTGCGACGAAGTGCTGCTGGTCTACACACGCATTCGGGAAGTTCCCGGTTTGGTGATGCTGTTGTGATGACGCATTGACTTTGCCCACTAAATGGGGGCAGACCGGCTTTGCCCAACGAATGGGGTCAGACCCCGACCACAGGTCTCTAATTTGAATAGAAACCACATTGGGAGGGGGGCAGACCCCATTCGTTGGGCAAAGCCGGTCAGCCCCCTGCCACAGGTCTCTGATTTGAGCAGCAGCCACATTGGGAGGGTCAGACCCCATTTTGTGGGCAAAGCTCGTCTCATTCGACGTCACGACTGCGGATCGGTACCTTACGGCGACTTGACGAATTCGCTTCCCGATCACAGCCAAAGTCGATTTCAAAATGAGCAGTACGGAACGGACCCCGACCCCCGCGATGCAGCGGTATCTCGAGGTAAAAGCTCAGCACCCACAGGCAATCCTGCTGTTTCGAATGGGCGACTTTTATGAGCTGTTCTACGAAGATGCGGTCACGGCCTCCAAAGCGGTCGGACTGACTTTGACCAGCCGGGACAAGGGATCTCCCAATCCGATTCCGATGGCCGGATTTCCGTACCACCAGTTGGACGGCTACCTGCAGAAGCTGGTGCGAGCGGGCTTTCGCGCAGCCATCTGCGAGCAGATGGAAGATCCCAAGCTGGCCAAGGGGCCCGTCAAGCGGGACGTTACTCGGGTCGTCACGCCAGGAACTTTGACCGAAGATTCGTTACTCGACCCCCGGGAAAGCAATTTCCTGGCCTGTGTCTTCCCCGCCAGGGAATCGTGCGGACTGGCGTGGATCGAAGTCTCGACCGGCCGGTTCTTTGTCAGCGATCTGCGCGACGACGCGGTGCTCGACGAAATCGCGCGGATTCAACCGGCCGAATGCCTGATCCCGGAGCAGGCGAGTCAGCATGCCGTCATTCAGGCGCTGTCGCGCATGAGCGGGCTGTTCCTGAGCGAGCGGCCGCCCTGGTCGTTCGCCGCCGATCAATGCCTGCGGTTGCTGCTCGAACAGTTTCAGACTCGGACCTTGTCCGGATTCGACATCGACGAAAACACCGCGGGCGTGACTGCAGCCGGAGCGTTGCTCGATTATCTGCGGGAAACACAAAAGGCCAGCCTGGGCCACATCACCCGACTGGAACCGTACCGACGCGGCACCAGCCTGCTGATCGACGAAGCCACCCGGCGCAGCCTGGAATTGACGCAAACCTTGCGGAACGGGGAACGCGCCGGCAGTCTGCTGGCTGTCATCGACGAAACGGTAACGCCCATGGGGGCGCGATTGCTCGGCGAATGGCTGTCGAATCCGTTGACCGATCCCGTCCGGATCAACCTGCGACTGGACGCCGTTGAGGAACTGACCACCGACTCCATGTTCTGTCGGGACCTGCGCGAGCAACTGCAGAATGCCTACGACCTGCAGCGTTTGACGGCACGAGTCGCCACCGGACGCTGTTCACCGCGCGACCTGTCGTGCCTGGCCCGGACGCTGGCGCTGCTCCCGAAACTCAAGGCGAAGCTGTCGGGTCGGACCGCCGCTCGACTGTGCGAATTGGAAGCGAAACTGGACCTGTGTCCCGAGATCCGGTCGGACATCGATGCCGCACTGATCGACGAACCGCCATTGCTGACGACCGATGGCGGCCTGATTCGCGACGGCTACCACGCGCAACTGGACGAATGGCGAGACCTCGCTCGCGGCGGCAAGGACTGGATTGCCCGCTACCAGGCATCCGAAATCGAACGAACGGGCATCCCGAATCTGAAGGTCGGGTTCAACAAGGTCTTCGGCTATTACCTGGAATGCACGGCGGTCCAGGCGGAAAAGGTTCCACCGGAATACATTCGCAAGCAGACTCTGAAGAATTATGAACGCTTTATTACTCCAGATCTGAAGGAATACGAAGAGAAGGTTTTGCGCGCGGAAGGTCAGGCGAATCAACTGGAACAGGAACTTTTCACCGCTCTGCGGGAGCGGGTCGCCGTTCAGTCTCCGCGGCTGCGCGACAACGCGGAAGTCCTGGCGGAAGTCGACGTCCTCGCCGCACTCGCCACGCTGGCGGTCAGTGCGGGATACTGTCGTCCGGACGTCACGACGGATCCGATCCTGGATATCCGCGAAGGACGCCACCCGGTGCTGGATCGGTTGAAGCCCACCGGAGAATTCGTGCCGAACGATGTCACGATCGGCGCTGTCAATGCGGACCAGGCCCCGACCGCCGCCAAATCGTCGGGACTGGTGCAGTTGATCACCGGCCCCAACATGGCGGGAAAAAGTACCTATATCCGTCAGGCTGCGCTGTTGACGGTGATGGCTCAGATGGGCTCATTCGTCCCGGCCCGGACGGCCCGCATTGGAATCTCGGACCGGATCTTTGCCCGTGTCGGTGCCAGCGATGAATTGGGCAAGGGGCAAAGTACGTTCATGGTGGAAATGACCGAAACCGCCCGCATTCTGAACGCGGCCACCAGACACAGTCTGGTGATTCTCGACGAAATCGGTCGCGGGACCAGCACCTACGACGGCATTTCACTCGCCTGGTCCATCACCGAATACCTGCACGACGTGATCGGCTGCCGAACCCTGTTCGCCACGCACTATCACGAGTTGACTCAATTGACCGACACGCTCAAGCAATGCGTCAACTGGAACGTGGCGGTTCGCGAAGACGAAGACGATGTGATCTTTCTGCACAAGATTATCCCGGGTTCCGCCGACAAGAGTTACGGCATCCACGTCGCACAACTGGCGGGGGTCCCCCGAACCGTCCTGGATCGCGCCAAGGTGATCCTGCACACCCTGGAATCCGACCATATTGACGATTCGGGCAAAACCAAAGTCCCCGAGCGTCGGACTCAAAAGAAGCGAGAACAACAGCTCTCGTTATTTGAGTCGGAGGAACACCCGATCCTGGGTGAACTGCGGCAATTGAACGTGGACGAAATGACTCCAATTGCCGCACTTCAAGAACTTCACAGACTTCGCGGGCAATTGAAGTAACGCGCGGTGGAGTTCTTTGTGCCCGTCAGCTCGTTTGTTGTGATTCTTGCGGCGTTTCCGGTGACGTCAGCCAGTTCGAGATCACCGGATAATCTTCGCGGTTATGGCTGACGGACAGTGAATGCCTCCGGCCATGCAGACGGCGATGTTCGTCGTCGTTCTCGTTCACATCCACGAACACGGGGACCATCGCACTCAAGACCATCAGGTGGGTGATGCTGACTCCAACAATGCCTCGAATCGAATCCATGGGACACCTCTTTCACGCGAATGAAACTGTGTCGTGACCCGCGACCCGCGGCGGCATATCACGGCCTTCCAGTTGTATAGTTACGTCATTCACGGCGATCAGTGCCAGAACAATCCCCACTTCTGTCGACATTGAAAGCGAACACCGCCCGAGGCGGTTAAGATCATGAAAGCCAGCAGGCGAAAAGCGCGAACTGTGGCCAATGAGGTCGCCAGTTGGCTAGCAGCCTGTGGCAAAAGGTGTCTGACCCTCTCCGGGCACGCGATTTTCAAGGTGAATTCAGTGCCCTCCAAAGGGTCAGACACCTTTTGCCACAGGCTGCAAGTGCGTTGCGTCTCACTCGGGCTTCCACGGTTAATGACAAATGACTTTGTCAGCCATGCCGTTGACCCTCAGCTTCCGGCAGTTGATACTGACGACATTCACTGTTCGAAACGCATTTACTCGGATCTCACATGCTTACATCACGTGTCAGGACCGGAGTTCCGGTTGATTTGCTGCATAGAACTGCGACGCTCCTGCTGATCACGGCTTCCGTGTATTTGTCAATTCATTCGGAGACTCAGGCTCATTCAGCGGATCAGCCTCGTTTACCAAACTTTGTCATCATCTTTGCCGACGATCTGGGCTATGCCGACCTGAACTGCTTCGGATCCTCCTATCCCGACACCCCGAACCTTGACCAGATGGCACGGGAAGGTCGAAGATTCACCAGTTTCTGCGTCGCACAGGCGGTTTGTTCGGCATCACGCACGGCTCTGTTGACCGGATGCTATCCGAATCGGGTGGGCATTCTGGGGGCGCTCGGCCCCGGGAACACGCACGGAATCCATGCCGACGAAATGACCATCGCCGAGGTCCTGAAGCCGCAAGGATACGCGACGGCCATCTATGGCAAATGGCATCTGGGACATCACCCTCAATTCCTGCCGACTCGACATGGCTTTGATGAGTACTTCGGTCTGCCGTATTCCAATGACATGTGGCCACGCCATCCCACGGCCAAGTTTCCTGACCTGCCGCTGATTGAGGGCGAGCGAACCGTCGAACTGAATCCCGATCAAACAAAACTGACCACAAGCTACACCGAGCGGGCGTTGAAATTCATCGAAGCCAATCGGGATCGCCCGTTCTTCCTGTATGTTCCGCATGCGATGCCGCATGTTCCCCTGTTTGTCTCCGACAAATATGCCGGGAAGTCCAGCCGCGGGATTTACGGGGATGTCATTCGCGAGATCGACTGGTCTGTCGGACAGATTCTGCAGACCTTGAAGCGATTGAAGATCGACGAAAACACTCTGGTGATTTTTACGTCGGACAATGGCCCCTGGCTGTCCTATGGACCTCACGGCGGATCCGCTCTGCCGCTTCGTGAAGGGAAGGGAACCGCGTGGGAAGGGGGTGTCCGGGAGCCCTGCGTGATGCGTTGGTCCGGAAAGATTCCGCCGGGAACTGAATGCGCGGAATTGGCGGCGACGATCGATCTGCTGCCGACTCTGGCTGGATTGGCAGGGGCCGACCTGCCGACTCGAAAGCTGGACGGCCTGGATATCCGGTCGCTGATCCTGGGCGAGTCCCCGGTGAAGTCGCCGCACGAGGCGTACTGGTACTATTGGGGTGACGCCTTGCATGCCATTCGCAGTGGACCCTGGAAGTTGCATTTTCCACACCCCTACGTACATGTCGACGTTCCCGGACAGGCTGGCCTGCCGGGAAAACTGGTTCAGTTGAGAACACCATTGGCATTATACAACCTGGAACAGGACCTCAGCGAAGCGAACGACGTGTCTGCTCAACATCCAGAGATTGTCGCTCACTTGACCGCTCTGGCGGAACTGGCTCGCGACGACCTGGGGGACTCGCTGCAGAAGCGAATCGGCAAGAACATACGTCCGGCTGGTCAACTGACTTCCGCGACCGGAGCGAATTCCAAGTGAACCATCTGTTGTGTCTGAGTTCGGGGATTGTCACGCTGCTGGCCGCTCACGCGTACTGCCAGGCGGCGGATCGGTATGCCGCAATGTTTTCCGACGGCACTCGCGTGCAGGAAGCCGAGGTTCGCGAATGGTTCGAGCCGACGTCGGCCGCGAAAATCGGCGGCAAAGTCCTGTTTGACCCCGGCAATCCCGTGCGCTGGATCATTGACCGCGATCAACCTGTGGCGACCGAAGCCGCCATGTATGTTGAGTTTCAAGGGGGGGACCGACTGGCTGGTGAAGTCACCGCATTTCAGCCGGATTCGGGGAATACCTACGAACATCAGCCGGCGCACCTGCTGATCAGTCCTCTGGCCGAACTGCAACCCCACGACGATCCTCAACAAGGCGTGCTGCGAGTCGGCATCGACTGGTTGCGCCGCGTTGTCTGGCAGCGTTCCGCGATCGATGACTACCGCCCCAACACGGTCTGGCTGCGCAGCGGCGCGATGCAGACGTTCCGCACGCTGCGCTGGTCTGAATTCTCCGTGACACTGCTGACCACGGACGGAATCAAGGAATTGCCGTTTGCTGACATCGCAGAGATCCATTTTCCCAGACAGGATGCCTGGAACGCGTATTACGAACAACTTGCCACTCTGACGCCGCAACTCAAATCCCGCTTGATCCAACTGGAGACGATCGACGGCAGCCGCTGGACGACATCCATTGAACGGTTTCAGGCCCGGCACCATGGCGATCGAAATCGTCCCGAGCAATGGTTTCAGTTGATCCAGCCTGCCTGGAGCCTGGATCCGATCTGGTTGCGGTACCGGACGATCCGCGTCTGGCACTGCCACGCCCCCACGGATGTCCCCCTGTCGAATCTGCTGCCGACCGACGTGAAACGCCAAGCTGTATTTGGATCGGGTTGGACCTGGCGAACGAATCAAAATGTCCAGCGCGGCCCGCTGCAATCGGCCACCCAGGAATTTGGCTGGGGCTTTGGAGTGCAGGCCTCGTGCGACCTGACGTTTGAATGGCCCGAGACCGCCCGCGAATGGCGGACCCAGTTCGGACTGGACCGGACGGCCGGTTCCGGTGGGTTTGCGAGGTTGTCATTTACGGTCGGAAACGGTCAGGCCATTGGACCACAGCCGAACTTGCAGGGCTCTCAAACGGTCGGTGACACGGGCTGGCTGGCCCTGCCGGCGTTGCCGTCCGACCAACGACGACTGCAGTTGCGAGCGGACATGGCGCATGTCGACCGTCCTCCGGAAGCGGATCCATTCGATGTGCGGGACGCTGTGAACTGGTATGAGCCGGAAATCCGCCTTGATCCAGCGGCCCTGGCGGCCGAAGTCAGCGGGCGGCTCCTTGCTCGAATCAGCGGTCTGCACGGGTGGGCCGCAACACCGGGAGATATCCACTCGTTGAAGCTGACGAATTTCCTCGACGTGACGTACGCGCGAGATCCCAATTACCGTCTGGTGGCCGGGACATCCGACCGGTTCTATACCGTCAGCCGCAAACTGAAAGTGGGACCGCACCAGCGGTGGCTGTCATTTGCTGTGACCCGTTTTGCCGATGCGACACCCACTTCCATTCAGGTGCGTCTGGATGATCGTTCGCTTGGCGAATTTGAAGTTCCGATTCGGACTGGCGTGAGTGATCCCGATCCGATTCTGCTTCCGGTCCATGAATTCCAGGGAAAGACCGTTTCACTGGAACTGGTCGTCTTTCCAACGGACGAAAAATCGCTGGTCGATTGGCGCGGCACCGCACTGACGGCGGAACGGCCCGGTCTGCTCACCATTTTCGAGGATGACCCCGCGTTCGCCTCGCAGTTGAATCGCGGCATGGGGCAGGTTGAGATCACCGACGAAAAACCGTTCTCAGGGAATGTCAGTTTGAAAGTGACCCCGGATGCCGGGGATAACTCCCGGATCGAGGGTCTGGAAGCCACCGTCACCGATCAGCCACAGTTGGGTCAGTATCGATACATCCTGTTTGCATGGAAGCAACCGACGGGAACTCAGGTGCTGATTCAGTGGGCCAACGACGGCAGGCTGGGCGAGCAGATCGCACAAGTGGGACGACGCGATCAATTCCGGCGGGGAGTGCGCGGACGGTTGCGGTTTGATGGTCCGGCGGATGACCGCGGGCTGCGTTACGGATTCTCGTACGACTCTGGAACCCCGCGTCATGTCCCAGGGGCACCGCTACGGCTGGCGGGGGCGGTCCCGAAGGAGTGGCAACAGTCGATGCGAGACATCTACAACGATTTTGGATCGTTCAATCTGACCGGTCTGGCCCTGAAATGTGTGGACGGCGAAGCTGCCTGGTTCGATCACATCTATCTGGCACGAACTCCCCAGGACATGGAATTCGCCCGGTCCTACCTGGTCAATCCCAGACCCGCCCCTCCCGCCCGCGACCCCAGCGTGCTCGATCAGGCGGCGGGGCGGAATGATTACGGGCGATTGCTGGCCCCGTTCATGTCCCAGTTCTCAACGATGGAGCTGAGTCATGGACTGATGCGACTGAAGGAACATGCCGGACAAACCGATGCCCTGCGCACCCACCCGAATGCTCAGGACAAGCCCGCCATTTTTCGTGCCGGACTGACACTGCCGAAGGACAAACCCGCGATGCTGGACATGCATGTGTCTCACAGTCAGCAGGCGGATTGGCAACTTGTCGTGAAAGTCAACGGCGAAGTCATTCACCAGGAATTGATCGACCAGAAGCTGACGACTCCCCAACGCGGCTGGGCCAGTATCCAGGTCGATTTGACACGGTTCGCAGGTCAAAAAGTGCTGGTGGAAGTGCTGAATCAGTCGAACAACTGGAACAACGAATTCGCGTTCTGGAAACGGCTG
This sequence comes from Planctomycetota bacterium, assembly GCA_018242525.1. GTDB lineage: Bacteria > Planctomycetota > Planctomycetia > Planctomycetales > Planctomycetaceae > Schlesneria. The sequence goes on along the minus strand of JAFEBS010000056.1, from coordinate 328,442 downwards.
GCGATAGTGGAAAAGTAAGGGACGTCTTTCAGTGTGGCCTGTATCACGGTCACAGGGAATCGTTTTAAGGTCCATCCGTTGATCCGTTCGGGCGACACGCTCTAAGCAGTGTTTCCACCAGCCGTTCCGCCGGTACGGACCATTGCAAATCCGGCATCGCACACCGCGCCACGCTCGCTTGCGCCAGGTGCTGATAATGCAGCGGATCAGAATAAAGTCGCTCCAGGGCGTCCGCCACATCGGCCGCATCCACCTCGCCAAACAACAGCGGTGAATACGGCGTGTGAACCGGCTTCACCGGGCGCACCAGTGCGGCATGTTGCTGCCAGAGTTCGCACAGCGCCGGATGAGCGGGCAGGACCTGCGGAGCGCCGGTCGCGGCATGTTCGAAGCTGACCAGGCCAAATCCTTCACCGTACGTTGTGTTCAGTCCGACGGCACAGGCGTTGTACAACTCGTTCAGCCCCGCGTCGTCCAGCGGGCCCGGGCGGGGAGGAAACCAAAGCAGGCGATCCATGATCCCCAGTCGATCGGCCTGCTCCCGCAGCGGAACGACGAACTGATCGAATGCATGCGCCTGGTGAAGGCACAGTCGCACATTGTCTGGCTTGCCGGCCGCGAATCGGGCAAATGCCGCCAGCGTGACATCCAGACGCTTGCGAGGATCCGGTCGACTGGCATTCAACACCACAAACGCCGGGCGATCCAATCCAAACAACTGCCGGGCTCGATCCGCTCGCTCGGAAACCTCAAGGCCACGCGGGAGCATCTGGAATTGGCGCAGGTCCACCCCATGTCCCGCCACGGAGACCGGGGTGGGAATCCCCATTTCCCGCAGGGCCGATGTCAACTGCGCGGCGGCCCAGTTGGTATACGTGACCAGTTCATGAAACCAATTGACTTCCATCGCAAGGCGGGGATCATCGATCCCGCCATCCAGCGGCAGGTATCCGACCATTGGAATGGATCCCAGCAGTTCACCCAACTCGCGCGAGTAGTGAACCAGGTACCAGATGTCATTCAAGGCGAATACGACATCCGGTGCCAGTTCGTGCCAGTTCAGGCGGGCGTAATAAGCTCCCACCTGGTCCCCGCCGCGAAGATTGGTCGGCAGGACACGCACCCCCTCACACAGGTCGAACGGTTCCCCCTGGTATCCAATTCCCAGCCATGTGATCCGAAAGTGCTGCCGCAGGTAGGGGACCACCGCCAGTAGAACGCGAGTGAACCCGGTTCCGGGCTTGTACCAGCCCCCCAGCAGCAAATGCGGACGTTCCATTCTCACGCGTTCGAGATCTGAATCGGTGTATACCCTGAATTGGACGGCAACAACTGAATTGTAAGGATTGGCCCCGACACCTGGCCGAGTGCACTGACCTCAAAGCCGGGAATATTCAAATTGCCCAGGACGCAGCACAAGCAATACCCGAACGTCCCCAGGTAACCGCAATTGAATTGCTGGGCAATTTGATCAATCCGACGCAGCTCCATTCCGCCACCATTCTCATCAAGGAACTTGTAAAGCGCCCCCTGGGGCGCATTGTTCAAGCCGACTCCCAGCGTCGCGACGATCAGGATATGGTCCGGCGAATTCAACGCTCCCAGGTTCGGGACCACATTGGCCTGAGTTTGCACCTGGTTAAACTCAACGTTGAGGGTTTTGCGATTGATGACCACAAACCAGTAATACCCGCCGTACCCGCCCGACGGTTGCTGAACAATGACATTGTTTCCAATCGCCATGGTGGCGTAATACGACTGATTGTACGTTGAGCTGATCACAGACAGAGGAACGTTCGCGCTCATGGCACCTGCTCCAAACCGGGGTATTCGGGATAATAATCAGACATTGCGGTCGATACGCTGGATTGACGGCGGCTCACGCCGAAATCCGTATCGCCCGAAGAGTCTGCCGAGCCCGGATAGGCTTGTCAAGAATGTGTATCATTCCTGGTGTTCACAAAAGCGTCACAATCGCACGCGCGTCCATAAACATGCATATCGACTCAAAAACATCAAGTCCGGCCCGTGGATGGTGCCTCGAAATCGTGGCAAGCCCTTTCAACGGGGTTTTGAGGTTGAGTATCCAGTGCTGAGACTCCTGAAGACGAATCGTTATCGTTATCGATCCGTTCCACCTTCCTTGACCGTGATCAGCGGTGCGATCTCTTCAGCCACGAAGACGCGATGCACGCAACCGAAGTGTTCCCCCGGGTTGAACTGCCGCAGCATCCGCCAACTCCAACCGACTTGAATCAGACGCCCGTCGGCCATCGCCTGCATTGCCTGGTGTCCTCGCAGTCCGATGGCACCCGCCGCCGGTCCGTGACGACCATCCACGGTTCCCGCGACCGTCGTACCGAATATCAGGAAGAATGCGTCGAACCAGGAATAGAAATTCCAGATCGAGGTTTCCACCCGGTCCAGTGCCGATTGAATGTCGGCTGCGGGTGAAACTGCCGTCGCCAGCATCACGATTCCTGTGATTTTGCGACCCTCGGGAAGGGCGCTGGCCACCAGCAGCGACAGGCCGCCTCCGCCGGAATGCCCGACCAGCCAGACCGGGCGTCCTGGATGGAGATTCTGATAGTCAACAATGCGGACTGCGAGATCTTGGGCGACCCGTGTGTTTCGCGACAAGCCGCGCAGATGGAGCAGAAACAACAGCTTGTTGCCCGTTGTCCAGTCAACGATTTCCACGGCGCTTCGTACGCCACCATCGATCAGGCCGGCCAGCAGGCTGACGTTCAGGAAACTGCGTCCTTCGATTCCGGTCAGGACCAGGACCAAACCCTGATTCAATCGCGCGGGTTCGGTTCGACGGATCAGTCGGCCGTAGCAGAACCACCCCAAAGGTGTGATCAGAAAGGTTCCCCAACAGGCGATTCCACGCCACAGTCGCACCCACGCTGAAACCGGGGGGCTCATGGCTTCCGAAGGCTCTGCGTGTGCACGTGCTCGTGATCTTCGTCGCCGGCGGTGTTCGTGTGTGGCCCCTGTAGCAGCATCGGGACCCGCAGTTCGGCATAATCGGGGTCTGTCGTCTTGATTCGCAGCAGGGCGTGGTGCTTGCCCGGAGGAATCGCACCGGGAATCGTCACCTGCACTGTCTGTGACCATTCACCCGTCGGTGCGACGGTTCGCTCGCCAATCACGGGCGTCACCAGTTCCGTATTGGCCGCGACATCAGTCAGCTCAAACGGCTTCTTCCGACCGTCGGTGACGGTGAACGTGGCCACCGTCTCAGTGCTCCCGGCAGGATGAAAGATCATCATTTGAGCCGGTGTCACCGACATTTGTCGATCGGGAATATCCAGCTTGAATGTCAGGCGGACTTGGCGCGGCTCCGGATCGTTGTACCAGACATCGGCAAACAGTTCCTTGCGGCCCGGGGCTTCGTTGGCGGGTTGGATCCGCAGAATGATCCTGCCATTTTCGCCCGGTTCAAACACCTTCTGGTCCACGCGTGGAACCAGGCAACTGCAACTGGGAACGACTTTCGTAATCTCAACCGGGCCGGCCCCGCGGTTGAAGAATACAAATGTCGCCCGCGACTCGCTGGTGGGCTGAATCTTTCCCAGATCGACGGCATATTGTCGGAACGACAGCGCTGGCAGCTTCGGAACGGAGATCGACATCGGGGTCGGGGCTGCCCCCGAATGAATGACGACAGACCAGACGAACGGGGTCACCGCCAGGGCCAACGCTCCGAGTTTAATCGAAATCCCCATGATTCAGACTCCTGCCCGCATTGATCAGCGGGATGCCCGATAGGTCGAACCGTCAACAACGCAAATCACGTCCACTACTCGGCAATGGCCGCTTTCAAATCCTCGATTTCGGACGTGAGCTTCTTGACTTGAGCCTGTTTGTCAGCGATCTCGTGTTCGACCTTGCGTTGGATTTCGAGAATTGCAATCTTCAATCGCGACGCTTCCGCCTTCTGCCCGGCGGCGTCCAGGTCCTGAGCGATGGTCCGCAAATCGTGGATGCACCGCGTGTTTGTATGGGGAGCGGTGGCCGTGACCACAACGGGGCGCTCCGCCAGGGCCTGCTTCAGCAACTTGGGTGAGACGCGTTGACGCGGGATTTCAGTCTGAGGTTCCTGAGCGGTCAGCAGTCCGAACCCCGCAACGCTTAACCCCGTTACCAAAACCAACGTCGCAATCGTTCCATGCCTGATCATCGTTCCCCCTCCGTGGATGTCTGCAGATTCGCACTTTGGGGCCTTCTATCACCAGGAAGATTGAAGCGTCAACTGGAGTTTGGATTGCTCTGGCCGTAAGGGCGCGATTCGAATCATTGGCGGCGGCCATGCCGTGCAGAAAAGTGGCTGAGCTGGTGGCAAAGCGACCGAGCGGTGGGGCCGTTGCACCGCGGCCGGCGTCGTGGAAACCGGTGAGTGCGCAATCAACGAAGAACCGACCGGGGTGCAATGTACAAACGAAAAGGTAACCGTCAACGTAAACAATTACGTCTTTACCAATTGCGAACTCCAAGCCAATGTGGATGGCGTTCCCTGCAAATGCACGTACTCAGCGTTTGGAGGCCCGACACCCATCCAGGTGGACGGGTGTACGACGACATCAGTCGGTTGTAACTGACCGGATTTCCGGGGAAGTTTCGCCCGCAATCCGGAAACTTGGAGGTAAGTCTCGCGTGGCGACTTGCGTTTGACGCCTGTTTCGAGGAAACTGCGGGTTCTCCGCGCCAAAGGTCTGGCTTGCGGGCTGATTTGTCAATTGACTGATGGGATTTGAGTCATGGCTCATAAGAAGGGGCAGGGGTCCAGCCGTAACGGTCGCGACTCCAATGCAAAGCGTTTGGGCGTCAAGAAGTTCGGAGGCGAAATGGTCATCGCCGGGAACATCCTGATCCGTCAACGCGGTACGAAGTGGCATCCTGGCAAGAATGTCGGCATGGGACGCGATTATACGCTGTTCTCACTCGTCGAAGGGCATGTTTTCTTCGATCGTGAAGGTCGCCGGATCAATGTGGCCCCGGTCGAACTGGTCACGGAAAGTGCCGTAACCGAGTCGAACTGAGTGGCAAGTTCCGCTGGTCAGACAGATCGCTAAACGGTTGAATGATGCCGTCGCGCGGCTTTGGTGGGCCGCACGGCGGTATTTTTGCGCGCCGGTCGCACTTGCGAAATGGCTCTCACCAGTGGAAACTACTGCGTTGTCGCGATCTGGAATTCGAGTGCCATGGCTGCCGACAGCAATTCCGAGTGTGCGGACCACGGTTTGAGTTCAGTGCCGTGGGGCTCAATCATTCTGGAACCTGTATTTCAATGAAGGGTTTGTGGTTGAACATCATGCAGGCGCTCGGACAAAAGAATGCCAGGCCGAAGGCACCGATCTACAATGAGCAGGATCGCGAGGGACTGCGACGTGCCGGGGCATTCAATGCTCAATTGATGGACTTCATCCGCCCCTTCGTGAAGGCGGGGGTCACCACCCTGGAGCTGGATCGAAAAGCCTATGAATACACGCTGGATCACGGCCATACGCCCGCGTGCCTGGGGTACAAGGGCTACCCAAACACGATCTGTACCAGCGTCAACGAGGTTGTTTGCCACGGAATCCCCAACTCCATCCCCTTGCGGGAAGGTGATATCGTCAACGTGGATTTGACCACCATTGTCGATGGCTGGCACGGCGATTCATCCGAAACGTTCCTGATTGAACCGGTGGCGGAAGACGCCCGCAATCTGGTCCAGGCCGCCTTCGATGCGATGCACGTCGGTATTGATGCAGTGAATCCCGGTGGCAAATTGATGGAAATTGGCAGGGCCATCGACCGATTTGCCCGGCGTCATGGCTATTCCGTTGTGCAGGAGTATCAGGGGCACGGACTGGGACGCGAATTCCATCAGGAACCCGGCGTTCCGCATTACGTGCCGAAGATCAACCCGTCGCAATTGATCCTGGAACCCGGAATGTGCTTCACGATCGAACCGATGATCAACGTGGGAACCTGGAGAACGATGCTTGACAAGAAGGACAAATGGACTGTCCGCACAATGGATTTGTCCCTGTCGGCCCAGTTCGAGCACACGATTCTGGTCACGGAAACCGGTCCCGAACTACTGACGGTCACGGAGCATGGACCCAAGCCGGGCCACCAGTTTTGAGTGGCAAATCCAAGTTTCGACAGGCGGTCTCTCGCAGAAGTAAATCAATGGAAACGTGGCGGATTGTCAGGCAGGGGTTCGCGGGCTAGGATACAAGAGCATTGCGTTCGGTAATGGAGTCGGTTTTCTGCGGGGCGTGATAAGGCGTTCGCGTCATGAATGAACGACTGAATTGGATGCTGCCGTCGTTCGAGCTCTTTCGGATCGGATCGCTGCAGGTCCGCCTCAGCCTGTTTTTCCTGCCGCTGGCTCCCCTCTTCCTGATTCGATTGGGCTGGTCACTGGGCCTGATTGTCCTTGGGCTGCTGGTCCTGTCTGTTTTTCTGCATGAAGTGGGACACGTCTGCCTGGCCCGGTTGACGGGGGGCACGGCCTCGGAAATCCACCTTTCCCCCATGGGAGGCCTGGCGATGGTACAGGCCGGCCGGGGAACGTGGTCTCAGGTGGTGACGACCGCTGCGGGGCCATTTGTGAACCTGGTGATCTGCTGTGCGGTGTTTCCCACCTACTACGCCCCAACCGCACTCTGGGGGATCTTGAACCCTCTGGAATTGCCAATAAGCAGGCTGCACGAAGACCGCATCTGGCAGGATCTGGGCCTGATCGTGTTCTCCCTGAACTGGATGCTGCTGGTCTTCAACCTGCTGCCAATCCTTCCCATGGACGGCGGTCGCATTGTTCGAACGCTGCTGTTGACGCGGATCCACCCCGAATTGGTGGATCGTCGGGCGATGCAGGTCAGCATGATCGCGGCTGGACTGGTGGCTCTGGGCGGACTGTTTGGAGACTGGTCTGCCGTCGTCTTCCTGGGGGCGGTCCTGTTGATTGTCAACCTGGTTCAATACTTCGAGAATGAATCCGTGGAGCGCGAGGACGATTCGTTTCTCGGGTACGACTTTTCCGAAGGCTATACGAGCCTGGATCGATCGGCACCCGCGGGAAGTACCCAGTCTGCGGAGGCTCAGCGCGGTCTGCTGGACCAATGGCGCGAACGGCGGCGACAGAACAAAGAGCAGGCCCTTCGCCGGCAGCAGGAAGAGGCCGAGCAGCAATTGGACGAATTGCTCGCCAAGGTCCACGCCCAGGGGATGGGCTCGCTCACTCCGCGCGAGCAGCAGTTGCTGAAGCAGGTCAGCGACCTGTTACGAGAACGCGGCAAGCGCCCTTCGTGACGCAACGACCGGATCGCCCCATTCCGAAAAGTACAGCTGTACCGGTCGTGCCGAATCCGCTAACAGCGCCGATCTTCCGTCTCGCGGCGGCAGTATCGGCGACCACCACCGACTGCGGTAACCCGGTGTTCAATCAGCCTCCATTTTTTTGCTCCAGCCCCAGAATGACCTAGAGTTCTCCTGCCCTTCGGCGTCAAACCGGTTGCATTTGTTGCCGGGGAAGGGTCGGCCGTTCGATCTGTCGTATCGACGCGGGGGAAATTCATGATGGCAACCTGGCTGCTCGAAACACCGTCACCGGAAAACAGCGACCTCGACAAGTCCGAGGACGCGCCGGAACGCGCCGTCGAAACGCCAATTCTCAGTATCCTCAAAGATTTCAGCGACGGCACGGGCTTGCCCTGCATGCTGGTGGATCGGGAGTTTGGCCGCGTGCTGGCTCAGTCGCACGCCGAACTGCTCCCTTACGTTCCACCGCGACAGGCGTCACAACTGGTTGACGTCACTGCCATCGAAGTCGACATCCTCAGTGATGAATTGACGTACTTTGTCGTCCCTGTACCCGCCCACGAAGGCGTGGTGATCACGGGATACGTTTTCTCCAGCCAGAATGTCCAACCGCCGGAACTCCACCTGGCCGCGCTGCAGGCCCACGGGACTAAACAGGATGCCGAGCAATGGCTGAAATGCGTGCCGGTCTGTGAATCGCGCGTGCTGCGGCGGTTGCTCGAATGTGCCTATCGGGAAATGAAACTGCGTGGCCGCGAATCCGAACTGCAACTGGAACTGGATGCACTCAGCCAGCAGATCGACTACACCTACGAAGAAATCAGCCTGCTGCACCGGCTGACGCAGAACCTGCACCTGTCGCGTCCTTCGGAAGAACTCGCCGAACTGTCGGTGCGGGGACTGTACCCGCTGATCGAGAGTTCCGGGGTCGGTATCTGCATCGAGAATTCCGATCATTCCATGCGGTTTCTGTCACAGGGACGGCTGCCGTTTGACCAGATGGGTTTTGCCCGTTTGCTGGCCCGCTTCGACCAGCACAACTGGAGTAAACCACTGGTCAAGAACAAGCTGCAGCACACCCTGCTGGGGGAAGATTTTCCTGGCCTGAAAAATATTGTCATCGTTCCGATCGGTGATCCACAGCATCGACGCGGCTGGATCGTGGCGACGAATCTGCGAGGCGGCCGTGAATTCGGAACGGTCGAGGCGAACCTGATCAGTTCGATCGCCACCATCCTGGGAACTCACATCCGCAATATCGAACTCTACGACGAGCACGATGAATTGCTGGTCGGATTCGTACGATCACTGGTGTCCACCCTGGACGCGAAGGATCCCTACACCCGCGGTCATAGCGAACGCGTGGCCCTGCTGGCACGATGCCTGGGCCAGCAGATTGGACTCGAAACCAGCGATCTGGAAGACATTTATATGTCCGGGTTGTTGCATGACATCGGCAAGGTTGGCGTCGACGACCGCATCCTGGCCAAGCCGGGGCAGTTGACCGAGGACGAATTTCGACAGATTCAACAGCACCCGATGATCGGGTACCAGATCCTGTGCCAGTTGCGAAACCTGGCGCAGATCCTGCCGGGAGTCCGGCACCATCACGAAGCCTTCAATGGCAAGGGTTATCCCGACAAGTTGAAGGGCGAAGGGATTCCACTGATGGCGCGGATCATCGCCGTGGCGGACAGCTACGATGCAATGGTCAGCGACCGCCCCTACCGCAAGGGGATGCCGCTGGAACGACTGGAAGAGATCTTTCGTCGCGGTGCCGGCGAACAATGGGACCCGCGAGTCATCGAAGCATACTTCCAGACACGCGACGATTTCCGCCACTTGTGCGCGACGTATTCGCCGTCGGCCGGCAATCTGCTCCGGGACAAGTCCAGCAGTCGGGCCGGGATCAACTCGGGACGCGCTCTGCTCAAGCAATAAGCCAGATCGCGTTGCGTGAACCCGGGACTTTCGCCGGATCCGCGAGCGATTCGTCCATGCGTGTCCAGCCCGATTCCCCTTAGCTGGTGAGTCGGGCTTTTGCCATTCCGTCCCAACAATCGGCAATCAGTTAGAACGCCCGTGGCGGCTGGCCGCCGTCTGCCACGCGAACGATCAGCACCCGCTGCATCAGCCGCCCATCTTCCTCGCGGCAGAAGAAACTGCGCCCCATGGAATCCGGGGGATCAGTCAGTGCCGTGACGATGGCGATTTCCCCCACGTTCAGCGTCAGGCTGAAATGCTGAGCGTGGCGGACATCCACCTTCTGACGATTTTGATACGCCCACCCGCCCGGCCCGCTGAAACCGGAGGCCGCCAGGGAATCCTCGGTCGGGGTAATGCGCGCTCGCAGTTCGCCATGATGTATTTCCGGCTGAAAATCGATCCGAACCCAGCCATCGCGAAGTCGCGCGGACTTCAGTCTGAACATGCACCGAACCTGGTCGTACTCGCAGGTTTTTGTGCGCGGACCGTCGACCACCTTGATCGAACACTGGTCGATCGCGTTGCTCGCCTGAATCTGGGTCTCGACACCGGGCGACAGACGCTTGCGCATGCCGAACATCGGTTTGCCGTTGCTGGTATCGTTTGAAGTCAGGTCAGTGACCAATCCCATCAGCGTCTGGACCGTTACTGGCGGACTGGAACCGACATGTCCGACTTGAAATCCATTTTGTTCCAGTGATTCCCGGGTTTCGGCAGGAATTGCCGAGATCTGGTCGACTTCGCGCCACAATGCGGGCCCAAGGAGCGGGTCATCCGCCGGGCGGTCGACAAAAAAGACCTCCAGCTGCACGGCTTCGTGGGACGTCTGGATTGGCGGCAGGGACGGCCGAAGCGACCGAATGGCCCTGCCGGGATCCCCGTTGGGAAACAGCGAACAGCCGACAAAGACGCAGACTCCCAGCAGGGCCGCCATCAGGGGCACCAACCGACGCAGCGCAGCATTGTCAATGCGCGGAGGCACGCGGGGTTCCGAAATCAGGATGTGAATTGGGGTCAGGAGAGCAGGCGGAATTTAGGTCCCGTCGCAATTCATGTCAATTTGAGTTGCCGTTGACCGTGACGTGATTCCGGGTTCGTCCACGGCCATGGCCTTTTTCAAATCGGAACTCGGATGCCGATTGAGCACTCGCACGGGCATCCCGAAGAAGATAAGACCGTGGTACACCAATTAGAAAAGGGCGATGGCCGCGGGGTTCGTCGACATCCAATTGTCACGATCGCCACCCGCGGCTATCATCCGCGCCAGCAACACGTTCGACGGAATCAGGGTTCAGCATGTCACAGGCAGAGTTTCGAGTGGGTTTGGGGCACGACCGCCACCGGTTGGTTGCGGGACGCCCCCTCGTGCTTGGAGGAGTGACGATCGAGTTTGAGATGGGTTTGGACGGCCACAGCGACGCCGACGTCCTGCTGCATGCCATCACGGATGCCATCCTGGGAGCCGCCGGTCTGGGGGATATCGGCGATTGGTTTCCCAACACGGATCCGCAATGGGCAGGGGCCGATTCCACGGTCTTTCTGCGAGCGGCGGTGAACGGGGTGGCCGAACGGGGCTGGCACGTGGTCAACGTCGATTGCACAATCCACGCCGAGCGGCCCAAGCTCGCTCGCTTTAAACGGACCATCGCAGACCGAATCGCAAAATTGCTTGGGATTTCCGAAGAGTGCGTCAACGTGAAAGCCAAGACTGGGGAAAGGGTCGGCCCGATCGGTCGACAGGAAGCAATGGATGCCGATGCCGTGGTGCTGCTCGGACGCAGTGCCACGAACTGATAACTTGATTTGGACAGTCACAGGACCTTTTTCGTCAGCAGGGAAGACGGAGCCATGCCACTTCGCGTTTACAACACGCTTTCACGCCAGAAGGAAGATTTCCAAACCGTTGCGCCCGGTCAGGTGACGATGTACCTGTGCGGCCCGACGGTCTACAAGCCGGCCCACATTGGGCACATGGTCGGACCGGTGATCTTTGACACGGTCAAGCGGTACCTGGTCTATTCCGGGTACAAGGTGACTTGGGTCGTCAACATCACCGACGTCGACGACAAGCTGATCAACCGCGCCAATGAACGAAAGATGACTGTCGAAGCGCTCGCGAAGGAAATGACCCAGGACTATTTCGACAACCTGAAAACCATGGCGGTCGACGGGATCGATCACTTCCCCTACGCGACTCAGCACATCAAGGAGATGCAGGAGATCATTGCCACCCTGATCGAAAAGGGCTTCGCGTACCCGCTCGATGGCGACGTCTACTTCAACTGCACGAAGGACGAGGACTATGGCAAGCTGAGCGGTCGCAGCCTGAACGAAATGCTGGCCGGGACGCGAGCGGAAACCCACGGCGGCAAGCATCATCCCGCCGACTTTGCCTTGTGGAAAGGTTCCAAACCGGGCGAGCCTGCCTGGGACAGCCCCTGGGGACCGGGACGGCCCGGCTGGCATATCGAATGTTCGGCGATGGCCAGGAAGATTCTGGGGGATTCGATCGACATCCACGGCGGTGGACTCGATCTGATGTTTCCCCATCACGAAAACGAGCTGGCACAGTCCGAATGCTGTACGGGCAAGCCGTTTGCCCGCTACTGGATGCACAACGGCCTGATGCAGGCCAGCGGCGCACCGGGCAAGGTGGGGGGCGGTCACGATAAGCAGGGCGACAAGCCCGCCGATCTGGCAGCGGCCAAGGAAGCTCAGGAAGCCAACAAACTGGCCGGCTCCAAGGGAGCCGCGTCGGTGAAGGAATTGTTTGCCAAACACGATCCGGAAACGATCCGGTTCTTCCTGCTGGCCACTCACTATCGCAGTCCGATCGACTTCAGCGACGAACGGATCGAAGAAACAGGCAAAAGCCTGGAGGGCTTCTACCGCCTGTTTGAAACGTACGAACGAGTGGCAGGTCAATCCTTCTATTCGCTGCAGGCCGCGGCAACTCGTGAGAGTGCTCCTGCCCTGACGGGTGAGCCGGCAGCCTACTTCGCGGAATTGGCATCACTGCGACTGCGGTACCTGGATGCGATGGACGACGACTTCAATACAGGTGGGGCCGTGGGCGTCCTGTTTGACCTGCGCAAGACGCTGAACAGCTTTATCGGCGATCACAAGCTCGACACCGCCCAGGCCGACAAGTCAAAACTGCCCGCCTTGACCGCGGGAATGGGGTTGCTCAAGGAACTGTCGGCGATCCTGGGCGTCTTCCGCGACGCCCGAAAAAAGGCCGTTTCCAGTGACGACGGCCTGGTGGATGGCCTGATGCAACTGGTCATCCAGATCCGCGCCGATGCCCGCAAAAACAAGAATTTTGCGGTCGCGGATCTGATTCGCAACAAGCTGAACGAACTGAAGATCACGCTGGAAGATCGCACGGATCAGACTCTGTGGCGCAAGAACTAGCGAACGATCTTTTGTCGATGAATTCGTGAGAATTCAGAGGTTTGTCACAAGACATCCGATCGCTCGCGAGATCGGCGACGCTGAGAAGGACGTAACCCGTCGGGTGGCTGTGGTCGGTCGCTTTGGACCGCCCACGTGCGTTCGGTTGCCACCATTTTCTCAGCACGGTATCGTCCGTGACGAGAAGAGTGCGGATTCGCTTGTTGTAATGAAGTCGTTTGTGAGATAGGTGTTCCGCAGACGGTGAAGAGGTGATGATGGTTCCGTTGGCGGCAGCGTCTGCACCGCTGGACTCCACGGTTCTGGTGTCCACTCCGGAAAATGTCGCATTCGACTTCCGGTTGGCGGGACCGTTTACACGCTCCCTGGCGCTGCTGCTCGATTTCCTCTTGTTGGGCGCGGTCCTGATCGGCCTTGGCATCGGCCTGGCCTTCCTGGGTGGGGCGGGGATCGGGTTCCTGCTGTTTATCGGCTTCGCCCTGGTCTGGGGTTACGGTGGATTGATGGAGGCATTCTGGAACGGGCAGACCCTGGGCAAGAAAGCCCTGGGGATTCGCGTCGTTTCGGAATCCGGATTGGCCATCAATGCGGGCCAGGCCATGTTGCGAAACGTGCTCCGTTCCGCAGACCTGTTTCCGCCGTTTTTCCCCGGCGTCCTGGCGATGTTGTTTGGCTCACGATTCCAGCGACTCGGCGACCTGGCCGCCGGCACGATGGTGGTGCTGGAGGGTCAACGCGCTTCACCGCGTCCACCGGCCGTACACAACGTCAAGGATCGAACCCGCGAACGGATTCCCCCCCAGTTTCGACCCGATACCACCACGATCGACGCGCTGGCGGCCTACGTCAGCAGTCGCCATGAATTATCGCCAGCCCGGCGTAATGAACTGGCACAGATCCTGGCCCAGCACTTCATCAAGGCCTGGAGCTTGCCTCCCAAATTCAATCCGGACCAGTTGCTGTGCGCCATCTACGAATTCGCCACTGTCAAAGAGGAAAATCGCATCACGGTGCGGCGGCGGCGCGCGGTCGAAGAAGAACCGCCTTTTGACGGCGAAGACCTCCAGGAGGCCCAGGTTCTCGATCACTTGCGACATCTGGAGGAGGCCACCCGTGAAAGTCGCTGAGTTGATTGCGGCGCGGACTCCCGAATGGAAGCAGTTGGAGGACGACATTTACTGGTGTCGGGGCAGTGGAAAGAAGGATGCCGAGCGACTGGCGAAGTTCGCGCGGCGCTATCGATCTGTCTGTGGAGACCTGTCGCTGGCGATCGCGATGAGTTTTCCCGCCGGCACCACGCAGTACCTGCATCAACTGGTGGCAGACGCTCATACACAACTCTATCGGGCGGAATCCTTCCGCATTTCGCAATGGGGCCGCACGATATTCGTGGATGTGCCCCGTCGCATCCTGCGTGATCCCTGCACCTGGATTGCGTTTGTCGTCTTCTGGGGCTTGTTCGGCGGGACAATGCTGGGTGCCGTACTGCGCGAAGACTTCGCCCAGGCGATTGTGGGCGAACAGGTGCTGGAGCAGGTTGAAGAGATGTATGCCAAGCCGCTGGACGGCGATTTGCTCGATGATTCCCGCGCCGGCATGACGGGGTTTTATCTGTTCAACAACGCGGGGATCGGGCTGCGCTGCTTTGCCAGTGGCGTCTTCCTGGGGATCGGCAGCCTGATCACACTGGCGTTCAACGCGATCTTTCTGGGAGGTGTGTTTGGGTTCATGATCCGATCGCCGTCATCCGCCAATTTCCTGACGTTTGTGACGGCACACGGACCGTTTGAGCTGACGGCGGTTGTCCTGTCGGGCGCGGCGGGACTGCGGCTCGGTTGGGCGGTCATTGACACCAGGGGATGGAGCCGGAAAGAATCGCTCCGGCGGACTGCCCCCCGCGCCTTGGAAAGCGCCGGCGTCGCCACGATCCTGTTCCTGTTCGCCGCGTACATCGAAGGATCGATTTCTCCGTCGCAGTTGCCGTACGCGTTCAAGCTCACGGTAGCCATTACCAGCACACTTCTGCTACTCGGCTATGTCGTCGTTCTCGGCGTTCTCGCACCCGGGAGTCGCCGTGAAACTTGAACATGTTCAACTCGCCATCCGCCCCCGCAATATTCTTGAATGCCTGGACATCGCATTCCTGTTCTGCGGTCGTAACTGGGTCGGCCTGCTCGGAGCGTCACTGGCGGGAATTGTTCCGATCTTCCTGCTGAACCTCTTGCTGCAGTCCTGGTTTGAACCGGTGAATGTCTATTTTGGATTGCTTCTGTTGAGCATGGAAGTCCCGTGGGCCACACTGTTGCTGACATTGTACCTGGGCCAGATCACGTTCTCAAAAAAATTCTCTTCACGCCGGGCAGCGCGTGATGTCGGTCGCACATTCCCGCAGATGGTCTGCTTCCAGGTGCTTGTCCGGGGCCTGTGCATGCTGCTGTGCGTGGCCGCTCCGATTGTGTTTGTAGAAATGTTTTTTCTGAACGAAATCATCCTGCTCGAACAGACATCGCTGAAAAGTACCTGGGCGCGACGAACAGCACTGAACGCACGCACCTTGGGTAAGATCGTTGCGCTGCGTTTGATTGATCTGGTTGTCCTCTGCTTCGGGATGGTGTCGCTGACGATCCTGTTGCGAACTGTTTCTGAGCTATGGGAGGACCGGTTCCGATTTGATCCGGAGGCGATGCTGGACACGGCATTCGTGGTCGACTGGCAGATCCAGGCGGCCTTCTGGATTGCCATCACATTTCTGACGGTTTTTCGCTTCGTTTCATATCTGGACTGTCGCATTCGCCGGGAAGGGTGGGACGTGGAATTGAAGCTGCGGGCTCAAGCCCGGCAATACGCGCAACAGGAGATCGCCTGATGAGAGCGACCGTCATCGCAATGTCGGTGCTTGGCGGACTCCTGGCAGTCGGCGTTGGTGGCCCGCCGGTCCTGGCCGCCGATCCCGGCGCCGAGGCCAGGGCCGCCCTGCAAAAGAACAAGTATCCGTGGTACGACGCCAGTCGCGACGGCTATCGGCCCATGCGCCCGACCAAGGTCGAACCTGCAACCTCCGCGGACAAGGACTTCAAGCTGCCGAATGCGTCCATTCCTTTCGGACAGATCATTCTGTGGATGGGGTTGGGAATCTTCCTGGCACTTCTCATGGTGGCGATCGCCAAGGTGCTGAAGATTGCGGAACCGCCTCCCGTCCCGGAGCAGCGGCAAATTACCACCGTCAGCGTGGAGCAACTGGAAGCACTCCCGGAATCGGCCCGCGACGTCCGAGACCTGCTTGGCGAAGCGGCCCGCCTGGCGGCACAGGCAGCCTACGGGCCCGCCATGACGTTTTATCACAGTTGGCAACTCGTTCAACTCGACAAACAGGGCCTGCTGGAACTGCAGAAAGGGAAGACCAACCGGCGCTACATCTCCGAGGTGTCTCAGTCGTCCCCGATGTTGATCGAACTGTTCCGAAATTCGACTCGACTCTTCGAAGATGCCTTCTTCGGTCATCTGCCGGTCACTCAGGAACAGTTTGAACGGGTCTGGAACGAACGGGACTCCTTCGCCGTATCCGCGCGGAGGGCCGGGTCATGACACCGTCCTCCGTCTGGATTCTGACCGGCGGACACAAGTCCGGCGGGACTTCGGGCGCGATCTTCCCGCGCCTGTGGCTCATGACTCTCCTCTGCGCCGTCGTCGCCGGGTGCGGAAAGGAGTTGCAGACTCAATATGCCGTCCCCAAGGGCGAAAGCATCAACGGGATCTCCGGATTCATTGAGCTCGTCAAGAGCCAGGGGCATCGAACGCAACTCTGGCGGTCCGTCTCGCAGCGGATGAAGTACGAATTCGATGTCCTGATCCTGTTTCAATCCAGTTACGACAAGATTCCCAAGGAGACGCTGGACAACATCCGCGAAATGATGGTCGATGGCTCGATCTCGACCGTGTTGATTGTCCTGCGGGACAGCGACTGTGCCATTGATTACTGGCGGCAGGTCGCCGCAATGCCAGAGACATCGGCGGAGGACAAACAAGGGGCGCAAACTGCGGCCGCCGATCTGGCAGGAGACGTAAAAGTCGGGTCCTTTCGCGAGTACAAGGCGGAAGTGGGCCAGTCATTCGGTATGAAGCGAATCGATCGCAAGGACGCAGCACCCGTCATCCCTGTGGAATTCCAGGTGGAAGGCAATCCAGTGACCATTCAGGCGCGCTGGCCGCTCAGCCGACGTTTGGAACCGGCCCGCGACGTCGAGGTGCTCTGGTCGACCGGGGATGAACCACTGCTGATCGAGGACTACGATGACGCCGGGCAAATCCTGGTCCTGGTCAACGCGGCTCCGCTGCTGAACGGTGGAATGGTGGATCCGGGGAACCGTCGACTGGCCGAAGAACTCGTCAAACTTTTGCCGGAACAGAGTCGAGTCGCCATCGCCTTGTCATCACGCTGGTCGGACGGCAAGTTCGCTGACAGCCCAAGTATCCTGCAATTCCTGAAGGTTCATCCGCACGGCTGGATCTTCGGGCAGGCGGTGCTGGCGCTGATCTTGTTCTGCTGGTGGAAGATGCCGATCGTCGGACGACCGCGCACTGCCATGGATTCGGAAACCGTCCGTTTCGGGAAGCATGTCGAAGCGTTGGGAGTTCTGTTGCAACGAACACGCGATGTCACCCATGCCAGACTGCTCATTCGCGACTGGCATCGAGCCGAACTGCGGCGTGGTTATGAGACGCAAGCACCGGACGTGACCAATTCAAATCCAGCAGCCACCGACCCTGAAGAGGAATAAATCTTGGATCAACCTGCCGAATCCATCCCGAAATCACCGTACGACACCGTCTATGTGGACGCTGCGCCCGTACAGACCTCCCCGGACTTCGAGGCCGTACGCCGGACCGTGGAATCCGTCCTGGTCGAAATCGGCAAAATCTATGTCGGACAATCCGACTTCGTGCGGCTCACGCTGGTCGCGCTCGTCGCCGGGGGACATGTGCTGATCGAAAGCGTACCCGGTCTGGGCAAAACCCTGCTCGTCCGATTGCTCGGTCGAATCCTGGGGTGTCAGTTCGGCCGAATCCAGTTCACGGCCGACCTGATGCCCTCGGACGTGACGGGTCAGCCGGTCTTCGATTCAAGAACTCAAGACTTTCGCTTTCGACAGGGGCCTGTCTTCACGCAAATCCTGCTGGCGGACGAAATCAATCGATCCCCTGCCAAGACACACGCCGCCCTGCTGGAAATCATGCAGGAAGGCCGAGTCACCGTGAACGGGACCACGTACGAACTTCCGCCGCCGTTCCTGGTCATGGCGACTCAAAACCCGGTCGAGTCGGAAGGGACCTATAACCTGCCGGAAGCGCAGCTCGACCGCTTCCTGTTCAAACTGGTTGTGGACTATCCGACCGCCCAGGAAGAAGACGGCATCCTGCAATTGCACTGTCAGAACTTCCAGGAAAAGGCGTTCGATCAACAGGTCACGAAGTTGCTCTCTGCGGCGGAAATCCTGCGGGTCCAGGAGGCGTGCCGTGAGATCACAGTCGACAAGCGGATCATTTCGTACATCAACACCATCGTCCGCAAGACGCGCGAATGGCCCGCGTTTTACATGGGAGCCAGTCCACGCGCGGGAATCGCATTGCTGAACGCCGGCCGTGTCCAGGCGGCGTTTGCGGGCCGATCGTACGTCATCCCCGACGACGTCATTGAAATCGTGCTGCCCGCGCTGCGGCATCGAGTGATTATTTCACCCGAAGCCGAAGTGGAAGGCGAAACATCGGACCATGCCCTGCTGTCCATGCTGAAGACGATCGAGGTTCCACGGCTGTGATTGCTCCCACGCGCAACCTGTGTACCCTGGCGGCAGCGCCGGCGATCCTGACGCTGGCGCTGTATGCCTATCCCAACAGTTGGCCCGCCCTGATCGCAGCCAACTCGGCACTCGTCGCGCTCGCCCTGGTGGATCTGCTCAGCCTGCCCCGCAAAGGAGACTTTCGCGCGAAACGCGAAATGCGACACGTCGCCACGCGCGGCGAAAAGCACCCCATTTCGGTGTCGATCGACAATCGCTCCCAAAGAGACTTTCGAGGCTTCATCTGCGATGATCGTCCCCCCGGTCTGCAGGACGACGAAGACAATCAGTTCCCCCTGGAAATCCCCGCCCAGTCACGCGGCGTGATTCACTATTTCCTGATCCCCCGGCATCGCGGCTCGTTTGAGCTCGAACGAGTCCACCTGCACACCGACAGCCGCTGGAAACTGTGGCGACGCTATCTGCGTCTGCACTGCGTTGATGCTCTACGTGTCTACCCGGCCCTGAAACAGATCAGTCGGTATGCGATGTATGCCCGACTGAACAAGATGTCTCTGCTGGGGGTGCGGCGTCAGCGACGCATCGGGACCGACAATGAATTCGAACGACTGCGCGATTACTCGCCCGATGACCAGTTTCGCGCGATCGACTGGCGAGCCACTGCTCGACGCCTGAAGCTGACCGTCCGGGACTTTCAAAGCAACCAGAGCCAACGTGTCGTCTTCATGATCGACTGCGGGCGGATGATGGTCAATGAATCGGGTGGCCAGTCCCTGCTGGACGCCGCTTTCGACGCCGCCCTGACGCTCAGTTTTGTCACCCTGGCCCAGAACGATCAGGCGGGGCTGCTCTGCTTTGCCGACGGAGTCCTCCGTTGGGTTCCCCCCGCCAGTGGGAAGCGGCAACTGAATCGCATGGTCCATGCCGTCCACGATGTCCTTCCCCAGTTCGTCGAAAGCCGCCTGGACGAAGCGTTCGCACACCTGCACCGCCATTGTCGAAAGCGCACGCTGGTGGTGGTTATCACAAACGTGATCGACGATCAGAATTCGGCCCGGCTGAAAGCTCACGCCGCGAACCTGGTCGGCCGCCATCTTCCCCTGGCCGTCCTGCTGCGCGATCATGAACTGTTCGATCCGATCGGCCAGTTCGACACGCTGAACCCCCTGGAACAGGACGAATCGCGAGAACTGTACAAGGCTGCTGCCGCCGCCGACATTCTGCTTTGGCGCCGCCAGGTCCTGACAGACCTGCGTCACTCTGGTGTCCTGACCCTGGACTGCTTCCCCGAGAAACTGACTGCTCCGCTGATCAACGAATACATGCGAATCAAGAGTCTGCATCTGCTGTAACGTACATGGCGAGTACTTCCGTTCCACGTCCCGGCAGTTCCTGTTGAGAGAAATCGCGATGCCCCAGGTGACAGAGATCTCCCATCCGCTGGTTCAGTCCCATTTGTCTCGCTTGCGGGATACGTCGACTGCTCCGGCGGAATTCCGTCTGTTGATCAAGCGGTTGGCGACCATCCTGACGCTGGAGGCCACTCGAGACCTGGCGACGCGTGAAATCGAGGTGACAACGCCCCTCTCCAGGATGACGGGTCGGGCACTGGCGACGACGACCGGCCTGGTGCCGATTCTGCGGGCGGGACTGGGAATGGTCGAATCGGCTCTGGAGTTGCTGCCCGATTCCGAAGTGTGGCACCTGGGCCTGTATCGAGACGAAGCAACCGCCCAACCGGTCGAATACTACTGCAAACTGCCGGACACGAAGCCGGTGGACGTGGCGCTGATCCTCGATCCCATGCTCGCAACGGGGGGATCCGCGATCTCCGCCCTGCAGGCATTGCAAGCCTGGGGAGTCCCATCCCTCAAGCTGCTGTCCGTGATCGCATCCAGTGCCGGCATCAAAGCCGTCCAGACCCAATTCCCCTCGGCCGAATTGTACGTGTGCGCCATCGATCCAGAACTGAACTCGAGAAAGTTCATCGTCCCGGGACTGGGTGACGCTGGCGACCGGACTTTTAATACGCTCAGGTAGCCTCTCCGTAGCCGAATTTGTGAAAATTCGGGGCTGTTGCCACCGACGTCCGAAGTCTCACGACTTCGGCTACGTCCCCAGCGACTATCGCCACAGCCAGACCAGGGCTTCTGGCAGCACGGCACCTCCGTGGTTGCCACTGTGGGCGCCGTGCCCCCAAACCGTCATCAGGTCGTATTTGGAAAACTTCAGGGCCGATTCCATTTCCAGGTTGGCCAGCCACCAGTTGCCGTGTTCGTTGTTCAGGTCGTGATCGCCATCCTGCAGATAGACCCGGATCGGCTTGCGTTCCGTCTTGCGGATCAGCGACGGATAGACATGCCCGCCGCGGATGTTGGTGAAGCTGCCGATGTGACTCAAGACCTTTCCGAATTGATCCGGTCGCTCCCACGCCACCGTCCACGCGCAGATCCCTCCCGATGAGGCACCGCAGATGGCTCGTTCGGCGGGATTGGTGCTCAGGTGATACGTCTTGCCGACTTCAGGCAGGATTTCTTCCAATAGAAACCGGGCGTACTGGTCGCTGAGTGTGTCATATTCAAAACTGCGATTGTTAGCCTGCCAGCGTGATTTGGGTAGCTCACCGCCGCGGTGCCCGGGATCGATGAAAATGCCGATGATCGGCGGCAGGTCGCCGCGAGCCATCAGGTTGTCGAAGACAACCGGGACCCGGAAGTCGCCGGTCTTGTTGACATACGCATGGCCGTCCTGGAAGACCATGACGGCCGTCGGCTTAGCGTCATCGTATTTCGCCGGCACGTAGACATAGTAGTCCCGGACGGTTCCCTCGAAGATCGTGCTGGTCCAGGAGTGCTGAGTCACCTTACCTTCGGGAACGCCTACCGTCGGTTTGGAGTCCGCCCCCAGTTCGTACTTTTGCGGTTCGGCCGGCTTGGCGTCCTGGGCCAGGACAGGGGACGCCAACATCAGGGACAGCATCAACGAAGTCGCGATCGAGCGCACGGCGCAGTCTCCAGTAATCACAACGGATGTGGAAGGAGCCACAAAGATAGACTTTGATAAAGGAAGTCGAAAGTGACCGCTGGATTTCAGTTGACGGCGGCTGGTCCATCAAATGATGCGAGTTTGAGACGGCCTTGCGGCGAGTGATTGCGAGAGCGACCGGCTTTTTTGTTACAATGGCGCGGAGGGTTATGGCCAGTCGATCCATCCTGGCACCAGGATGATCTGCGGATTCCGATTCGATTTAACGGACTCCGCAGAAAGTTCGAGTCCTGCTGTTGGAAGGTCCGATTTGATCTGGATGGGAGGGAATTCGGGGACTTTCAGTCTCGATCCGGGGATCTGACGACGTTGCCAGCGCGATTACAAGACGATCAGGTTTGGGTACTGATCACGGACTGAATTCTGTAGATGCCGCTAGAATCAATAGGGATTCCTTTTTTCAGAGAGTGAACAGCGAAACCCGTCGAGCCGTTCTCGGTTCGATGGGTTTTGTGCATACTTCCGCTATCGCATCGAACTGTCGGACAATTCCATGCTCCTGACCATCTCCACCACCCACGAACCAGCCACCGTTCTGGGTTACCTGCTGCACAAACACCCGGATCGGTGTCAGAGCTTCGATTTGAGCTTTGGACAAGCTCATGTCTTCTATCCCGAAGTCTCGGACCAACGCGTTTCGGCAGCCCTGCTGCTGGACGTGGACCCAGTCGGTATGGTCCGTGGGAAGGGTCGAGAGCAGAGTTTTTTGTTAGGGCATTACGTGAATGACCGGCCCTATGTGGCGTCTTCATTTCTGAGTGTCGCCATCGCTCAGGTATTCGGATCGGCCATGTCCGGTCGTTGCAAGGATCGTGAGGAATTGGTCAAGACGCCGATTCCACTGACGGCCCGCATCGAAGTGCTGCCAGTTCGTGGTGGCGAAGCACTCATTCAGCGGATGTTCGAACCATTGGGCTATGCCGTGGAAGCAACCCGGCATCCACTCGACGAACAGTTTCCGGAGTGGGGCGACAGCTCGTATTTCACGGTGACGATCGCAGGAACAAAGCTGCTGTCGGAACTGCTGACGCATCTCTATGTGCTGATTCCGGTATTCGATAACCAAAAGCATTATTTCGTCGGCGATGACGAACTGGAGAAGCTGTTGGAGAAGGGAGCCGGATGGCTGGCGACTCACCCTGAAAAGGAGCAGATCACCCGCCGGTACCTGCGACACAGGTCAAACCTGTATCGAGAGGCGCTTGCCCGGTTGGTTGAGGATAAGGAAATCGACGATACGGAAGAAGAGCCAGCGGCCCTGGGGCCGGAAGAGTCCCTGGAGCAGGCTGTCAGCCTGAACGAACAAAGGCTTGGAACGGTGCTGGCCGCATTGCGTGGATGTGGTGCCCGCAGTGTGCTGGATCTCGGTTGTGGGGAAGGCAAGCTGCTCCGAAACCTGTTGGCCGATCGACAATTTGAGCGGATTGTCGGCCTGGATGTTTCGATCCGGTCGCTGGAGATCGCTCAACGTCGACTCAACCTCGACCGGCTTCCGGAACGGCAGGCCGAACGGATCAAGCTGATTCATGGTTCGTTGATGTATCGAGACCAGCGTCTGGCGAACTTTGATGCGGCGGCGGTTGTCGAAGTGATCGAACATCTCGATCCACCACGGTTGTCCGCCTTCGAACGAGTCGTGTTCGAGTTCGCCCGCCCAAAGACGGTCGTGCTGACGACGCCAAACAGCGAATACAACGTGAAGTGGGAGACACTCCCGGCCGGTCAGTTCCGCCACGCCGATCATCGCTTTGAATGGACACGGCAGGAGTTTCAGGATTGGGCCAGCCAGATCGCAGACCACCATGGCTACCGTGTGCTGTTTGTTCCGGTCGGCCCGGTGGATGAATTGGTAGGCTCACCGACGCAGATGGGAGTGTTCGAACGTGACTGAACGAGTTCATCAAAACCCGAATCTGATCTTTTCCGAAGGGACGCAGGTCGTGTCGCTACGGGATGTCGTCAGCCAGAATGGACGGACACTGCATCCACGGGGAGCGGTCGGCGTGATCGTCCGCTCGCCGGGTGATCTTGATCATTCCTATCGGGTCCGCTTTCCGGATGGTGTCGACGAGTCCCTGAGGCGGGATGAAGTGGTCATGCTGGCTCATTTCAAGGAAGGCGAAATTGGCGATGTGCAGATCGCTGCCACTCGGAGCAATCTCTACGACCGGGTGATCCTTCGCTGTGTGATCGGATCTCGGGCCTATGGACTCGACGATGACCAGTCCGACACCGACTACAGGGGCATCTTCCTGCCGCCGACCGAGTTGCAGTGGTCGCTTTATGGTGTTCCGGAGCAGATCGAATGCTACGAGACTCAGGAGCACTACTGGGAGTTGCAGCGGTTCCTGGTGCTGGCCCTCAAGGCGAATCCGAACGTGCTGGAATGTCTCTACACGCCACTTGTGGAAAAGAGGACGCCGCTGGCTGATGAACTGCTGCAGATGCGGTCGGTGTTCTTGTCGCGGCTGGTCTACCAGACCTACAACGGCTATGTCCTGTCGCAGTTCAAAAAGATGCAGTCCGATCTCCGTAATCAGGGTGCAGTGAAATGGAAACACGTGATGCACCTGATCCGGTTGCTGATTTCAGGAATCAGTGTCTTGCAACATGGCTTCGTGCCGGTGCGGGTCGAGGATCATCGAGACCAGCTTCTGGCAATCAAACGAGGACAGGTTCCGTGGGAGGAGACAGAAAAGTGGCGATTGAGCCTGCACACCGAATTCGATCGAGCCTTGTCCGGATCGAAACTGCCGGAACGCCCCAACTACGAACAAGCGAATTCCCTGCTGGTGAAGGCCCGGCGGGCGGCGTTGTCTGAGGAACTGCCATGAGGATTCTGTTCTGCAACGATGACCTCGACAACCGCTCCGTGGATCAGCATTTCATGAAGGAGCACGAAGCCGCATTGGACGCTGGCTTTGCTGTCAGCTTGATGGACTTCAACGCCCTTCGACGCCGGGACGAAGTCGACGCTCTTCGTCGGTTGAAGGTATCGCCTGATCCTGAGCGTGCCATCTACCGAGGTTGGATGCTGACACCCGACGAATACGAGTTTTTGTATTCCGCTTTGCATCGAAAGAACATCAGGCTCGTGACCACGCCGGAAGAGTATGCGCATTGTCACTGGTTTCCAAACAGTTACCCGATAATCAGCACCGTCACTCCCCGCACAGTCTGGATTCCGATCCCGGAATGCTTCGATATGGCGACGATCATGACCGAGATCCGACAATTCCGAGGCGCCCCCCTGATCGTCAAAGATTATGTGAAATCTCGCAAGCACGAGTGGAAAGAAGCCTGCTTCATTCCAGATTCCTCTGATGAGTCAATGGTCGCACGAATAACAAAACGGTTCCTCGAATTGCAGGACGACGACCTGCAAGGAGGGTTGGTCTTTCGGGAGTTCGTCGAACTTCAACCTGTGGGGATTCATCCCAGGAGCAGAATGCCTCTAACGCTGGAGTACCGGTTGTTCGTCTTCAACGGGAATGTCATTTCGATTTCCCCGTATTGGGACGCCGAATACGAATCGGAGCCTCCGCCGACCGCGACATTCATGCCCGTATTGACGAAAGTGCAAAGCCCGTTCTTCAGTTGCGACATCGCCAGACGAACCTCCGGCGAATGGACCGTCGTGGAACTGGGCGACGGGCAAGTGGCTGGTCTCCCTGATCGATGCGATGCGAGGACATTTTATCGCTCGTTGGCAAGCCAGTCATGAGATCAGGCCGATCAGTCAATTGAAAGAGAATCGAAATGATCGACATCGATGAACGACTCCACAAACAGGTGGCCGAGCATCCGTACCCGTTGCTGTTCGCTACGATCAGTGGGGCACACCTCTACGGCTTTCCGTCACCCGATTCTGACTTCGATTTGCGGGGCATCCACCTGCTGCCGCTGAAGGACGTTGTCGGACTGGCCGCCGGTGAGGAAACGGTCGAGAAGTCCGGCATTCATGATGGCCTGGAAATCGACCTCGTGACACATGACGCCAGGAAGTTCTTTGGTCTGATGCTCAAGAAGAATGGCTACGTGCTGGAGCAGTTGTTGTCACCGCTGATCGTCTTCACGACACCCGAGCACGAGGAACTGAAGGCCATCTCCGCAGACTGCATCACTCGGCATCATGCGCACCATTACTTTGGGTTTGCCGAGACGCAATGGAGGTTGTTCCTCAAGGCTGACCCGCCGCATGTCAAACCATTGTTATATGTGTATCGGGTACTGCTGACGGGCATTCACCTGATGCGCACCGGACGAATCGAAGCCAACCTCCTCCGGCTGAATGATGATGCCGAGCTGCCGTACATCCCGGATCTGATCGCCCGAAAGACCGGTGGCCCCGAACTGGGACGATTGGAGGCGGCGGATCTGCGGTTCCACGAAGCGGAGTATGAACGACTTCGATCGGTCCTGCAGACTGCATTTGAGGCGAGTCGATTGCCAGAGGTGCCGACCGCCGCCGCGGCGTTGAATGACTTGCTGGTGCGGGTGAGACTCGGGGGGTAAATGATGTCCCGGTCGTTATACGAAGAGTAACATGCAAATCAAGATCCCCAAGCTCGCGCTCGTTGTTCTCATCGGCCCCAGTGGGTCGGGAAAAAGCACGTTTGCACGCCAGCACTTTCTTCCCAGTGAAGTGCTGTCGTCCGACTACTGCCGTGGGTTGGTGAGCGACGATGAAAACGATCAGGCGGCGACTAATGATGCCTTCGAAGTGTTGCACTACGTAGCCGCGAAGCGGTTGGCCCGGGGGCGGCTGACCGTTGTGGATGCGACAAATGTGCAACCCGAGGCCCGGGCACCATTGGTGGCGCTGGCCAGGAAGTACCATTGCCTGCCGGTGGCTCTTGTCATGAACCTGCCTGAAGACCTCTGTCACGAGCGGAACCGGAATCGGCAGGACCGGACATTTGGCCCTCACGTGATTCGCCAGCAGAAAACCCAGTTGCGTCGGGCCTTGAAAGGACTCAAGCGGGAAGGCTTCCGGCATGTCTTTGTGCTCGATAATGTCGCCGAGGTCGAGGCCGCCGTCATCGAACGGGTGCCGCTCTGGAATGACCGCAGCAACGAGCACGGACCATTCGACATCATCGGCGACGTTCATGGTTGCGCCAAGGAGTTGGAGGAACTCCTGACGAAACTTGGTTACGGGCAATTCGTTGTCACGGGTCATGAACCGGGATGGACGAACATTGGTTACATTCATCCAGAAGGCCGAAAGGCGGTCTTCGTGGGCGATCTTGTGGATCGAGGGCCACGAGTGCTGGACACGCTGAGCATTGTGCGATACATGGTTCAGTCTGGCTCGGCCATTTGCGTCCCCGGCAACCACGACATGAAGTTGCTCAAGAAGCTGAGTGGCCGCGATGTCCAGATCACGCATGGTCTCGCTCAAACCATGTCTGAGATCGACGCACTGCCGGACGATGTTCGTGAACCGTTCTGCAAATCGTTGGCCGGCTTTCTCGATGGCCTTGTCAGTCATTTCGTGCTGGACGATGGCAAACTGGTGGTTGCTCACGCCGGAATGAAGGAAGAGATGCAGGGACGAGGTTCCGGACGGGTCCGGGACTTCGCACTCTACGGAGAGACAACCGGCGAGACCGACGAGTTCGGCCTGCCCGTGCGACACAACTGGGCGGCTGAGTATCGTGGCTCAGCGATGGTCGTTTACGGCCACACCCCCGTCCCCGAACCTGAATGGCTCAATCGAACGGTGAATGTAGACACCGGGTGCGTGTTCGGCGGAAAGCTGACGGCACTGAGATATCCCGAAAAGGAGTTCGTCTCAGTCCCCGCCAGACAGACCTACTGTGAATCGTCCCGCCCGTTCTTGCCCGTGGAGCAACAGGCTCCGATCCTCTCGGCCCAGCAGGCTCATGACGATTTGCTGGATGCAGACGACGTGATCGGCAAGCGGATCGTATCGACAAGACTGCATCGCAACGTCACGATTCGTGAAGAGAACGCCACGGCGGCACTGGAGGTCATGAGCCGCTTCGCTGCGAACCCCAAATGGCTGATCTACCTGCCTCCGACGATGTCTCCCAGTGAGACGACAACACAACAAGGATTGCTGGAACATCCGACAGAAGCGTTTGCCTACTTCCGCAACCAGGGAGTCCCGCATGTCATCTGCGAAGAAAAGCACATGGGATCTCGGGCTGTGGTCATCATCTGCCGGGACGAAGACTCCGCTCGTGAACGATTTGGTGTGACGCAGGACGACTGCGGTATCGTCTACACCCGAACGGGCAGGCACTTCTTCAATGACACGGACCTCGAACGCCGGTTCCTCGAGCGATTGCGGGCTTCGCTCACAGCGTCCGGGTTCTGGGACGAAATGAATACGACATGGGCATGTCTCGATTGCGAACTGATGCCCTGGTCTGCCAAGGCGCAGGAGCTTCTGCGATCTCAGTATGCCGCAGTCGGTGCCGCAGGAAATGCCGCAGTGCCAGCCGTGGTTTCCGCACTGGAACATGCTGTCGGTCGGCTGACGGGAGATGCCGCCGAAATGATCGACGGCTGGCTCACGAAGTATCGCGATATCCGCAGCAACGTCGGGAGATTTGTGTCGGCCTACCGTCAATACTGCTGGCCGGTGGCATCGCTGGACGATCTTCGGCTGGCCCCGTTCCACCTGCTCGCAACGGAGGGAAAAGTTCACACGCACCAGAATCATCTGTGGCACCTGGAACGACTGGCGAAGATCTGTCAGCACGACCCGCAATTCCTGCTGGCGACTCAGTCCCAATGCGTGGATGTCACCAACCCGGACAGCGAGCAGGCAGGCGTTGAGTGGTGGGAAACTCTGACCGCTCGTGGCGGCGAAGGGATGGTCATCAAACCGCTGGATTTCATCATGCGTGGCAAAAAAGGGCTGGTACAGCCTGCCGTGAAGTGTCGAGGCCAAGAATACCTGCGGATCATTTACGGCCCCGACTACACCGCCGACGAACATCTGTCTCGACTTCGAAGCCGTGGTCTGGGCGCAAAGCGGTCGCTGGCGTTGCGTGAGTTTGCTCTCGGCATCGAGGGGTTGGAACGCTTCGTCCGGCATGAACCGCTGCGTCGAGTTCATGAGTGCGTCTTTGGAGTCTTGGCATTGGAGAGCGAGCCTGTGGACCCAAGGTTGTAGGCGAGTGCGGAAACATCTACGAGGGATCTTGAATGACACGACAAACAATTTCGACGGGCACTCCTTGGGAGAAAGCCGTGGCCTACTCTCGTGCGGTGAGGATTGGCCCGCATGTCTTCGTCGCAGGAACGACAGCGTCCAACACAGACGGCACGACCGTCGCCGTGGGTGATGCTTACCACCAGACGGTCTTCATTCTCCGCAGGATTGAAGCTGCCCTTGCCGAGGTCGGAGCGAAGCTATCCGATGTGGCACGCACCAGAATGTTCGTCACCGACATCAGTCGGTGGGAAGAGGTTGGTCGTGCCCACGGTGAGATCTTTGCCGGAATCAATCCTGCATCCACAATGGTTGAAGTCCGCCGCCTGGTGAACCCCGACCATCTGGTTGAAATCGAAGTGGATGCAATGGTTGATGTGGAGGCCCGAACCGATTCAGGAGCCGAGGACATCACTTCACGACGAAGTTGACCATTTTCCGTGGAATAACCACTGTCTTGACGACGGATTTTCCCTCCAGCAGCGCGGCCACGCCCGCGTCGAGCATGGCGGCAGCTTCAATGATGGCCGCGTCCGCATCCGCCGGGACTGTGATTTTGCCACGCAGCTTGCCGTTGATCTGGACGGGAATCTCCAACTCCGCCTCAACCAGATACTGCTCGTCGTACGCGGGCCACGGTTCGTAAGCCAGAGTCGTGGAATGACCGAGCAACTGCCACAATTCTTCGGCCAGGTGCGGTGCAAACGGGCTGAGCAGCAGCACGAACGGGTCCATGACGGCGCGAGGTCGAACGTCCAGCCCCAGGAATTCGTTCACGAATTCCATCATCCGGCTGATCGCCGTATTGAAACCGTGCGATTCGATGTCGCGCGTGACCAGCTTGATTGTGTGATGCAGCACGCGAAGTTGTCCGGCGGTCGGTGCGACATCCCGGATCGCTGGATTCAATCGGACAGAATCGTCGAACTTTTCGTCGACGATCATGCGCCAGACACGACCCAGGAAGCGGTAGACTCCTTCGACACCCTTCATACTCCATGGCTTGACCGCCTCCAGCGGTCCCATGAACATTTCATACAGGCGCAACGAATCCGCGCCGTATTCCTCCACCACCTTGTCCGGGTTGACAACGTTCTTGCGGCTCTTGGACATCTTGTCCGTGCGGCCTGTCAGTTCGATCTCCGTCCCCTTCAGTAAGGTCTTTCCCCGCTCCTTGACGATCTGCTCTTCCTTGAGCGGGCAGAATTCATCCTCAACGGTTGACGGATTCCGCAGGGCGACAAACTCCAGGTCGTCTTCCTTGAAACGAAACGAGACCAGTTTCAGCGATTCGATCGCTTCCTGGTTGGCCTCAAACGATTCGACCGACAGGTGATAGTCGGTGTCACCCAGGATCATCCCCTGGTTGACCAGCCGCTGGAACGGCTCGCAGGTGGAAACAAGACCGCGGTCGAACAGCACCTTGTGCCAGAACCGCGAGTACAGCAGGTGCAACACGGCATGCTCGGCACCACCGACGTACAGGTCAACTGGCAACCAGTTCCGTTCGATCTCTGGAGACAGGAACTGCTCGGCGTTCTTCGGATCGGCAAACCGCAAGTAGTACCAGCACGACCCTGCCCATTGGGGCATCGTATTGGTTTCGCGTTTCAGGGGGACACCATCGGAATCGGTCTTGTAAAGCCAATCGGCCGGAGCCTTGGACAACATCGGGTCCGGGGTGCCCGTTGGTTTGAATTCGGCAAGATCCGGCAGCCGGATGGGAAGACTCGCCTCTGGATCGGTTCGCATCAAGCCGGTCGGTTGTCCGTCGGCATCCAGTTCGTGCCAGACCGGGAACGGTTCGCCCCAATAGCGTTGGCGCGAGAACAACCAGTCACGCAAGCGGTAGTTGACTGCTTTGCGGCCGAGTCCCGCGGCGGCGAGTTCATGCGTGATCTGCGATTTGAAGTCTTGAGTGGCCAGGCCGTTGAATCGATCCGAATTGATCGCCGTCCCTTCACTGATCATCGGGCACGACGGAGCCCCCGGCATGGCGTCCGCAACCGTCAGTGCGAGTTCCTCCTTCGACGGTTCATAGCCGGAGGGTGGCTGTACGACGGCGATGATCGGGATCTGGAATTTGACAGCAAATTCCCAGTCGCGCAAGTCGTGGGCGGGAACGGCCATGATGGCCCCGGTGCCATAACTGATCAGGACGTAATCCGCGATCCAGACCGGGACCTGAGACCCATTAATGGGATTGATGGCATAGCCACCGGTGAAGACACCACTCTTGTCCTTGGCGAGATCCGTTCGATCCAGGTCGCTCTTCGTGGCCGCCTGGTGACGGTAGGCATCCACGGCAGCTCGTTGAGCCGGCGTTGTCAACTGGTCCACGGCGGGATGTTCTGGTGCCAGCACCATGTAGGTCGCCCCGAACAGCGTGTCGGGCCGGGTGGTATAGATGCGCAGGACGTCGTCGCCCGGTTCACCGGGGAAACCGGATTGTCCGCGCGCCGACTTCCAGTCGTCGAACGACGTGCCGGACGTGCTGATCAGGAAATCGACCTCAGCCCCTTCGCTGCGGCCAATCCAGTTCCGCTGCATCGACTTGATGGATTCAGGCCAGTGCAACGGTTCCAACTCGTCCGCCAGCCGATCACCATAAGCCGTAATTCGCAGCAACCACTGGCGCAGTGGGACGCGTTCGACGGGATGCCCCCCGCGTTCGCTCTTGCCATCGACCACTTCTTCGTTGGCCAGCACCGTTCCCAGGGCGGGACACCAGTTGACCGGGGCTTCGTGCTGATACGCCAGACGGTGCTTGTCCTGGTACCGACGCACGGCCTCTTGCCCCCGGGCCGATACGTCAACGGGAATCGGCAATTCGGCGATGGGACGTCCGCGGCCGGTTCGCGTCACGCCATCGGGACCGGTCCAAGTCTGTTTCGAGTCGTACCAGGTATCGAACAGTTGCAGAAAGATCCATTGGGTCCACCGATAATAATCGGGATCCGTGGTCGCGAATTCGCGGCTCCAGTCATAGCTGAAGCCGAGCATCTTCAACTGACGTTTAAACGTCGCGATGTTTCTGGCGGTGGTGATTGCCGGGTGAGTCCCGGTTTTGATCGCGTAGTCTTCCGCAGGGAGACCAAACGCATCCCAGCCCATGGGGTGCAGGACCTGCTTCCCCTTCATCCGGCTGTACCGGCAGACAATGTCGGTTGCCGTATATCCTTCCGGATGCCCCACATGCAGCCCGGCCCCCGAGGGATAGGGGAACATGTCCAGCACATACAGTTTCGGCTTGGCGGGGTCGTAGGCGTCGACCTGGAAAGTCTGGTGCTGGTCCCAAAAGGCCTGCCACTTGGGCTCAATCTGCTTGGCGTCGTAACGGGGCATGGTGAATTGATCAAGAATAAAAGAGGTCGAATCGCGTCGGAACTTATTCTGGGAAGACACGGCGGCCCGACAGGGGTTCACACGGGCCGCCACAAACGTGTGGCCAGTGTAGAGTTCGGACCGCCGAATGAGAAGTTCAGGCAGAGGTGCCCGAGCCAATCGCTGTTTTCAAAGGACGATGGACCGTGCGCCGCGCCTCAGGGGAACTCGTCCAACTGCATTAGTCCCGCGATCTCCGCCGCGGCACTCAGTCGGCCTTCGAGGGCGGAAATGTAATCGAGATTCGCCTCGAAGACAGATCGCTGTGTTTGAAGCAGTCGCGTGATGTCGAATTGTCCGCGGGCGTAGGCGGATTGAACCAGTTCCAATGTCCGCATGGCATCTGGCAGAATCCCCTCTTCCAGGCTCTTGACGCCTCGTTCGGCAATGCGATAACGCTGGACAGCTTCGGTCAATTGTTTGGTCAGTTCCAGTTGAACTGCGTCGCGGCTGGCGTTGGCGCGGCTGACGGCGGCCTGGGCCGCCGCAATGTTCCCCTGATTCTGATTCCACAATGGAATATTCAGATAAAGACCGATAATCCCCTGATAATTGTCCGTCGAGTACGAATACTGAAAGCCACCCTGCACTGACAGGTTGGGGATCGGTTCGACTTCTGCTCGTTGCAACAGAAACAGGTTCCGCGAGATCTCCAGGTGCGCCATCTGTACCATCGGATTTCCATACAGGATCTGGTTCAGGACCTCGTCCGACTCAAAATCCTTAAGCGGAACCGTCAGACTCCCTTCGAGGGATTCGATCTTCATGTCGCGCACGCCCATGGTGGTGGCGAGTTGTCGTTTGCGACCGTCCAACGTGATGTCCGAGGTCTGGAGCGCCAATTCTGCCCTACGGCGCTCGACACGCAGCAGTAACACATCTGTCTCGCTGACCTGCTCGGCCTTAAACAGATTGGTTCCAGTTTTCTCGGATTGCTCGGCCAGTTTCAAAAGCTTTTCAAGCAGGATGCGACGTCGCTGGGCAGCCAGGGTGGCAAAGTATTCCTGCCGAACCAGCGTCAGCACTTCATAGCGAGTCCGAGTTCGATTCCATTCCGACTGACGGGCCGCTTCGGTGGCAGCGGCCTGATCAAGCCTCAGTTTGCCCGCGGTGACGATTTCCTGAGTCAAACCGGTGGTCAAAACGGTCGTTCGTTGGGGACCGATCGTCTGAGGGTTTCCGCTGTCGATTCTGGGATTTGGATAAAGCCCCGCCTGCAGGGCGGTTCCGCGCCATTGATCGATTTCAAATCCCGCCTCGGCCAGCCGAGGGTGACGCATCAAAGTCCACGCAACGCACTCATCCAGCGTGAGCGCAGCCTGAGCCGGTGTCGGCGGCAATTCATCCGCATACGACAGGCAGCAGGCCGAACAAATCACAATTGCAGCGAGGCATCGCATTGGAACGCATTCCTCCGTGAACACCAGTCCCGATATCAGTAGGGGTCGGATGGTATAGACCAAGTACTCGATGACAATTGCACTTCTCGGACCGTTGCGTACTTTCGGTATGACCACTACGACCGCGCCAAGATGGCCTGCTGACGCCGATCAACGTCGTCATAGGCGTTGTAACCCGTACAACCATCCATTCCCTGACGGCAGATATGCAATCGTCCCTTCCAGAGAAGTAATCCGAAGTGACAGCGAGGGCGAGATGAATGCTTTCCGCGGAGAGAACTGCCCTCGCTGACAATTCAGTTTACGAAATCGGCGCCCTCAGCCGGCGTTTTCCAGCGTGCTTCGGGACACCAGGCGAAAATCCGGTTTCCTGAATTTTCCTCTCGATATTCCGCTGGTCGCCGGGTAACTTTACGTAGTGAAGTCCGAATCCATACACCCATTTTCAGGGTGACGCATATGCGGCGATTCCATCGAGCCCTGAGTATCGTTGCCACGCTGCTGGCCGCACCGGTCATCGCGTCCGCGCAAATGGTGACCACGCAAGCGCCTCTTCATTCCAATGGCTCGTCGTTCTACGAGTACTCCCACATTGGCTGGGGTGTTCACAATCCGCATTATTTTATGAATTTCAACGGCGGCGGCGGGGCTCCCCCGTTTGGTGGCTATCAGCCAAACGCCGGCCTGCACGGTGGGTTTGCGGTGGGGAATTCTCAATTCGATTTCGGATTCGGCCAGGGCTCGTCAATTTACAGTACGTCGACAACGCCGGTGCTGACGACGACCAGTGGCTTTCCCGGATACATGTTCATCGGTCGCGATCGGCCGTTTGTCACCGGTGTGGCCCCCGTCGTCGGGGGCGGAGGTGGCTTTGCCAGTGTTCCCCCCATGGGGCCATTGACGTCCCGGATGGCGACCGGGCAATTGCGGACAGAGAACGGGCGAATCGTCCCTGCGTTGGACGCCGCCGGAATTCCCCCCGCGCCGGAGCCACAAGCCGATATTCACGGCGCGGCGGATAGAATCGTGCCGCCACGAACCGCTGACAGTCGGCCTGCCGTAAGTCGCACGGTGAAAGCCGACCTGACTCCCGCGCAGTATCTGGAACGCGGAACCGCCGCCGCTCAGGAGGGCCGATCAGGTGTCGCCCGTATCTATTTTCAACTTGCGGCAACGAAGGGTGATGCCGTGATCAAGGCAGAGGCGAATCGGAAGATCAGCGAATTGAAGTAGTCGCCCGGTCGAGCTGCGTTCTTCGTTGTCTTGATCCGAGCAATCCCTGTGGCTTCAAACCGGTTCAAGACGGCAAATACTTGTCGGTGGAGGGCTGGGGATCAATGATCGCAGCAGCTTCTGGCAGCCCGACTGCCTGGCGCTGGGTGGCATCCCAGACGACCGGCTTCTGAAGGCGCAACGCCAGCACACCCAGCATTCCAACTTCGGTGATGCGAGCACCGATTTCAAATGGCGAGTACGACTTTGCATCGCCGGCACACGCCAGAACCCATTCGAACATGTGCGAGTTGTTCACCTGACTCCAGCGAGGCCGCTGGCCTTGCGCCGTACGCCGTGGATCCCATTTCAACACTTCGGTGTCGATTCGTGGTTGTGTCCTGGCGATCTTCACGACTTCGGGATGATCAGCGCCCCGGAATTCCTTCGCATCGTTGAACCGGACATTGCAGTCCGTATTCCACAGTCCCGCAGACAGAGTCCCTTCGGTACCGACGACCAGGCAGCCCGTGGTCCCCACTGGCCCCTTCGTGATGTGATCGGGCGGTAGATTGTTGTCACCGGAGTAGAAATGGAGCCTGACCGGACCGCGATTCCCTTTCGCGGCGAAGTCAAAACTGACCGTGCAGCGGGTCGGAAAGGACTCGTGTCCCAGGTTGTCGCCAGTCGCTTCGATCCGCGCCGGGGCGTCCAGGTCCAGAGCCCGGTAGGCCAACTGGAACCCGTGACAGCAGAAATCAGCGAGTGAACCTCCCCCAAAGTCGTACCAGCCTCGCCATTTGCCGGGATGATAGATGTCATTGTTGTAGGGACGTTCGGGAGCGGTACCGAGCCAGAATCTCCAGTCAAACCCTGCAGGAACGGGATCGCTGGCGGCGGGACGATCCACTCCATTGGGCCAGCCATGCGCCGGATGCCAGACATGAACTTCGGTGATCTGACCGAGCAGGCCTGATTGAATCACTTCAAAACTGCGCCGGAACCCCTCGGTAGAACACCCTTGATTCCCGGTCTGCGTGGCCTGTTTCGGATGGCTTCTGGCCAGCTCTTCCAGGGCATGACATTCCGCCACGGAATGCGCCAACGGCTTCTCGCAATAAACATGCTTGCCGCTTTTGAGGGCCGCCTGGCAGATGGGGACATGCCAGTGATCCGGCGTGGCGATGATCACGGCATCGACATTCTTTTCTTTGTCGAGCAGTTCGCGGTAATCGTGATAGATCGTCGCCTTGGCCAGGCTGTTGACCTTCAGGGCACTGTCCGTCTGTCGCTTGTCGACATCACACATCGCGACAATCTGTTGATCGATCTTGCCAAGTTCCGGAACCAGGTATCCTCGCATCTGGCCCCCCATGCCGATGCAGGCAAACGACAACCGGTCGTTCGGCCCCGACAGGACGTGCGACGGCAGGATTGTCGGCAGACTGATGCCGATTGCAGCGGCCGATTGAACGAACCGGCGGCGAGACAGTTTGCTGGTCATGGTGCTTCTTCCTACGCGAGGATATCACGGATCACATGCTGTGGCTCGACGCCCGTCAAACGTTGCTCCAACCCCTGGAATCTGTAGGTGAATCGTTCATGGTCGATTCCCAGACAGTGCAGGATGGTCGCATTCAGATCGTTCACGTGGCAGGGATTGGCGACGACATTGTAACTGAAGTCGTCGGTCTCACCGAAGGTGACGCCTCCCTTGATACCGCCACCGGCCAGCCACATGCAGAAGTTGCGCGGATGATGGTCGCGGCCGTAGTTTTCCTTCGTCAATGTTCCCTGGGAGTACACCGTCCGGCCAAACTCGCCGCCCCAGATCACGAGCGTGCTGTCCAGCAGCCCGCGTTGTTTCAGATCGGTCAGCAGCGCCGCGACTGGCTGGTCGGTGTCGTAGCACTGGGACGCGATGTCACGCGGCAGGTTGCCATGTTGATCCCAGCCGCGATGCAGGAGTTGCACGGCGCGGACACCTCGTTCGACCATGCGGCGCGCCAACAGCGCGCTGGCGGCGAAGGTTCCGGGCTTCAACACCTCGGGGCCGTACATATCGAGTGTCTGTTGGGTCTCGCCCTTCAAGTCTGTTAATTCCGGGACGCTGGACTGCATTCGGAATGCCATTTCGTACTGGGCGATTCTGGTCTGGATTTCGGGGTCCCCAAGCTTTTCAAAACTTCGGCGGTTTAATTGACCGATGGCATCGAGCATGACTCGCCGATCATGGGAACTGACTCCCGGCGGGTTCTGAACATACAACACCGGATCCCCGACGCTGCGCAAGGCAACTCCGTTGTAGCTCGACGGCAGAAACCCGCTACTCCACATTCGCGTGAACAACGCCTGAGCCGCCGCGCCCGAGGACCAGATCGGTGTCAGTACCACAAACGATGGCAGGTCGTTGCTTTCGCACCCCAGGCCGTACGACAGCCATGAACCCAGACTCGCCTTGCCGGGAACTTCGCTGCCGGTCATCACAAACGTACAGGCAGGGTCATGATTAATGGCGTTCGTGTGGACCGACTTGATGACGGCGATGTCGTCCACCAGTTTGCCCGTATGCGGCAGCAGTTCGCTGACCCAGGTCCCGCATTTTCCCTGCTGGGCAAATTTGAATTTGGAAGGGGCAACCGGCAGCCGGGCCTGGCCACTGGTCATCGTGGTGATCCGCTGGCCTTTGCGGATACTTTCCGGCAGTTCCTTGTCAAAATTGTCGGCCAGCACCGGCTTGTAGTCCCACAGATCGATCTGCGACGGTCCGCCGTTCATATGCAGGTAAATCACCGATTTTGCCTTGGGAGCGAAGTGCGGTAACCCCGGCAAAGGTGGATTCATCAATTCGGCCGCAACCGCCGGTCGAGCGCTGGTTCCACCCAACAGCGACGCCATTGCTACTCCACCCAGGCGCAACCCGGTGGAACCAAAGAACTGGCGACGATTCTGTTGTTGATGCAATTCGAGCAACGGATTCATGGCAACTTCCTGAACGCAGGATTGGGAACGGTTTCAGTTTACCAACGAATCCATTGGAGTTCAGCCATGCGGCACGAGGTCGCGCCGCCGCGGTTCCGATTTGGTTGCGGTCTCGGTGCGTGGAGGCCCTGGAAGTTTCTGCCATGACTGCCGTCGATTGCCATTTGTCAGGCAATTCGGTGAACTCTGGTTGAGGTCACTGGAGCCGACGATCCACGGAATCACTTTCACGAGTGATTCATTGCGTTTGACATCCTTTCGGAGGACAACATGTTTCTTTTTCGAGTTCGATTCTGTTACCTGTTGATGGTGATTGCCATGCTTAGTCACAGCGTTTCATCCGCGCAGTCCCGGGACCCCTTGGTGTTTGTTTCGTCGTTTGCTGCCGGTGATTCGGGTGGGATCCAGGCCTATCGACTGGACGAGGCGACAGGATCTCTGACCCCGGTCCATCGGACAACAGGAGTCGAACATCCATTCTTTATCGTGTTGTCGAAAGATGGACGGTTCCTGTACTCGATTCATGCCAAAACGTTCGGCGGGGCGGAGGCCGAGCAGGTTGCCGCGTATGCGCTCAATGGACGCACGGGTGAGATGACGTTGCTCAATCGACAGTCCACCCGCGGTACGGCGAGTTGTTATCTGGAGATCGATGCCACCGGCAAAACAGTGCTGGTCGCCAACTACTCGACCGGCAATGTGGCGGCGTTCCCCGTCCAGGCGGACGGTTCGCTCGCAGAAGCCGCATCGTTCTTTCAGCATGCGGGGTCGAGTGTTGATCCGGCCCGGCAGAAAGGGCCGTATGCCCACTGCTTTGTCATCAGTCCGGACAACCGCTTCGCATTCGCGGCCGACCTGGGACTGGATCAGGTGCTGGGATATCGACTCGAGCCGGCCACGGCAAAGCTGACACCGAACCAGCCGCCGTTCGTGAAAACACCCGCCGGAGCAGGGCCGCGACACCTGACGTTTTCTCCGAACGGGAAACATGTCTACGTCATCAACGAATTGAAGAACTCCGTCAGTCTGTTTGACTACGCGACCGAGTCGGGCACATTGACCGAACGCCAGACGATTTCGACACTGCCCGCCGATTTCGCGGGTACCAGCCATTGTGCGGACTTGAAGATCACGCCCAACGGCAAATTCCTGTACGGAACCAATCGAGGCCACGACAGTATTGCAGCTTACCGTATTGGCGACGATGGAACGCTGACGCTGATCGGCATCACGCCGAGCCTTGGCAAAGGCCCGCAGAATCTGTTGATCGCGGGGAACGGCACACTGCTGCTCTGTGCGAATCTGCCGGGGAATAACATCGCCGTGTTTCAGATGGATGGTTCAACCGGAGAATTGAAAGCCGTCGGTGCACCGATTCAACAGAGCAGCCCTGCGTGTATTCGGCTGCTGCCGTAGTCCCATCCGCCGAGTCTCTGAAGCGGGGCTATTCCACCCGGATTGCAAACGAGTAGATCTGGGTCGGGATCGGCAGAAAATCATTGTCGCTGGTGATGATCAGCAAGCGTGATCCGTCCGCCAGCCTGGGCCCGATCGCGATCCCTTCAATCTTTTCGGGGAAGTCGGCTCCGGCCAGGTTCCATTGCGGGTCAAGCAGGTCGATCAAGACGCTCTTTGAAACAGGAGTCACATCATTGGGGGTGCCTGTGGCGGGAAGCGATTCAATTCGACTGATGTCTGTGGCCTGACGCAGATTGATTTCGAAGATCTTCTTGACGGCTGCATCGGTCCCCAATTTGCTGTCTCGCTCAATGACCAGCAACCGGCCGGGGGCGAGATACTCGATTTCGTGACAGCCGTTGGAGGGTTGATCGAGTTGATACAGGAACTCGCGGGTGGCACCCGTCGCCCGCCGGATTTCCAGCAAGCGGACGTTGGTTCCGATGCGTTTCTTCGCTTCATCCAAAGCGCCGTCCTGGATCAGGGGGCTCTGCAACAGCGCATAAATCGTGGAATCGTCGGGGGAAATCGCGAGGCATTCCAATCCGCGATTGGGTTGCCGTCCGCTTGTATTGCTCGGCGGGAGTTCAGCATTCGGATCTGCCGACGGGTGGCGGACCGTGTATCGTGACGGAATATCGATCTGCCCGATTTGGCGTCCGGATGGCAAGAACTCGCCGATCGAAGGACCGTATTCGTCAGAAATCAGGAGTGTGCCATTCGAGGTGACTCGGATTCCTTCCGGATCAAAGCGGACGCCCCGAGGATCACCGGCATCAGGCAAGGCTCCCAGCGATCCGATCAGGTGCCGATTGAGTCGGTCGGTGAGCAGGTGCGTTTCACGTAGCGACACGTTAACAGGGCGAGGAGAGGTTTCGTCAACGCTGATGTCGACGACGTGATACCGGCAGCGATACGCGGTGGCTCCGTCGGCAGGACCACGGTCGGAGATGACCGCAAAGCGATCACCACGCCCCATGTAGGCGATTCCAGAACCGAATCCACCCCACTGATTGGCGGGAATTCCCCCTTCCAGCGTTCCCTGCTCGCCAGATTTGTCAGACAGCGTCGTGGGGACTTCGACCTTGCCGATGAAGCGAGGCTCGGCGGCCGCCAATTGACCAGCCAGCGACGTGATCAGGAACAGTGCGAACAGAATCCGTTTCATGGAGATCCCCGGCGTGGAAAGGGGCGACAGAGTAAAAATCCCACCCGATCAGGCTCGGTAAAGCGGTCGACCAGGTGGGAACAGATGTAACCGTCGGCTCGTTAGAATTCGCCAGGAATGTCACCCGCGTTGCGGGTGGCCAGTGCCCCCAAGGTGACCGCGGAAATGTTGGCACTTAAAAACCGCACGGATCCATCGCACATCAGCACATGGGCACCGCCGATGTGGAATGCATACATTTCGCTGTCGTTGGTCATGTTAATCGGATAGGGCGCGACGGGCGTGGTCAGGGAGCAAGGGCCTGACGGCACCGTGCAATCCGCCTTGCCGGTGGCCACGCCATCGGCCGTTGATCCATCCAGGCTATAGCCTGCCTGGATATCTGCCCAGCCCCATCCATCCTTGGTCGTGGCGATAGTGGCTTTGGCGAGAAGCTGGATCGCAGGACGGCCGGCATCTTCCACGCACATCATCGTATTGGATGTTCCGTCGGTAATTGCCGCGATCGGTGTGGCCGCCCCTTTTTTCAGTCCGCCATCCCATTCGTACTTGCTCTTGCTGGCGGGAACCTTGGTGTTGGTGGCCACAGTCAAACTTGGAACGGGCAGGCCATTGCTCAAGAAGTAAGCTGGACGAACAGCGTTCATCGAACCGTAGTCACAAAACCCGTACGGGATCGATGGGTAGGTAAAGCCCGCTCCGTCGGACGTTCCCACGGGTGGGGTCTGCCGGATGGGTGAGGCCGAGGGGCACATAAACGCGGGCAGTTTTGCCGTAGTAGCCCCCAGATTGGCGGGATTGTTCCACGAAATGTTGAAGTTGTAGGAATTATAGAGCGGTGCCTGATCAATGTACGGTAGGCACATCGTCGTCCAACTGGACTGGTAAATCACGGGAACACTGACGTCAATTCGAGCAGGGGGAAAGACCCGATGCGTGCTCTCATAGTTCATCAGGGCCAGTCCCTGCTGCTTCAGATTGTTCTTGCACTGGGTCCGACGCGCCGCTTCACGTGCCTGCTGAACGGCGGGCAACAGCAATGCAATCAACACCGCAATGATGGCGATCACCACCAGCAACTCGATCAGCGTAAAACCGCGATTCATTCGTGTTCTGCGCGCCATGGCCCCTCTTCCTTTGTAGAATAAGAATCAAAATTGAATTCAGAAAATGAGCCACTTCCAAGAGCCCATTCACGGGCGAGATCATGTGTGTCGATTGTTTGTAAAATGTGTGGCCAATGTGAAAATCTTGCAAACATGTAATCTTATGAGACTTTCCGTAGGATGGAGGTGTCGCCTGACCCGATCGACGCCGCAAGAATCCTCTCGGACTGACGACTACGGATGTTTGAATGCCAGATCCCACTCCCAACCGCCGCGACTTCTTGACCGGACGCGCTGTCCGCGGGGAATTGTCACGCGCCGGGCACAACTTTGTGGATCAGCTGGAATCGCGTCCGGTTCCCGGGCGTGGCCCCACGCTGCTGTTGCGCACCACAGCCATGGCTTGCGACTTCGACATCCTGCTGAATCCCAAGGGACCGACGAAGCAAGTGGAAACTGCGTCAGATGCACTCGAACTGGTCCAGCAGTTGGAGCAGTTAATGAGCGTCTACAGGACAGACGCAGTACTGGCCCAGGTCAATCAGACTGCCGCAGAACATCCGGCCGTCGTAGATCCCGATTTGTTGGCATTGCTGCAG
The DNA here is from genome assembly GCA_018242525.1 of Planctomycetota bacterium. GTDB lineage: Bacteria > Planctomycetota > Planctomycetia > Planctomycetales > Planctomycetaceae > Schlesneria. The sequence goes on along the minus strand of JAFEBS010000056.1, from coordinate 286,384 downwards.
CGGGCGGAATCAATCTCCAGGCAAACGGACGACGCATTTGACGTCGCGGCGGGGGCCTTGGTGACTCTCTGGCGAGACCGTCGCAGCCTGGGGCGCATCCCGACCTCTGACGAAATTGCCGCCACTCTGCAAATCTGTGGACGGAAGCACGTTCATCTGGATTCGGCCGCCGGCAGCATTGCGTTCGATCGGCAGGGGGTCGAGTTGAATCTGGGAGCGATCGGAAAGGGGCATGCCGTGGATCGGGCCGGGGAACTGTTGCTGGATCGTGGAATTAGCGACTGGCTGGTTCACGGCGGACGCAGCAGTGTGCGCGCCCAGGGAGTTCACGCAGGACTGGCCGGCTGGCCGGTCGGTCTGCGAAACCCGCTGCTTCCCGACAAACCGTTTGCCACTTTGCTGTTGCGTAACGAAGCCCTGGGAACCAGCGGGACAGCGGTGCAATGGTTTCGTCACGAAGGGAAGCGGTACGGTCACATCCTGGATCCGCGGACTGGCTGGCCGGTCGAATCGATGGTGTCGGTCAGTGTGATCGCACCGGATGCAGCGCTGGCTGATGCCCTGTCGACCGCTTTTTTTGTGCTCGGGGTCGAAAATGCCCTGAAGTGCTGTGATAATTTCTCGTCGATCGGTGCGATCTTTTTTCCGCCGCCAAAGCAGGGTCTGAACCTGGAACCCATATTCCACAACGTCCCGGCGGACAGGCTGTTTTTCCACGGAAGCTGACGGCACCGACGAACCGGCGGGGGTTTTGTCGCCTGCAGATTGGGGATGGGACGAATTGCTCTTGGTGGGAAAGGCTGACGAGTGCCAGGTGATCTTCGCAAAGTTTCGCTGCTTGCCGTGATTCTGGTGGTCCTGCTGCGAATTTCCATCGGTTGGCACCTGATGTACGAAGGGCTGTGGAAGCTCAGTACTCAGCAGACATCCTCGCCGTGGACCGCCGAAGGATACCTCAAAAACGCGACGGGGCCGTTGCGTCCCACCTTTCGCGCGATGACGGGGGATCCCGATGATCTGCGCTGGCTGGACTTTGACGGGATGTCCCGGAAGTGGCAGGATTGGCGCGAGCGGTTTGTCGCTCACTATCAATTGAACGAATCTCAAAAAGCGGACCTCGACCTGCTGTTCGACGGTCCGGAAACGTATCAAGTCAGCCTGGCGAAACTGCCACCCGGGCTGGACCTGGCCAAAGTCGACGGGGTCAGCAAGGAAGCCGTCACCTTCGATGCGAAGACAAAGAAGTTGATCGTCAGCGGCAAACTGCACCTGTTGCCGGCCGAAAAAGCCCGACTCATCGCAGCCGCGACGGAACTGGCGTATCCCGTGGACGACCAGAATTCCGAGGAAGACAAGTCCGAAGATAAAAAGCCCGAAGTGCCAAAAACCGAGGACCAGAAGACCTGCGATCAGTTTGTCGCGGCCATAACGCGGGCCTATGAAATCTCGTCACGGCTGTCGATCAATCAGCAACTGACAGCCTTGTTGAAGGGGGACCCTGAACGGGTCGGCATCATCCAGCAGGCAAAAGGATCCTCAAAGTCTGACGCCGAAAAAGACGCGGACGAAGTTCCGGTCGTGGTTCAGGTTGGCGGGATTCAATATTACAAGGAACTGATTGAACGGTTTAACAAGAACTACGAACGGGCTCGGACGAAGACGGAATGGGACCACATCGAAAAGCAGTGGAAGGATCTGCAGGACCTGCGGCGCAAGCTGGTCAGTCCGATCCAATCCCTGGAAAAGCAAATGCAGGCTGATGCAGAAGGGTTGCTGACAACCAGTCAACTGGCCGCCGGTCCGGTTCCCACTCCGCTGACTCCCATTCGCCAGATTGATCTCCGCACGATGTGGGGTCTGACGATCTTCGGCCTGCTCCTGATGCTGGGCCTGTTCACGCGACTCTCGGCCCTGGGAGGCGCGGGATTGCTGGCCCTGTTTTACCTGGCGATGCCGCCGTGGCCCGGTGTCCAGGAAATCCCCAGCATTGAACACAACCTGTTCGTGAACAAAGTCTTCGTGGAAATGCTGGCACTGCTGGTCATCGCATCACTGCCCAGCGGCAAGTGGTTTGGACTGGACGCGGCAATTTCGGCCCTCTTCCGTCGACGTCGAAAATAGTGGATTTACGGATTTCTCATCATCATCATGGATTGCGCGAAACCTCCGCAGTCCCCAGTGATTCTTCTGATCGGAGCCTGCCATGCAACTGACCCCCGAACAAGAACAACTCGGCAAAGAGAATTTTAACGAAGCGGTCTCGACAACCCGCCGCGACTTCCTGGTGGCCGCGGCGGCAGCCGTTCCCACCCTGGGAGCCGCCTACTTCGGTTACGGAGCCATCCAGGGGGAACGGGTCAAGGTTGGATTCATCGGCACGGGCGATGAAGGCTCGGTCCTGCTGACTCAGCATCCACGCGACTACATGGAGATCGTGGCGATCGCCGATTTGCGGGCAAAGAATCGTGTGCGGGCCCTAAACGGCGACGGCAACGACGTGCGTTGGGGGCTGATTCGGAAGCTGGGTCGCAATGCGGCGATGAAGGTCAAGACGTACGCCGACCACAAGGAACTGCTCAACAAGCATCCGGAAATCGAAGCGGTTGTCATCGCCGTCCCGCTCGTGCAGCATGCTCAGGTCGCCATTGACTGCCTGAAGGCCGGCAAGCACGTTCTGACCGAAAAGCTGATGGCTCACACGGTGACGCAGTGCAAGGAAATGATCCGCGAAGCCCGCAAGCAGAAGAAGCTGCTGGCCGTTGGTCACCAGCGTCACTACAACGTCCTGTATGACAACGCCAACGCCCTGATCCAGAACGGGTTGCTCGGTGACTTGAAATTCATCCGGGCTCAATGGCACCGCAACAACAGCTTCCCCGGTTCCGACAGTTGGCGACCCGGAGGCTACACCGACAAGTCGTTCAACAACAAGTTTGCCGCCGACATCGCGGAACTGGAAATCCGCGCCAAGCAGGTGAATCTGACCGTCGACGAATTCCTGGCGAAGGAGTTTGGTTATCCCAGCATGCAGCGGCTGGTCAACTGGCGCCTGTACAACAATACCGGTGGCGGTTTGATGGCCGAACTGGGCAGCCATCAACTGGATGCAGCCAGCATTTTCCTCGGGAAGGTGAAGCCGATTGCCTGCATGGGATACGGCGGGAAGAACTTCTATCACGTCAACGGAATCGGTTCACCGGATCAGCAGGCGGACGATCGCGATATTGACGATCACGTGTACATGACGTTTGAGTTTCCCGGCCCCCACTACGAAAACGACAAAAACGATGTCTGCATCGTGACCTACTCGTCGATCAGCACCAACCGCAGCGAACCGTATGGAGAAACCGTATTTGGCAGCCGCGGGACGCTGATCATGAAGATGGAACAGGATGCCATCCTGTTCAAGGAAGCCAGCGGCAGTTCAAAGGGCGGGATCGACCAGCGCCTGTATGTCATCAACGGCAACGACGGCCAGCCGGCACTCAGCGCCAGCGCCAGCCTGGGTCCTTCCAAGGCCGCTTCAGTCGCCGATATCGGCGAGGTCAGCCGCGGTTACACCGAGGAAATGGAGCACTTTGCTCATTGCATCCGCACGAACAACTTCGGCGGCATCAAGGACGGAGGTCTGCGGTGTCCGGGAGAACAGGGCATGAAGGATGCCATCATGGCTCTGACCTCCAACCTCGCCATGAAGCGCAAGAAACGCATCGAATTCAAGGATGCCTGGTTCGATCCCACCAGCGATGAAGTTCCCGAAACCGACGCGGAAATCAATGCCTGATTTGGTGATTGACGCATTCGCCCAGCGCTCAAGGTGTGAGCGGCAAGGCGCTAGCCCAATGGCACTTATCTTGTGAGCCGCACGGCGCTAGCCGCGGGTTCTTCGAGTATGAGTGAGAATACACCGGCGGCTAGCGCCTTGCGGCTCACACATTATGTGCCCTTGAACGTCGACCGGACGAATCGGCTTTTCTCATGTAACAAGGCTCAGTGCCATGGCCCGGTGGCCCGATGAACGCAAGGCAAACCTGATCGCCCTGACACTGGTTTTCGCCCTCTTTCCATTGCTCTGTTGGCTGTCATGGCGCTGGATGGCCGCGGACTAACGCGGCTCGAATGGTTGAACTCTTCAGGTCACTGCCGTATGAAGTCTCTCACCACGCTGGCCCTGCTCCTGTGCCTGATGTCACCGGTCGTCAGTGCCGAACCAGTCGCGAAGCCTCCGCAAGAGGTCGCGCAGCAGCTGCTGCAGGTGTACGGCAAGAAGCTCGACACCGTCGTCTATATTCCCGCAGTGGCGCTTTACGCCCGCTGGCAGTTTGGCGAGCTGACCGGCGATTTATCGCAGCGGATGATCGTCGAAACCGTTCTGGGAGCACCGCGGCCAGTCCCCAAGTCGCCCGTGGAATTTGCCGGGCATCTGGTCTATGCCGGTGTCGCCCGAACGGCGCAGGGGCCGTTGAAAGAGTCTTCCTTGCTCGCCGTGCGTCGGGCCGCCGATCAGTTCTTCGGTCCGGATAAAAGACTGACCCGAGTCCCCGGCCCGACAGAGATGAGCGATTCGGTCTTCATGTGCGGTCCGATCCTGTGCGAGGCCGGTTCCTTAACCGCAGAACCGCATTACTTCGACGGAGCGGTCCGTTACCTGAGTGAAATGCGTCGCCTGCGGCAGCGTGAAGATGGTCTGTACCAGCATGGCCACTTGTGTGACGCCGCCTGGGGGCGCGGCAATGGCTTTCCAGCCGTCGGAGTTGCCTGGTGCCTGTCCCGGCTGCCGGCGGATCACGCTGGCCGCGACGAATTGTTGAGCGCCTTTCGACGACACATGACGGCCCTGACCAGACACCAGACCGCCAGCGGGATGTGGCGTCAGGTCATCGATGTTCCCGAGGCGTATGAAGAATTCAGCGCAACGGCAATGATTGGATTCGCCATGCAGCGTGGTGTCACATCCGGGTGGCTCGACAGGGCGACCTTTCAGCCGCTGGCCGATCAGGCTTGGGAAGCTGTCTGCAAACACCTGGAGCCCGGCGGAAAAATCATTGACATCTGCGAGGGAACCGGCACCCAAAAGACTCTGGACGACTACCTGAAACGCAAAGCCATTCGCGGAGTCGACGATCGCGGCGGCGCGATGGGGTTGTTGTTTGCCGTCGAGCGAATCGCTGCGGCGAAGAAGTGACAATCAGCATCGACTTGCGCGGTTTCCCTGGGGAACTCAGTTTTGCGGTCGGCGGATTTGCCGGACGACAGACTGGGAAAGAGGTTTCTCACAGAGTCACCGAAAAAGCAGCAGAGGCAAGAATGGGGATCACGGGGCGAGGAGCCATGGCAGATCTTCATCTCTTCCAGATTGCCTTTGTGTCTCCGTGCCTCTGTGAGAAAATCTCCGGGCGTCCGCAACCGAGCATCGTCACGATGCGGCCGGTTATGCTCGCTCGACGTCCTGCAAATGCTGCCGGGCCGTGTCGGCGAAGGAGCTGTTCGGATCCAGTTTCAAATATGTCTGCCAACTGCGGCGGGCGTCCGCCAGCCGTCCCTGACGGGTGAGTGCCATTGCCAGGTTGAAGCAGGCATCGGCATAGCTGGGTACGACACTCAATGCTCGCTGGAACGATGCGATCGCCTCGTCGACCTGCCCCAATTCAAACTGCATGCTTCCCAGGTTGTTCCACGCTTCGACGTAACCGGGATCCAGCCGCAACGCCTGACGAAACTGTACGGCCGCCGCTGTTGTCTGATCCAGTCGAATCAGGACATTCCCCAAGTTGAAATGCAGGACCGGATCGTGTGGGTCCTGACGCAGCGCCTGCTGATAGGTTTCCGCCGCGTCTTGGAATCGACCCAAGCTTTCCAACGCCACCGCGTCCTCGAACAGGTCGTCCACTTTGCGAGCCACGGCGATGAAACTCAAGACCTCGTCGGCTTCGTCCCGCTCCTCTTCAAAGTCCAGGTGCAGTTGTCCGGAAGGTTCGGCCAATTGACCATTGTCCAACCGTATCAACAGCCGCGAGGTCGAGTCCAGGGCGCTGACCTGCAGCAGCGGGGATTCTGCCTCCGGCAGCAGGCGTTTTAACTGTTCCAGACCACGCCGGATTTCGGCGGACGGCAGTCCTGATTCCACCAGGTCACACAATGTTCGGGCGGCCGCCACCTGGTGAAAATCAAACAAGGCCACGCGGTTCACGATCTCGGCCGGTTCGATCAATCCCTGCTTCAACCAGGTTCGAATGCGAGCCCCCGGCAACTTCAGGATCCGCGCAAGTTCAACGATTGTGCATCGGCGTCGAATCCCCTGAGTTTCCTGCACCAGACCCAGTCGTTCGACGAATGCTTCTTCGGTGACAATTTCCAGATTGCAGCCGGCCGATATCAGCCGCCGGGCTGTTTCGAGCTGGCTGGACGGTTGTCCGTCCTGTTCCAGGGGAAGTCCCCCCTGACCGACAACCAGCAGGCGGGTTCTGAGAGAGAGAGTCCGCGTCAGGTGACCGCCGCATTCTCGGATCAGTTCTCCGACATTCGCCTGCGACATGGACGCGAACCGACCGGTCACGGCGACCTCTGCCCCTTGCAACAGATTCGTGCCCAAGTCAATCGCCTTCAGGAAGGTGTGTATTTCGGAAACTGCGGGCGATTACCCCAGGTCCGATTTCGGGATGACATCCCGCTGCTGGACGCTCGACGCCAACTTCAACCCCTGCGATGTCTGGTTGCTGCGGGCGAGGTGTGCCAGCGATTCGCCCATGCGGAGAAATGCCTGCGCCAATTCCTGCAGGTCACCCGGGGTTCCGCAGACCGGAACGTGCTTTAAGCGCAGAGTCAGTTCCAGCGTGATCTGGCCGTCGTCGTCCGCTTCCGCCAGCGAAGGCTCGGCGTCCCACTGGCTGTCGGAAACGCGGTTCGTCTGGGTGATGGCCAGTTTGAGCTTGCCGTCCACACAGGATTCGATGTCGGAGCAGCGATCGGCAAGGATTTCAGACCGGCCTTCCAAGTCGCTGGCGAGTTTCCAGGAATCGTAGTTCATGTTGGAATTGACCATCAGATGGCGCCGACACGAAGGCTCCGCCCACCCAGTCAATCCATTAGAAACTCATTACACAGTCGAAACGTAAACGTTGCAAGGTCTTACCGCCGGACCGCCGCGCAATTGTCATTGGTTTGGCCCAATGGCAGCTACTTTGTGAGCCGCAAGGCGCTAGCCGCGGGTGTATTCGCCTTGTAAGCCGCAAGCAAGCCTATTCTCAATCACTCCCAGGGATCCACGGCGTTGTGTCTTGCCGCCAATCGATCACCCGAGGTTGTTCAGCATGCAAACCAACCTCCTTTCGGTCTCACCGGCCATGGAACATGAATGGAAGCACGCCGCCAAGGCGATTCCACATCTGTCGCGCGCGCTGGATACCTATAGGCTGGAAAGTCACTATAACCGAAACCAACGCAGCTGCCGGTCTTACCGTCTTTCGGCACGGCCTTGTCGCGGACTGCAAGACCGGTAAGACCGTGGCGTCATTCGGGCGCAATCCACCCCACAACATCGCCGGGTTGGACGCTCGCGTCGACCACCCTGGAGATCTCGACCAGCACACCGGTGTGCGTCGTCTGAATATCGAACGTGATTCCCGGCAGCAGAACTTCCACAACCGGGTCGCCCGCAATGACGGTTTGTCCGAGATCCATCAGCCATGCACTGATGCGGATCGATTCGGTACCACTCCCCAGGTCCGGGACGGTGATTGGGATGCGGGTGAGCGGCGATTCGGCAGTCATACGGTGATCACATCCGCCATTTCGCCCGCGTGATAACTGGATCGCACGAACGGACCGCTGGCGACCATGCTGAACCCGAGCTTGCGGACCTGGTCACCAATTTCATCGAATTCTTCCGGGGGCAGGTACCGTTCGACGGGCAGGTGATCCAATGTCGGTTGCAGATACTGCCCAAGCGTCAGCATGTCGCAGCCGACGGATCGCAGGTCGGCACAGACTTCAAGCAATTCTTCACGGGTTTCACCCAGACCGAGCATCAGTCCGCTCTTCGTCACCATCTGGGGGACTTCCTCCTTGACCTGCTTCAGCAGATTCAGCGTGCGCTGGTATTCGGCGTTCCGACGAACTCGATCATACAGCCGCGGAACCGTTTCCGTATTGTGATTGAAGACGTCCGGCCGGGATTCAATGACGCGATGAATGGCCGCCCTGTTCCCCTTGAAGTCCGGAGTCAGCACTTCGACTCGAGCCCCCGTGCGATTCCGCACAGCCAGCACACATTCATAAAAATGGTTGGCTCCGCCATCAGCCATGTCATCGCGGGTCACGGAGGTAATGACGACGTATTTCAAGCCCAGACGCTGAGCGGCTTCGGCGACCCGTTCGGGTTCGTCCAACTGCACGACTTCCGTCTTGCCACGGGGGACGGAACAGAAGCCGCAGGGCCGCGTGCAGACATTCCCCAGAATCATGAATGTCGCCGTCTGTTGCGACCAGCATTCGGTCCGGTTCGGACACTTGGCACTTTCGCAAACGGTTTCCAGCTTCAAGTCGGCAATCACGTCGGACGTGAACTGCATCCCTGCCTGTGGTAACGGACGACGCAGCCACTTGGGCAACCTCTGCCGGGTCGGAACCGCTTCGATGTCGTGGGGAAGAATGTTCAACAGGTTGGTGGACATGGACCAGGATTCCTTCGAGTGCCAACCGACGCGAGGCGGTCGATTCGATGTTTCTGAGTGCCCGAATTACGCGTACACGTAAACCTTTCGCGTCGAGCGGTGAAGCAGGGGATGTCCCGTATATAAATGGTAGCTGTCGTAACCGAGCGATTCGGCCAAGTGTCGAACCAGACTTTCGCGAACCGATGACATGGCCGTCGGACGCGTTCGTTGAGCGGACAGTGAGGTCACTGGTTGATTGCCGTGTGTCCAGCGTACCAGATCCAACGCGTCCGGCGGAACTGAGACATTGACGTACATCCCGCCGTGACTGACCCAGTCCCGCACTCCGGCACCGATGAACGCAAACTGACCGCACCGGCAAACAGCTCCGGGAACGATTGTTCCCGCAGTGGCATCCACGTCCAGATCCGCCGCACACCCGAGCAGAGTCTGTTCCAGGCGTTGTCGATACTCGATCACCCCGAGCTTCAGTCGCTTCAGAGGGACGCTGCAATACACAGCCACCTGACCCGGGACGTGGACAAATGTGCCACCCCCGCGGTTCACCCAACGGATTTCCAATTGCCGGGCAATCAGTTCTTCCCGTTCGACCAGGACGTCGGCGAAGCTGCCTTCACGGCCAATACTGATCGCGGGGGGATGTTCACAGACCAGAACAATTCCGTGCGTGTCCGCCCGGTCAGCGATCTGATCCACCAACCGCGCCTGCAATTCCAATGCAGACGCAAAGTCCACCTTGCCCAGGAGGAACACTTCCAGCGCCGACGATCCTCGGGTGATGTGCTCCCAATTTGTCGTCGTGTCAGCCATTGTGGCGGGGGTTGTCCAGGCAGGTATCATCAAATCGGCAACTGCTGATCACAAAGCAATCAGCGACAGGTCAAGTTTACTGGAATGGTCAATTCGGGACAATGGGGCACTCACCCGCACACACCCCTCAAGCATCGTCAGAACGCGGTCCGCTATGATTTAATCATGCGAATGTGCCGGATCGGGGAATGTGCCGTCGCCAACCTCCCGCACGTACTGGCGGGTGGCGGACAGGACCACTTCTCTCAAGTCGGCGTATTGCTTCAGGAACTTGGGCTGAAAGCCCGACAGCCCGAGCATATCACAGCTCACCAAGACCTGGCCGTCGCATCCGGGGCCAGCGCCGATTCCGATCGTCGGAATCGAAATCTCTGCTGTGATCCGGCGGGCCACAGCCTGAGGAATCAATTCCAGAACAATTCCAAACGCGCCTGCCGCTTCCGCAGCTTGAGCATCGGCCATCAGGCCGACTTCGTCACGCTGCACCTTCGACATGGCTCCGTATTTGCGAACGGACTGCGGACGCATTCCCACATGCGCCATGACAGGAATATCTGCTGCGGACAACGCTTGAATTGTGGCTGCCTGGTGAACTCCACCTTCCAGCTTGACGGCCGCGGCCCCGGTTTCCTTGAGGATTCGACCGGCGTTTTCCACCGCTTGAGCGGGACTGACCTGGTAACTCATAAACGGCAAATCGACAATCACGAGCGCCCGTTTGACTGCCCGCGCTACCATCTCGCCATGATAAATCATCTGGTCGAGGGTGACCGGCAGTGTGGTTGAACGCCCCTGCACAACCATCCCCAGTGAGTCGCCGACCAGGATGGAATCGACCCCCGCCTGGTCGAAGATCTCGGCCCATAGAAAGTCGTAGGCGGTGACCATAGAGATCTTCTGGCCGCGTCCCTTGGCGGCGGCAAACCTCGGAACCGTCATAATGGGGTTGGTCTTGCTGGATGCGAGTTCAGTCATGAGCAACTGCTAAAAATCGGGAGTAGGGCATGGTTTCGGGGGGCCCCCGCAAACCGGAATGGTGAAGTGTAACCGGATGTCCACTCCGGATGGAGTCTGTCGGCAACGATCGATTCAGAGCCGGTCGACCTGGATTCGATTGACACAGCAGTTTTCATCACTTGAATCAGTTTGACGCAAATCGTATGCTGATCGGAGTAAACGCAGAGGTTGCCAATCTAAAGGTTCCTTGAACTTTTGAGAATTCCCGAAAGAATACTTGTTGCGTACTTTCCGTTCGCAGGAAATAAGCAATAATGGACCCGCTGTCTGCACGCGTTGGCCCGCACTTGCAGAACAGTATGTTCCTGGGGCGTTTCAAGTTTACTTGAAGCGCCTCAGGGCATTCTTTGGCCGAGCAATTCTGACGTTGAAGTGACGCGCGACGATTTCGCGATCGATTCGCTCACCACTGAATCACTCGTCACGGTGGACGGTGTCCATCGCGAACGCTGGGAGACAAATGGCAACGTAGTCCGCTCCCTCAAGGCCGGGAGTGCTGTAGCGGACCCATTCTCCCGCATGAGTGATGATCGCCTGGCCGGCCTGGACTTCGAGGACTCCGTCGGCGTGTTCCACTCGCAGCACGCCTTTCAGGACCAGCGTGTATTCGTCGAACTCGGGACGCTGGCCGGGTTCCACCCAGCCCGACGGGCTGGTCATATGGGCGACGCTCACCGCGTTCGTCTGCGAGTTGACCCGGCCGATGTATTCGCGAATCACCTTGGGCTTGTTACCCGCGGCCGTGATCAGGGTTGGGGCGGAAATCAACGTTGGCATCATGGCCCTTCGCTGGAGTTCGTGTGTCGATTCCCGGCTCACTTCACAACCGGCGCCAGGATTCGTGACGCATTGTGCTTGTTGACGTACAAGGTGTTCCTGGCCACGACTGCGTTCTTCGGAAAGTCGATCGTCAGGGGTTCATCCGTGTTCGGGTTGGGTTCGTAAAACGGGGCTCCCGTGCTGGCCACGGTGACGCGAATCCGGTGTCCCTTGTTAAAGTTCTGACTCAACCACCCCACGTCAAACGCGACCTTGTAAATTTTGCCCGGGCTCATGAAGACTTCCTGTTCGTAGCCGTCGCGATAGCGGGCGCGGCGGACGTAATCCATGATCAGGATCGAGCGGCCGTCCGGGTAAACGTCGCTGATCCGAACGATGAAATCCGTGTCGCGGGCGGATGAAGAGACGTAGAGTTCCGCCTGCACTTTGCCCGTCCATTCCACCGGTTCGGCCAGGATCGGGGTCGTAAAGGTTCGTACTTCGGGATGAGATTCGAATTCGCGAGCATCCTTGGCACCGGGAAAGGCGATCGTTGGAATCGAGGCGGGATGCAACGGATCGGCCAGCCAGTTGACAGTGGCATCGTCTGACGACGGCATTTTCGGAGTCAGCGTCTTGTCCGCGTGCAGATACAGCGGAGTCAGCTTCACCGGGATCGGCCAGTCACCGGCCGTTCGCCATTCATTGCCAGGCGCGCCCGATTCGCCGAGGGCTCCCATGACGTAGTAGCGCACGGTCGGGTCCCTGGTGACTCCGTTGTCGATCCCCTTCAAATAGTAATCGAACCAGCGCAGGATGTGCGCTTCCATCGCGAACCTGGCGTTTTCGGGGTACTCCATCTCGTTGGATTTTTTCGTGTCCTTGATCCGACCGTGCAACCACGGACCGATCAGCAGTTGCTGAGTGCCGATGGAATTCGGGCCGCCGCGGTGCTGCCGTCCGATGTAACTGTCGACGGAACCGACGCACATGAAGTCGTACCAGCTTCCCACCGTGAAACACGGGACGTTCATCTTGTCGAAATAGCGGCTGCAGTCTTCATCGGCCCAATAACTGTCAAACGTGGGATGCCGGAACCACTCGTCCATCAGTTCCCGGTTGTGTTCCGGAACGCGGGCGACTTTGTCCATCCCCTTGAATCGCTCGGGACGCGTGATCCCACCGATGCGATATCCCTCGTGGTACAGGCTCAGGCCGGTGTCGATCATGTACTGAGCCACCAGGTGAGGAGGCTCTGTCACCGCCAGAAAGTTCTGAGCGAACCCCGCCTGCGAACTGCCAAACGTGCCGATCTTTCCCGTCGACCACGGCTGCGCGGCGAGCCATTCGACCAGGTCATACCCATCCTGCTGTTCACCCCAGGCCAGATGCCGGTAACCACGCCAGACCCCTTCGGACAACTGGCTTCCGCGGAAGTTGGCGAGGACCGTGACATATCCACCGCTGGCGAGTTTGGCGAACCATTTCTTCGTATTTGGATCATTCGCGTTGGCATAACGCTGTTCAAGGATCACAGGCCAGGGGCCGGTCCCCGGCGGCGTGTAGATGTAGGCGGACAGTTTGACCCCGTCACGCATCGGGATCATCTGGTGTAGTTCAGTCACGCCTCCCAAGTCAATCGGCTCGGCGGCCTGCAGAGCGGTCCCTGTCAGCAACAGGATGAACAGACAAATGAACCTGGCTTGGCACAGCATCCGGGCACTCCCTGGTAAGAATCTGACAGAGTTTCCTCGCATCGAACTCGCAAGATCGTAATCATGGAACGCATGAGAAGAAACTCAGTTCGTTCGATTCCGGGTTGGCTCGCGAGGATGGTCATGCGTGGCGGATCACTTCCGATAGTGCTTGTTCTGTGCAGCGGACTCACGGTTCGGGCCGCGGACGAAGTTCCGCAGTGGGAACGTGATATCACTCCGTTGCTCAAGCGGCACTGTGTGAAATGTCATGGACCGACGAAACAAGAAGGAAAGCTGAACCTGGCGACGGCGGGAGCCATCAGTCGGGGTGGCAAGCAGGGAGCCGCCGTTGTTCCGCACGACGCGGAAGCCAGCTTGATCTGGCAGCGGGTCGAGTCCGATGAGATGCCGCCCGAGATGCCGCTGTCTGCTGTCGAAAAGGAGTTGCTGAAACGCTGGATTGTTGCGGGGACTCCCGGGCTGAAACGTGACGGTCGAGCGAACGATGCTGATCATTGGGCGTTTCAAAAACTACCGTCAGTTGCAGTCGGGCCGTCGAACGTTGACCTCACGCCACTGGTCGATTCGGCGATCGACCAGTTCCTGGTCGCGGATCTGGGGCGAGACGGTTTGACGTTGTCACCGCAGGCCGACGGGGCCACATTGATTCGCCGAGTCAGTTTCGACGTCACCGGCCTGCCGCCAACTCCCGAGGAAATCGCCGAATTCCTGGCGGATGAACATTTGGACGCCTATGAACGGATGGTCGATCGATACCTGGCGTCGCCGCATTGGGGCGAGCGGTTTGGCAAGGTCTGGCTGGATGCGGCCGGATATGCCGATTCGAATGGCTATTTCAGTGCGGACAGTGATCGACCGCTGGCGTTTCGCTACCGGGACTATGTCGTGCGCGCCCTGAATGCCGACCTGCCGTTTGATCAGTTCCTGCGTGAACAGATCGCGGGCGACGAACTCGCCGGATTAACAGTCAAGAACGGAGGCACCGCCGATCTGGCTGCGCCAACTGAAGGGTCAGACCCCGTTTTCCCCGGGTTGCTCGATCCGGCCCGCCGCATTGAAATGCTGGAGGCGACGTTCTACTTGCGGTGCGGTCAGGATGGCACGGGGGAAAGCGATGGCAACCCCGATGAAGTCCGGGTCGATCGATACACGGTCCTGGAGACGGCCATGCAAAACGTCTCCACGGGCCTGCTGGGCCTGACGATTCAATGCGCGAAGTGTCACGACCACAAGTTTGAACCGTTGACGCAGCGCGATTACTACAGTCTGCAGGCGGTGCTCATCCCCGCCTTCCCGCCGGAACAGTGGGTCAAGCCGAACAACCGATTCGTCTATGCCAGTCTGCCCGGCGAGTTTGAAGCCTGGCAGCAGTCGGTGGCCGGGACGGATGCCGAGATTGGTCGACTGTCGCAGGAAATCAGCGACTGGGTTCGACAGCATCGACCGCGCGGCAAGCTCGTGTTCGCGGATGCTTTCGACGGCACACCGGAATCACTCGCCGACAAATGGAGCAATACCGCTCCGGGTGACGATGCCCCCGGAGGAACCGCGGCCGTGCACGTCAATTCACGCGAAGCTCCCGGGGCGATCATTGTGGATGGACGGCTGGAGGTGATTGAAGGTGGCCCGGGCGGCGACAAGTGGCTGTCGACACGCGATCCGATCGATTGGACGCCCGAAATTGTCGGAGCCACCGTGCAGGTCACGTTTGATCTGATCGATCATCATGTCGGCACGTCCAAGCCCGCCGAGCGAATCGGGTATTTCCTTGCGACCCATGATTTCAACGACAACAGCCTGACCGCGGGCGGGAATATCCTGGTGGATGGACATCCCTCGTCGAGCACTGCGGTGTTCGTCGATTATCCCGGGACCGATTCGCGGCCTGTTGGCGTCCTGGGGACAACGGGGTACGTTCCCGGACGCAACTACGGCATCCGTGTCACCAACTCGGGAGACGGCAAATTCCTGCTGCAGCACCTGATTGACTGGCAGGTCGAAGAGAAGACGATCACCTTGGAATCGACCGATCTGCCCGATGGTGGATTCGGCTTTGAATACTGCTGCGATCGCAGCTTTATCGTCGACAACGTCGTGGTGGAATCCTTCTCGCCGGAAGATCCAGGTGATCCGATGGCCGGGTTCTTAAAGGAGCTCAAGACTCGGCGTGGCCCGTTGGATGATCTTCAGAAGAAGAAGGCTGCGCTGGGATCATCGCGTCCCGGTGCGCTGGCCTGGACGACAGACGTCGTGGATTCACCTCCACCAGTCCACGTTCTGCTGCGCGGCAATTACCACACGCCTGGCGAACTGGTGGAACCGGCTGGCTATTCCATCCTGGGAGACTCCGCGCCACCCGCATCGGAACTGGCGCAGCCTGTGCGAGGAACCGGGCGGCGACTGCGATTTGCCAACTGGTTGACGGCGGCCGACTCGCCACGCGCCGCGCTACTGGCGCGGGTGCAGGTGAATCGGACCTGGCAGCATCATTTCGGCACGGGAATCGTCTCCACACCCGACAACTTCGGACTCAGCGGCGCCCCGCCGACTCATCCGGAATTGCTGGACTGGCTGGCGGCCAGGTTCATCCGCTGCGGATGGAGCAACAAGCAGGTCGTCCGCAGCATCCTGCAGTCTGCGGCGTATCGGCAGAGCAGTGCCGCCAACGAGCGGCAATTGAAACTGGACGCGGATGCCCGGCGACTGTCCCGGTTCCCGATCCGTCGACTGGATGCCGAAGCGATCCGGGATGCGCTGCTGGCGGCTTCCGGCGACCTGGATGACAGGATGTCGGGGCATTACGTCGCCACGTCGCGCACGGGGACCGGTGAAACGGTGGTTCCCGAAGACAACCCCGGCTGTCGCCGCCGTTCCCTGTATCTGCAGCAGAAGCGAACCCAAATCCAGAGCCTGCTGCAGGTCTTCGACGCTCCGAGCATCGTCTTTAACAGCACTCGGCGTCCCCGTTCGACCATGCCACTGCAGTCGCTGAGTCTGCTCAATTCCGATTTCGTCCTGGCCCGCGCCCGCAGCCTGGGCCAGCGCGTGCAGCGCGAAGCCACCGGTGATTCCGAGCGGCTGGAACTGTTGTTCCTGCTGACGACGGGTCACCCACCCACTGACGCGGAGCTGGCTGCCAGCACTCGCTTCCTGCAGAATCAGACCGCGGAGTACAAGGAAGATGCAGATGCAGTCTCACGCGCGTGGGCGGACCTGAGTCAGACATTGCTGATTGGGAACGTCAGTCTGTATCTGGACTGACGCCATTGGAACAGACACTGTGAGCCGCACGGCGCTTGCTAGAGGGAAGAGGTATTCTCACACGGGCACAAAGACCCGGAGATAGCCGAGGCAAGACAGGGCGAAGAATGTGCGGAAACTCCGCGCAAAGAAGAGCAATTGCTCGGGCCCCGTGCGCTGATTGTCAATCTCAATCGAAATACGGTCGAAGCGGCACCGCGTGAGTAGGACTCAAGTTCTCCGGTTCAAGCGGAGGGAAGGGCACAACAACGAATGCAGGCCGGTTGATCGTCAACCGGCACATTGACCGTCTGTCGGCGTCCGAACAGTCTTCAAAAACGGCAAAGGCAATTCGCTCCATCGCCCAACAAGGCCGTCAACCCGAGCGGCAGATCGGGCGTGTTCTGAAATCAGAGTCACTTCGCCGCCGCCGAGTCAGCCAGGCAGTCGCGGACTGTTCAAAGCGTGTGCGTTACCGTTCGGGCTGAACGTACGCCCATGCCTGAACGGGACCGTCCGCGGTGTGCACGGTCACCGCCTTTCGCTGGTACTCATCGCCGACCAGGCTGCCCGGCGGGATTTCTTCCAGTTCGTCACAACCCGCCAGAGTGGCGTCGTACACTGCTCGTTGCAGATGAAACAGTTCGCCATCGACGACTCCACCCGGGCATTCGGCAATCATCAATTCGTGCAGTCGTTGGTACCCCCGCAGTTCGGCGGGGATCATACGATCGTATCTGCCATCGAGAAAATGATGGTTTCGATGTCCGCGTCGCAGTGTCCCGAACACATACAACGGCAACTTTGAATCGGATTGAACGTCACTCATCGCGTTCCATCAAATCGTCATTGCGGTGAATCCGCCGTCAATCAGCAGATTGTGTCCAGTCAGAAAGCTGCCCGCCGTTGGCGAGGCGAGCAGCAAGATTCCTCCGGCCAGTTCTTCCGGCGAGCCGAACCGGGCCATCGGTGTGTGTCGCATGATGTTTTCCACGCGATCCGGAGTCAGCACCTTCTTGTTCTGTTCCGCAGGGAAGAAACCGGGAGAGAGCGCGTTGACGCGAATCCCCTTCGTCGCCCATTCCCGCGCCAGGTTCTGGGTCAGGCTGAGAACCGCCGCCTTGGAAAGCGAATAGGTAAAGACTCGAGACAGCGGAGGTCCGGCGCTGACAGATGCGATGTTGATGATCGATCCCTTCGTTTCCCGCTCCAGCATGTATTTGCCGACGACCTGGCAGGCCAGGCGAACGCCACGCAGGTTCACATTCAGAATCCGGTCCCATTCTTCTTCGCTAATGTCCAGGAACGGCGTGGGTGAGTTCACCCCGGCTCCGTTGATCAGCACATTGGCGTCACGCCCCGTGCTGCGCAGGTGGCTGACGAGCGATTCCAGTCCGTCGCGCGACGTGGCGTCGCATGGGAAGTATTCGGCGGAGCCGCCCCGATCCTTGATTACGCGAACGCGATCATTTCCATGCTCGTCGTTCCGGCCGACAACCACAACGTGGGCACCCGCTCCGGCCAGTGCATCGCAAAACGATCCACCCAGCGTTCCGGTCCCTCCGATCACCACGGCCGTCAGTCCGTCGAGGCCAAACATGTTCTTCAAGAAATCAGCGGACGACATCAGTGCGAGTTCCTTAAACAGGGTGTGCCGTGGTCAGCCAATGAATTCCAGATCCACGGGGTGCGGAATGATCTTTGCCTCGTAAGCGCGTCGCAGCAGAGTGGCGACCGCCTCGCGTCCGCGAGCCCCGAAATCCAGGGTCCAGTCATTGACATACATGCCGACAAACTTGTCTGCCTGGCTGCGGTCCAGGTCGCGACCGAACTGCAGCGCGTACGCCAACGCTTCGGCGCGGTGATCCAGTGCATACTGAATGCTCTGTTTCAGCAGAGCCGTGACTTCTTCCATCGTCTGCGTGCCCAGGTCGCGGCGGATCGCGTTCCCCCCCAACGGCAGAGGCAAACCCGTGTCATCCATCCACCATTGACCCAGGTCGACGATCAGATGCAATCCATCGTTCTGGTAGGTCAATTGCCCTTCGTGAATGATCAGCCCGGCATCGACCTTGCCGGCCGCGGTGACCGCCAGGATTTCGTCGAACGGATAGACGACGGGAGTAAAGTCGTCTCCCAGGGCCAGCTTCAGCGCCAGGTAGGCTGTCGTCAGCTTGCCCGGCACCGCAATCGTCTTGCCCCGGAAGTCCTGCAGGCTGCCGGGTTGCCGCGCCACAACCATCGGGCCGTAATTGTCACCCATGCTGGCCCCGCAGGCGCACAAGGCGTACTTGTCGGTGACGTAGGCGTAACCGTGCAGACTGACGGCAGTCAGTTCCAACTCGCCCCGAAACGCCCGATCGTTCAGCGTCTGGATGTCCTGCAACTGGTGAGTAAACTGGTACGAACCCGTGTCGATCTTATTGTTCGCCAGGGCGTGGAACATGAAGGCATCGTCGGGGTCTGGGCTGTGGCCTACGCGGATGAGCATGATTCAGTGAATTCGCTAGAGTAAACAGTCAGAAATCGCGGAACCGCCGTGGTTGCGACGTCGAAGTTGCGGCATCATAGTCGCGGCCTGTCCAATTGACTACGGCCCCGGGCAGACTCGCCGGAATCGAAGTGCATTTGGCGGTTTCTGGTGACCGCAATCATCAGGCCAGCAGGTCGTGGATCACCCTGCCATGCACGTCGGTCAGGCGGAACTGGCGTCCGGCGTGGAAATACGTCAACCGTTCGTGATCAAAACCGAGCAGATGCAGGATCGTCGCCTGCAGGTCATGCACATGAACGGGATTGTCAACCACATGGAACCCCAGGTCGTCCGTGGAACCATAGACCAGTCCCTGCCTGGTTCCGCCCCCGGCCATCCACATCGAGTACGCCTGCGGATGATGGTCGCGGCCCAGGCTTCGTCCCAACGCGGGATTTGTCTCCACCATCGGTGTCCAGCCAAATTCCCCGCCCCAGATGACCAGGGTCTCATTGAGCAGACCGCGTCGCTTCAAGTCCAGGATCAGCGCGGCGGATGCCTGATCCGTCTTGCCGCAGTTTCCCTTCAGATTTCCGACAACATCGGAGTGCGCATCCCAGCCTTCGTTATAGATGTTGACGAACCGGACTCCTCGCTCGATCATCCGGCGGGCGAGCAGACACGCGCGGGCGAACGAGGGCTTGTCGGGGTCACACCCGTACAGTTCCAGCGTTTCTTTCGATTCGCTTTTCAGATCCATCAATTCGGGCGCGGAGGTCTGCAGGCGAAACGCCATTTCATAGCTGGCGATGCGGGTGGCGATCTCCGGATCTCCCTCCAGTTCCAATCTTCGTCGATTCAAGGTGCGAATCAGATCCAGCGAATCCCGCTGCAATCTTGGATCGACGCCCGCCGGGCTGGAGACATCAATAATCGGGTCGCCCTGATTTCGCAGGCGAACGCCGGAGAATTCCGTGGGCAGAAATCCACTGGACCAGTTGGCCGCGCCACCGCTGATGCCGGCTCCGGTCGACATGACGACAAAGGCGGGCAGGTCGCTCGCCTCGGCACCGAGTCCGTATGTCGTCCAGGAACCCAGCGACGGACGGCCCGGTTGTGAAAAACCGGTGTTGAAGAAGATCTGAGCCGGGGCGTGATTGAACTGGTCCGTGTGAACCGACTTGACCAGTGTGATTTCATCGACAATTTTGGCCAGGTGCGGCAGGACCTCCGCCAGTTCCATTCCGCATCGACCATGCCGGGCAAACTTGAATTGCGGGCCCAGGCAATTGGCATCCGGTCGGATAAAAGCATAACGCTGCCCGCCCACTACTTCCGGAGGGATCGGTTTTCCCGCAAATTCGGCCAGCTTCGGCTTGTAATCAAACAGATCCAACTGACTGGGAGCCCCGGCCATGAATAAATGGATGACGGCCTTCGCTTTGGCGGGAAAGTGAGGGGCACGCGCCGCCATGGGGTTAACGGGAGCGATTCCCGCCGCGTGGACCTGGGGACGGCCCATTCCTGACGTGAGCAACGAAGCCAGCGCCATCTTGCCGACTCCCAACTGACATCCCTGGAAGAAATGGCGGCGAGTGATCTGCAAACCGGGATTGGGTGATTCTGTCATCGCGAACCTCTTGGTTTTCGGGACTCCCGACATTGTTCGGGGTCGTTCAATTCTTCGTAACGGCTTCGTCCAGATTCAGGATGGCACGAGCCACGATCGTCCATGCGGCGCGGGCGATTTCATTTTCGGCACCGGCACCCGCCAGGGCCTTGGCATCCAACTGCTTGTTTTGCAAGCGAGTTTCCTGGTCGTCAAAAAACTGTTTCAACACGGCCAGTTCGTCAGCGGCGGCGGGACGGGTGACGCAGCGTCGAAACAGCAGCGCCAACCGTTGGTCGACGGATCCGTCGCGTGCGGCAAATTCCCGGCCCAGTGCCTGGGATGCTTCCACGAAGACGGTGTCGTTGAGCAAGGTCAGCGCCTGCAGCGGCGTGTTGGTCACTTCGCGCCGGGCGACACAGGCTTCGCCGCTGGGACCGTCAAACGTCAGACTCATGGCAAACGGCGACGTCCGCTTGCTGAACGTGTACATGGTCCGGCGATAGCGGTCTTCGCCCGGACTGACATTCCACGCCAGCCCGCCGTAGGTTCCCTCGGTGGTCACTGAGGACGGCTGCGGCGGAAAGACGCTGGGGCCATACAGTTTGTGTGACAGCAGGCCGCTGGCTTGCAGTGCCGTATCGCGCAGGATTTCCGCTTCCAGTCGCTGGCGGGGCCCGCGTGCCAGCCATTCGTTCGTGGGATCCTTGGCCAGCAGTTCGGGTGTGACTCGGGACGACTGTCGATAGGTGGAACTGCTGACAATCATCCGATGCAATCGCTTCAAGTCCCAGTTCTGAACGCCGGACTGATTTCCGGACAATTCCACCGCCAGCCAGTCGAGCAAGGCGGGATTCGTGGGAGCGGTCCCCTGGCTGCCGAAATCTTCGACCGACCGGACCAGACCCCGCCCGAAGAGCGCCGTCCATTCCCGATTGACAGCAACCCGTGCCCCCAATGGATTGTCTGCGCTGACGAGCCAGCGGGCGAACGTCAGGCGATTGGCGGGCAACGCCCTGGGAAGTTGTGGCAACGCGGACAACACGGCCGGTTCGACAACTTCTTTGGGCTGCAGGAACTCGCCGCGGTGGTAGCGGTGAGTCTGACGCGGGTTGCTGGCTGGCCGCTCGTGAAACGCGAGAGTCGTCGGAAACGCCGGCAGTTGGCTGCGAAGGTTCGCGATGGCCTGACGCTCTGCCGCCAATTCGGGGGCCACTTCACAGAAGTACGGGAGCAATTGCGGATATCGGTCAATCCACATCGACTTGTCATCCGACTTCGCATCCCGACTTGTCAGAACAATGGATTCCAGTTCCATCGGCAACGGACTGGCTTCGACAGGGCGTGGGTCGTCGGTGACAGAGACGCGTACTCTTCCCAGTCCGGCGGCATAATACCGTTCAAACAGCAACGACAGATCGAACTGGCTGGACCGTTCGACGGGTTGCTCAAAGCGGAAGACGGCCACATGTGCCTTTCCCTGCCCGCCATTGATGGACCAACCCGTTTGCTGATTTCCATCCAGCGCCATTGCCGCCGTATTGCCGCCGTTGGCGAAACTTTGCGAGGGAGCGGTCAACTTCACAGGTTGTCCGTCGGCTTTCAAGGTCACTTCACTGAGGAAAAAGTCGCCGAACGGCCCTTCATAATACACACGTCCCGGACCATTTTTCGGGGAGCGACCGTCTGGCAGGGCTTCAATCCGGATGGCTGTCCAGCGACTTTTGCTGGCGGAGGATTGTTCCGTCGCTGCGGCGAACTTGATGTCGTAAGTATCGCGTTTGGACATGTCGCCGGTGGCGACAATCGAATGATCCGGCTGAATCGTCAGCAGTGGCAGATTGCTGGCGGCGGCAGTGGGTCTCAGTTTCGTCCACGACACAACACGTCCCTGTTCGACGGCCAGCCATTCGCCAAACTTCTGATTCAAATGCGCCCGGCGGCGTTCTGCTTCCGATCCTTCGCTTGAAGGACGACGTGTTCCCAGACTCAGTCGAAACTTTCCGATGGTATGCTGCTTCCCATACGCCTGGGTCAGTCGAATTGTCCAGCGGACCGGCTTTTCAGGCTTGCCCGTCGGCGCATCCAGGACGAAGACGGCAGTCCGATTGACGTTCCATTCACCCGGGCCATGAATGGCCCATCCATTGGCGGTCGTTTGACCGTCAATGGCCTTGTCGACGGGGAACTGATCCTGTGCGAAATCTGCCGTCGCGCGGACGAATTTCAAATCCTTTTGAGACACACGACCCGTGATTTCACTCAAGACAAAGTTTCCGTGCGGAGTTCGTCCGGGCCCCTTGCCTGGTAGTCGACTGTCGCTGAGGACTTCCAGTCGCACGGCAGTAACGTCTGCCAGTTCACTGTCAAACTCAAGTTCATAAGTATCGGACTCGGGATTGGTCCCGGAAACGAACACCGTCCCGTCCCCCAGCGGTTCCAATGTTGCCCCCTGCGATGACTTGGCCGTTACGGGTTGAATGGGTTTCCAGTCAAACTCGTCCTGCAGAGGGAATCGGTTGGGCAATTGAGCCTGCAGCGCCGCGATGCGCTGTTCCAGTTCGTGTCGCCTTGCGGCGATCTCGGGACGAATGACGTCAATTTCCGGTTCATCAGCATTATTGAGGAGCGCGAACATCCCGTAATAATCCCGGTGCGTAATCGGGTCATATTTGTGAGTATGACACTGGGCACAACCGACGGTCAGTCCCAACCAGACAGTCGCCGTCGTGGCGACTCGGTCGGTCATCGCATAGAACCGGAATTCCAGCGGATCAATCCCCCCCTCTTCGTTCAGCATTGTATTTCGATGAAATCCAGTTGCGATTCGCTGGTCCTGAGTCGCCCCGGGCAGCATGTCTCCAGCCAGTTGTTCGATCGTGAACTGATCAAATGGCAGATTGCCATTCAACGCCTGGATGACCCAGTCGCGATAAGGCCAGATGGACCGGCCCCGGTCCTTTTCGTAGCCGTTCGTGTCTGCATAGCGGGCCAGATCGAGCCATCTCCGGGCCCAGCGCTCGCCGTAGTGGGGCGATGCCTGCAGGCGGTCGATCCACTTTTCACACGCATCCGGTGAAGAATCCGCCACGAACTCGTCGGCCTCGTCCGGCGTCGGGGGAAGTCCGATCAGATCGAGTGACAGCCGTCGAATCAGTGTATACCGGTCCGCCTCTGATGAGGGCGACATCTGTTCGGCTTCCAGCCTGTGCAGGACGAAGTTGTCGAGTCCCCGTCTCGGCCAACTGGTGAGTTTCACGGCCGGCAGAGCGGGCCGCTGCGGCGGCACGAACGACCAGTGCGGCTTGTACTCCGCCCCGGCGGCAATCCATTGTCTCAGGATTTCTTTCTGCGCGAGCGACAATTGCTGTTTTGTCGATGGAGGCGGCATCTGTTCATCCGGGTCCGTCGAATGGATGCGTCGGATCATTTCACTCGCTGCAGGCTCCGTCGGAACAATCGGACGTTCCCCGGAACCGGCCGCCCTGATCGCTTCATCACGCAGGTCGAGCCGCAGACCGGCTTCGCGTTTTGTTTCGTCCGGTCCGTGACACTTGAAGCAGAATTGAGACAGTATCGGACGAACGTCTCGTCCGTAGTCCGGAGCTTCAGCGGCTCTCGATGTTGAGGAACCGAGTCCAATGATGCACAGCAGAAATGCGGGACAAACGACTGCTCTGCAGAGATTCCACATCTTCGATAAACCTCGATCGCGGTGTGAATTCCAAAGTCGGAATGAAACGTTGCTATCCGTCATGATGATCGCTGCCAACCAGCCGTGGGAAAAAAGGGGCACGAGTTTCAAGGTGATTCCAATGCCATCCAAAGGGTCAGTGCCCCTTTTCCACGGGCTGCGCCCCGTCGCGGACTACTTGATTGCATCCACAATCACCTGCTGGACGTCGCGACGGATGTCCGAGGCATCGCCATTGGCCATGCCGACTCGCTGGATCAACAGGATGATATACAGGTCTTTGGTGGGATCGATCCAACCCTGAGTCCCGAAAGCACCGCCATGGCCGTAACTTCCTGCAGACAACATCGCGTGAACTCCGTCGGGTTGCCTGGTGACCTGCCAGCCGAATCCCATTCCGACATTGGGTGTGAAGCCAGCGGTCAGATTTCCCGTCTGATTCCGAGTCATATCGGCGACACTCTTTTCCGATACTATCCGCAGTTCGCCGATCGCTCCGCGCAGCAGCATCAGTTGATAAAGCTTTGCCAGGTCTTCCGCCGTCGAATACAGCCCGCCGGCGGGGATTGGATGCCGGGCCGATTTGGTGGGGCCCAGCAACTGGTATCCGACGGGACGAAGTTGGCCCTCCTTCAAATCATACAGGCCCGCAAGTCGAGCCACCTGTTCATCGCTCGGATAGAATGTGGTGTCGCTCATTCCCAGTGGTCTGAACAGGTGCCGTTCCAGGAATTGTTCGAACGACTCGCCCGAAACGACTTCGACAATTCGTCCCAACGTGTCGATTCCCGCGTTGCAATACGCCCATTTCGATCCCGGCTCAAAATCCAGTGGACGCTGGGAACTGGTGGCCACGGCTTCGCCCAGGGTCAAATGGCGTCGAAAGTAAAGATCGGAAATCCCCTCGGGGAATCCGCCGGGCAAGCCGGAGGTATGTGTCAGCAAGTCACGAACAGTAATCGGCCGCGTCGGCTTCTTGAGAGTCACGGTCCCCGCATCCGGATCGCGTGACGAGACAATCATCTGACCTTTGAATTCCTGCAGATGTTTTTCCACAGGATCCTCCACCGACAGCTTGCCTTCATCAACCAGGATCATGATGGCGAGGGCGGTGATTGGTTTCGTCATCGAAGCGATGCGGAAGGTTGCATTCGGCCGCATCGGCAGATTCTGTTCCCGGTTCTGCTGTCCCACGGCCTCAATGGCGACCAGACCGCGGTGAGTTCCCACGGCGGCGACCGCCCCGGCGACGACGTTTTTATCGACGAATCCCTGCAGCGTTGACCGCAATCGACCGAGTTTCGCGGGGTCAAAATCCGCAGCATGAACTCGGACAGCCAGCAGGCTGACCACGACGGTCGCCAAGACCAGTTTCAGTCCCCACGGTTTGAAGTGCGTGCGCATACCGTTCCTTCCAGAGTCCTGTTGCAAAATCCAAGTCAGGTCTTGACAACATGCTCGCGATTGAAGAGCGGTAACTCAACCGTGCGGCGACGTCTCGTCATTCAGGGGTTGACCATTTCAGGCTTGACCCCTGGGACTTTCAGTTGGATTGCAGCTCCACGGCCAGCAATTCCTGCAATTCGGAAAACTGTCGATCAATTTCGTCGAATTCCAGGGCGGCCAGATCCAGTTCGCCTTTGGAGGCACAGTCTTCGACTCGCCGCAGTCGTCCCACCAGGTCGGTGGCACCAACCAGACTGACGGATCCCTTCAGGGTGTGCGCGGATCGTTGCAGTCCCACCGAGTCCCGGCGGTTGAATGCAGCGGAAATCTCGGCATGCACCTTGGGGCTTTCGGTTCGCATCAGTTTCATGACGTCCTGCAGCACGTCGTCCAGCCCCCCCAGTCGGGCCAGGGCGTGCTGCTTGTTGAAAACAACGGGGCGTGTTTCAGTGGTCATCTTCAGTACTTCTGGCCGGAGTGAGAGCAAGTTCGCCCCTGGGAAATGGCTTCAGAGAGGCTTCGCTCAAGATTACGACAACTCTCGGCAACATGACGATCGATGGGTTCAACCAGCCATCGAAGTCGATGCCCGACCTGCCGGAACGAGCGGTGACAACACTCGCACCATTTATGCGGGCGGGTCGAAACAATTGTCAGCCGAAGTCCCGTCCCGTGGTAAATCGGAAACAAATCGCCCCCAATCCTGTTGACTTTTTGACACTGGCCGAATTCTGGCCTAGGTTCTCTTCGTGCGGCACACGCTGGCAACGTGGATGGCGAGGGGCCGTTCCTGCTTTGCGAACTGTCGTGCCAACCGGAGATTGTTAATGTCTCAGATTCTTGTCGTCGATGATTCGGCCGTCGAACGCCGTGTGCTGGGCGGAATTCTCGGCACCAACCCGGACTGGACCGTTGAATTTGCAGGGGATGGTGCGGAAGCTCTGGATCACTGCAAACTGCGGGAACCGGATCTGGTTTTGACCGACTTCAATATGCCGAATATGGACGGTCTGCAACTGCTGATGAAGCTGAAGCAGCACTATTCGCATGTTCCCGTCATTATTGCCACGGCCGAGGGCAGCGAAGAACTGGCCGTGACGGCGCTGCAACAGGGGGCCGCCAGCTATGTTCCCAAAACTCTCATGGCTCGCGACCTGAATCGCGTGGTGGATACCGTACTGTCCGCCAGCCAGGATCGTCGGAAAACCGAGTCCGTTTTCACATCCCTGATTTGCCAGGAACTGCGATTCTCCTTCCCCACCGATCGACGGCTGGTCGGTGCGGCGGTCAATACGCTGCAGGACTTTGGGGTTCGCTTCGGAATCTTTTCGGACCGCGAGCGGACCCGGGTTGGCGTGGCGCTGGAAGAAGCGTTTTTGAATGCGATCATACACGGCAACCTGGGAGTCAGCTCCAGATTGCGCGACGCCGATGACGGTTCCTACGAGAAGCTGATTGCGCTGCGGATGGGCAAGGCCCCCTATTGCGAGCGTCGAGTCAAAGTGTTGGCAAAGTTCTCCCCTGGCGAAGCCCGTTTCGTCATTCGTGACCAGGGGCGTGGATTCGACGTGAGCAAGCTGCCCGATCCGACCGATCCCGAGAACATGGCCCGCGCGCATGGCCGGGGAGTCCTGTTGATTCGGACCTTCATGGACGAAGTCCGTTACAACACCAGAGGGAACCAGGTGACGTTGATCAAACGGAAGAAGCAGCCTGAATAGGCCCTGCGTTTGAACTCCGCGTAATCATTGGGCCGTAATCTCCGTTTGAACTCGCACGAACAGCCTGCGAGGGCTGTTCAAATTGGTCTGCCCTCGGTCTACAGCGATCTGATAGACTGCCGCCGCGCACCGTGGCCAGTTATTTCAATCGCTGTATAACGAGTTCCCTTGGACCATGAGTCGATCTCTTTGCCACCGGGTTGCTGAATTCGGCGGCCAACCAACCCAGTTCGTGCGGAACCTGGGAACGGCGTTAGGACTGGCGCTGGCGGTTTCCGCCGCCCGTGCCGAGGATCCGCCAGCGACTCCGAATCCGCTGGATCGCGTCACGATCACGGATCTGAAACGTCATTGCGGGACACTCGCCAGTGACGCCCTGGAAGGTCGCGAAGCAGGAACAAACGGCGGTCAGGCGGCGGCAGCCTACCTGCAATCCGAATTACGCAAGATTCCAGGCATCACGGCAGCCGGTTCCAGCGGCTGGGTCCAGGAGTTCGGCAACAATTTCCGAAACGTGCTCGCGGTCCTGCCAGGATCAGATCCCGAGCTGCGATCGGAAATCATCGTCATCGGGGCCCATTACGATCACGTGGGTCGGGGAAATCAGACGAACAGCCACGGACCGTTAGGCTACATTCACAATGGGGCCGACGACAACGCCAGCGGAACGGCTGCGCTGCTCGAACTCGCGGATGCGTTCGCGGCGTTGAAAACACCACCGCGTCGAACGCTGCTGTTTGCCTTCTGGGATGCCGAAGAAGCCGGATTGCTCGGTTCCAGGCACTGGGTGACACATCCGACCCATCCCCTGAAGGATGTTCGTCTGGTGGTGAACATTGACATGCTGGGTCGGCTGCGCGAAGGCAAATTGATCGTGGTTGGCTGGCGCTCCGCCGCCGGATTGCGGTCGCGACTGGTTCGTCACAACCCGATCGGGGATCTCGACTTTCAATATGAGCCCAAGGTGATTGCTGACAGCGACCACTACCCTTTTTATGCTGCGGGCATTCCCGCGTTGCACCTCGATTCGGGAAAGCACGATGATTATCACCGGCCGTCGGATGATGTCGACAAATTGAATTTCGCAGGGATCCGGCGACTCGCGGAAATGGTGTTCCATCTGGTTCACCAGGCGGCCAATGCCGACCGCCTGCCGAACTTTCGTCGTGAAGCATTGACCGAGGTTGCACCGGCATGGCTGACGCCGCGCCCGCAACCCGCCCCGTCCGCCCGGCTCGGCGTGGTGTTCGATGTCCAGCAATTCGCGCAAAATCGTGCGGTCATCACGCAAGTCACGCCCGGGTCGGCGGCGATCAAAGCCGGACTTCGGCCGGGCGATCGAATCCTGAAGATCGCCCACTGGGATGGAGATCAGGTCAACGACATTCGAACCATCGTGCAGGTGGCGAAAAACCCCGTGCAAGTTCGGGTCGAGCGGCCCGGCACTGCCACTCCCGTTGACGTCACACTCGGTCTGGCAGGTGACCCGGTGCGAGTGGGTGTTTCCTGGGAACTCGACCCCGCCATTCCAGAAGCCGCCATCCTGACTCGAGTCGTTCCCGATTCCCCGGCCGAAAGAGCTGGCTTGAAGATCGGGGATGCACTGATGCAGGTGGGCGGAGAACCAGTCGAAACTGACGAAAAACTTCGTCAACAATTGTTAACAAAACCGAATCCAATTTCGTTCAAGATTGAACGTCATGGTCGGGTTGCGGACATCGCTGTCGAACTCTTTGAACCACCGTCGGTCCCCTGAATTTCTGTGCAGGATTCTGTGGTCCAATTGGCCTTCAATGGTCCACACATTTGCAGGTCCGGACGGTTGGAATTCTCGATTTTTCTGGCCATTTTTTGCACCCTTCAAAAGCCGTGGATGAAAGACTCTTCGGATCACAACGATTCAACAACTTCTCGCGGCTTCGACTGTTGGACAGACACTCGGCGTTCCGACAATTGTGTCAGTTGGCTGAGCGAATCCAACTGGCGCGACTGATCCTGAATACTCGCGGAATGTTTCCCCACGCGAGAAATGATTTCAGTTCTGATCACGCCACGGGAATGGATTCGCAACTCGGCAGAATCTGCCAGATCGATGACCTGGAGTGCTGGAATCCGAGATCGTTTCGTTCGCTGGTACCGATCGCGACGAGCGCGTTTTTCAAATGGAAGTTTGTCGATGCAAAACACCGACTTGATGAAAATGCCGCTCGACTTGCCCCAGACCTCGCTCGCTCTGACTGATTTGCACCTCGAAGATCGCGCCCAGACGCTTTGTGGAGGAATTGTGCGTCGTCCCCCTGCATCGCCCCGATTCGGCGTTCAACTCGCCTCAACCGTCGCGGTCCTGGCGGCCAGTTGGTCCGCCACGACCCTGGCCCAGCAGCCAGGCCTGCGGCAACCGCCCTCCGTGACTGCCCTGGGTGTGCAGACCGCCACCCGCACGAGCGATCCGGCCAAGTCTGGCCTGTCGCCCGCCACGAATCCCGACCCGTTTCTGGCTCAACTGGATCTGGCGATTGAGGTCAGCAGCCGCCGGTATCTGACGGCCGGGGTCCACTCACCGTGGCAAATCTTCCACGGCTTGCTGGCATTGAAGCAAGAGTTTCAGTTGAACCTGGGAAACTCGAAGGTCAATGCCATCCAGTGGATTGCCACCAGCGAGCCGAAATTTGACCACCAACCGCTGCTGATGAAAACCCCACACGGCGGCAAGTTTCACGCGTTTACCCGTCCCTATGCCTTTGAAGGGCATCCGGCTCAATTCCTGGCGTTGATGTCGCAATCAGACCTGCCGCTCGATTATGCGTTCAAGGTTGGAAACGGGCGGATTACCGTATCGGACATTATCAACAACACCATGAAGGAAGTGAACACCCGGGAAGAGGTCACCTGGGTCCTGTGGGGATTGCAGCATTACTTGAAGCCGGACACACAGTGGGTGAACCAGCACAACGAACCGTGGAGCATCGAACGGCTGGTGCAAATCGAAGCCGCCGCCCCGGTGAACGGTGCTCCGTGCGGCGGCAATCACCGACTGTTTGCACTCACTCGCACGCGTGACAAACATTTGAAGGCAGGTGGGGCGTTGACGGGCGTCTGGGCTCAGGCTGATCACAAAATCCGTCAGCACATCGAAATTGCCCGCTCCCTGCAGAACTACGATGGAACGTTTTCGTCCAAGTTCTATGAAACCTCCGGACATTCCAACGACCTGACCACTCGCTTTACGACTTCCGGTCACACGATGGAATTCCTGTCCATTGCCCTGCCCGCCGAACGCTTGAACGAACCCTGGGTTCGGAATGCCGTCGCCGTGATGTCGAACGATCTCGTCGCGAACCGACAGCGAGCCATCGATTGCGGCCCACTGTATCACACTCTGAATTCCTTGATCATCTACCGCGACCGGCTGCGGACACTGCAAGCCACCGTGGCCCAGGCGGTTCCACCCGCGGTTCCTTCGGTCAGCAAGATTCCCGATATTACGGTACCTGGAATTCCCAGCCTGGAACCCAAGGTGGCTCCTGTCCTTCCCCTGCCGAGCGTGAAAAAGTCGGTCGACGCGAAACCTGTGACGGCCGAAAAAGCGTTGTCGGCCGAGGATGTCATCCCCAAGGGTGTCGAACAGACCGCACCCGGCCCTGCGGTAACACCGATGCCTCCCGCCAAACCCGAGCCCAGTGCCGACGCCCTGAACGAATTGCGGCTGGATGGGGAATTCCGCGTGCGTCTCAACGCCCTGACGAAAAAGCCCGCTCCTGCCGCGGTACCTCAGGACGCAGATGCCAAGCCGCTGGAAACGACCGGGCAGCCACTACTGCAGGATGCCACCAGCGAGCCTGCCTCGGCATTGACCCCCGAAAATGGCTGATTTGGCCGAGTGGTCCGGGAATTCTCCGCAGAATGTCTGAATCGTCCGGAAGTAGTTTGTATACTGCGACGGAACCGCGCGCCGCCTCTCGCCGCGCGGAAGAATCGAGTCTGCACGGTCAGGTTTCCCCGGACAAACATGACGATGAAGAACAACATTCTGGCACTGGTGGCGGCGGTCGCAGGAGCAACCGTCGGCTACTTCGGATTCGGCTGGATGCTCAAGCAGGGGTTTTATGCACTGATCCTGCCGGGTGCCTTTGCCGGATTGGCGGCCAGCCACTTCCACAGCAAATCCATTGCAGTCAGCATTGCCTCTGGTCTGGTGGCGCTGGCAGCGGGATTGCTGGCCGAATGTCACTTTCACCCCTGGATCAAAGATCAGAGCCTGACGTATTTTCTGGCACATGTCCACCAGCTGAAGCCCTTGACACTCATCATGCTGAGCGTCGGGACCATCATGGGATTCTGGTTCCCGTTCGCTCACCGAAATGATGCCGGTCGAGCCAAGTGATCGCGGACACCGCCGGTCTCGGACGCAACGAACTCATTTTCCGCCGATGCCGTAGCGGGCACTATCCTGAGAATCGGACCGGCTTCGGCAGGCCAGATTACGGCCAACAAAATGATCCCACAGCCAAACACCCGCAGCAGATCCATCATGTGATCCCGTCGAAAGGTAGCCGGTCTGCCGATCGTGCCAGGTAGCACGAAACCGGCAGAACGGACGAAAGGCGGATCCGCACATTGTGCCTGATTCCGCATGAATCCCCGCCTGGACTGGCACGGTCCGAACGACCGGTGTGCCAACTGAATGACAGGTGTGAACAAGTCTTCAGGCAATTCAGAGGCAGTTCCTGGTGAATGCGACCCGCTGGGACCGGTAAACCGACATCCTACGTTTACCCGAGTCAGGCCACACCGAACTCTAACCGCTGGTTCAGTGCGCGCTTGATAGAACCCCTCCGGTGTTCGCTGAATTCGCCAGGCGGATTGCCCAGGATGCCGGTCCGGGAAGCAGGCAAAACGCGAGCGGTTGTGCGGCGCAATCGGATTGTTCCCGCAGAACCAGCAATCGCCATTTTTCAAATGGCGGTCGATCCGACGAGGAGCCTGTCGTTGTTGGCTATCCGACCTTTTGGATCGGAGCCACCGGCAGTGTCGCGGGTTGAACCAGCGGGAACTTCAGGGTGAACGTCGTGCCGGTTCCAATCGCGCTATCGACGCGAATGCGTCCGCCGTGCGATTCCATCACGTCACGTGCGAGGGACAACCCCAGTCCGGTTCCACCCTGCCCCTGTGGATCCAGCGTCTTCGTCGTGAAGAACGGCTCGAAGATCCGTCGCAGCTTGTCGGCGGGGATGCCGCCTCCGGTGTCGCGGACACTGATTTCGGCGTGCGTTCCTTCCGGATTCGTGCGAACGACCACCGTCAAGGTCCCTCCGGATTCCATCGCCTGGCGGGCATTCACGATCAGATTCATCAGCACCTGCTGGACCTGGCCGGAATTCACCGACGCCCACGGGCGGGATTCGTATTGAGTGACCAGCTTGATCCGGAACCGTTGCAGATCCTTTTCGACCAAGACCAGCACATCCTCCACCAGCGGGGTCAATTCCATCGGTTCACGGCGATCGCCGTGGTGACGCGCATACGAAAGCATGCCGGTCGTAATCTTGCAGGCTCGTTGACCGGCCGCCATGATCTTGTCGAACGCCTTGTCCCGCGTGGCGGCATCCTTGTGGCGGATCCCCATCTTCGCGTAATTGATGACCGTCGTCAGGATGTTGTTGAATTCGTGCGTGATCGATGCCGCGAGAGCCCCCACAGAGCTCATTTTCTGCGCCTGCAGCAGTTGCAACTGCATCGCTTTAAGCTGCTGTTCGAGTTCCGCGATTCGATCGTCCGTCCGATCCTGGACTTCTAACATTCCCTCGCCTTTCGCCCATGCTGCATTTCACGAGTCTCGGTCCATCGGACTATCGGACGGGTGGATGGCGGGACTTCATGGACTCTCGATCCGATTCCACCCGGTTCGGACAATCCGCTCCGCAGCGCTCCGCATACCAAATCTGCGGCGAACGGGGTGAGGGGTTAGGTTGGGGGAGGTGGGCCAACGTTGCGTTGGGAACGTGATTGGCACGGTTGTAATCGGCGGAGTTTGCCGGTCTCGGGGTGGCCTTTTCGGTGTTGATGCCGCTTTGCCAGTGACAATCACGACTGGGCGGAATTGGCAAGTCGCTCCCGCGTTCGCGGCTTCCAGAGAATCAGGTATGCGGAGAGTACCGTCAGAGAAAGCACTGGTGCCCAGGGTGGAAACTCCCATGCATCGTCAAAGTGGCGGCGGCCATGACGTGTTTTGTTAAATTGCTCGACGCTCCACTCCATGCCGTAACTATCGCTCGGACTCTGCGAACTCCACAAGATATCGCCGTTGCGATACGCAATTCTATGCTGCTGGGCATAGAGCGGGAAAGAGATGGCAACGTGAATGTGACCGCTCCATCCCCACGCGGCCATCAGTAACACCGCGATCACCAGGAGGACACACCCTGCCTTCCGTCGCCACCCGTGGAAGAATGAGGTCATTCAATCGGCTCCGACGGTAAATGAACAAACCCCGGTCTATCGCCGGGGCCTCTCGTATACAATCCCAATCTCAAAACTGGCCAATTCATCGATCAGAATTCGTGACCGCAACAAACCGATCCTGAGGCCCAACGGGCCGACCATTCCTCATCTTTAATCTTATGAAGCGACCATTCTTGCGCCGTATCTCTTGGAGAAGGCCGGGAACTGTGCAATCGTGCGATGAAACCCGGAATTTGTGAATGGCTCGAAATCTGCCTGACAGTTCACCTCGGTCAAGGACGGCTTGTGTGTGCGTCGAAAGAGAGATAATATCTATGGTGCCTGATGTGTTCCTCCGCCCGAGCATCCTGCCCTGCGAGCCTCCATCGAATGCATCGATTTTCCAATGTCGCGCTGAGTCTGCTGTTGGTCCTGTCAGGATCGATGGCGATGGCTGCCGAAACGCCTGCTGCGACGCGGGAATTGCACTTTGCCAATGACGTGGTCCCGATCTTCAACCGGTATGGTTGCAATGCCTCGGGATGCCATGGCAAGTCCGAAGGTCAGAATGGTTTCCGGCTGTCGGTCTTCGGGTTTGATCCCGCCGCTGACTATGTCGCCTTGACCCAGGAATCACGGGGACGCCGGGTCTTGCCCGCAATCCCTGAACAGAGCTTGCTGTTGTTAAAGGTTTCGGGGGGAATGCCTCATGGGGGCGGGGTCCGAATTCTGCGCGGGACCGATGAGTACCGGTTGCTGCGAGACTGGATTGCCTCGGGAATGCCCGTCGGTCGCGAAGACGCGCCCCGTGTCGCCTCGATCCGAATCACTCCTTCCGAACGAGTCATGTCGTTCCGGACCAGACAGAAACTACAAGTCACGGCCATCTTTACGGATGGACACGAAGTTGATGTCACTCGTCATGCTCGTTTCCAGTCGAATCGGGAAGCGGTCGCCACCGTGGATGACGATGGCGAAGTCTCGGTCCAGGATGTCGCCGGCGATGTGACCGTGATGGCGGCCTACCTGGAATCGACCGCGATCTTTTCCGCACTGGTTCCGCGCGGGGAAACTCCGCCGACCGAAGCGGTTCCGGCCGCGATCAATGAATTGGACCGGCTCGTTGATGCCAAGCTGCAAAAGTTGCATATCGTCCCGTCACCCGTCTGCGACGATGCGACATTCCTGCGTCGCGTCTACCTGGATCTGATCGGCCGACTGCCGACACCCGCCGAATGTCGCGAGTTCTTCGGCAATCCCAACTCTGACAAGCGGGCCGTCGTGATCGACGCGTTGTTTCAACGGCCTGAGTACGCCGATTACTGGGCCTTGAAATGGGCAGACTGGCTGCGAGTCGATCGCCAGACCCTGGGTCACAAGGGGGCGTATGCCTACTACAAGTGGATTCGCGACAGCTTTGCCGCGAACAAGCCCATGGACCAGTTCGCCCGCGAGTTGATCGAAGCCGACGGACTGGTTGCCGATCATCCCGCAGCCCAGTTCTATAAAGTGGCGAAGGATCCGGGTGATGCGGCGGCGATGCTGTCACAGTCGTTGCTGGGGGTTCGGATCGAATGTGCCAAATGTCATCACCATCCCTTTGATCGCTGGAGTCAGGACGATTATTTCGGAATGCAGGCCTTCTTCGTTCCGCTGACGTTCAAGCCGACTCCCCGTGGCGAACTGTTGCTGGCGACTCGCAACGACATCACGAAGCACCCGCGGACGGGTGCGAACATCTACGCACATCCGCTGGGGACACCGATGCCCGAGTCCAATGTGGAGGGGGATCGACGCCGTGCGTTGGCCGACTGGATGGTGGCACCGTCCAATCCGTTTTTCGCCCGCAATGTCGCCAATCGAACGTGGGCGCATTTCCTGGGCCGTGGCATTGTCGAACCGGTGGACGACGTCCGATCGACCAATCCGCCCACCAATCCAGCTCTACTGGATGCCGTGGCCGGTCACCTGACGGCCGCCAAGTACGACCTGCGTCAATTGATGCGATTGATCATTGCCTCTCGCACGTATCAGGCATCGACGACGGTCAACTCCACGAATCAGAACGATGAGCAAAATTATTCCCGGGCTCTGTTGCGACGCCTGGATGCCGAAGTGCTGCTCGACGCGATCTGTGATGCCACGGGCGTGCCGGAGAAGTTTGATGGAGTGCCGCCGGGATCACGGGCGGTCCAGCTCTGGGACAGCCAGGTCACCAGCTATTTCCTGACCACGACCGGCAGGCCCAGTCGGACGACGGTTTGTGAATGCGAACGAGTTTCGTCCCCGAACGTCGCCGGGGTGCTGCATACATTGAACTCACCGAACCTGGAATCGAAGTTCAGCC
This sequence comes from Planctomycetota bacterium, assembly GCA_018242525.1. GTDB lineage: Bacteria > Planctomycetota > Planctomycetia > Planctomycetales > Planctomycetaceae > Schlesneria. The sequence continues at coordinate 250,434 of JAFEBS010000056.1, read as the reverse complement.
ACGATGCGGGGCGGGTTGTCAGGCTGTTGCGTGACAATTCGGCCGATGATGGTCCTGTGATTGCGGAGATTTACCTGGCGTTCTTCGGACGGTTGCCGTCGGACGAAGAACGCTCAGTGGCGAATGGATATTTTGCCAAGGCAGGACCGATGCAGCGGCAACATGCTGCCGAGGATCTGGCCTGGTCATTGTTGAATAGTCTGGAATTTGCGTTCAATCATTAGCAGCCCCCTTTTTCCACGGGCTGTTAGCGGTTGTGGCAAGACGAGGTGACATGATGCTCCGACGTTTTTGCGATGGATTGTCTCGACGCAATGCCCTGCGGATCGGGCTGGCGGCTGCGCCTGGATTCAGCCTGACCTTGAACGAGTTGTTGTCGCGGCAGGCGAGCGGAGCCGAATCTGGCAGCGCCAACGGACGCGACAATGTGTCGCTGATCATCCTGTTTCTGAAGGGTGGGCTCAGCACGATCGACACGCTGGATATGAAGCCACAGGCACCGATCGAGTTCCGTGGCGACTTTGATCCGATCGCGACCAACGTCGCGGGGATTGAGATCTGTTCGCACCTTCCCCGGCTGGCTCGTCAGGCCGACAAGCTGGCACTGTTGCGAAACTTCACGCACACGGATTCAAACCATGGCCCGGCGGATCATTGGATGTTGACCGGTTACGCGCCGCGAGCCGGCTTCAACCCGAATCTGAAGCCGAACAATCAATACCCGTCGCTGGGTTCGATCGTCTCCAGGACGCTGGGACCGCGCGGCTCGGTTCCGCCGTATGTCTGCCTGCCGCGCATGCACAGTTCGTGTGGTCCGTCGTATCTGGGACCGACCGCCGCACCGTTTGTAGTCGAGGCCGATCCGAACGCTCCCGACTTTTCCGTGCCAGACCTGTTGCCCCCGATCACGGTCGATTCGTCCCGGCTGGACTCCCGGCGCGAACTGCTGACCACGGTAGACCGCTTCACCCGATCCGGCGAGGCCAAAGCCAATGCGGCCGCGCTGTCAACGAGTACCTTTCGCGAAAATGCCTTCTCTTTGATGGTGTCGCCGCAGACCAAGGCAGCGTTTGACATCGCGTCGGAACCGGATGCGCTGCGTCAGGAATATGGACGTCATTCGCTGGGCCAGTCGTGCCTGATGGCGCGTCGCCTGGTCGAAGCTGGAGTTCGCTGTGTCACGATTGATCACACGAACTGGGATACTCATTACGACAACTTCAATGTGCTGAAGAATGACCTGTTGCCGCACCTGGACTCGGGGTTGACGACGCTGGTGCGCGATCTGCACGATCGCGGACTGAATGAACGAACCCTGCTGGTGGTGATGGGCGAATTCGGTCGAACACCGCGCGTCAACAAGGATGCCGGCCGCGACCATTGGGGCCCGTCCAACTGCATCCTGCTAAGTGGTGGCGGTGTGCGTGGCGGCACCGTGGTGGGCGAAACCAATGCCCGCGGCGAAAAGCCGGTCGGCGAGACCACCGGGCCGGCCGATCTGGCCGCGACCATGTTCCACTGCCTGGGGATCGATCCCGAGCACGAATTCCATACGCCCGAAGGCCGCCCGGTGAAGGTCACAAACAACGGCCGCGTGATTCGCGAACTCTTGGTTTAAGCGACAGCAATCCGGGTCTGGCGTCCCCACGACTACGCTCGGCGCAGGTCTCCCGAAGCTCGGCGCAGGTCTCCCGACCTCGCCGAAACGGCCGACCGCAGGTCTCCGATTTCCACGCCGAGCGGACTGGGTTCGTCGGTCGCGATTCTGCCAACGATGCACCAGCCCGCGGCGGATGTGCCCGGTTGCCTTATAAATCCGTTCGGGAGGGTGTCGGTAATGACGGATAATGCGGCTTTGTTCTTGATGGTCGAGACCGGCGATGTCGCGGGAGTGCGGGCTTGGCTCAGTCAGGGCGGCGATCCGAACTCTCCGCAGGAGAAGGATGGCTCGTTGCTGCATTACGGAGTTCGGAGCCGACATCAACCGAATCAATCCCTGTGGCAGATCGCCCCTCATGCGATTCGCTGAGGCAAATGATTTGCGCGCCGTTCAATGGCTCCTTGAAAACGGGGCTCTTGTTGATCAGACGTCAACGGGCGAAACGGCATTGTTCTCTGCAATTAGATCTGACAACCTGGAGATGATCAGACTTCTGATCGATGCGGGTGCCAATGTGAATCAATACGATGTTGATATGTGCGTCCCGCTGCATTGTACGCAAAGCATCGAATCTGCCGCACTGCTTCTCGATCGAGGCGCCAACCCCACACTCCGCGACCAAGCCTCCTTTCCTTGTTGGACATTTGTGTGCAATCCGGATGTCCAACGGTACCTGGAAGCTGCCGCTATGGCTTGGAAAGACACTCCGTAATGAGGGCAGTGCCCTCGACCCAACGTCGGAAGGGAAAGCATTTGAATGGAGACCTGCGGTCAGTCGTTTCGGCGAGGTCGGGAGACCTGCGCCGAGCGGTCGTCTACGGTTCGCAGCATTATTCCATGCCGAGATCCCGGACCAGCAGTGCATCGGCAGTGACCTGGGATTCGTCAACGCCCAGGCAGACGGAGATTTCACGTCTCATGACTTCGAAGACATTTCCGTCGTAGAGTGGATTCTGGTCTTTGATTTGAGACTCGACCCACGTCACGAAGTCGGCGAAGCGGATATCTCGACCCCGGCGTCCCGCATCAACAGTCACGCACTCGGTGAAAAACTTCGTGCGGTCAACTTTGATCTGGAACACGCGTTCGATCCGGAAGAAAATGTCAAGCAGATCGATACCCATGCTGGACCCCTGATGGTGTCGTTCCTTGTTCGCTGTCCGATTCGTTCGTCAGGCGGTCGCGGTCTTGTCGCGTGGCACATTGTCGAATTGAGCGAAGTAAAGTAATTCGACAATCAGATCGATCGTCACAAGATCCTTGACCGACTGAAGCGAGACATTGGCCAGCCTCGCCTGCCAGTCGATTCGGGGAAACTCGGTCTGCAGCCACTGCAAGGATTCCGCAGACAGTTTTCCGCTTTCATCGAACTGCCATCCCGTTCCCCCGGTCAGTCGCTGGAACGGCGAGCGAATGCCGAATCTTCGTTCGCTGTGGAAAGCCAGGTCGAGCATGTCGATCGATTCACCGGCAAGATCGTGGAAGAAATTCGCCTTCGGCGTGACTTCGTCCACTTCCAGGGCCAGGCAGGTCGCCACGTCCTCGCGAACGCCCGCGAGAATCTGTTCGCGATTGTATTTGGGGGACATCATTGAGATCCTTTCTTTCGAGATCGAGTTGACAGTTGTCGAACGGCCTTTTGCGGTTCCGAACGGACAGCGCCACCCGCAAGTTCGGCAAGCTCCGCGGGGGGATGATTGACGAATTGCGCGTACACCGCTGTGACCATCGGGTGAGCGTGACCCAGTTGCCGTTGGACAAATAACAGATTCCCGCCTGTTCGTTTGTAGGCCAGGAAACCATGGGTGTGGCGGAGCAATTGCACGCTGGCCCGTTCCCCCAGGCCGGCCTGTGTCAGAATGCGAACAACGCGTCGGTAGAGCGCCGTTCGGTCGTAGGCGTTTCCGCGTTCATTCAGGATGAGTGGCAGACGCAAGTCGCCGGCATCACTCCCCGCTGGCAGGCAGTCTGGACGAACCTGATCGACAAACCGTTGGATCAGCCGACTGGTTGCCTGGGGGACGTACACCGTCCGATCCTGCTTTGGTGTTCCACAGACCTTCAGCGCAGATTCACCGTGCCCGATGATCGTGTCCATGACACGCAGTCGGCACAGTTCCGAATTCCGCAAACCGGAGTACAACAACAGTTCCACGATCAGCCGGTCAACGGCTGCCGTTGAGCGTGATTCGCTGTCAGCCTCGGTCTCACGCTGCGCCAGGTCTGCCAGCAGTCTCGTGGACTCGTCTTCGTTCAGGAACATGTCGTCCGTGATTTCCCACGGAGCGGCTGCGGCTGGTGTTTTCTTCATGCGCATCTCCAATTTGTAATGTTGCAAACACTGTGACGCAACAAGACTGATATGTCAAGATGCAATTGCGGCGGACGACGGAAGTGAAAGCATCTTGAATTGGAGACCTGCGGTCGGCCGTTTCGGCGAGGTCGGGAGACCTGCGCCGAGTGGTCGTCTTTCACGAGTTTTGCCAGAGGGCTTGCCACTGCTGCCTCAAAGTGTATACAGTACACAAGCGGCCGGTGGCGTGACGAACTGGACTGGCTCTGCCCAACAAATGGGCCTGGCAAACGCAGATGTTTCGGAGTCTGGACGGATGTCAAAAACCATTGAATTTCAAGGGGTTGCTCCCCGTGCGTCGCTGGGCGACATGGTCCACCAACAGATCGTGGAAGCTCTCGTTTCCGGCCAGTTTTCGGGCGGTGAGGAACTGAACGAAGTCAGCCTGGCGTCGCAGTTTCATGTCAGCCGGACACCGGTCCGCGAAGCTCTGCGGCGGCTGGCATCCGAAGGATTGGTGATCAATCAGCGAAACCGTCAGACGACGGTGGTCGAAATGTCCCGGCGGGATGTCATCGAAACGTATGAGGTCCGCCGCATCCTGGAAGCTTCCGCGGCGCGGCTGGCCGTAGAACAGGTCGAGCCGCGCCAACTGGCCGATTTGCGGACTCTTGCCGCGGCCGCGATTCCCCCTGCCAGCAGCGACTGGGGCCAGGGTGAACGTCGCTTTGACGAGGAATTGCACCGGGTCATTGCCGACTCGTGTGGCAACCGGAAACTGCAACAGGAGATTCAGCGCTACAAGAATCTCGTGCGGTTCGTCCGCTCGCGTGTCGCCCGCAGCACCCAGCGTCTGGCCCAGGGGCATGCCGAGCACCTGCGGATTCTGGATGCTCTGGAACGTCGCAACGGGGCGCAGGCTGAAGCCGAGATGTCGGCTCATATTGCTTCGGCCCTGCAGTGTGTCCTCGAAGATCTGCCGCTGCTGGGGAGGACACCCTGATGCTCGACATCGGTTCGTTCCGCGCCCGGACCTGTTCCGGCATCAATCGGCGTTCGTTCCTGCAACTGGCCGGTTCGGTTCCGCTGGCACTGGGGCTGGGCGGTGCCGCCAGCGCGGCTCCCTCGGGCCGCGCCAAATCGGTGATCTTCGTCTTCCTGTGGGGAGCCCCCAGTCACCTGGACACTTGTGATCCGAAGCCGGACGCGCCCGCTGAATACCGGGGGCCGTTTGGCGTGATCCCGACGCGGACACCCGGCGTTCATTTCACCGAATTATTGCCCCGGATGGCCGCTCGCAGCGACCGGTTTTCCTTGATCCGCACGCATGCCACAACGGCTCCCGGCCATCCCGATGGCGGCACCGTCGCCTTGACGGGATTTCCAGAACTTCCGGTCCCGGTTCAACCGAACTTCGGTTCGATCGTCGCCAAGGCTCGTGGCAACCGCGGCAACCTGCCTCCGTTTCTGTCGATCACCAGCGGTATGCTGGCGGATGCGAGTCGACGGATCGAAGGATACGGCGGTGGAACGCTGTCCCAGTCGCATGATCCCGTGCTGGTTGGCTGTTCGGCTTCCGGTGAAGTCAAGCTCTCCTCGCTGCAACTGCTGGATCAATTGAATCCCCTGCGGATCCAGGACCGTCGGCAGTTGCTGTCACAACTCGACACCGCCGCGCGCCGGTCTGAACAACAACTGGACTGGTCCCGCACGATGAATTCGGGTTATGAACTGCTGCTGGACCCTGCCGCACGGCAAGCGTTCGACCTGACACGTGAGCCGGACAAGACGCGCGCCCGTTACAGCTATACCACGTTCGGCCAAAGCAGCCTGCTGGCGCGCCGACTGGTGCAGGCCGGGGTTCCGTACGTTCAGTTGAATTACAGTCGGCATCCTGAGGCGATCAATCCCGGGTTTGAACTTGGCTGGGACACTCACATCTATAACTTCGAGTTCCTGCAGGACCAGCACTGCCCGACACTCGATCGCGCATTTTCCGCCCTGCTGGACGATCTGTACGATCACGGCCTGATCAACGACACGCTGGTGGTGATGATGGGCGAATTCGGACGGACGCCGAAGATCACTCCGAACGCGGCCCGCGATCATTGGCCACCGTGTTATTTCTCGATCTGGGCGGGTGGTGGTGTTCAACCGGGACGCGTGATCGGAACCAGTGACAAACTGGGTGAATCCCCGCTGGGTGATTTGGTCTCACCCCTCATGGTCGGCACCACCATTGCTCAACTGGCCGGAATTGACACTCAAGCCCGCGCTGAAATGAACGTGTTGAGCGGTGGGAGGGTGATCGATGCCCTGCTGTAATCGGCTCCTGCTGTTGGCGACTTTGTCGATCGTTGCATACGGTGTCAACGTCACCTCTGCGGCCGATCCGGTACGTCTGACGCACGATGGCCGCCAGAAGTCGAGCCCCGTCTTTCGCAACGAAGGTCGCGAACTGGTCTACGTCGACTTTACCGACGCGACACTGTTCCAACTGCGTCGGCTGGTCCTGGCCGACGGAACCAGCGACGTCCTGCATTCCATGTCCGCCGCCGCCGAATTCGAGCCGACGATTGCCGCCGACGGTGAAGCGTATGCCCATCTGAAACTGCGCGGTGTCTTGAGCATCAGTATTGTCGTGCGTGACAAACAGGGGACCGTTCTGAACGAGATCCAGCCCGGCCCCGGTTTTTGTGGCTATCGCAGCCCGACCCTGGCTCCGGATCACTCGCGGATCGCATTTTCGTATGCCGAACGGGGGACGCAACAGATTTTTTCGTCCGCGCTCAATGGCGATGACCGTCGGCCACTGACGGATTCGACCGGGATCAACAACTGGCCCAGCTATTCACACGACGGCCGCTCAATCGTTTTCGGGTCCAGTCGCGACGGTAACTTCGAGATCTACCGGATGAATGCGGACGGTACCAATGTCCAGCGACTGACGGACAATCCCTGGCAGGACAGCCGCCCGCGGTTCTCACCGGACGGCCAGCGCATTGCTTTTACCAGCCATCGCGACGGCAATGCAGAAATCTACACCATGCACGCCGACGGCTCACACCAGCATCGCATCACCGAAAACGACGAGCGAGACGACTTCGCCGAATGGCACCTGGACGGAAAGCAACTGGTGATGGTTGGTGAACGCGACGGAAAGCACGATCTGTACCAGGTGACGATCGAGAATTGACTGACCCGCCGGACTATTTTCGGAACGGACAACCAGCCCCCAGTTCCGTCTAGCCCCGGCTCATCACACGCAACCACTGCCTATTCGTCTTCTCCCCCTTCGTCGGCTTCGGGGGCGAGCGGCATCTTGTCGGACTTCATGAATTCGCGAAGCAGCGTCGTCGCGTAGACGCCGCTGGGAAGAGAAAACTCAAACCGCAGTCCTTCCGGATCGGCGGACAGTTGAAGGTCACCGGGGCAAATGACGTAGGGGCGGCGGGTCCCGGTCATCAGGTTCAGATACTTGGAGAAGTGCTCGGGGCCCAGGCCACTCCACGCCAGAAGGTCCGCTTCGCGCTGCTGAGGGATTCCGGCAGGTTCCCGCATTTTCAGGCCAAACATGGGACCGGTGACAGCGGTTTCGCCCGCATCGTAGCGCGGCTGTTCTGCAGCGATGTCCTCGGCAATGAATTTACCGCCGGACGCCACAACCTCCATGATGTCGCCCCTCAGGACTGTGTTGAGCAGGCCATCGGTGAGGCGCTGGGACAACGCCCGATTGAACAGATCAGACTGCACGGCGGACAGTGACAGTCGCAGCAGGAATCGGCGCTGGGCTCCAGGCAGATCACGGGATTTCTTACGGCCGGTCAGCAGGTCCAGGCCCAGTTGCAGGGTTTCGCCATCGCGACCGAATCGCTGAGGTCCGTAATAGTTGGGGAAGCCGCACGTCCGGATTCGATCGGCAATCGCGGTTGCCCGTTCCAGAGCGGATTCACTGACATCACGGATCAGAATTGTAAACCGGTTGCCGCGCAGGTGGCCGGTTTTCAGTTTGTTGCCGTGCTGTACCGACCGCAGGACATGGATGGATTCGGTATCGATCTGGGGGACGTTGGCCGCCAGTTTCGCGGGGACGGACAGGTACTGTCGCGTCACCGCCCGGCGATCCTTCAGTCCCGCCACGCCGATATCACGGGGCGGGCAACGCAGCGTGCGGGCGACGTGATGCACCAGGTCTTTGGCCGAGACATCTTTCTTCTCGATCCACAAAAACAGGTGCTCACCGGCTCCCGTGGGTTCGTAGGCCGGGATTTCCTCGACGATGAAATCCTCGGGCAGGTCCTTCCATTGGCCGCCAATTCCCGCCAGGTCGGTCGTCAGATATGGCAGGTCGTGGGGCGCGACAACCGGCATGCAGGGGGCGTGGTCGGACTGGGACGAGACGGGATCATTCATGGGAATCTCTGGAAGCAGATCGCGTCGTCCTTGACGGTTTCCGCTCATAGGGTCTACGCTGTCACCCGTTCCATTGGCGACCCGAGCAGGGGGATGTGAGTCCCCCAGTGGCCCCGGCGCAGTGAATCAAAGCCATTACTGGACAGGCGGCGGGATGCGAATCGTAGCGGGTGAACTGCGGCGGCGGAAGCTGCTGGCCAATCCGGGTCAAAATACACGTCCGATCACTGATCGGGCGAAAGTGATGCTGTTTGATCATATCCGTGATTTCCTGCCCGGAAAGCGAGTCTTGGATGTCTACTCGGGAACCGGTTCTCTCGGATTCGAGTCCCTCAGTCGCGGTGCCAAAAGTGTCGTGTTTTGCGAACAGGATCATCGCGCCCACGAATTGCTGGTCCAAAACGCAACGGATCTGGGAGTGACCGCGCGAACCTTGTGCTGGCGCGTCGACTGCCTGCGTTGCTCGTTTAAAGCCAAAGGCGATCAGGGTTGGTATCCTTACGACATCCTGTTCTTTGACCCGCCGTATCACATGATCAAGACATTGAAACGTGGTTCGCCACTTTACCGGTCACTGCTGCGGCTGACGCGTGACGAATTGTCGACCCCGAACGCCTTGATGGTCGTGCGCACCCCCTGCGAGAGTGTTTTTGATCTGCCAGAAGCCTGGGTTCCCTTTCGAGTTCTGACGTTGGGAAGTATGGACATGCACCTGCTGCGGAAAGAGGGAATCACCACCGAAACTGTGCCGGACGACGACACGGAATAAGCTGCCCGCGGCCGCGCACCCCACTGATCCCCGGTCCGGATGGCATTGCCAGTCATCGGGGAGTCGGCATCCCGCGATCGCACCCGTCGACTTACAGCCATCGCAATCTGCGGTGAACCGCAATTCTGATGGAGCTGAAGTCCAATGGATGACACTGCGTGTAATGTCTGTCGTCAGACTCTGGATAATCTTCGCCGGAAATGATATCATTTCGACGTCTGGCGAGTCTGATTGTTGGACGTTTGAACGAATCCGGGGTTGGGACCGCCGCTCACCCAGAGAGATACCGAAGGAGAGATGCCCGTGCCCGCCCGATGGATTGCGTGGTCGGAAGTGAGCCATCAGTTTCCCGCTGCAGATGCCTCCCAGATGATTGGGATGGTGGAGCGTCTGATCGACGCCGCGGCTGTTGCGGATTCGGAATCCGAATTCCTGCGCCAGCAACTGGCGGACATGTGCGGAGAACTGGGAGCCAGCGGAGCCGGGGTTTTTGACCGTTCTCCAGTCTGGGAAATCACCGCGCAAACCGGTCGGTGGACGGGCAACGATCTGCCCAAGGACATCCTGGCCGACGTCCTGGATCGGGATTCGGGAGTGGCATGCCCCTTGGAAGGGCTGAATGTCGGAACGATGGTGGCGGTTCCGATTCGGTGCCGGAACCGGGCTGGCAGTGTCCTGACGTTGACCGGACGGCATTTGGCCGCCGAGGTCCTGCCGCTGGCGGTCGTGTTGGGGAAGACGCTGGGATCCTGCCTGGATGTCCTGTCGGATCGCGGCCGGTCCGCTCAACGGATCGAGTGTCTGCGTGGGATCCTGCGTGTCTCCCTGACCCTGTCGACGGTTCAGGAGACTGAGCCATTGCTGGAATTGATCGCCCGGGAAGCGGTCCGCATCCTTGACTGCGATCGCTCCAGTATCTTTCTGTGGGATCGCGAGCATCAGGAAATCGTGGCCTGTCCGGCCCTGGGAGTTGAAGGGAACTCGCTGCGGTTGTCCGATCGAACCGGTGTTGTCGGCGAAGTGATTCACTCCGCAAAGCTGCATCGCGTCGACGATGCGTATCACGATGGCCGGTTCAGCAAAAAGGTCGATCAAGCCAGCGGCTACAAAACCCGGAATCTGCTGTGTGCCCCGCTGTTCGATGCGGATCACAAGCTGTTGGGGGCGTTTGAGGTCATCAACAAGAATCACGGGAATTTCACGGCCGACGACGAAACGACGCTGGAAGATCTTTCGGTTCAGGTGGCGATCGCCCTGAAGAACACTCAGGAACGGGAATCGTTGCTGCGGTCGCATCGCCAGTTGACCGAACAGTTGACCAAGGGAGTCACATTGATCGGGGAAAGCCCGGCGATGCAGGCGATGCGCAGCACCATTCGCCGGCTGGCCGCGACCGATCTGCCGGTCCTGATCCTGGGTGAAAGCGGGACCGGAAAGGAAGTGGTGGCACAAACGCTGCATTTTCAGGGGCCTCGTGCCGACCGCCCGTTCGTCGCGGTCAACTGCGCAGCCCTGGCCGAAACATTGCTGGAAAGTGAATTGTTCGGGCATGAGAAGGGGGCGTTTACGGATGCCCGCGAGATGCATCGCGGCAAGTTCGAAGTGGCCGAAGGGGGCACCATATTCCTCGACGAAATCGGCGACATGAGTCCCGGCGGGCAGGCCAAGTTGCTGCGGGTGCTGGAACAAAAGGTCATCACGCGGGTCGGCGGTTCGCAGCCGATCCCGATTAACGCCCGCGTGATTGCGGCGACGAACGCTCACCTGGCCGAGGCGGTTCGAGCCCGAAAATTCCGCGAAGACCTGTATTTTCGCTTGAATGTTGTGACTCTCGACCTGCCGCCGCTGCGGGAACGCCCCGAGGATGTCCTACCGCTGGCGGAACATTTCCTGGCGGGGTTTGCCACGCACGCGCGTCGACCCAAACTGGAATTGTCGCCCGAGGCCCGCAAGCGGATGCAGGCGCATACGTGGCCGGGGAATGTCCGGGAACTGCGTAATCTGATGGAACGAGTCGCCTTTCTGGCTCCGAATGATGTCATTGGAGCGGATGACCTGGCGTTCATCCTGAGCCCCGATCAGAATCGCAGTCACGAGCCGTCCCTGGAACTGGGGCTAAGCGAAGCGACCATTCAATTCCAGCAGGAATTCATTCGTCGGGGCATTCGCCGGGTCCGAAACAACATGAGCGAAGCGGCTCGACTGCTCGGTTTGCATCGATCCAACCTGTATCGCAAGATGCGGCAATTGGGAATGAGCGAAGCCGGCAGCGAAGAGGAAGATTCGCTGGAAGGCGAACTCCCTTCCAAGTGAAATCGCCTGAGTTCGTCACGGCGCGGGATGAATCCGTTTCGGCTCGCCCTGGTCCCGCAATGCGATTTGCAATGGGCAATCCAGGGGGGCAACGATCCCGCGCCGGTAGTTTTCCAGCAGTTGGTGGGATCGGCGCGCCAGCATCCGGCGAACCTCGCGGCGCTCGCCGCGTGCACGGGGAATGCTCATGTTGTCGTATCCTGTCGTCTGATGCCTCATCCAGGCGATTACGGCTGCCTCTGCACGTTGTTCCACCGGAATTCGTTTCGTCCTGGCGACGGTGCCGCTGCCAACCGGTGTGGCGTGGTCCGTGACAAGTTGGGCCAGACGCTGTGCGACTTCCGTATAGTCCGGGTGAAATGCCAGAAACCTGATCACGGCCCCCAGGAAGTCTTCAACGTATTCTCCCTGGACCTTTTCACGGCGACGCACGTCGGATTCGCGACGTTTGGCGTAGCCTTCGGTGGACCGCTCCAACGTCAGATCTACCTGAATCGACTCAATCGTCGTTGCCGGTGCCCAGACACCGCGTGAGAAAACCTTGCGGCCCTTTTTCTCCTGGACGACCCAATGTTCGCCGGCACCCTTCACGCGCCGCGTCAGTGCTGCGTCCCCCGGAGGTAACAGCAGCCAGCCATCGGGAACCGTCAGGATTTGCCCATCCGCTGTTCGCACTGTGCGCGGGCCCGGGCCGGGGGCAAAAGTGTTCCTGGTTTCGTTCGCGAGACGATTCATTGGACACCCAGGAACTCAAGAATCAGGGATTTCATGGAATATCCTCGCGGCATCGGGACCTAAGACGTAACGCATTAAATCAGCCAGGCAGCAACAATAAAAGTGATCGAGAGACTTGTTCGTTTACCATTCCTCGTGATGCAGTCGTTTTCCGGGTGAAAGGGGAAAAAATGGAAGATTCTCAGATTTTTGCCAATTCGGCCAAAAACCTGACGTAGATTTGGAGCAAGTCAGGCGGATGCTCTATTCCCCTCGCCGTGACTGACCTATGGACGGGCCACCAATGACACTGCGAAATCCACAAAACATCCGACGATCGACTCGTCGACGCGGTACTTCCGCCGTCGAAGTGGCACTCATGATGCCCGTTTTCATCACTCTGCTTGCAGGGATGATGGAATTCAGTCACGCCCTGTTTGTCTCGCACATGCTGAAGGCGGCGGCGAAAAGTGGTGCCCGCTATGGTTCGGCGGGTGGAGTGACCACGGCTCAGGTTCAGGACAAGGTCAAGCAGATTGTTGCTTCGTCCATCAACGCCAGCAAATGCACCGTCCTGATCAAGGATGCCGGTGTCTTCGACACATCGGGAGTGACGCCATCGAACATCAATTACAGCACGCTCCCCCCCGTCGAACTCTCCACGATTGAACAAGGTCACCTGTACATCGTGCAGGTGACCGTTCCTTACAGCCAGGTGGCATTGTTGACTCCTAAATGGGTGATCGGCCGCACGATCACCGGCCAGTCGGTGCTGAGGCACGAATAATCGCACCGCCACGGAACATTCCATCATGAAATGGTCTCACAAGAAAACTGCTGTGCTTCCAGCGAAGCGTCGGGGCGCGGCCACTGTCGAGTTCGCACTGATGATGCCGCTGTTCGTCACGCTCACCATGGCAACGATTCAGACCGGGATTCAGATCACAGCCGCCCAGACTCTCACGTCCGCCTTGCGTGAAGGAGGCCGGATTGCCTCGATGGACTACAAGTCCCGCTTGCAGTCGGGTCAATCGATCAATCAAAAGGTGATCAACGACATTCAGAATTTCCTGACCGCCGAAAAGATTGATGGCACCAAGGTGACAATCACAATTACCGCAGCGGATGGCGCCAGTGCCGGAACTGCGTTTGACATTTCCGATCCGGCAAACCAGCTGAAAATGTTCAAGATTCATGCCGTTGTGCCGTATTCCGCGATCAGTTCCGTCACGTTTTTCCCGCATACGAACAACACAATCTCCGCCTCGATCGTTTATCGGATGGGCAAGAACACCATGGTTCAGTAGTTGAAGAAATTCCCGGCCCGCCAGTGCCCTCTCCCGCCCGAAATACCTGCTTTCGCTGAACAAACCGCTGTCAATCTCTATAAACAACGTCTTTTCCACCCGCCTGGTGGCCGTTGGCGACCGGTCTGCCGCCCCTGAAGGATCAAGAACATGCGTCGATATTTCAGTCGGATCCCGGCCAGGTGGTCGGACTTGTCTCCGGCCCGTCGCGGAGTGTTTCTCGTCGTCGGAGCCATTTGCCTAATGGCGGCGCTCGCCTTCATGGCCCTGGCCGTCGATGTCGGCGTTGCCTCGTTGACCAAATCCCAGATGCAGGGAGCCGTGGACTCAGCGGCACTCGCCGGTGCCATGGAAATCACCAATGCCCTGTCGACGGCCGGCACAAATGTCAGCAACGTGTTTACGTATGCCCAGGCTCAGGCCAGGACCAAGGCGGCTGCCGTGGCCCAGATGAACAACGTGTATGTGAATCCGTCCACCGACGTCTATTTCGGGCGGCGGTACTATGACAGCACCACAAAGACGTATCTCATCGACTGGAACGCCGGTGCGAGCCAGACGAACGTGGTCAAAGTTGTCGCACGTCGCGACAGTTCGACATCGTCAGCCCCCGATGCAAAAGTCCCTTCGCTCTTCGCAGTCGGAACCGGCGGAACAACGATTCGCACCGAAGCGGTGGCATTTGTGGATCCTCGCGACATGGTGATCGTCCAAGACTTCTCCCGTTCCATGAACTTTGACAGTTACTTTACCACCGAAGTCGATACCGGACTGACACAGACTCAGATCGAAGACTGCCTGGCAATGGTCTGGAGCGATCTGCAACCGCTGTCGCTCGGGTCAATGACCTATACGCCACAGTATTTCAGCCTGGCCCAAACCAGTTCCAGCGTCACAGGAACCGTAACCTTTAAGGGGGCCAGCGTCTCCGTCAGCAACTCGACTGGTTTGAAAAGCGTGAAATTGACGTTTTCGTCGGGCAGCACGCAGACAATTTCCGTCAGCGGAACCTCCACGAAGTCCGGAGACTATTCGGGCAGTGGAAGAAACTCGGGAGCGCGGATTACATCAGTGACGATCTCCGCCTACAAAGTGGGCAGTACCAGTCAGACAGTGACGCTTCCCACCCATACGTATTCGTCCACGACCGTCTGCAACGCCTTTGGGCTGACATCCGGGAACTACCCGTATTCGGGAGGCAACTGGTCGAGCTACGTCAGCTATGTCCAAACGGAAACGGCTCTGGCCAACTATGGGTACCAGGACATGTACGGTGGCATGACATTCCTGTGCTTCATCATGAAGAAATACCCCGAGCACTCCAACAACAAGGATCTGTGGAAGACCCGTCACTATCCGTTCCAGGCGTGCAAGGACGGACAGCAACTGCTGTGTGACTACCTGACGCAACTCGGCTTCGACGATCGATTGGGGATGGTCAGCTACGACACCAATCATCGCATGGAAACTGTTCTCAATGACAGCAATCCCGACTTTCCGAAGATCGATATCTCGGCTGCTCCCATCTCGAAGGATTACGCGAGTGTCGCCAAATTGATGCAGTACAAGCAGGCCGCCTATTACAGTGATGCGACCAACATGGGTGGTGGAATGAAAGACGCCATTGCCATGCTGGATGCCTACAAGCGTGATGGTTCGCGCCCCGCCATCATTCTGATGACCGATGGTCATGCCAACACGATCGACTCGGGGGACAGCAGCGCGCTGCCCGCCGGCTGGGACTGGAATGCTCTGTTCGACTACAACGGAGACGGTTCGGCCGACTACACCTCAACCGACTCGCAGGTCAAATACGTGCTGGCCAAGGTGAAAATCGCCGTCGACAAGGGGTACACCGTGCATTCGGTCAGCGTGGGGTCGGTCGCCGACCGCGACTTGATGAAGGCCGTCGCCTGGCTGGGCAACGGTTACTGGCTGGACGTTCCTGCAGGGACCACCGTGGCAGACATGTCGACCCAGATGCAAACCGTGTTTGCCAAGATCGCTTCAGCCGTGCCGCCCGCCCGACTGGTGCCATCGAACTGATGCTGGTCCGCAGACGAAGTCCGCAAACAAGAACGGCTGACACGATTGTGTCAGCCTTTCCTTTGTTTTAGCAGCCCGATTCTTAGGGCCTACTTGACGGGGATTCCGAAGTCTCCACCCAGGTTGCGCCACATCGAATGGACATGGTTGGCGTTGTTCTGGGTGTTGTTGTACTCGATGACAAACGTTGGTCCCTGGACCCGATAATGATGAGGTTCGTGCAGTTCACTCAATCCGTACCAGGCGAAGTACAGCTTGTCGATGCCGGCACCGTTGATCGCAGCGCGGCGTTCCTGCTCGATGTCGGCGGGCAGATTCTTCAGATACTCGCTGAGCAATTCCTGGATCAACTTCTTCTGGTCCTCGGACATCTGTGAATAGGGAAGTCCCACCGGGGCGGTCACAACGGCTTGCGCCGCATTCGGGCCTGGCACTTCGCCCGGGGCTTCCTTGCTGATCCAGCACACCTTCTGTTGCTCGGGTGTGCACAGCTTCAGAACTTGACGAGCGATGTCCTCCTCAGGTCCCAGAACGCGAATCTGTCGTCCCTTGCCCGCGTCGACGGTTCCCGGATTCGCCCCGAAGAATTCCGGGGTGCTCGAAACGACCTTGCCATCCTTGATGGTGAAGTTCAACGAAATGTGGTGCCCTTCCAGTCGCCAGCCCCACATTCCTGTATCGGAAGGTTCTCCAAAGACGCTCAGGTAATACTTGCCTGGATCGCGGCGGTCGCGGCGAACGTCGCGTTCACCGTCTTCCAGCAGGTACAGCAATTCTTCCAGGCTCATGATATTCAGCGCCTGATCATACCCCGCCTCGGACAATCCGCTGTGAATAAACGTGCGGGCCGTCTTCAGGGCTTCTCCTTCCAGGTTTTTCAACGGCAGACCTTTGCGCGGACGTGGGATGAAGTGCCAGTTGAGCCGTTCCGGGTCATCGAACTTGAACGAGGCCTCACCCTTCTGCGCCGGGCTGATCGCCGCCAGGAAATTCTTCGCCGCCACCGACATCGCCAGCGCCGTTTTGGGAGTCTGAGCGTTTTGGGCGGCCAGTAACGTGACCATTGCCACGAGGACCGTGGCCGTTAAAGCAAGCTTCCGGGTTGCCATGCTGAATTCTCCGTGGGGGAATCGAAGTTGTGTCTTTAGAGTTGGAAACAGGAATCAAAACGAATCGAACCGGCTATCCCGGCGGCCACCCCAGGGACCGCCCACCCAGCAGGTGGACATGCAGGTGATCCACCGACTGACCGCCATCGGGACCGCAGTTGATCACGGTGCGATACCCGTTTGGGATCTGCAGTTCGACTGCCAGTGTTCGCGCCACCAGCAGCAGATGTCCCAGCAAAGTGCGATCCTCGTCCGTGGCCTGTGCCAGGGAAGGAATCGCCTTTCGCGGGATGATCAGGACGTGAGTCGGCGCCTGCGGGTGAATGTCACGAAACGCCAGACATTGATCGTCTTCGAAGACGATGTCAGCGGGGATCTGCCGGTCGATGATTTTCTGAAAGATCGTCATCCCGAATCTGCCTGCAAGTGTGTCCTCGATCCGTCCGCGCGACACCGGGAACCGTGTGACTCGATTCCAATTCGCGGGACCTGGTGCGGACGTTATCAGAATGTGTCGCGGAACTCAATTTGGAGACGGATGTTCTGCAGGGCCATCGCCTTTTTTAAATTGGGAATCGGGTGCCACGGTCCTGGAGTCCGCGACAAGGCCGTGCCGATTGAGCAATCGCACGGCCTTCCCGAAGTCGGTAAGACCGTGGCACCAATTTTAAAAAGCCGATGGCCCTGGGATGTTCTGGCCCTGTTGTGAATTCGATTTATCCAGTTCCCACACTGGATTGAAAATCCAGCCGCCACAAGGGAACATGCGAGCCTGACTACGGAAACCGCCCTTCTCCTGTACGAGAACTGTGACTGATCATGCCTGAATCCGCCCCTTCTTCTCCCGTGGTGGGAGTCATCATGGGGAGTAAATCCGACTGGGCGACCATGAAGCTGGCGTCCGATGTGCTCACCGAATTTGGTGTGCCACACGAATGCCGTATTGTGTCGGCCCATCGGACTCCGGCATTGATGTGTGAGTACGCCCAGTCGGCGGAAAGTCGCGGTCTGCAGGTGATCATTGCCGGAGCAGGCGGAGCAGCCCATCTGCCAGGGATGGTCGCGTCACAGACGGTTCTGCCCGTGCTGGGGGTTCCGGTCCAGAGCAAGGCACTCAGCGGCATGGATTCACTGCTGTCCATCGTCCAGATGCCGGGCGGTATCCCGGTGGGAACCCTGGCAATTGGCGAAGCGGGAGCGAAAAATGCCGGACTGCTGGCCGTCCGAATCCTGGCGACGGCGAATACGGCACTCCGTGCCAAACTGCATGATTTCCAGACCCGCCAGGAGGCGCGAGTCATGGGAGATTCGCTGACATGACCAAGCCGATTCTTCCTGGAGCGACCCTGGGGGTGCTCGGCAGTGGCCAGTTGGGACGCATGTTTGCCATCGCCGCGCGGCGACTGGGATACAGGGTGCATGTCCTGTCGCCCGACGACGATACCCCGACTGGGCAGGTTGCAGACCTGGAACTGCGAGCCGACTATTTGGACCTGGATAAGATCGCCGACTTCGCGAAATCTGTTTCCGTCGTGACCTTTGAATTTGAGAATGTCCCGGCCGAAACGACTCGCATCTGCGATCAGTTTGCCCCCGTCCGACCAGGTGGTTCGGTCCTGTACACGTCCCAGAACCGGAAACGCGAAAAAACTTACCTGCGCGATGCCGGCCTGCCGGTCACACCGTTTGTTGCCGTCCAGAACGTCGAGGAACTGCATTCGGCCCTGGCGAAACTGGGAACACCGGCGGTTCTGAAAACCGCCGACTGGGGTTATGACGGAAAGGGACAAGTGGTTATTCGATCGATCTCGGAGGCCGCAACCGCGTGGACGAAACTCGATGTTCCACACGCCATCCTCGAAGCATTCATCGATTATGAATGCGAGTTATCCGTGGTGGCAGCCCGCGGGCTGAGTGGCGAATTCACCAGTTATGGTCCAATCGGAAATTCGCACAGCAACCACATCCTGGATGTTTCGGTCTGTCCCGCGCTCGTCCCGGCGACGGTCGCCGCCGAGGCGATCGAAATCGCCCGAGCTGTTCTGGAAAAAATGGATGTCGTGGGAGTCCTTTGTGTCGAGTTCTTTTTGACGCGTGCCGGCAAGCTGCTGATCAACGAAACCGCCCCCCGCCCTCACAACTCCGGCCACCTGACAATTGACGGACACGTCACCTGCCAGTTCGAGCAGCAGGTGCGTGCGATCTGCGGACTACCACTCGGTTCCAGTACTCAACGTACTCCCTGTGCCATGGCCAACCTGCTGGGCGACTTGTGGACACCGGGAGAACCCAACTGGCCGCAGGTCCTGGCGCATCCTTCCGTCAAACTTCACCTGTACGGCAAACGCGAAGCCCGAGTCGGCCGCAAGATGGGACACCTGACAGCCTTGGCACCCACTGTCGAAGAAGCCGAAACGATTGCTCGTGCTGCCCGTGGAGCCATGTGATCCGATTCCAGCAGCCCCCTTTTTCCACGGGCTGCTGGCTAGCGCCTTGCGGCTCACAATGTCCCTGAAACTGGGCTCGTACCTTGCCCCTCACGCGATTGATCCGATCCATCAATTCGCAGCGCGGAAGCGCCACGTACCCACCGTGAAAAAGAGGGCTGCGAACACCAGCAGCATCGCGCAACAGGTCGACACCGTGATCAGATCGACCGTCGCCTGGCAGAGTACCGCGTCGAAGGCCTTCAAGGCCCAGCCATGTGGGGTGAACAGGCTGATTTTCTTCATCGTCTGTGGAAACATGTCCCGCGGAAAGAAACAACCGCTCAGACTGCTCAAGACCAGAATCAGGGTCGTTCCATACGAGGAGACCTGCTGATCGGTATGCACCGCTGTGGCGAGGAGCAGCCCCAGTGCAGTGGCCGCCAGTGAAGTACAGAGGATGACCGGAATCAGGTACACCGGTGCCGGGCCCCACGACATGCCAAACAGCAGGCGACCACACAGAAACAGCAGCGAGCACTGCAGCAATGACGTCAGGTAGAACGGAATCGTCTTGCCTGCCAGCAGGGAAACGGGGCTGATCGGTGCCATCTGCAATCGGCGCAGCGTGCCGTTTTCCCGTTCCGAAATGAACGAGCGAGCCATCACGCTGATGACGAAGAATGCAAACATCACGGTGAACCCGGGAACGATCCATGAATAGACGGCCGAGGCTTTCGGAATGTTTTGTTCCACGGATGTCACGGCCGCGACTTCGGTGGATTCCTGGTCCGGATTGTCGTTCATCCAGGTGCGCGTGACCGGGTTCTTCCGGGCAGCCACCGGGGCCACCACCTTGATCACCTGGGTGAAGATGACCCCTTCCAATAGCCGACCCAACCCGATCGCCGCGGGGCGTGTTTCCAGAGACAAATCCAGCGCCGCCGGCCCCGCGGCCAGTGGCCCGGATTCCGAATTGAACACCTCGGAAATCCTCAATTCCTCGGCACGCGCCTCGAAATTCTTGCCGATCGTGATCAGCAGCGATGCATCGCCGCGTTGCAGCGTGTCACTGGCTTCCGTCGGAGACGGAACCACGGTGACCAGCAGTTCGCGGTGCTTTTGCAACGCCTTGACCAGTTCGTGCGACAACTCGACATCGCATTTGTCGACGATCAGAATCCGGAATCGCTGGCTTTCGTCGTCGCGAGTCAGGAACTGGCCGGTGGACATCCCGACAATCGAAATGAACAACAATGGCAGAACCAGCAGCAGCACGACGGCGCGCTTGTCCTTGAGCAGCAGTAACAGGTCTTTGCGGGTGATCTGCCAGGCGGACATGATCAATCGGCCCACTCTTTCGTTGGAGTCAGTCACGCAGTGCATAACCGGTCAATTGCAGGAACAGACGCTCCAGGTTGGTTTGTTGAGTCTCAATCCGAATCACGCGGACGCGGGCCGCCATCAAGTGATGCAGGATCGACCGCAACCGTTCACCGATGTCGCCGCAGGCACCGGACACCACCAGGACGGAGTTCCCATCGGGACTCTGTTCGATCCGGGCGAGACCCGCCAGCCGGTTGCAGATGTCACCTTCGCCCGTGACGTGGATCATCAATTCCGTATTAAGACCTTCCAGCAGTCGCGGGATCTGGTCACAGGCCAGGACCCGGCCATGATCGACGATGGCGACTCGTTCACAGATCGACTGCACTTCTTCCATGTAATGGCTGGCGTAGATGACACCGACACCCGACCGGGCCTGATCGCGAACACATTCGAGAAGGTGCGAACGGGACTGCGGATCGACTCCAACGGTCGGTTCGTCAAGAATCAGGATCGCAGGTTCGTGCATCAGAGAAATGCCGAAATTCAATCGTCGTTTCATCCCGCCGGAGTAACTGCCGGACGGGCGATGGGCGCTGTCCACCAGTCCAATTCGTTCCAGGACCTCGTCGCTGCGTTCCTTCAATTGCCGAGTACTCAGACCATACAGGCGACCAAAGAATTGCAGGTTTTCGATCGCGTTCAGCTCGGGATAGATTGCCAGATCCTGCGGAACCAGTCCCAGCGTTCGCTTGAGCGCGGGATCGCGACCGTCATACGGTTGACCATTGATCAAGATCTCACCCGAATCGGGTTTCAACAACCCCGAGATCATCATCATCGTCGTACTTTTGCCGGCCCCATTCGGCCCGAGCAGTCCAAGGACTTCACCCGGTTGAACGCTCAAGCTGACGTCCGCCACGGCTTGTTGCGAACCAAAACGCCGTGCCAGATGACGGATTTCCAACAGCGTCGCTCGATTGACAACGACGGGTGATCGCACAGCTTCGGTCCGGTTTCGTCGCAATCGTACAAGCATTACCAACCCAGTATCAACATGTGCATGAACAGGCCCGTTAGAGCGGCCGTCGCTCCAACTCGGAAATTGTCATGCGAGCGAATCGGCAGTGATTCAACAATCGCCCCCGCCAGCGATGCCGTCCCAGCAATGAGCAGGGCGACCGTGTAGGGAATGGCCGGATGAGAATCCAGCCAGTAGTTGAAGGCGGCGACCGTCGTCCCTGCCACCAGGAAACAAATCAACCCCGACCAGGTTTTCCGACGATTCCACGGCAGCCGACGGCCCCCAAACAATTGGCCCCCGAGCGCCGCAGACCCATCTCCGAACGCCAGGACACCCAGCGTCATTAATCCCAATTCGGCATGTCCAGGGAATAAGATCAACATTGCCACCACCGGCACCGAATAACCGATGACCGAAATGTGCCAGAGACTCTCATTCGGCCGGGCAAAGTCGGGTTTCCGGGCGATCGCGAACACGATCGTTCCCAGTGAAATTGTGATTACAATTCCAATCAACAGTGGTCCCCAGGGATCTGTATGAGGAACAACCAGCAGGATGGCTGGCAGCAATCCAGGCAGCATATGCAACAACCGACGACGGCACTCGCAGATCCCCAGTCGATCTACAATCAACTCAAGTCCTGAAAGCACAGGTGATTGTGCCGATGAGGATCGCGGTAGCGATGACGATTGCAGATTCGGGACTGACGCGTGGCTCATAGCAGGCATCCCCATTGATTACGTGCCACCAAGGAATGGGAGCAGATTCTGTACCGAAATCATTCCATCCTGCACGCAGACGGCCGTGGTGCACGACGAACCTCCCTGGTCGCCACCTTGTGGAAAAGTTAAGAGGTGATGAAACTCTTCGCATTCATCGACGCGAATTATCGGGCGACCTGATCTGCAACAATCTGGCCTGTCCATTCCGATATGTCGACACAGGCGATCCAATCGGCAACTTCCGCCGATCGCCACCATGGAAGCACGCTTGAAACATGTGAGCCGGGTGCCGTCAGGCCCCGGACGATTGGCATCGTACGCGAAGAAAACGTCGGAGGCCTCACGGCACCCGGCTCACATGAAACTGTTCCGGAATTCCGGGGAAGCGTATTTAATTAACCACGTGAGATCCGCGCGACTGGTCGGCGCCCGCGGCGTTTCGGCGTCGTGTCTGTGGCCACCTGGGCTTTGGGCCGGCTGCGTGTTGCCAGCTTGGGGGTCTTGACCCGCACGGTCGGTTGTGAGACTGGCGAATCGAACCGGCGCAGGACTGCCATCAAGCGAACGACATCGCGGCGTGTGATAATCCCGATCAGTTTGCCACCGGAAACAATGGGAAACTGACTGTATCGACCATCTCGAAAGAGCCTGGCGACTTCCGCCGCATCGGACTGAGGTGTGAACACCGGCAGATTGCGGCTCATCAGTTGCTCGACGGTTGCGCCGCTGGCTTCGCCGCTCAGTTCCGCTTTGACCAACTCGAAGTCGGGGACGACTCCCAGCAGCCGACCAATCTTGTCGGTCACGTACAATTCCGTCGCTTCGTGTCGCGAAAGTATCTCGACCGCCGAATCGGCGGAGCAGTCCGGAGATACAATCACCGGACGCTGAGTCATCAGGTCTGCTACTGTTAGACGCATAGTTGCCACTCCCAGGCTGGTGTGTCTTCTGTAACGGGGATTGTCACAGCTTATCCACGGAAGCCTACGATGCGTTTTGGCAACGTGCGGCGAAAAAGCATCACCTTTTCTCCAGATTTCCCATTACACATTTACGACAAGGATTGCCGGAACGTCTACAGGCGTTCCCTTCACGAGAACCGGTATAACCGGCCATTCCGAGGATGACGTCAGAACCTGCGTTCCGCGATCCCCGACCAGAACGGTATCCCCCATCAGAACGGGGCCCACGGACGGATGCCAAAAAACGGGTGTCCCTGCCATCAGCCGGAATTCACTGTTGGGCATCAGCGGAACCGCACCGAATTCGTATTCGACGATCTCTGCCTGATCTGCCAGCCGCCATTCTGCCTCGACACCCGACTTCTCGTAGAGACGATGGACGCGGTTCCAGACTTCGAACAATTCCCAATCGGGCTGCGAGAAGAAGACTCCGGTCGCCGCAATCATTGCTGCTGGCTCGAACGCCTTCAACAATGATTCAGGGGGCTCCCCGAGGGCGACCGTTCGAGCCGCTCCCACATACATTCCGCAATACCGACCGACTGCGGAAATCGTGCAATACCGTTGAACGGGTGATTCATCAAATGTCCAGCGGCGGAACCGGGTTCCCCGGCCGTCTCCCAGAACCTGAATCCGTTCGGGCTGGACCCCGTGCCTGAACAAGCGGTGTGACACTTCCCCCGCGATTTCCGCTTCGGTTCTCCCCTGCACCATCGCGCGTGCCGTGGCTTCGATGGCGTGCGTCAACAGCTTTGCCCCCTCCCGCATTCGTATCTGGTCGTACTCGGAAAGCGGCAGCCGCAAACTCAATAAACGCAGGCCAACATCCGTCGTGCCGGGAAAACCTGCATCGCTGGCGACACGGCGACCCCGGCACAAATCGGCGAGCATGACGCTGCGCGGCTCGGTCCATGGGCGTTCTTTCAACTGGAAGCCCATGTTGCTGACTTCTGACTCAAAGAATTGAGCCGTATCCACGTTGCTGCAGGCCAGGACGCGCGCTTCCGGCGTGACGAACAGGGCACCTGTGGCACCGGTCGTGCCTCCCCGCTCGTTGCATCCGCCCGCGGTGAACCAGGTGAAATTCGACGGTTGCTGCAGCAGAACCGCTGAAAAGTTTTCCTGTCGCAGGAATTCGGCCAGGCGTTGGTGCCGGGCTGCGATTTCGCTGAGTCGCGCGACATCGACGGCCGCGAACTCAGCGGAATTCATTGGATCTGACAGGTCGACCGTCGTGGTGCTCATGCGAGATCTCGTGGTGGCAGTCACAGAAACTGCATCAGTCTGCGGGCAGAGAGACAGGAGACACTCTCACGCAACAACGACTTCGGTCCGCACGAAGTGGAAATCTGAGGACTTCCAGACCGAACGGATGGCCGCCAGAAGCCACCGTCTGAGGAAAAGCGCCAGTTCAAGCATATCAAAATGTCGTCCTGTTTCTAGAATAGACTCGGGACAAACAACCACAAATTGCAGAAGTATTGTTCACGGTGATGCGTTCGCCGTCGTGGGAGACTGGTCAAATGGCACGGGTGGAAGCCGACCGTGAGGATTTGTTAACCGAGGCAGTGGCGCTGGTCCGTCGGATGGAATTGCAGACCCCGGGCGAGAATTCGATCGTTGCCGGTTTTCGGGAAACAGGCTGGTTGTCGATCTATTTTGGTCAGGACCGAATGTACCAGTTTGATGAAATTGGCCGCCTGCGTCGCGCGTACATTGACGGGTTGCTCTATCGCACGCACGGTACAGTATTGGCACAACTGGAACGCCAGCGCACAGAACAGGAAACGGCCCTCGTGCGCCGGGACCTGAGTGGAGCCGACCTGGCCGAGTTTCGATCAACGATGCTGGCCAGGATCAACAGTCTTCTCGACCGGCTCACGACCGGCCACTACACTATACTTCGCCAGATTCCGGATCAGAGTACGTCGCTGGCGCCTGAGATTGGTGAGTTCCTGCAACTGGTCGTGAACTCACCCGAGTTCCTGGCCGCTCCGATCCGGCGCTGATCTCCACCCTGGTCTACGAATGGAAAGCCCGACTGGCATGGATCGATTGATCATTGGCTGCGGATATCTCGGACATCGGGTGGCGCTTGCCTGGATGGCAGACGGGTACAAGGTGGCGGCGCTCACTCGTTCCGCCACGAAGGGAGCCGAATGGTCGCGCGCCGGGATTCACCCGGTGATTGGTGACATCTGTGAACCGACGACACTGGCCTCACTCCCAGCGGCAGAAACGGTGCTGTTCGCAGTCGGATACGATCGCTCGTCGGGGCGTTCCCAGCAGGCTGTGTATGTCGATGGTCTGAACAACGTGCTGCGGGTTCTGGCGGGACGGACCAGGCGATTCATTTACATTTCCAGCAGCAGCGTGTACGGCCAGTCCGCGGGTGAATGGGTGGATGAGATGTCCGAGTGTCAGCCTGTCCAATCGGGCGGTAAATGCTGCCTGGCTGCCGAGCAACTCGTTCAAACCCACTTCCCCCCAGGCCTGACGACTGGATCTGCGAATGTCTTGCGACTGTCGGGGATCTACGGTCCCGGTCGGTTACTGTCGCGCGTCGAAGCATTACGCGCCGGTGAGACCCTGTCGGGACGTGGCGATGCCTGGTTGAACCTGATTCACGTCGACGACGCCGTTCGAGCCGTCCTGGCGTGCGAACGACGCGGCCAACCGGGACAGACTTACCTGGTCACCGATGATCGACCGATCCGTCGCGCTGAATACTACGGACGATTGGCCGAACTCGCGGATTGCCCTCCCCCCGGCTTCAATCCTGACGCCCAGCCGGGGCGAGGTTCGGGCGGCATCAACAAACGGTGCCGAAACTCCCGCTTGCGCGACGAACTGCAGGTTGAACTGCAATTCCCCACCATCAACGAAGGTCTGCCGCATTCGCTTGCTGCAGCGGTCGCTGGACCGACGATTCCAATCGGATGAAGTGCCAGCGGGCGTTTCCCTGGCGAACCATGTACTGCTCGATTGGGATCAGGTTCCCAGTCGCTCCGGGGATGGCTTTCACAGTGACACGCTGGGTCATTCCGTTTTGATCGACGACCAGGTAGTCTCCGGCCGCAATCCCGTCAGGCAGCGGGATCACGGCGGGTGTTCGTCGGCTGACCAGGGACACCATCCGGGCACGGGGGGCACGTGCGGAGGGTTGATCAGGGCTAAAACGGGGTGTTGACGCGCGGCGAGTCAACTGGACCTGGGCGGTCTTGCGCCCATCCAGCCGATCCCCGGACCACATTCCGGCAAAGAGAACCGTCACAAGCAACAGGAGTGAAACTCGGGTGAACATCATTGATGGATTCATTTTCTGAGCGGCACATCGTTGAGTCGTTGGCATCTGCATCTGGTACGGGAATTGGCCACAAAATGGGGTCAGACTCGTGCCGCAGGGACAAAGCCAGACCCCATTTTGTGGACAAAGCCGGCAGATTGTGGACAAAGCCGGCTGGAGGAAGTATCGACGGACGGTGATTCTGCCAAACAGCGAAACCTTGCCGACTGGGTAAATCGCCGCTCCTGCGCGGGACAATGCCGGTTGCGCCGAATACAGAGCTCACATTGACGAATAATGATCCCGGAAAGCAGACAAATCCTTGCTTTTGCAATTTGACACAACCCGGATCAAAGCATACGGTTGAGCAGGTCACCAGCATCAGATACGCCGCAATTCAAAGGTGGGTTCACTCCGACGGGCGTCGGCTGATTGTCCGTTTCCAGGGAGGGGATCGAAAATGTCCGTCAGTTGGATTGGAATCGGTGCGAATCTTGGGGACGCCTGGTCCGCCTTCAATGCTGCCTGGAACATGCTCGGAGACCATCCGCAGGTGCAAACGTTGCATCGAAGTGGTCTGTACCGGACCAGTCCGATCGGGGTGCAGGCGGGAGGGCGGTTCACGAACGCCGTCTTTTCTGTGACAACATCGCTGTCTCCGTTGGAACTGCTTGATCAATTGCAATTCGTTGAGAATCAATTGGGGCGAACTCACGATCTTCGCTGGGGGCCGCGTCCGATTGATCTCGATCTCTTGTTTTATGACCAGCGGATCCTGACGACACCTCGACTGACGCTGCCGCATCCAGCGGCGTGGTATCGCCGATTCGTGCTGGACCCGCTGGTCGAAGTGGTGCCGACTCTCGTCCACCCGGCTCTGAACGAATCCGTCGCCGAACTACGCGCCCGCGTGATCCAGCGTCCGTTGACCGTCGCCTGTTTTGATGCGGACGTTGTGCAACGATTGCACGGCCAACAACCGGGGATCCGACTGGTTGACGCGGCATGCCAATCGATGGACGCTGGCATTGTGATTCGACTTGGCGACCATGAAGCAGGCGGACCAGCGTGGAACGGAATTCCCGTCGCAGATTTGACCGCATCGCCGGGCGAACCAATTCAACGTGTCACCGATTTCCTGAGTTCGATCAGCGATCAACCACAACGGACGAGCGACTGGTGAACGGCGGGAAAGGAAACCGGGCCGGACGATGTCGTCCGGCCCTGGAGTGGACTTGAAACTTGATTCGCTCCGTCACGCTGGCGGAGGTGATTCAGGTTCCGGCGCTGGGGCCGCTGGCAGTTCCGGGGCTTCAACCAGATCGCTGGGGATTCGGGCGACGCTGACAAGTTTGTCTCCGTCGTCCATGCGGATGACTCGCACACCCTGGGTATTCCGGCCGATTTCGTTGATATCTCCCGCACGGATCCGCTGGATCTTGCCGACGGCGGTGACCATCAGGATCTCGTCTTGATCGGAAACGGCCAGGATCCGGACCGCCGGGCCGTTGCGATCGGTCGTCTTGATGTCCTTTAACCCCTTGCCGCCACGCCGCTGGCAGCGATAGCCCTTGGTGGAGGCAGTCGCTTCATCACCACCGGCAGCGTCATCGGGCAGATCGGATTCATCCTCTGCCACCTCGGCCACTTCTTCGGCGGCGGTGTCGTCCGTGGAATCATCGTCCGGCAGCGGGGCTTCTTCGATGGCGGCTTCTTCCCCTTCCGCGACTCCGGTTCCAATGGGTGTACGTTTTCCAAAGCCGTTTTCGCAGAGAGTCAGCAGGCTCATCGAAGGATCCGCCAGAACCATCCCGATGATTGTCGCCCCCTTCGTCAGAGTGATCCCTTTCACGCCGCTGGTGTTACGCCCCATGCTGCGCGCATCGGATTCGACGAAGCGGATGGCCATCCCGCTGGAGGTGGCCAGCATGACGTTGTCACCCGGTGAAATCAGCATCGCCTGGATCAGTTGATCGCCCTCGCGCAGGTTGATGGCGATGATGCCCCCCTTGGTCGGCCGCTTGTAGGCGGACAACGGGGTCTTCTTAACCAGTCCCTTTTTCGTGGCCATGATCAGGAAGCGGGTTTCGTCGAACTCACGGACCGCCACGCAGGCACTGATCTTGTCGCCTTCCGGCAGCGACAGCAGATTGACCAGAGCCCGCCCCTTGCTGGTGCGGCTTTGCATCGGCAGGTTGTAGACCTTCTCCCACAGCACCTTCCCCTTGTCGGTGAAGAACAGCAGCCAGTCGTGCGTGCTGGAAACGAACAGATGCTCGATGGCATCTTCGTCGTCGGCCTTGGCTCCGGTGATGCCCCGGCCACCACGATTCTGGGCCTGGTACGTGTTGAGCGGCATCCGCTTGATGTATCCGCGTTGCGAAAGCGTCACCACCATCGGCTCTTCGGTGATCAGATCTTCCTGGTTGACGTCACCCAGTTCCAACTCGTTGATTTCCGTCCGTCGCTTGCTGCCGTACTTGTCCTTCAGGGACAGCATGTCATCACGAACGACCTGACGAATATTCCCTTCGTCCGACAACAGGGCCAGATGGCCCCGGATGTCGCTGAGCAGCTTGGCATGTTCGTCGCGCAGCTTTTCCTGTTCCAGGTTCGCCAGCGAGCCCAGTTGCATCGACACGATGGCTTCGGCCTGATTCGCCGACAACGTGTAGTTCTCTTTCGTTCCATACTCTTCCCGGAACATCTCAAACGCGGATTCCCCGACGGCACGGGCGATCAGGGGCCCGGGGACCAGGATCAGTTGCAGCCGATCCTTGGCCTCGGCACGACTGGGGGACTTGCGGATCGTCGAGATGACCTGATCGAGATCGATTTGCGCAATCAGCAGGCCTTCGACCGTGTGCTTGCGTTTTCGGGCTTCGCCCAGCAGGTGTTCGGTGCGCCGGCGAATCACCGTCACTCGATGCCGGATGAATTCGGCAAGCATTTCCTTCAGCGACAGCAATCGGGGCCGATTCCCCACCAGTGCCAGCAGGATCACGCTGATTGTCGACTGCAGCGGCGAGAACTGAAACAATTGGTTCAGCACGACTTCCTTGTCGGCATCGCGTTTCAGCGCGATGTGCAGACAGGTTTGCCAGGACGGCAACGTGCGATCGGTCAGATCCGTCACGCGGGAAATCCCCTTGATCCGCTCATCCTTGACGATCTGTTCGATCTTTTCACGGATCCGGTCACGTGTTTCCTGGTACGGAATCTCGGTGACTTCGATGATTTCGGTGTTCTTTTCGGTGATGAACCGCGTTCGAGCCCGCAGGGTGATCGTGGATCGGCCGGTCATGTAGGCCTGCCGGATGCCGTATCGACCGCAGATGACCCCGCCGGTCGGGAAGTCCGGGCCGGGCAGGCATTCCAGCAGATCGTCCAGCGTACTGTCTGGATCATCGATCAAACGTATCACGGCATCGCTGACTTCACTCAGGTTGTGGGGTGGAATGCTGGTAGCCATCCCCACCGCGATCCCGCTCGATCCATTGACGATCAAGTTGGGGAACCGTGATGGCAACACCACCGGTTCCCGATTACGTTGGTCGTAAGTCAGCACGTAATCGACCGTATCGCGTTTCAGGTCGTCGAGCATTTCACCGGCGACGGCCGACAAGCGGGCTTCTGTGTAACGCATCGCGGCAGGGGGCATCCCGGCCAGAGAACCGAAATTCCCCTGCTTGTCGATCAGGACATCGCGCATGCTCCAGTTCTGGGCCAGTCGTACGAGCGTGGGATAGATCGAGCCATCACCGTGCGGGTGATAGTTTCCGCTGGTATCGCCACAGATCTTGGCGCATTTGACCCGGCCGGAGTTCGGACCCAGGTTCAGGTCGTTCATGGCCACCAGGATCCGCCGTTGTGACGGTTTCAGACCGTCACGCACGTCCGGAAGCGCACGGCTGATAATCACGCTCATCGCATACGTGACGTAACTCGTCCGCATTTCATCCTGAATGGCGACATTGACGACGTGAATGTCGGGGACATTTCCGTCGGCGTCCGGTGCACTGGGTAGATTCTGGTCGGGTGGGGTTCCATCACCGGTAGACAAGCGAGAACTCCTTGGTCGCGTACTCTTCAAACTGGCAGCGCTGGCACACCAACAGCGGGTGTAGCAACTCCAGACCCCACAACGCGTTCCGTCGACATCCGACAGGCAGGCAAACGTGGGGCTTCAACAGAGCTTATCGTACTGGAAAACGCCTAGATTCTCAACGCTGCGAGCCCCCCAAGTTCGTCTCGCAAACCCTTGAAGCCAAGTCACTTTTGAGGATTCAGGAATCCCTGCGATGTAGCGTGGCAAATGGCCCGTCGCGTGGTTCTGAATGTTGGTCAGATGAGGCAGGTTGTCACGGCGTGCCTCGAACCGAGTCTATCACCTCGCGTCTTCGGTACTGGCACACCGCCTCGCGATCGTTCAGGGACGAACGGGCCGATGTCGTCATCCGGCGGCAACTGACAAAACTGTTATCCTCCGATTATCTTTCTCCATCGATGCCCGTTGCGATCGATGGTTGAGGTTCGGGACAATCAGACCGAAGCCGTACAAACCGCGCCGACGATCCCCTTCCATGGTTGTCGAACGCGAGTGATTTCCGAATGATGCCCAGAGTTCGCACACTCCGTTCATCGGATCTTCCTGCAGGTCGCCATGCAAGAACCCAGCGCCGCTCCATATCCTGATTTGAACGCACCGCATCACAGACCGCTCGCAATGTTCCTCGCGGCATCCAGTGATGTCGTCTGCGGACTGGACACCGCGGGGAAGCAATGGATGTACCTCAACCCCGCGGCGGAGGCGTCCTTGGGAAGTTCCCTCGCGGAATTCCAGCAGGCGGGACGTGCGGCTGTCGATTGGATCGTGGAAGATGATCGACCGCGCTTCGATCAAGCCATCGCCCAGGCAACGGAGTCCTGGCAGCCGCTCGATGTGCGGTTCCAACGCCTGGATGGCGAAGTTCGGCAACTGCGCGGTCGCTTGGCGCGACTGACGATTTCTGATCAACCAGGCCTGTACTTTCTGGGCATTGACGCCACAGACCCCCGCCCGGACCGGGTCAGTCAGGATGGCACTTTCGCCTATCAGGCCCTGGCGGATGACCTGCCATTAAATGTCATCCACAAGGACCTGCAGGGCCGACGGACGTTTGCCAATCGTCGGTATTGCGAGTTGCATGGCGTCACCCTGGCAGAAGTCATCGGCAAGACAGATTACGATCTCTTTCCGAAAGATGTTGCCGAAAAGTACATCCAGGACGACCAGCGGGTGATCCAGTCGGGCGAAGTCCTGCACGACGTTGAAGAGACGGTGCTGGACGGTGAGATTCGAGTCGTCGATCGATTGAAGTCCCCCATACGCAATGCACATGGGGAAATCGTGGGCGTTCAAGTCCTGTTCTGGGATGTCACCGATGGTGTTTCCGCAAAGCAGGCGCTGCGCGCTTCCGAGGCGTATTACCAGTCGCTCGTCGAAAGCCTGCCGCTGAGTGTCTTTCGGAAGGACGAGCAGTTTCGACTGGTGTTTGGCAACAAACGGTTCTGCGAGACCATTGGAATCCCGTTGCAGGACTTTACCGGTAAGACGGACTTCGAACTTTTCCCGCATGATTTTGCCGCCAAGTACCGCCGGGACGACCTGGAAATCCTGCAGACCGGCAAGACGATCGAGGACATCGAGGAGATCGTGCAACCGGATGGTCAGCGCTATTACATCCAGACATTGAAATGCCCGGTGCGGGATGCCGAAGGTCATATCATCGGCATCCAGGGAATGTTCTGGGACGTGACCGATCGGAAACGGGCGGAAGAAGCGTTGCGGCGGGCCAAGGAAGCGGCGGATGCCGCCAGCAAGGCCAAGAGCGATTTTCTGGCGAACATGAGCCACGAAATTCGAACTCCGATGAACGCCGTCATCGGGATGACCGAACTGTTGCTGGACACGCAGTTGAGCACGAATCAGCGGGAATACCTGTCCATCGTCCAGGAATCGGGCGAGGCGCTGCTGACATTGATCAACGATGTCCTGGATTTCTCCAAGATCGAAGCGGGCAAGTTTGAACTGGACCGCGCCCCGTTCGATGTTCGGGAAACGCTGGGTGACACGATGAAGTCCCTGGCGGTTCGTGCGTCCCGAGCCCGTCTGGAACTGGCGTTTGAAGTCGGCCCCGACGTCCCGCTGGTCCTGGAAGGAGACTACGCCCGCCTGCGTCAGATCATCGTGAACCTGGTCGGCAATGCCATCAAGTTCACACCAAAGGGTGAAGTCGTGCTGACTGTCAGTTGCGATGCGCGCGATGAACGGACGGCCAATCTTCACTTCTCGGTCACCGATACAGGGATTGGCATTCCTGCGGACAAGCTCGAAAGCATTTTTGAAGAATTCAAGCAGGTCGACAGTTCCACGACCCGGACCTATGGCGGGACCGGCCTGGGCCTGGCCATCAGTTCACGCCTGGTGGAATTGATGGGAGGACGGATCTGGGTGGAAAGCGAGATGGGCGAGGGAAGCACGTTTCATTTCACCGCCCGGTTCTCGATCGGTGACGATGCCCTTCAGCAGGTTCGGCAGCAGACGGATCTGGTGGCGGATCTTTCCGTGCTGGTCGTCGACGACAATTCGACGAATCGTCGCATCCTGCGCGACATGTTGTTGAACTGGGGAATGCATCCCATCGTGGCGTCGAATGCTTACGAAGCGTTTCGATTATTGAGCGACGCAGAACGGCGAGGCCGTCCCATCCGGTTGCTGTTGTCTGACGTCAACATGCCCGATGTCAGCGGTTTTACCCTGGCGGAATGGATCCGTGCGGAACCAAAGCTGGACTCCACGTCAATCATCATGCTCACGTCCAGCGGTCGCGAAGGGGATGGCGAACGGCGAGACAAATTGAGGATCGCGGCGCGACTGATGAAGCCTCTGAAGCAATCCGAGTTGTTCGACGCGATCATCACCACACTGGGTGTCGACGTCATGCGCGTGGCCGCGCGTGAGACGGAAGCCTCCTCACCCGCCCCGCAGGTTCGCCCGCTGAAGATCCTGCTGGCGGAAGACAACCTGGCGAACCAGAAACTGGCAGTTGGAGTCCTGATGCGACAGGGACATTCTGTCGTCGTTGCAGGTACCGGCGTCGAAGCGATCAGCGAATGGGAATCGCAACCGTTTGATGTGATCCTGATGGACGTTCAGATGCCGCAACTGGACGGACTGGAAGCCACCAGGGCCATCCGCGAACGTGAACTGCAGACCGGCAAGCACACTCCGGTCATCGCGATGACCGCTCACGCCATGTCGGGAGATCGCGAGCGCTGCCTGGCATCGGGGATGGACGAGTATCTGTCCAAGCCGATCCGTGCCAGGCAGATCGCTGAAAAACTTGCCATCCTGTTCCGTGAAACGGCTGAATCTGTTCCGTTACAGACGGCGCATGCCGAGTCCACCTCACAAAGTACGCTTCCCATTATAGACTGGGACCAGGCGTTGGAAGGGATCGACGGCGATCATCAACTGCTGGCAGACGTGATCACGGCGTTTCTGGAAACCCTTCCGGGCACCCTGGCCGCGATCGAAGCCGCGGTCCGGTCCAAACAGGCGTCCACCCTGCAACGACTGGCCCACACACTGAAGGGAGAACTCCTGGCCATCGCCGCCATCCCGTCTGCGGAATCCGCCAAAGAGCTGGAACGGTCGGGACGGCAAATCAATCTGGCCGAGGCTGACCAGATCTTGCTGAGACTTCAACAACAACTGCTGGCTTTGCGTGAGCCGCTGACGGCATTCTGTCGCCAGCACCGATCCTGACGCGGACGTCACGCCATTCACCGGGGAACGACCGAAGACGACGGATTCCAGGACAATACCGAATTCCGCCACCCCTACTTCTTCCCAAAGCAATAGAGGTACTCCTGTCGACCCTGCCCCGAGGTTTCGGCCACCCGCAGGAACACCTGTCCGCCACAAATCGCCGGACTGGCAAACGAATCATTGCCGATCTGGTTCTGAGCAACCAGATCGAACCGTTCCGGAGTAGCTTTGAACACGTACAAAGTTCCCAGTTCATTGGCCCAGTAGATGTTTCCGTCCGCCAGAACCGGTGAAGCACTGACCGGGCCCTTCAAGCGTTCTTTCCACATTTCCCGACCGTCGCTGCCGCGCCAGCAGAACATCACTCCACCATCCGTCAGACCGTAGAGATGGCCATCGTGGGCCAGCATCGACTGTTCGTAGCATTTCTGATTGTTCTGCCACAGGATTTGCCCGCTGCCATCAGCCTTGACGGCCAATGTTTCGGCCTTGGGAAAGCCTCCGCTGGCAAATACCACGTCGCCGTCCCACACCATTGTCCCGCATGTGGCCGCCGTCGTTCCGTCCACCGCCCAGATCAACTTGCCATTCTGCGGATCATACGAGGACACCTTCATCGCCCCGCTGATCAGCAGTTGATCCCGGCCTGCCACATGGGCGATCATCGGAGTCGAGAACGAGATCATGGGCGATCGCTTGATCTTCCACGCCGGTTTGCCGGATTTTCGATCCAAGGCCGTGATGAAACTACTCCCGTCGTACTCAGCCGAGATAATCACCGTGTCACCGTACAGAATCGGTGACGGACCGTATCCGTATTCAAATGTGCGCGGACGGAACGGGCAGACCAACTGCTTCCAGGCGATCTTGCCATTCAGATCCACTGCCACCGCCTCGACCTTGTCGTGATGGTAATACGCGCCGTACAACCGTTCCCCGTCACAGGCCAATGTCGGACTGGCTTCGGTGTTCTTCGGGTGGTTCTTGGCCGGAAATCCCCCCTTGTTGATCTCCACTGCCCAAGCGGACTTTCCAGTCGCCCGTTCAAATGCCGAAACCGAGTGAATCTTCTGACGCTCATCTGCAGTTGCGAGATAAACGCGCTCTCCCACGACGATCGGTGACGCATGCCCGCGCCCGGGGACGGAGACCTTCCAGACCGCATCGGTTTCTGCAAAAGTCGTTGGAGCTGACGAACTGAGTGACTTCCCGTTTCGGTTGGGACCACGCCACCACGGCCAATCGGTGTCCGCGTTCAACTTCGGAAAATCTGCGATCCCGCGATCCTGAGCCGTAGCACACGCCACCGGCGCGGCTTTAAACACAAGAATCGCAACAATGGCAAGACAGCTTCGTCGTCGGGTCATGTGAAACATCCCTGGCAAGAGGTGGATCGCAACTTGCCAGTCGTGTCTCATTAAATTGCCGTTATCGGCAGGTCTGGCCGCTTTGCAATCTAATCTTCAGTTTAACCTGAATTCGTAAAAACAACAGTGGATTGGGAGCGCGAAATAAACGATACAACCGTTAATGCTGACTCAACTTGGAAATCGTACGCCGCGACGAATCCTGGCCGCTCCCAGAATTCATCCGGCACGGAAGCTGAACATCCGTTTATATTGCCAGAACATAGTTGGAGCGTAAAATGCTTTTGGATCCGTTTGCACCCCGCCGCTTATTCGCTGCGGTTCTGCGCAAACCGTTAAAGGCATTGTATTCTGACCGGTTCATCTATTCGCTGTTGACCCGGAATCGCTCGCACATGTGGGTGATCGCCGCCCCCAAATCCGGTTCCACATGGCTTTCGGCAATTCTCCAAAACTATCTCGGCTGGGAATCACGATGCCTGGCCCGGGTCTGCGATCGACGTGAGCAGGAGCCGTCATTGCGGCAATTGGCGGCTGCATCGATGATCGACAACGTCCTGTGGACGCATCAACACACGCGAGCATCAAAGCCGACTCTGGAATTGATCCAACGAGCACAGATCCTGCCGATCATTCAGACTCGTAACGTCCACGACACCGTGATGAGCATGAGCGATCATTTCGATCGCGAGTCGACCGTCTGTTCGATGGCGTACATGGATGAGTTCCATTGGAGTCAGCTGGACGCCGATCGCAAACGGCAGTTCATCATCGACATGGTCATGCCCTGGTACTTCAATTTCTACGCAGGCTGGCTGTCCAGCAGTCTCGTCCGCGACAAGATCGCATTCGTCTGCCGGTACGAAGACCTGAAAAAAGACCCCGTTGGCGAAGTGGTGCAGATCTGCAATCATTTCGGCCTGCCCGTTGATGAGTCCAAAATCCAGGCCGCCATCGATCTTTCTTCGTCCCAGCCGACGCGCCGCAACAAGGGGGTCATCGGACGCGGCAACATGCTTTCCGATGCCCAGAAAGCCACGCTATCCCGGCTGCGAGATTACTATTCCGATGTCGATTTCTCGGCGGCAGGATTCGACTACTGATCGAATTCCTGCTTCGCGACACTCAAGAGATTTCCAGAACTCGGCTGCAAATTTCATTCACCTGTTCGCCGGTATCAGGTGACCCGATGGCGACGAACTCATATAGCCTGGGACGATTCCCCTTCCCGGGTTCGCTCAAGCCACTTTACGCTCCAGTGGCATTCGCCGACTCGGGTTAGTATTGTCCGCTCGACCACGGACATCTTTTCCTCGAGCCGGATTCCCTTCGATGACTGCTGTTGCTGACTTTCCACTGGCCTGGTGTCGTGCCCAGTTCCCTGCACTGTCGCGGACGGTCGCCGGCCAACCGGTGGCGTTTTTTGACGGCCCTGGCGGCAGTCAGGTTCCGCAACGGGTGATCGATGCCGTCGGATTCTATCTGGGTCACACCAACGCCAATCGCGGTGGCCAATATGCCACCGCCCGCGAAAGTGACGAACTGCTCGAAGCCGCACACGTCACAGTGGCCCAGTTCGTTGGCAGTTCCCATGCCGAATCCGTCGTCTTCGGCGCGAACATGACGACCCTGACGTTTGCCGTCAGCCGGGCAATCAGCCGGACATGGCAATCGGGCGATGAGATTGTGGTGACTCGGCTGGATCACGACGGCAATGTCAGTCCGTGGGTCCTGGCAGCCCGTGATGCCGGAGTGACCGTCCAATATGTCAACTTTGATCCCGCCGACTGCACGTTGAACATGTCGGACCTGGCCTCGAAACTCAATGCGCGCACCCGACTCGTCGCCGTCGGCGGTGCTTCCAACATCGTTGGGACCATCAACCCCGTCCGGGAAGTCTGCCGTCTGTCCCATGCCGTGGGGGCCCAGGTGTTCCTCGACGCCGTTCACTACGCTCCGCACGCCCTGCCTGCAGTCGACGAGTGGGATTGCGACTGGCTCGCCTGTTCCGCGTACAAATTCTTCGGTCCGCACGTGGGAGTTCTGTGGGGGCGACCGGAACTGCTGACCGCGGTCACTCCCTATAAACTGCGGCCGGTCACGGAATCCCTGCCCGGCCGGTGGATGACCGGCACGCAAAACTTCGAGGGAATTGCTGGAACAAAAGCCGCCGTCGACTATTTGGCCGATCTCGGAAGCCACTGTGGATCAAGAACCGGTGGCCTGCGAGACAAGCTGCGAACAGCGTACACCGCGATTGCCGATTACGAACAACAACTCGCGAAACAACTGATCTCCGGGTTGCTCGACATTCCCGGAATCACGACCTTCGGCCTGACCGATCTGAACCGCCTGAACGAGCGGACGCCAACGGTCAGTTTCGTCCATTCCCGCCTGCCGGCCATAGAGGTCGCCGGCCGTCTGGGAAACCAGGGTCTGTTCGTCGGTCATGGAAACTTCTACGCCCTGCAGTTCTCAGAGGCATTGGGCCTCGAACCGCAGGGAGTCGTTCGCGTCGGCTTGATGCATTACAACACGGCAGGAGAAATTGAGCGTCTGTTAACGGCCATCCGCGGTATCTAAGCCATCCACCAGCGGAGTCTCGCGGAGACGCCGATTGAAAGTCGTAGCCGAACTCGTGAGAGTTCGGTGAACCGCCACCGGCTGAAATTCGCGCAATCGCTGGAATGAGATATTGAAGCTGGCTTGACGATCCGAAGATCCGAAGTCTCACGACTTCGGCTACGGCTACGGTTGAGACCCGTGACGTGGAAAGCCTGTAGCCGAACTCGTGAGAGTTCGGTGATCCACCACCGGCTGAAATTCGCGCAATCGTTGGAATGAGAATCTGAAGTCGAGTTGACCGTCCGAAGATCCGAAGTCTCATGACTTCGGCTACAGGGCGGAGTTTACTCTGGAACTTCGAGATTAACTGACGTAAAGCCGTTTTGGCGTAACTTGGAACATATTCGGTCGAACAAGTCCCAGAAGTCCGGCTGAAACGGTTTCAGTTCGGGATAACCGGGAACAAGGCACCCCGTGTACGCGTACTCGCGAAATGCGTCGTAAGCAACAAGCTGTTTCCGCTCTGGATTGCGAGCGATGTATTCAACGACGGCATGCAACGCAGCAGGCTTCCGTTCATCGTCACGGAGGACGTGATCGTAGGGTTGGTCCTGTAACCGAGCATTCAGCTTTTCCAAAACAGGATTGAGTTGTCTGCGGAAGTACTTCATCGCTCTCAGTTGGTTGGCGCTGTCCAGAATTCCGAGCCAAAGCAAGTGCATGTGGTCGGGCATCAGGCAATAGATGGGACAACAGCTTCCGTAGCGGAACATCGTATGCGTCAGCAATTCGCGAAACTTATAGTAAAAGATTGGCACAAGCCAGCCGATCTTTCGATCATCAATTGTCAGCGACCAATGGACGCACGCCTGGCCGCAGTAAAACTCGGGCGGAAGTCGCTTCAGATGGTCGCCAAACTGCGTACCCGCCATAATGAGTGACCTTTCACCTCTTCGTCGATGGCGAGCCCGTAGCCGAACTCGTGAGAGTTCGGTGATCTACCATCGGCGGGGTTTCGCGAAATCGTTGGAATGGAAGCTTGAAGTTGGATTGTTCGTCTGAAGATCCGAAGTCTCACGACTTCGGCTACGGCAGAGTCTCGTGACCCGACAGAGGCTCGTGACCTAGAGATTTCGTAGCCGAACTCGTGAGAGTTCGGTGAACCGCCACCGGCTGAGTTTCGTTTAATGGTTGAAATGACAATCAGACGTTTGCATGACCGCCTGGAAGATCCAAAGTCTCACGACTTCGGCTACGGCTGACCCGGCGTCCGCCCTGAGCTTGCGGGTCACACTTGTTCGACATCCTTCATCAATCCGTCGAACGAGTTTTCGGTCAGTGTAATTTGACGCGTCTCTTTTCCCAGGCGGATGCCGATTCGTTGGGCGGCTCCGCGGGATTCGCGGATCTGGTTCTGCCGCAGGGTCACTTGCTCAGTGCCGCCCTGAACATCGATCGCCACCCCTGTTTCCGGGCCGCTGTTTTCCACAATGTTTTGTTCGATCAAGTTGCGATGTCCGCAGAAACCGGGGCCCCGTTCCGGGCGGAACAGGATCCCCGTCTGCCCGCTATTGCGGACCGTATTCTTGCGGACGATGTTGTCTGTGTCCCGATGTCCGATCGAGATTCCCTGACCCCTGATGTCCAGAATTGTGTTCTCTTCCGCCAGCCCGTATTTGACACCCCAGCAGAAGAACAGGCCGATCTGGCAGCGTTCCAGCGTGTTGCGGCGCATCAAGGGACGTTGCGACCCTGATCCCGGATGCAGCGCCAGGCCGGCGTGATCGTGACTGTGACAGTCTTCAACGGTGACATCGTGGCAGATCTGCCAACTGATCCCGTCGCCGTTGTTCTGGCGCGCCGTCACCTTGCGAATCACGACGTTGCTGACATCCTGCAGGAAAATGCAGCCGCCGTAGTTGCCGTCCAGGTTTTCGTTGTTCGCCCGGTTTCCGTCCAGGGCCAGATCCTCGATCACCAGGTTCTCGGTCTCTTCGCTCGTCACAAGTGGAAACAGCGTTGAGCAGGTGGGTTCGCCGGTCGCCCAATAATTCTGGCGCAGGGCCCGATCCAGCTTGAAGCGATTCCCCGACCGAGCGACCAATGTCCGCTTCAGGACTTCCGCCCCGCCATTGTGCGGATTCTTCGTCCGCAGGCAGACGCTGTCACCGACCTCGAATCCTTTGGCGTCAACCAATGTGATTTCCTGGTCGTACCAGTCCGAATCGAGTGCCAGTTTGGTGGTCACCGAGGCAGGCTTGGTCAGGATTGTTTCGTCGCCCGAGCCCATCAGGCGGACGCCACTGCGCAAATGGACCGACGCCCGAAGCGTGAAGGTTCCCGGCAGGATCCGAACTGTGCCACCACCCAGTCCCGCGACATAATCCACGGCAGCCTGCAAGACCTTGTGCGAATTGCCGACCAGATCCCCGTCCCTGGTCCCGACGGTAATTGTCAGGCGCTCCTGCCAGTCCGGTTCGCTGACCTTGTCTCCCGAAGTGGCTCGTGGGTTCGTGACTCGTGGTCGACCATCCGCTGAGCCTGCAGATTCCTCGGCAAGCCCGTTTGGAAGCAGCCACGCTCCCGCACCCAATCCCGTTGCCAGTTGCAGAAACCCCCGACGAGACTGGAATGCACCAGACATGAGTCACTCCTGAACGTTCATTTTGTGGCAGGTATCAGGGACATAATGGTGGTCGGTACCGCGTATGCGGCCACGACACAAATACAGATCACCGCGATCCACAGTAATGCATCCGTGATCACAAACGGCTTGATGGCAGGATGAACTTTGCGGTAACGGAAGTAAAGTGTCGCACAGGCGATCATCGGCAATGTCGCCGCCTGAGCCACCCCGCCAATCGTCACCATCAGCTTGGGATCTTTGAAAAACAGGAAGAAGATCAACGCCAGCGTGGGAAAGACCAGGCAAAAGCGGCGGATCAGGAGTGCACGGTGCTCCGCCGATTTTGTCGGTGCCATCCCCGCCAGAACGAGAAAATCAGTTGTCAGGCGACTGTTGGCAGCACAGGCCAGGTACAAAGTCTTAAACAAGACGGCACCCGCGCCGATCAGGAACAGAATCCGCGTCCAGTCTCCGAAGGGGCCGATGTACATTTTTGACAGCGTGTCAATCAGTTGCTCCCCTTCGGGCCTCAATCCCTGCGGATGCAGAACGGCCGCTCCCATCAGGTAAAAGGCGACCGTCGAGACTGTAAAGACAACCATACTGACCCATGCGTCCAGATGCATGACGCGGATCCAGCCCTTGGCGCGTCGGTCCCAGGCTTCGCTGCCGTCCGCGAGGCCAACATAGCGAGCATAGCCCTTCTCCAGGCACCAATAAGGGTAATAGAACAGTTCGGTGGCACCAACCCCGGTCACGCCAAACACGGCGAACGCCGCCGCCAGGCCGTGACTGGGAACCTGAAATTCCAACCCCTTCAGCAGATCCGTGCCGCGAATCGGGTAGTCGGTGAAACCCAGTGCGGCTGCCGCCGAAACCGTAATCATCGTGACGCCCACCACAATCATCGTCGTCAGCCATTCGATGCGTCGGTAGCCGCCACCGTAAATCAGTGCCATGGTGACCAGGCATGTCGCGACAGCCCAGGGAACCTCCGGGCGATCGGTGACCATCGAACCCAGTGACGGCGAGATGCTGTTCATGGTGCTGGCAAATCCGGCCGCCACCGAGGGAAAGGCCAGGTTCAACGCCTGCCCCACGGTTCCCGCCATGCCGCCCAGTTGCACGACCGTGCAGATCATCATGATGAACCACCACCAGACCATCCAGTGGGCTCCAAAGCGAGGGCCCGGCAGTTCGTTGATGGCTCCCAGGGTCGGACGACCCGACGAAATCGCGTAACGCCCGATTTCAATCTGGACGAAGACTTTGATGACGCAACTGAACAGGATCAGCCACAGGAAGATGAAACCGTGCCGGGCTCCCAGGGTCGTGGTCAGAATCAACTCGCCGGAACCGACGATTGTTCCCGCCAGGATGATCCCGGGACCAATCTTTCGCAGGGCGGCCCACAAGGATTCTGGTGGATCCTGGATCTCGCCCGGTGGCATGGCATAGGGATCATAGGCGATGGATTCGTCGCTCATGCGGGTACTTTCCGTCGTAGATCATCAGGGATGAGGCATCAAGGGGCGTGGATGATATCACCAGACACCGTCGTTGAACACCGGTCCGGCGGGCGACTGAGGAATTGAACGGGCACCCGTCGAATCACGGGCCGCTCAATTCACCGGGCAGGGAACACGATGACGGGTTGCAGTCGGTGTCGCTCAGATTCCAATCTGGCAATCCCCAACAGCAGGTCCGTACCGTCAACCAGGGCGATCTCAGCGCCGGATTCGAGGGCCGGAATGTTACCCAGCGACAGCGCGCGGCCCTGTCGAATCGCCACGATTTCCTCCGGGGTCATTGTGCGCCGTGGCAGATTCGCAACGGCCTCTAAAGCAGGCTGAATTGCCGCGTGTACCCGGTCGTGGTTCAATTCGTCGAAGGGAACCGACTTCTCCAGAGTGAACGGGCCGACGGCATTCCGGCGCAGGGATGTCATCAGAGCACCACAACCGAGGTCCTCGCCCAGGTCGCGCCCGATCGAGCGAATATAGGTTCCAGAGCCGCATTCGATCTGCAATTCCAGCAGCGGCGGCGCAAAGCGAGTCAACTGAATGGAGTGAACTTGAACCGTCCGAGCCTGCAGTTCCACAGTTTCGCCTCGTCGCGCCAGCGCATAGGCTCGCTGACCGTTGACATGGACCGCCGAAAACTGCGGCGGCACCTGGGACACGTCGCCCACATACGCCTTCAAGGCCTCGGTCAAAGCCGATTCCGTGATTCCGGTCCAGTCACCTCCCTCCTCGATCCGACCCTCAACATCATCGGTATCGCTCCGTTGCCCCAATCGGAATTCGGCCAAATACTGTTTGCGCCCCTGCTGAATGTGGGAAATCAACCGTGTGGCAGAACCAACCGCCACTACTAACACCCC
Source organism: Planctomycetota bacterium (assembly GCA_018242525.1). GTDB lineage: Bacteria > Planctomycetota > Planctomycetia > Planctomycetales > Planctomycetaceae > Schlesneria. The sequence continues at coordinate 207,310 of JAFEBS010000056.1, read as the reverse complement.
GGTGGCCAGTGGATCGAGTGTTCCGGCATGGCCTGTTTTGGCGGGATGCACAATCCTTGCCACTTTGTCCACAATCTGTCGTGATGTAGATCCTGCTGGCTTATTCACAGCCAAAACGCCGCACCAATCCATAAGGTCCCCGAAATTCTCTGATCCGACCACTCAATTGACGATGTTTTGCAGTCACCGGTTGACCCGTCCAACGATCGACTTCTATACTGCGTACGTTGGTCGTCGGCCAGTTCTGGTCGACGTCGGCAGTCCAAATCGCTGGTTTTACCCAAATGGACCGTGGTTCACAGCCCGCTGCTGCAGCATCGCGGCGATTCTCTTGTGGAATCGTAGTAGCGGTGTCGTTGCTGGCCTGGGGGAATCTGACGTCCGTCGCTCAAGCCAGTTGCGGGGATTACCTTCATTCTCACGGTAATCACCGGGTTGCGACGCACTCATTGATCGCCGACGGAATCATGCCTCACGCATCCGGTGAGAGCCCCAGCCCCCATCAACCCTGTTCTGGACCGTCCTGCCGCCGCGGTCCCGCGAACCTGCCGGCTCCCGCTCCGATGACTTCGCCAACGACATCCGTCGATCATCTGGCAGTATTGACGGAATCAGTGCCGTCGTTGACCGGCAACTCATCACCCGACTGGTTGGCGCTGACCTTGCCAACTCAGGAGGACCATCGATCAGGTCTGGAACGTCCACCGCAAACCGTCTGAGCAACCGCGCTGACCGTGGTCAGTGTGCCGTGTTGCTGGTGGGTCGGTCCTGAGGAAGTATGACCGGCTCGCCCCGAGACCCGTTCTGTGGCAGGCTTTGTCGTCTTTGGACAATCGAAACCGGCTTGCCCCTGCCTTGCATGCGGTCGCGTGCATCCTGGAATCTCGGGATCTTTCGTTTCCAGATGGTTGTCATTCTTCGGGTGGAGCAGATTCATGTCAGAGGCCGTCCCTTCACCGTCACCGATCCCGGTGCGCCGCACTTATACCCCCGCCGTCGGACCGCGATTGCGAGTTCTGATGTGGGTCGTCTTCATTCTGGTGGCACTCCTCGGGGCCAATTCCGCCTATCTGGGTGGTGTCACGTTCCTGAGCTGGAACTCGGGCCGCACGTATGAAAACTGGTTTTACATGCTGATGTTTGCCGGGCACCTGGTTCTCGGCCTGTTGCTCGTCCTGCCATTCGTTGCCTTCCTGGGCATCCACCTGCTGAACACGCGTCTGCGCAAGAACAAGCGCGCCATCCGCGTTGGATATGCCCTGTTGGTGGCCTCATTGGCCGTCCTCGTGACGGGCATTTTGCTGATGCGGGTTGACCTGGGGGGCAGCGGAACGTCGGCATTGGTGATCAAAAGCCAGGTGACACGCTCATTCATTTACTGGGCTCACGTGGCCGCACCGTTGTTCTGCCTGTGGCTGTACTGGCTGCATCGTCTGGCGGGACCGAAGATCAAGTGGAAATACGGGTTCAGTTACCTGGTTGCCACGGGCGTTGCCGCTGGTGGAATGATCCTGTTGCACAACCAGGATCCGCGCCAATGGAATCAAGCCGGACCGAAAGAGGGTGAGAAATACTTTAAGCCGTCACTGGTCAAAACGTCCACGGGGAACTTCATTCCGGCCAGCGCCCTGATGAACGATTCGTATTGTCTGAAATGCCACGCAGACGCTTACAAGGGATGGTTCCACAGTTCCCATCACTTCAGCTCGTTCAACAATCCCGCCTATCTGGCCAGCGTGCGCGAAACGCGTGAAGTCTCGCTCAAGCGGGATGGCAACGTGCAGGCATCGCGATGGTGCGCAGGCTGCCATGACCCGGTGCCGTTCCTGAGCGGCGCGTTCGACGATCCGAAGTTTGACGACGTCAATCACCCGACGGCGCAGGCCGGAATCACCTGTACTGTCTGTCATTCCATCACCCACGTGAATTCGAATGTCGGCAACGGAGACTATACGATCGAGAATCCGGAGCATTACCCCTTTGCCTACAGCGACAATGCCTTGCTGCAATGGGTCAACAACCAACTGGTCAAGGCGAAGCCGGAACTGCACAAGAAGACTTTTCTGAAAGATCTGCACAAGTCGGCCGAGTTCTGCTCGACGTGCCACAAGGTGCATCTGCCTTACGATCTGAATCACTACAAGGAATTCCTGCGGGGGCAAAATCATTATGACACCTACCTGCTGAGCGGCGTGTCCGGTCACGGAGCTCGCAGCTTCTACTTCCCCGACAAGGCGGTACCGAACTGTTCAGGGTGCCATATGCCGTTGAAGGAATCGGGCGACTTCGGTGCCAAATTGTTCGCCGATGCAAAAAAGCCGAGCATCCATGGTCACCTGTTCCCGTCCGCCAACACCGGGATCGCGTGGCTGAAGGAATCGCCGGAAACGGTTGCCGCCCATCAGGAGTTTCTGAAGGGGAAACTGCGAGTCGACATTTTCGGCGTGAAGGAAGGTGGCGACATCAGTGGCAAACTGCATGCACCGTTGCGCCCGGAGGTCCCGACGCTCACACCGGGCCAGACGTACCTACTTGAATCGGTCGTGCGCACGTTGAAAATGGGGCATCCGTTCACCCAGGGGACGGTCGATTCCAACGAAGTCTGGCTGGACGTCACGGTCACCAGCGGAGGCCGGGTGATTGGCCGCAACGGTGGCATCGACGACCAACATTCCGTGGATCCGTGGTCTCACTTCATCAACGTGTTCATGCTCGACAAGGACGGTAATCGCATCGATCGCCGGAATCCTCAGGACATCTTCGTTCCGCTGTACAACAACCAGATTCCCCCCGGGGCCGCGGGAACTGTTCACTACAGCCTGACGATCCCCCCTGATGTGACCGAACCGGTGACGGTGGAAGTCAAACTGCAATACCGCAAGTTCGACAAGATCTATACCGATTTCTTTACGAACAAAGCGAAACCGGGCGACCTGCCGATTCGTGGGCACAAACCGGGCGAACCGTACGCCAACGAATTGCCAATCACCACATTGTGTTCCGACAAGATCACGTTCCCCGTCGCCGGAAGTTCGGTTGCGGTTGAAAATGCCAAGGTGGAAATCCCCGTCTGGCAGCGCTGGAACGACTACGGCATCGGCCTGTTTCTGAAGGGGAAGGCGGAACTGCGTCAGGCGGCGGAAGCGTTCACGATCCTGGAAGAATTGAAGGACGCCAACCGTTACGATGGTGCGTTGAACCTGGCACGAGTCCTGCACCGGGAAGGACGCCTGGACGAAGCGACGGCTGCCATTGCCCGTGCGTCGGAATACAAGGAGCCCGCGGCACCCGAATGGACGGTCGCCTGGTTGACGGGGGTCATCAATCGTGAACAGGGACGGCTGGAAGAGGCGGAAAAGAACTTGCGGAAAGTCCTGGAGGACAAGACGCCGGAACGAACCGCGCGCGGATTCGACTTCAGTCTGGATTACGAAATCATCGACCTGCTGGGGCAGACACTGTTTGAACGTGCCAAGCAGATTCGCGCCCCGGAGCAAAAGGAGGAACGGGTGGCCCTGTTGAAACAGGCCGCTGAAGTCTTTCAAAACGTCTTGAAAATCGACTCAGAAAACGTTGCCGCTCATTATGGTCTCCAACAGGTCTACCAGGACCTGGGGGATTCAGCTCGGGCTGCGGAGCACGCCAGGTTGCATGCACGCTACAAACCTGACGACAATGCCCGCGATGTGGCGATCGAACAGGCGCGTCGCAAGTATCCGGCCGCTGCCAAGGCGTCAGAACCGATTGTGATTTACCCATTAAACCGGCCCGGAGCCCCCGGCCTGGCCACCCATGAACATGCGGACGCCACCAAAACTGGAGATGATTGATTGTCATGACAAATGACGACCCGCAGACACAGACACCCGACAATTCACTTCCGCCGGAACCGCCATTCCTGGAGTTCCCGGTCGAGGTGGAACGTGACGACTCCATCGTCGGCCGGGCATTTCTCTGGTCGACGCTCGCCATCGTTCTGGCCGGTACCATTGGCGGTGTGACCGTTTGGCGAATGAGCATCAAGCCGAAGCCCGCAGAACTGAAAACTCCGCTGGCGAAGGCACAAGTGCGCGAGCGATCCAGCGTTCCCATTCCGAACATGCCCTTCGAGGACATCACGGAATCCGCCGGCATCCAGTTCGTTCACGAAAATGGGGCCGCTGGTGAAAAGCTGCTGCCGGAATCAATGGGGGGCGGCGTGGCCTTCCTGGATTACGATGGCGACAACGATCCTGATATCCTGTTCGTCAACTCCTGTCGCTGGCCATGGGACGGCCGACCGGCATCGTCGACTCCCACCATGGCGCTGTACCGCAACGATGGTGACTGCAAATTCACCGACGTGACCAGGGACGCGGGACTCGACCTGACGTTCTACGGTCAGGGAGTGGCCGTGGGCGACTTCGACAACGATGGGGACGTCGACCTGTTCCTGACGGCGGTCGGCCAGAACAAACTTCTCCGCAATGATGGCTCGAAGTTCGTGGACGTTTCGACCACGGCCGGAGTCGCCGGTTCTCCAAAACAATGGAGCACCAGTTGCGGCTTCGTGGACTATGACAATGACGGCGACCTGGATCTGTTTGTCTGCAACTACGTGAAGTGGACCCGTGAGTTCGACAAGGGCCAGCCGTTTACTCTGACGGGTGGGGAACGCGGATATGGCCGCCCCCAGGACTTTCCAGGGACGTATCCCTACCTGTATCGCAATGAAGGGAACGGTACCTTTACGGAAGTCAGCGATACCGCCGGCCTGCGGATTCGCAATCCCGTACGTAACGAAATCTATGCCGGCAAATCCCTGGGAGTCACGTTTGCCGATTTTGACAGTGATGGCTGGATCGACATCGCCGTGGCCAATGACACTGTCCAGAACTTCCTGTTCCACAATCAACAGGACGGAATGTTTGCCGAAAAGGCGATTGAACGGGGCGTTGCCTTCGACCAGCAAGGGCAGGCACGGGGGGCCATGGGCATCGATGTCGCACGCATCCGTAACAGCGATCATGTGGCCATCGTCATTGGCAATTTTGCCAATGAAATGAGCGCATTGTACGTCGCCAGTGGCAAGTCGATGCAGTTCAACGACGAAGCGATCGCCACCGGATTGGGACCGCAGACACGCCTGGAACTGACCTTTGGAACCTTGTTTGCGGATGTCGATCTTGATGGTCGGTTGGACATCGTTGCCGCCAACGGCCACCTGGAAAATGAAATCAACAAAGTCCAGGCCAGTCAGTTCTACGAACAACCTCCGCACTTCTTCTGGAATTGCGGTCCAGAATCACGAACCGAGTTTGCACCGGTTCCCTCAGAAAAATGTGGCTCCGGCTTTCTGAAGCGGATGGTGGGACGCGGGGCGGCAATCGCCGACATTGACGGCGATGGCGATCTGGATGTGCTGTTTGGTGCCACCGGATCCAAACCGCGGTTGCTCCGCAACGATCAGAAGCTGGAAAACCACTGGCTGCGACTGGACGTGTCCGGTGTCCACGGATCCCGCTCGGCCATCGGAGCCAGGATCGAACTGCAGACCGAAAGCGGCAAGATGCAAAGCCAGGTCATGCCAACACGCGGCTACCTGTCGCAAAGTGAATTGATCGTCACCTTCGGGTTGGGAAAACAGGACAAGATCACCAGCGTTACCGTGACCTGGCCAACAGGCGAAAAGAAGACGATTGACGCGCCTGCCGTGGACCAAGTGCTAAAGGTCGCCCCTTAAACGCCTTGCCTTCCCGTGTTGGCAACCGCCAGGGCCTGTCACTACTTTTGGGGAAGTCTGGGATGCACGGCACCGGATTTCTTCAACAGTTCTTCGTTCGACAGACTGGCGATCCATTCGCGCAGCATGTCGATGGCTGCCAGATCCTTTTCGTTAGCCGCGATGTGCGGCATGCGGCCGAGCCCATCGAGTCGCATACGCTGCAGGACGAGGGATCGGTCTGGCTGGCCGGGAACCAGCACTCGCGGATCATCAAGTTTGAACGTTCCCTGCCCGGGGCGGGTGTTCACGGTTTGGGTTTCGGTGAGAGGCAGCGATGCCTGCAGTTCGAAATCGGCATTGCCGCCCCCCCACTTGCGGTGGCAATGTGCACAATTGGCGTGCAGATACGAGCGGGCTCGCAGATTCAGATCGGCCGCCGAATCGCGATAATCTGCCAGGCTGGGCAGTTCAGCCGGTGGCTTTGGCAGTTTGGTTTTGAACACCCCCAGGTGCTCCAACGTGGCGAGTTGATTGGCGATGACACCGCCGTAGTCGTGATCCTTGTTCATCTGCAGCGTCGTCACTCCCAGCGCGTATTTCGCGGCCATCGTGTGACACAGCGTACATTCCGCGCGGCTGGGGAAATGCCAGGTCTGCTCGCGCGAGCCCCCGGGCGCGCTCGCGTCCTTGATCGTCAGCTTGCGATCCAATCCCGCCGGCCCCAACAGTTCCGCATCGGTCTGCTGGTCATTCCAGACATACGTATAACCGAACCAGAACTGTGCTCCGTATTCGTCATCATTGCCCGGCATCTTGCGGTATTGCAGGATGCGGGTTTCCAGGCGTTTGCGACTGGCAGGGTTCCCTGCTTCGGTATCGATCGAAAACGTTTTCACCAGCACCGTTCCGTCGGGAAACCTCCAGCCCACGTCCGGATAGGTGGGTCCGTGGGGATAGACGACCCCGTCAAATTCGATCTGTGAATCCCCCGGCAAGGCAATCAATCGCTCTTTTTCGGCATGATCCGACCAGAGTGGCGCGTTGACCGAGTACGGGATCAACCCCTGCGCCGGCAGATGATCGCGCGTCGACGCGAACAGACCTGTTTCACTCAGTTTTCGCGGGAACGGTTTCGTTTCCGTAACCGGCGGCGCCGCGACGATCCGATGAAATCCCCCCCCCGCGAAGTCGACCAGGTAAACCTCACCGGCCGCATCCTGGGCGAATTCCACGATGCGAATCTGCGTATCCGCCAACTGCTGGTGCGCGCTGACCTTCCCCCCGGCGTACTTCAGCGACCACAGCTTTCCGGTATCGTAGTCTCCGTAAACGTAGGCCCCTTTCAATTCCGGCAGTCGATCCGATTGAAAGACATAGCCCCCGGTGAGCGATCGGAAGTCACTATGAGGATGCTCCACAATCGGCTGCTGGAATTCACCGGGACCCCTGGGTCGTTCGGGGCGGAACGGATGCTTCCCTTCGTTGACACTCCAGCCGTAATTCCCCCCCTTCTGGATGACATAGACCATTTCCCACAGATCCTGCCCGACTTCTCCCGCCCACAATCGCTGTTGGTCATCAAAGCTGAATTTCCAGACCTGGCGGTGTCCAAACGACCAGACTTCGCCGCGGGCATTGGCCCGGCCGACAAACGGGTTGTCCTTTGGAATGGCATAGGCGAGTCCTTTATCGGCATGATCGACATCAATGCGCAGGATCGCGCCCAGCAGATCATCGATCTTCTGCCCGGTTTCCAATCCATCCGCAATCCCGCTGCCATCGCCCGTGGCGAGATACAGGTACCCGTCAGGACCGAACCGCAAACAACCCCCGTTGTGCCCGCCCGACGGCCATTCCAGAAGGATTGTTTCCGTTTTCAAGGTCGCCTCGGGGGATGCTCCATCGCGAACTTCAAACCGGGCGATCCGACTTCCCCGGGGGGACTCGCCGGGCAGAGTGTACATGACAAACATCTGCCGATTCTTCGCGAATTCGGGATGGAACACGACACCGTAGACCGTGTGCTTCAGGTCCAGGATCAATTCGGAGTGGCTGACATCCGGTCGGTTTTCAAACGTATAGATCTTGCCGGGCCGGGTGGCGACGCCGAAGACGTTGCTGCCGGGAATCGTGCCAACTGACAGTGGTTCAAAAAACTTGAGGTTGGGAAAGGCATCTTGAGTCGTATAGCGATCGGGCGGTTCCGGCGTCCCGTGAATATTGCCAGTTGTCCACAGCGCGCGCTGATCCAGCCCCGACGGCTGGCGAACGGAGGCCTTTTTCGAGGTGGTCTCGGCAGCGAACACCGAAACCGACAAACACCACGACACGACAACAGCCAGGCAAGCCTTGGAGCGAAGCATGCGGCACCTTGACCAGAGATGTAGAAGAATTGGGACAGGAAAACGCCCGTACTATCCACTACGTCAACGTCACTGTCCACCGTCCGGTGTTTCAACGCGCAGGCGATGCGTCAGCCTTGAACTCGGCTGCGCATACAAACCCAGGTGATCCTGCGGCGTGAGCCGGCTGATGCAATCGCCAGTCGCCGGTTCTTCAGGTATCCTTCCCAGCCATTAACGACGATTGTCAGAAATGAACACAACCATGCCAGGTTGCCCATCGGGAAACGACAGGAAAATGAGTGGGCTGTTCGCGTGCGGAGGATTCGTCTACCTTTTGGAGTCCTGATTTGGTCATTGCAGGGATGCCAATTGATGTCCACCACAAACCTCGCACCGCTCGTTCCCGGTTCGCTGCCTGACAGCGGGGTGGACCGGGCTGGAGTGCGTGACGATGTCACCCGGCGGTTGTATTTTCGTGGACTCGGTCTGGTCTGCCTGATCGCATTTGTTTCGTTGTGGAGTCAGATTCACGGACTCGTCGGCCAGCGCGGGCTGTTGCCGGCTGACGAATTCTTCGGACTGGTCCACAAGAAGCTGGGGGCGAATGCCTATTGGCAACTCCCCAGCCTGTGCTGGTTCGGGGCCGGAAACGGGATGTTGCACTTGTGGTGTGCCCTGGGAACCGTGTTGTCCATCCTGTTGATGATCGGATGGGGACCTCGGCTGGTCATTCCGGCGATCTGGGCGACGTACTTGTCGCTCAGTAGTGCCGGGCAGGTTTTTCTCAGCTTTCAGTGGGACACGCTGCTGCTGGAAATGTTGGCCTGTTCTGTCCTGTACGCCCCGCGAGGCTGGCGGCCGGACTGGCGGCAGCCCTCCAAGCCACTCCCGCTGGCGCGGTGGCTGTTGTGGGGGTTGGCCTTCAAGCTGATGTTCCTGTCCGGCGTCACCAAGTTGCTGTCGGGTGATACGGCCTGGAGCGACGGGACCGCTCTGCAATTCCACTATTACACGCAGCCAATTCCGAGTTGGACCAGTTGGTATGTCTATCAGCTTCCGCGGCCGGTCCATCAGATCTCCCTGATGATCCTGTTTCTGGTTGAACTGTTTCTGCCATTTTTGGTGTTCTGTGGCTCGCGCGGTCGATCGATTTTCGGAATGGCAACCATTCTGTTGATGGTTGCCATCGAAGCAACGGGAAACTTTGGGTTCTTCAACCTGCAAACAATCATGTTGGCGATTCCGTTGTTGAACGATGATCTGTTGTGCCGCCTGATTCCGCGTCGCTGGCGGCACAGCGAACACCTCGTCATTGGCAACATTCGTGAGGCCGCCCAGGACGATGTCCAGACGGCGGTCAGGACTCAGCGAGTGCCTGCCGCATGGTGCTGGCGGTCAATCCTCGGAACACTGGCTGCGGGCATGATGCTGGCGGTCAGTCTGCTGACGATGGTGCGAGAGATGGTCAGAACCCAACGGGCTGACAAAATGCCTGCCGTTGTGACTCAGACACTGCGAACATTGGACGGGCTGCTGTTGTCATGGAGTGAAACCAGGATCTTAAAACCATTGGCCCCGCTGCGAACCATCAATGGATACGGTCTGTTTCGCGTCATGACGACTCGGCGGTCGGAGATTGTGATCGAGATCAGCCAGGACGGGACGACGTGGCAGGCGGTCGCGTTTCCCTATCAGCCGGGACCAGTCGATCGACCGCCGCCGATTGTTGCTCCGCACATGCCGCGGCTGGACTGGCAGATGTGGTTTGCGGGGTTGGATCCTGTCGGCAACGGACACTGGTTGACCGCGTTGACACAGAAATTGCTGGAGGGAAATCCGAAAGTCGCTCGATTGATTGGACACCCGGAAATGGCGGACAATCCCCCGCGGTTTGTGCGGTTGGCGTACTATGACTACAAGTTCACATCAGCGGACCACCGTCTGGCTGTCGGTAGCTGGTGGTCGCGCAGTCAGACGGGGTACCTGACCGGTCCGCTGTCGCGTCAGAGTGAATAACGCCTGCTGATCGATTTCCTGGAACATTCTTCAAAGATTTGAATCGCAAGTGCATCATCATCTTGAATTGATCCCGACACTGACTGGTGGCCTCGCGGCGGCCCTGCTGCTGGGTTACATCACGCACCGACTGGGACTGTCCCCGATTGTGGGCTACTTGCTGGCGGGACTGGCAGTCGGGCCGAACACTCCGGGATTTGTCGCCAACCGTGAACTGGCGGAACAACTGGCCGAGATTGGCGTCATCCTGCTGATGTTTGGGGTCGGGCTGCATTTTCATCTGAATGATCTGCTGGCGGTGCGTCGCATCGCCGTCCCCGGCGCGATCGCCCAGTGCCTGTTCGCCACATTGCTGGGTGCCATTTCCGGCTGGTGCTTTCACTACAGTTGGGGGGGCAGCCTGATTTTCGGACTGGCCATTTCTGTGGCCAGCACCGTCGTGCTGACCCGGGTCCTGGCGGACAACAATGACATGCATACGCCGGTCGGGCACATCGCGATCGGTTGGCTGATCGTCGAAGACCTGTTTACCGTGCTGGTGCTCGTGCTGCTGCCGACGATCTTCGGCGAACATTCGTCCGGCATCACCCAAGTGCTGGGTGCCATCCTGCTGGCATGCGTCAAGGTTGCTGTCCTGGTCGGACTGACGGTCGTCGTTGGCGATCGGTTCATCCCGTACCTTCTGTCGCGCGTTGCAGCCACCCGATCGCGGGAATTGTTCACGCTGACGGTCCTGGTGGTGGCACTGGGGATTGCGGTCGGCTCGTCGCGATTGTTTGGAGTCTCGATGGCGCTGGGCGCGTTCCTGGCCGGGATGGTGGTGGGCCGTTCGGAATTCAGTTTGCGGGCAGCCACGGATGCGCTGCCCATGCGCGACGCCTTTGCCGTGCTGTTTTTTGTGTCTGTTGGCATGTTGTTTGACCCGGTGCAACTGCTGGACGCTCCGTGGGTGGTGGCGATCACAGTGGCCATAGTTCTGATTGGCAAACCATTGGCGGCGGTGGCGATCGTCCTGATGCTGGGGTATCCCGTCCGAACCGCTCTGGCAGTGGCCATCGCGCTGGCTCAAATCGGCGAGTTCTCGTTCATCCTGGTGTCGGTGGGGAACGACCTGCAAATCTTCAACGCCCAGGCCTCGAACGCATTGGTGGCAACCGCAATCATCTCGATTTCGCTGTCACCGCTGCTGTATCGATTGGTTGGCCCGCTGGAAGCGTGGGCCATTCGCCGGCCCCGCCTGTGGCGCTGGCTGAATTCCCGAGTGGTTCAGCCCGCCGGTCCATCCGTCGATCCTGCTGCTGGTCCGGTATCGACCGATCTTCGACACCGGGCGGTCGTGGCGGGATTCGGACCGGTTGGTAGAACGGTTTGCCGACTGCTGCAAGAAAACGGTATTTCGCCCTGCGTGATGGAAATGAATCTGCAGACGGTGCGAACGCTGCGTCAAGACGGCATTCCTGCCGTCTACGGAGATGCTGTTCACGCAGAAACCTTGCGGTCTGCGGGTGTCGATCAGGCCGGAACCTTGATTCTGAGTGTCGCTGGCATCACCGGGACAGAGGAAGTGATTCGGCAGGCGCGCGAAATGAATCCCGCCATCAGGATCCTGGTGCGGTCCAATTACCTGCGCGAAGTCCCGGGGCTGATGCAGGCCGGGGCCAGTCAGGTCTTTTCCGGCGAAGGTGAAGTGGCATTGTCCATGGCGGTCGCCATGCTCGGCGATCTGGGTGCGACCCCCGATCAAATCGATCGGGAACGAGCCCGTGTTCAGGCGGACCTGTTCTGCAAACCGACTGTCACGGTCGAGCCCACATCACCGAAAAACACAGACGCGGAAACGTCGGCGACCGCACCCGCGTCGTGATCGCTGCTGGCGACCGTTCGGTTACTCGGGCTCGGCCGCATTGATCTCGACCGTCACCTGCCCCTTGTTGTCGGCCAGCGAATTCCAGGCATCGTTCACCCGCAGGTACAACGTGCCTGAACTGGGCGCTGTAAAGGTTCCGCCCCGTCCCATCGGATAGACTTTGAGCATTGAGTCTGCGGCACCACCGGTTTCGCCCTCTTCGGCACGCATCGCTCCGACCAGCAATCCGAGGGGAGCGCCCTCGAAGTACTGAAAGCTGATCCCCTGCGGTTCGCTGATCCACGGTTTTGGTACGGCGGCCAATTCGAATTGCCCGGTGGCCGCCACCCGGTACTCACGTCCGAATTCCATCAGGACCCCACTGGATTGCCACCCACGATCTGCCTGAATCCGGGCTTCGTGCCTGGGACGTGACGAGTCGAGCTTTTTCCCCGGCACAAATTCGATCGCGGATCGCTGAATGTCATAACCGTACTGCAGATTTTGCACAAATAACGTCCACTCGGTGGCAAGGTCTCGTGAATCCAGGCCGAAGTCACGAATGAACTGGGTCGGAAAGGCATTACGCTGCAGGTACCCGCCCAACTTCCGGAATCGCTCCTGGAAATGAGGAGTGTGATCCAGGAATGTGCACAATCCCCATGACCATGCATAATGCTCGGTCTTCAGGAATTCGATCGGTTGCAGATCCAGGATGTCGGGGATCGACCGGGCTCGTCCGGCCGCGTAATCATTCCGGATGGCGGTGATCCGCCCCGAGCCCGCAAACTCCTCCGGTGACGTTGGCATCACTCGAAACTGAATCGTTCCATCGGGGGCCGTGCGGTGAGTCCCAAAACATTCGGCCATCCCTTCCATGTACCACACGGGGGCGTCCACATCGGGCATCACTGTCATAAAGCAGTGGGTCACTTCGTGAATCAACAGGTGTCGTCGATAGTAATCGTATTTCTGCTCCCGCATCCAGAATTCATTCCGGCGATGGCGTCCGTGTTCAAACGGAGGCAGGTCCTCCGGGATCAGCCCGACTTCACGAAACAAGACGTCGTCCTTGATCAGATATCCCGTCATCTGGAATTCTGAACGGGCTCGATCAGGAGCCAGCGGCCCAAAGTAATCCACCAGAGCCTGGTACGCCTGGTCAATCACCGGTGGCAGAGTTGCTGCGACGGCCGGATCGATGTCGGTGTACAGTTTCAATCGAGTCGATTCGTAAAGTCGAATCCCCAGTTCGGCCAGTCGCCGATCGTCGTGATGAGGCCGCTGGTCGGCCGGTCGCAGGATCGGCTCAGGTTTGGTGGGCTGGACGTTGGACGGGTTCGCCGGCGAATCGGAACTGTTTTCTGCGGGGGCCGATGTTTGCTTTGTAATGGATTCAGCACCCGGCGCGGTCGGTTTTTCAAGCAGTGGTCGTGCTGGCGGAGCGGGGGACTCGACATGTTGCGGGGACGGCTTGGCACCTCCACAGCCCGGTGATCCAGCCGCCAGCAGACACAGGGCCAGCAGTTCCCAGTGGAAGCGGATTGTCGGAACCTGATCGCCCATTGGATTCAGCATCCTGAACGAACGTGTCGGGTTGAATCAATACGCCCGGCGTTGGCGTGACGAGGGGATATCCAGTGCCTTGCGGTACTTGGTGACCGTACGACGGGCCAGGTTGTAACCGTGCTTGGCCAGTTCTTCGACGAGAGCATCGTCGCTGAGCGGATCGTTCTTGTCTTCGTTGTCGACAATTTCCTTCAGCTTGATGCGGATGATGTCCCAGGCGACTTCTTCGCCGCTTTCGGTGACCGTTCCACCGCCGAAGAACCGTTTCAGCGGATACAGTCCGCGTGGAGTTTGAATCCACTTGTCGTCCACTGCCCGGGACACAGTCGTGACGTGAACCTTGACCACATCGGCGATCTCCTGCATTTTCAGCGGGGAAATCGCTTCGGGGCCGTATTCCAGGAAACCGTTCTGGCGATCAACGATCGCCTGGGCAACCCGCTTCAAAGTGTTGTGTCGCTGTTCAATACTTTCGATCAGCCACTTGGCCGAATCGATTTTCCGCTTGATATAGTCCTTGGCCTTCGCATCCACACCCGCTTTCAGCATTTCCTGGTATCGTTTGCTGATTCGCAGCCGCGGGGTGTATTCGTCTTCCAGGCGAACGATCCAGGTTCCATCAGCCGACTTGTCGACGAACACATCCGGAGTCACCGCCTGGGCCGGCCGGGCTTCAAAACCTTTGCCAGGGTACGGATTCAGCTTTTTCAGTTCTTCCAGGGCTTCCTTGATGAGTTGAATCGAATAGCCGGTTTTCCGTTCGATCAGCGGCAATCGATTCTGGGCCAGATCCTCCAGGTGCGACGAGATCAGGGTGATCAGGACGTCGCGGTGCGGCGTTTCGTCCGTGACCTGCAGCAGCAGGCATTCGCGCCAATCGCGGGCTCCACAGCCGGGAGGGTCCAGACGCTGGATCAACTGCAGGGCGGCCTGGGCATCCATCGCGGAAACCTGGCGTCCGTAGACCTGCATCAGTTCGGGCAGGCTGGACGGCAGTCGTCCGTTGGGATCCAGGTTCTGGATCAAGAACTCACCGAACTCGCGCACTTCCCGGGGGGAATTGAAGTAGAAGAACTGTTCCAGCAGATAGTCGTTCAGCGACTGCGGCTTTTCGGTGATGCTCGCCATCATGTCATTTTGGCGATCCGAATTCTCTTCCATCCGGTTCGAGGACGGTTTGCTGCCCGAAGTGTAATTGTCTTCAGGCCAGTCCTGCGAGATTTCCAGCAATCGTTCGAAGTCGGCTTCGTTGTTGTTGTTCGAATCGACCTGCAGGATCTCTTCACCGACGCTCTTTTCGGCCGCCTCGTCCCGGGCTTCTTCGCGATTGTGCTCGGCTTCGGGGGCTTCGGGATCCGACGAGAGTCGCTCAAGGCATGGGTTTTCGCTGATTTCCTGCTCGATCCGTTCATCCAGCGCCATCAGGGGCAACTGCAGGATCTCCATGGATTGAATCATGCGCGGAGCCAACTTCATAGTTTGGCTCATTCTGTACTGTTGTGAGAAGTTCAGATGCATGATGAATCGAAGACCAAAGTTGTCGGACGTTGCAGGTAAAGTGCCGTCAATCACTCACTCCCGTATCGGCCTGAGGCGATACGGATGTGGGCGGATGAACAGCGATCACTAAAATGATTGGCGACCGCGTAACGCGTCCGCCAGCATTTCCCGATTGGCAAACTCTAGCACACTTCCTGACGCGATCCCGCGGGCAAGTCGTGTGATCTTGACGTTGTCATTGGCGAGCAAATTGGAGATGTACAGCGCAGTGCCATCCCCTTCCAAAGTCGGGTTCGTCGCCATGACGATTTCCCGAACTCCCTGTGTTCGAACTCGTTTGACCAGGGCATCAATGGTCAGATCATCCGGGCCCACACCATTGAGCGGTGAAATTCGACCGCCCAGCACGTGATACACCCCGCCGAAAATCCCGGCCGCCTCCAGTGCGAGCAGATCCCGCGACTGTTCGACGATGCAGACCGAATGATGATCGCGACGCGGATCTGCACAGATGTCGCACCGATCATTCTCGGTCAGGTTGAAGCAATCGGAGCACTGATGAACTCGAGTTTTCACTTGTCGAATCGCATCTGCCAGTGAATTCGCTTCCTCCTCCGGACACGCCAGCAAGTGGTTTGCCAGCCGTTCCGCCGATTTGCGGCCAATCCCCGGCAACGATGCCAGCCGGTCAATCAAAGTGCCGACCGCCTTGCCGTAGGGGTGTCGCGTGGTTTCTTCAAACTTCGCCATCCGTGTGACTCTCTGTTGGTATTTGGCGTGGTCACCCGACCCCCGTGTTGAATGCCCGATTGTTCCGACCTACAAACCCATTCCCGACAACGCATCGGTCAATCCTGGAATGTTCAGTCCACCGGTGACCGATTCCATTTCCTTCAGTTGGGACTCACGGATTTTGTCGATGGCCAGATTCGTGGCAGAACAGATCAGATCTTCAATCATCTCCCGATCGCCGGATTGGAACAGGGTGGGGTCGATGCGGCAGTTCACCACTTTCAATTGGCCGGTGACTTCGACCGTCACCATTCCGGCTCCAGCCTGACCTTCACATCGCAGGTTGGCGATGCGTTCCCGGGCTTCCTGCAGTTTGCCACTCATGCCCTGCGCCTGCTTCATCATGGACGCCATGGCTGCAAACTCTTTGAGCATTTTCCCATTCCTCTGCTCAACCGCTGGCCTCTGGACTGTCAGGCTGCGGTTGGACTTTCCAGATCTTGATGCCGAACACGTTCATGACGTCTTGCAGATAGGGATCCTCGGGCATTTCCACAAATTGACTTTTTGAGGAAACTGCTTTCGGCGGTGGAGTTGCTTTCACAGGTTCCTCCACAGCCGCCTCGGAGACCAGGAACCGGACCCGGACCTGCTGTCCGGTTAATCCAGCCACAATCTGCTCCAGCTTGGCAACCACTTCGGGGCGGTCACACAGCCGTCGATCCAGATCATAGTTCGCGGGAAAGTAAAAATCTAGTTGAGTTGGCCCAGAAATTGCAGTTCTGGAAACTCGATTCAAGTGAGTTCCGGTCATGTCGGTCAAACCGGCCAGAACAGCCGTATGTAACTCCTTTTCACATCCCGGCTTCCACTCAATGGTGGGAGGAGCAGCCGCTGGCGGCGGCACAATCGGAACCGGCACTGATTCGGGCAGGTCTGGCGTGGACCTGTGCGGTTCCACGGGCGGAATTGACGGTGCTACGTCATTTTTTTTTTCGCCCGCCGGGTTGGCCGGCTGGCTGGCAGTTTGGGGAGATCGAATCGGCCCCGGGCTTCCGCTGGACGGAAGGCTGCCACCCGCGCCACCGCGTAATTTGGCCACAAGTTCGTCCAGCCGATCCAGATCCTCCAGCATCGAAATCCGGACCAGAGCCAGTTCCGCCAACGCCCGGCCATAGGTGACTCGCTGCATCCGCGCTTTGGTTTCGGCCATGATTTGCATGCCCGCTACAATCGTTTGCAGGCCCCAGCGCGAGGCTTGTTCCAGCAGTTTCGGACGCTGATCCGTCCCGACGCTCAAAAGTGCGGCTTCCACTGCACCACAGGCGGTGACCATTAGATCCCGGAAATAGCCGACGAATTGATCGGTTAACGCTTCCAGTTGGACCCCTTCGTTCAGGGCCCCTTCCAGGCATGTCAACGCTCTGGCCCGATCCCGCTCGATCAGCGCGTCCATGATCTCTACGACTCGGTCGTCGGGAGCGGTTCCCAGCAATCGATGGACATCCGCCGACGTGATCTTTTCGGCGCCGAATGCCAGTAACTGGTCAAACAACGACTGGCTGTCGCGCATTGAACCGGCGGCTCGCCGCGCTACCAGTTCCAAGGCGGCAGGATCGACCTGAAATCCCTCGGCCTCCGCCAGCTGACCGAGTCGCAACGAGATGTTGTCGACGGAAATCGTCCCGAAATCAAACCGCTGGCAGCGGGACAGGATGGTATCGGGAACCTTGTTCGGTTCCGTTGTACAGAAGATGAATTTCACCAGCGGCGGCGGTTCTTCCAGCGTTTTCAGGAGCGCGTTGAACGCTTCCTTGGTCAGCATGTGAACTTCGTCAATGATGTAGACTTTGTACTTGGACCGCATCGACTTGACGCCGACGTTGGCTCGCAACGAGCGAATATCGTCGATCCCTCGATTGCTGGCACCGTCGATTTCCGATACGTCGACATCCTGACCGGTGCTGATCCCGTTGCAGATTTCGCAGTTGTTACAGGGGACACCCTCGGCATTGCAGTTGGGACAGTTGAGAGCCTTGGCGAAGATGCGCGCCATGGATGTCTTGCCGACCCCGCGCGCCCCTGTGAACAGATAGGCATGCGCGACGCGTCCCTCGCGGATTGCGTTTCGCAACGTTTGAGCAATCCGTTCCTGACCGACAACTTCGGTAAAGGTCTGCGGCCGAAAGCGCCGGGCCAGAACTGTGTATTGTGCTTCCATGTTGATTGCCAATGCGTGCTGAAGTACTACCAGTCGCCGTGAGTCCATTGTCACTGACTTTGCGAACCCAAAGCGTCAGCGACAGGGAAATCAGCGGCTTTTCCCGAGGACTCCCTCGCTCACCCTCGGATTGCATCACGAAATCAAGTGCCATCGGCCGCGAGACTGCGGATCCTCCCCGGATCCTGCCGAACGCCCGACCAATGCCGAAACTTATCCCATCCCGCACCCAATATCCACTCTCGGGTGCGGACTATCCATCCACGGTGCAGTTTCGCACTCAACTCCATTTCCATGATTCCGTTAACACTGGCGAAGATTCTTCTTCGCGTGGACCTGCGCGTGTTAAACCTGCGCGGATTTCGCGATCTCGGCAGGCAGTTCTCCTCAATCCATCGGAATCTGTCGGGGTATCACAGTTCTCCCCGGCGCTTCGTGATCCAGGGCGCACAATGAGAGTGTGAGTCATCGCTTTGCAGCCTCTCCTCAGGAATGAAACGCTCATGGCGTTCAAGGAGGTTCCCTCGCGCAGCATGGGGTGGTCGGCCCCATTCAACCGCAACTGCGGGTGGCGCGTGTCGAGTGCAGGGTAATGCCGGAGGTCGTCATCGATTGGGGGACTGACCGCCCTCAATCGCGGACGAGCCGTCGGAAGCGTGACCTGTTCGTCGCAGGATGAAATTGGCCCAGTTTGCGTGTTGATTCGTGTCCCGTCCCCGCCGAAGGCTTTCGAGCCGGAAAGGAGAATTCAATGGCTCCGCGATGGTGTGTGGAATTCTGGCGTCCAGGATGGCAGCGATGGCAGCGGTTCTTGATTGGTCCGCCGCCGTAGATTCGTGTGAACTATTGATTGACCCGGCCCGCCCCTTTGGCGGGCCGTTTGTTTTCGCCGGCATCACATCGCGTCGGGACGAACGAGCGGTTTGGTCGAATCCATGACCAGTGCGCACAGGCCGGACAGTACGAACGCCAGCAGGCAGACCCCAAACATCATCGTCCATTGTCCCGCGGTTGGTGTTTCCCCGAGGATCTGGTTGTAAATCAGCGGCGGAGCGGCGGCCGCACCCAGGTTCCCCCACATGTTCGCCCAGCCCAATGCCGAACCGGTGTACTTGCCGCCCACATCCTGAGCGTAGCCCCAGACGGCAGGATTCCCCATGTCGACCGAGAACGCCATCAGGCACAGGGCACCGACATACGCCCACGGCAGCCAGGTCTGAGCGGGATTCGGAGTGAAGCTCAAACTGAGCACCAGGCAGATGGCATATCCCAGCCCCGCCGTGAAACGCGTGATCATCACCGGCAGCATCCGTCCCCATTTGCGACCGGCATATAGCGTCGCCTTGTCTGTCCACCAACCCCCCAGGTACATCCCGACAATCCCGGCGGCGGTCGGGATGGCGGTCATGTAGGCCTGTCCGCTGAGGGGCACCCCATGGACTTTGTCCAGATAGCGCGGCAGCCAGGTCACAACGAACACCCAGCCGATGTTCGTGAACGCCTGCATCAGGCTGTTGCCCCACAGTCCCACGTTGGTCAACAGGGCCAGCCACGGAAACGGCGCGTCCGATTCCGCCGCCGAGGCGGCTTGAGTGGCCGGGTCATTGATCAGTGCGCGTTCGGCGGAATTGCACCACGGATGGTACCGGGGCAGGTCTCGAGACACTGCGTAAAATCCGACGGCCACGATAATCCCCAGCACCCCGTAGAGAATCATCGTCGGACGCCACCCGACGCCACGAAACTTCTTAACCGAGTTGGGCATCGCGGCTTCGAGAATGAATCGATTCATCCGGACTGCTTCTGCGTCGGACAGCGAAATGCGCAACTTGCGCTGCTGTCGCAAATCCTCCGCCTCTGAAGGCAGTTTCAAGCCGGTCAGATCAACCTGATCAAACAGATCCGGCTGGTGGATCAGTGCACTGATTTCCAGAATCAACGGCGACGTTGGCGATAACGGAGCAATCAGACCCGCCAGCGATGATACCACAGATTCGGGCAGTCGTGACTTCAGGCGCTCCACAACTCGTTGTTTTGGTCCGGACTGTCTGGATTGGAAGCTCTCCAGAAAGTTCTTGTCACTGGTGATTTCCGACAGACCGAATTGACCGGGATCTGAGCTTTGGCTGAACAGGACAATCAGCCATGCGGTCAGGATGGGGGCCAGCACGCCCCCCGCGCGACCGCCCAGTGCCACGATGGAACTGGCGAAGCCACGACGCGAAATCGGGAACCAGACGCGCAGCAATCCACCGGCGGTGGGATACGCCCCGGCTTGGGACACGCCGCACAGCAGTCGTAAGATCAGAATCATTGAAACCGCATGGACAACCCCCATCAGTCCCGTGAAGACGGACCAGGCCAGGATATAAAGCGACAGCATCCGCCGCGCGCCGAAGCGATCGGCAAACCAGCCCGCCGGAACCTGGGCCAGGGCGTACGACCAGAAGAAGGCGCTCAGAAACCAACCCATCTGAGCCTGCGTCATCCGCAGATCTTCGCGAATGTATTCGGACGCGATCCCCACCGCGAAGCGATCCAGATACAGCAGCAGCGCCATCACGGTCGTGGCCCACATCACCCCGTGACGAATGATCGTCGGTCGCTCGGTCTCAGTCGCCGTTTCGGTGGACATGGGTCACTCCTGCAAAGACGGCACGCATTCTTTTCGCTACGACACTCCGTCAACAATCATTGCTACAGGTAACTCTGCAGGTTGCGCCGTTCCAGTTCCGCGATCAGCTGTTTGATCGAACCTTCATCGCGTTTGTCCGCCACCAGCGTCGCCGTGGGAGTGTGAACAATGATCAGGTCCTTTACACCAATCATGGCGACCAGATGATCCGCCGAAGTGCGGACAATACAACCCGAGGATTCCACCGGGCAAACCATGCCATCCAGGGTGTTGCCATCGCGGTCGGCTGGATTCAGCCGGGCCATGGCGTGCCAGCTTCCAACGTCGTCCCAGTCGAACGGCGCCTCCAGCACATAGACACTGGCGGCGTGTTCCAGGACGGCGTAGTCGATCGAGATTGATGGCATCGCCGGAAACTCGGTTTCCAGGGCCTGCGACCAGCCGGGAGTGCCGATCGCGGCGCGCAGCCGCTGCAGTCGCTCGAAGATTTCCGGAGCATACTTGGACAGGGCATCCAGGATGGTCTGGGCACGCCAGACGAAGATCCCGCAGTTCCAGTAGTACTCGCCCGAGGCACTGTAGCGGGCCGCCGTCAGTTGATTCGGTTTTTCCTGGAAGCTTTTTACTTGAAACGTGGGCCAGGACGTGTCTGCCAACTGTTCTCCGCGGTGGATATAGCCAAACCCGGTGGCGGGGTATGTCGGTTCGACACCGAACAGTACCAGCGCGCCAGGTTCACGTGCGACCAGTTCCATGGCCTGATTCACCGCCTGCTGAAACATCGCGGTCGGATTGATGACGTGATCCGCCGGCGTGACCAGCATCACCGCTTCGGGGTCGATTGCCAGAAGTTGAATGGCCGCCAGTCCGATACAGGGGGCCGTATTGCGTCCGCAGGGCTCCAGCAGAATCTGATGCTTGGGGACCTGGGGCAACTGACGAGTGGTCTCGGCAGCATGATTCGCGTTCGTGACGATCCAGGTCTGTTCCGCGGAAATTGCCGGGCAGCAACGTGACGCCGCCTGTTGAATCAGCGTTTGATCTCCCGCAAATTTCAAAAACTGCTTCGGTAATTGCCGCCGACTTTCAGGCCAGAATCGAGTTCCACTTCCCCCCGCCATAATCACGACATGTCGCATCGAACCCGGGTCCTTTCAGAAATCCAACGTCATTCCAACAGAGTTGCCTGTCGGACGCTCGAAGAGCGGGGACCGACCATGTTACGATCCATCCCAACCGCAAACCGATGGCAGCGACCCGAATCATGGGGGTTGACCGTCGATGGTGTCAATTCACAGGAGCAGGAAGTGTACATGGGAATCGAGGCTGTGCAGAAAGCGGTCGCCGCCGGACAGCTCACAATCGAAGCGGGCCAGAACGTGCAGAGGTGGCTCAGTGAACCCCAATACCAGAAGTATCAGCCGCCCCTGCTGCAACTGGTCAGCAGCGGCAACTTTGCAGAGCTGAACCGTCTGTTCTGGGAACGGATCCCGTTTGGGACCGGCGGTCGCCGCGGCCCGATGAGCGAATTCGGCTCGGCCACGATCAATGAGCGAACGATCGCCGAGTCCGCACACGGTCTGGCGGTGTACGTCTTGCGATGCCGTTCGGACGCGCCCAAAGCGGCGACCAGAACCGGTCCGCGGGCGGTCATTGCCTTCGATTCCCGGCACAGGTCGCTCGAATTCGCGAAACTCACCGCCTGTGTCCTGGCCGCCCACGGATTCCACGTGGAATTCTTTCCGCAGGCCCGATCGACCCCGGAACTGTCATTTGCCGTCCGCCATTTGCACTGCGACACCGGCGTGATGATTTCCGCCTCGCACAATCCCCCCAGCGACAATGGCTTCAAAGCGTACTGGTCGACCGGGGGACAAATCCTGCCACCGCACGATGCCGGAATCATTGCCTGCGTTGACGCCGCCACCGACATTCCGACCGTGAATTTCGACGAAGCGCTGGCCGACGGCCGGATCGCCTCCATCGGAAAGGCCGTCGACGAAGCGTACGTGTCCGCCGTCTGCCAACTCGGCCTGAGTCCCGACCGCGACATCACGGCGCTCTTCACGCCGCTGCATGGCGTCGGTGAGACGAGCGTCTTTCGAGTCGTTCAGCAGGCGGGTTTTCAGGGAGTTTCGATTTATGAACCCCAGCGCTCGCAGGATGGTGACTTTCCGAATGTCCCAGACCATTTGCCGAATCCAGAACGTTTCGCCGTGTTTGGCCCGGCGATCGCTGAGGCAACGCGAATGGGAGTCGACCTGGTCCTGGCGTCCGATCCGGATGCCGATCGAATGGCCGTGGCCGTTTGTGCCAACACCCCCGTTCGGCGCGGGTCTCCGCCCGTTCGGCGCGGGTCTCCCGACCCCGCCGTCACGCAGAGCGGGTCTTCAGATCCAGCCGAACTCCCCGAATTTGTCTGCCTGACAGGTAACCAGTTGGGAGCATTATTGACGGACCACGTCCTGCGTCGTCGCCAGGCCGCCGGGACGATCTCCCCCGACCATTACATCATTGAAACCCTGGTCACGACACCCCTGATCGCTGCGATCGGGTACGAGTACGGAGTGCAGGTGATCCGGGATGTGCTGGTCGGCTTCAAGCATATTGCTGGCGAAATCGATGCCCGGCGCGCCGATCATTTTGTATTCGCGGCGGAGGAATCGATTGGCTTCATGGCGGGAGATTACTGCCGGGACAAGGATGCCGCCGTCGGAGCACTGTTTGTCCTCGAGTTGGCGGCGGAACTGAAGCGGCAGGGAAAAACGTTGCTCGACCAATTGGAAGACCTGTATTCCCGCCACGGCTATTACCTGGAAGAGACCGTTTCGACCATGTGTCCCGGCCCGACGGGGCAGGCTCAGATCCGGCGGATCATGGCCGCCTTTCGTAAGCAGCCACCCGCGGCCGTGGCAGGCTGCGTCTGGGCGTCGGTCCGCGATTACAGTCAGCATGAAGTCCGTTCGCTCCCGTCGAATCGAGTGGTCGAGCAACTGCCCGCTCCGTCCGGCAACCTGCTGATCTTCAATGGTCAATGCCGGGACTGCAAAGTGACCGTTGCCATGCGCCCGTCGGGGACCGAACCGAAGATCAAGTTTTATTACTTCATCAATACGACCGTCCAGCCATTGATCGACGAAGCGAAGCGCCGCGCGGCTGCATGTCTGGCTGAAGTTCAGCAGGGACTGCAGCAATGGATGGATGAGGTACCCGCGACATGACATCCAGTTACGACGTGATTGTCCTCGGCGTGGGCGGCATGGGATCGGCGGCGTGCCAGCAATTGGCCGGGCGCGGAGCCCGTGTGCTGGGGTTGGAACAATTCGACCTGGTCCACGACCGGGGCAGTTCCCATGGCGAAACACGGATCATCCGGCAGGCCTACTTCGAGCACTCCGACTACGTTCCGCTGCTGCTGCGGACTTATGAGTTGTGGGCGCAATTGGAGCAGGCCACCGATCGCGCACTGTTCGATCAAGTCGGCCTGGTGATGTCGGGCCGACCTGACGGTGAAACAATTGTCGGAGCGAAAACGTCGGCCAGGTTGCACCACTTGGAGGTGGAAGAACTGACCGCGTCCGCCGCCAATAGTCGTTGGCCCGCATTTGCGTTTCCGGACGAGCACACGGTCGTGTTCGAGCCCCTGGCGGGAATGCTGCGCGTGGAAGCCTGCGTCCAGGCCCATCTCGATCAGGCCATCGCACATGGAGCGACGATTCAGGCAAACGAACGCGTCTTGAGCTGGACATCAACCGGTAATTCCGTCTCCGTCCGGACCGATCTGGGCGAATACACCGCTGGCAACCTGGTGGTCACCGGCGGTCCCTGGGCCAGCGGTTGCCTGCACGATTTGGGTTTGCCACTCAAAGTCCTGCGGAAATTCGTTGGCTGGTTCCCCATTCGTCAGGGGCCCTATAGTGCTGACCAGGGGATGCCAACGTACTTCTTCGAGTTGCCCGATGGAACGTTTTACGGTTTCCCCAGCATCGATGGCCAAACGGTCAAGATGGCGGAGCATTCCGGAGGTCAGCCTGTCGACGATCCGACTCACGTGGACTGCTCCCTGCAGGACTTCGACTTGCCTCGCCTGAGCAGCTTCCTGCAGGGACATCTGCCGGGATTGTCGCCAACACTGGCCAAACATTCCGTCTGCCAGTACACGCTGACCCCTGACCAGCACTTCATCGTGGATACTCATCCGCACTGGCCCAACGTCGTCCTCGCCGCCGGGTTTTCGGGCCATGGATTCAAGTTCGCACCGGTCATCGGTGAAGCATTGGCCGACTTGGCATGCAACCGATCGACGCAGTTACCGATAGGCTTTTTGAGTGTTGGTCGGTTCGGAAGATCGTGAACGAATCCTGTACGCTACGCCAGGATTTGAGAAACCACGTTGCCGTGAACATCGGTCAAACGGAAGTCGCGGCCTTGGAATCGATACGTCAGGCGGGTGTGGTCAATTCCCAGCAGGTGCATGATTGTGGCCTGGAAATCATGCACGTGGACCGGATCGATGACGGCATTGATCCCCAGGTCGTCACTGGCTCCAAACGTGATTCCGGGTTTGACTCCGCCTCCGGCCATCCAGGTAGTGAAGGCGTACGGATGGTGGTCGCGGCCCCAGCGCGGGCGGTCGTCGAGTTTGCCCTGGATGAACGGGGTTCGTCCGAATTCACCGCCCCAGATCACCAATGTGTCGTCCAGCAGACCCAGGCGTTTCAAATCCTGGACCAGCGCGGCGCTGGGCTGATCTGTGTCGCGGCATTGATTGTACAGTTCTGTGGTCAGTGAATTGTGCTGGTCCCAGCCGGCGTGCATCAACTGTACGCAGCGCGAACCGCGTTCAATCAATCGACGGGCCATCAGGCAGTTCCGGGCAAAGCTGCCTGGCTCCAGCACCTGCGGCCCGTAGCTTTCCAGAACTTCTTTCGGTTCATTCGCGAAATCCGCCAGTTCAGGAACGCTGGTCTGCATCCGGTACGCCATCTCGTACTGGGCGATGCGGGTTGAGATTTCGGGATCACCGGTGACTCCCAGTTTCTGGCGATTCAGTTCCGCGATGTCGTCCAGCATGTCTCGTTTAACGGGAGGCGTCATGCCGGCGGGATTCGACAGATACAGCACCGGCTCATTGCCGCCGCGGAATTTCACTCCCTGGTAGCGCGACGGCAGGAAGCCCGAACCCCAGTAAAACTCGTAGAAGATCTGGCCGCAACTGGTTCCCTTGCTGACCGAAGTGAGGGCAACGTACGCGGGCAGTTCTTCCGTTTCACTCCCCAACCCGTAGCTCATCCACGCCCCCAATGTCGGACGGCCAGGAAGTTGTGCCCCACTGAGCAGAAACGAAATCGCCGGAGCGTGATTAACGGCATCCGTATGCATCGATTTCACAAAGCACAGGTCATCGACAATCCTGGCGGTGTGTGGCATGAAGGAACTGACCCACGCACCGCTGGCCCCGTGCTGTTGAAACGGTTCGACCGGTGCCAGCATCAGCTTTCCCTGGGCATTGCCCGTCATGGTGCTGAAACGCTTGTTGTCGGCGTATCCTTCGGGCAGAGGTTTGCCGTGCAATTCCTGCAGTTTCGGCTTCCAGTCGAACAGGTCGACATGGGTCGGTCCGCCGTTCATGAACAGGTAAATCACCCGCTTCGCTTTGGCGGGGAAATGCGGGACGTTCGGCAATCCCCCCACGCGTCGCGGTGTGGCGGCCCCGTCGTTTGGTTTTCCGGTCTTTTTCGAGTCATCTGCGAAACCATCGCGGTTCAGCAAACCCGCCAGCGCGGCCGTTCCGATCCCGTATCCCGTGCGACCCAAAAGTTCGCGGCGGGTCAGGGCGAGTTGATGTTCGACAAAGGGATCCATGGCAATTATTCCCGGGTCACGGTTTCATCAAGATTGAAGACGGCCAGGCACGCCGAGATCCAGGCGGCTTGGTCGGCCGGATCCACCGACGTGTCGTCGGCTGAAACGTTCGCGATCTGTCGAGCGGCGTTCAGATCCGCCGCGTACAGGGCCTGGCGTCGCTGCACGCCGGACTGCAGGACCGTCTGTTCGCTGGCTGTCGGTTCGCGTCCCAACACACGCAGATAGATCCGGCGAATGCGCTCTTCGGCAGTCAGCTTCTGCTCACGTAGTTGCTGCGCCAGATGGCGGGCGGCGTCGACATAGGTCGGGTCGTTCAGCAGGGCCAGCGACTGCAATGGTGTGTTGGTTCGGGTCGGCTTCACGCTGCAGACGGATCGAGACGGAGTGTCGAAGAACATGGTTGGACCGACGATCCGTCGCCAGAACGTATACAGACTGCGGCGATAGCGTCCTTCACCCGGATCGACGGTATAACGCCTGCCTCCAAACGTGGCTTCTTCCCAAACGCCATCCGGTTGGTAGGGACGCACAGGCGGGCCCCCGACGTTTGTGACCAGAATTCCACTGGCGGCGAGGATCTCGTCACGAATCATCCATGATGGCATTCGAAACCGTGAACCACGGGCCAGCAAGCGATTGTCAGGGTCTCGCTCGGCCATTTCCGGAGTCAGATGCGATGACTGGCAATATGTCTCACTGGTGACAATCGTGCGGATCAGCCGCTTGATGTCGCCGCCAGAATCACGGAGTTCGCACGCCAGCCAGTCCAGAAGTTCGGGATGGACCGGGTACTCACCCTGAGCACCAAAGTCCTCAGCCGTTTTTACCAGGCCGATCCCGAAGAACATTTGCCAGTACCGGTTGACCGTCACGCGCGGCGTCAGCGAGTTCTGGTCGTCGACCAGCCAGTTCGCCAGTGCCAGACGATTGGTTGGGGCTGTCGGGCCTGTGGATTTCGATCTTGTCTCGGCACTGACCAGACTGGCGGGCAGTGCCATCGTCACTTCCTGCAGCGGCTTGTTGTACAACCCCTTCTCGAGCACAAACGTCGGCCGTCGTTCAGGGCGGTCTTCCATCACCATGACCTTGGGAAGTTCTTTCCGCAGTGCTTCCAGCGAGGCCTCGATTTTTTGAAGGCTTGCAGTCTGCTCCGCCAGCATCGCATCACTGCTGAAAAACGCGGTGTCGACCAGTTTGGTCTGCTCCGGTGTTCTCGCGGCCGCAGCCACGTGTAGTGCTTCGCGCAGGTTCTGCCGCGATGACTCAAGCCCCGGTTCCGGGGCCGAACTGACCGACAGACGGAACAGTCCAATGTTGTGAGCAGCGTGAGGCGATTGATGTTTCAGTGAGAACACCAGCACGTCGCCCGGCTTGGGACGCAACGGTGTTGCCAGACGAAAGACGGCCGCATGATCCCTGTCGAATGACTTACCGTTCCAGACGGCCCATCCCGAATTCGGATCCGAGTCAATTGCCTGACTCGCCGGAAATCCCCCCTGTTCAAACGTGGCGACGGCGGCTTTGAAGGGAATTCGAGTCATGGTCTTGGATTCGGCATCGCGGACGTGAACCTCGAAATCCGTCAGCACAAAGTTCCCGGAATCCGACCGGGCCAATCCGCCATTGGTCATGCTCGGATGGCGGATCGAATCGAGTCGGATTGCGGTGATGACTTCGCCCACGGCGGGAGCCGAGATGGCATAGTTGTCGCGCGGCGGATTTTCGCCGGAGGCGAGGATTGTCCGATCCTCCTGGATTTTCAATGTTTGATGGTCCGCCTGTGCGGTTGCCGGTGCCAGTGAGACCCATACGTCGACGGCGGCTTTGGCCAGTTCGGAGGCTTCCCACGCAGCGCGCGTTTTCGTCAGCTCTGCTCGACGTGTATTGACGGATTTCGCGAGCAACTCACGTTCGCGATCCAATTCTTCCAGACGGTGTTTTTGTGCCGCTGTTGGGACGGCAAGGATCGGTGGCGTCTGCGGGTTTCCGCCGCCCCCGTCGACGGGAGTCTGGTTGAAAAACGCAAACAGACTGTAATAGTCCCGCTGAGTCAACGAATCGAACTTGTGATCGTGACAGCGACAGCAATTGACGGTCATTCCCAGCCAGACCGTCCCGGTGGTCTCGGTCATATCCATCACGTAGTCGATGCGATTCTCTTCGGCGATACGGCCTCCTTCGCCATTGATCGGATGATTTCGCAGGAAGCCCGTGGCGAGCCGTTGTTCAAACGACTCGGACGGCAATAAGTCACCTGCCAGTTGCCAGATCGTGAAGTCGCGAAATGACAGATTGCGATTGTAGGACTGGACCACCCAGTCGCGCCACGGCCACATTGTCCGATCACCATCTCCCTGGTAGCCGTTGCTGTCCGAATACCGCGCCGCCTCCAGCCAGTCCCAGGTCATCCGTTCGCCATACGCCTCGGATGCCAGCAGTCGATCGACCAGGTTGGCATACGCATCCGGCGAATTGTCCGCCAGGAATCGATCGCGTTCGGCCGGTGTCGGTGGAAGCCCGGTCAGGTCGAGGGTGACTCGCCGCAGCAATGTATCACGCGCAGCCCGCGGAGACGGCTTGATTCCCAGGGACGCCAGCTTCCGCTGGACCAGGGCATCAATCGGATGTGTCCCTGCAGTGATCGACGGTCGCTCAAGTGGCTCCAGTGACCAATGTTTGTCAAATCGTGCCCCTTGAGCGATCCAGAGTCGCAGCAATTCGCGCTGCTCGTTGGTGAGTGTCTTCAACGACTTGGGGGGCGGCATCTGTTCGGCCGGATCCTGGGACATCACTCGCCGGACCAGTTCACTCATGCCGGGCATCCCGGCGACAATCGCCACCTTTCCCGATTCCGTGGGACGAATTGCCTGTTCGGGAAGATCCAGCCGCAGTCCCGCCTGCCGGGAACCTTCGTCAGGTCCATGACATAGATAGCACGTATCCGACAGAATCGGCCGCACGTCCCGATTAAACGAAACCCGCCGTTCTTCCGCCCGCACCGGTGCTGCCACCACTGGCAACAGGAAAGCGAGTATCAAACCATTCCACCAACGCATGGCGTCACGTCCAGTACAGTGCATGATCAGTGATGTCCCAAGCGGCTTGCCGAACAAATGGGGTCTGACCCCCTTCCAGTGTGGTTTCAATTCAAATCCGATACCTGTGGCAGGGGTCTGACCCGGGTCTGACCTCATTTGTTGGGCAAAGCCGGTCTGACCCTAATAGTCTACCTCGAACAGATAGAAGACCACAGCCAGGCGAATTCGTTGCCTCTACGGCAACCACGTTTGGCAGGCATAAACGAACGGGAAGACCCGATCCACACCGTGGAAGAAGAACATCGAGCTGACGGCAAACCAAATGATCGTGGTGAAATGACAAAGGATACTTCCCGCGATTCCCCAGCGACGAGTGACACGCTTCAACCGCAGCGCAACGAAGACTGCCGGGGCCTGACTCATGAAGAATACGAATTGATATCCGTCGAACCGGGAGGTCGCGATCCCGAAAGCGAGTTCATGCAGGACGGCGCTGACGAAGAACGCCGCAAAAATGCCGCGGACCGGGGAACGAATCCCCCCTGCGGGCCGAAACACATTGTCGGTCAGCCAGGCATGAACCCGGGTGTTGTAGCGATCCCAGAACTCGGCGACCGTCTGTGACAAATAGGCGTGATTGATCAACGGAGTGGGATTCTGTCCGGCCAGTCGTTCGAGTCCGTAAAGCGCCTGTGACAGGGATTCAATCGCGACGACAAACAGGACCAGCATGACGGCATGGTTCACGGCAAACGAGGACCGAACCAGGGGAAATCGGCCGAAAAACTGAAGCGTCAGTACGGCGAATATCACCAGTCCCGTGCCGCCGATCAGCCGCAGTGCCTCGCGACGATAGTCGATCGAAACGGTCAATTCGCGACGGCGGAAGGTGACCTGCATCGTGGGAAACGGAATCAGGAACCTGACATACTCGCGGAACGAACCTCCGTCGTTCGACCGGCAGTACCGCGAATAATCAATCATTTTGAACGTCAGTTCCGTGCTGAGGTACATCACAGCGGCCCGCGATTGAATCTCGGCGGGCGGAACGATGAGGGCCAAGCCCATCAGTGCAACGGCAAGCCCAATTGCCAGGGGATTGACACGACCCTGGACACGC
Source organism: Planctomycetota bacterium (assembly GCA_018242525.1). Lineage (GTDB taxonomy): Bacteria > Planctomycetota > Planctomycetia > Planctomycetales > Planctomycetaceae > Schlesneria. The sequence continues at coordinate 176,716 of JAFEBS010000056.1, read as the reverse complement.
AACAGTGGCCGCGCTGCGATTGCAGAAAGATAGGCAGCGAGAATGGCAATCAGAGACGCCAGGACATGGTTCCCCTGGAAGATCTCGGGCGGCGCGGTCCACGGGGGCATGCGTCACTGCGCCTTATTTGGCGGGCTTCTTGAAAACCGGCACCAGTTCGATCGTGACCTTAGTTCCGACGGGCGGAATCCGTTCCGTAAAGGCTTCGAACATCAGCGTGTCGTTCGTGGCACTGCTTTCGACCGACAGATCGATGGTGGCTGTCGCGAAATTGGCGAGACAGACCAGGTCGCCCCCTTCCGCCAGGTAGAACTTCTCGCCGGTCGTCGGATCCGTGTTAAAGCCACTCCCGGCAAACACCCATTGTGCGTCCATCTGGCGAATCTGCGACTCGGTGAAGATCGCCTTGATTGCCGCCTGAAATCCGGCGTCGGACGACAGTTTCAGATTTGCGTCCCGCTGGGCCGTCGTCATCGTGCCGTACCACAGCAGTTCCTTGTGCCGTTCATCCCATTTCAGATCGCCATCCTTGGGAAGCGTCAGCCCTTTCGGAAAGTTTTCGACCTTGTGCAGGAAGTATTTGCGAGTGGCATGCCGAACCCAGGATTGAGCGGGATCGCGGTGTAAGTTTCCGTTGATGTCGGTCCACGTCAGGAAAATATCGATCGGCTGTCCGGAAGCTGGTTTGTATTCCGGAGCAAACTTCGCGGGAGATCCCGGTTCGGCGGCCAGCGCCATCAGTCCGGCATGAATGATCTGGGCCTTGGAGTCAACCGCCAGGATCGATTCATGCTCCTTGGTTTGCTTGAGACAAACCAGCATCTCCAGCAGACCTTCGCGCAACACAACTTCGGACTTCAGCAGCAGTCGCTTCCCCTTCAGATCCAGCAGGACGGTCCCGGCCTTATTGAGCGACGTCAGTTCGCTCGTGGCGTCTTTGGCTGCAGGGGCCGAATCCTGGGCCCAAACTTCCGGTGCGGCAATTAGCCGACCGACCATGACCACACAGGCTGCCACAGTACAAATTCGAGAACTCATGACTTGACTCCATCTGGTCCGCTGTCGGTGAAGTTCCATCAGCAGGCCCTGGGAAAAGGAGCTGACCCTTGCCGGGCGATTTTCAATATGAATCCATTGCCCAAATCATCAAGACTACCAGACCAGCAGCAGACGCTCAATCGGGTTACGAATCGGGATGCAGACGGTTTTATATCTGCAGGTTGCGTGCCGGATCGAATTCGTGGGAATCCGCAGGGGAATTCCGGGAACGGGCACCATGTCTGACGCGCGAATCGACACCGGCGCCGGTCTCATCGACACAGTTCCTGGCCTGAAAGACCACAGAGGCTCAACGAGAACGTTAAGTCGCCACACGCATCCGTCAGTCGTATACTCCGAAGGATCATCGTTGGCACAATGTTGTCGAGTCCAAGAATGAGAACGGGGAAAGTCTGATGAACGTTGCACGTTGTGTCTTGCTATTAGTAGTCCTTGGAAACTCACTGACTGCATCTGCTGCAGGGCCGACTCTGCATCCGCAGGCCGTCGCACTGCCATTCGCACACCAGGGACCCTTTGTCACGACCGGCGACGACGGCATCTTGTGTATCGACGCAAAGCACGCGTTCCACAGCCGTGATGAAGGGAAGACCTGGACTGCGACGCGGTTATTCCCCGACACGGAGGCATTCCAGATCAGCAACGAACGAACTCTGCTGCGGACGCGAGACGGAGTCGTCATTGCCGCGTGGATGAATCTGCAGGAAAAGACCAGCGCTCCCGGCTTCAAATGGGGAGGCAGTGCGGAAGAGTTCGCGATGTGGGTTCTGCCGATCTACGTCTGCCGCAGCCTTGACGACGGCAAGACCTGGGAGCCGCCGGTGTTGTTAAACCGGCCGTGGTGTGGCTGCATTCATTCGATGATTGAACTCGCATCCGGGCGCATTGTGCTCGTCGGTCAGGAGGTCATCCCCGAATGGCGACACGCCACGGTGATGTTTGTTTCCGACGACAAAGGTCGCACTTGGCGCCGCAGTAAGGTGCTCGACATCGGACAGGGGCGTCACGATCACGCCGGTTCCATCGAAGGAACGGTCGTCGAACGTCGGGATGGCACGTTGTACGAGTTGCTGCGCACCGAGACGGGCTGGCTGTACGAGTCGACTTCGGCCGATGGGTTGCAATGGACCGATTTGAAGCAATCTCCTCTGAAGTCGGTGACGTGTTGTGCCCAAATGACCCGGCTATCCGACGGGAGCATCGCTGTGCTCTGGAACGCCCCGCCGCGGGATCGTCCCGACAATCGTTCCAGCCGCGAGGAATTGTCCATCGCCTTTTCCAACGACGAATGCCGGTCGTGGTCGCAACCCATTGTTGTTGCCGCAAACTTCGGAACGGCAGGACGCGTCTCGTATCCTTATCTTTACGAACGCTTACCCGGTGAATTATGGATCACAACGATGCAGGGTGGCTTGCGGATGAAAATCAAGGTGGCCGATCTCGGCAAGGGGGCAATCCCGCCTCACCACTCGACGGCATCCGTCCCAAACGCTCCGGGCGGTATTGTCATGTTCGGAGATTCAACAACCGCCCAGCGTCCGGGAGCCATCGAACACGTCTACGCGGATCGAGTGCAGGACATGCTGGTGCGCATCGGTTCCAGCCTGCAGGTTTACAACGCAGGAGTCGGCAGCAATACAACGGTACTCGCCCGCCAGCGGTTCGCCAAAGATGTCCTGGCGCATCGACCGCGAATCGTTGTGATTCAGTTTGGTTTGAACGACGCATCGGTGGACGTCTGGAAGACGCCTCCCGCAACAATGCCTCGCGTTCCGCTGGCGGATTATGAAGCCAACCTTCGCTCGATGATCGACGCCGCGCGAAAGTCGAATGTCCAGCCGATCCTCATGACAACCAACCCCTTGAGATGGAGTCCGAAGACGAAGGAGCTCTACGGCCGGTCTCCGTATGTCCCGGACAAAGTGGACGGTTTCGACAAGCCCGTGCTGGCTGGCTACAACGCCCGCGTCTGCGCCATTGCGGACGAACTCAAAGTCCCCCTGATCGATGTCCACGCCGCGTTTTCGGAAAAGAAGCCCGAAGATCTGCTGCTGGATGGCATGCACCCCAACGATCAAGGCCATACGATCATCGCTGAGTTGCTGCTGCCGGTTATTCGGGAACAAATTCGGAACCCCTGAATTGTGGAATGACAAAATGTGAAGAAAGCACCCGCGGCTAGCGCCTTGCGGCTCACACGGAGGCAGATGCCGTCGCGCACCCGGTGCCTTGCGGCTCACACGGACCGACAAAACAGGGTCGTTTTCCGTGGCTTGCGATGTTAGCCTGTGGTCGGATCGTCACACCGTGGTTTTCCACTTGGGGCAGTTTTCCTGGTCGATCGCGTCAACATCGCCGAATTTTCCGAGGCAACCCGTGTCCGTCCATCGCATACGTCTGATTGGTCCATGGACGTTTACCTGGACTCCTGCAGATCCCTCAACCGGGGTCGAGATCCCGTCGTCGGGGACCGTCAAGATGCCGTGCGACTGGCAATCGCTCTTTGGATCTCTGGCAGGTTCCGCGACGTTTTCGCGACAGTTTCATTCGCCGACGAACCTGGAAGCTCACGAACAGATTGTCATTGTCCTGACGGAAGTCGGAGGAGCCGGTCGGATCTCTTTGAACGGCGAACTCCTGACGGAGTTTCCTGACGGGTCCGAATCGCCCGAGGTGGATGTGACGCGGCAACTGCAACCGTTCAACGTGCTGGAAGTCTCGCTGCAGTTTACTCCAACCACGGAGACTCCCGCGACTGCGGGAGGATTGTTTGGCCCGGTGATGATCGAGATCCGCACTTAACTCAGCAGTTCCGTCACCACTCGCGCGTGAGTCACCTCCGCATCCGACAGGCTGGCATCGCGACCTTCGTGTGGATAGGTCAGCCGTTGGTGGTCGATTCCCAAGGCATGCAGCAGCGTCGCGTGCAGGTCATGGACCGTGACGACATCCTTGACCGCCGCATAGCCCCAATCGTCGGTGGCTCCGTGGACCTGTCCCGCCTTGAATCCGCCTCCCGCCAGCCAGAGGGAAAAACCTCGCCGGTTGTGATCCCGTCCATCGGTTCCCTGTGACACCGGCAGACGTCCGAATTCGCCGGTCCACAGGACAATTGTATCCTCCAACAATCCGCGCTGCTTCAGATCCTGAACCAGCGCCGCGCTCGGCTGATCGGTTCGCGCGCACAGCCCCTTCAGGCTTTCGGCATTTTTACTATGCGTGTCCCACGGTTGGCCGCTCAGAAAGATTTGAACAAAGCGAACGCCCCGTTCCACCAGTCGGCGGGCCAGCAGGCAGCGAGTCCCATATTCCTGCGATGCGGGGTTGTCCAATCCGTACATCGATCGGGTCGCGGCGGTTTCCCCCGACAAATCCAGCACGTCCGGGACGGCCGTCTGCATTCGTGCCGCCGTTTCAAAGTTCGCCAGCCGCGCTGCCAATTCCGTGCTTTCTGGATGCAACGCCAGATGACGTCGATTCAGTTCCTGCAGCAAGTCCAGTTGATTGCGGCGAGCCTGCGGGCCGATTCCCGCCGGCAATTGCAGATTCAGCACCGGTGACGCCCCCGAGCGGAATGGGGTCCCCTGGTAGACCGCCGGCAGAAACCCCGACGTCCAGTTTCGTTCGCCATCCACGGGCAGACCACCCGGATCTCCCAGGACGACGTAGGCCGGCAGGTTTTCGTTAATCGACCCCAGCGCATAGACCAGCCACGCGCCCCAGGCGGGCATTCCCGCCAGGAATTTGCCGCTGTGAATCAGGCGCAAGGCGGATTCGTGATCCACGGAAGTCGTGTTCATCGAACGGACGAGGCAGATGTCATCGGCAATCCGGCCGGTGTGCGGCAGCAACTCGCACAATTCCATCCCGCATTCGCCGTGCCGGGAAAATTTGTACGGACTTCCCAGCACATTCCCCTGCTGCTTGTCGAAATGAACTTCAAGATCACCACCGGGATACGGCTTGCCATGCCATTTCTGCAGTTCCGGTTTGGGATCAAACAGATCCATCTGACTCGGCCCGCCATGTTGAAACAGGCAGATCACCGATTTCGCACGAGGCGGACGGGTGACTGCATTCCATCCGGGAGCGGACGAGTCTGCGCGTGCTGAATGGCCGAGCAAATGAGCCAATGCGAGCGAACCGATTCCCCCGGCATAGCGTCCCAGAAACGCTCGTCGCGATTGAGTTTGTGTGTTCCACAGGGATTCGGTCATGGGGTTCAGTGCGCATCAGGGATCTGAACAAATCCAACTCTTCCGATTCTTCCATGGCGGGGCCAATTTGTCTACCATCGACGGACTCGTAACGTCCACCGTCCTTGATGAACTTACGTTGAGTTACGCAGACGCGTCGTCAGACGACAGGTGTTTCCATGGATCCTCGTGCTTCGCTGGCTCGCCACGTTTTCGGGTTCGTTTTATCGGCGTGCCTGGCCGTGGCTGTTTCTCCAGCCAATGCTCAAACTCTCGACTTCAACCGGGATATCCGGCCGATCCTGTCCGAAAACTGCTTCTACTGCCACGGGCAGGACGGCAATAAACGACAAGCCGATCTGCGATTGGATCAACGTGAGGCCGCGGTCAGCGCTGGCGCCATCACACCGGGTGATCTGGCGAAGAGTTCCCTGATCGCGCGGATTCATTCCAACGATCCAGACCAGATGATGCCGCCCCCCAAATCCAATCGTCGGCTGACTCCGGAACAGAAAAAGACATTGGAACAGTGGATCGCGTCCGGGGCCGAATATCAGCCACACTGGGCGTTCGTTGCCCCCAGGCGTCCTGCCGAACCGGCCATTCAGCGGGCGGATTGGATCCGCAATCCGATCGACCGATTCGTACTGGCCCGGATTGAAGCCGAGAAACTTGCCCCCTCCCCGGAAGCTGATCGAGCGACGCTCATCAAACGACTGTCGATCGACTTGATTGGACTGCCCCCAACGCCGCAGGAAGTGGATGCATTCATCGCTGACAAGGATGATCGCGCCTACGAGAAATTGGTGGATCGGCTTCTTGCCAGCCCGCATTACGGCGAACGGATGTCGCTGCCATGGCTGGATGCCGCACGTTATGCCGACAGTAATGGGTTTCAACAGGATGGCGACACCTGGCAATGGATCTGGCGCGACTGGGTGGTGAAGGCGTTGAATGATGACCTGCCGTTTGATCAGTTCACGCTCTGGCAACTGGCTGGTGATCTGCTCCCGAATGCGACGACCGAACAGAAGATCGCCAGTGGATTCAATCGCAATCACCTGTTGAATGGCGAAGGGGGAGCGATCGCCGAAGAACAACGGTTTGTGAACCTGTTCGATCGGATCGATACCACGGCCACGACCTGGCTCGGTCTGACGATGGCCTGCGCCCAATGCCATGACCACAAGTACGATCCGCTGACGAATCGGGATTATTACAGCCTCATGGATGCCTTCAATCGCGTTCCGGAAAGTGGCACGCCGCAATACTTCTCGTCGCGGATTCGAGTCGCGGCACCGTTCCTGGAATTACCGACCGAAGAGAACAAGCAGCGGATCGCTCAGTTCGAGGAAGAGATCAAGGCAGCCGATGCCGAAGCTGTTCCGGTGGCCAATGCCGCATTCGAGGGCTGGCGAACAGGACTGTTTGCCGATGGCAAGCCGGCCGAAGGAAAGGGGCTGCCAGATTCCGTTGCAGCGCTCCTTCGCAAGCCAGAAGCCGAACGCACGGACGACGAAAAGAAAGCGATCGATGCCGGTCTTCGCAAGCATTTTGACGAAAAGATTCGTTCGACTCTGGTCGCCAGACTGCCTCTCCTGGGGAAGGCCGAGGGAATTCGCAAGAACCTGGCAAACTATCGCGCGGACAAATTGCCGCGCGTGATGATCATGAGCGACGAGCGTCCCCGCGAAACATTCATCCTGGACCGGGGCGAGTACCTGAAGCCCAAGGATAAGGTCACGTTTGCCACTCCCGCTTTCCTGCCCCCATTGCCAGCAGGGGCGCCCCCCAATCGACTGGGGTTTGCCCAATGGCTGATCATGCCGGAACACCCGCTGACGGCCCGGGTGCAGGTCAATCGAATCTGGCAGTACTACTTCGGAGCCGGGATCGTCAAGACTGCCGAGGACTTCGGCGTCCAGAGTGAATACCCAATACATGGCGCACTGCTCGATTGGCTGGCGGTGGAGATTCGCGAACAAGGCTGGAGCATGAAACATCTGCACAAGCTGATCGTGATGAGCGCCACCTATCGACAATCCAGCCGGGTCAGTCCGGAATTGCGCAATCGCGACTCCGAAAATCGACTGTATGCACGTGCCTCGCGGTTCCGCATGCCGTCGCTGATCCTGCGAGACTGGGCACTGGCGGCCTCGGGATTGCTCGATCCACGCATTGGCGGTGCTCCCGTCTATCCTTACCAGCCGGATGCTGTCTGGGAAGCGCTGGCCATCACCAAAGAACGCGACTTCACCTACCCACAGTCAACCGGCAGCGACCTGTATCGCCGCAGTCTATACACGTTCTGGCGTCGCACGGTGGGACCGGCCAACATGTTTGATGCCTCCAATCGCCAGACATGCCGTGTTCGCCTCGCGGCCACCAGCACTCCCTTGCACGCCCTGACGACACTCAACGACCCCACCTGGGTGGAAGCGGCTCGGGCGCTGGCCGAGCTTTCCATGAAATCCGAGGCGACGGTTGATGGTCGACTGACACTGGCCTTCCGCAGGGTTGCCTGCCGGACGGTGACCGAATCCGATCTGAAGATGTTGCGTCGTGCGTATGAGCGCCAGGCGGCGATCTATCAGGCAAACGCAGAGGCTGCCAAGTCGCTCCTGACAGTGGGGGCCTCCAAACGTGATGAATCCTTGAATCCAACCGAGCATGCGGCACTGACGGCCGTTTGCCTGGCAATTCTGAATCTGGATGAATCTCAGACCCGCGAGTGATCACTACCCTCGTTGTGAAGCAAAGTCAGACTGGGACTCGAAGCATGAATGATCTGCAACTGGAAAACATCACCCGCGTAACTCGACGCCAGTTCTTCGGCGCGTCTGCCGGTGGGATTGGTGCCACCGCACTGGCCAGTCTCCTGATGAATCCGACGGGACACGCTGCGGAACCTGGGCAGCCGGGAATTCCCCATTTCCCTCCCAGGGCCAGGCGAGTGGTGATGTTGTGGCAGGGGGGAGGTCCGTCGCACGTCGATCTGTTCGACGAAAAGCCTGTCATGCAGGAAATGAAGGGGAAGGACATCCCGGACACCGTCCGCGGCACGACGCGCCTGTCGACGATGTCCAGTGGTTATGGCAAATGGCCCTGCCAGCCCGCCATCAAGCCGTTTCAGAAATATGGCCAGGCCGGGATCTCCCTGAGTGAAATGCTCCCCAGCGTGGGAGGGATCGCCGACGAATTGTGCCTGGTCCGCAGCATGTACACCGAAGCGGTGAATCATGCCCCCGGCGTGACGTTCTTTCTGACCGGTGCCCAGGTGCCGGGACGTCCGAGCATGGGGGCCTGGTTGTCCTACGGACTGGGCAATTCCAGCGAAAACCTACCGGCGTTCGTCGTCATGACCTCCAGCGACAAGGGGAAGACCTGCGGGCAGTTGTTCTTCGACTACTACTGGGGCAGCGGATTCCTACCCAGTCGATATCAGGGTGTTCGCTTTCGCAATACCGGCGACCTGGTCCCGTATCTGGCCAATCCCCCCGGAGTCAGCCGGGAAGGCCGCCGCGCGCTGCTGGACGACATTGCCGCCATGAACGCCGCTCACCTGGCCGACTACGGCGACCCCGAAATCGACACACGGATCGCGCAATATGAAATGGCGTTTCGCATGCAGACCAGCGTCCCGGGCCTGGTGGATTTCTCGGGCGAAACCAAGGCGACGCTGGATCGCTACGGCGACGATGTCCAGGTGAAAGGTACCTATGCCAACAACTGTCTGGTCGCGCGACGACTGCTGGAACGCGGGGTCCGGTTCGTACAGTTGATGCATTCCGGTTGGGATCAGCATGGCAACCTGTTCACGCAACTCGAACAACAATGCAAGGATACCGAAGGTCCGTCGGCGGCACTGGTGCAGGATCTGAAAGAACGTGGGATGCTGGACGACACACTGGTCATCTGGGGTGGCGAATTCGGCCGCACACCGTTCGGCCAGGGAGATCCCGCCAACCCGAAGGGACGTGACCACTTTGGCAAGGCGTTCAGTTGGTGGCTGGCGGGCGGCGGCGTCAAACGGGGATCCGTGTATGGCCAGACCGACGACTTCGGCTGGAACATCACCGCCGATCCCGTGCATGTCCACGACATGCAGGCAACGATCATGCACCTGAGCGGCATCGACCATACAAAACTGACATTCCGCTACCAGGGCCGCCAGTATCGCCTGACCGATATCCACGGCAACGTCGTCCAGGGAATCCTGGGCTGAGTTCCAGGCAAATAAACTTCGCATTTTCACGCCGGTGACTGATACAATTCCGGCGGATCAGATCCATTCACGCGGGCCGTTTTCACAGGAGGCAAGCGCCATGTTTCCGCAGTCCACGCGCCGTACGTTTCTGAAATCGACCGCATTCGGCGGAGCGATGACCGGGCTGGGTGATCTGGGCTTTCTATCGCAAATTGAGTCTGTGTCTGCGGCCGAGTCGACACTCGATCCCAACGTGGTTCGACTGGATCCCTCGATCGAGCCCGTCGTCCAACTGCTGGAGGAGACTCCGCGTGAGCAACTTCTGGAGAAAGTCGCGGCACGGATCAAGTCCGGGCTGACATATCGTGAGGTCCTGGCCGCACTGCTGCTGGCGGGTGTTCGCAACGTGCAGCCAAGACCGTCTGTCGGTTTCAAATTCCACGCGGTGCTGGTCGTGAATTCGGCGCACCTGGCCAGCATCGCGTCGCCGCCCGAGCACCGCTGGCTGCCGATCTTCTGGGCTCTGGATGAATTCAAATCGTCGCAGGCGGCGGATGTGCGTGAGGGCAATTGGACGATGGCTCCCGTGAAGGAAGCCAGCGTTCTCCCAGCCGACAAGGCTCGCCAGGCATTTGTAAGTGCCATGGACTCGTGGGATGAAGGGGCTGCGGATGTGGCCGCGGCGGGACTGGCCAGGTCCGCCACGATTGATGAGGCGTTTGAACTGTTCTATCGGTTTGGAGCCCGCGATTTTCGAGACATCGGCCACAAGGCGATCTTCGTCGCCAACAGCCGCCGCACCCTGGAAGTGATCGGCTGGCAACATGCCGAGCCGATTTTGCGATCGCTGGCGTACGCCCTGCAACACCACGAAGGAGGTAATCCATTTCAGGGAAATGCCGCCGCGGATCTGCCGTGGAAGCGAAATCGGGAACTGGCGTCGAAACTTCGCAAGGACTGGACCGAAGGGCGAGTCGACTCCGCCGCCACCACAGAATTCCTGGCAGTTCTGCGCAGCGGCTCCGACGAGGAAGCCTGTGCGCAGGCCGTGGAAATCATCAACCGGGGTGTCTCACCGCAATCGATCTGGGATGCACTGTTCGTCGGCGCGGGTGAACTGCTGATCCGCCAGCCGGGGATCGTCGCCCTGCATGCCATGACGTCATCGAATGCGTTGCGGTATGCATTTCAGGCGACCAGCAACGATGAAACTCGGCGGATGGTGTTTCTGCAGAACGTCGCGTTCCTGCCGTTGTTCCGGGGGGCCATGGTCAGCCGCGGTCAAGTTGGCACGGCGCGCCTGGACACTCTGGAAGCAATTCCTCTGGACGCAACCGGTCCGAATGCCTGTACCGAGATCCTGGCGGATATCTCGCGCAATCGGTCACAGGCTGCGGGCAAACTGATTTCGTACGTCAAGGACAATCCCGACCCCGTCGATTTCATCGACGCCGCTCGTCTGTTGATTTTTCTGAAAGGGACCAACTCCCACGACTACAAGTTCAGCGCGGCCCTGCTGGAGGATTTCCAGCACGTCTCGCCGGAATGGCGCGCCCGTTTTCTGGCGGCGGGAGTCTACAACCTGCGTGGGTCCGGGGATCGCGAAAACCAGTTGGTCAAGCGGACACGCGATGCGTTCATGGGGTAGGGCGGGCCAGCGCACCGAATTGCGGGAACTGGAGCCCGCAGCGACGGTCGACGGTGCCAACGCGTGAGTCCGTAGTTTCCGCGTCGAGGCTCTTCCTTTGAGGGAACTGAAGTACACTGGTTGTTTCGCGCGGTTCCGGGCAACGGATGGTGTCTGCGTCTCTTCCTGGAAAAAGTCGAAAAAGACGCGAACTTTTTGCCGCGGTCGCGCATCTATAGGTTACCGGTGACTGTGAGCATCGGACGACGATCACCAACCTCAGGCATATCGGCCGAGTGAATCATGATGACGACCAGGCAGAACGCGAGACTCAAGTCAAACCTCACCCGACGGCCATTGGCGGTCAACCCGGGTCGTGGTCAATCGGCGCGCGCCTTCAAGCAGACCTTATCGGTCGGCAATCAGGGTGGTTCCGGGCTGGAGAATTCGGGATCCCTGAATCCGTTACGGACGTGACACGGGCCAATGGCCGATCGAGCTGATTCAGCCCGGTGTCACGCGAGTGACACCGGGCTTTTTCGTTGGTCGTCGACAAACTGTCTCGAAGAGTTGGGACCGGTGTGACGATCAGGCCACGGTTGGGGCAGTCTCCGTGCCTCAGTTCACCGCACGCAGAACTGGAAACGGGATCAAGGTGTTAGTGGCAGCATACCCGGATCTTACCCGGGCAGGTGACGGTTCAAGCCCGTCTGGTCCCAATCAATACGCACTGGTCGTTTAGCGGCCAAGACCCCGCATTCGTAATGCGGCAACGTGGGTTCGAGTCCCACCCGGTGCTTTGCAGTTTGCTCTTTCACAATCTGGTCAGGAAGTGAATCTGGCGTTGTCCGTTGCTGGGGGCTGCCCCGCGACATCCCCCAACGCACCCATGATGTAGCGGCCGCGTGCTGCCTTGCCAGGGCGGAAGTGTGGGTTCAACTCCCACTGGGTGCTTTTGTTTGTGCGATGACTCAATTGCGGTGGAGTCCGTGCTGGTACGGGCAGACGGCTGTTAACCGTCGTGACACAGGTTCGATTCCTGTCGCCGCAGTTCAGATTGGCTGGCTCCAAGACACGTGCGAGAGTTCAGTTCGACATCGATCCGAAAGATCCCGTTTACGTCGAATCGTGCGGGTGTTTGAAAAACGGAAGTCATCCGGCTGGATGAGGAACCTGCCTCGAAAGCAGGCGCGGACGTTGTCCGTTGTGGGTTCGAGTCCCACGGCTTCCGTATCAACGCGAATTCTGTTTTGGACCAGGCCCAGGTACGCCAACTGGAAGAGCGGCCCGGCTTAAACCCGGGTGTTTGCGGGTTCAACCCCCGCGCTGGGCACTCGCGGTTGTGACAGAGGAATCCAAAGCGTTCGCGAAGGCGGTTTGGGGCAGTGTTTCTCGTTCCCAAGCTCCGGCTTGGGAACGCCCGTCTTCGAAGCTCTGCTTCGCGGTCGGTGTTCGGCAAGAGAGCAACGTGGACCGGTCGACGTGGTGACTGACTGGATGTGGGGGTGTGCTAGGAAACGTGAAGCGGAGCTTCAAAGGCTGGCGCTCCCAAGCGGGACCTTGGGAACGAGGAAACGATGAATAACGTGAATAGCGAAGGTGTTTTGAGACGGTTACGACGATTTCGGCTCGGTAGGCAATGGCAGACCACTCTGGCTTAGAACCAGTGATGCTGTGGGTTCGAGTCCCACCCGGGCTACTGAATTGACGCCGACAGGGCACGGTACGCTAACGGGAAAGCGACGAAGCTCAAACCTTCGCGAGTGTGGGTTCGAATCCCACTCGTGCCATTGGATTCATGCACGGAATTCTGTCACGCGCTGTCGGGGGGTGAACTGCACGAAGACTCACGGCCAAGTGGTGTAACTGGTAAACACGCGACGTTCAGAACGTCGTGCCCGTACGGGCGTGGGAGTTCAAATCTCCCCTTGGTCAATGCAGGCAGGGCAGGTGCCCGACTGGCTTTCATATGGCCAGCTTTCCCGGATCGTTACCGGGGTCTGCAACTGAACACATGTCTTCACCGTGTCCTGCGTGACTCCGAGGTGCAAATCCTCCGATCGATCCGGCCAAGTACGCAAACCGGAAAAGCGGCCAGGTCGAGAGCCTGGTGAATCTGTGGGTTCAACTCCCACCTTGGTCAATCGTCCATCAGCGGGGCCTGTCAGCAGCATGCTTCGATGGTGAAACGGAAATCACTCCCCGCTTCTAACGGTGGGGTTTGGCGTTGCCAATTGTTATTAAGGTTTTCCAGTTCGATCGGCGATGCGCAATTCTAGAATTCGAAACTCGCTCTCCTCCGTACACAGGTACAAGCCGTCACGTTCGAGACCAAACTCAGAACCCACGCCACCCGGAAATGTGAAGTCTCCCTTCCACTCCAGGGGTTGCTCATCGTTCAGACGAACCAGCAACCGCCGTTTGCGAACTTCGATCCGCAGTCGGCTCGCTTCCTGGCGATGCAGTGGCCAACTGGCAGACAATACGGTTCCCGCGACGTGTTCGGGGCGTCCCTTGGCAGGGCCAGGTCCGGTCACCTCCACATCGGATCCGAAACGAATCAGAAACGGAGTCACCCGGTCGATGTGGACGAATGACAGCATCAGGCCGTACTCGCGGTCCACAATCGCGTCGAGGTCGAACTCGGTGGGTGTCGTGTACGGAAGCCGCAGAATTGCCACACCGTCCCGCGGAGATTCCAGGCGGCCGGAGGTGAGTCGCCAATCACCCCGCATTCGGTCTCTCTGGGGATCCACCATTGCCAGGACATCCGTTCCCGAGTCCGGCCACAAGAACATCGTTGCGACTGCAAAAACCAAGGCACCTCCACCCAATGCGCCGAGGATCTGTCGTCGCGACAACCCGGACCGGCCATCAGAAGCGACTACGTGATCCGGCTTGTCATCTTCCTGTTGATCACCTTCGAGCGATTCCACAGGAGGATACTGCCGTGCGCGGTCCAGCAATGCCGCGATGTTGCTCGAACGGGCAAACGGTTCCAGTCGCGAAACCACCTCTTCCATTGAGGCGGTTCGTTCGTCCGGGTTCTTGGCCAGCAGATTCCCGACAATCTCGACAAGGCTGGCCGGAAGTTCCGGGCGAGCTTGTATGACGGGAGGCAGCGGTTCATTGACCTGTGCCATGAGAACGCCGATCGGCGTCCCGTGCTTCGATTTCGGAAACGGTGGCTGCCCAACCAGAAACTCGTACAGAGTGCAGCCGAAGCTGTAAACATCGACACGCTGATCGATCGCCGTCGTGTTTCTCACCTGCTCGGGGGCCATGTATTCGGGTGTTCCCATCGCCTGGCCGCTGGTAGTGAGTGCTGGTATCTCACCCGTAATCTGACCGGGATCCAGCAACCGTGCCAGCCCCATGTCCAGCACTTTAACCTGTCCGCTCTTGTCGAGGACGTGTTTGGTGAGCATCAGGTTTGACGGCTTGAGGTCGCGATGAATCAGTCCCTTCTCGTGTGCATGAGCCATCCCCATGGCGGCTTGCCGGAGGATCTCACAGGCATCGGCGACCGAGAGGCGTCCGAGGCGCCGTATGACCCTGGCAAGATCGATACCCTCCACCAGTTCCATTGCCAGGTAATGCATTCCTCCAAATTCACCGGCATCAGTCGCCTTGACAATGTTCGGGTGATCAAGTTTTCCGACGGCCTTGATCTCCTGCTTGAAACGCGCCACAGCCAGAGGGTTCTCGATCTGCTTCGCGTTGATGAGTTTCAAGGCGACAATACTGTTCAACGGAATGTGTCGCGCGCGATAGACCTCGCCCATGCCACCGCGTCCGATGCGGTTCAAGAGGTCGTACTTGTCGATTTGATGCGGCAAATCCCCAGGAAACATCGACCGAGTTGATGCGACACCAAATGTCGCTGACTCGCGCGCCGTCAGGGAAAAAACCGCACTGATTTCGCGGTCACGATTGGGAAATCGGTGGCGATAGTCCACCTCAGACAACCGAGCATCGCCGCCACAACAAATCCGGCAATCCACGTCGACCTTCAGCAACTCACGAAACAAGTGACTCGATTCAGGTTCGGGACGGCCGGCGATGAAATCTTCGATCTGAGGACGCTCACCGTTATTCCATGCGGACTCGAATTCGTCACATTGCTGGTCGATGTGACGCACCTCTGACAGGCTCAGCTGCGGGTCGTTCAAGTCGTCAGGCACGTTTCAACCCTTCCAAGCTGCGTGACGCCGGCAATTTAATCGATCAAAACACTCAATTGAACATCGTCGCAGTGGCCTGACACCCGACAGATGAATTGGGCAAGCTTCTGAGAACTCGGTGATCGGGACCGAAGATTTCAGGTCGGCGGTTGCTCAAACTCGGGGTCAGTCTCACGCCAGACGCGGCGGATGACATTCAGTTTTCGTTCAATCGTACGTTCGACGCAGCCCAATTGCTGCGCGATCTCGTCGTTTGAATAGCCGTCCAGTCGCATGAGAGCGACCTGGCGAAGCGTCTCGTCACCGAGTTTGGCGAGGACTTGATCAAGCATGTCCGCGAATGCGACGGCGACTTCTTGAGTCGGCTCGTCGCCAAAAGCCTCGGCCAGCACTGCACCATCGCCCAGGATGCCTTCGTCCACAACATTCCCACCACCACGTTTGGCCCGGCGTTCGTGTCGCAGTCCGTCCACCACCTTGTTCGCCGTGAGTGCAATCATCAGTCGCCACAGACCGCCACGGTCGGTGACGTCCGGGTAGTAACCGCACTGCAGGCCTCGATGGAAGCTTTCCAGAGCATGCGCCGCGAAATCCTCCTCATCCTGAACTCGACGGGGAGCACCACGCAGACGCGTTCGAGCGAGTCTGACGAGCTTCTCGTAGTAGCGTGACCAAAGGTGCTGAATTGCATGAGGCTCACCATCTCGAGCGGCCTTGATCCAGAGCGAGACTGAACCTGCATTTACAGACGACATTCGCGGAAACTCCCCCCTCACCGCAGACAGCACTCGCCAGCAGGCCACATGGACGAATCATCGAGCGGCAGTGTGAGTCTACTACTGGGGTTGAGTCGCTTCAAGTTGATCCGCCGACTTCAGATCGGTTGGATGAGCGTGCTCAACAGGGGCTGTTCTTTGACCGCCTGTGACGACCGCTGAGGTTCGCTTGTCGGGTCAGTAACACGTTTGTCGATGTTCCTTGCAACAGCTTTGGGCCTAACGCATAATCAAACACTGAAAACACATCCTCTTCGGCCACTCGGAGTTGCGACCCGTCACTTGAACTGCGGCACCGATCGGGTGTGGTACTGGAGATTCGTATGGGTTCCGTCCTGCCGTTTGTTCACATCGACCTGGCGCCTCCGGCTCCACAACAGGCCGATTTCACAGACGTGGCACTTCAGCCCGGCCGCGCCGTTTTGGATGACAAGAACGCGAACTGCTATGCCCTGATGCAGTGGCTGGGACCACTGGTCGCCGAGCCGGAACGGCATGGAGGGCGTATCGATTTCTACGTCCGCGACGAACGAAATGCGCGCGTTCCCAACATTTCCTGCACAGTCGTCACCGAAGCCGACCTGGATGGGGAACTGAAGAAGGATCTCACCGAGATTGAGGCCAAACTCAAGGCGGCCACACCAAGGACCAGTATCGAGAAAGCTGTCCAGGAATACGCGGCTGGTGAAATGGCCGCGTTGAAAAGCGAGCTTCGCAAAAAAGAGCGTCGTTTTTATTTCATGAAATGGCAGGATGACAAGAAGAAATGGCACCTCGTCTGGTGCGCCGGCTTTCGGCGCCGGGATTCCCAACCCGCCGTTCCGGTGATCTGCACATCAAAATGTCGACTTTATTTCCTCAATCGGACAAGCGCGGCACCCAAATGCCCGAAATGCAATCGGCACACGGATTCCGGCGGTCGATCAGGCGGACTGGGTCTTTCGATTGTTAAAGCGATTGCGGCGCTGTGTGTCCTCTGCGCGGTCGCTGGTGGAGTGTGGTGGTTTGCGAAGAATCAAAATGGTGGCGGCACAGTCAGCCCGGTCATGCAATCGCTGATCGTCTCGCCCGAGACCTGGACGGGGCCGGTTGGCAGTCAAGTGGAATTCACGGTCAAACGACGTGGGCAAAACGGTCAGGCCGACGAGGATGTCACGGCCACCGCAAGACCGCTCGTTGACGAAGATCGAATCCTTGCATTCAGCAATCCGTTCCGCTTGCTTGGTCGTGCCAAGTCTCCCGGCAAGACGAAAATCACTTTTGTCGTGGGCGAAATGACACGCCAAATTGACGTGACGGTCGAGCCACCGGCCAATCCGCTGGAACTCGTGCTCGTACCGGCGAGGTTGGAGGTCGCCGTCGACGCCCAGGTACCCTGGAAGTTGCAGGGGCGGTTTGAAAACGGTCGTACCGCGGACCTGACGACTTCCGCCGAATTGTCTCCTCATGCGAATGATCCGTTCGGTGTCGATGTCGGTCTGGTGCGGGGTCTCGAAGCGGGAGAAGGCAAGCTGGTCGTGCGTTATCGCGCGACTGATGAAAGCAAATACATGTCGGCCGAGGTTCCGGTCGTCGTCACCGAAAAGCCGTTCAAATCTCTGGAGTTGGCGGTCTCGCCCGCCAATCTTCGTGTTGGGCAGTTGGGTGAAGTCTCAGTGACGGCCGTGGCGGACGATGGCGCCAGGCATACAGTGACTGGAACTGAGAAGCTCACTTTGGAATTGATTCCGGCGGCAAATGCCACCATCGAAGGTCATCGGCTGAGAGCGCTGACGCCGGGGACTGCGACGCTCTCGGCAAAATTCCGAGGATTGTCCACCAGCCTTGACGTGACGGTGCTTGATGTAGACGCCAACGATGACACACTGTCAGTTTATCCGAAGTCGCTCACATTGCGGGTGGGTGAGATCGCCGATGTCCAGGTAGTCGCTGCCCCCAATCCGCCGTATCGCATGGTCAGCTCGGTTCCGAAGCAAGTGGAAGTCTCGGGGCGGTCGCGATTGATCGGCCGCGCCATTGGTGGTGGCGCGATTCAAATCATTCAGGGTGATAAGTCAGTCTCGTTTGACGTAAAGGTCGTCGCCGGGAACTTCACCGCGTTGACGATCGATCCGCCTCGCATCTCTGTTGCCGTTGACGATTCGAGGCCGCTCCGTGTTCTGGCAGATTCACCCGATGGGCCGCGAGCGGAGATCGCTCCCGACCAATTGCAATGGATTGCGCTTCCTCGTCCCGAGATCGCTCAACTCGATCGACAGGGACCGCGAGTCAAGGGAATGCAACAGACCGATGAGCCGGAAGAATTGAGCGTGAAGTTTGGCGAACTTCATGCAGAAGGATTGGTTGACGTCACGAGTACTCCGTTGCAGTTGGAACTGTCGCCTGCCGGAACGATCGAGCTTCCGGTGGGTCAGAAGCTGTCGTTGAAGACAGAAGCCTGCTATGGCGACGGTCGCCGCGTGGTGATTCCCCCTGAACGCCTTGAATGGGAGGTTGATCCGATATCGGGGCTCCGCTTCGGCTCAGGCGATGTCGAAGCACTCAAGGCCGGAGCAGGGCCGCTCAAAGTCAAGGCAGTGTATCAGGGACGGACTTCAAACGTCGTAGCAATCTCGTCAATCGAGCCAGATGACCTGAAGCTCAGTCTGCAACCCGACAAGTCCACTGTCGCGACAGGAGAGGCCGGACAGTTCAAGCTGATTGGCATTGGCAGTCGTGGTCCCGTCCAACTGAACATGGACGGGGTGACGTTTGAAAGCCAATCCCCCGACGTTGTTGCGGTCGATCGTGCCTCCGGAGCTTTCCGCGGCCTCTCTCCTGGCAAAGCAAAATTGATTGCGAAGCATCCGCTTGTGACCGGTTCTGGTTCCTGTGAATTGACCGTCACCGACGATCAGCCGGGTAGCTTCAAGCCGGCGTCAGTGCGATTGCTAACCACCGCCAAACCGCCAATCCGTCTGCCGGTCGGCACGAGCTTCACTGACTTCCGCGTTGAAGCGACCAACGCCGACGGTGCAACTCGCGACGTGACGGCGGATGCGCAATTGAGCGTCGAAGGCGATCTGGAACCCGCCCCGCTCGCGATTCACACGGGAAGGCTCGTCGCTCAAGCCGCTGGTCGTGCAAAGTTGAAGGTCGGTTATGATGGCGTCATGGCGGCCGAGTCACTCGACGTCGAAGTGATCGACGAACTGGAGATCGATCAACTTGTCATCGTCCCGCAGACGCTCGACATCGCTGTGGGTGAGTCAGCGGGGTTGCGAGCCATCGGTTGGAAGCAGGGCCGCGTTGTGGGTGACATCACCGGTCGACCGGAATTGACGTGGAAGTCGGATGACGCTGCGGTCGCACTTGCTGATGGCTGCAACATTACTGGATTGGCCGAAGGGCGCAGCCATGTGACCGTCGAATACGGCAAGATCGTCAGTCAGGCGTCGGTGGTGACAGTCACGGCGACGCCAAGTCCCTCACGGCGTCTGGTTGTCACGCCGTCGAGCCTGACAATGGGACTGGAGGAGTCGCGACACATTGGTACCGATATCACCATCACTCGCGACGGAGCGGATGTGAGCAGTCAGTGCCTTGTTTCTCCAGCGGCCCGCAACATTGTAGAGCACCTGCCCGAACGTGACTCGCTCGTGGCCCGCGGCGCGGGACGAACACGCGTCAGATTCTCGCTTGGAAGCGAGTCTGTAATGCTCGATGTGTCGGTTGAACCGCGGCCCCGCGCGACGAGCGGCAATGTTCGACTGGTCGTTGAACCAGCCAAACTAAATCTTGCTGTCGGAGAAGAAGCCTCCTTGCGCGTGTTCCGCGTCTCGGAGAATGGCCAGCGTGCCGACGTGACAGATGCAGCGCTGTTGTCGAGTTCCGCCGACACGGTCGTAGCCGTGAGTGGCCGCGGTGTACTCGGGATGACTGCTGGCGAGGCTGACATCCTGGTGCGAGTATCCGGAATCGATGCGCCGGCGACGGTCAAGGCAGTCGTCACCGAGACACCCTACCAGAGTCTGGAGGTCAGTCCGGTCAGGGTTCCGCTGTCCGTTGGCGAACGCAGGAAATTGACCATCACCGGCATCACGAACAGCGGACGAAAGCGGCTTGGACTGCATCCCGATCTCAAGTTGACGGCTGGCGGAGCCAATCCTGCCGCAGTGCAGATCGAGAAGGGGCACAATCTGTTCGGCGCTGAACCGGGGGCTGCAACGATCAACTGTGTGTGGCGCGACAATCCGTCGAAGCTGGTTCCCGTTCGTGTGACCGCAGACCCGTTGCGCGATTTGACGATCGAGCCGAATCAGGCCGTGGTCGCTGTGGGCGACACAGTCGATTTTCAGGTCTTCGCGAGACGTGGAAACTCCGTCGTGGAGTTGGGTACCGATGACGGGGTTCGTCTTCGCGTCGGCAACACGACTATCGCGACGGCCGATCGCACGTTGCGAGTACGAGGTCGTTCACCTGGCGACACCGAAGTCATCGCCCAGGCCGGCGTGCTGCGAGCCAGCGCGCCATTGAAGGTTGCGACCACTGGATCTGACGGAAATGGAACGGCGTCTTCGAGCACAGCTGCCGGAAATGCTCCTGCTGCAAAGCCTGTTGGATTGATGTTTGTGCCGAGCGCAACACGCGTCGAGTTGGGTTACCCTGGCAACCGCATTCGGGTGATTCGTACATTGGCCGACGGGACTCAGCAGGATGTCGATCATCTGGTCACGTTGACCGTGCGCGAGCCGCAGGATGTCATTTCGATCACGACAGGTCCTGCGGGTCCGCTCATCACGCCGAAGAAGATCGGTCAGACTCAAATTGACGCCGAGCTCGACGGCATGAAGTCTCGAAGCCCACTCCTGGTGGATGTAGTCGAGCGGTTGCCAAACAATGCCTTGCTTCGGATCTCGCCGAACCCGCTCGTGATTCGCAACGGACAGAATGGGGCCTTCGCCCGAGTGGAAGTGGTCCCCGCACCGGGCAGCAGTCCGATAGAAATGTCCTACAAACTGTCCGCCACATCGAACCAGATCTTCCGCGTGGATCCAGACAACAAGATCCGCGCGACTGCGACAGGGCAGGCGATTGTAGCGGTGACCGTGGTCGATCCAGGTGGCAAGTACGACGGGTTGTCTGGTTCGGCAACGGTTGAAGTCCCTGACGACGTACCGCAAGCCACCGCGAGGCTGCGATTGACCGGCACCTCGGAAACGTCCGTTGGAGCCGAAGTCGAGTTCTTTGCGGAGCTGTTCAGCGGCGGAAGTTCTGTCGATGTCACCAACACCGAAACGACGCTCGTCTTACAACCGGATCAGATGGACATGGCGGACGTGCGTGCAGGGTGCCGTCTGATCGCGAGGAAGCCAGGCCGCGTGACGCTTCAGGCCAAGCATCGGGAATACCTTTCAAACACACATTCGCTGGTGATACGACCCGTTTCGTCGGAATTCGCGAGCCTTGAACTGGACGTTGAGCAGACTCCCCTGCTAGTTGGGGAATCCAGGCCCTACAAACTCTGGGGCCATCCCCGCGACGGCAGTGCGCGCCAGGATTTGACCTCGTTCATTTCAGACAAAGCAGGAGAGTCTGGAGTGCCTCACGTCGCGCTGGAGGTCACGCTCCCCAATCCGGGGACTCAGGTTGCCGTCCACTCTGCACCCGCCGTGATCGGCAAACAACCGGGACAGTTCACGTTGCAGGGCCGCCTTGGCACTTTGCAGACCAAGACCGTTACGCTGGACGTTTCTGGATCCGGTCCGGCCGCTGTAGCACTCGATGCGAAACCATCGACCCTGACGTTGCGACTTGGCGAGACTTCAGCACCCGTGCAGATCTTTGCTCGCTCCAAAGGCGACCGTGCCTCCCGCCCCGTGGAAGCGCAGTGGGAAACGCTCAATGCGTCTGTCGCCACGCTGGAGCAGGGGACTCCGTCCGGTCGAATTACGGCCAATGGAATCGGTCAGGCACAGGTCCGCGCAATCTACGGCGGACTTTCGACACTCATTGATGTAAAAGTCGTCGGTGATCGCTTCCGGCAGATCGGAGAGGGCAAGCTGGTCAATGTCGGCAAGCAGACGTTTTCGATCGAACTGACTGTGCAGGGGGACCGCTCGGAAGGGGAAATCGAATACCGCATCGTGTGTTCGGATCGTGAGAGTTCTGTGTGGACGAAATCCCAGCCGGTCGCAGACGGGGTCAAGGTCACATTGACGAGTCCGGCTTTGAGAATTGGTCCGCCGACCGAGTTGTACCAGCTCACAATTGAGGCGCGGGACTCCAGCGACAAATCAATTGAGCATTACCCGTACTCGTTCCGCATTGTCCCCGGCGTGACGCGGGTTAATCCACAAAAATGACTGGCGACTGTCCGCAAGACGCGACAGTCACATCGGGCATATCGAACGACGGGCAATCCACCGCCACTCCAAATAGACGAGAGACGCATATATGGCCTTCCCCGAGGAACGCGATCGAAAACTGCAAGAGCGTGCCATCCAGACGCTGGACTTCGCGGAAGATTTGACCGACTGGGTCGGCAAGTTCAATTCCCTTCGCATTGAGCACGAATTGTGTCCGGTTCCACCAAATCAGGAATTCGATACACTGCGACTGCGCCGGTTGGCGGGGAATCTGTTCCGCTCCTCGCGCGTCCCCGTCGCGACGGCCGTTTACGGAGCCTCCCAGGTTGGCAAGAGCCTGTTCGTCGGTCGAGTCTTGAAGGCGGCGGACGAAGGTCACAGTCCGCTCGGTCGCGACGAGCGGCTCGGAGCGCCGGCATACCTCCCCGATTTGTCATTCGACTTCGATCTCAACCCGCGAAGCGGTACGAATGAAGCCACGGCGATCGTCACCCGATTCACGACCAAGGACCGGTTTGAATTGACCGCGCTTCAAAGCTACCCGGTGCTGGTCAAAGCACTGTCACGCTCCGAATGGCTGCGTGTGCTCGCTCGCGGATTTGACTCGGAATGCGAAATGCCCAACGAAGTGGTCTGGAACACCGCCAGCATAGAGCATTTATTGGAAGATCTCAGTAAAAGTCACGGAGCGACGACGATCAATCGCGAATGGCGGTTGGATCTGCTCGACTGCTTCACCTACATGAAGCAGATCAAACACTGGAGGTTCCCTACGGAAGAGATGACGTTCAACGCAATCCTGTCGCGCTACCCATTGTCAGATGAAGGTTACACGACATTTGCTGGAACGCTGTTCTGGAACAAATGGCCGGAAATCTCGGAGTTGTTCACGACCGTGTGCCGCTTTATCGACAGGCTGAAACGCGATGGGGGCGAATCGGGAATGCTGATCCACTGGATGGCAGTCAGGTTCCTGCTCGACAGTCAACGGACCCCAATCCAGGAAAGCGAGAATTCGAAATGCTTTAACTTCGTACGCTGGTCCGAATTCGTTCTCAAGCAGGACTCCGGCTGGTGGGTGCTGGACTATCAGCCGGGACGCCAGGGTTCCGAGGAGGATCTTGCCACGATTCAGTCGGGACTGCTGGAAATGGTTATCCCGGTAATTCCCGAACTGCTTTCGGATGCCTGGCGGAGGGTCCTGGAACGAATCGACTTTCTCGACATTCCCGGTCTGGTGGCCTCGGGCAAGGGAACCGAAGCGGGAGGCCTCAAGTGCGCCGACACCGTCGAGAAGCTGATGAACATTGTGAAACGGGGCAAGGTGTTCTTCTTGTTCGATCGTTACATTGAAGAATTACAGATCCAGACTCTGTTGCTACTGATCAGCGGTCGGAAGCTGGAAGTGCGTGAAACGTTAAAGGGGTACGTGGACCGGTGGGGGAAAGGTCATTATGGCGAGGAGAAATGGCCGCGCGGAGTCGACGATACACAACCGGCGTTTTTTGTCGGAATGACCGGGCTCGACGAGGAATTTCGTGATGAGAGGGCCAAGTCGGCGCTGTACGAGAACCGACTTCGCTCGATCGTCGAACTGACATTTCGCGAGATCATGACTGACTTTGGAGGGCATGGGAAACCGTTCACGAACGTCTATCCGATCCGGTATCCCGGCACCTGGGACTACGACGAAGCTCGCCGCATCAAGGACAGCAAGCCGGAGCAGAAGTGGGTCGAGGCCGGTGAAGCGTTCCTCTCCTCAGAGCGAGTTCAACGCCACGTGGCCAGCGCCGAATTGAAATGGCGCCACGCCATGCAGGATCACGATGGCGGCGTGCTGTTGATTGCAGGCGCCTTTGAAAAGGCGGCGTCAGCAGAACGGAAGCAGTTCGAGCTTGACCGAAGAATCACAGAAACCCGGCAACTGCTCTGCGATCTCGGATTGAGCTGGAAGGTGAATCCCGACACGAACATTGACCGTGAACGCCGAATTGCCACGGCCGAGCAAGTTGTTCGTTGGCTGCACTCCGACCCATCTGCCATTTACTGGCGAATTGAAGCACTGGAATCGTCGCTTTGCCTCGACTCCGATGAGGACTTTGCGGCGCTGGCCGACCTGGGGGAATTTCGAGAGGCCGTTGTGGGAAAGCGTCCTGAACCTCTTGAGGTCCGATTCCCGAATGAGTTGCGTACGTTCCTGCAGGATTGGGGAACGATCTGGGCGCCGCATCGCTGGAAGAAACAGGTGGCGTCTCATCCGCATGGTGGACCATGGTTGGAGCCGGAACAATTCAGCGCCTTGTCCCGGTATCTGGCAGAGTATCTGCAATCGCCTGCGGTGTTTACCGAACTGTGTGACCGTCTGATGCCAATCATCAGATTGCAACTCGTCGATGCGGGAGTCAAGAAACATGCCCGCCGCAAGTTCGTGCGCATGGTCCTGTGCGACTTTATGATGAACCCCGGGCCAGGTATGGAGCCGTTGACCGATGTCATCCTGTCCGACGCTGCCGTGGAAGTGACCGCCCGATCGAAGATGACCAGGGAACTTCTTCCCGCCGACTACGGACTGATGACTACGGTCCTCGATCGCTGGCGAAGACGCCTCGCATCCGCCCTCGCGTCGGGAGCGGGGGCCGATGTGAAGATTCCCCCCGGCAATGATGAATTGGTGCAGATTCTGGAACGCTACGGAGTGATGTGAACCGCTGTCGGAATCAACGACGTCGTCCAAGGCATTGAAAAAAAGAAGAGGCAGGTTCCGCGATGACTGTTCATAGAGTGTTTTCAAATACGGGAGTTCAATGCATTTGCGAGCCGCTGCCGCTGCCTCGCGGCACTCACGTCCAGGACAGCAAGGGCTGGCAGTATTGTCAATGTCTTGAGGCCAATGGTCAGTCGGCCCGGACTTACCACTATTTGCAGTGGCAGGTGATTGCCGATCGCATGTTCTTCGCCATTGACACGACGTGTGGTGCCCAGGAACACGGCTACTTTCAATCAGCAGACGCACACACCGCCGACTTCCTGATTTCGATTTCTCCCTACAGCTTGATTGGACCAACTGGACAGACGCTGGCTGGACTGCCGGCAGGGCTTCCGCCGGTGGAGATTGCAATCTGTTCTGCCAGCGCCAATGCAGGAGGTGCCATCGGGGTGCACCTGGTCGTCGATTTCGGAAACAGTCGGACCGGAGCGTTGATGATCGAGCACAGTGATGAACGAAATCCGGTGATGGAGCCGTTTGAACTGCAAAACCGCTATCGCATGGACGTGTGGAATCTCAAGGGCGAGTTTCGCAAGAGACCCACCAATCGTTGGTTCAGCTCACGAACACGGTGGTCGATGTCGCCGTATCTGTCACCGTCACGGATTGAAAAGGAAATCTTTACAAGCGCGACCAGGAAGGGATTCCTGGGACGACGTACCGAGCGAGGATCGTACCTGGTTTTTGTACATCCTCGACTGTTTCAGGACTTGTCGGCGGTGCGCCTCGGCCAGGAAGGCGACGATGTCACCCAAATCATGCAGATTGACGGTATCGCGCGAACTGGCGTCAGTTCCCCCAAACGATTCCTTTGGGCCGACGACGAAAGCTGGCTTGAAGGAGCATTATGGCGTCTCGCGGATCCATCCGATCGCTGCGGTACCCAGGAATATGCCGCCACGTTGCGTGGTCCGTTGTTCCGGTACCTTGATGAAACCGACCCCGACGAACTGACGCTTCCCGCCTCCAATGACGAGATCATCCCTGAAGAAGAGTTGGCGCGGGAATGTCCCTTTCAGCCGCGACACGCCCCTCGAATACTGATGGTCGCAGCTCTTTATGAATTGCTGTGTCAGACCTATACCTACCTGAATTCAAATGGCTACCGACAATCGACACCCGAGCCGAATCGGACACGTGAAATCCTCAGTTTGTCACTGAGTCATCCCACTGGAATGATTGCCCCCGAACGCGAGCGTTTCCAGAAGCAGGCACAAAAAGCTGCCGACCTGTTTTTCGCCACCCTCGGACGACGGCAACAAACGAAGCCAAGCGTGTCTCTCAGCATCGACGAAGCCAGTGCAGTCCATTTGACGTACATCTGGAGCGAACTGCAGGCAACCGATCTGAATGCCAAGTTATGGTTCGGGATGGTCGGACGGAATCGCGCGACGGAATCTTCGACCACACAGGGTGGGCATGCCGCCGCAGGATCCGAGGCGGCTTCGACTTCAGACGACGACGAACCCATCGGCCCGGCGCGACCGACTGTGCGATTCGCCAGGAAATTGCCGCAGGCATCCACCGCAGTGGCCGCGCCCGATCGTGAAGTCCGCGTTGCCTGCATTGACATCGGCGGCGGCACCACGGATCTGATGATTGCGAAATACGTCCTCAAGTCCGGCCTTGCGGATTCCATTCAGGGGGATGTGCTGCACCAGGATGGAATTTCGCTCGCAGGCGATCTCCTCGTCAAACGGTTGTTGGAATGCCTGATCGTCCCCCAGTTCGCTGCCGCAGTTGGACTGAAGCCGCATCGGGCCATCGAGTTATTCGGTCCGGCCACGCCAAGCATGCGCCGCTTCCAGGCGCAGCGGATCAACTGGCTGAACCGCTTGTTCGTGCCTCTCGCGCAGGCCTATCTGCAACAGGCTGTGGATGGCGGAGCCGCCGATCCCATCTCTCACACGGATGCGCGTTGCGTCGATCCAGACATCGTCGATGGCCTGCAATCGACCATTGATGAGATCTACGAAGTCGGCCGGATCAATGTCCACCAACCGCTTGACCTCATCTACGACGAGGAGTTGTTCAACGAAATCGTTCACAATGTCTTTGATGACCTGCTATACGACTTCTGCCAGCGGATCGTGAAGCATGATGTCGATGTGGTACTGCTGGCAGGTCAGCCGACGAAACTCAAATACATCCAGCGGTTGGTAAAGACGTACCTGCCACTGCCTTCTTCACGCGTAATTCCCATGCACAACTACTACGCGGGGACCTGGTATCCGTATCCAGAGGACATCGAGAAGGGTTTCGACCCAGGCACGATCAAGGACCCGAAGAGTGCGGTGGCGGTGGGAACGGCGGTGCAACTGCTGTTGCGTCGTGGACTGCTCGGCGGGGTCCGGTTTGAAATGCGGAATGAGCCGGTTAAGAACAGTTATCACTGGGGCGTGGTGTGGGGTGGCAGCATGAAGATCGCGGGTGATCGCATCCTGTTTGCCCGTGAAGACAAGCAGACACAGACCACCAGGATTCCGATTAACACGCAGCGTGTTGTCATCGCCCGGCGCGCCAGTGACAACGTGGAGGCCGAGGCTTCACCGATCTACATGGTGCGCGTGGTCGCCGGCCCGGACGTACTGAACATTGATGCGACTCTGACGGTCAAACGCAGGTTGGCGACCCGGGACGAAGAAGAGAGACTGGAACCCGTCGACGTTGAAGGGACCGTCGGAGAGGAACCTGCTGTGCTCGGCAAGAACGTCCTGTTCTCGTGGCGAACACTGTCCGATCAATCATTTTATTTGGACACGGGTGCCTTGGACAGCATTGAACTGACAAGGTGAAGTCAATGGACTTGGCGAATAATCTCCATGCGCATCCATCAAGGAGTCGGCCATGTCAACCGAACGCGAACTCGCCGAAACGGAAGTGCTGATCGAAGAGTCGCTGGAAATCCTTCCCGATTCGCAGTCAGTTCCCTCAACCGCAAATGGCCCTCCGACACTGGATCAACTGTCTCAACTACTTCGACATTTGCAATCCGTTCGCCAGCAGGTCGAGCAGGTGGAAACCTGGGCCGAGTCGTCACTCAGTCACGCGCGAGTGACTCCAACCTCGCCTGACTCAGGTAATACCGTACTGGCAAATCGCGTGGACGCCTTATTGAATCGTCTCGATCGAATTGAGCAGGCGTTGAATGCTTCCCAAAACAAGACTCAACTTCCCGAAGGCTCGCCCGAAATAACTCTCCCCAAGCTGGCTTCCATCATTCAGGAGTCGCACCGAAGGTTAAGCGGGCGGCTGAAGCAGGTCGAAGAGAAGCTGTCTGCCATCGCTTCAGATGGACTTGCAGCACGCGAGGCCATTAATCGCACACGCCCCGATTCAGACGATGCCGCGATGTTGCTGGAAGCGGTGACAGCAAACGTCCCGCAGTCATCGGCAGCCGGATCGACCAAGGCACCTCTCACCGCAGTCGATCCGGCGGTGCTGTTCGGTGGCGATTTGATCGGGGACTCTCGCACAACTGACGGCTTGGTCGAGCTGACCAGGCGACTTGCGGATGACGATCCGAAGGCAATCGGACTGATCGGGCAATTGATGACATGGCGTTCTGCACCGCGCGAACGGATCCCCAAATTGCTCGGTGATGTCGGTGATTCCTTTTATGCCTGTTTTCCGCGATCAAGTGATCAGATCCCGCCACTCGAACTGGCTCTGGTGGAGACCCTCGCAAAAAAATGCATCGAATGCGACGTGCCGAACACGATCGAACTTGTTCGACCGGGTGAGCGATTCGATCCGTCACGCCATCGGATGCGAGCCGGAGATCGTGGCGCAGAGGTTACCGAAATCCACGGCTGGATCGTCGTCGGTCCGGATGGGCAGATTTTGAACCGTGCACAGGTGGGGGTCAAGTAGCCGATTCCAGTGATGATCCCGTGGCATCGCGCAGATTGCTTCGCAGATGCGGTCATCAGGCGATGGCAACTACGGACGATTGCCCGGACAACCAGAGTAGGATGAAAACGTGTCGACAGCGAAAGTGATCTGTGCGTACTGCGGAGAACTTACATCACCGCACGGAACTCACTGTGAGTGCTGTTTCGTTGAGTTGACAGTCAATGTGGGCGACAACGATAGACTCGTTGACGATACTTCCCACAGTGCTTCGATTGTCACAGAAAAGCCCGCTTCCAATGATCCTGCCCCGTCCTCATCGAGTCGTGTCGCCTGGAATTTCGCGGTGACGGCGGGTCGCGTCCCTGTGCAGCCGTTGCGGAACTGTCCAGCCGTGGATGATCTGGGCCGTCTGGTCGCGTGTGTCCAGGACGAACTCGTCATGTTAAGTGAGTCGGGTGACGGGAATCTCGTCGTCGAGTGGCGATTGCCGACGGGCGGATTCATTCCGGGTTCGCCGACGATCAGTGCAGATGGGCTGATTCGTGTTCACAGCCTGAGTGGTTGCGTCTACTGCGTTCGCCACGATGGTGATCTCGCGTGGGAACCGGTGACGGCGGGAGAGCCGCTCGGCTGGGCCACTCCCCTGGTCGACGCCGCTGGCAACACCTGGATCAGCGCCTATTCGGGCGGTCTCATTCGGATAAGTACTCAGGGAGTCCTTGACTCGCGACAGTATTATCGCTGCGCGTCCAAGCTCGATTCGATCGGGGTGATCCACAATCAGACGCTGTTCATTGGGGCTGAGGATCAGTGCGTGCATGCGATTGACCTGTCTCAGTCACGCGGAGTCAATCGGTGGGATCATTCCGCAGGCCGGGGAAGAACCGGTTGGTACATCAATAGTCCGCTGATGATGATCGACGGTCCGCTGATCGTGGCGATCAGTCGCGACGATCAACTGTATGCGTTCCACCTGGACGGTCGTGAGACGTGGAAGTTTCAATTGCCGGGGCAAGTACTGGGTTCGCCGGTGGCCACGGTCGACCGGCGGCTCTACTTCGGCGCCGCGGTGGGACACGATGACAGTCGAACGGGATGCCTGTGTTGCCTGGATACGCGAACGCAGCAGATCGTCTGGCGGTATAACACCGCTGCTCCGGTCGAATCGACGCCTGTACTGGGCAACGACGGTGTGGTTTACTTTGGCGACAATGACGGAATCGTTCACGCGATCGATAAGGGAGGGGACCCCGTCTGGACCGAACAGCTTCCATCGGCGATCCGGTCTGCGGCGGCGTTCCTTCCAAACGGACGTGTCGTGTTCGGTTCGGACGACGGTTCCTTGACGGCCCTCCGGTGCGAGGCCACCGGTTTGGCGGCAGGCTGGCCGAAACAGATGGCCAATTCACAGAATAGCGCCATTATTTCAATGGACGGGTGATCTCGTTCGTCGCATCTGTATCATTGGTCCCAAGAATCTCGGCAAGCAAGGAAGTGACAGTACATGACGACTCCACAGGCGCGAACCAGTCGATCCGTTGGCATTGACCTGGGAACGACCTATTCCGCTTTGGCGTATCTGAACGACAAACTGATCCCGATGGTCGCACCGGTGGGAGACGGTTCGCCCGTGATGCCGAGTGCGGTGTTCTTTGACGACGAAGATGTGGTGGTTGGGCAGTTCGCGCTGCAGCAATCCAAGGCAATGGCCGATCGGCTGGTTCAGTACATCAAGGGAAAAATCGGGCAGCGTTGGCGGGGCACGTTTCAGGGGATCGAACACACTCCTGAAACGATCTCCGCCATCATCCTTGGCGAACTGCTCAAGCGTGCCGGAACGAAGACCGGTCGGATTGAGAGCGCAGTCATCACGGTCCCGGCCTGCTTCACCGAGCGGCAACGCAAGTCGACGCAGCAGGCGGGTGAACTCGCAAAGCTGAAGGTGCTGGGGACCCTGAACGAACCGATGGCGGCCGCCCTGATGTTCGGCCGCATGTTTCAGCTGGATGCCGAGAAAGACACCGCGCTTCGTACCGACAAACCACAACACATCGCGGTCTACGACCTCGGCGGAGGTACATTCGATGTCACGATCATCCGCGTGACTCCAGATGCAATGCAGGAACTGACGACGAACGGCGACCGGCAACTGGGAGGCAGGGACTGGGACCAATGCCTCTTTACACATGTCGCCGACGAGTGGAAGCGACGTTACAGTGTCGATGTAAGCAGCGACCCACAGGCCGCACAGGATCTGATTCTTGCATGCGAACGAGCCAAACGTGAGTTGGGTGAACAGTCGCACGTTGAGATTCGTACCGCAGTCGCGGGTCGTGAATGCGTGTTCGACATCACGCGTGACACGTTTGAAAGCCTGACTGCACATCTTGTCGAATCGACCCGACTCACTTTGGAGTCTACCATGTCCGATGCAGGATTAACGTGGCAGACACTGGATCGCGTCGTGTTGGTCGGTGGCTCGACATTTCTTCCCACGGTGCGACGAATGCTCGAACAGGCACATGGTCGCAAACCGGACACACGCGTTCATCCAATGACAGCCGTCGCCCAGGGGGCGGCATTGTATGCTCATCTCCTCGAAACGGGAGCGGCTCATCGCGAATTCATTCAACTCGTAGGACACGATCCGGTTCCGTGTCAGCCTCCGCCACCTCCCGTCGTCAAGATCCTTGGCACCGTGCCGCCCGAGGTGCCACGGATCGGAACGCCAGCGCAGTCCAGGGCTTCATCGACTTCCAACGAAACGATGCCGCCCGCTGTCGCGACTGTTCCCGCTGGAAGTGTGGCGCGAACCGAATTGGGAAACGACACATCCGCGAGCAATTCCGCAAATTCGTCGAGCGCGAAGTCACCAGGCAACTTGACCAATGTGTCAATGCCGCCAGAACCTCCGACCCCGCAGGTGACGTTTGTGACAGCCAGTGGATTCGGCGTGGCTGTCACCAACGCAGGCGAGTCGAAGAACACGGTGCTGATCCCCAAAAACACACCGGTCCCCACGGAACGGTCGAAGACATTCTACACGGCGGCTGTGACTGATGAACACACCGTCATCCCAATCAACGTGACGCAAGGCGATTCTGCGAACGTGCAGCTTATCGAACAACTGGGGACGGTGCTGATCGAAGGGTTGCCACACGGAGAACCCGCCGGACAGCCGGTTCAGGTGACAATTCAACTCGACGTTCAAGGCCGGTTGCATGTTCAAGCGGTCTACTCCAACACAGGCCAAAGGGTACGAACCACCCTGGAAGTCGCAGGTTGCCTGCGACCGGAGGAAATGCAGATGCACCGTGCCGCGCTTGCCCAGAAGGGACTGGTTGACGAATGACCGTCTGTCGTTGGAGAAAATCCGCTGTTCAACGGGAATGATGTACCTCGATTACAAACTTCTTGACATCCCGATAACGACCGGTGGAATCTCTCTCAAGGATCAAGCGGCGAACTCAGCGAATGAATCCTGGAGAACCGATCGGTGGCCCAGGGACCTGTGACCGTCGGATTCCGAGGGCTGGAACTGCACGGGTTCCCGGAATGTATCTTCGACGCCCCAGTCAGGTATAATCACTGGTCATCAACGGCCAACGAGACTGGAGCAACGCAGTGACGAATCCAAGCAGACTTCCGCAGGTTCGATTGGGTGACGGAGCGACCGACTTTCGACTGGTGGCGATTCAGGAGGGTACGGCGCTGTTGGACCGGCGGTTGTCGTACTGGCCGCTCGTGCTGAAATGGCTGGGGCGGTTTGCGGGAGACCCTGAGTGGATACAGCAGTCGGTGCGGTTCCATGTCCGCGGCGAGCAGGGGCAGCGTCTCACTTCGGGAATCGTCTGCGAGCCGATTCAGCCGGGCGATCTGCGCGGACCTCTTCGACACGAATGGAGCGAACTTCAAAAAAAGCTCAAGGAGGCTCAAGCCACCTCAAAAACCGATCAGGTTGTCCTGAAAGCACTGACCGAATCGCTGACAGCCTGTGCGACAGATCTTCTGCGTGAAGATCTGAGTTGCCGATTTTTCAAGTATCGTGATTCAGCAGGAAAGCGACGCCTGTTATGGTGCTGGGGCTACGACCGCACGGATCAGAAAGACTGCGCGGCGGCTCTCTGTGTGAATCCAGACTGCTCGCAGGTCTTCCTGCGGCGCGGGAGTCTCGATTCCTGTCCGCTCTGCCAGACGGTGCTGCCGATCAAACGGAACCCATTCAAATGGGTGGCCGCGGCGGTACTGATGATCCTGTTTGCGGGGGGAGGTGGCTATTGGTATCTGTTCCTGAGTGCCGTCCTGTCCGGGACCGTGACGAGTGGGGTCGACAAGACTCCACTGGCGGGCGCCGAGGTGCGAGTCAATGGTCTCCCACTCAGTACGCAGACCGATGCGGAAGGAAAGTTTCGACTGACTGGTCTGCCTGCCGGAACGAAAAAGGTGAGCATTGCCTTGTCCGGCTATGTGACTCGTCAGGTTGAGGCCACGTTCGAGGGGGCCAAGCAGTCGACCATCGCCGTTACGCTGATGGGTGACGCGGTTGTTCAGGGCCGGACCATTGATTCGGTGACGCGCGCTGCGGTGTCAGGTGTGGAGGTCAAGATACCGCATACGGTGCTGACGACCACGACCGATGGCGAAGGCCGTTTCCGCATCGAAGGGGTAAAGGGAGGATCGCTCGAATTGTACGCCACGGCACTGGGCTATCCGCCGGGCGTCACCAAAGCCGAGGTCGTCTCCGGGAAAGAGACGTCTGTCGACATTGAGTTGACCGGCTCAGCGATCCTGACGGGACAAGTCGTCAACGCAGTGAACAAGGAACCCATCGCAAAAGCGGTCGTGCAAATCGTCTCCACGGGAAACAAGGTCGAAACTGACGGGAACGGTCGTTATCGGTTCGAGAAAGTGCGAGGTGGAGTTGCCACAATTGAGGTCACCGCTGATGGGTTTTCCAAGGAACTGAAGGAACAGGAACTGATCGAGAACGAGTCGCGTACACTGGCCGTGCTGCTCGTCGGAAGTGCGCTGTTGACGGGGCAGGTAACGACGGCGGTGGACAACGAACCTGTTGCAAATGCCGAGGTGCGAGTGATCGATACGCCGCTCAGTGTTCGCACGGACAAGTCGGGGCGGTTCGGCCTGCCAGGAATCCGCAGCGGAGCGGCTCAGATTGAAGTGTCGGCTCCCGGATACGCCCTCGAGCGGCTGTCGCGCGAGTTGGTCCCAGGTGCAGAGACCCAGTTGCCCATCCAGTTGCGAGGCGATGCCGTTTTGATCGGCCTTGTGGTCGAAGCGGCAACGGACCAGCCGGTGGCGGACGCCGACATCAAGATCAAAGGTATGCCATACACCGCTCGAACCGACAAGGCTGGCAAGTTTCGTATTCTGGAGGTGTGCAGCCGGCTTTCGACTGTGACAGTTTCCGCAACCGGATTTCGCAAATACGAAGTCGAACACCAGTTGTTGCCAGGAAAAGAGACAGATCTCAAGTTGCCGCTCACAGGGGATGCCGTCGTCGTGGGGAGCATTCTCAACTCCGACGACGACTCGCCCATTGTAGGGGCTGAAGTTTCGTCCGTGGGAACGACGCTCTCGGCACTCACGGACAATCAGGGACACTATCGCCTCGACGGAGTTCGCAGCGGTACCGCGCAGCTCAAGTTCGCGGCGCGTGGATTTCCCGACGAGTTCGTCAAGCAAGACTTGCCCGCCAATGCCAACACAAAGGTTCTCGTATCTTTGCACGGAACAGCGGTTCTGGTGGGACAGGTTGTGAATGGACTGACGAAAGTCCCAGTAGCGAATGCGACCGTGTCCATCGCTGGAACGAAGCAGCCGATTCAAACTGACGCCGAAGGAAAGTTCCGCCGTGAAAAACTGCGAGGTGGACCGATCGAACTGGAGGTGGCAGCCGTCGGCTACAAGACCAAAAAACTGGGTGTGAAGCTGGAGTTGGCGAAGGAGACCATCGCGTCGCTCGTCTTGAGCGGTGATGCGGTGCTCGCAGGAACGGTGCTCGAGTCCGCAACGTCAGAGCCGATTTCGAACGCCGAGATCTCGCTCGAAAAGTCGCCGTTGGCCATTCAGACTGATGCCGAAGGGAAGTTCACTTTGGAAGGAGCTTCGCCGGGAAAAGTGACGGTCACGGTTCGCGCGGCCGGCTTCGACGCCCGCGATGCTGAAGTGGAACTGGCCTCGGGGAAGACAACCGATCTCAAAATCAGCCTGACTGGAAATGGTGAGTTGTCCGGGGTGGTGCTAACGGACGACGGCAAGCCTGTGGCGGGCGCCACAATTCAGAGGACTGGAACGAAGGCAAGCGTGCAAACGGATAAGGCCGGCCGGTTCACCTGGCCAAAGATGCGTTCAGGAATCGCCAAGCTGACAGTTTCAGCTCTAGGCTATGAAACCGTTCAGGTCGACAAGGAACTCGTCGCCGGTGAGGCTGCGACACTCGCGACCACAAAGCTGTCCAGTGATCTGGTGCTCACCGGACAAGTCATCAACGCCGTCACTGAAAAGCCGATCCCCACCGCTCGGGTTGAATTGATCGATCGCAAGGTATCGGTCGATGTCGATGATGAAGGTCGGTTTCGTCTCGCGCGAGTTCCAGCACAGCCGTTCAAAGTGCGCGTGACCGCGGCTGACTTCTACCCCGAGGACTTCGACGCGAACCCGCTCGAAGAGAAGACCGCTGTCCGCTATGTCCTCAGTCCCATTCTGAAACCCGGCGAAGCGCGTGTCGTCCTGACCTGGGGCAGCGATCCCAAGGACCTCGATCTGCACCTGTACGGTCCATTGACGGTCGGCCAGAATTATCACGTCTCGTACAAGGCCAGGCAGCAGGGGAACGTCGTGCTGGATGTGGACAACCGTGAAGGGTATGGGCCGGAGACTGCTTTATTGAATCACGCGACGCCGGGGTCGCACGAAATCAAGGTCCACGCGTTTCGAGGTGTCAAAAATACCGAGAATGGCGGTACCCAGACTGGTGAAGTTGGAAACGGAAGTCTCGCGACTTCGAATGCTTCTGTGCGCGTCTATATCTTCGGCACCAGGGAGCCTCAGATTTTGCAGGTCGATCCAAAGGCACCCGGCTCAGTTTGGAATGTCGGTCGACTGGAGGTCATCGCCGACGGTCAGATTTTCTTCAAAAAGCAGAACACTTACTCCGAAATCCTGCCGTAGCTCTCTTCACTCAAGGAGTCCCTGACGGTGTTCACAAGTCATCTTTCCGTCGCCACAGAACGTGTTGACTGAGGATTCTCCACAAACATTGCAGGCTTGAATCCATCCAAGAGAAAACGCCCAACCCCTTGTGGTGGCAGGGGATTGGGCGTCGATTGTCGCCAGTTGTCGAACTGGTGTCAAACTGGAGGCGGGGGGACTCCAGTACGCCGACGGACAAAGACACGCAAGCACCTGCTGTAACAAGACTTGTGGGATGATTCGCTTTTCCGAGAAATCTGGATTAGCACCCAAATCGACTATGTTTTAGCACCCGGCTGCACTGCGGGTCGGTCAAGAGAAAGAAGGGGTGTCACGGCAGTCCACGCCCCCTCCGACGCAACGGGCGACCAAGGCAATTGGAAATAATTGATTGATTTCCAACTTTGCAACATCGTCGGAGTCGATCTGCTTTCATTTGGCGTGTGCAGACAGAATCGTGCAGTCCGGGTATCGCTGCTGGAGCTTGTGTCGGGCTTCATCAACGTTGCGTGCTTCGATCAATACGTTGTCGATGATTCCACCGCTGGCTGTTTTGATCCTGAAAATGAACTTCATCGCTTGCTCCAAATGGCAGTTGAGTTTGGCTGAAACGACTCCTGTTGTCGATGAAAGCGGAAGCAGATAGCCGCTCGCGACGATCAGTATTCCTCCGGCAAGAGCAGTGTCGTTGCCGATCGATCTGCTTCCGTGATGATCCAAATCTTTGAACCATTACGGGCTTCATAAGCACTCAACAATCGGTCACCGTGAATTAGCGCGTCATCGTTGCGTTTCCGGTCTTCCGCCCCCAATTCGCCCCAATCTCCACAAGAATGTCGTTTAAGGAATTCGGTAGCAGATTGTTTCGATTCGTCGAGAACCGCCAATACACCCGGTGTTGCAACAGTCTGTCCAAGAGAGAATTGAGTAACGGCCTTCGTCATTCGGTCATCTCCGCTTTGAATGGGACGACCGCAACAGGTACAACACTACTGTGAGGAAAAAAGACAAATAGAACTACGGCCGAATTGCTGCCGGTTGGAATCGCCGGAGAGCGGTTGCAGTTCATTCAGGCATCGGTCGCATGCGAACACCAGAAGCTGCTGAGGGAAAATGAAATGAAAGATCGTCAGAAAGATTACACGTCTGGTGGGCTAGCGAAAGTTACGGTTTCTGTTGATGGCTACGGTCATCTGCACATTCTGATTGGAGATGATCAGGTACCTGAATTGCGCGAGTTACTCCGCAAGAATCGCGTTACGCACTATGTGGAAGAAAATGCAGGTCCAGAATTCTCAAATGTCGTGATCGGTGGCGATACAACAAAAGAGGAACTTCAGGCGCTCCTTGACAGCGTCGATTAGTCGAACTTGACGGATGTTGATTTCGCGTTCAAGGACGCAAGCCGAGCTGATGAGCCGTTCACAGTTTCGTTCGGCGTGCAACCATGTTTCTGATCGTGGTTCCATTCCATGGCTTGCCGCAACGCGAGCGAATCCCTTGGGAATTCAAAGACTCGGCAATTCTTCTGTACGAAGTTCGCCGCTGCCCTTTTCGAGACTTCCTCATGGTGACGATCTGATTAAAAATCTCCTCTTCGCCAGCGAATGATCCGAATGGCTTGCGTCCTTCGCATCGGCCTTGATTACGTCGCATTCGGTCGCGTGCCGCTCTCAGTTTCGACACGACGACTGACTTGTCGAACTGTGCAACTGCGCCGAGGATTTGCCGTATTAAAACTTTCGTTGGATCTCCATCGTCAGCGGTGAGTACGTTCCCGCTGGCCGCTTCGATCACCGTCACTCCCAAATCTCGAAACTGACCAAGGATGACTTCGCCCACCAGCAAATCGCGAGCGATTCGATCTGATCGTTCTACCAAAACTGTTCGAACATCATCGCTCTCGATTCGATCAATCAAATCCCCGAGGCCATCCCGGTCCGCTAGTTCGGTCGTACCGCTGATTCCTTCGTCTCTGAATTCCGCCTGCACGGCAATTCCGTTCGCGTTGGCATAAGTGGAAATGGATTCACGTTGTCGAGGAAATCCATCGCCTAAGACTTGCCCTTTTCCAGAAACTCGAAGGTACGAAAACGCTTTCATCATCATTTGATTCCAGAACTTACGACAGAAAGTGATGTTAATTCTGTAGAAATGACATCGTTTTGGCCTCGAATTCACCACCGATCATTCGCTCTCTGTGATCTTTTTGAGAGTCCGATAGAACGATGCGCGGCTCTTCCCTGTCATGCGACACCAGTTGGTCAATTGATCAATTTGGGAATCAGGAAAACGACTCAGAACTTGTCGGATAGCTTTCATGTCCTTGCTTTTATTGTCCAGTCGTTTGCTGATGTCGGTCTTCTTACCCAATGTTTGCAGTTGCGATTCGATCATGGGACGCCAGTTGATCCCTTCTGAACGGGCATAGATGAACTTTCGCAATGAGGGTCCGAGCAGGCGCAAAGACAATTGCCTGTCGCCAGATCGGTCTGCGATGAAATCGATCACAGTTGCGGCGTCATCCGAACTGATACCGTTGAAGCCCTTGGCAGCGATGTCCCGCATCAATTCGATCACTTCTTCGTTGGTCGCCTCAAGTTGAAAGATGTCACAACGACTCAAAACGGCTTTGAAGGCGTCATTCTTTTGCGGGATGACGTTTGCAGCGAAAATACATTGGCTCGTGAATTCAAAACTGTTAGGCAATCCATTCGGTAACTGGCTGCTGTTATACGTGACGATGCGCGGCGAACCCCACAGTGCAGATCGAAGTAGTCCCAAATGCGGCATTGATCCAAACATAGAATCGACGTCATCGAAAAAGATCACGGCTTCCTCCCGATGCAGGTACAACGTTGAGTACAAGCTCAAAGGAGTGACATGGCTGTTGATCAGAATTGGATCAATCCCTTCGTCCGCAAGGCTTCGCAGAATTGTTCTGGACTTCCCCAAGCCGCCTTGGCTACCAAAAACGAAGAGTGCATGGCTCACCTTTTTCGCTATCAATCTCACATGATGCGACAAAAGTCGCTGACGTTCTTCGAGGGCTGTGAGAGGTTGGTGTTGTGTGTCCAATTCAAATCCTGTTTTTGATCTGGTGATGGTCTCATTGTGACGCATCACTTCGATTAGAATGGCGACAATGGCGATCAGAATGATGGCCATTCAACTTCGTGTGATTCAGGGATTTACGTGATCGTGCTTGGAAGCGATGACCTTGAAGTCTCAATTCTCATGAGACTCGCGTGCTTCGGTTTGCTGAGCAGCGTCGATGCACTCCATCGATCTTAGGGACGCCTCAGAGCGCAGGTACAACGCCACTGACAATCGCGCACAGATGCCGGTCAGCGTTGAGAGAATGCAAGAATTATTCGGCCAGAACAGTGTTGTGCCGAGTGCTGAAGCGAATCAATACCAGCTCGGGAGCCGACCTTCCTCGCGTTGAGCAAAATAGCAATTGATCAAGCCATCTTCTTTTGAATTGCCACCGGGGGGGACGAGCCTGCGCAAGTCTGGCAAATCCAAGGGAAACTGAAGGAAGCCCATCGCTGTCCTAACCAAATCAACATCTGCGCCGTCTTGGCTGGCATGTTTGCACAGAGTCAGAATTGCAAGTCGATGTTTGACCCGCCTTGGATCATTCAACTGGAGGACTTCGATCAACTCCACACCGTCTGACGTGACGCCTTGGAATACGCCATTGCTTTCACATCGAATTGCGTCTGACATCACTAATTGGGCAGGATTGGGGATTAGCAGCGTACCTTTCAGTGTGTTGCACCGCGTACATGCGTACCTGATCCCGCGCAAACGCCATTCGCAGTTGTGGGGCTATCCCTGACCTTGCAAGCACATTGACGGCATCTGGCCCAAAGTGGTCCATTACCTCAGTTGGAGACCAGAGGTCTCTATCCGGCAATGAGTTGTGTGTTTCGTCCACTTTTGACCCTCCAATTCGTCCAGCGTGATGATTGACCTGATAAGATTTTACCCCTGAAAATTCCGAATGTGAACCACTTTGGAAAACGTCATGCGTGACGAACGAGACCGATCTGATAAGAGTTACACGAACATCTGGAATCGCCCTTCGTCGTTTCCAAAAACACGTAGGTCGGACAAGTGCCGGACGGAAAACCGAGTCAACGGTGGGACGCGTGCCGATTCGGAATTCTGCTCAAGCGGTCAATCGAGCTTCGAATAGTTGAAACCGTCGTGCCGGACAATTCACGGACAAGGTGCGTCGATCTGAACAGTTGTTTTGCACCAGTCGGACAGCCAACGGACGACTGCATTGGCAGCAAGCGTGAAATTCCAAATTTCGTCGGTCGGACATTCGTCGGACAAACCAATCTCAGACGAGACTGATTTGATTTTTCGAGAAAATCGCAGTCGGACAAAACTCGGACATGGCCCGATTTCGGATGCTTTCACCGATGCTTCAGATTTATGACGTTAACCTCCAACTGGCTCTTGGGTTAGGTCACGTTCTCTTGTTTCGAGAGGCTCTCATGAGCAATTCTAAGTTCTCGCCTGCCACTGATGATTGCAGGTTCCCATTCCGTAATGGGCATGGTTGTCCCACGCAGTGTTTATTTGACTGACGGCTTCAGAAGTGATTCGCTTCAAGAGTCCAAGGCTGTTGGTCCCCGAGAAAATCCCTGCGCTGGCAGATTGTAGGGTGATCTTCTCAGCATGATTGAACACATCAAGAAAGTTCAGCCAAAGGAAGAGTTCAAATTTGTGAAGCGAAGCGTCCGATTCATCGATCAGAAACCGCTGTGCAACGTCCGACCAATAGGATTCTATTTCCGTTCTCGAATAGCCGCGCGCTGCCATCTTGTTCCCGAACCAGTCAACGATCCGATCAAAAGTCTGGCGAGGTTCCTCCTCAATCTGGAAGAAGTAGAGGAATTTCCCGTTTTCAAGCCTTGCACCGATTCGCTGAAACAGATCGGATTGGGAAAGCCGCCACCTTCTTACCGTCGTTTGGGTTCGCTTTTTCTTGTCTTGCCAGAGTTGCCACTGATCCCCTGCAAGATCCCGTCCACGGAGTTCACTCACGCTGAGCAGCTTCAGTCGCCTCAAAGTTTTGATCGCGGTTCGCACCGTGGTTAGGCTCACTCCCAACTTTGCGGCGTAATACGACTGAGTTTGATTCGGCTTGTGTTTGATGAGGAAGAATAAGGCGTTGACTCTCGGAACAAGCCCGCTGGACTTCGCGGAAGCTGGAATCCAGATCGGGAAGTATGCGATGCGTGCAAACCACGGCTTCAGGCCGCCGTTTCGATACTGCACGAACCAGTCCTGTTTGGGCTGAAATGGAAAGACACGGTTGTCAACGAGGCCAATTAGTCCGTGCTGCTCCAATTGCTCCAACGCCGTGGGGATTGTGCGAGTTGCACAAAGCCCTGTACCAAGATGAATCTGCTGCCGCGTCACGGCCGCGTCCTGCTGCATGCCATTCTTCAGTTTGTACCTGTAGATCAGGAAGCTGTAGACCAGTACGGAATTGAAGTCTAATGGGCATGATTTGCCCGCCATCAGGAAGAATAGCCGCTTCTTTTTCGGCTCCTCCCCATTCTGCAAGTTGTCAGTCGGCATTCTGCAAGTTGTTCCTCTCTGTTCTGCAAGTTGCGGTGTCCTTTCTGCAAGTTGTCGCCATGAAATAACACATAAACCACTGACGCCTTCACTCCATCGTTACGCCGTCAGAGTCGCTCCGCTCCTCAACC
Source organism: Planctomycetota bacterium (assembly GCA_018242525.1). Lineage (GTDB taxonomy): Bacteria > Planctomycetota > Planctomycetia > Planctomycetales > Planctomycetaceae > Schlesneria. The sequence continues at coordinate 134,751 of JAFEBS010000056.1, read as the reverse complement.
GTAAGGGTCAAATCAGTGCCACGCACCGACTCGACGCCCTGACGGGCAAGATCAAGCTACGCGTCGTCCTCTGTTCACCAGCATCAATTGATTGGCTTTACGAGTCTCATGCAGTGATTTTACTACGATTTGGCGGGTTGTGAACTTGCCGTTGCAGCACGTGACGCCGCCTTCGGACAACCGTGAGTTGGTCCCATCGATACACGCCCCATTCGTCAGTTTTGTCGATGCCGCCTAAGCCGCGTTCAAACGCATGAGGCGCTGGATTGCCACCAATGCGGAGGCCAAGTTGGGCGCGTGCGACGTGAGAACTGCTGTCCTGACCAATCACGCCAGTTTAGGTCTGACTCAGTTCGAGCGAAGTGCTTGGACTTCGACTTCCGACAAGTTGTCCGTCTTTACCCGGTTGCATTCTGTTTTTCAGACTTCAACTTCTTCGAAAGCAGGCTTACTTCATCTTCAGTCCAGACACGGACATTCCCAATTCGAAGTGCGGGTTCATCAGCCTGTCGGGATGTGATCAGGTACGTGATCTTGTGTGGTGCAACGTTGAGTATGGCAGCAACGTCTTTGAGCGTGAAATGGGCTTTGTGCATAGATCCTCCTTTGAAGTATCTATGCAGGCCGATTCATTTTGTCGCGAAAAGAAGAAAATCTTGGGAAGTCTGAAAGGATCACTCGTCATCCCAATCACTTGATTTGAATGCGTTGCTCGTCGAATCGAATACAGGTGCAAGTGTTTCCCTGACATCCTTCAACGCTTGAAACACGCGGCCAAACGGTCGATTGGAATAGAGGTCGAGCAAGTCGTCCTTGGTCGGCGATCCGTGCATTTCAAACACGGAAGCGACTTCCCCACTTGAATGGTGGCGAACCAGATCCGTCGCCGTGGTTCGAAGCTGCCCGAAGGACAACCCGCGGAATTCAGGAAACACCTTCTTGATTCGCTTATTCAGCTTGTTCCATTTGTTGCTGAAAATCTGACTCACGTTTTTGTTGCCACTGGTACGCCGGTAGAACGGCAATCCATCTTTCGTGACCAGTACGAATGGAACTGTGATGCCAAGCCGCGCGCAGATGTGCTGTTTGCGGGTCAATCCCCATCGAACCGCCGCCAGTGTTTCTTGCCAAAGCAAATACTCGCCGTAAATCTGCGACTTGTTTCGTGCGTAGAGAATGAATCGATCTGTCGGCTGGATATCAAACTTGCAGACGTTCTTAATGTACTTCGTGTTCGGATGCGGTTGATCAATGAACAGATGGTGTTCTTCGAGCGTGCCAGCTTCAGCCCCGCGAAATGAGCAATTCAACCCTAATAAGAACAGCAGCCTGTCTAAGTCGCTCCCGAATTCGTACAGCAGCTTCAATTCGTCGATGCTGTGGATGTCTTGTCTGATCGTGTAGATGTTCGTTCTCTCAGTATCGAGATCAAGCACATTCCATTTCAGATCATCAAAGTCTTCCGGCTGCTTCCAACCGAACTGCTTCTTGCGTCTCAACCATCGAAAGAATCTTTTGAGTTCTTTGATGTGATGACGACAATATGACTTCGACATTGGCTTCGATGGTCGTCCCTTGGATCGGGTCAATGGACGATTGCGCCAGTAATCGATGAGGGACTGGCAACCATCGAAGTCCAGAGACGACAGCGGCACATTCTTGAAGTGCTGTTTGAATCGCTCAACGCATTCGAGGCGAATGACGCCAGTTCCAGTTAAAACGGCCCCGGACGACGTTGGCTGCGTGTTCTCGTTTGGGATGTGTTGTGCATAGGCGTCAAGTGCTTTGAATAAGGAAAGTGACGTTGCATCGAGGATATTGGGCGTCACCAATGCCAGTCTTTCGATTTGGCGATCAATTCCTTGCTGGATGGTTTTGCCGCCAGTCGAAGCAGCCTCTGGCTCCTCTGGTACGAAGTAAATCATCGGAAATCGTTTCGCGAGAAATCGAAGTTTACTGGCGTAACTTGATTCGTCTTCTACCCATTCGCCGCCCTCATGATGTGGCGTAGCCGGATTGATTCCCTTCGTTCTCGGAATGACAATTTGCACTTCGCCTTTTGCGAGTTGATCTGCGTATCCAAGCGCCTCTTGTGTCCAGACGGGCTTGGATGTTACCGGAGAAGGTTCCTTAATCTGGAAGGCACTCTCGGACGGGATCGCGTGCTGTTTCTCAGTCCAATCCCAAAGCTCATCGACCCTCGCTTTGCGTGAAGGTACTTCAGATGGATTGGTCCCAAAATAGAATGGGCGCTGAACCCTCTTGCCGCTGCCGTTTATCCAGTAACCGATATAAAGCCGAATTCGACCTCGGTCGTCGGTAGGGTAATCGTCTTTCTCTTTAGGCATGGATGCTCCCTATTCTCAAGGCTGGTTGAGCGCAGGACAGGCGCTTAGCACCCAACTGAGCGGATTATAGCACCCAAAAACCCGCCGTTTTAGCACCCGCATCGCAACAGAGTAGGGCGGGTGAGCAGGAGAATCTTCGCAAGTTGTTTCAAAGAAGCATCTTGCGAAGAACTGCGAAAACACAAAAAATGGAGGCGGGGGGAATTGAACCCCCGTCCTGAGATCCCTCAGAGAGAGCATCTACGTGTGTAGTTCGCTGATTAATGTCATCACCGCAGGCTCAACGGACGAGGCCTGCTGGCGACCAGTGTCCCACGAGTCTCGCCGCGTGCGTAGGTCACATTGACACGCGGCCAGCCGGTATTTACAGGCGACAGTCAGACTCCAACGGCAAGGATTCCTCAGTCGCGGTCACCTAGGGTTAACTAGGCAGCCAGGGTCAACGGCCGATTGGCAGTTGTTTTTTGATCAGCTTTTTACGTGGCCAACTGATCAACCACGACACGCCACCCAATCCTATGGCAATCCAGTCGAATCCGGTCGCCCCCGATTGGACATCCCGCGAATTGCTTTGCAGGTGTCACAATGCTAGCGGTTCGTCACGCTGTGTCAAACCCTGCTGCTCGATGGTGTTCGTGAATTGATGCAAAGAAATGGATTGGATCCGGGATTGTCCAGAATCACGTCGATCCTGACGGCCTCGATTCTTCGGCGGCAATTGAGGTTTCTGACAATTGAGAAAACTGGAAGCGGACCGTTAATCCTGCGATGCGAATCCGGTGTCAAACCTAGAATCGCAGGACAGCGGCAAATACCGTGCGACCGCGAGTCTCGCAGGACGCATCTGGAGGATTTAATGCATGATCACCGTCAAGAAGCAAAGGCCAGCGGGCCGACAGCAGACTCGGTGTACTCCCGAAATTCGGGCCCGTCTCCGAGACTGGATTGAGCGGGAAATCACGTTTGTTGAGCATCCGATGTTCGCCGAAGGGGATTTCGAGCGGCAATTAAAGGGGCGTCGGCCTCAATCTCTGGACAGAACCGTGGAACCGGCTGGTTCCGAACGGGGGCTGGCGTTTATCTCGCCGATGGTCGAAACCCCATTGCTGACCCCGGATGAGGAACAGTACCTGTTCACATGGATGAACTATTTGAAATTCCGAGCGGAACAGTTACGGCAGAAACTGAATCTGAATTGTCCGGATGCATCGCTGATTGATCGGATCGAATCTGACTTGCGCGATGCGACGGACGTGCGCAATCGAATTGTCCGCAGTAACCTGCGGCTGGTCGTGGCGTTGGCTCACAAGGTGTCTGCCTCCATTGATCAGATGGGAGAATTGATCGGCGAAGCAACTGTCCCGCTGATCCGGGCGGTCGAATTGTTTGATGTGGGTCTCGGAAATCGATTCAGCACCTATGCAACGTGGGCCGTGCGGAACCATATGTCGCGGTGCTTGAAACGGCGACAGACGACGCAGGAACGGATTGTACCGCACGACCAATTGTGGCTGGATCGTCTGCCGGACGAGCGGTCGAATCCTGACGAAGAAGCCCGGTTGACCAATCAGCGGGCCGACGCGGTTCAGCAACTGCTGATGACGCTGAATGAGCGGGAGCGGATGGTGATTACGGCTCGATTTGGCCTGGACGGTCAGCCACGGGGACAAAGCCTGCAGGACATTGCCGATCGAGTCGGCTTGAGCAAGGAGCGAGTCCGCCAGATTGCCCTGGCCGCGATCGAAAAGTTGCAGGGAATCGCCAAGACAACCGGAAGCGTGATGTAAGAGGGGGCCGGTCGCGTTTTGCGTGGTTTTGTCCCGGATCGACAATTTCAGAACATTCAACGGGGCGGAGCGTTTGCTCATTTCGAGCACACGCATAGAATCAGCCCCTAATGCGATCAGTTCTGCGTCCTCGAGGTTCACCTTGAGTATCCTCTGCCATTCGGTTGGCAGGGCGTTGCCGGGTTGACCGTGATGTGTGGCGCAACCTGGAGCGGATCTTTCGGTATCATCACGACATGACACTTCACGACATTACGGCGCACGCAAGACAAGAAGGACAACAGACCATGAAGGTTCTGGTCACAGGGGCAACAGGATTGGTCGGTTCGGCTCTGGTTCCGTTCCTCACAGCGGGTGGTCACGAGGTCTTTCGGTTGACCCGATCGAACCCACTGCTGGCCAACGATATTCAATGGAATCCTGAGGCGGGGGAATTGCCGACAGCTCGATTGGAGGGCTTGGACTCGGTGATTCACCTGGCGGGGGAAAACATTGCCGCGACTCGTTGGAATCCGGCGGTCAAGGAACGTCTGCGGCAGAGCCGTGTGAATACGACGCGACTGCTGTGTGAGGCTCTCACAAAGCTGGACCGTCCGCCGAAGACTTTGGTGAGTGCATCGGCAATAGGCTATTACGGGGATCGCGGTGCCGAAATTTTGACAGAGTCGGCCGTGCCGGGGAGCGGCTTTCTGGCTGACTTGTGTCGCGACTGGGAAGGAGCGTGCGACCCCGCCCGTCAGCAGGGGATGCGAGTCGTCAACCTGAGAATCGGCGTGGTCCTGAGCCCCAAGGGAGGCGGACTGGCAAAAATGCTGACACCATTCCGCATGGGGGTTGGCGGCATCATCGGCAGTGGCCGGCAATACTGGAGCTGGATTGCCATCGACGACGTGGTCGGAGCGCTGGACTTTTGCCTGACGAATTCTGGAATCTCAGGCGCAGTGAACGGAACCGCTCCGAATCCCGTGACCAATTACGATTTCACCAAGACCCTGGGGGCGGTGTTGGGTCGCCCCACGTTTCTGCCCATGCCTGCCTTTGCAGCCAGGATTGCTCTGGGTGAAATGGCGAACGACCTGCTGCTGGGAAGTGCTCGTGTGATGCCATATCGTTTGAGCGAATTCAACTATCCGTTCCGCTACCCGACACTGGATGGAGCGCTGACGCACCTGCTGGGGAAGTCGTCCACTTCGTGAGATCAGTGGCTCGATCGCCAAAACCGAGGGCGATCAATTCGCGGTGATAGTAGGTACGCGAGTACCGAGATTGGAGAGGCCGGAATGGGTCGTCAGGGGACGGACGTCACGGTCTTCGATTTGGTGTACGTGCCGACCAATTTGAGCGTGTCGGTGCCTGCGCCGCCATTGACCGTCAAATTCGACAGCACAGTACAATAAGTCAGTGTGGCGGCGTCGTTGCCGTCACCAAGATTGATGGTGGCATTGGTGCATTTCAGGCTCGAGATAGAGAGGGAGTCATTTCCACCTGTGAAATTGCAAATCAAAGTCACGGCACCGGAATAGGGAAGTGTCACTGCAGTGGCATTGCCTGCACCAATCCTGGTCGTGCCGGCCCCCTGGACAGTAATCGTAGTTCCACGCAGTGTGATTGAAACTGCATTATTACCGCCGTCATCATTCAGGGTCAGGGTCTTTGTGGACGCATTATAGTCGACCGTCACAATGTTGAACCCGGAACCGATCGTGATGGTGCTCTGCAGCACGTTGCTGGCGTTTGCTCCGTCCGTCGCCTGGAAATGGACTTGACGCGGCGTGGTGGACGGGGCGGCGCTGGTGTTTGAATACGATACCGCTGCCAGGGCCGCTTTGAACTGGGCCAGTGTGGCGGTCGCGCCAGCGGATGTCAGCGTCATGACACCAGTCGTCTTGTTGTACGTCCCTGTGATGTTTCCCATCGTCGCTGACTTGGCTGTCAGGCTCAGCACATCCTCGGTACTGACGACGTTCGTGATCGTTACTGTGGCGCTCGGCAACCTGGGGCTGTCCGAATCTGTCACCGTGATGCCCGGGCAGATTGCCGTGGCGGCAGCCTTGGCGGTGTAGGCCAGGTTGGACGCCCCCCCCAGGACCGGTGCCGACGTTGTGACTACGGTCGTGGCTGGCACATATGAGCCGGTAATTGTGTACTGTCCCAGGCTGCTGTACTTCGTGTACCCCGTCGTGAGAGGATCGCCGTTGGCAACACCTTCAATTTTCACAAAGTAAGTCCCCGCCGCCACGGTTTGATTGATGGCAGCAACGACGTCGGTGGTCGGATTGGCTGCCACGATCAGGCTGCCGGAGGAATTGTACAGGCTCAACTGAATGTCAAGCATGGTATTGGCGGGGCCGCCCACCGCGTTCAGCTTGATCGCCCCGGCCCCCGAAGCGATCTTGAACCAATCCGAGTCGGTATTCCGTTCGATCACACCGCTGACCTGCACGGCAAATGTTGATGACCCGGCTGCTCCGGGAATGGCAACTGCCGTGGCCTGCGTGGATGCGTAGTCGTCCGTTCGGTAGCCAAACCCGTTTTGAGTCGTAATGATCGCCAGATCGTCCTGGGTGTTGCTCGGATTCGCGTACTCGCCTTTGCTCCACTGCACGAGCGGGACGTAGTAGCCGGCCCCCAGGTGCGGAGCCCAGGCGACAGCTCCCGAGCCCTGACCTTCATAGTACTCAACGTGATTCGGGCTGTTCGCGGGGAATTGACCATCATGGCTCAGGCCGACTGTGTGTCCAATTTCATGGACCGCCGCATCGGCGTTGTACTTGGGAACGGTTCCCACGCCATCCTGCAGCACAAAGCACGGAACATCGACGCCAGTCCCATAGTTCCAACCAAACGAACCAACATACGCAACTCCACCAGACCCTGGCGCGGGGGATGGATTCGGCGTACCGAACAGAACCCGGATCCCCCACTTGGTGTCGGTCCCGCCTGTGTTGATCAGATCCGCCGTGGCAGGAGCCTCTGTCGTGACATCAACGTCAAACGGGGAATAGCATTCCGCAACACGCTGCCAGATTTCCTGAATGTTGGTCTGTTCCGCCGTGGAGAACGAAGACGGGTTGTTATCCATATCGTAAGCGGTTGTGACAATTGTGCCACGTGACCAGGGCGTGTTCGTGGTCGTTTGGCCGTCAAAGTCGAGGTAAATCACCTTGGTGGCACCCGGGCGGCTATGCAGCGTGAAAACATTTGTCGCGACGGGTGCCAAGACTCGCGGGGCGGTGGCTGGATGGTTCTGGGCCGCGCGCCGGAAATCCACAGGCAATGAGGCACATGCGTCTTTGCCGTGTACCCGAAGTGTGGCGATGACTCTGCATCCACTTACGCACGTCGAGTCGGCACATTGATGATGTTTTACAACGGGAGAATCGTGGCGGGTACACGGACTGCCCATTCCGCAGGCGATGGACAATATCCCCAGCGAGCAGATCCAGCGGAACCCGCGATTGGACGAGATGTACGACACTGTGGAGTACAAGGGAGGTTGGCCAACAGGCACAATGACGTCCTTTGTGAGGCAGAACGGAAATCGGGAAAGGAATTGAAGTATTCTTCACGAACGACGTTTTTTCAAACGAATTTCTACAATCTTTCCGATTCTGGCGAACGAACACGATTCTTTGTTCAATTGACTGTTAATTGGATCGGGCTGCGGCTTCGCGGTCCAATTGACCGGCCCAGTGGCGACCGATGACTCGCAGCAACCCTTCTTCAGCGCTCAATTCGATCTTCATACCATTACGAATCGGCTGTAGGGACATGCTGAATCCATCCTTCGATTTTTGTAACACTTCACGAGCTTCCTGGGGATCGACCAGGGGAAGGACGCTGGGCCATTTTCCCACGGACAGGCGACCCTGCATGACGGCACCAGCCCGTTCGTCAGCCGAGGCGTCTTCGACGGCATCCACAGCGGCATACAGTCGTTCGGTCAAGGCGTCCGGCGGCCCCGCGGCCAGCCAGACCGTCTGCTTCCCCTGACCGATGATCATTTCCAGCCCTGTTGGAAGGATTGACTGCAGCAAATCCGGCACGCGGGCCGGGACGACCTGATGCAGATCGACATTGCGATAATTCCCCACGTTGCGCTGGACCGAGGTGAATTCCACCGACTTTTCCATCCGTGTCAGGAAATGCGGGATCGCGGCATTCAAGGCGGCGGCCTCGGGCCCGCGGATCCCCGCAATTAACGTCATGTCACTCCAGTCACTGCCAACCAGTTGCACGCCCAGGTCGAGGCGCCCCCCGGAAATCTTGTTTCCCCCCAGTGCCGGGACGTCTTTCCCCAACAGTGTCAGAGGCCAATTGATGGCAAGTCCGGCCGAGGCATCGCGATTGACCAGAGCCGAAAAATTGCTGCGTTGGACCACCAACCGGTTCAACTCGGCTGCCATCGAACTGCCAGGTTCCGCCTGCACGACCAATTCGAGCTTCAACTGGTAGGTCCGCCGATCGATTCGGACCCCAACGGTGACGGTCTGCACATCTTCGATCAGCAGTTCAAAGGCATCCAGCAGCATTTTGCCGATCGCCCGCCTGACCGCAGCGGATTCGATGGGCTCGTCATCCTGCTTCTGGAGCCAGGGTTCAAATTGCCCCCGCGTTTCCTCGATCAGCCTTTGCCTGGAATCGCGCGGCATCTGACGCTGATCGAGTACGAAGGCCGCATCGTATTTGTCGCGCAGCTCCTTGGTCACACGTTCAGGAGATTCGCGCAGGGCATTCAGTGCCGCGACATCTTCGCCAAACAAGGCATAGCCTGATCGAACCACAACATGATAAGGGACGCCGGGCCGTTCAATCTCAAACTGATCTTCTTTCACCTTGTGATATCCAACGACTCCAAAAGTCGCCGTCTTCATCAAGTTGTCAATCTGCTGCACGGGGATAAAAAACGACTGGACGGATTGCTTGTCGTCCCAACTGTACATCATCCCCAGTGGTCGGGACCGATCAATCCCCTGAAACTCGCTGAATTGCAGCCGCTCTTCCAGCGACTCGGACAATTCACCCCGATCGATGGAATCATAGACGATGTCGCAGGCCGCCAATGTTCTGGCAAGGCTGGAAATCCAGAAGGTCATCCAGGGCCGTTCCGCAATTCTGACAGGTTCGATTTCAGGCGGCTGTGCGCCGGCAGATCCCTGGACCACGAAGATCAGGCAGGCGGCCATCCAGGCGGCGCAACCGCGAAATATCCTGAGGGGTTCACGTCGCATGTCTGTTCCTTCAGCAGCAGACGAAGACCCCGGTTCACGGAACCGGGGTCTTGTGTGGTCAGTCCCGCATTGGAGTGATTAGGGAACGTTGGTATACGTTGGGGGATTGGCGACCTTGGTTCCGATCAGCTTCACTATATCGGTGTCGGGACCGCCATCCACGGCCAGCTTGGTGATCGTGCAGTAAGTTACGGTGAGTGAATCATTGCCGACACCCAGATTAACTTTTGTATCGGATGAATTGAGGCTGACCAGCGACACGGTGTCGCTGCCACCCGAGAAATTGCAGACGATCTTCACGTCGCCGGAATACGGGAAGTTGACCGACTGCTTGTTGCTGGCGGAAGTACCAATTCGGGTTGCACCAGCCCCTTCCACGAAGATCTGGCCCGCTCGCAACGAAATCATGATTCCGTTGTCAGCATTGTCGACGGCACTATCAGTCACGGTCAATGTCTTGCTGCCGGAGTTATACGTGGCGGTGACGTAGTAGTACCCGATCGTGATGGTACTGGTAATCGGGTTGCTGTTGATGATTCCGTCGAAGGTCTGGAACGTGACCGTACGTGGCGTCAATTTGGGCAGGCCGCTGGTGTTCGAGTAGGAAACAGCACGCAGCGCGGCCTGGAATTGAGCCAGAGTTGCCGTTGCCTGGTCAGACGTCAGGGTCAACACACCCGTGGAATTGTCGTAACTGGCGGTAATGTTGCCCATCGTGGCCGGATTCACTGTCAGGCTGAGGACGTCTTCGGCAGGCACAAAGTTCTTGGTAATGGAGACAGTGGCACTGGCTTGAGTGGTGCTGTCAGGATCGGACACCACCAGGATCGTATTGATGGGCTTCGGAAGATCCTTGATCCCATAGAACAGATTGGCGGGCTTTGTCAGTACCGGTGCCCCCTTGAGCCCCTTGGTGCTGAACGAACCGGTGATGGTGTACTGCCCAAGACTGCTGTATCGGGTATACCCGGTGGTCAGCGGATCCCCCACCCCCACGCCTTCAATCTTCAAGTAGTACGTGCCCGCAGTCACCGCCTGGCTAATGGACGCGATGACATCGGTTGGGGGATTGGCGGTCACCACCGCGTTCCCCTTAGTGTCGTACAGGGTCATCTGGATATCCAGCATGGTGTTGGCGGGACCGCCGACGGCGTTCAGTGTCATTGCCCCTGATCCGCAGACAATCTTGAACCAGTCCGAGTCGCCGGTGGTTTCGATCACGCCACTGACGTTGACAGCCAGGCTGTTCGTTCCAGGTGTCCCGGGAATGTTCTTGGCCGCGATCTGACTGCTGGCGTAGTCGTCCGGTCGATACCCGAATCCGTTTTGCGTGGTGATGATCGCCAGATCGTCTTCGGTATTACTGGGGTTCGCGTATTCCCCTTTACTCCACTGGACAATCGGCTGGTAGTAACCCGCCCCCATGTGGGGTGCCCAGCCGATTTTGCCGGTCCCCTGGCCAGTGTAGTATTCCACATGGTTCGGATCGCCTTTGGGGAACAATCCGTCATGGCTCAGTCCAACCGTGTGACCGGCCTCATGAACGGCCGTATCTGCATTGATCTTGTTGGGAGCATTCCCCTGATAGACGAAGCAGGGAGCATCGGTTCCGTTCCCGTCGTTTTTCCCGAATCCGCCAACATAGGCAACCCCCCCGGCTCCGGGCGCCGGGTCTGGGTTGGATGGTCCGAACAGAACTCGGATTCCCCACTTGGTATCTCCCCCACCGGTGTTGATCAGGTCGGCGACGGCAGGCGGTTCCGTGGTGACATCCACATCGAAGGGCGAATAACACTCAGCAACCCGTTGCCAGATTTCGACGATGTTTGCCTGTTCAAGAGCAGAGAATGTTGTCGAATCACCGTCCACATCGTAGGGAGAAGTGACGATCGAATTCGCATTCAAATCCGAATTCCATTGCGTCCCCGTGGTGGTATGTCCAGTGAAGTCCAGGTAAATGACCTTGGTATTTCCGGGCCGACTGTGCAATTGAAATGTCGCGGCCCCCGCCGGCTTGGGAACAACTCGAGGGGCACTTTGTGCTTTGATGGCCGGAAACGACTGGGGATTGACTCGAAGACAAGCGTATGCTGGCAGTCCGCCCGGTGTCGTATTCAGCTTCAGGCAACCCACCTGAGTACATCCCTGCGCATGCCGCGATTCTGACCGCTGGCACGCCGTGTTGAGCGTGCAAACCGTCAACAACATTCCCAATGCGGACAGCCAACGCAGCATGGGGCGTGGAGGAACAAGTTTCCCCAACGAGGAATGAGCCAGCTGACGAAATGGCATGGTAAAACCCTTCATGAAGGCGCAAACAGAAAAGGGGGAGAAGTGCGGATTCTGGCCGTCAAACGGACTAAATACAATGAAAATCCCCCGGGAGAATGCAAATTCTCACAACGGGCGACATCGCGTGAGCCCTTTTCCGGTCCGCGTATTCGAGGACGTGCTGATCTCTTTCAGACGTCTTGTCGACACTCAAGTCGAGTTGTCTGCAGATCAAGCTTCAAACTTGAGCCGATCATCGCTCGGATTCATGCAACGAATCTTTTGGGTAAGAGTTTGCTGATCGGCAGCCGTTGCTGGTGGTGCAGGGTTTAGGGGTCGAGCCGGTAGATTCTTGCTAACGCGTGTCACCCGTGCCGCTGAAGCGCGTTGCTAGAACAGCGACGGCTTGGAGGAATCCCCCGAGGAAAAACTGTCCTGGCCGGACGACGAAGTTGTCGCGGCCCGTTCCCGCGTTGCTTCAAAAGTCGCCTCGGCCTCGAAGGGGACGGAAACCGGTCCCGACTCGTCCCCCTGGAATTGCGTCAGGATCTCCACCCTGGCTTCCGCCGATTCCAGGATCGAATAACAGGATCGCAACAGCTTGATCCCGCGTTCAAACTGGGCCAATGACGATTCCAGCCCCAACGATCCGTCCTCCAGCGCGGAGACAATCGCCTGCAGTTCACCCAACGAGTCCTCGAAGGAAACTGGGGATTGTCCAACGTTGTCCGCTGATTTTCGCTTCGCCATCGCCGACTCTCTTCGAGAATTCAATAATTCAAATGTGTCCGCCGTCACGGTAAGCGCGAATGATGACAGACGCAAGGCACCACTGTTGGTTGTTCCTGTCCATCGAGAATCCTAGAATGGAGCCTTGATTGAGGGTTCGCAAATCTCCCGCCAGTCGCAGACGGTTCACCACAGTGTTCCGCATCCAATTCGCCAGGACTCGTCCCGACGAAAATCAATACCCAGCAGAAAGTCCCCAGGCATGCTGCCTCGTCGCGAAGTTTTTCCGCACGTCATCGAAATGAACTACCAGGCGCGTCAGCGTCTGGGGTGTTCCGTCTACCTCGTCCATGATGCGAACGAGTGGATGTTGATCGACATTGGATTTGAAGACACGGCTGAAGAAATCATCGACATTATTCGCCAGATGGACTTTTCGCTGGCTGGCTGCAAGTACCTTGTCGCCACCCACGCCGACGTTGATCACATTCAGGGGCTGAAGCGCGCCAAGGAACTGCTGCCGCAGGCCGTAACAGTCGGTCATCCAGAATGTCAACGATTGCTGGCCGAAGGGGATCGGATCGTTACGTACGCGGAGATTTCGGCACAGAAGATTTCGATCAATCTCCCGCCGATCACGATTGAACAGACGATTAACGAAGGAGACGTTCTGAAGATCGGGACGCTCACGGTGGATGTGTGGAATACCCCGGGACATACCCCCAGCCAGTTGGCGTTCCAGATGGGCAAGCTGCTGTTTTCCGGCGACAACATTTATCGCGACGGATGCGTGGGCAATATCGACGCGCACCACGGATCCGACCTGCCGGCCTTCGTGGCCTCGCTGGAACGGATCCGCGATGCGGACGTGGAATGGCTGCTTCCCAGTCATGGGCCGATTTTCCGCAAGAACCGCGACCAGTTGCAAAAGACAATCGACCGCCTGACCGAGTACCAGCACATGGCAGACTTCGGCACGTGTGCCGTCGACTGGCCTCTGCTCGAACAGTGGGAAGACGAATTGGTGAAGGGATTTGACCCGGATCAGGCGTAGTTGAGGGCGACGGTGTTTCCCGGTTCCCGTAGCGGAATTCGCGAGAATTCCGGTTGCTGCTCGCATGGCGTGTGAGCCGCAAGGCGCTAGCCGCGGGTGTATTTCCTGCGCCTTCGCGTCATTGCGCCGCCATCGTTAATTCATGTTAAACAGCGTTGAAAATCCTGATCCTGTTCTTGCGCCTGAAGGTGCGGCCAGCGAGGTCATTGATTCATTCAACGCAACACTCGGTTTATCTTGATTTATCGGTGTTTCATCCGTGGCCGTGAATCATTCGGGCTAACACCGTCGATTGCCACCGACATCCGAAGTCTCACGACTTCGGCCACGGTGCGATTTGTCAGTACCATCGTTCAATCACGGCGTTCCAATCATTCAAACAGTGCGCGGCGGCGAAGGCGTTTCGGACTTCTTCCGGATTCGGATGCAGCCTCGCGAATTTCAAGCCAAAGGCCCGCATCGTCGAACTGGCCGCGGATGGGTTCGTTGCCTGAACACTCAGTTCACAGTGCATCTGCAGAACTCGACGCTGTTCCGCCACATCCGGAACCGTTGGAGACTTGCCCTCGATCAGGTCACGGATCTGCTGAAAGATCCAGGGATTCCCGATCGCCCCCCGTGCGACGGAAACACCGTCCACGCCTGTCCTGCGCAGCATGTCCAGGCAGGCCTGTGCGGTGAACAAGTCGCCGCTTCCCAGGATCGTCCGCTGCCCGACGTGGCTTTTCACCTGCCGCAGAAACTCCCAGTTGCTGGGCCCGACGTATTTCTGACCGACAGTCCGGGCATGAACCGTGATGGCAGCCACCCCCCGCTCGAACGCCCCATCCAGAATCGTAAAGAATCGGTCGCGGCTTTCCGCCGTATCGTCGATTCCCCGCCGCATTTTCAATGTCACGGGAATCTGGCTGGGAACGGCCAGACGAACGCGATCGACGATTTCCAGGGCGAGATCGGGTTGACCCAGGTGGTAGCCGCCGCGGCAACCGCCGACGGCGGATTTCACCGGGCAGCCGAAGTTGATGTCGATCACATCAAAACCGGCGGCGACCAGTTTCTGCGCGGCAGGGCCAAAATCGGCGGGATTCGAGCCCATCAATTGCCCACCCACCGGGTGTTCTTCATCGGCGATCTGCAGGTAATGCTGGGTTTTTCGCCGGTTCTTCAATTCCAGAATGAATCGGTCAATCAGCACTTCAGCGAGTGTGTACGGTGCTCCCAATCGACGCGCCACCGTTCGCATGGCCCCGTCGCTGTACCCGCTCAGGGCTGCCTGGACGGCTGGAAATCCAATTTCCAGGGGCCCAATCCTCAGGGGGCGCAAAGGGACCGCGGGCGGTTCCGGGGAATTCCAGACCGGCGCTGGCATCCGATCCAGTTGAGTGGTGGCGTTCGTCATGGGGCAGATTTTGTCGAATCGGTTTCTAAAAGGAAACCACTGGCAGCTCGCGATCAAAAGGTTCTGGCTCTCGCCGGGAATTCGATTTTCCAGACGAAGCAATTGCCCTCGAAAGGGTCTGACTCCGTATATCGCGGGCAGCCAGGTTTTTGCAGTTCTCCAACATGCTGCTTGACCCGCGTTCTGTCACAGTCCTATATTCATGAGGGAGAGTTCCCGGACGGAGCCCGCTGGATGCTGGGACGGTCCCGGAATAGAGGTTGTAGGGGTTGTAACAGGTGGATGGAACGCCTGTTCCCGAATTCGACGGAATCTTCGGCCAACATTGATGTTGTCACCATTGTTCCCGTCGATTGGTCTGACGCCGGGTTGGAAGTCGGGTCGATAATGAGACCAGGTGTTCCTAAGTAAGCGTTTGGGGTGCGTGACATGCACATGATGGGAAAAGTCGGAGTGTGGCTGGTGGTCGTTGTGGCCGCCGTGTCGACCGTTTTGACTTCCAAGCTGGTGCAGGTGCGCAACAGTTGGACCAAAAAGTCGGTCAAGTTGCAGGCCGACTACCAGGCATTGCAGCAGAAAATCGGAGTGAGCTCCGCGGAGCTGGCACGTACCGAGGCCGAATTGTTTCGTTCGCGCGAACTCTGGGGCCAATATCTGAACGACGTCAACACAACCGTGAACCCCGCCACCGGTGTCGTGAACATCGAACGCGGACTCAACCATGGCCTGCATGAGAAGCAGACGCTTTACGGGTTTGAACTGAAACCTGAAGGAGCGATCTACCGCGGTGACTTTACGGTGGTGACGGCCCGTGACGTTCAAGCCCAGTTGCAGCCAAACTGGAAGATTCGCCCGGAAGATGTTCAGACCTGGGCCCCGAACGCCACCTGGCGCTGGAGAAATCAGATTCCCCCCGGATATCAGCCCAACTTTGATACTCAGTTGGCGGCCATTGAGCGGGCGAACGACAGCCTGGAAGACCGCAAAAAGAAATTGACGATTGAAACCGGTTTGGAAAAGGCAGCGGCAGACACCCTGAAACGACGCGAAGACGATCTGCAGGGCGGGGAAAGTTTGACCAAGGATCCGGTCGTTGATCCCGAATTCCGCATTGGCCTGATTCCCGCCGTCGAAGAAGTCGAAGAGTCCCGAAACCTGTCTTTGCGCAAAGTGGACGAACTGCGTCGCCGCCTGCGAGCGGTTCAACGTGATGTCGATCGACTGAAGGTCGACAATGTGGAACTGACCCGCAAGCTGCCGCAACCGCCCGCCACGGTGGGTGCCAATCAGAATTAGCGACGACATGGGCTGACGCCCGCAACATCGGGGGACCCATGTCCCTCGGTCGGAAGACACTGACGCCGTGCGACTGCGGTCCCCCCCGCGCCGCACGGCGATCCCGTTTGATTCCCTGATCACCGGATGTGAATGATGGGTTGGGAAGATCGCGACTATAACCAGCATTCCGCATGGAACACGTCCTGGGGAAGTGAAACTCCGGTGACCAAGCGGCTGCTGATCATCACGGTGGTTGTCTTCCTGATGCAGTCGTTGATGACCCGGCCAACGACCGACCCGCAGATGATCATGAAGTTCCATTCCACCCACTTGTCGTATGTCGACGAGTGGTTCATGTTGGATGCTCCAGCGGTCTTGCAGGGTCAGGTCTGGCGAATCGTGACCTACGCGTTCTGTCATGAACGCCAGGCCGCCTTTTCCCTGGTCTTCAACATGCTGGGCCTGTGGTTCATGGGTCGCCGGCTGGAACTGATGTACGGTTCCCGAGAATTCCTGTTGTTCTACCTGGCCGCCGCCGCCGCCGGCGGAATCCTGTACTCGGCGATTGGAATTGCAACCCCGCTGCCGATACCGATGTCGGGCGCGTATCCTCCCGTGATCGCCCTGTTTGCCCTGTACGCCATCCACTATCCCTATGAACAAATCCTGTTTTGGTTCGTCCCGATCCAGATTCGCGTGCTGTTGTTCATCATCATTGGATTGGATACCTATCAGGTGTTGCAAGCCGTACGCGGAGACCAGAACTGGATGATCGCAGCCCAACTCGCCACCCATCTGTCGGGGGCCGCTTTCGCGTTTGTGTATCACCGGCTGAATTGGCGGCTGTCCTCGATCCAGGATCAACTGGATTTTCGCAAATGGCGGTCCAACTGGCGGCGTGCGTCTGTGTCCCGTCAATTGCGCGTGTACGATCCCACGGTGGAAACGGACGATCTGGATACCCAGGTGGATGCCATTCTCGCCAAGATCCACGAACACGGTTCCGAAAGCCTGACTCCGTCCGAACGGACTACGCTGGCCCGTGCGAGCGAACGGGCCAAGAAACGACTCTAATGGCCCGCGCTGCCCAGGTCCATCGCCTGTTTCCAATTGGGGTGCCACGGTCTTACCGTCTTCGGGAAGGCCGTGTGAGTGCTCAATCGGCACGGCCATGTCGAGAACTCCATAACCCCGATTCCCAAATAGAAGCAGGCGAGGGCCCTGCCACCCCGCCAGACTGCAGTTGCTGAAACTCGGCCGTTTTCCTAAAACCCGCCACGGTGCGTACCTGCGACGCACCGCATTCCATCCGGTGCAGGCAGGGACAAGCCGATGTCGACAGTGTGGCGGCAGCAGATCTTTTTGGCGATGGTGTCGGCGCTCGTGTTCTTCACGAACCTGGGAGCGTACGCACTCTTTGACGAAGATGAACCCAAGAACGCCGTCTGCGGCGCTGAGATGTTTGAGCGGGGCGACTGGATTGTCCCCACGTTCAACGCCGAATTGCGGACCGACAAGCCAATCCTGATCTACTGGTGGATGCACCTTTCGTTTCGAGCGTTCGGTGTTTCGGAGTTTTCCGCACGACTCGGATCCGCCATCCTCGCGGTTGGAACCGTCTTCCTGACGTACCACCTGGGACGCATGTTGTATTCGTCGACGATCGGCTGCCTGGGAGCGACGATTCTGGCGACATGCCTGATGTTTTCGGCCGTCGGCCGCGCGGTCACTCCGGACTCCACATTGATCTTCTGCCTGATGCTGGCATTCACCTCGTATGTCTGGGCCGTGGCCCGGCGTCGAGGCGGTCATTTCAGCGGCGATACCGAGGGCACCATCACACTGCCTCAGGAGTTGCTCCCGGGCTCGGTCTGGACCAGTCTTCCGATGTATGCCGCGATGGGAATGGCCATCCTGGCCAAGGGGCCGATCGGAGTCCTGCTTCCCTGCACGATCATTGGCCTGCTGCTCCTGGTGACCGGGCGGCGCAGCGAACTGGCGGACGGTCGACTGGTGGCACCCACCGGCCCGTGGTGGCGGCGGACCGGGATGATCGTCCTGCAGGTGATGCGGCCGGTCCGAATCTGGCAGGCGGGCCTGGCCATGCGGCTCGTGCTGGGCGCGGTGATCGTGCTGTCGATTGCGCTGCCGTGGTACGTCGTCGTCGGGATCAAAACCGACGGAGCGTGGTTGCGCGGATTCCTGGGAGATCACAATCTGGGCCGGTTCCTGGAGTCCAAGGAGAATCATGGCGGCCCGATTTTCTATTACGCCATCGTCCTGCTGATGGGGTGCTTTCCCTGGTCGATGTTCCTTCCACTGGCGGTCTGGCAACTGCGAGGCCGCCTGATGCGGGGGGCGACTTTCAGTGACAGCGACCGCCTGCTGGCCTGCTGGACCGGTGTCTGGTTTGTCTTCTTTTCGCTGGCACGCACTAAATTGCCCAATTACGTCCTGCCAATGTATCCGGCACTGGCGCTGATCGTCGCCCGCTACCTGTATGACTGGAAGCAGTCGGCGCCCGACGTGGGCCTGATCTCGTATCGACTCAGTTGTCAGACGCTGGGTGCGATTGGAATCCTGATGATGATCGGACTCGGCATCACGATGTCGATTCTGCTGCCGGGTGAAGAGCCGTTGCTGCTGGTCGGCCTGATTCCCCTGGTCGGAGCCATCCTGTCCTATCGCGCGGCCCGGAGCGAGCAGCGGGAACGTTCCCTGCAGATTTTTACCGGCACCGCCATTCTGCTGGCGACGGCGATGATTGGCATTGCCCCCACCCGGATCGGACTGCATCAGGATTCTCCCAAGCTGGCCGAAGCGGCCCGAACTGTTTCCGGGATGGCTCACCCGACGATTGCCGTAATCGATGCGTACTCGCCCAGCCTGATTTTCTATACGCGCACTCCGGTCCGGGGACTGCGAGGCCCCAGTGAAGTGACCGACTTCATCCAGGCGAATCCGAACGGATTCGTCGTCACCCGCGCGGATCGACTGGAACGGCTGCCGATTGCGGAAAACCAGTTGGTGGAAGTCACACGCTGTCGGCGGTTCCTGCGAAAGTACGATGTCGTGCTGCTGGCACGTCAGCCAGCGGTGATCGCCGGGACGGATCTCTCTGCCAATCGTTGATGTCACGCGTTGACGCAATCGCGCCCGACGAAACCGATTGACCGCCATCCGTTGGTCCAGTTTCCGCCGTCATGGGCCGGCTCGCGCCGCCGGGGAATTGTGCCTGTGCATCAATACAATAGCCCGACGCGCCAGCAAGGGACCGAGGCAATACGCGCGGATCCCAGCAATCGCTTTCTCCCACCGGTTCTCGTGAGTCCTGGTCGCTCCGCAACAAGCCCGCATCGAAGTTATCGGGCGATCCAGGCAGCACCAGTTCCCGGGTCGGTCGTCCTCCCTGGGGGCCTGGGTCGCGTGGGGTCCAGTCCGTCAGTCCCGTCTCCGCCAGCCGGCCAAACGCGTCGATCGCCAATTCCAGCGTGGGATACTTGCGGCGGTTCGACCGGCACAAGTCGCGCGGAGTTGCCTTGCCGCCGCGCCGTCGCAACCAGTCAACCAGTCGCAGATCGTCGCGCAGTTCGAGTTCCAGCGACAGCCGGGTCGCCACTCGTTGAGCCTCAAACGCAAACCACCGAGCCAGCGCGATTCCGCGCTGCATGCTGGCCAGATCGCAAACCGTGGCATCGTCGGCTTCACCGGCCGCCCAGCGGGTCAGATGCACCACCAGCGCCAGCCGCGCCGCTTGTCCCGCCAGGTTCGACGACCAGGCGAACAAGACATCGTCGATCCCCCGTTGCATTGTGGACAGATCCTGCATGAACGCGACGAAGCAGTCTCTGGCGGCAGGGGCCAGCACCATCGTACCCGACGCTGCCAGCGTCGGCGTCCTCTCTGCGCCAGCATCCGCCGGCAAAGCGCCGCCCGCGGCAATCAGCAGATCGATCACCGCCGCGTACTCATCGGTCACGGCTTCCCCGACATCATCGTCCGTCCATCGCCGCGGTTGTGTGGGTGGAGACGCAAACAACAGCCGGCTGGCCAACCCGCACGGTCCGCAGGCCTTTGTCAGTTTCTCGATAAGCAGATCTTCCGACAGGCTGCCCGTCACGCTGACCGGGACCGGATCCAGGTGAATCGGCGGTCGGTCCGATCGACTTTCGATGGTCACGGACTGGCCCGCATGCAGATCAAACCAGGCCTGTCGGTCGAGTGATGCGCGACTGCCGCTTCCCAGGGACCGACCGAGCCACCCGTCGATGTCCCGGGCACACACCAGCAGTCCCCGCTGTTGTTTCGCCAGCAGCCGGATCAGGGACGGCAGCGTCCAATCCGCCGCGACGCTCCGTTCGACGTGCGGCACCGCCGGCCGATCCGGCTCGATCCCCTGTTCTTTCCGAGCCTGCCGCAGATCCGCTCGATACCGCGTCATCAACCGTTCGTACTCGGGCATCAACTGCCGTTGTCGCTCGAACTCCTGCGACTCGCGTTGGACGAGCGGTGCCGTCGCAGCCTGCAGCGCTGCGGCATGGCAGGTCTGCCCATCGGCAATCAACGCCGTCCACAAGTTCGCCGGTTCAGTCCACGACTGCTTGATCTGAATCCGCCGATCACCAGCGGCCGATGCCAGCACCGCCAGGACGGGCAACGCGACGACGGCTGGGTCACAATTCAAGACCTGGGCGTGCCCGGCAATGTAGTCGCGCACCGGCCGTGGAAAACAGTCGACCGGAAACGGCTGATAGTCGGGAACCGGACTCTGGACCAGCCCGGACTGGCACTCAGGCGGCCAGGTCAACATCGGCATGGGGAATGAGGTGGATGGCGGCACCGGGTCGGAGCGACGGAACTCCTGCGGATCGCCCTGCGGCGAACTAACAGACGATACCTCACGCGCGAGCGGAGTTCGCGCGAGACCGTTCCTGGATCGTTGTACAGATCGCTTCTTCTTTTTTGCCAGTCGAGTCTTCATGAGAGTCTCCTGTACTCAGTCACAAAAGTGGAACAGCGTCCCACATGCTTCACGTCTGTTCGGTCCCGAGCCGTCAGCCTTCGTCGCTCAGCCGTTTCCAGAGCCATAAAAAAAGGCCGGCTCCTGCGTCGCGGTTCGCGAAAGCAGGTGGCCGGCCTGAGTGCTTCAGTACCGAATGGTCTTGTGGATGATTCAAACGCCGCTAGTCTTACCCAGATCGCGTACGACCGGCAAGAACAATTTCGGGAAAATCCGCGCCGGGAAAATGACTCGACCAGGTTCGCATTCAACGCGATTCTCCCCATCGCGCTGCCTGTCTCGGAGCGACAGGGCTACTTTGATCTCGCCGCCGCCACTGCTGCTCGCACCGGACAGACCCCTGCCTTCGTGCCTCGCCCCGTGACCCCGTTCATGCCTTTGCATTCACCGCGTCTCTGTGTTTCCGTGCGAAATCTTCCAAGGAAATCTCTCGCAGAGGCACGTAGACACGACGAAAATCTTCTCCTTCGTCGATGTCGTCTCCGTGTCGTCCGCGTCGTCCGTGTCCAATCAAACCCGACCGCTCCGTCGTTCCCAGCAACAGACCGTCATTCCTCCAACGATTGAATCTCGCTTCAAGCTGCTTGTCCGAAGCGGCCAGTCGTTGAACCAGCCGTGTTTGACAAATCGCTTCGCTGGACATCATCCTGAAGGACGCGTCGTGGTGGCTTAAATCGCTTGAGTTGTTTAAAACTCAGCATTATGAACCGCTTACTCGCCCTCTCGATAACTTGTCTGGTCGTGTCGGCTCTCAGCCTGCACGCGGCCGACTCGTTGCAGCCCAACGTCGTCCTGATCCTCGCGGACGATCTCGGGTTCGGCGATGGAAGTACCTCGATCATAAAAGCTCCGGCGGTAACACCTTTTCAAAGACACCACTGATGAGAGTCATTGCCTCACTGATTCTGTTGCTGCTCGGGGCTCCGGCGCTGCTGGCGGCGGAACGGCCCCTGAAGGTCTTCATCCTCGCCGGTCAGTCCAACATGGAAGGGCACGCGAGAATCGAAACGTTCGATTACATCGGCGATGACCCGGCGACGGCGCTGCTGCTCAAGCAGATGCGTGGTGCGGATGGCAAGCCGGCGGTCTGCGATCATGTCTGGATCTCCTATTACACGGGGATGGGCGAATCCAATGGCGAGGGCTTCGGCAAACTCACGGCGGGCTATGGGTCGCGGCAGAAGCCGGGTGAAGACGGAGGAAAGATCGGACCCGAGTTCACGTTTGGGCTGACGCTCGACGAAAAGCTCACCGAACCGGTGCTCATCATCAAGACGGCGTGGGGCGGGAAGTCGCTGCATACCGACTTCCGCCCGCCCAGTGCCGGGCCATATGTGCTGAGCGATTGGCAACAGGAGAACTATCCGAAACAGGAAGGTCACGGCATTCCGAAGGACTTCGAGAAGTGGAAGGCCGACAAGGTCAAAGAGACCGGCGTTTATTACCGCCTCATGATCGAGCATGTGCGACGCGTGCTGGCCGACCCGAAGCGAGTCTGCCCGGCTTATGATCCCGCAACTGGTTACGAGATCGCAGGCTTCGTGTGGCTGCAGGGGTGGAACGACATGGTGGACGGTCACGTCTATCCGTCGCCAAAGCGGGGCGACGCCACTCCGCGTTTCGCGAGCTACAGCGATTGCCTCGCGCACTTCATCCGAGATGTGCGGCGCGATCTTTTCGCGCCCAGGATGCCGTTCGTGATCGGCGTGATGGGAGTCGGCGGAGCGAAGGCAGGCTCCGACGTAATCGCATTCCGCGAGGCGATGGCCGCACCGGCTTTCCTGCCTGAATTCAAAGGGAACGTCATCGCCGTGCAGACCGCTCCATTCTGGTCCGAGGAACTCGGAACCGTCGACGACAAGCACGGCAAGATTCGGCAGATGGGCTATTACCTCGACTCAAAGCACAAGGATTATGCGAATGCCGACGGCGCGATGACCGCCGAGCAGAAGCGCGAGTACCTCAAGAAGTTTGAAGCCGACCTCATTTCACCTGCCGATGTCGCGCTCTGGAAACGCGGCGCATCCAACGCGGGCTATCACTACCTCGGCTGCGCGAAGACGTTCGCGCAGATGGGCAAGGCGTTCGCGGAAGCGAACCTCGCGATGCTGAACCCGCCGAAGGAGCGGGTGGCTGCAGAGCCCAGGCACGGCGAGATGGCGGGTTACCTGCTCGTACCGAATGAGAAAGTGCCGGACACGTTCAATGCGGGACCGCGAAAGACGAGAAGGTTCCCGTCGCCTGGTCTTCGTTTGCGACGCCCTTCGCCCCGGATCGTACCACGTTCGGTTACAAGTGGAACTCGCAATAGGTGAAACAGGATGACTCGACTGATCGACATCTGGTCGTACTGCCCGAGTACTTCCGGCTTGGCCAGGATGACAAGCAGAAGCCTGTGTGGTCACCGGTGCCCGCGTCTGAAGTCCCCGCCGAAACCGGCCTCGCCGACGTCCATTTCGATCGGAAACGGAACGGCCCGCCGAAGACTTACGAAACACCGGCTGACGCCGATGGAAGAAGCCCGGTCCCGTGGCTGGTCCCTTTCAAGCACTAATTACGAAACCGGCGATCGCCCTGGACGTGCGATGGCGACACTGCTTCAGGGAAACTGATCGACCATCTTGACCGGTGCCGTGGTTCACAGAATTCCGTTGGGGCATTCGTCATGCGATCCGTGATTCCTGCGTTTTTCTTCTTATGCGTGGTTCCAACCATCCGTGCTGCCGACGCGCCGCAGTCAGTCGAGCAACTGTGGGCGGACTTTGATCCTCGCCAGGACCCGCTGGAGACCGAAGTCATTCGCGAGTTCAAAGAGGATGGCGGAGTCTTTCGACATGTGCGGTTTCTGGTCGGGACGTTCAAGGGCAAGCCCGCGCGCATGGCGGCGATCTATGGGTTTCCAGATCACGCTGCGGATGCAACTGGCAAAGTCGAGATGACAGAAAAGCGACCAGCGGTCATGCACATACATGGCGGCGGGCAGCGGGCGTTTCTGCACGAAGTGAAATTCCTGGTGTCGCGAGGATATGCGGCACTGTCGGTCAATTGGGGCGGCGATGGCGATGGTCAGCCGCCGTTCAACTCGCCCGAAGGCGCACAGCCGACGGATCCGAATACGGACTGGGGGGCGGTTGATCCGTCGCAGCTTAATGTCCAGGGCTACAACTCGATCCTGCCAGGACCGAAGCAGTTTTTTGAAGATCGCGAGCATCCGAAAAATAACAACTGGTATCTGTTGACGCTCGGGTGCCGACGCGGGCTGACGTTTCTCGAACAGCAGCCGGATGTCGATCCGCAGCGACTCGGCGTGCATGGCTATTCGATGGGCGGCAATCTGGCAATGTACGTCGCAGGAACGGATCGCCGCGTGAAGGCGGCGGTGCCGGGCGTCGGCGGCGCAGGCTGGCGCTGGCAGCCACATGAGTTCCCGGGCGGAGTCGTTCAGCAGGATCACATCAGGGGTGATGTCGAGCTGTTTCGTAAAACGCTCAGTTTCGAGAGCTATGCGCCGCTCACCAAATGCCCGGTGCTGCACCGCAGTGGAACGAACGACTTTCACGGATGGATGGACGATGTCTATCGTACGAATGCGCGGATCACGGATCAGTCAACGCGATTCGCCTGGTCGCCGCATCTGAATCATCGGCTGATTCCTGAAGTCGAAGTCGCGATGCCACTCTGGTTCGACCAGTTCCTCAGAGGCGGCCCGGTCTTGCCCGAGACGCCACGCAGCGAACTGATACTGGACACGGCCGAGCATGTGCCCGAGCTGCGAGTCGTCCCGGATGGGAAGTCGCTACCAGTCGCTCGTTGTGAGATATATTACAGCTGTGATCCTGACCCGCGTGCTCGCTTCTGGCGCAGCGCGGATGTCGTCCGCGACGGCCATCTGTTCGTCGGCAAGCTGCCGCTGCATTCGGTCGACCAGCCTCTGTTCGCGTTTGCAAACACCTATCACACGCTACCCAACCCGATCTCGCTGGACCGACTGCCGGGACATCGCGGCCCGGTCCGAGAGGTGTGCCTGAGCAGTCTGTTGCACACCGTCAGCGAGACAACACTTCACGACGCGAAAGCCGCCGTGACGCTTGCGCCAAACGCAGTGATCGACGACTTCGATCACGGACTGCGCGACTGGTATCAGCTCAACGCGGGAAACCTGGCCCACCAGCAAACCTGGACCCGCAAGCTCACTGACCCCGTGTTTCGCGGACGCAGCGGAGCAAAGTTGAGGCTCACCCTCAAGATTCCGAAGACAAACAGACTAACGTTCGTTGTCGTCGAGAACGAATGGAGATCGTATCGCGGCCCGAGAAAAACGTTCGTCTGCGAGCATGAGTTCCCGGGATCGGACGTCGATCAATCCGTCGTCCTTACGCTCGGAGACTTTTTGTCAAAGGACGTGTCGCTTGAGTCGTGGGATGGAGTCGATCTGTTTGGCATTTGTGCCCACTTTGCTGAGCGCGGAGCAGCGACCGCTCGCCATCCCGCCTGGATCGGTGCCGCACCGACCCTGGTACGATTCGAGTGGGAATAGCTCTGAACGGTCGAAATCCATTCCTGCACGGTTCATGGCCTTCGAATTGCCGACCCTTCGGGCCTCAGGATGGATTGGGGTGTGGTCCGTAACCAGGGCCTGCGTGGCCCTGGCTTGAAGAACGGACAGATCCTGCCGTGTGGCATGCACCAGTGGCAACATGCCGGTTCCCGGGGCCGCCGACTGCGTGTCTGGCGGGGTTCGTGGAGTCGATCGGTTGACTTTGCGGAAGTCGTGGCGCACACTCTGCAACAGTCATACAGTCATGTGAATGTACGATCGTACAAGTATTGGAAGATGGCCATGAAACGACGTCGGGGTTTCACGCTCATCGAACTGCTGGTGGTGATCGCGATCATCGCGGTTTTGATCGCGTTGCTGCTGCCGGCAGTTCAGCAGGCCCGCGAGGCGGCGCGACGGACGCAGTGCCGGAATAATCTAAAGCAATTGGGACTGTCGCTGCACAACTACGAGAGTTCCCACTCGACGTTTCCACCGAACCTGGTTCCGGGCGGAACCAACTATCGGTACAGCGCAGGGAATTGGGGTGTCCTGGCGTACCTCAGTCCGTACCTGGACCAGACGCCGCTGTACAACCTGATGAATCTGAACGCCCCGACCTACGCGCCGACGCCACCCTATAACATCGCTGACCCCAACAATGCCCTGGCGGCCGGGTATCTGATTCCTTTGTTTCTCTGTCCGAGCGACCTGTCGAAGTCGCTCGGCGGGGGCTACGGAGTTGCCGCACTGGGGCCGGCGAACTACTGTGCCAACCAGGGAACCGGCATCAACAACACGGCTGCAGGTCCGCGGCATGGCTCGCCCTACAACGCTGACGGAGTCATGTTTGCCGACTCACGGATTCGACTTGGGGACATCAGTGACGGCACCAGCAACACCGCCTGCATGTCTGAAAGTGTGCTGGGTGACGGCCCGGAAGTGGCCGGCGGTTCCGTCCCCCCCGCCAATGTCCAGCGGGTCTATGCCTATCTGGCCGGGTACCCGAGCAGCCTGGACGATGCCGCCTGCGGTTCCCCGTCGCTCTGGAACAATGACCGACGACGAGGCTTCCTGTGGTATTCCGGTGAGATTCGCAACACATCGTACAACCATTATTACCACCCGAATGATCGCCGCTGGGACTGTATCACCAATGCGGGTGCACTGGGTTACACGGCGATCGGCTGGAAAGCGGCCCGCAGTCAGCATACGGGAGGAGTTCATCTGTTGCTGTGCGATGGGGCGGTCCGGTTTGTCAGCGAAAACATCGACTTGACCACCTGGCGTTCGCTCGCCTCACGGGCGGGTGGCGAGATTATTGGTGATTTCTGACGAATCCCGAGCCCATCGCGACCGTTCCGGTTGCTGACATCCAAAAGTTGTCCTGTCTTCGAGATTCCCCATGTCGACCTCAACGGCCCGTTGCCCGACGCTTTCTTCGTCCGATCATCGTGGATATCTGCAAAACGGATTTCTGGTTGTAAAGCAGGTTTTTGCGCTTGATGAAATTCGAGACCTGCAAGCGGAATGCGACCGGTTGTTGATCGAACGTTCGGATCTGATCAATCCGTCCAATCTCCGTTGCCGGTACATGCCACACTTTCAGACGGGCGAACCGTTGTTTGAACTGTTTGATCCCGTCAGCGATATTTCGCCCCTCTGTGGACAATTCGCCGCGAATCCACGGATCGTCGGGCTGGTGGAGTCGATCTACGGCGATGCCTGTTGTCTGTTCAAGGAAAAGCTGATCTTCAAGCCGCCAGGTGCGCTGGGATACAACTTGCACCAGGATATCCCGTATGGCTGGCGGGGATTTCCGCCGTCGTTTCTGACGGTGATGATTCCGATCGATCCGAGTACGGAGGAGAACGGCTGCACAGAGGTCTTCGCAGGCTACCACCAGGATTTTCTGTCGAAGGACGCTTCCGTTTACATGTTGCCGGAGGATAGCGTTGACATCCGACGACGACACTTCCTGTCGCTCGAACCCGGCGATATCGCCCTCTTTCACGGGCTGACCCCGCACCGTTCCGCTCCTAACCGCTCCGACCAGATGCGCCGGGTGCTCTTCACGAGTTACAATGCTTTGTCGGACGGAGGCAACCAGCGCTCTGCTCATTACGCCGAATTTCACGAACGATTGCGCCTGCGTCCCCGTCCCGGTCAAACCGACGCTCTGTACTTCTGCTAGCAGCCCGTGGAAAAAGGGTCTGACCCTTCGGAGGGCAAGGAATTGACCTTGAAGATTGCACGCCCGAGGATCAGATCCCTCTTTCCACGGGCTCCTAAAAGCACGGATCACCCAATCACCATGCCGACAGCTTCCCCTGATTCGACACCAACGCGACCCCACTCGATCTACGGGTGGGTGATCGTGGTGATGGCGGCACTCGCCATGGTGGCAACGTTGCCGGGGCGAACTCACGGCCTGGGGATGATCACGGAACGACTCTTGAATGATCCGGTACTGGGGATGAACCGCGAACTCTTCGCTGATGTCAATCTCTGGGCGACGTTGCTGGGGGCCTTGTTCTGTCTGCCGTGTGGTTGGATCCTGGACAAATGCGGACTGCGGGTGGCCCTGACCGTGGTCGTCGCGGCATTGGGATTGGTCGTCATCACCATGACTCGAGCCCGGGGATTGATGGAGTTCGCGATCCTGATCACCTTGACCCGGGGATTCGGACAAAGCGCCCTGTCAGTGATCAGCATTTCCATGATCGGAAAGTGGTTTCGCACGCGACTGCCGCTGGCGACAGGAATCTACTCCGCGCTCGTCTCCATTGGATTCATTCTGGCTTTCCTGTGGGGCCGCGGCCAGGCGGAATTGGCGTGGCGCGTTCAATGGGAGCAACTGGGACAGATCCTGCTGTTTGGAATGACACCGCTGTTCTTTCTGCTGGTCAGGTCCGCTCCACGACTTCCCGCCGCGGTCACCTGCGAATTTCCCGGCGACGATGCCGACTTTACGCTCAGGGAAACCCTGGCCACCCCGGCGTTCTGGGTCTTCGCCGTGGCGACATCGCTGTATGGGCTGGCATCGTCCGGATTGTCGTTGTTCAACGAATCCCTGCTGGTTGAACGCGGTTTTGACAAGTCGGCGTTTTATTTCCTGTCGATGATGACGACGGGTGTTGGACTGGCCGCGAATCTGGTTACTGGCTGGGTGACGACCCGAGTTCGTATTACAACAGTCGCGTCCGTGGCGATGACGGTGTTTTCGGCAGCCCTGTTGGGATTGCCGTTCGTGAAGACTCAGGCAGCCCTGGTGGCGTATGCGATTGCGATGGGGTGCGCGGGCGGCATGGTGACTGTCTTGTTCTTCGCCGTCTGGGCTCGATTGTTTGGACGGACTCACCTGGGAAGCATCCAGGGAGTTGCCCAGATGTTGACCGTCGTGGCGTCGGCGGTGGGACCCAAGGCCTTCGCCCGAGTAAAAATGTCCACGGGATCGTATCTGCCAGCCATTGTCACCCTGGGCATGATTGCCGCCGTGCTGGCGGTCCTGGCGGCTATCGTCCCCGTGCCCAGACGAAAACCCGAATTCGCCGCACTGCCCGCCCTGGAATGTCCACAGTCCTGATCCATCGAAAGGGGTCCCATGATCCGGTTTCACCTGTCTCTGAATGTCTCCAATCTGCCGAAGGCGGTTTCGTTTCTGGAACAGATCCTGGGAGTTCCCGTCGCGAAGCAACGCGTCGATTACGCCAAGTTCGAGTTGGATTCCCCGCCGCTGGTGCTTTCGCTGGAACCCCGTTCGCCGCTGGTTCACGGTTCGCTGAACCACCTGGGATTCCGTGCGCCCGACTCCGAAACGCTCGTGGAAATGCAACGTCGGCTGGAAGCCGCTGGGATCGCGACTGAGCGTGAAGAAGGAGTCGAATGTTGCTACGCCCGACAGACCAAGTTCTGGGTTCATGATCTGGATCACCGGCTGTGGGAATTCTACACGCTCGACGACGACGGACTGGAGCATCGGGGCGCGGGGCAGTCGATGGAAGACGTCGTCGGCAGCGAATCCGCTGAAGAACAAGCGCCACCGGTCATCTGGGAGCATCGGATGTTGACGCCGTTCGTGGTCCCCAGCGAGAAATGTGACGAAGTCCGTTTGCGGGGCACGTTTAACGTACCGGTGACCGCCACCGGGATCAGATCCCACCTGCAACAGGCGATTGCGGTGTTAAAGCCCGGTGGGAAAATCCTGGTCCACACCTTGACCTGCGAAGAATCCGTGACCGGCGAGTTGAACCTGCCCGGACCGGCCAGGCATGTCAAATTCGTTCCTGTTCGGAGCGATCTGATGGTGGCGATGGAAGAAGTCGGTTTCGCCGATCTCCAGTTGAGCACGTTCCGGTCGGGAGCCTGCTTTGAGCACCACGGCGTCCCATTCAGGGAAACACAGATCATCGCAGTTCGCCCAGCGGAGACTTCGTCGCAGAATTGCACGGTAGTCTTCAAGGGACCGTTCAAGTCGCTGACGGATGACGAGGGCCAGGTCTGGAGACGGGGCGAAGCCATCACTATCTCTGCCAATCGCTGGGATTCGCTGCAATCCGGGCCGATGGCGGACCTGTTCGTTCAGCTTCCTGAAACGGCAACCGTCAGCCATTGCGGAATGTAGATCCCAGGTTTGCCCCGACAGCCTGTCGATTCCGGCGGGACGATTGGCGATTTGCGGTTTGCGCATCTATGATGAGCAACGCCCCATCGAT
Source organism: Planctomycetota bacterium (assembly GCA_018242525.1). Lineage (GTDB taxonomy): Bacteria > Planctomycetota > Planctomycetia > Planctomycetales > Planctomycetaceae > Schlesneria. The sequence goes on along the minus strand of JAFEBS010000056.1, from coordinate 104,382 downwards.
CCTGTCGTAGAACCCTGTTGCCGGTGGAATCCGTGGAAAACGACAATTTTCAATCCAAGTCCTGTGCGGACCAGCTTAAGGCACTCAGCGAGCCGATCCGACTGCGGATCATCGACATTCTGCGCCACGGAGAAATGACGGTGGGCGACATTGCCGAGTTCCTGGAAACGGAACTCGTCACGGTTTCACATCACCTCAAGATCCTGAAGCACGCGGATCTCGTTGAAGTCAAACGGGATGGTCGATTCATGGTCTACAGCCTGCGGGCGGACCTGCTGCAAAAGGGGGGCGGTCGCGCGCGCCAGTACCTGAACCTCGGCTGCTGCCGGATTGAAGTTCCGGCAACGAAGCCACAATAGCAGCCGTGCTTCTCGCGAGGCATGATCTTCAAACTTCGATTGGCAACCCGTAATCCTCAATGACTCGCAGGAGTAACCATGGCCCCGTTCGTGTACTGTCTGAACGCCAGCACCATTCGTCCGACTCCGATCCTGGACAAAATTCGAATCGCCGGTGAAGTGGGATATTCCGCTATTGAACTCTGGCACGACGAAATTGACGCCTATGTCGGCGCGGGGCGTCCCCTGAGCGACATCAAGAAGGCCCTGGGGGATGCCGGTCTGGCGTTGCCAACAACCATCTACCTGGCGGGTTGGTGCGATACAACCGGTGCCGAGCATGCCGCCGCGTTGGATGTCTGCAAACGCCGCCTGCAGACCGCGGCGGACCTGGGATCCGTCTACTCGATCGCCAGTCCCGCGGCAGGCAAAGTTGATGTGGCCCTGGCGGCCCGCAACTACCGTGAATTGGTCGACATCGGACTGTCCCTGGGTGTCAAACCGGCGATGGAGTACCTGGGCTTTGTCGAGCAGATCAACACGATTGAGTCGGCCCTGGAGATCATGACCCAGTCCGAACATCCGCAGGCCACGATCATCGTCGATCCCTTCCACAATTTTCGGGGCGGCGGATCATTCGCGTCACTGTCCAAGCTGCGCGGCGATCAGATCGCCATCAGTCACTTCAACGACACGCCGGCGTCCCCGCCACGCCTGGAACAACACGATCACAGCCGGGTCCTGCCGGGCGAAGGCCATCTGGATCTGAAGCAATGGGTCGGACTGCTGAAGCAGATCGGCTACTCAAGCTGGCTGTCGCTGGAATTGTTCAATGAAGCCTTGTGGGCCAGGGACCCCAAGGACGTGGCGAAGCGCGGTCTGGAAACAATGCGTGCGGCCGCGGAGGCCTGATTCCAGCAGTTTCCAGCACGAATGTCGTGTCCGGTACGAATCCAGGAAGGGGTGATCGTCGTGGCGAAGGTTCTGGTTTTATTCCATTCGAATACCGGCAATACCAGTCGGATGGCACAGTTGGTGGCGGAAGGGGCGGGGCAGTTGGAAAGGACCGAGGTTCGGCTGAAAGAGATCTCGGACGCTGACCATACAGATCTCGAATGGTGCGACGGACTGGCTGTCGGATCGCCGACCAATTACGGCAGCGTCAGTTGGCAGATGAAACAATGGTGGGATCAGCAACCGATCGAGAACTGGGGTAAACGGGATGGCAGAATTGGCTGCGTCTTCAGTTCGGCCGGAGCGTGGGGTGGGGGCCAGGAATGGACCTGCATGACGCTGATGTCGATCCTGCTCAATTATGGATTCCTGGTCTTCGGCTTGACCGATTACACGGGCCCCAAATTCTCGGCTCACTACGGCGCGATTGCCGCCGGACCTCCCGTGCAGGAACGCGAACAGGAGGCCTGCCGTCGACTGGGACGGCGACTCGCCGAGTGGACAGCCAGCCTGGTTGAAGGGCGTCCTGAGGCACACCCGCTGAAGCAAACGTACGACAGATTCAAAGACCTGGGGAAGTGACCGGCGGCAGTGACCTTGCTCATCGGCTCTGAATTCAAAGCCGTGACGATCGTGCCTGCTCCTATGGAACCGGAACGTAGGAATACCCGTCCGCCTGCCTGTTGGCGACGACTGTCAGGGCTGACAGGGCGATGGGCACCACGTCGGCGACTTCCGCGTCGGAAATCTTCTTGTAGTTGAGCGCCTGCCCGCAGACCAGGACTTCCACCCCGGCCTGTTGCAGGTCGCGGATCAACGGGAGATTGGGGTTCTGGGCCACTTCGTACCGGGACTTGTAGGCTTCGTCGCTCAGGGCCGCCTTCGTCGCTTCACCGTGCAGCACGACCGTGACTTTCACATCCTGGGCTTTCAGGCCGGCGACGCCGTACAGGTTCAGCAGTCGGGCCACGCGTTCCAACCCCTTGTTGATATCAGCAGGCTTGCCGTCAGCGGTGGCATCGACCAGGACTTTGGCTCCGGCACGTGGCTGCTCGACCGCCGTTGGTCGCGGCAACACACCGCCATACTTCTTGATGATCGGGAATTCCAGCTTCGTGGCGGGGGTGGCCGGCTTCTGAAAGACGACGAAATAGTTCTCCTTGAGCAACTTCGGCAGTTCGAGTTCCTTCTGGAATCCAGCCTGCAGAACCTCGGCCTCGAACACGTCCTGTCCGGCCCGGACGTGATTCAACACCCAGTCCGTGCTTTGGCCTTCAACACGACGAAAGTCGACCAGGATCACTCGGCCGCGCGGCTTGACCGCGCGAAACAACGAAGCCAGCGTTTTTGCCGGAAACTCGAAGTGATGATACGTATCGCAGATGAAGGCCACGTCCACCGAGTCGGCGGGCAGTTCCGTGGAATCAGCCTTGCAAAGCAACGTTTCCACATTCCTCTGCCCGGCTTCGCGACTGGTGACCTGAATATGGTCGAGGAATTTCTGAGCGATGTCGACTGCAATCACACGCCCGTCCTTGCCGACAGATTCCGAAAACATCCGAGTGAACAATCCCGTCCCCGCGCCGATGTCAGCCACGGTAGTTCCGGGACGAATGTCACATGCGGCGACGATCCCCTGGCGTTGATGAAAGACCTCGCGGCTTTCAACTTCAAACCGGCCCAGGAACTCCTTGATGTTCGGATCCTGGAACGAGTCATTGATTCCCGGCCGAACACTCTTTTCCTGGCAGGAGGCCAATCGGGGCAACGAAACCAGAGCGACCATGAGTGCGACGATGACCAGTCGAGACATTTGCGGAGATTCCTTCCAGAGAGAAACAGAGATACTTGATTTGATATTGCAAATTGCTGGCTGCTGGTGGTGTGGCCGTTCGGGAAGTACACAAACGGATTGTAATAACACTTCGAGCATGTTACATGCGTCCCTTCAACATGCCGTTCCAGTAGAACAACGGCAGCAGGTAGCGTTTCAGGATCCACATACTCCACCGCTCACGCGACTGATCCACGGGGAACGACTCCTGCGGTTGCTTCTTGTAATCAAATTCAGCCAGCACCAGGCTGCCGTAGCCCGTAACCAATGGACAGGAGGTGTACCCGTCGTACTTCGCCGGCAACGGCAGTCCCTGGATCGCCGCCTGCAGGTTTTTCACAACGACCGGTGCCTGCTTGCGAATCGCCGCTCCCGTCTTCGATGTGGGCAGGTTGCTGCAGTCTCCCAGGGAAAACACGTTGGGAAACCGCTTGTGGCACAGCGTGCTCGAATCGACATCGACCCAGCCATCCTTGTCGGCCAGGGGACTGCTGGCAATGAAATCCGGCGGCCCCATGGGCGGAGTGACATGCAGCATGTTGTAGGGGATCACGACCTGTTCTCCCGTGTCGAGTTGCTGGAAGACCGCTTCGCTGGTTTCCGGCAGGACCTCCACCAGATCGTGTCGAAAGCGGCAGTCGATCTGCTTGCGTTTGACCACCTGTTCCAGCGTCGCCCGGTACGGTTCCACTGCGAAGATATTCGGCAGGGCGGACGCGAAAATGACCTGCGACTGACTACGAACGCCGGTCTGGCGGAACCAGTCATCCGCCAGGTACATGATCTTTTGCGGAGCGCCGCCGCACTTCACCGCACCGGAGGGATGAGTAAAGACCGCGTTTCCGCCGCGGAAACCGCGAATTGCCTCCCAGGTGGAATCGACGGTGGCATACGAGTAATTGCTGCAGACGCCATGTTTTCCGATCGCGTCCCGCAGTCCCGGAATCTTGTTCCAGTTGATCTGCAAGCCAGCTCCAACGACCAGGAAATCATACGTGATGGTCTTGCCGTCGCGGGTGTGAATCGTGTTCTGTTCGGGATCGAACGTGGCGACGGCATCCCGGATCCAGGTCACTCGACGCGGGATCACAGATGCTTCCGAATGCTCCGTCACTTCCTTGCGGACCACCCCGGCTCCGACCAGCGTCCACAAGGGCTGGTAGTAGTGCTTGTCCGACGGCTCGATGACCGCGACGTCGCGGCGATTAAACCAACCCCGGGTCAGTTGCGCCGCGACGGTGATTCCCGCCGTACCGCCGCCAACAATCACGACCTGATGATGAATGGTTTCCGACATGATCGACCTCGCTTCTTTGTTGTCAGGCACTGAGATTCCGAAAGATGACGAACGCAGCCACGGCGAGAATCGCCACGACAAACAGTTTCTGCAGAGCCGGGCCCGACAACTGCCGGCCGATCTGCTGACCGAGGAACAGTCCCGCGATCCCACCCAGGACAAACAGGATCGTCACCGTGGGCGAAATCGTCCGTCCCGCCCAGACCTGCGAACTGACACCGGAAACGCTGACCAGTGCAATGACCATCAACGACGTGCCGACAGCCCGATGAATCGACATTCCACTGAACAGGACCAGGGCCGGCACAATCACAAATCCCCCGCCGACTCCGAAGACGCCGGACAGGACACCCGTCAGCACTCCGACGAACAGCAACAGCACTGCGCAACGCGAGGTCAGGATCAGCATCCCTCGCGAGTCGCGCTGGCAGGTGGGACCATCCTGCGCCTCAGGGACCGGACAGTTGGCAGGCAGAACGACTGGGCGGGAGGCCTGTTGCCACAGGCGGATGGCCACGATCACCATCAGTCCGGCAAACAGCATCAGCAGGACCGCTTCGGGAATCAGGCTGGCGATCCAGGTTCCCACCGGTGCTCCGATCATTCCCGCGGCTGCGAACAACAACCCGGTCCGGATTTCGACTTCGCCCAGTTTCCATCGGTGCAGAAACCCCACGAGCGACGTCGCTCCCACGGCTGCCAGCGAAATCCCCACTGCTTCGCGCGGTGGAAGATTCAACCCGTAGACCAGCAGTGGGACGGCGAAAATCGCCCCGCCGCCGCCAGTCAGCCCCAGCGAAAGGCCGACCACGGCACCGAAGATCAGGCTGAGCCAGAACATGGCTGTGACTCCAACAATTCATGAACCAACCTGAGGAACCAACCCGACGCCCGAGCGAGCGATTCGTTGATGCGCGCCCGACTTGACCATCCCTCGCTGGCGCGTCGGGCTAATGTTTCGAGGCTTCCGCTCGAATTGGGTTCGGGGCACTGGCCTCATTAGCGGGACTTTGATTCTGGAACCGCGGGACTCTGTGGGAGATGCTGGTTCGGATCCGAATGACGTTCGCTCTTGTGAGGGACACGGCATGCTCCGCTCATGCAGGTTTGAATGCCGAAATACGGAAGAACCCAGGCATTCAGGGCGATCCAGCCCGCGAAAATCGCGACAAAAAACAGGACGTCGTACATGATGGGACTCCTTGGTGAAGTGGTTGCGTCCGTCATTGGGAACACGCTGCGGCACAGGGGGTGGTTGTCTTGACGCCGTCCGATGTTGTGGGCAACTTCGACGCGACCCACGCTTTCATGCCGCCAACGAGATCACTGACGTTGGTTCGGCCCGCTTCGGCCAGCAGGCTGGTGCCGATGGCCGATCGATAGCCTCCTTCACAGTGAACAACGATCGGGCGGTCTACAGGAATTTCCTCCATGCGTTCCCGGAGATGAGTCAACGGGATGTTGTGGCTGCATTCCAGATGACCGGAATTCCATTCTTTGGCAGACCGGACATCCAAGACAAACGGAGCGGCCACTTCGGTCAGTTGCTCCGCCAGCGCAGCCGCGGTGATGCGCGGAATTGTCCGGATCGATTCGGGGTGGTGTTCGAGGGCCGTCATGCCCCCTTCCAGGAATCCAGCCACGTTGTCAAAACCGATGCGGCCCAAACGCATCACAGCCTCGGTTTCGCTGCCTGACTCGGCAATCACCACGATGGGCTGATCGTGATTCAGTATGGACCCGCACCACGTCGCGTATTTCCCCGTCAAACCAATGTTAATTGACCCGGCCAGGTGGGCTCCTTCAAAGTCGATTGCCTCGCGAACATCCACCAGTTGCGCTCCCTGTTGCTTGAACTGCTCGACTTCGTCCAGGCGGAGTTCCTTCAGGGACGATTGCAGGGTCGCATCCAGACCGGCGCGTTCCTGGCGGTTCTTAATGGCGTCGTAGACAAAGTAATCGGGAGCTTCCGGCTGTTCGCTGGTGACGAGACGTTTGAATTCGTCCAGGTCCATCGGCTGCAGGGCATAGTTGAACCGCTTCTGTTCGCCGATCGTCGAGACGGTCTCTGTGCTCAGGTTCTTGCCGCACATCGATCCCGCTCCGTGGGCCGGATAGACGAGCGTGCTGTCTGGCAGTGCCCGCAGTTTGTGCAACGAGTGATAGAGCATTTCGGCCAGTTCATCCGCCGTGACACCAATCGACGCCAGCAGGTCGGGGCGACCGACATCGCCGATGAACAGGGTGTCACCCGTCAGGACCGCCTGAGGGATGGTGTCACTGCGGGTGCGGTCGAAGACCAGCAGCGAAATCCCTTCGGGGGTGTGTCCCGGAGTTTCCAGGATCTGCAGGCGCACGTCACCCAAATCCAGTTCATCCCCGTCAGTGACCGCGAGTACGTCGAATTCCGCCTGGGCCCGCGCTCCCATCACGATGCGTGCCCCCACCCGATTTCGCAGTTCGATGTGTCCCGCCAGGAAGTCGGCGTGAAAATGGGTCAGCACGACGTACTTGATGGTGTAGCCCCCCGACCGGGCATCCTCCAGGTATTGGTCGATGTCGCGCTGGGGATCGACCACGACCGCCTGACCCGTCCGTTGGTCGGCAATCAGATAGGACGCGTGTGCCAGGCAGCCAAGGTAGTATTGCTTGAGGATCATAATGTCATTTCCGATTCGTTGCGGTGTTGGACAAGGTTTGAAAGCACAGACGGTGGCCCGCAGAATTCGGGCTCAACTGCTGCATTGAGCCGAAGTCTGCGACGCACTCGCGGGATCGCTCGCTGGCCTGGGCACCTGATTCCAGGGCATCCGGGCGAGAATCATTCCCATCCCGCAGGTGTCGGTCACCCCGGCGAAGACGAGTCCGGCTCCCACAAACGCGGACAATCCGATGAAGTACGGGTGGACGAACGAGAGACCCACGCCGGCCAGGACCATCAGACCCGCCGCAATCCGAACCTGCCGTTCCAGCGACATCGCCTTCTTGCCGCGAAGAACTGGCAGTCCCGCCTGGTCCCATGCCAGGGTCCCGCCTTCCACATTCACCACGTTCGCGCAGCCAGCGGCCTGAATCTTCTGACAGGCCTGCTGGCCGCGGCTGCCGGACCGGCAGATGACATACAGTGGAGGCCCCGATTCAGTCCGGCCCGCACTAACCTTGGCACAATCCAATTGGTCCAGCGGAACATTGCGAGCGAAGCTCACATGCACCTCGCGAAACTCGACCGGCGTCCGTACGTCGATCAAATCGATCTTCGTACCGGATTGAACGAGTTCAAACAGTTGTTTTGGGGAAATGGTGGTCAAGCTCATGATCGATTCCTGATTCGGGGAGGGCTGGCAAAATGCTGAAATATCGGAAACAGTCGAACTATGTGGCCAAAAAAACGGAGGGGCTCGTCATTTCACAGGAGCATCGAACCGGTCTTCGATGCATTGCATGATGTTCTTCAAATGAGGTTCGATCACGCGGTAATACACTTTGCGACCATCCTTTTCACTGGCCAGAAAACCGCAACGTTGCATCAGCCGCAGATGGTCTGAAGCCATCGCCGTGGGCAATTCACACGCTTCGGCCAGTTCTCCCACGGTGTAGTTCCCTGCGAGCAGCATCTGAATCATCCGCAGCCGATGGGGATGCGCCAGCACCCGCAGGCACTCGGCCGCCTGCCCCAGGGCCGTCAGATCCGTCAGTCGTGATGCTGTGCTCATTGCTCCGTTCCTCACATGCTCAAATATATCGGAATCTTCCGAACTGTCAATGAGTAAATCCGGCGAATTCACAGGAATCCGGTTTCCGGCTTGGCGTTTGCAAATTGTGGCAGACTGGCGGAGAATTCGCAGCCATCTCAACAAATCCGTCGATTCCCTCCAAGGAGATCGCTTGATGCGCTACTTGACCTGTTCCCTGGCTGCGTTCCTGGCGTTCGCTGCCGTCCGGACTCTGTCCGCTGACGAACTGTCCGATCTGATTGCCCCCGGTGCCGAAGTAAAAAAGGTGACGGGAGACTGCAAATTCACCGAGGGCCCGGCGTATTCGCCCAAGGGATTCCTGTTGTTCAGCGACATCCCCAATTCCCGCATCGTCCGTGTCGATGCGGACGGCACCGTCAGCGATTTTCTGAAGCCGTCTGGAGCCGCCAATGGCCTGGTGTTCGACGCCGCCGGAAACCTGTATGCCTGCCAGGGGGGAGCCCGCCGCGTCGTCAAGATGGGGACTCAGGATGGCAAGATCGAACCGTTGTGCGAAACCTATGACGGCCAGCCGTTGAACAGCCCCAACGATCTGGCGCTGGATGGTCACGGCGGCTTGTACTTCACCGACCCCCGCTACGGTCAGGACTCGAAGATTGATCAGCCCTGCATGGGTGTCTACTACATCAACGCAGCCGGGAAAACGACCCGCGTCATCGACGGACGCGAACGTCCCAACGGAGTCCTCGTCTCCAGCGACCACAAAACGTTGTTCGTCGCCGAACCCAACAAACGCGAACTGTGGAGCTACCCCATCACCGACGCCGGGAAACTGGGCGAGGGAACGTTGATCTACACTGGTGATGCAGCGCTGGATGGAGGCGGACCCGACGGGATGGCCCTGGATTCTCACGGCCACATCTACGCTACATACAAGAGCGTGGTGGTCTTGAAGTCTGATGGCAGTCTGGTCGGCCGGATTCCCGTCCCGGAACAGCCGGCCAACTGCACATTCGGCGGCCCGGACAACAAGACTTTGTACATCACGGCGCGGACCAGTCTGTATTCACTGCACATGAATGCGGCCGGTGCTCCGCTGGTCGCCCACGGCCCCAAGCCCGCACCACAACTCAGCCGCCAGGACCGATCTTTCCGCGGCCCGGCACGTTTGAGCCAGGGCGACAAGGACGCTGAGAAGCCAAAGGTTGTCACGATCGAAGACATCAAGCTGACGGTTCCCGCGACTTGGAAGCAGCAGCCTCCCGCCAACAAGTTGCGTCTGGCTCAGTTCCTGATTCCGGCAGCCGAAGGGGATGAATATCCGACCGAACTGGTCATTTCGTCATTTCCCGGCGGCGGCGGTGGCGTGGATGCCAACTTGAAACGCTGGACCGACCAGTTCTCCAGCGAGGGACGCAAGGTAAAGATCACCTCGGGCGAATCCCCGCAGGGGAAGTACGTGCTGCACGACGTCACGGGAACCTACATGTTCTCATCGGGCGGCCCGTTCGCCCCCGGCAAGAAGGAAGCACGCCCGAACCACAGGTCGCTGAGCGTCGTATTGACGGTCAAGGACAAGGCCAACTACTTCATTCGCCTGACGGGAACCGAAAAAGCGGTCAATGCAGCGGCCGAGGCATTCCGGACATCGTTCGGAGCCGTGGCCAAGGACGAAAAGGAGTACGAGATTTAGTTTGCAGCAACACTAGCCCGACGCACGAGCGAGGGACATTGTGTGTCCAACTTCAGTATCCCTCGCTCGCGCGTCGGGCTAGTGTGGTTAGACCTTCCGCAAAACTGGCCCGGCTGACATCAGTCCGGGCTTTCTTGTTCGAGGATTCGACGATGTTGCGTGCCTTCCTCGCTTGCCTGTTCCTGTTCGTCGGGGTAATCCGCATCGGCGCGCAAGAGGACGACGACGAACAGCCACCTGGCCTGCGTGGCCGGTACCAGGTGAAGCAGGCCGTTGTCGAGCGGGTAGATCCCGACATCGAATTTCAATGGGGCGAGAACGCCCCCGATGAACGATTGCCCTCCGGTTCATTTACAGCGAATTGGACCGGCAGCCTGTTGCTTCGCAGTGCCGACAGATTCCAGTTTCACGCGTTTGTCCAGGGAAAAGTCCTGCTGAAGCTGAATGGTCAGACGGTGCTGGAAGGGAATGCAGCCACGCCCCAATGGATCAGCGGTCCTGTAATGCCGCTGACGTTTGGAGAACAGCCATTCGATCTGTCGTTTGCGAAGTCGGCCGAGGCGGCCCAGTTGAAACTGTACTGGTCCTCAAACGAATTTCCGCTGGAGCCGGTCCCGTATCATGCATTGTTCCAGCCCCAAGCCGCCCCTGACCTGAATGCCGTGGAACGGGGGCGGATCCAATTCGATGCGTTTCGCTGTGCCAGTTGCCACGTCGATTCGCAGCAGGCCGAATCGTCCCTGCCCGCCCCGTCGTTGAAGCATGTTGACACGGGCACTCGCCACGCATGGCTGGTCGAAAAGCTGATGGCAGGCAACGACGCACCGGCACCGGCCAATTCGCGGATGCCCCATTTCGGGTTCGACCGTAGCGACGCGGAAGCGATCGTGGCCACTTTGTTATCCCGGTCTGCGCCGGCCGAATTGAAACCGGCACCGAAAGGGAAAGACTCGGAACGGGCGAAGGATCTGGCCGCGGGACAGACCCTGGTTCGATCGTTGGGGTGTCTGGCCTGTCACACCTGGAATTCCCTCGGCGAAGCAACTCCGTACGGCGGGGGCTCGCTCGATGAACTTTCCACCCGGCGCAGTGCCGACTGGTTGAATACCTGGCTGACAGACCCGGCCCGATTGAATCCCCGACATCGCATGCCGGTCTTCGGATTGAGCGACAAAGAACGAGCTCAAATCGTCCTGGCACTGTCGTCTCCATCGAAACTGATCACCAGCGAAAAACCTCTGGCTGCCGACGCGCAGACGCTGGCCCGTGGGGTTCGTCTGATCGAAGCGTCGCGCTGCGGCCAATGCCACGAACTTCCGGGAACCGGGCTGAAGTCGCAGCCGGTTGTTTCCCTGGCCAGCATCAAACCGAACTGGAATCGAAGCTGCCTGCATTCGTCGGATCGAACGAGTGGTCGTCCGGTGTTTCCTCAGGTCGCCTCGAAAGAAATCCAGGCCTTCGTCGCGTCGCTGCAATCTGGCGGTGGACTCACGCCGTCAATTTCCAGTACGACCACCCTGTCTGGTCGGCGCCTGCTGGAACGCAAGAACTGCCTGGGATGTCATGACCGCGACGATGTCCGGGGAATCTCCCGGCACGCGGCCGCCGTCGCCAGAGCGGATGAAAGCCTAGCCGGCCTGCACATGACGTTGATTCCCCCGCGTCTGAACGCGGTTGGGGACCGGATGCACGATGCGGGGCTGGCCGAGGCGATTCGTGGCGAACAGAAGTCGCCCCGATTGAACTGGCTGCGGGTGCGGATGCCGAAATTCGCGCATTCGCCCGGCGATCAAGCGCTGCTGCTGAAGTTCCTGGTGGGACACGATCGCATTCCCGACGGTGGCCCCAAGAGCGGAATGGTGCCGTCCGGTGATGATCTGGCCAGCCATCCTCAACAGATCGTCACCGGGCGGGAACTGCTCGGCGGCAAAGGTTTCAGTTGTGTCGCCTGCCATGCCGTCAAGGATTACACCCCAAAGGTCACCGCGCTGGGTACGCGCGGCTCGAATCTGCATCTGATCGGCCAGCGGATGCGCACCGAATACTTCTTCCGCTGGACTCGGGCTCCGCTGCGCGTCATGCCCGGTGTTGAAATGCCCAACTATCAGCGGGCGCATGAATTCATCCTCCCCGGGCAACTCGACCAGCAACTGATCGCCATCTGGGTGGCCCTGAACGATCCAAATCTGACGGCCCCCACGAACCCGTCGGTGGTCGAACAACTGTTCGCCATCGGTGACCAGGACCTTCCCAAGGTGGTGCGCGATGTCTTCACCGTACCTGCGGTGCCCGAGGAAACGGTCGCCCGCGCCTACGCGTTCGGACTGCCGGGTGGTCATTCGGTCCTGTTTGATCTCGACACCTGCAGCGTCCGCGGTTGGACACTCGGCGATTTTGCCCGCCAGCGGTGTGAGGGAAAACGCTGGTACTGGGACCTGGCAGGAACCGTCCTGGCCTCAGGCTTTGACAAGCGTCCTGAAATCCTGCTGATTGAACGCAACTCGCGAACCATCATTGCGCCCGAAACCGGCTGGACCGTCGAAAGCCGGTTGAATTCAGAGATGCGGACCGACCGCATGGTGTCGCTCGACTACGACCTGACGTATTCGAAGGACGATGTCACACACCGCCTGAAAAACGTCGTCGAACGCTTTCGGCCGACAGACGACGGCTGGAAGCGCCAGATCACGGTGCAGCCGGATGACGGATTGGAGCCCTGGTACCGCAATGCAACTCCGGAAACCGTGTTTGATCATTCGCGAATTCAGGTCAGCAACTTTGCGGAAGGTCGCGACAGCCGACTGCCGGATCGAGCCGTGTTGATGGCGACGGATTCGACCACGAATCACCGATCCGTCGTCATCAATTACTCCACAACTCTGAAGTGGCAGCCGCCCCATCTGAATCCGGCGACCCCGGCGATCAGTCCCCCGGACGTGATTACGTCGGTTCCCGGATTCGTCGGTCGACGGTTGCCACTAACTCGGTCCATCATGCCGACGGCATTTGCCTGGGATCACCATCAGCGGTTGCTGTTCACCTCGCTGAAGGGACATCTGTACCAGGTGGAACCCGCCCACAACGGACAGACCGAATCCCTGGTCACACTCGAAGAGGGGCTCGCCGCACCGTACGGCGTTATTGAACTCCCTCCGGCCAACGACGGGAAGACCCATCGAATCGTCGTCGCTCACAAGCCGGAATTGCTGGAATTGGGAGTCGACGACCGTAGTCAAGTTCTGTCACGAAAAGTGCTGGCAACGGGCTGGGGCGTCACTGACGACTATCACGACTGGGCCTGCGGGATCGCTCGCGATTCGACCGGCAACCTGTTCGTCGGACTTGGCAGCGACTACACCTTCAAGAATCGGCCGATCAACAAGTCTCGGTGGCGGGGTGACATCCTGCGGATTTCTCCGGCCGGCAAACTCGATTCGATTGCCCGCGGGCTGCGGTACCCGACCGGCCTGGCGGTTGATGATCAGGATCGCCTGTTCTGTACCGATCAACAGGGCGTGCAAAACACGTTCAATGAGCTGGATTACATTCAGGTCGGCCACCGTTATGGAGTTCCCAGCCGTCATGAATCGGAACCGAACGCCCCGGCGGATCTGCCGGCCATCCAGATTCCGCATCCCTGGACACGCAGTGTGAACGGAATCGTGTGGATTCCGGAATCCCACGCGCCCCTGGCCCCCATTGCCGGCCAGTTCCTGGGATGTGAGCACAACAATCACATGTTGATTCGCATGAGCCTGCAGACGGTTGGCGATGTCGTCCAGGGGGCGGTGTATCCGTTCAGCCGCCTGGTCGCGCCCGGTGATCCGTCGAATTTCCTTGGCCCGCTGTGCATCGGACTCAGCCCGGCCGGCGAACTGTTTGTCGGCGGGTTGCAGGACGGAGGCTGGGCCGGTGGCTTGAACCTGGGTGACATCATCACGCTGGTGCCGGATGGCAAGCTGCCCAATGGAATTCGCGAAATCCGGGCAACTCGACAGGGGTTTGACCTGGAATTCTTTCACCAGGTCGACCCGACCCTGGCAGCGCAGACTGGCCAGTATAAGATTTCGGGGTACACTCGAGTGTGGAAGGGCGACTACGCGACCCCCGATTCTGGACATCATACAGGCGAAGTCACAGCAGTGGCCATCAACGCCGATGGTCGCACCATTTCACTGACCGTCAACGGTCGCAAGACCGGTTTCGTCTACGACATCTCTGTCGGTGACATCGGCACGACAGCACAACGAACCCTGTGGCCGACGCTCGGTCATTTTACACTCCACCGGATTCCCGATTGAGGATCGTCAGAGATGTCCGCCAGGACCAGTCGCACGGTATTGATCACCGGCGCCACGCGTGGCTGTGGCCGGGCCATGGTCGATCGATTCATTGAAGCGGGCCACACCCTGATCGGCTGCGGTCGGTCCGAGGCGCAGGTGCAGGAACTGCGAAAAGTCTACGGCGCTCCACACCGCTGGGACGTGGTCGATGTGGCGGACGATGCACAGGTGGCTTGGTGGGCCAAGTCGGTCATCGCGTCAGGCCTCGTTCCCGACCTGCTCCTGAACAACGCAGCCATCATGAATCACCCGGCACCACTCTGGAAAGTCCCGGCCGCCGAGTTTCAGGCGCTGGTGAATGTGAATGTCGTCGGCACCGCGAACGTGATCCGGCATTTTGTCCCGGCCATGGTCGAGCGCCAGCGCGGAGTCATCGTGAATTTCAGCTCCGGTTGGGGCCGCAGCACATCGCCGGAAGTGGCCCCGTACTGTGCAACCAAATACGCGATCGAAGGCCTGACACAGGCGCTGGCCCAGGAACTGCCCCGCGGCATGGCAGCGGTCCCGCTGAATCCCGGCATCATCAATACCGAAATGCTGCAAACCTGCTGGCCCGATGGTGCCAGCCGCTACCCCACCCCGGAACGCTGGAGCCGCGTCGCCGTCCCGTTCCTGCTCAACCTGGGACCTGGTAACAACGGGGAGTCGGTCAGCATTGGGTAGCGCAGTGTGGTGGTACGATCGATCGGCCACTTTTTGTCGGCACTCATCGATCAACGGAACGAGCCAGGCGGGCCGCGGAGGACGGGTCACCGTTGGCCAGATAACAGACGGCGAGCAATCGAAGTGACGCTTCTTCAGGGCACAGTGCGTATGTGCGTTGTGCGAAACGCAATGCGGTCGCGGCCTGTCCCTGCGCAAGAAACGTCAACGCGCGGGATCTGGCCGTTTCACAGGCCCCAGCAAACGCATGCAGAAGGCTCAAGTCGGCTCGACAGCGTCGGCACTCATCGGACCAATCTTGAGCCGCCCCACAGGCAGGGCAACGACAGCGTGAGGAGAGTGGCACAGAAGAGGTTGCTTTCTAAATCGTGTTGCAGAATGTTGGAACGGAATCGCGAAAGCCTCTAAACACCAGCCCGACGCGCGAGCGAGGGATAAGCAAGTTGGACACGGATCGACGGATCCCACACTGGCGCGCTGGGAGACAACTACGCGTCCTGCAAGTAAAACACGAGGTCTTCCAGAGACGCGCTGGCGTCGTCGATACTGGGGATGTCACAGGCGGCGATGGCCGTTTCGAGGCGTTCGATCAGGTCGCGCAGTTCCTCGGCGTCTTCGGGATTGGCGGCGGCGAGGACATTCTGGCCGTTGGAAATCAGCTTTCGACCTCGTTGAACCGCAGCCGCCACTTCGGGCGACTGGACCTCGACGACGGCAGACGCTTCGTTCGACTCCAGGTCGTCGCGCAATGACGTTTCCGCCGCGGCGGTCTGGTCCGCGCGTGACTTGGCATCGCGTCGGCCGCGCTGCACGGCGTTTTCGATGGTCAGTTGGCGTTCAAGGCCCGTCGCGCGTTCCGTGGCCGAGATCTTCAGCATTCCGTCCAGATCCAGCGCGAAGCGGACCAGGATTTCATTGCCTGCATCAGCATCGGCCAGGCCTTCGAGACGCAATTCACCAATCTTCCGGTTGTATCGCGTGTCGTTCTGCTCTCCCTGAAAGATCCCCAGGTGGGCCGCTTCCTGACCATCCGCGCAAGTGGCGTACAATTCGCTCCGATTGGCAGGCAGGGGCGTGTTGCGGTGGATGACGCGTGAGAAACAATGGGTCGTCAGGCTGTCATTGACTCGCCCATAGACCTCGATGCCGAGCGTATGCGGCGTGATATCGACGAGCACCGGACCGACATCGACGCCGGCAATCAAGGCTCCCTGCACGGCGGCTCCCATCGCGACCGACAGATCGGGATGCAGGTCAGAATTTACGGGCTGCCCGAGCCGGTCGGCCAGCACCATCTGCACCAGCGGCGTGCGGGTTGAACCACCCACGAGCAACACCTTGCTGACATCGGTCGCGTTCAACCTGGCATCGGCCAGCGCGGCATCGACGTGCTTGAGTGTCTTGGTGACGAGCCGCCCGATCAGCGATTCGTACTCACCACGGTGGATCTCAACCTGCAAATGCAGCGGCGCACCATCCTTCTCGCTGATAAACTCTTCTTCCACCGAAACGACCGCCTCATCCGACAGGCGGATCTTGGCATCTTCGGCCGCGTGCAGCAGGCGTGAACGGGCGGCCGGCGATTGTCGCAGGTCGATGCCATGTTCGCGCTGGAAGCCATCGCACAGATGATTGAGCAGCAGTTGGTCAAAGTCGTCACCGCCAAGTTGCGTGTCACCGTGGCTGGCCAGCACTTCCACCACGCCCCGCTCTATGCGGACAATCGAAACGTCGAACGTGCCGCCACCGAGGTCGTAGACCAGCAGGGTTTCCGGATCGGTCGGATGAGGCTGATATGTCAGGGCCGCCGCCGTTGGCTCGTTGATAATGCGGACGACTTCCAGTCCGGCCAGTTCTCCTGCCGCACGCGTGGCGTCACGCTGCAGTTCATTGAAGAATGCCGGAACCGTGATGACAGCCCGGCGAACGGGGAACCCCAGATGCCGTTCGGCTCGCTCCTTGAGTGTCCGCAGGATGATCGCCGAGACCTCCTGCGGCGAGTATTGGTTGGTGCCCATTGTGACCGTCACATCTTCGCCCATCTTGCGTTTGATGGACTTGATCGTGCGGTCGGGGAACAGGACGTACTGATTGCGAGCCGGCGCACCAACGAGCAATTCGCCGCGTTCGTCCAGTCCCACCACCGACGGCAGAATCGCGGTGCCAGATTCTTCGAGCACCTTGAGTTTGCCGCCTTCGACGATCGCCACCACGCTGTTCGTCGTACCAAGATCGATGCCCAGAATCAGATTCATTTCACCAGTCGCAGCGGTCATTTCGCGAGTCCTTTCGTTGGGTGGTCGTCTTTCAGCGGATCGTAGTCAACAGGGAATGGACCGTGAATCTCAACCCTTATCATGACCCTCTCCTCCCCGGGCAACCCGTACTTCGGCGAACCGAAGGACTTCGCCGCGCCAGTTGTAGCCAGGCCGCAGTTCATCGAGCACGGTCCCCTCCGGGACATCGTGTTGATCGGTGACTTCGACGATCGTCATGCGATTCGGGTCGGCGAGTCGGCCGACAGTTTCCAAACGTTCGACATCGTTCTGGGCGAGGAGGCGTCGCAACCGGTTCTGGACGAGTCGATAGCCGTCAAGCTGGGCATCAAATGTCGCGGTACAGGCCCGCTCGGCTTGCTCGTGCATCGCCCGCGGCAGCCGTTCCTTCAGGGTGCCCAGACAAAGTCGCCGCCACCAGGAAAGGGATTGCAGCTCGGCGGCAACGGTCTCACGCCAGAGATTCGCACCGGCGTCGAGCCAGCGGCGGCGGGCCGCTTCCGTGGCGAGACGACCGCGGTCAAACGCGACGTCCAGTTCGACGAGTGCTTCAAGCATTGAACGCACGGCCGCTCGTGCCGCCTGCTGTTCGCGCGGCAATACAGACTGAAACTGCTCGATGGCACGCGCCAGACCGGACAGCATTCCCTCCGCCTGATCCTGCACACCGCGAGCGCTCTTGGCCTGCAACTTCACATCGTGACGCAGGGCGGTGAACTCTTCGACCAACCGCAGCAGACCGGGACCGGGCGCATCGAGTTCCCCGTCAGCGTCGTCCGAGACGGGCCACTCGGCCGCTGGAGCGTCCGCGCGCACTTCCATCAGCCAGTCACGCATTCGTTCGATCAGCAACTCGTCTTCGTCAGGCAGTTCTTCGTCGTCAGATATCTCCTCGTTCGGCAACTCTTCATTGTCGGGCAGTTCCTCGTCGGAAGGTTCAAACATTTCTGTGTTTGAGACCTCTGTATTGGGATCGCACGCGAAACCGGCCTGGCATTCGGGTGCGATATCGGGTTGCGTTGCGACGGGCAGTGCGAAGTCGGGCGGTATGGCATCCGACATTTCACCATCGGCAACCCCCGGGATTACCCGTTGGCTGCCTGTCGTGTCACAGGCATGATCAACCTGTTGAGATTCGAGAGGCGCGATTCCCGAGTGACTGTTTTCTTCGGGAATGAGCACGTTGGAAACGGGCGGCACATCGCTGTTCGGCAGAGTGTCGGGATCTTGCTCCTGCGCACGGCAGGCCGCCGCGTCGAATTCGGCGGGTTGTTCGGCGTTGAGAGACAGTTCGGCATCGGTCGTCATGGGGCGTCGGCCAGTGAAAGGAGTTTCCTGGTCGGGATGCGCGCGTCGCGCAACTGTTGAATCGCCGCGGTGCGGATGGCGTCCAGCGTGTCGGTGCCGCGGATGTCGAATAAAGTACTTTCGAGGCGGACAAGCGGATCGCGGAGGGCGTCGTACGCGGCCTTGACTCGCGCGAACTGTTCCGGCTCGCGATCAGGCGGAAACTTCCGGACAAGGTCCAGATATGTCTGTCGAATCGTCGCCTCGTCCGCATTGGCGGTCAGGCCGAGCACTTCATGGGGATCGTCTTGCACTGGGATGACTTTCTGGGTTCAGGGAAACACCGTTGGGAAGACTGAGATTTCAAATCCAACATGAACCCGTCAGGAACGACGAACGAAATCAAAGTGACGCGCATCCAAAGGCTCATCGCTTTTTTGGCTTCGATTTTGAATTGCCGCCTGACAGGGAATTCAGCAAAGTGTCCAGCAATTCCTCGCGGGACAGTCCTGATGTCCTGCACAATTCATCGATCATTTCACCAAACATGGGCGGGGGCTCAGCTTCCGCAGACTTCTTTGAGGCCCCGAACATGTTCTTGAACATTCCCATTTCCAGATTTCCGAATCTGAAGGGCGAGCCGACGGTCGGGATGCCATCGTCCTGTTCCTCATCGTCTTCATCAAAGCCCGGGAAATCGAAGAACGGCGCGCCGCCGAATGGTCCGCCCGACAATTCCTTCTGGTGTTCAAGATCCTCGAGGCTCGACAACTGAACTTGCGCTTCGGACACGACCCACTCGTCCGCGAGATCCGGATGCCGTTCCGCCAGTTCCAGCGTCTGACGGAGCCAGTCGCGCGCCTGATTCGTTGACCTCATGTAATGTCGGGGACTGAAGATTGCAGCTTGGGCACTGAAGAGTGTGAAGTACGGATCGTCGGGAAATTGCTTCAACCCACGACCGGCCGCGAGACGTAATTGCTCACTCCGAGACTGCAAATCCGAATTCTCAATCCCGCCGCACCCAAGCACGATCGCTGCGAAAAACTGACAGACGCACCGCAACTCCTGGCGGCCGTACTTCACGCGACTGGCCCGGTTCAGATACCTGGTCACCTGTTCGACGTGGGTTTTCCGATTGGTGTAGTCGATGGAATGTTCGAGATACTCGGCCATTGTCTGGGCCATCAATCCAGCAGTCCGACTGTTGCACTTTTTCGCCAGTCGCTTTTCCCAGTCGGTTTCGATGCTCCGCACGTCGGCCTTCGGCAGCTTGTAGCGATGCGCCTCGATGGCCATCATCAACAGTGCGGCTGTTGGTTCGCCAGCGGCAGCCCCGGCTTCACGATCGAACTGCTCGGCTGCGTCGAGATCGCCTGCTTTCCGCTCGAAGATCGAGCGTTTGGCAAGCCAACTCCAGCGTAACTCCCCCGATGGGTCGAACGGTAACGCTTCCGCAAAATGCTCGCGCCCCTCCGCCCACTTCCTGGCGAGCGCCGCCTCACGCGCCGCGTTCAGCCTCGCCACCCACAACCGGATCCGCAATGCTTCATCCAATGGTTTCAATCGCCGGGCTCGTTCAAGAAACGAAATCGCCTCGACCGATTGATCACATCGAACGTAGTGCTCAGCCATGAAGAGCAACGAGTCGAACTGTTCGGGAAACCGGTCAAGTAATTGCTGATGCAGGGCCAGTTTCCGTTCGGCGGATTCCCAGTGGGCACAAGCGTTGATCGGGGCTTGCCAGACTTGCAGGATCTCCGGAGCCAGTTCTCGTGCCCGCTCAAAACAGAAATGTGCCCGATCAGCCGCCTCCTGATGGTCCGGTTCCCCATCGTCTTCATCGTCCTCGAACTCTTCCGGGTAGGAGTCCTTCGGCGACGCCCAACTCGCATGCATTTCTCCGAGACGCAACCAGACCAGGGTGCGTGCCAGACGCCGGTCGTCCTCGCGCCAGTCGGGCATCCCGATCAGATCCTGCTCATACTTCCGCCAGTACAGATCAACATCCTCGTCACACCCCTCATCGAAATGTTCGTTGAACAAGGCGCGAACCCGGTTCCAGTTCGGGTCCCTGGCAGGTGCCTGAACCGCGCGCGTCAGTTGATCGAGGAACTGCTGATCTCCCTCGCGAATCGCGCGCATCGCGACGAGTTCGATCAGTCGATCGGACAACCCGCGGTGACGATTTCCCAAAACGGTGACGCAGGATTTCAAAGTATCGACGATCCGCCGCCGATCACCGCCGTTCAACATTCCACGCAATCGATCGAATGGTGACAACGCCTCGCCTTCAAAGACCGCTCGCTCGACGAGTCCCAGGGTTGCACTCGCTCCATCGACGGCCTGCCCGTCAGCGACGTCAGCGACGACTCGCAACCGGGTGGCAATCCGCGCAGCCTTTCGCTGCGGATCCAGTCGATCCCAGTTGGCCTTCATCGCGGCGGTGTCATGCCGGTAATAGGCGGACAGTCCGCGCACAAACAGTTTCCAGTCGGCAAATGGCGAACTGCGGGGAATGACATCCAGAGCGGACAGCGCGGCCTCGGCCTCGCCGGTCTCCAGAGCCTCCAGGGCCGCGCGGATGGACGTCGCGCCGTCACGCAGTTCGGCAGGACAACTCGATCCGTTCTCGGTCAGTATCGCCACATCAGCCAGCAAGCCCGGCGGCATTGACAATGGGGCGCTGCCAGCGTCGGCATTTGTATCGAGTTTCGGCGCGAACCGCTGGTACAGACCCGCGCGCACCAGCAACTCGGACAGGCGTCCGTGCAGTTCGGGCAGCCTGGGGCCGAGCGCCATCAACTCTTCGACGACATGCCGACATTCGTCGGCCAACCCGCGCCGTTGCAGTTCCTCGCCTCGAGCCAGATAGCATTGCTCCAGCAACTGACGCGAGGCGTCGCCCGGCGACTGCCGATGACACACTTTGGCATCCTTCAACGCCTGCTTGAACTGACCCTTGTCAAGCTGTCGCTGGGCTTGATTGAGTGTCACCGAATTGGCCGCTGCCATCGCTCCCTCCCGTGTGGCGCCGAAATCGTCTGTCCTGACTTCGTGATCAGTCTATCGTCGCCCCCTTGGCTCTAAAACCCTGTACAGAGCGAAAAACGATCGGGATACAGTCAGTCATGCGTGAGCGTCCCGATGCGAGCCCAATAGCACCTGGCCTTTGAGCCGCACGGCGCTAGCCGCGGGTTCTTCGGGTACGAGTGAGAATGCACCCGCGGCTAGCGCCTTGCGGCTCACAAATCAGGTGCCACGGACTGCTCGGCGCAGGTGTCTTCTCACACGTTCGGCATCAACAGGTGTCGTCCCAGCTCGAAGATGGCGGACGTGTCGAACCGCCGGTCGTTCCCCTCGAACAGTCGCCGGACGGCCGCGTGATGGATCTTCATCTTGGTGCCACCGACGCCGATGGCGCCGTATGTCAGGATATCGCCGCGTTCCTTCGCCTTGTCCATGACTTCGACACCCGGAATGCCAGCCGGTGCCACGGCGTTCAGGTCGATCGCCAGCTTCAGCGTCGCAATGGATCGCCACTGGTCCGCGTCGATCAGGGAAACCCCGGCAGCTCCGGCGGCCACCAGCAGTTGAATCCCGTCGGTCGCAGACTTCAGGCCGGCGGCGGTCGCGGATTCACACGCAGTCAGCTTGGCGCCGGGATAGAGCATCGCCAGACGCTGACAGGCCTCGCGCGATCGATCCAGCGAACGGGAGGCGAGCGACACGGTGGCGCCCTGGCTCAAGAGCAGTTGAGCGACTCGATACCCGACGGGACCAGTCCCGGCGAGGACCAGCGCAGATGTTTGCGACAAGTCCAGGTGCTTCATCGCACACAACACAGTGGCCGCGGCGGTCGTATTGGATCCGTTGGCGTCCATCATCACCGAGACTGAGAATGGACCGAACAGCGTTTTCTTGACCCGTTCGTAAACCGCTTCGCCCGTCGGGACATGACTGCCGCCGACAAAGATCGCGGTGTGCGTGAGGTCCGACGGGTTGCGCGTGAAAATCGCGCCGTGAACCAGCGGTTCCACGTTGTCGGCCGTCACGCCGCCATAACTGAAAATGTGGTCGGCACCGGCATCGACCGCGACCACGCGGTCAAACGTGCTGGGTTGGGAGTCCGTGTCGAGCTGAATGAGGATGTTTTTCATGATGTCCCCGAAGAACCTAAAAACAAACCCACGGGATCGATTCCCCGTGGGTCTGTCATTCAAACCGTCCGCCAGGCGACACATGAGTCAACGGCACGCGCGACGGATTCAGCGCCTGCCTGCTCTGCATCGCCCTTCGGGTTATTCGAGACCCGAGAACGGGTGCTTGGCGGTATCTTTCTTGGCCAGCATTTCGTCGACGCTGGGGGAGTTCTTCATCGCGTTGGCGATGGCCATCTTGGTGGCATCGTAGTTGTACTGATAGATCTTCTTGTCGTCGGCAGCTTCCCAGTGAATGAACACGCCGCAAACGATGACCAGGTTTTCGCATTGATCCTTGGGGATCACGCCCGCTGCGACGGAATCGGCAACGGCCTTGGCCACTGCGTACTGGGCGGGGCCGAACATCTGGACAGCCTGCTTGGCTCCCTTGATGGTGACTTTGGTGATCATGACGGTCGATGGCTTGACCGCCAGGTTTGGCGTCAGCACGGCCAGCAGGTTGCTGTGTCCCTGCTTCTGATCACTCAACGCGTTGGCAAATGCAACGCCGACGGGACCGGACTTGTCACCGATCAGCAGATCGATGTGTGCAATTTCGTTGCCGTCACCGGCGAGGGCTTCCCCAACATAGAATGACATGGTGTAATCCTCTTCACAGATTCTTGAACTGGACGGCCCTCGCCCTCCGCCGAGGAGGGGAGTCCGGTCGCGTGACCGGTTCTCACGCCGCTGGACGGTGCAAGTGATACCAATCGGGCGGTCAGTTTTCCAGCGGTCCGCCCGTTTCCCGCGGGCAGTCTTTTATTGGAACTCCAGAAAACCTCGTGGTTTCTGGGGTACCACGGTTTTGACGCTTTGACAAAGCCGTGTGTTTTCAATTTTTATGGCATGGCAATTTGCTCAGGATTGTTGACCGTGTCCTCCGCCCCTTCCCAGCCGACACAAACGTTATCGCCCGGTGCGAAACGAGTTCTGATTGTCGGTGGCAGCACCCGAGCGGCCGCCTGGTCGGCTGTGCGAGCGGGGTATCAACCCGTCTGTGCCGACCTGTTTGCTGATCTGGACACCCGCCAGATTGCCGAAATCGTCCCGGTCCGGGACTATCCGGACAGTCTGCCTGACGATGTGGCTGAAATCCGGTCGGACGGGTGGTTTTACACGGGAGCCCTGGAAAACCGGCCGGACTTGATCGAGAAACTGGAGTCGCCTGGGGCATCCTATGGACCGCTGTGGGGCACGTCGGCCGCCGCCTTGCGACGAATTCGCGACCCGTTCTGGCTGGCCGAGACGCTGCAGCGGGCGGGCGGTCCCGCTGTTGCCGTCCGTCGTTCTGTGGATCTTCCTCCCGCAGACGGAACCTGGCTGCGAAAGCCGATGGCGAGTGCCGGCGGACGCGCCATCACGGTGTGGACGGGTGAACCGCAGATCGTTGACGAAGTCGAACCGGCCTATTTTCAGCGACGATGCCCTGGACAGTCCCTTTCGGCACTCTTCTGTCCAAAACACGATGGGGTCAAATTCCTGGGTCTGACCGAGCAATTGATCGCCGCCACCGGTTCTCAGGCTCCAGGCAGTTTTTCGTACTGTGGGTCGATCGGACCATGGTGCGGCGCTAATCCAGGTCTCGTGCGCCAATTGGAATTACAGGCCGAGTTATTGATGATCAAGGCGGGGCTCCGCGGACCGTTCGGGATCGATTTCCTTCTGGACCGCGGCACAGCGTGGATCGTGGAAGTGAATCCGCGCTACACCGCTTCCGTGGAAACCCTGGAATTGAGTGCCTGCCAATCGCTTCTGGCTGCGGATCCTGTCCCTGATTCCGCGCTTCGGCAAACACGCTTTGTCGCCAAGCAGATCCTTTACGCAGAAGATTCAGTGCGGGCCCCCGATCTGCGAATTCACCGGAATCTGAGCCCATGGGACGTCCCGATCGTAGCTGATATCCCTGTTCCAGGCAGTCAGATTCAGGCCGCCTGGCCGATTTGCACGGTACTCGCGGACGGAGCAACTCGTGAAGAATGTGTCAGAAGATTGGCAGATCGGGTTGACACCGTTTCGAAAATGGTCAACCATCGCGCCAGCGACCCTGCTGGACCGAGCGAAAAATAAAGCGATCCTGCACTTTGGAACCCGGCGATATGTCGAACATCCGGTCTCAACCGGCGAAAATGAAAACGAGTGGCGACGTGTTTTTGACGTGGCGTCCATCGTTGGCGTTCTTGATTGGCATTGCCCACCCCGATAAGATCGGCCATGGTTTTGGCCGACACATTCTGTCGTCACCCGACTCCAACTCTCTTAGAAGACCATGACGAAAGCGACCGACATCCGCATCCGCAGTGCAGTCTGCGCCTTTGAGCCCGTAACGTTTCGGACTCCCATCAAATTCGGCGGACGAGTGCAGTCCAAGTCGTTTCTGATCAACGTGGACGTCGAAGTGGAATCGCGCGACGGCAAACGCCACGCGAGCGGCTTCGGCAGCATGCCCGTTGGGAACATCTGGTCCTGGCCGACCGACAAACTCACGGCCGACCAGACCGAAGACGCGATGAAACAGTTCGCCGAAGCGGTCGTCGAACTGGCGTACGGCTGCAGCGAAACGGGCCATCCGCTGGAATTGTCGTATCACCTCTCAGCCGAATACGAGCACTTGGGCAAAACGTTGTCCAACCGCTTGAAGCTGGCGGAACCGATTCCGAAACTGGGGCTGGCCGTGGCCGCGTCCCCTTTTGACGCCGCTCTGCACGATGCCTACGGACGTCTGCACGGCCTGAACAGCTATGACACGCTGTCGTCGAAGTTTGTTTCCTATGATCTGTCCGAATATCTCGATGAGCAGTTTGCCGGCGAGTATCTGGACAAATACACCCTCCGCCAGCCGAAAGAGCGGATGCCGCTCTATCATCTGGTGGGTGCCCTGGACCCGCTGACAGATGCCGACGTCGCCAAAAAGGTCGGAGACGGGCTGCCCGAAACGCTCGCTCAGTGGATCCCGTTCAACGGCCTGACTCACATGAAGATTAAGCTGGCAGGGGACAACTTCGACTGGGACGTCGAACGGATGTTGTCTGTCAATCGCGTCGCGGAAGAAGCCCAGGCCACCCGCGGCTGTACCACATGGTTCTACTCCGCAGACTTCAACGAGAAGTGCCCGAACCCGGCGTACGTCATCGATTTCCTGAACAAAGTGCGCGAACAGTCGCCGGCGACATTCGACCGGATTCAGTACATCGAGCAGCCCACGAATCGCGATTTGAAGGCACACCCGGATCACCGGATGCATGAAGCCGCCAAGTTGAAGCCGGTGGTCATCGACGAGTCACTCACCGATTATGACTCGCTGCTGCTGGCAAAGGAAATGGGCTACACTGGCGTCGCCCTCAAGGCCTGCAAGGGCCACTCGGAGTCCCTGTTGCTGGGCGCGGCGGCTCAGAAATTCGGCATGTTCCTGTGCGTCCAGGACCTGACCTGCCCCGGCTATTCCTTCCTGCACTCCGCCAGCCTTGCCGCCCGCATTCCGACAATCGCCGCGATCGAAGGCAACAGCCGCCAATACTGTCCGGCCGCCAACAAGCCCTGGGTCAAGCGATTCCCGGCAATGTTCGAGATCACCGACGGCACCGTGGGAACGTTTGAGCTGAACGGCGAAGGTCTCGGGTTCTGACGCGCGCTGCTCATTCGCATCATTGACGATCCGCGCCAGCCGCCCGCGCATTTCGCCGATCTTGACGTCCTAGCGATGGCTGCGGCGAACGGCAGAGTCAATTGAAGGTTCCGTGAAGGGTTGCGGCCGGAAGATGCGTATATCCGCCTCGCTACTTGCACAGCACGGCTTCGCAGGGTGACGGTGGTTAGCTCACCCCGCTCGACTGCGGTGTCAACGTCGACACCAGAAGCGGCGAGAAAGCCGTTACTCGTGAAGAACGTGCCGACAATATCTTCGACCAGACGCTCGTTCATGGTGGGATCGCTCCGGCCGCGGCGGCAAAATCGCTTTGGAAACGCTGGGCTTCGCTAAGATGGCCAACCAGCCAGGGCCAGCCATCTTTAAACTGCTGATATCGATCAACGTATGCAGTTTCCGATTTCGGAAATCTCACCGCTCTGGGCTGGACAGCAAGACGACCTGCCGGGTTCGGATGGCATTCGAGGCCCCGCCGATTCATCTCTCTGTCAGCGGGGAAAAACAGCGCGACAACCCAAGCTTCAGTCGACTTTGAAGGCGTACAAAGGACCGTTCCAGGAGGTGCCACCACTTCACCGACCCACTTTAGCATTAGCGTTCGAAGACAATCGGTCGTATCGGAGGCACGTGGGCAGGCCACGGCGCAAGGCAAGTCGTTCACGAGCCCAGCGATGCTCTGATCGTTGTTTTGCGCCGGCAATACGCTCGCCACATCGGCATCGAGATGCAGAATTAGAATATCGGTGTTGAGAAACAGCGGATCGTTCGCAAGATTGCCCGCACGACCAACCGTTGCCAGCATCCATTTGAGAACGCCCGGCCAGCCGCCGCCGAATACGCCAGCCTGGCCTTGCCCCGTGAAAGCGACACTCTCATCGGGCTGAAGCAGTTTCAGGTTGTAGCTTCTGCCATTTAGAACGACTTCAATCGCCGCCTTGAGGACCACGTAGTCTGTGACACCCTCTGCGACCAGCGAGATCCTCAAAGGGTTAGACATCGGGCATCCCTCCGATCAGCTTGTTCGTCCACATGCGAGACAGCGTCCAACCTTGCTCCGCCAGTTTCAACTTCCGCTCATCCACGACCACACGACGTGCATACGTTTTGCCGAAATTGTCCCGGTCGACCGTGAAGAGCCGGATACAATCGTCTTGAAGGGGCAGACCATCGAGTACAGCGGGATTGTGACTCGTTATCAGGAATTGTCGCGCGGATTTCTTATCCGCAAGTATCCACTTCGCGAACGCGGCCATCAGCCGCTTGGCAAGGCCGGGGTTGAGACCATGGTCCGCATTATCGATCGCCATGATCGACGGAGCTTGCGGGTGAGCGGCGAGCACCGCCAAGAATAGAACATAGAGGGCGCCCTCGCTCGCGTCGTATCCAGACAGTACGTTGCGACCCTCTGCCATAAATCGGTCCGTGAACGCGACAACCTTAGCGGTCATCTGGGCGGCCGGCGACAGATAAAGCTCGGCGGCATTGCCGACTTCGAAGTCTTTGGCCCAGCCGATCAACGGCGTCGCTCCGTCGAGGACGTCTTCGATATGCTTGAACGGGGATTTCTTCTTTCTTACCCGGTTGAGCAGTTCGTCTACCGCATCGGGCAGTGCGCCGCCCGACAGTCCCAGCGGATGACGAGGCTGCGTCTCGGGCGCGACACCGCGCAGGACCGGGGTCGTCGGCGTGTAGATGACGTAACTCTGCAAGCGGCGCAGCAAGTCCAATGCCGGATCGTCTTCTGCTAATTCGACAGCCTTGAGCGCCGCGATCCCCACTTCTTTGTTACCCGGATTGTTCATGTTCGGCCCGCGGCTCGCAAGCTTGCGCTTCGCGTCCTCCCATAATTCATGTTTGTAAAGCCACGCAGGCGAGGGGTCGTCCAAAGGGTTGTTTAACGATACGTCGTAATGAACTTCTTCCGCTTTGCCACTGAACCAGATATGTGAAGGAGCGCGGCCAGTTGGCACAGGAAATGCAGATTTGTACAGGTTTGGGACGCCCGGTCGTACGCCCCGCTGCAAAAGTGTTTGATCGTTGACCTTACCGTCCGCAGCAGCAGACAGGACGCCGATCCCTTCAAGGATGTTGCTTTTGCCCGATCCATTAGCCCCCACGAATACATTCAGACGACCGAGCTCAATTTCGAGGTACTCGACCGATTTAAAGGATTTTATGGAGATCGTTTTAATCATAGGTTGCTTTCAACTCGTTGTAATCGGGCGTTGTATCAATCCATTCCTACCAACTGTTCCCTTGGAGGTGAACACGGTATCCCAGATTTGCGATCTTTTCGTACCAGCGTTTTCAATTGCAGGTTCGCCTAGTAACTCCGCACTGTCGGGGATAATCGTTCCATTTACGTTTCCCGCAAGAATGAACCGCACGCCGGTCTCGGCCAACCCGGACCGCGTCGCTCGACACCCATCCCCAATCAAGAAGATTCCCGCTCGTTCGAGTTCGGAGACACGGTGCGTGCAGTTTTCACACCCGTCCAGTATCGTGTTAAGTTCTGAAGCAACGAAGCGAGTCGGAAGAGCGGCAAATGTTTCGGGGGGCATGCCGGGGAAGGCGGTCGCGCCGGCGGCCTTCGCCTTCACTGGGGCGAAGGCCGCGGTTATCACGTAGTCGGTGAGTTTTTGCATCGCCTCGGTCCCCGGAGTGGAGCAGTTGGTTCGGGCACCGGAGTCTATCAAACCCTGCAATGAGTCGATACACAGAACGCTCTGTCCGAGTTCGGCGCTGGTCTCCCAACCCCTGATGGTCTGCGATGACGCAATTATCCTGCTGGAAACGACGCCGATCTGCAGAAAGTCTACGGTACTGAACGCCAATTGTTTTACGTCGCCTGTACTCGCACCCGTGATGCACTGTTCGCCACCAGCGTCGCAATTCCTTGATGCTCTGAAGATTTGAACGACTGAATTCGACCAACAGGTATGGAGGCACACTGCCAGAATGAATTTCATAGGCTCGATCGGCTGATCCTTCGATGATGGTGAATTCTGTCGCTGCCGGGCATTCTTCCGTCATCCGCGGTCTCCGCATGCCTGATCGCCAGAAGTGGCACCCGAAAGTTGGCCCCTTGAGGTCGAAGTCGGTGTACATCGTCCAGATCGCCAGTGCCAAGTAACGCCGAATTCGATCGGCCCCATGTTGGCGAGTTGGTGCGATTGTTCGATAGAATCCCGGAGAGGCAGTGATCGACATCTCAGGAAACTGTGTCCGTCGATCGCCTCATTGACGCCGTATCCGTTTGGACTCAACGGCAATGTTGAGTTGTCAATCGGAACATTCGCCCGCAATTATCAGCCAGCAATCGGGAATCCGGTGATGAAGCATCTCAAGCAAGGTTTGATCGGTCTGTGTTTTGTGGTCTCCTCACTGGTCGTTCGGGTCGAGGCGCAAGAGCATCCCGATCGCGTTGTGCATCCGGATGTCCCGCAGGGCAAACTCACCTCGGGACAATTCAATGACAGCAAGGTCTTTCCGGGGACGAAGCGAGATTACAGTGTTTACGTGCCAGCTCAATACAAAGCCAGCGAACCGGCCGCTTTGATGGTGTTCATGGATGGCGGCGGATACTCGAATCCGAAAGGCGGGTTTCGAGTGCCGATCGTGTTTGACAACCTGATTCATCAGAAGAAGATGCCGGTGACGATCGCGGTGTTTGTCAATCCGGGCACGGTCGCAGCCACGGCGAAAGGAGCAACCGATCGCAGCAATCGTTCGTTCGAGTACGATTCGATGGGCGATCGGTATGCAAACTTTCTGATCGACGAGTTTCTGCCGGTCGCGCTCAAAGGACTCAATGTTTCCAGCGATCCGGCAAAACGCGCCGTGTGTGGAATCTCTTCCAGTGGCATTTGCGCCTTGACCGTTGCCTGGGAAAAGCCGATGCATTTTGGCAAGGTTCTCAGTCACATCGGCAGTTTCACCAACATTCGCGGCGGCTGGGCTTATCCGGGACTGGTCCGCAAGACGAAGGACAAGCCGAAGGCCATCAAAGTCTATCTGCAGGACGGTCGCGAAGACCTCAACAACCTGCATGGCAACTGGCCGCTGGGAAATCAGGATCTGGCGGCCGCCCTGCAATTCGCGGGCTACAAGTACAAACTCGACATGACCGACGGAGGACACAGCGGCAAGTGGGGCGGCGAAATGCTGCCGGAAGCCTTGAAGTGGCTGTGGGATGACAACGCCGACAGCACGCACATTCCAATCGTCGAAACGAAACCCGCCTGGGAACCGCACCCGGATGCAGTCGCCAGGAACGACGTGCCAAAGGGGACTGTTGAGCAAATGCCGGTGTGGGAATCGAAGATCTTCGCGAATACGACCCGCGACTGGTCGATCTATGTGCCGGCTCAATACAAAGCCGACACGCCTGCTGCGCTCATGGTGTTCCAGGACGGCGAAGGAATGAAGAACCCGAATGGTCGCTGGCGCGTGACGACGGTCTTCGACAACCTGATCGCTCGCGGAGAGATGCCCCCGACAATCGCGATCTTCATCAATCCCGGTCACGAAAACGACAAGCCACAACAGAAGGGCAAGCACTCGAATCGGGGCTTCGAGTACGACAGCCTGGGTGATCGTTACGTCCGGTTCCTACTGGAAGAGATCATCCCAGAAGTGCGCAAGAAGTATTCCATCGCAGACGATCCCGAGATGCACGCGATCGGCGGATCCAGTTCCGGTGCAATCTGCGCATTCACGGCCGCCTGGGAGCGAACCGACTTCTTCCGCAAGGTCTATTCCAGCGTCGGCAGCTTCACGAATCTGCGAGGTGGCAACGTCTACCCATCACTCGTTCGCAAGACAGAACCGAAGCCGATCCGCGTCTACATGGCGGACACGAGCGGCGACGTCGACAACGCTTTCGGAAGCTGGCCGTGGGCCAATCAGCAGATGGCATCGGCCCTGAAATACATGGGCTACGACGTCCGCTTCGATTGGGCCGAAGGCTATGCGCACAACGCAGACTTCGGTGGCGCGAAGTTTCCGGACGCGATGAAGTGGTTGTGGCGCAAGGAAGCTCACACGCCCGTGTTGGATACCCGCGGCGACCTCGGCGGAGATTTAACGCTGCTCAATCTGCTGATTCCCGGGAAGTCGTGGGACGTCGTCGCGGATGGTCTCGGCTTCGCGGATGCACTCTGCTCGGACAAGGCGGGCAACGTCTACTTCTGCGACATGAAGGCACCGTCTGTCGTCCGCATCGCAGTGGACGGAACTCGCCAGGAGCTTTGCAAAGAGTCTGTCAGCGGCCTGGAATTCAACCCGGATGGCTCGACACTGTATGCCTGTCAGGGAGCCAGGAATCGAGTTATCTCGATCGATCCGCGGAGTGGCGAAGTGAAAGTTGTCGCAGAGGGTGTCAAACCGAACGATCTCGCTGTGACGACCGACGGATTTATCCTCATCACCGAAACCGGAGCACAGCGAGTCAGTCGAATCAATCCGCAGACCGGCGAAGTCTCTGTCGCCGACGAGGGGATCAGCAAACCCAATGGCATCGCCCTTTCCCCGGACGGCGGCACTCTCGCAGTTTCGGATTACGGAGGAACTCACACTTGGACGCTGCGCGTCAACGCCGGAGGAGTGCTCGACGCGAAGATGCCGACGATGCCAATGCGTTTGCCGATCGACCCGAACGGCGAGTTCAAATTCAACGAACCACCGCCCTACATCCAGAACTCAAAAGGCGACGGCCTGGCAGTGGACAAAGTCGGTCGGTACTACGTGACGAGCGAACTCGGCGTGCAGATCTTCGACCCGACGGGCCGCCCCTGCGGAGTCCTGCCGAAGGTCGACAAGGATCAACCGCTCACGACCTGCGTCCTCGCCGGTCCTGATCACAGCACGCTCTACATCGCGCACGGCACGAAGATTTATCGCCGCCGTCTGACCGTGGAAAAGCCGAAACCGTAGTGCGCTTTCCGTCAAAAGCCCCAACGCGCGGCCGTGGGCGAACTTCTCCCGCAATCGATGTCACTCGCCGATTGGATCGTACTGATTGACTCGCACCAGCACGGCGGCCAGATCGTTTTCCGACAGGTAGGACTGCAGCTTGTCAGCCGTCTCGGCGGACAATGTGTGATTGCTGACCCTGGAACTCAGCAGAAGGATCTGTGACGGTGCGCTCGCAATGATCGCGAGTCGATTCAACCTTCCAGTGGACGGGGCCGAACAAATCTGATCATTCCGCTAAAGTCTGTCGAGAGCATTGACTTGTGGCGGACGGGAGATAATCAAGAATTCATCCGATTGAGAATCTTGACGTGAAGACTCTGTAAGCCGGTCCGTTAGTTCTTGCTTATCTTGGAAGCGTCGGCGATTCATGCCTGTACGAATCGCCGTTAGAATTCATGCCGTGGCACGTGGCGGACCATGAACAGAAGTGGCAATTATGTCAGTGGTTGAATTAAAAGAACAGGTTCAAGTGCTTGTTGTTGAAGACCAGCCGGTCTTGCGACAGAGCCTGATGCGTGGTTTGTCAGCCGAGGGATTCGTCGCCCATGGAGCTTCCACTGGTGCTGAAGGGTACCACAGTGCTTCCACGGGATCATACGACGTCGTAATCCTTGATCTGCTGCTTCCCGATGGTGACGGAATCCAGACTCTGCGGCGGCTTCGATCCGAAGGATTCACCAAACCCGTGTTGATCCTGACGGCCCGAGATTCGATTGAAGATCGCATTCAAGGACTGGATTCGGGGGCCGATGACTATCTCGTCAAGCCGTTCGCGCTTGGAGAACTTCTGGCTCGTTTGAAGGCACTGTTACGCCGGGCGGTCGGCTCGACACAGACGGTCTTGAAGATCCAGGACCTGGTGATCGATGTCCTGTCGCGCCGCGTCACACGTTCAGGTCGCGAGATTTCGCTCTCTACGAGGCAGTACGAACTCCTGGAGTTTCTTGCGCGCAACCCGAACCAAATCGTGTCGCGACAGACACTGGCCGAAAACGTCTGGCGGGCTCCCACGGCCACGTGGACCAACGTGATCGAAGTTCAGATCAACCAACTCCGGAAAAAAATCGAACGGCCTGACTGCCCGACCCTGATCTCGACGGTCCGCGGAGAGGGATATGTGCTGGGGAGCCGGCTGTGCTGAATCACTGGAGTATCCGCTGGCGATTGACGCTGTGGTATGTCCTGGCTCTGACGGCAATTCTGGCCGTGTTTGACGTTGCCCTGGTCCTGATGGCCCGGTCTCATCTTCGTGCTCAACTTGAGGCGGACTTGAACGAAGAGGTAAACGAACTGGCAGAAGAAATCGAGTTCGCGAAGTCACCGAAGGAATTCGAGACGCGGTTCACCCGACACTATGCGGAACATGGTGGATACAGCTTTCAGATCAGTCGATTTGACGGGACGGTCCTGTTCGGGTCCCCGTGGCTGCGGGCGCATCCGCTGCCCAAGCCGAAGTCGTCCGACGAGTTCGCGTTTCGACGCATGGAGGAAATCACGCTGGCGCATGCAGGGCGCCACCGCATGCTCTGCCGGGCTGTTCACGGCCCCTCGGAACCGCTGGTAATCTATGTGATGACTCCGCTGGCGCGCTCCGAGCGGGAATTATGGTCGTTTGTACAAATGCTGCTGGTGGGAAGTCTGCTGGCATTGCTGGTGGCGTTTGTCGGTGGATTTGCGATCGCGCGGCATGCCATGGCACCGGTGGAACGGATCGTCGCCACCGCAGAACGGATTTCCTGCGACAATCTGAGTGATCGGATCTTCACGGAAAACCGCAACGACGAACTGGGACGTCTGGCAGCCACGCTGAATGCCACGTTCGGTCATATGGAAACGGCGGTTGCCGAGATGCGCCGCTTTACGGCGGATGCCGCCCACGAGTTGAGAACTCCGCTGGCCGTCATCCGTACTGAAATGGAGGTGGCACTCCGCGGGAGTCCGAGTACCGAATCGTTGCGGCAGGTGCTGCAGGTGACAATCGGCGAGATTGCCCGACTGTCCGGCCTGGTCGACAAACTCTTAACACTCAGTCGCCATGATGGCGGCGTGCAACCGCTGAACCGTGAGGAGGTTCTGCTGTCAGCGGTGCTGCGCGATGTCATCGATTTCATGACTCCGATGGCAACAGAGAAGCAGATCGTCATTCAGATTGCCGACTTGACGGATTCAGTTGTCATCGGCGATGACGTGTCGCTCAGCCAGTTGTTCTTCAATCTGCTGGAAAATGCCATTAAATTCACTCCGGCTGGCGGGAACATTCATATCCGTGACCAGCGCAGTGACGGCCGTGTCGTGATTGCAATCGAGGATTCCGGTGTCGGCATTGATCCACGCCACCTGCCACACGTGTTCAAACGGTTCTACCGCGTGGATACATCCCGAAACAGCAGCACGGGCGGGACCGGGCTGGGATTGGCAATCTGTCAGTCGATCGTCCACGCCCATGCAGGTCGATTGACCGTGACGAGCGAAGTGGGATGTGGCAGTGTGTTCGTCGTCGGTCTTCCCGCGACCAGCGATCATCAACCGCAAGCTCCACGGCCGTCATCCATCCCGGTTCTGGAGTCTCAGCTGCCATGACACGCCGCCGTGGCTTTTCGCTGATTGAACTGCTGGTCGTCATTGGGGTCATCAGCATTCTGTTGGCATTGTTGCTGCCTGCCGTGCTGCAGGTCCGCGAATCCGCCCGCCGGACACAATGCAAGAACCGGCTCAAGCAACTGGGACTGGCCCTGCACAATTACCAGAATGTTCACCAGTATTTTCCGCCGAGTTTTTGCTTTTCGGTGAATGACGCCCTGCCCGTACGCGGGTCGTGGTCTGTTCACGGAAGGCTGCTTCCGTTCCTGGATCAGTCGAGCGTCTACCAGTTGGCGCACCTGGAACTCGACTGGGACGACCCCGTCAACCAGGCGACTGGCGTCCCCCAGATGCGGTTTCCTGTGTTTGCGTGTCCGACAGATCCCAGGAGCGACACCATCCATTATGCTGGACCGGGCGAAGGTTACATCTTCCCGTTGAATTACGCATTTAATTTCGGTACGTGGTTCATTTTTGACCCCGTGTCAAACCAGGGTGGCGACGGAGTGTTCCACCCGAACAGTCGGATTGGCACGGAAAGCATCACGGACGGCCTGTCCAATACACTGTGCGGAGCGGAAGTCAAGACGTACCAGCCGTACTTTCGAAACACCAGTGACCCCGGTCCGGCGCCACCGACGGATCCAGCGGTCCTGGCCGCGTATGCCGCCGGTGCGGAGTTAAAGCTGGGCCCCGACTCCGACGACAATGAAGGACACACGGAATGGTGTGATGGCCCGGTCCATGAAAGCGGGTTCACGACCACGTTTCCCCCCAACAAGGTGGTTTCGTTCCGGGCACTGGATGGTCGCACGTACGACATTGATTACACGTCGCGTTACGAAGGGACCAGCACGACGCAACGAACGTATGCGGCCTCCACAGCGCGCAGCTACCATTCCGGTATCGTTCACTGTGTCCTCATGGATGGTTCCGTTCGAGTGGTAAACCAGTTGGTCTCTGCCGAAGTCTGGCACGCCCTGGGAACTCGAGCCGGCAGCGAGATCGTCGCCGAATTCTGACGTCTGCGGGAACGATTCGGTGAGTTCCCACTTAGACTGTTCAATTGCGGATTGTTCTGCAGCCGTCAGCGCAGATACTTGTCCCCGTCAGCGTGACTCAGGTGACGCTGATCCACGAAGAGAGCGTAATCGGACGTGACCTGGCCAGCACGGACGCACTACTCCCACTTCGCTGGCATTTGGGATTCCATCGCAGGCAGCGAGGTGTTCTCTGCTGCTGCCGCCAAGGGCGATCCATGCGATGAATGGATGGAGACCGACGTATCTGGAGAAGTACTGTGACACAACTTGCAATTCGAAGTGGTTTGGCCGCGATGGCGATGGCATTGGTGACGGGGGGCGTTGCACAAGCTTCGGCTCCGGGACACAGTGAGTATCATCGATCCACAACGGTCTCGACCAGGACTGTGACGGAAACAGAGACCAATGCGAAACTGACCGGAGCCGGCGCTCAAACGACGGCAGTGGGGTATGTCGAAAGCAACGTGACGACCGTCACGGACACTGTCGCCAACACAACGACGACCAACTCCTCACTGACGATCACCGTCAAGCGTCTGACGCTGGCCAACGGCAGCGTTGTCGACTTTCAATTGAACGGTACCAGCGTGGGGACCGGAGTCGTTACGAACGGCCGCGCCAGCCTGCGTCTGTTTACAAAATCCGGGGCGGTCGTTCCGGCTGTCGCCACTGGCGACACGCTGACTGTGGTCGATCCCGATGGCGTGACCGTCGATTTGACGGGAACGTTCGGAGCAGCCATTTCCGAAACGGAGAGCGGACGGTAGTCCTCGACGATGCCACCACATGACGATACGGGGGTGGCGGCGTGCGCCACCCCCGTCCACCGTGACGTCGGTTCCCCGGATTCCATCGAGTTGAGTTTCACGGAGTTTACAACATGCAACATGTTCGAAATCGTCGCCGTGGATTCACACTGATCGAGTTGCTGGTCGTGATCGCCATCATTGCCATCCTGGTGGCATTGCTGCTACCCGCAGTTCAGCAAGTCCGCGAATCCGCCCGCCGCGTGCAGTGCCGCAATAATTTGAAGCAAATCGGATTGGCCCTGCACAATTACCACGAGACGCACGGCAGTTTTCCGATCGGGAACGTCCCCGAAACAAACTTCGCATTTCAGTCGATGATCCTGCCACAGCTCGATCAGACGGCGATTTACCGGCAGATCGACTTCTGCGCGGGATCCTGTTTCAACTGGAAGGGAACGTTGCCGGTGTCCGCCGATCCCGGTGCAGCGTCGGTGATGGTGTACTATTGCCCCAGTGACCCGAATTCCGGTCGACGGACCGAAACGGCGACGGGAGTCCATTTGCCGACGGATTATCTAGGTGTCAGCGGTACAACGCCCGTTGATTTCGATGGTGCGCTGTTCAGCGGCAGTCGCACTTCGTTCCGCGATTTCACGGATGGAACATCGACGACGATGATCGTCGGCGAACGCGGAATCCCGACGAGCCTGGATCATGGCTGGCCGATTTGTGCGTACGGAATCAACGGCAACGGCGAGACCGACAATGTCCTGAGCACGTTTGCCGGGTTGATGGCTGGCCGCCCTGACAGCTTTCACAACAAGCATTTCTGGAGCCATCACCCGCAGTCAGCGCAGTTCCTTTTTGCAGACGGGTCCGTCAAGAATATCGTGTATGGCATTGACGATCACCTGCTGAAAGCACTGTCGTCCCGTGCAGAAGGTGACTTGGCGACACTCAGTGACAATTGATGACTCCCGGTTACCTGCGGGTGGTTCTGACGGACGTGAGTCAGCGCCAGTCGAAGCCAAGTTCCTGCCAGACCTGAGTGACCGCGTTCATGGCGGTCGGGGCGATCAGGCCATGGATGCTGGTGGCCTTGGGGGTCGATCCACTGTAGCTGAGCATCGTATTGCCGTCGGGCCCGATCATCACGGCGTAGGCGAACGACCGTGTCACGCCCCCGGACTTGAATCTGGCATAGTTATGGTAGCCGAGGAACGAATTGATGCTCGTGGCCCCGCCGCCGGTATTAATGGCGACCCCCGGCTCGGTGTAAACCACATACAGCGTATTGTCCGCAGAAAGCCGTCGATGTATGCCACGTCTGCAGCGTTTGCCTTGCCAGGTCCGAACGCAGGCCCCAAGTAGACTCCCTGTACCTATCTCGTCGGTATTAGGGAGCAAGCACCATGATTGGCAGGACACGTAGTTGACGAAAAGTTAACCTTGGCTGGATGATTGTGGCGGCTTTGCAGCATGTGTAGAGCCATGGCTCAACAGGTCGGGCGATCCCACCGGACGAATCCGCAAGACGACGGACAAAGACAAATACTCTGGAGATGTGAATGTTGAAAATCACCCGGCTGGAAACATTCGTGATCGGCGACGGTCCCACGATCGATCCCGATCAGGGTGGAGTCGAACCGCTGGCCTGCCTGCGGGTACATACCGACGACGGACTTGTCGGTTTGTCGGAAGTGTTTCGCGTTCCGCCGGGGGTGGTGCAGGCGACTGTCGGGGCACCTGACACCCATTTCGGACGATTGTTGATCGGTCAGACGATCAGTCATCCGGAACGATTGTGGCAGCACATGTGGGATTCGCTGATCCATACCAACCGCCGGGGATGGCAAATCATCATTCTGGGGGCACTCGA
The DNA here is from genome assembly GCA_018242525.1 of Planctomycetota bacterium. GTDB lineage: Bacteria > Planctomycetota > Planctomycetia > Planctomycetales > Planctomycetaceae > Schlesneria. The sequence goes on along the minus strand of JAFEBS010000056.1, from coordinate 65,927 downwards.
CGTCGCCCTCTGGGACATCTACGGCCAGTCGCTCGGGCAACCCGTCTGGCAACTGCTGGGAGGTGTGCAGCGGGGGCCATTTCAAACTCATTCGGAATCCCGCACATCCAGTGTCGTACCCTACTGCACCCTGGTCTCGGACACCTGGGGGGACGAGGCGATGATCGCTCAACAGACCGAGCGCGCCGTGCGACTTCAGGAACTGGGATACCGGGCCTTCAAAGTAGAACCGATGATGTCTTCGCCCCGCCACGTGGTGGAGATGGCTCGCCGAGTTCGACAGGCGATCGGTCCTGACGCCACGCTGATGGTGGATGTCGGCTACCTGTTCAATGATGTCCCCACCGTGGCACGCATCTGTCGTGAACTGGAAGAGTTGGACATTTTCTTCCTGGAGACTCCTTTTCCCGTGGATTCCCCCGAACCGTACGCACGGCTGGCCGAATTGACGTCGATCCCGCTGGCGATGGGAGAACACGGAGTCACTCGTTGGGAATTCCAGGAGATGATCGAGCGGGGAAGGGTTTCGGTCGCGCAGCCATACATGACAACCTGCGGCGGACTGACGGAAGCGAAACGGATTGTCGATCAATCCGTTTCGCGCGGAGCGCTGGTCTGTCCCGGAAACTGGTCGACCCAGATCCTGGGCGCGGCATCCGTCCATCTGGCGGCGTATTCCCCTGTCACTCCGTTCATTGAATACGCTCCGGCGGAAGTCTTCGACTCGCCCCTGCGGCGGGAACTGCAGCAGGCGGGGTTGCCCGTCAAAAACGGTGAGATCCCGTTTCCAAATTCGGCGGGGATCGGTTATCAACTTCCCGCGGAGTTGATCCAGCGGTTTTCCATCGGCGACAGAAGGTGACTTTTCATGAAGCTTGCTCCGGTCAGTACGAGTGCAGCGCTGGCCCGATGGCGAGTCATTCTGTTGTTGATGGGATTTGCCGGGATTGCCCATTTCAATCGCGTCGGCATCTCAGTGGCGGGCAGCGAGATTTTTATCAAGCACCTGCAGATCTCAAAAACCCAGATGGGTTGGGTGTATACCACATTCCTGATCGTCTACTCGATCGGCATGCTGCCGGGTGGCTGGTTGATTGACAGGATTGGTTCAGCCAGGGCACTCACATTGCTGGGACTGAGTATGGGAGCGTTTGTCGCCATCACCGGGACACTCGGTTGGTTCACACAGGGACCGGGCAACCTGCTGCTGGGGTTACTGGTCGTGCGCGGACTGGCCGGCGCCTGCAACGCGCCGCTGCATCCGGCCGCGGCGCATGTGGTTTCGGATTTGATGACCGAACGGGGCCGGGCCACCGCCAATGGGATGGTCACGGCCGGTGCCCTGATAGGAATTGCGTGCTGTTACCCCGTCTTCGGCTGGCTGATGGATCGCCTGACGTGGCCGTGGGCGTTCGTCGTCAGTGGCCTGGCGCTGATCTGTTATGGCGTGGTCTGGCGGCGGTTCGCTTCGCCGTCGCTTCCCGCCCCGGTGAAAGTGACATCGGCGTCGGAATCCGCGGCGAACATCAGGGCGGCGTGGAGTCTGCTCCGTCATCGCAACCTGTGGCTGCTGACGCTCAGTTACGCCGCGTATGGTTACTTTCAATACCTGTTCTTTTACTGGATGACCTACTACTTCGAGGAGGTGCTGCAGGTTCCCGAGATTGAATCGCGGAAATCGTCCTTCTACATCATGCTGGCTCAGGGGGCGGGGATGGCTCTGGGCGGATTGAGTACCGATCTGGTGTGCCGACTGTTGGGAGCCACCCGTGGTCGTCGCGGGATCGTGATGACTGGAATGGGACTGGGGGCCGCATTCGGCCTGCTGGGAATCCTGGTGACCGGCCAATGGAACGTGACCCTTTGCCTGGCCATCTCGATGGCCGCTTTGGGAATCTGCGAGGGAGTCTTCTGGACAACGGCGACGGATATCGGGGGCACCTCCCGCGGATTCTCGGGCGCGTTCATGAACACGGGGGGGAACATCGGCGGGATGATCTCGCCGGTGCTGACACCCGCGCTGGCCGACAACCTGGGCTGGACCGGTGCCATCGCCGTCGCCTGCGCGATCAGCGGCCTGGGTGGTGCCGTCTGGTTCCTGATTACGCCGCACGTGGATCCGACCAGCAGTACTGCGTGAGGAGAATCACACATGTCGCGATGGGACTTCACCGATGCCGAGTTTTCCGCACGACGCGCGCGAGCACGCGAAGCGATCGGTGCTGCGGGGCTCGACTGGTTTCTGCTGTTTCATCCCGTAACGATCCGGTGGCTGACCGGTTCGGACGCGAAGAGTTATCAGGAATTCCAATGCCTGCTGGTGTCCGCCAAGCCTGGTCCGATCTCTGTTTTGACGCGGGCGGGTGAGCGCAACGAATTCCTGCAGGACGCTTTGGTCGATGACGTCTTCACCTGGGGTGGCGGCGAACCCGACGATCCGCTCCGCGCCCTCGAACAGGTCCTGCACCGATTGGGTCTTCCCGGCAGCCGCATCGGCCTGGAAGTTCCCGGGTACTACCTCCATCCACATCACTATGTACGACTTCACCAAATACTCGGCGAAACATTCGTCGAAGCGACGAACCTGATCCACGATCTCACGTTGGTGAAGTCGGCTACCGAATTACAGTACATCCGTGAAGCCGCCCGGATCGCCGACGTTGCCATGGAGCGGTTCGCGGGGACGCTGGCGGCGGGACGTACTGAGCTGGAACTCGCTGGCGAAATCCATCATGCCCTGCTGACCACCGGCAGCGGACTGGCCGCCAGTCCGATCAATCTTGTTTCCGGGGAGCGGTCGTGTTTCAGTCATGGTGCTCCCACGCGGCGGCGGATGCGGCGCGGTGATTTTGGCAACGTCGAATATGGAGCCACCTTCAACCGCTATACGTCAACGATCGGTCGACAGTTCTGCCTGGGACCGCCAACATCCCGGATGCGGGAACTGTACGATCTGGTTTGTCGTGCATCCGACGCGTGCCGGGCCCAGATGCGCGCCGGTGTCCCGGCTGTGGTGCCACATGAGGCGGCCAAACAGGTCATTGCGGACGCGGGACTCGATCACGGTCGAGTTCACTTGTCCGGCTACGGCCTGGCCCCCGGTTCCCCGCCCGGTTGGGCCGAGCCGATTCATCTGTTCGGCGGAAGTCCATACACATTGCAGGCGGGAATGGTGGTGACCGTGGAGCCACCCGTGTTCCTGGGTGAAGAACAACTCGGTGCCCGCATCATCGACAATGTGTTGATCACGAACGAAGGAACGGAATTGCTGTCACGATTTCCTCGCGACTTGATCGAATGCGATGTCGATCATCACGGCAATAACTGAGGTGTGCGATACAAGACTCTGGAGCCGACGCGGATCTCCACATCCACCAGATACGGCTGAATCCCCGCCAAATCGGGCTCAATCCCCAGGCCGGGAGAATCGGGGGCTCGCACCTGGCCGTTGACATCCGGAGTGATGTGATTCTTCGTCATCGCCGTGGCGAGCGATTTCAGTTCCGTGGGGAATTCACAGATCTCATGCGATTTTAATCCGGCGAACGGCTGCAACGAGGCGGACAGCGCCAGGTTGGAGGTGAACGTGTGATTGACGTAAGTGACACCGTGATTCACCGCATAGTCCGCGACGTCTTTCGAGATCGTGATCCCGCCAATGCGGCCGGCGTCGATCTGGACATACTTCAAGCCGGCGTAGTCGATCATCTGTTTCGCCATGTGAAAGTTGTGGCAACCTTCACCCCCGGCCATGCCGACACTGCCACTCTCGTCCGATAACGCATGGTACTCCGTGAGCGCCCCCGACACGAACGGTTCTTCCAGCCACGTGGCACGCACATCCTGCAGAGCTAGCAGCCGGGCACGGGCCGCGTCGAGATCCGTGTTCCAGACGGTGCCGACGTCGATTAACAGGATGCCGTCCTCACCAAGTCCTTCGCGTGCAGCATGCAATTGCGCCTCATCGTCGGCCACGCTGGTCAATCCAAACGGCCCCCAACCAAATTTGGCGGCACGGAACCCCTGCGCGTGGATTGCACGCGCCTTCGCGAGCGTCGCGGCGGGAGTGTCACCAAATAGTACGGACGCATAGGGGGTCTTCGGATACGATTGCGAATAGCCGAGCAGCTTCCAGACCGGCTCGTCCAGGCGGCGTCCGAGCAGATCCCACAGCGCGATGTCGATTCCCGACAGCGTATGATCGGCCTGCAGCAGATCCAGACTTTGGGCGCGGACCAGGTTTCCAATTCGACGAATGTCGGCCACGCTATCGATCGAATGGCCCAGCACTGATGCCTGCACCGGTTTGCAGGCGCTGTGCGACATCGGACAGACCAGGCTGGCGATCGAGACCAGCGGAGCCGCCTCGCACTCGCCCCAACCGACATGGTCGCCGGCAGTCACTCGGACCAGCAAGGCGTCCTGGCTTCCGTCGCCGATATCGAGGATTTCGGGCATCGCCAGATAGAAGAAATCGACGGAATCAATGCGCATGGAAGACGATTTTCTGGTGGGGTGTCTGGTGGGGATTGCCCAACAAAGGGGGCAAACATTGGGGTGCTGACGTGCTGACCCTTTGTAGGGCAAAGGCGTCCGAGTGTCAGACGTATTTGGGAATCTTCGGTTCGGGGACTTCGTCGAGCAGCCGGGTAATGACCGCCTCCGATGTCATTCCTTCAGCCTGGGCCTGGAAGTTTGTCGAGATGCGATGCCGCAGCACGGGCACGGCGACCCGGCGGATATCCTGCATCGAGACACTGGGACGTCCATCCATCGCTGCCATCGCCTTGCCTCCGGCGATGAGGAATTGACCGGCGCGCGGGCCCGCCCCCCAGTCGACAAGTTCGCGGACGAATTTCGGCGAGGCAGGATCACCGGGCCGGGTGGCGCGCACCAGCCGGGCCACGTAGTTAATTGTCAGCGGCCCCGTTTCGATGCTGCTAATCTGCTTTTGAAGGTAGAGAATCGCCTTCGCCGACAACACCTTGCGGACTTCCTGCTTTTCGCCGGACGTCGACGACGCCAGGATCTTTTCCTCGTCCGCCAGATTGGGATAGTCCACCTTGACGTTGAACATGAACCGGTCGAGCTGTGCTTCGGGCAGCGGATAGGTCCCTTCCTGCTCAATCGGGTTCTGCGTCGCGATGACGAAGAACGGCTCCGGCAGTTTGTAGGTTGTCTGTCCGACGGTGACTTCCCGTTCCTGCATCGACTGCAGCAGAGCCGCCTGTGTTTTGGGAGGAGTTCGGTTGATTTCGTCCGCCAGCAGGATATTCGTAAAGACGGGACCTTCGACAAAGCGGAACTCGCGCCGGCCAGTGTCGTTCTCGTCGAGCACATTGGTGCCGGTGATGTCCGACGGCATCAAGTCGGGAGTAAACTGAATACGTTTGAACTGCACGTCCAGGATCTGGGCAATCGTGGAGACCGTCAGCGTCTTGGCGAGGCCGGGAACGCCGACCAGCAGACAATGCCCCCCGGTAAAGATGGCGGCCAGGATCTGCTCGATCACATCTTCCTGACCCACAATAACCTTGTGCAATTCCTCGATCATCAGTTCGCGGTGCTTGCGGAACTTTTCCAGGAATTCATCAAAGTCGGGCTTCTTGTCGGCCAAGGCCGCCTCCATTCACAGGGATCAGGGAAACGAGGGGGATCTGGCAACAATCTAAGGCAAGTGGCAGGCGATGGGAAGTTCACCGCATGCCTGCCACAAATTGGCCCCCGATTGCGACCCGTGACGAACGGCTCTGCCATCGTTATTGTTTCTCTTCGAACACGAATTCCTGAGATAACCCAGCGAGCGAATTTATGGATTCATCCCACATCGAACCCGCCCCCTTGACCGCAGTCGATCGGACCACGCTACAGCAATTGGTGGTCAAACTGCTGCAGCGCAAAGGAATGTTCGTTGCCGAAGCGGAAATTGTGGCGGAGCGTATGATCGAAGCCGACCTGTACCAGCGATTTGCCGAGGGCGTTGGTTCGCTGTTCGAATTTCTGGAGACGATGGATCTGGGAGACATCGATCCGCGTGCCCGAGTGATCACGGTGAAGGAAACTGCCGCCACGGCTCTCCTGGACGGCAGTACAGGGATGGGACACGTCGCCACAACTCACGCCATGCGGATGGCGATCGAAAAGGCGACGGACGTTGGCATGGCGACCATTGTCGTCAAAAACAGCCGTCCGGGGGGGGACCTGGGCGGGATCGCTCTGCTCGCCGCGAAGCAAGGTCTGATCGGAATGGTAACCTCCAGCGCGGGAGACCTGGAGAACGGATACAGTCTGGCCTGGTCGATCCCAGCCACTGACGGAGCTTTTCCGGTCATTCACCGGCAGGCAGGCTCCGGTCTGGATCCAGCGCTGACGGCTCTGTGTGGCCTGTTGTCGGCCGGTCTGGCGGGGGCGGATCCACACCCGCGCAAACGCAAGGCATCCCGCACCGCGAATACCGTTGAATACAGCCTGTTGGCGATTCACCCCGACAAGTTCGGAACACGCGAGGCGCTCATCGCCAAATGGGGTGTCACCGGCCCGGCCATTGATGCCGCCACGACAACGGTGTCGCTGCAATCCGTCGACGCTGAGCAACTGTCCGCACTGGCCGCGAAAATCAAGTTTGCGGTGAATTGGTGACGTCGCGGTCAACCGGTGTTTTTGGCGCGTTGGAGCCGGTTGCTATCACCGGGCTGCCGGACGAGATTCGCCACCTGAAACCGCGGGGTCGGCTGCATTGCGTACATCGGCTTCGATGACGGCTTCGTTCACGTCCAACAGCGGGAATCGTGCTGCCAGCTGCAGCATTTCCGCCTTGTTGGGAGATTCTCCCGCACCGAGTTCCGTCTCGACTGCAAGGCTCGTCACGAGTTCGTCAGTAAGTCGAATTGCGCCGAATTCGGCAGATTTTATCACGCTTCGTCGAGGCGCGGCAATGGCCGAACTTTTGATTTGCCGATCTCGTCTTTCAGGTCAAGCGGTTCATTCCGTTCCACAACAAACAGCACTTAAAAGTTGCCGCTGTTCACGATCGGCCTGAAACACGCTGGTGCGGTCGGAGCGGCCCGCCGAGGATTTTTCCGTCCTGCAGATCCCGGCGGATGCCACGGAATTCACGATCAAGAGCGACCCGTCGCCGGGTGTCGACAGAATGATCATCGTCGATGTTCCTTATGGCGGGCGAAGTCAACCACGGTCGCTGCACATTATCCGCGTCCCTGAGAATGAAGGCGACGATGTGTGGGTGATAGACCCCAATTCTGTTGAAGCAATGCAGGACTGGCGCACGATCAGTCGCGAACAAGCGGGTTTCCTGAAGCAACCCGAAAAGATCAGGTTGGCAGGTCACGCCGCTGCCTCCAAACTTCGCTCTGGAGGCTGGCTTTTTCCGTTAGTCGCAGGAGTGTTCCTCGGGTTCGTGCTCAGCGCAGTGTTCTCGAGGATACGACGGCCGATATCCGTCGTGCCGCCGGAACAGTAATCCGTTCGACTTCCGGCCAACTGAACAGAATGAAATCAGTCTCGTCCGCGGACGATCTGTCAGACGGAAACTCCAGCACCTTGTTCGGGCCGGCGTGCCGACGGCGCTGGTTGCATCCCAATCGATTCAACCGGCATTTCCCGCAAACTCCGCCTTTTCGCGGCAGCGCTCGGTCCGTTTTCCAATTTCGTGATGACGGAACGCAACCTCAGGGTCTAACCTAAAGGAGGTGGAACACGCAGGCAAGGCGTTTTGCCGTTGTCACGACAGTTCGATACGATCCAGCAGGTGAAATGATGAGTGGAACGGTTGTTGAAGAACCGCGGACGACTGAGCCGGCCTCGGAGGAAACTCGTCGGCAGGGGCCCGACCTGTCAAAGCTGGAGGATCACATGCCTCATGCCCTGCGAGCCTCCCGCGTCATGGCGGGACTGGTGCTGGCGCTGGGGATCACATACCTGTTCTTCTGCATCCGGCCTGTCTGGCATACCGATGTCTGGGGCCATTTGTCCTACGGACGGTTGATCTGGGAAACCAGATCCCTGCCGGCCACAGAGCCGTTGATGCCGCTCGCCCGTGGCGTGGATTTTGTCGACACTGCCTGGCTCAGTCAGATCCTGGGCTATGTCACCATGAAGACGCTGGGCATCGCCGGTCTGCAGGGGCTGTATGCAATCAGCGTCACAATCTGTACATCGCTGCTGGTGGCCCAGACTTATCGGACAACCCGGCATGGCTGGTTCAGCCTGCTCGCGATGGTCAGCTTTCTGGTGATCGCCTGGTCACCGCTTGCCATCATCCGCCCCCAAATGGCGGGGCTCGCCTGTTTCGTCATGTTGCTGACTCGTGTGAGCAGTCGCCGGCTGCATCGCAGCGACTGGCTGTTGATTCCGCTCTTGTTCACCGTGTGGGCCAACCTGCACGGTTCTTTCATGATCGGCCTGTTCCTGCTTGGGAGCGTCACGATCGGCCGGGCGTTTGATCTGTTTCGCCGGACCGGATCCGTTTCCGCCATCCTGCGCGATCATCGTTCACGCCGGAATCTGCTTTTGCTGGAACTGGCCTGCGCGGCGGTCCTGCTGAACCCCTACGGCATCGGGATCTACACGTCGGCTCTGCAGATCGCGTCCAATCCCAATCTGAATGATTTGATTGAATGGCATCCGCTGGGATTGAAGGAAGCTCGGGGGACCATCTTTGGAACTGTGGCAATCGCGCTGGCCATCCTGTATCGCAGTTCGCCGCGGCGAGTCCGGTCCTGGGAAGTGCTGGCGCTGGTCGTCCTGGGCTGGTCAGCCCTGACCACCAGTCGCATGCTGGTTTGGTGGGCACCGGTCGCGGCCTTGTTGCTGGCGATCCATGGCCACGCCGTCTGGCGCCGTTGGCGTCGTCAGCCCGTCGTCGGGGAAGCACCGGTGCGTGCCGGCAAGTGGACGGTTGTTGTGGTGGGTTTGATCTGGATCTTCTTCGCGTACAGCCCGCTGGGGGTCCGCCTGGTTCACGGAAAAGTCACCAGGCTGGAACGAGTGGTCTCGCCCGACACGCCGCTGGCAGTGGTGGAGTACCTGAGAATGACTCGTCCGCAGAGTCAGATCTTCAATACGTATGAATGGGGAGATTTCCTGCAGTGGGCGGGTCCCGGCAAATTGAAAGTGTTCGTGAATTCACATGCCCACCTGGTCCCGCGCGATGTCTGGCAGGCGTATATGCAGATCAGCGAAGCTCAGACAGGCTGGGAAGAAACTCTGGATCGCTATGGCGTCAATGTCGTGGTCGTCGACAACGCGAACCGGGCGGCCCTGATCAAGAAACTGAAAGAAAACGACAAGTGGTGGTTGGACTTTGAACAGGATGGGCAGGTGGTGTTCGTCCGCCGGAACTCGATCTGAAACCACTGGCCCCCCGCAAACAACGTCAATACGCGTTTCAAACAATGGTCCCTCGCGCGCGTCGGGCCAGTATCAAACACGGATTTTTTTCCTGGTTGGACAGGCTGTCTGTCCTGACTTCAAGCGAGTGTGGCTGATGAAGACTCCGCGAATCGCCAAAGAACAGTTCCTGCTGGTGCAATTGATCGTCGTGATGGCGGTCGTGGCTTCGTATGCATCCGCCTCTGTGGAATCACGGCAGCACCTGTTGAGTGACATCGGCGGGGTGAAGTACGCTGCCACCGTGCCGGTCCCTCGTGAAACGCCGCTGGTCATTGAGCCACTTTACGATGATTCGCAGGTTGTCAGCGATGAAGATCTGGCCGCGGTCCTGGCCAAGATCCAACCGCGGTTTCCCCGCGAGCGCTTGAAGCCAAATTATGTGGAGCATGCCCTGCGAACCTGGTGGCTGAAGGCCCGGTTTGCCGATCCGAAGGTCATGTCCGGCGAACAAATGAAAGATTTCCTGACCAACCACGGTCAGTATCTGGCATCGTGGGGCGACCAGATTCCGCCGTTATTGCAGGACGAACCTGCCGGTGTCGCCATCCGCTGGGGAAAGGAAGAGGGCGCCTCGGTCCATCACGATCACTGGTTGGCCTGCCTGACCGAAGCGGGGGTTGACCTGCATGAACCTGTGCATACCCCCAGCCACCGTCGTGAGATCGCGGATGTCCTGCAGGAGGCGCTGCGCGACTTCCGCCTGGACGAAAATGAAGTCGAATGGTCCGCCATGGCGTTCGGACTTTGGATCGCACCCCAGAAGACGTGGACCACTCGGTACGGACGGACAATCTCTTTTGATCTGCTCGCCGATCGATTAATGCGGGGTCACAAACGGTTCGGGGTCTGCAGCGGCACTCACCGGTTGTACTCGTTGATGGTGCTGGTGCGACTGGATGACGACCACGACATCCTGTCCGATGCCACCCGGTCTCGGATCATGGCACATATGCAGTCGGTCAGGAAGCTGATCTCCGTCTGCCAGTTTGAAGATGGCCATTGGCCCTCGAACTGGTCGGAGGGGGCCGACGCGCTGACCAATCCGATCGACGACGAACTGTACAAGCAGGTGATTGCCACCGGACACCATCTGGAATGGATGGCGATTGCCCCACAGGAACTGCATGTGTCGCACGATCAAATCGTAAAAGCCGCCGGATGGGTCGTTCGGACCACAAAAGAACAGTCCGCCAGCGACATCGCCGGCCGGTACACGTTCTTCAGCCATGTCGGCAATGCCCTGGCCCTGTGGCGCAAGACTCATCCTGCGGATTTCTGGATGAAATGGCAGACCGAACACCCTGAATCCGCCAAGCCTGAAGCGATCTCCGACGCCGCGCCGGCCGACGCCACCGAGCATTAATGGTGGCAGGTGGTTCAAACGCCAAGCTCCGAAGTCTCACGACTTCGGCTACGATGCTGATGCCTTGCTTTGCCCCCGACTCGACCGGAATTGCATCAAGTCCGCTTGATGCATAGAATCCGGTTTTGAGTGGATTGCTGTCGGAGGTCTGATGACGAAGCAAGTTTCTGTGCGGGCGTTGGCCATTCTCGGGTTGCTGACCTTGCCGGTGCCGTCGCGCGCGGCCGACCCGTTTCGAGAGCAGTTGCAGCCGTTCCTCAAAGCGTATTGCTACGAATGCCATAACTCCACGAAATCTGAAGGCGAATTGAATCTCGCCAGGTATGATTCGACGGCGATGCTGGCCGAAGACTTTCGGCAGTGGGAGCATGTCGTCACGTTCCTGAAAAGTCGGGAAATGCCCCCGGGCGAGGCGATGCAACCGACTGACAGCGAGCGGGCGAAGTTCCTGCAACTGCTGAATGACGTGATGCTGACGGAAGCCCGCAAACTGGCAGGGGATCCCGGCGTCGTCCTGCCCAGGCGATTGAGTAACGCGGAATACAACTACACGATCCGCGATCTGACGGGAGTTGATATCCGTCCAGCCGACTCCTTTCCTGTCGATCCCGCCTCGGGCGAGGGATTCAGCAATACAGGGGAAGCCCTGCTGATGTCCCCCAGCCTGTTCAAGAAGTACTATGCAGCAGCGCAGTTCGTTGCGGACCACATTGACTTTACCCCGTCGGGATGGGCATTCGCTCCGTATCCCGTTTCCACCTATGCCGACCAGAAGAAACTGCATGAACAGTTGATTCTGGATTTCTACAGCAAGCATGACGTCAAATACGAAACGTACCTCAACGCCGCGTGGAGCTACCGGTGCCGCCCTGCCGGAAGTACCGTTACCCTTGAAGCTTGGGCCGGCGATCGGGAACTCAGCCCGCGCTACCTGCGTTCCCTCTGGGAATTGATCTCAGGCGATCCCAGCCAGGCCAGATTCTATGTGAAGGAACTGCGCCAACGCTGGCAGTCGATTCCTGCAGACAGTTCACTCACCACACCTCCGCCGGAAATCCGAACCCTCGCCAGAGATCTTCAGCAACTGTCGCGACGACTGACTCCCACCGAAATCCCGGCGATCGTTGCCAACGCTGGAAACGGTCCGATCACACACATCGAACACCGCCGGAAGATGGCGAACAGCCGGGATACCTTCAACACCGCCTTGCTGTCAGACAGTCGCCGGTTCCACATCGAGTTTCGGGATCTGGCAAAGCAGGATTCGATCCAGATTGTTCTGCATGCGGCCGCCTGCGAAGGCGATCCCAACAGCGGATTTGTCGTCCTGAAGGACTTGAATCTCAGCACATCAAATCCAGATGCCTACCGGCCAAACGATGACAAGAAGAATGCTTCGTTGCTGGAATTGCTAAAGACCAAGGTGCCAGACCAGTACGAACGACTCCACGTCGACCAGCAGCCACTGGGGCTGCTCGATTCCGGCAGCATTGGACTGCCTGTCGGCAAAACGGTTGAATTGACAATTCCAAAGTCGGCTCTTCCCGACACCAGGCCGGTTCATCTGTATGTCGAAGCGCGGCTGGATCGCGATCATTCCCCGTCGGGTCTGGCACAGTTTGCGTTGTTGGACCACACACCCGATGGCAACAGCTTTGAAGATGCCCAGTTTCCGCTGGTGAACCCCGAACATGCCGTCGCCGCCGAGTTGCAGCAGTCGTGCCAGTCGCTGTGTCAGATCCTGCCGAGCCGGTTCTATTTTGCGGACGAAGAACGAGGTCTCTCGGCCGGCTTCCACCTGATTGAAGGGTTTTTCCGTGACGATCAGCCGTTGTGCAAGCATGTGCTGAATGACACGGAAAACCGCGAACTGGATCGCCTGTGGGACGAATTGGAATTTGGCACCCAGATCGCTGAAAAGATGCTGCGCGGGTTTGTCTTCTTCGAGCGTTCCGAGCGGGATTTCATGAAGCATCCGGACTTCGATTCCTTCAAGGAAGAAGATCCGGAACTGACAACTCAGGATTCAGTTCTGCGTCTGGAACAGGCATACCTCAAACGCACGAATTTCAAAGGGTCGGCCGAACAACTGGCGGCTCACCCAATTCATCTTTTCTTCGAAGACATCCGTCAGGGTCTGAAACAGCGCGGCGAAAAGTTGGCGCAGGCTCAGCCAGTCTATCTGCAATTGCTGGAAGCGTTCGCTCAATCCGCCTATCGGCGACCGTTGACCGACACGGAAACTCAGCAACTGCGAGCGTTCTTTCACAAGCTGAGTGGTCAGGCGGAATCCGGCATCGAGATGGCGGTGCGAGCCAGCGTGATTCGCCTGCTGGTCTCACCGCACTTCTGCTATCGAATCGATCCCGCGCCGGCGGGCGATTCTGTTCAGCCACTGTCGGATCTGGCGTTGGCGTCGCGATTGAGTTACTTCCTGTGGTCCTCACAGCCTGACGCAGAACTGCTGTCTGTGGCCGTCGCCGGGAAGCTGAGCGATGACGAAGTCTTACGGGCACAGACGCGGCGGATGTTGAAGGATCCCAGGGTCAGCGGGTTCGCCCGGGAATTCTTCGGCCAGTGGCTGCGTTATCGGGATTTTCTGGAACAGGAATCGGTCAGCCGCGATTCATTCCCGGCATTTGATGCCGCTCTCAAACAGGCGATGTTCGAAGAGCCCAGTCGGCTGACGGCATCTCTAATTCAACACGATCGCCCCGTCACAGATCTGCTGAACGGGGATGTCACCGTTGTGAACAAGAGGCTTGCTCAGCATTACGGCATTCCATTCGCGGGATCTGACAGCGACTGGTCCGAAGTGACCGGCCTGCATCAACAGGGCCGCAGCGGGCTGCTGGGGATGGCGGTTTTCCTGACCAGGAACTCGCAACCGCAGCGTACGAGTCCGGTCAAACGTGGCTTTTGGGTCGTGCATCATCTGCTGGGTGAGCATATCCCCGCTCCACCTGCCGATGTTGTGGCACTGCCTGCCAGGGAGACAGACACAAACGGCAAGACGATCCGGCAGTTGCTGGCCCTGCACACCGAGGATGTCAAGTGTGCCCGGTGTCACGTTCGGTTTGATGCCGTGGGCCTGTCGATGGAAGGATTTGACGCCATCGGACGGGCTCGCACACGGGACCTGGCAGGTCGTGCCGTCGACAACCTGGTGCCGCTCCCGTCCGGGAAAGAGGCTCGCGGCGTGCCGGAATATTCGCAATACCTGGTCGCCGAACGTGCCGATGAATTTACGAAGACCCTGTCACGAAAGTTCGTCGGGTTTGCCCTGGGGCGTTCGTTGCAATTGTCCGATCAGCCGCTGCTGGAGACGATGCAGTCCCGGCTGAAGGAGAATGACCAGCGGTTTGGCATCCTGTTTGAGACTGTTGTCACCAGCCCACAATTTCGCAACCAGCGTTGTCGCGACTTTTCAGCCGCCGCCTTCAAAACGGAAGTTTCCGGAGATTGACCATGAACACCCACGACAAGTTTTCACGCCGCGTGCTGCTGAAGGGCCTGGGAATTTCCGTTGCCCTGCCATGGCTGGAGTCGGGGCATCTGTTCGCGTCCGAGGCGGCCGCCAAACCGGTTCGGGCAGCTCAACGATTCGCCTGTCTATTCATCGGCGACGGCATTTCGCCGCCGCATTGGTGGGCCAAGGGGCAGGGTGCCCAGATGGAACTCGGGCCCAGCCTGGAAGCGCTGGCTCCCTACAAGGACAAGTTGAACGTCATCGACGGCCTGTTCAACCAGCATGCGGGCGGCGGTCACGCGAAGTGCACCGGCAACATCCTGTCGGGAGCCTCGCTGAAGCGAGGCCGAGTCATCCATGGGGCGGTCAGCATGGACCAGCGGTTGGCCCGGCATTTGGAAGACGACGTGGCTGTGCCCAGCCTGGTGGTCGGATGCGAGCAGCCTGTCAGCGGCTTCCATGAAAGCCAGTATTCGATGGTCTATGCCTCGCACATTTCGTGGAGCAATCCGGATTCTCCGGTGCCGATCGAACTTCATCCGTCCCTGGCCTTCGACAGCCTGTTCGGTGGCCGGACGGGAACGCTGCAGAACAGCATCCTGGATGACGTGCTGGAGCAGGCGGGTGACCTGCGAAGAAAGGTCAGCAATTCGGACCGCGTGAAGATTGATGAATACCTGAATTCGGTTCGAGAGACTGAACAGCGTCTGCAACGACTGAACAGGCTGTCGGCGGAGGAGTCCGTGGCCGTCGACCCGGGACAGCGACCACCGGTCGGCCAACCCAAGGATTTCCGCGAGTATTGCCGGCTGATGTGCGATGTGATCGCCCTGGCATTCCAGGCGGACCGCACACGGATCGCAACAATGCTGATGTCGCGCGATCTGTCCGGACAGGTCTATCCGTTCCTGAACATCAAGGACGATCATCACAGCTATTCGCACTCCAACACGGGTCCCGAGTACCAATCGATCGTGAAATGCCACATCGAACAGTATGCGTACCTGGTGGACAGGCTGGCCCGGATGCAGGAGGGTGACGGCACGGTGCTGGACAACTCGTGCATCATGTTCGTCTCCGAGCACTGGAACGCTCACAATTCGAATCAAGTCCCACTGGTTCTGGCAGGCGGCCTGGGTGGCAAGCTGCAGACTGGCCGCACGTTCGACTTTGTGAAGTCCGGCAACGACAAACGCAAGTTGTGCAGCCTGTACCTGAGCCTGATGGACCGCATGGGCCTGGAACTGCCGGAATTTGGTGACGCCAAAGAACGGCTGGTCGGGATCTGAACAGGGCTGGTCATGGTTTCAATTGTGGCAGAGGACCGGCCGTCAGCATTGCCTGCGCCTGGGTTTTAATGTTTTCAAATCGCGGTTGCCAGGTGCTCGTCGTAATTCGAGTCAACATCTCGTGGGCTCGATGCTGCTGTCCGATTGTTCGCAGGAATTGAGCATGTTTCAGCAGCAGTTCCGGATTGGTGGATTCGCACTCAAAGGCAGTTGACCAGGCCCGATCCGCCACCTGGAAGCGATGCTCATCATTCATTGCCGTGGCAAACGTCGTCCAGACAGTGGACTGATCCGGGGCTTCCGCCAGCGGGCTGGTCCAGTAGTTCCAGGCGGCGTCTGCGAATCCCAACCGGTTCAGAATCTTCGCCGTGCGATGGCAGACGTCCGTATCGTCGACATCGATGTCGCGCCACCGCCCGGCCGCTCGCTGGACCATCCGGGCGAAGACCCATCGTTCTTCCTGTGTCGCGTCGACCAGTTGATCCGCCCGCTGTGAAAGCTGGTCGAACAGCAGTCGGTACGAATTGCGGAACTCATCGAGATTCACAGTCTTGGGAAGTGCCGCGAATTCCAGTTGGGATGCATGCTCAAGGTGTTCGATCCAGGCGGAAAACTTCCGCAGGTTGTGGGCGATGTTCGCGGCGTCACGCCAGTACTTTGGTTCAGGATTCAGCTTGGCGTTTGCCAGGACCTGTTGAATGCAACGTTGCGCCAGTTCCCAGTTCCCGGCCGCTTTCGCGTATTCCAGGATCGCCAGGTTGAGAACCGCTTCCGTTTTCGAACCGTGATCATCGAGCACGGGTCGCATGATTTCGGTGGCCAGGGCCGGTTCTTTCAGATCGAGGCACTGCCGGGCCAGTTGAACGCGTCGCAATTGGACATTGTCCCCTGCCAGTTGACGGGCGGCGTCCCGAACCAGATCGGCCCATGGTCCACAAGACTGACCTTCCGCAGTCTGGAACTGCTTCACGAAGGCGGCTCGCGTTCCGCCATTCAGATGAGGCGCGAGATGAACGGTGTTGGCGTCCGCAAGCTGCGATCGAAACAGCTCTTTCGCCTGAGTGACTGCGGCCGCATCACCCATCTGCAGCAACCATTCAATCCGGTTCGCACGAAGGAAATCGGGCTGGTTGTGGGCGGTCGCGATGTCAGTCGCTGTGGCATTCAATTGGCGGGCGGTGCCCGGATTCATGAGTTCGGCGGACTTCAATTGCGAATATACCGTTGTCAGCAGCCGGTCGGCGACACGCGACGTTCTGCATTCGCGGGCGACAGCCAGCGTCCCCGCGAGTTGTCGTTCCAATTCGGCAGGAGACTTTGCCTTGAGAACTTGCGGGTCGCCGAGCCACTGGCGGTACTGATTGTAGACGGAGCTGATTCGTCGCAGAAACGGACTGGCGTTGTCGCCGAGACTGTGGAACGCAGTGTCATGCCCCAGCGCGATGGCGACGAATTGTTCCAGGTATTTGGCCAGTGCCGCATCCGGATGCTGAGTCGTTGCCTGGGTCACCAGAACATTCTGCGGCTGGATCGATGTCATCAAGACGGCAAAACCCAGTCGGTGGTCGCTGCGGCCGGTGTATCGCGACTGAATCAACGACAGCAACTCGTTGGGTCGCGACTCGGCGAAGTACGTCCCCACCAGCATCAGGGCGTCGTCATCGGACAGCTTTGTGTAATCCGGGGCATTGGTTTGCAGGTCGGCAGGAACCGAAATCGGCAGCCCGGCCGAGGATCGGTAGGGCATCGGCAGAATGACCAGTTCCGACGTCTCAGGGACAAGGCCGGGAGCCTGGGCCGCAGCACGCTCAAACTGCACTTCTGCGAGAAGCTTGCCAGCTCCGTCGAAACGCTGAACCAGGCCGTCGGCAGTCATCACCTGTCGTGCCAGCACCTTGTTCGTCGCGATGTCAATCATGCGTGCTTCGCTCAATCGACCTGTTTCCGCAAACACCAGTTCGACGGCATGCAGAGGTCTTTCAGCCGGGGACTCAGCATCCCCGGTGATTGGAATGATCCGGATGGTCCGTTCCGCGACCAGTTTGATGTCCGCCTCCAGCGACAAGTCATCCACCGCAGGGACATGCCAGGGGATCAGTGACTGAATGGTGGATTGGTGAAAGCGACTGAGTGACCGTTTTGCACCGAGGCCGATTTCCGGGTACAGGTGCCACAGCACCGCACCATCATTGATGACGGTTTCCTGCAGTCCTTCGCCGATTTCACGCTGCAGGACGAATCGACCGGATCCATCCACGACCAGGGATTTCGCCGCCTGCCTCGTTTGCGCCTGGTCGATTGCGTTGAGTTTGACAGTTTCCCAGCCCAACGAGCGGGCTTTGTCGATCAGCCGACGTGCCTCGATGTCCACGTCACCGGATTTGGGTTTCGTCGTCATGGCTTTGGCCGCCACGGCCAACCGGTCTGCAGTCCATGACTGTAAGCCGGGAGCGTAGCTGGGAAGGTCCCGAACAACAATCAGTGGACTGTACATCAGTTCGCCGTCGCCCCACGTCGTAAAAGCGAGTTGCGTTCCCAACGTCACCAACCCGCCTGTGGCGACGTAGTCCCGTGGGTAGTTCGTCACGGCGGAATTCGGGTAATACGCCCACATCCCTTGTGACGCACTTTGGGTCAGCAACATGGGCAGGACTCCGGGGCCGGTTCCATCGATCATCGGGCCGGGGCGCCCCATCATGGCTGCGGGGGGAATGTGATACTCTTCCCAGTCAATGCCGTTCATCGCCAGGTCGGACACCTGAAGCTGAACAGGAATTTCGAACAGTTGACCAAGGTTTGCACCATTCCTGCCAAAGCCTTGTTGCCGGACGCTTCCGAACAGAAACGCACCGTTGGCCGTAAACGGTGATTCCTCGGAGCCATCCGACAGTGTCACAATGGCTCTCAAGTCCGTCCCTCTCAGTCTCTGGCGAACATCCAGTTCCGAGCCAGGGCGAGCCGTCCGGACCAGGCCATCCAGGGAGTTGCTTCCATGCAGACTCAAATTGAGATCCGCCTCTCCCAGAAGTTCCAAACCTTCCAGTTCACTCAGGCGGGTTGATTTGTACCAGAAGCGGGACGCATCCAGCCCAGTTCCCGCGCCAAGCCCGTTCCCATTGAAGTCATCGAAAGTTGTCAAACCCCAGTCGCTTCTTGTGAGCTGAACATACCGGGGATCGTACATGCAGCGGCGCGTGATTACGGAGTCCCACGCCTTACGAACGGGATCGGCGGCCGCGGCCTGAGCCTGCTCAAGGCGTCGCAATTCAACCTCGAGCAACTTCAAGTCCGCCTGTTCCGCCCGCTGCAACCGTTCCAGTCGCTGCACATCCGCCATCGGGCGCTTCTCGGCCACGCTGCGTTCCAGATTGGAGTGGGCTGCCTTCACCCGCGCCTGAGCCGCCTTCAGACGCTCCCGTGCGGCTTCCAGCGGAGCGGCCTGGATCAGACTGTTGTCGCTGATCACCGGAATCCGGTCAGGAGTTGCATACAGTGCCCAATGGTCCTTGCGACCTCGATCAACGTTAAACTGGGCATACATCGCTTCCGTTTCCAGCACGAGCAGCGACGTGAACGGCGACATGACATACATGGACTTGCTCAACTCGATGATCCGGGCCTTGTGTTCGACGGAGCCCAATGCCACCAGGCGATCGATCTCGCAGCGAGCCCAGGTGCGCGGCAAATGCCCGCTGCGCGAAGTTCCCGGCACGACTGAGGAAGCCGAATGCGAATCAAGGACTGCTGTGCCATCGACCGAACGGGGCAGAGCGATCGTCTGCGTAAACGGTTGACCATCCAACATTCCGGTCACCGTCACATCCTGTGGAAGTTGACGGCCCGTGGCAAATCGCGAAGCCGCCACGAGTTCCTGGCCATGCGCGAGTGAGTTTGTCAGCAGCAGGAATTGGCCGGGATCTGCAGCCCCGACGACGCCTGGACCGGTTACGGCCTGGATCGAAATCTCTGTCAGACGCGGGGCATTCAACGTGCTCAGCAGATCGAACGCGCGCCAGGCCACCGCATCGTCGGGATTGATCTGAGTGACATGTCCGCCCGTCTGAGTGGCGGCGGCCTCCATGAACGACTTCGACCACCGTTTGCCGACGGCCACGCCCACGTAGCGAGTCTTCGCCGACAACAGCCGCCGCAGTGTTGTGTCGTCACGTTCGCCCAGGACCGGAATCCCGGTGCCCAGGTGAACCAGCCAGTTCTCGCGTTGCTCCAGAACCTGTTGCTGAACTGCCTGCAATCCCTGTTGCAGGTCCAGTGCTCCAATCGGTGCGATCTCGTTCAGGAATCTCAGTGCCTCAGCGACGTTGTCCAGGGAACAGTCGACAGGCCGCGGACGGAACAGATCAGGTCGAGTTCCTGCCCGAATCACCGAGAACGTGTCGCTGTGTTCGACATTTTCCAGCAGCGTCCTGGCGATCAATCGCTGCGTCTCGGCGAGAACTTCGTTGCGGTCGGCCGAATTCTCGATCAGGAAGATCCAGTGCCGCGGCGCTCGCACGGCAGTGGTCTTCAGGACCGGCCGCAGGCGCAGCATCACGTATTGAAATCCGTCCTGTTCATAGGCTGACCAACGGGCTCCGGCAGCGACTTGAGTCGCCGGAGCAGTCTCGCCGAATTCGAGCACCAGATCGCGATCGAGGATCGCATATTCATCGCGACCATCAATGATCAAGTCCCCCTGATCGTCTCTGCCGGTCAACAGATGCGATGGCGAATACCATTTTGTACCGGCCGCATCTTTCACGCGAACATGAGTGGACCATTCCTTCACGCCTTCCAAGTTGTGGCCGGACGGGAAGCGATAGATGGATTTTCCGTAGTCAGATGCCAGCCGTTGTGAATAACTCAGCAGGATCCGCTTCTCCTGTCGTGGTTCCAGCGGGAAGACTCGCATCTGGAACGTGCTGCCATCGACCCATTCCAGCAGGGCCGGATCGCGACGGGTGTGCCGAATCTGTTCAAACACGTTGCGGCCATGGTCGCGTTCCACCATGCCCCCTTCCATCAGCGTTCCATTCACATACATTGCCAGTCGTGACAGCGAGGCATCGGCGGGCAGCGGGAACCGGAACGTCCCTTCCAACTGCTGCCAGGTGTGATTGAAGTAGGTCTGGTCGATCGTTGTGCGGGCGAATCCGTCTTCAATGTGGACATCGACATGGAATTTCCGCAGCGACAGTTTCATCGGCTGCCCCTGGGGATCAACGACGGTCATCGACCCGCCGGAATGCTCACTGAACGGCACCACGGCGGAGCCTGCTGCCGCCATCAAATCCTTGATCCACTCCACCACGAAGGCTGACCGTCTCGCGGGAATGACTTGAGCGGAATGGGAATCATCGAGATCCGCAATCAATTCCTGCCCGGCGGGAAGGATCTGGTCGACACCGCTGACCTGGACCTTCCCCTGCGTGACGACGACGTTCGTGGCCTTCCCGTCCGCCTTGACCACGAACTTTGTTCCGAGTGCCGTGACCGAACGCTGCGGCGTCTCGACGACGAACCGGTCGACTTGACCGGCGGGGGAAAAGTTGGCCGGTACGACTTCCACGAAGACTTCGCCCGCCAGAAGTTTCAAGCGTCGGTGCCCGACGATCGTCACTTGGGACAATTCATTGATCGACAGAACGGAACCGTCTGGCAACGTGATCCGACGCTTTTCCCGCGGACCGGTGGAGATTGTGTCACCAGTGGCCACGCGTTGAGCTGGAGCGATGCCGAGCAGGGCTTCGACTTCCGTGTTGGATTTCTCGCTGGCGGCCAACAGGACTCGCGGTCCGGGTGGATCGGCGGCGTACTCCTCGGGGGGGATACGTTCGCGAGTGACATCGCCAAATTGTTGAAACAGCAGTGCCATCACGGCCACGAGCGCGCTGCAGGCAATCACGATGGGGATCTGGCTGGCTGGTCGGTGCGGTCGAATTGCTGAACGGACCGTCATCCCGAGTTCTCCCGCCACCATCCGGTCATTGGATCGTCCAGGCACGCTGACGGCAGTCCGGCTGGCGCGGATCGAAGAACGAACCTGTCCCAGGATGCGCTGGAATGTCGCGTCTGGAAACGGTTCGGCATCGATCGCATCGAGGACTGCCGCAAGGTCAGCGTCGGTTTCGGTGTGATCCAGTTCACGCAGCGCGGCAGCGATGCGATTCTGAAAGACGTCATCCGGCAGCGGTGCAGAGTTGATGGGATCGCTCATCGCGTGATCCTTCGTAGTTCGGCCGGCAACACCGACCGTTGGCAGAGAATTCAGTTTCAGGCAAAGTCTTAAGGCTGCCAGCTGCAGCGCGGTCGATTCAGGATGTCGAAGCTTCCGCCGGGGACATTTGACCGGCGAGTTCGCGTTGCTCAATCTCGCGTTTCAGCCGTTCCAGTGCCCGTCGGCGATAGACCCGGACCGTGGCCGGGGTGATCCCCAGTTCATTGGCCAGGAATTGACTCGCCACCAACCCGTCCGGTGAGTCGGCATCCGCCAGCACGATGCGTCGCTGATTGTCTGGCAGCAGCGCAAGGACCTCGCGCAGTTGCTCGATTGGTATTCGAAGTTTGGGTGCCGCGTGTCCATTTCGCGAGGAATCCACGTCGTTCGTCGCTGGTCTTCGATCCAGCAGCAGGGCCAGGACTGCCGGCTCCAGATTCGACTCTAGTTGTCGCGCCTTGTGCCAGCCATGCTTCAAGACATCCCGCGCCAGGTTCTCGGAAATTCGGAAGAACCACACCCGTAACGATGCCAGTGACGGATCGAACCGATTCCGATGCTGCCAGACCCGAAACAGCGCAGATGCCAGCACATCTTCCAGGTCATTCCCGGTCAAGCGTCCCACAAACCGTTGCTTCAGGAGCGCCAGAATTGGCGGCCCGTGAATGCGCAAAATCGCCTCCAGAACCGCCTCGTCTCCAGCCCGCAATTGGTACCCCAGGTCGGGAGGAGAATCACTGCGCGTCATATCGCTTCCGTTGATCGAAGGAACATCCGCTTCGGACACTTTCGGCCTCCACATGAAGATACGCATAGCCGTGACAGATCAGCGAGGATGAGATCTGGATTACCGCGGCTGTCGGTGGGCGACAACATTGCGGGGATGGGGTTTCAGGCAGGTCCGGGGGGATGTAGGGTCTGGATCAGCCGATCCAGTGGGAAGTTCCCCTCGACGATCGAGTCGATTTTCCGTTCCAGATAATCCCATTCATGTACAAGTTGGCGCAACGTATTGTCAGTAAGCCACTTGCGGCGCAACACCAACTGTCCAGTTCGGGCCTGTCGCACGCCAAGCGTCGCCGGCACCGAATTCGGGCCTCAATCTCCTCGCAGTCGGGGTAATCCGAACGGGTGCGCGAACCTTGTCCAGTTAAGTCGGTTGGATGTGCAGCTTCAAAAATGTTGCAGTTTGACCACTCCCGGAACCCGGCCTATATTCAATTTTGACAACGCGGCAGTTGTCGTTGGTCAACATCCGACGGCACCGTGCCACAGGGACTTGAGGGCCGCAATGTCCGCCAACGTCTATTTCGAGGGGGAATGGGCGGGATCGGCGAACATTTCGAGGTACTAAAAAGTCCGGGGGAACCTGTATGTCTTTTTCAACACTCGCCGAGTGGGCGCTCGTTGTTTGGGTGGCGACAACCGCCGTTGGCCTGAACTCTTCTCCGGTCCTGATGGCTCGTGAAAATAATTCCGCAGCCATTGAATTGGAATCGGAATCTCAGGCAGTCCGCGAAGGCAACCGGCTGCGAACCGAACGCCAGTGGGCGGAAGCGATTGATTTTTACGAGAAGGCGAACAAGAAGTGGCCCGAGAACGACTCCCTGAAACTGGGGCTGCGTCAGGCCAAGATTCAGTTCTCGGTGGAACGCCGGTACTCGGATCGGTCCTTCCTGAATTCCATGCTGCCGCTCTCGCGGCCTGCGGCGATGGCCTACCTGGACGACGTCCTGGACAAGGTTCGTAAGTTCTACGTCGATCCCGTTACACCAACCTCGTTTGTCGCGCACGGAACGGAAAGCCTGTATTTCGCGCTGTCCAACGAGAAGTATCTGCAGCGCAATCTGCCGAGTGCAGACGCCGCCAAAGTCACATCGGTGCGGCGCACGCTGCGAAATTCGTACTGGAACAAGCAAGTGGGCAGCCATGAACAGGCGCGCCGCACGGTCATGGATCTGTGTGACCTGGCGCAATACGAGCTGGGACTGGCTCCCGGTGCGGTGGTGATGGAATTCGTCTTCGGCGGTTGCAATTCCCTTGACGACTACAGCAGCTACCTCTCGCCAGGCAAACTGGGCGACCTGTACAACAACATCGATGGCGAATTTGTTGGCATCGGCATCGAAATGAAGTCTGAATCTGGCAAGGGACTGTTGCTGGTCAACGTGCTTCCTGAAAGTCCTGCCGAAGAAGGCGGAGCATTGCCCGGCGACTATATCGTGAGAATTGAAAACGTCGATTGCCGTAAGATGTCGACCGAAGAGGCCGCTTCGCTGCTGCAGGGAACCGCCGGCAGCCGTCTGCGACTGACACTGGTTGGACCGGAATCCGATGAGCGTCCGGCAACGTTGATTCGTCGAGCCGTCAAAGTGAAGAGTATCCCGGTCGCGACGATCATCGATCGTGCGAACGGAATTGGGTACATCAAGATGACTGGCTTTCAGAAGAATACGACCGATGAACTGGACGCCGCCCTCATGAAATTGAACGCCGACGGAATGCGTGCCCTGATCTGGGACGTCCGGGGAAATCCCGGGGGCCTGCTGACATCGGCCGTCGAAGTCCTGGACCGGTTCATTGCCAACGGAGTGCTGGTATCAACCCGCGGCCGGTCACCGGACCAGGATTCGAGCTACTCGGCCAATCCCCAGGGAACGTGGAAAATGCCGCTGGTTCTGCTGACCGATGGTGACAGTGCCAGTGCCAGTGAAATTGTGGCGGGTGCCATTCACGATCATCACCGGGGAACAATCGTCGGCCGCAAGACCTACGGAAAATGGTCGGTTCAAAGCATCCTGCCCTGCCAGGCAGAAACGGGCTTCCGCCTGACGACGGCCAAGTTCTACTCGCCGAGTGGACGGACGTATGGCAAGATTGGTATCAAGCCGGATATTGACGTCGCCATGGGCGAATCCACCCGGACCGGATATCGTGGTCGTCGCGGCGAGATCGCCGAAGATGACCGGGATATCGAAACCGGGCTGGATGTTCTCCGGAAGCAAATGGCCAAACGATGAGTGGTGATTCGGACGCATGGCTCTACTCAGGACGGGGCGCCGCACCGGCGCTCCGTTGGTCGTTTACTGCCGATGCTCCGCTCACCGATTTGAAGCTGGCCCGCGAGACGGGTGAAGTGCTGGTCGCCGACGCCTCGGGCGGACTGTACCTGCTGGACCGCCGAGGTCGCGTGATCTCGCTGATTCGCACGCGGCATTCGATCCAGCGAGTCGCCTGGTCTGACACGGGCGACGGCGGTGCCATCGCCTGCGATGATCGCACCGTCGCCTGGCTGGACCGCAAGCTTCAGTTCGGGTGGACTCGCGAAACCTCGGACGACATTCTCGCCATCGCGATCGATCCGCACGGAACTCATCTGGCCATCTCGATGGCCGACGGCGTCACCATGTCTGTGACGTCGACCAATCGCAAGGTCAATCGCTTCGAGACGATCCGGCCGCTGCGCTATCTGCAGTTGCTCGTGTCGGACACTCACTTGATCGGAGCGGCCGAACACGGACTGGTCGGCCGCTATTCCCTGCAGGGGGAAGCGATCTGGACCGAAAAACTGTGGTCCAATGTCGGTGACCTGGCCTGCTCGGGCGACGGCCGGCACCTGTTCCTGGCGGGTTTCGCGCACGGAGTGCAATCGTACGACGGCAACGACGGATCCTCACAGGGAGCGTTCGTGACTGAAGGTACAGTCTCACTGGTCTCCTGCGGCTACGCCAAGCGGCAATTGATCGCCGCCACGCTCGAACGACACCTGTTCGTCATGAGTGACGGCGGGGACCTGGTGTGGAACCTGACCCTGCCTGAAGACCTGAGCCGAGTCCTGATGTCGCCGCTGGGGGATTGGATCATCCTGGGATTTGCCTCGGGACGGATCCTGCGGCTGGACTGTACCCGATAATCGACGCACCGGTTCAAAGGGCATCTCGAGGCGACCGAGACCGTCTCAGCTGACCGATCGTTGGCGGATCAACCGCCTTCGACGGCTGGCTGGCTATGACTCACTTTGGCGGAATCTTCGGCCAGGAAAAAAAGGTATTGAACCCGTGGTACGCCACGGACGATAAGCGCCTCTGGGGTTGATCAA
This sequence comes from Planctomycetota bacterium, assembly GCA_018242525.1. GTDB lineage: Bacteria > Planctomycetota > Planctomycetia > Planctomycetales > Planctomycetaceae > Schlesneria. The sequence continues at coordinate 40,082 of JAFEBS010000056.1, read as the reverse complement.
GTCCAGTCGTAACAGCGTTCCATCGTCTGGCACGCATCGGCGGAAACTGCGTGACGTGCCGCGTCGAACCAGCGGCACCAGACGCATCACCGTCGTTTTATCGGTTGGGCGTAATCCGCAGGGCGTTCCGTATGTTCACAGGCACAGAATCCGGGGCACCCAGAACAATGCTCACGATCCCGCCCGAAGAGCTTCGCGCGCGGCTACTGAACAAGCTGGCCAACTGGAAAATGCTGCCCGAAGTTGCGGTGCGGGCACTGGCGATGGCGCGCGACCCTGACTGCTCGATCAAGGAGTTTTCGCAGGTGGTGGAACGCGATTCCAAGCTCGCGTTTGAGATCCTGCGGATTGCCAACAGTGCCGCTCATGCGACCCGGATCCCGATCGTGGTATTGCGGCAGGCGGTCACCCGATTGGGGCTGGCCCACTGCCGAAACGTGATCCTGTCCGCCAGCCTGGGGAGCGCATTGCAGCGTCTGACATTGAGCGAAGCCTGGATGCAATCCGCCCTGTGGCGGCACTCTGTCTTGACGGGACTGATTGCCACTGAGATCAATCAGCAGTTCAAACTGGGCTTTATCGGCGAAGAGTTCACCGCTGGACTGATTCATGATGTGGGGCGATCACTGCTGGCCGTGATCGCCCCCAATCATTTTGCCGAGGCCGATTCACTGGACTTTGTCGAAGAGGGCGATTTTCTGGAGCACGAACGGGCCATCCTGCGAACGGATCACTGCGAACTGGCAGCCTGGTTTCTCGCGCACTCCAACCTTCCGGAAGTCCTGGTGACCGTCGTCGGCAGGCACCATACACCAGAATTGGTCGATGAACATCGATCGCTGGTGGCATTGACCGCGGTCGCGGATCACATGGCCAACCATGTCCAGCGAGTCGGATCGGCCGACGGGTACGCTCCGGACGACAACGCGGCAATGCCAGTGCTGTTCAATGAAAGTCGCCGGGCGTCGTTTTCCCGCAGGGTCCACGACATCCTGTGCGAAGCCATCAAAGAAGCCAACTCCCCCTGCTGGAAGCTGGGCCGCCAATAGCGGTGAACCAGATCGACGCCTGTGCCACCCAACGCGGATAACGATCTGTTGTCGCTGAATTCGTGAGAGTTCAGATGTTTGTCACTCGACATCCGATCTCTCACGAGATCGGCTACGCCGGGGAAACGTCAAATCGTGCGACGCGCGTTGTGTGCCACCGGCGCAAGGTGCTATTTCTTGAAATCCAGCCCCGTGTCATCCGGCGGACCACCGTAGAGCTTAAAGTTGAACCCGTCGTCGGCAAGTGTGATCAGGCCGGGCATCTGCGATCCGTCGGACCGCTCCAGGACCAGGATGGCTCCGTCCACCGAGTATTTGCCGCCGAACTCCTGCTTCTTTCCACCCTGCTCAAAACCCCAGGTGAATTTGGATTCCGGCGTCAGATCCAAAGTGAAGGTGGAACCGTCGGAACGTTTCGCGACCCACTTTCCCTGGATTCTCGATGTATCGATCGAAGCGGGAGCAACCGGTTCCGGATCCGTGGCGGGAGGTTCGGGAACGGGCGATTCGGCAACGGGTTGGGTGTTGCCCCCCAGCATCTTCAGCAGTTGCGCTGCCAGCTGATTTCCAGGCTGCAGGTTCAGAACCGCCTGGTATTCCTTAATGGCGGCGTCATTGTGACCACAGGTCAGGTAGTGATAAGCCAGCACAAAGCGTGAGTCGGCTGACATGGGATTCGCCTTGACGTATTCCTCCAGCTGACGCAACTGGTCGGTGTAGGTGGAAACACTGGCATACATCCCTCCCAGCGTTGTCCAGTCCCAACCGGGTCCGGCTGACAGGACGGCATACAGCGTCGATGCCGCCTGCGCGTAGTCCTGTGTTGCGAACAGGACCAGCGCGCGGAATTCGTGCAGCGCCGCGTCCCGGGGCAGACTCTTGATCGCCACGTCGATTTCCTGCATGGCAGTCGCGTAATCACCGTTTTTAAAGGCATCGCGTGCCAGATCCATGTGCGCTGTCCCTGCCTGGACTTCGGGCGACGGCGGAGTCTCGACCGGGGCATCAGGTGAAGATGGATCGGCCACGGCCGCAGCGGGTTGCTGATTGACCACGGTGATTGGTTGCGAATAGTCGTAGTAAACAGGAGCGCTTCCGGCAACGTAATAGGGGTTGCTGTAAGTGGCATACCCCGAATCGTACATCACTGAACCGACCGCCCAGACCCCCAGACCCCAGGTGATCGGAGACGCATACCAGGGACGACCCCAGTAGCCGCCGTAACCTCCGTGCCAGTATCCCCCCCATCCGCCGTTCCAATATCCATGGGCATACCCGTGGGCGTAGCCGTTCCAGTAACCACCGCCGCCGGGATGATTCCAGTTTCCGTTCCAGTTCCCGTGCTGCCAGTTGTTGTAATACGGACGGTTCGAGGCAATGTTGATGTTGTTGTGATTGTTGTTGAAGTTATTGAAATTGTTATTACCAATATGCCCGACGTTGTTGTGATTTCCGTTACCGACGTTCGGCCGATTCCCGTTGTTGATCCCACCACCGGGCAAGTTCGGGCGATTTCCGCCGCCCCCAGGCAGGTTGGGGCGATTGCCACCGCCAGCAATGTTATTGCCGCCGCCACCGGGCCGATTGTTGCCGCCACCCGGAATATTTGGCCGGTTGCCGCCGTTGATGCCACCACCCGGCAGATTGGGACGATTGCCACCACCCGCACTGTTGTGACCACCACCGCCGGGAAGATTGGGACGATTTCCAATTCCAGAGTTTCCGGGCAGCGTCGACGGGCGATTTCCGCCGGCACCAGTGCTCGGTCGTGCGGAACCACCGCCGGACGGATGGCTGAATGAAGGTGTATGGTTCGCACCGGGATTGGGCCGCGCGCCGCCACCACCAAAACTGGGATGCCCCCCGCCCCCGCCCCCGCCGCCAAAGCTCGGGTGAGCTCCCCCGCCGCCACCACGGCCGCCGCCACCAAACCCCCCGCCCCCGCCACCGCGACCGCCCCCGCCACCACCACGGGCAAACACACCGTCCGGCAGAACGAACATCAAGCCAGCCAGCAAAACAGCAAGTCCGGTGATCATCTTCATGACTGTATCCTCAAAGTGGCACTCGGCCGGATGGGTGACTGCAATCGAATTCGCTCTGGTTATTTGCCTGGTGCCGGTGGACGACGTTTGACGACAATTTCGTCAATGTCCGGCTGGCGTTCACCATCCACCAGCCGGTCGTAGGATCGCCACCCCAAGGTGTCGGCATCGATCAGCCGGTAGACGTTGGTGGCGGATGCAACTTCGCCTGCTGCCGTTGATCCGTGGGACCTGATCACCCATTGTCCCCCGACGTGCAGCCAGTACCCTTCCGCATGTCCACCGTGCGAATCGAAGACCCAGGACTTGAACTGCTTTCGGACGGCATCCCAGCCGATTCGCACTGTTCCTGACATGGCGATTGCACCACCGGTCTGAACATGAAATTCCTGCTGCAGGAAGTTGCCGTTGTCACTCCAGGTCGTACTGGTCCGGACAACCGATTGCGGGCTCTCTTCCACCCAGTCACCGACCAGCCAGGCCAGTTCCTCCAGATGGTCATGCGGAGTCAACTCGGGAGCGGCTTCGCCCCATTCGCGCACGCAGGCCAGCAGCCATTTGCCCTCCAGTTTTGAATAGATCGCGACATAGGGGCTGAGGCTCTCGTCCTCATTGGGTGCCTCACGAGTCCGGGCCACTCCTTCTTCAATCGCCAGGTTTGGAGTCAACACCCGGATGGATTCGATGTCGACCTCCATGGTGCATTCGGGAGTCGTCTTGAAGACATTCGCGAAGACTTGTTCAATGGCGTCGCGTCCCTTCACCACCCGCTCGTCGGGATTGATGACTTCGGCATTGGGCGTAAAGTGGGCTGCCACAGCTTTCGCATCATGGGCCGCGTAACTCTTGGTGAACAGTTCGACACCGGCGCGAATGGCCTTTTCATCAGCCGACTCAGCGGCCTGTGGCCTGGTTGCCGATGCTGTACCGTTCCTGGGAGCCGGCACGGCCTCTTTGGCCGTCTCTACCTTCTGTCTTGCGGGTGCCTTGGTGGTCGACGTGGATATTTTCCTGGCAGGCTCCGCGGACTTATCACGGCTTTGCCCGTTGGCGACAAAAGCAAAGCAAAAGCCCAACCCAACAGCAGCGACCGTGATCCCGGTTTTGATGTGCATTGCAGACCTCGGATGTAATGAACGACCGCACAGGCAGATTTCGTAGTGCCCCAATTGCCGGATTATAACGTCGCGAGGGTGCAATGGCGAGCAGTCCGCAACCCGTCGATGTGTCTGACATCCATGAATATCTCATCCATCGAATCAAGATTGAAGTGTGTGTTTTGAACGTTACAACGTGGACGTGGTGTTGGAACATCACGACCACGCCTTCAAAAGAACCCACCCGCTGATCGACGGCATGAATAGCAAGAACGGAGTCATCTATCTGGGTGATGGATCCTGGGGCAAGCTCCGAATCCCCGAGCAACCGGAATCCCGTCCCTACCTGGCCAATGTCAGCCCGGCCTATCACATGACCGTCCATCGACTCGAAGGGGACCACCGGTATCACGTCGCGCTGGAAGAAACAGGCCGAGTTGCGGATGTCTGCGGCACATTCAGCAAACGCCCCGCGCGTCGCGGGTGACAGCCCAATGGATGCAACTGGCGGTTGAGCATCCTGTCGGCGCCGTATCTCAAAAAAAAGCGGCCCGTCGACTGGTCGACGGGCCGTGTTCCTGTCAACTTGATCGCCGCCGGCTTATTCCGGTGTGGCCGGGGCGGGTGGCAATGCCGGAGCCGTATCTTCCGGCAACTTCGGTGCGTCCTCGTCTGGCAGGGCGGCCGGAGCGGGGGCCGGGGCGGCGATGACGGGAGCGGCTTGTACGGCCGGTTCGGCTTCGGTTTCCACCGGCAATAGCGCCGGAGCAGGAGCCGCTACTGGCTCCGCCGCTCGGGCAGGTGTCACCGGACTGGGTTGGCTTGACAGCGGTGGCAATCCTGCGACGACCGACGCCGACTCGGTTGGTGCCTTCAACGTGGTGCTGGGAGCCACGGGAGCGGACTGCAGCGATGGCAACGATGTCGCCGCTGGCGTGGCCGCAGGTTGGCCCGCAGGTGCCGTCGATGGCGGTGCGGCTGGCGGGGCAGCCGGGGAGTTCTGAATGGCTGGGACCGTCGGAGGTGCGACCGGAGGAGCCACCGGTTGAACAGATGGCGTCACGGGTGCAGTCGCGGCCGGAGCCACGGGCTTCACCTGCGAAATCGGAGTTGCCGGCACTTGCGCGGTCTGTGCGGGCGGCGTGTACGGACGCGTGGCCACGTAGACCTTGGGATCATCGACGATCCAGCGGGTCGACCAGGTCCGTCCATCGTCCTGATTCACAACGTTGAAGAAGAACGTGCTGGTCTGCAGGCACTTGTATCCATACGGGTAATTCGAGTACAGGTGATCCTTCGACGTCAGATTGGCGACCCCGGGATGACCGTAGTAGTGGACCTTGCCGTCCGAGGTAATTGTCATTCCCAGCGTCCACCAGCCTGGCTGGAGGATGACGGGACCGGGAATGTCTTCGCCACGTTCGCCCGAACGAATCAGAATCGTCGCGGTGTTCTGTGTCGTGTACTGCGGATGATTCTTGCCGTTGAACTGGATGAAGAAGCCAGGCCAATACTGCTCGATTTCCTTGGATGTCCCGCCCGTGCGGAAGAACTTGCCAATCTTGGTCGGCTTGTTGATGATCGTCTGGCAGTCAGCCCGATAGCCGAACGAGCTGCCGACTCGCTGTTCCCATTGCTCGAACGGTGGAACGTAAACTCGCACGACATAACTGGGTGTCCAGGTCGCGGGAATCATGTGCCCCAGCTTCTGGCTGACGTTGGCGATCAAGTCGTCCTGCTGGAACTTGTGCGACAACTGGCCGGGGATGCCCGAGTAAAGCGTCTGCAGGGCCATGGCCCCCTTGCTGCCGGGCAGTCCATGCTCCGGAGTCTCGATGCGTTTGACAAAATCCGGAGTTCCTCGATAGGTGCTCTCGAACCACTTGCCGTTTGTTGAATACCCGGCGGGCTGGCGATCGACCTTGTCGATATTCGTGCTCGCCTTTGGCAGGTTGAGCACGAAGCTCCAGGACTCGTCCTCAAAGTCATCGGTCAGTTCCGTCAATTGGTGACCGGTACCGGGGACGATTTGAGCTTGGACTGGTGCCTGCCACCCAAACAGGGCCGCGGCGCACAACAACCCAAGAGATTTCTTCAATCGCATAATGAGGCATCCTGTTCCTCAGGGGCGTCCAAATCCAGATGGCGCTGTCCGCCGCGAAAATGCCGGTTGCCCATCCAGTATGCTCAGCCGTCAAAGTTGATGATGACTTTTCCGGCTGAGTAAACTGTGCGGGCGATGTTCGCCTGAAACTCGTTACCAGGCATGGACTTCCGCGCAGTGCGCACCCGTTGTATCGGACTGTCGCAACGATCCGGTTGAATCAAATCTGGCGCAAGGTCCGAGGCCAGGGACGTTGGTCCGAATTCGAGCGTCCCTCCAAGCGCCCTCATTTTCGGCGGGCGGATTGGCATTTCGGACCCATTCAAATCAGACTACTCCGATGACAGTGTCTTCTTGCACAATGGAGTTCCTGATGCGAAGTCGCGTGGCCTGGGTTGTCGTCGGTTTGTCCTGCTGGATTGGTGCCGAATGGCTTGTGCATGCTCAGGAGGTTGCGTCCAAGCCGCTGGTTTTGAAGATGCGCAAGCGGGTCGAAGTGGCACCCGATACCGGTCGGTACCACACACTGACGACTCCGACGGAATGGGATCCCGCCAGGACCGCCATTGTCATTTGTGACATGTGGGACAAGCACTGGTGTCCCAACTCGACCGAGCGGGTTGCCGAGATGGCGCCGCGGATGAACGAAGTCGTCAAGGCGGCACGATCACGCGGCGTGTTCATCATCCACTGCCCCAGCGACACGATGGAGTTTTACAAGGACACGCCGCAGCGAAAACTGGCCCAGTCGGCCCCCATGGTCCCCACCAGGCGTCCGCTGGAACGCTGGTGCCGGATTGATGCCGCCCACGAAGGCCCCTTGCCCATCGACGATTCCGACGGCGGTTGCGACTGCGGCGAACCGGTCAAGAACTATCGCGCCTGGTCCCGGCAGATCGCCACCCTCGAGATTCACGAGGGCGATGCCATTACGGATTCCGACGAGGCGTTTCGGCTGATGAAGTCGCGGGGAATCGACAATGTGATTGTGATGGGGGTCCACGCCAACATGTGCGTCCTGGGCCGGCCGTTTTCCATCCGTCAGCTTGTCTACCAGGGGATGAACGTCGCCCTGATGCGCGACATGACCGACACCATGTACAACCCGGCGATGCGTCCGTACGTCAGCCACTTTACCGGCAATGACCTGATCGTCGAGCACATCGAGAAATTCTGGTGCCCAACCATCACCAGTGCCGATCTGCTCGGCGGAAAACCGTTCACATTCAAGGACGACAAGCGTCCCCATGTCGTGATTCTGGCGGCTGAAGACGAGTATCGAACCGAAGTCACCCTGCCAGCGTTTGCCGCAAAGCATCTGGGAAAAGATTTCAAAGTCAGCTTCGTCTTCCAGTCGGCCACGAACAAGTACGACCTGCCCGGAGTAGATGTCGTCAATGACGCAGATGTGCTGCTGGTCAGTGTGCGGCGTCGACCGTTGCCGGCCGCGCAACTGGATCTGATCAAGAAGTATGTGGCCGCCGGAAAGCCGGTCGTCGGCATCCGCACCGCCAGCCATGCGTTTCACCTGCTGCGCGACAAGACGCCCGATGGGCTGGCGGCCTGGCCCGAAATCGATGCGCAGATGATCGGCGGAAACTATCGCGGTCATACGGAAGGGGCGACCCGGGGGATTGTCCGCGCCCTGCCCGGTGTGAAACATCCGATCCTGACCGGCATCCCGGCGGCCGAGTTCACCAGCGGCGGAACACTCTATTTGAACACGCCGCTCGATCCGCGCGCCACCGAACTGATGCGCGGCCGGGTCGAAGGGAATCCTCAACAGGAACCCGTCGCCTGGACCTTCCAGCGACAGGATGGGGGCAAGACCTTTTACACATCACTGGGGCACAAGGACGATTTTGAACAGCCCGAATTCAACCGGCTGTTGAAGAACGGAATCTATTGGGCGGCTGGCCTGGAAATTCCCAAGGACGACCCGGCCACCGCGGCCGCGATTCCTGGATGGCAACCCATTCCGGTTCCCGGGACGTGGGAACAACAGGGACATGACCTCGGCAAGCTGGATGGCTTTGCCTGGTACCGGACGGAAGTCAACGTGCCGGAGGCCTGGAAGGGACGCGGCGTCTTTCTGTATATCGAAAAGATCGACAATGCCAGCGAATGCTTCATCAACGGCGTCAAGGTCGGTGTCAGCGGAGCGATGCCGCCCAAGTATGCCAATGGCGAAGCCAACATGCATCGCTATGTCGTTCCCCCGACCGTCCTGAAGCCCGGCGAGTTGAACACGATTGCGATCCGGGTCTATGACGACGGCGGGGCCGGCGGCTTCAAGGCCGGCGCGCCACAACTGATCGCCGGCAGCGATGCCATCGTGCTGGAAGGCTTCTGGCTGTTTCGGCCGGGCGACGATCTGGCGTGGGCTGCGGAAAAGCCGGGGGCGTACGCTCAACACCGGCTGGACGCGTTTGCCCGCGTCGTTCCGGCCCCGAAGGTCAGTCCGTTTGCCACGGTCATTCGCCGGGAAACACAGCAGTCTGCACTCACCCCGCAACAGTCGATGGACCATTTCAAAATCCCCGACGATCTGCAGGTCGATCTGGTCCTGGCGGAACCGATCGTCTCGCAGCCACTGTTCATGAATTTTGATGAACGCGGACGGCTGTGGGTCATGCAGTACCTGCAGTATCCGGAACCGGAAGGTCTGAAGCTGATCAGCAAAGACCAGTTCTGGCGGGCGGTGTATGACAAGGTTCCGGAACCTCCACCGCACGGCGTCAAAGGCCGCGACAAGATTTCGATTCATGAAGATACAGACGGTGACGGCGTCTACGACAAGCACAAGACCTTCGTCGACGGCCTGAACATCGCCACGTCGTTCGTCCAGGGACGCGGCGGAGTGTGGGTCCTGAATCCGCCATACCTGTTGTTCTATCCTGACCGCAATGGCGACGACATTCCCGATGGGGATCCCGAGGTTCATTTGTCGGGGTTTGGCCTGGAAGACACGCATTCGGTCATCAACAGCCTGCGCTGGGGGCCCGATGGCTGGCTGTACGGTGCCCAGGGAAGCACGGTTTCGGCGGCGGTGAAAGTCCATCTGCCGGGTGCCGATCCGAAAGCCGTGGTCAAACCGACATTTTCGCAAGGCCAGAACATCTGGCGCTATCACCCGGAAACTCGACGCTACGAGATTTTCTCGGAAGGTGGCGGGAACGCGTTCGGACTGGAAATCGATTCCGCCGGGCGGGTCTTTTCCGGTCACAACGGCGGCAATACTCGCGGTTTTCATTACATGCAGGGAGCGTATCTGCAGAAGGGATTCACCAAGCACGGCCCGCTGTCCAATCCGTATGCGTTCGGATATTTCCCGGCCATGGAACATCATAATGTTCCGCGATTCACACACGAATTCATCATCTACGAAGGGAACGGCGGTCCGTTTGCACTTCCCGACGCGTATCGTGGAAAACTGTTCGGTGCCGCGGCCATCCTGAATCACGTGGTGATCAGCGACGTCATCCCGGTCGGAGCCACATTCAAGACCAGGGACATCGGCCACGCGATCGATTCGTCTGACACGTGGTTTCGGCCCGTCGACGTCAAGGATGGTCCCGATGGAGCAATCTACGTCGCCGACTGGTATGACGGACAACTGGCCCATACGGCAAACTATCAGGGGGGACTTGATCGGGATCACGGACGCATCTATCGCATTCGTGCCAGGTCAGCCAACCCCGGTTCCGTGAAGGCAGTCCCATCCGACCTGCGCAAATTGTCGGCAACAGAGCTGACAGCGACGCTGGACAGTCCCGATCGCTGGCACCGCGAAGCGGCGCGTCGGATCCTGGCTGACCGTAAGGATGCCAGCCTGATCCCCACCCTGCGATCAAGACTGTTTGCCGCCCGGGGCCAGACGGCCGTGGAATTGTTGTGGGTGTTGAACCTGACAGGTGGACTCGATGAAGCCACCGCCTTGAAGGCGCTGGATCATGCCGAACCACAAGTCCGGGCCTGGTCCGTGCGACTGCTGGGGGATGAACGCCGACTGCCGTCGGACATCGCCTCGAAAGTCGCCGCACTGGCACTGACAGAACCCAACATCGAAGTCCGCACGCAGTTTGCCGCAACCGCCAAGCGGCTTCCGCCGGAGCAGACGTTACCCATCGTGCGCAATCTGATGATGCGCGACGAGGATGTCGCCGATGCCCGGCAGCCGATGATGATCTGGTGGGCGTTTGAGACCACCTGTGACGTGCTGGCAAAACCTGCTGATGGCGGTCCCGCAGTGCATTCCCATCCCGCGTTGACACTGGATGATCCGGAACTTTGGCAGCGGCCACTGGTGCAGAAGGAAATCCTGCCCCGATTGATGCGCCGCTACGCCTCAACCGGCCAGCGTTCCGACCTGACCATCTGTGCCGGACTTCTCAAACGATCTCCGACGGCCAAAACCACCAAGGCGTTGATGCAGGGATTTGAAGAAGCGTATCAAGGGCGATCAATGAGCAATGTCCCGCCGGAACTGATCTCCGCATTGTCGGCGGCGGGCGGCGGTTCGCTCTCGCTGAAAATCCGTCAGGCGGACATGGCCGCCATCGACGACGCTTTGAAGATCATCGCGGATGAAAAGAGTCCCTCCGGCAAACGGACGGAATACGCCAGCCTGTTTGGAGAAGTGAAGCAACCCAGGGCCGTGCCAGTCCTGTTGCAGACACTGACGAACACGGGTGACGACGGACTGAAGGCCGCGATCCTGACCGCGCTTCAGGCGTACCCCGATCCGCAGATCGCGGCGGCGGTTCTGGCCCAGTATCAGAATCTCAACGAGGATGTCCGAACGGTCGCCCAATCTCTGCTGGTCAGTCGCAAATCGTGGGCTCTGTCGCTCACCGAAGCGGTCGATCGCGGCGAGATCGCGGCGGCCTCGCTGCCCTTGGACACCGTCCGCCGACTGACAGTTTACAAGGACGACAAGCTCGCCGGCCTGATCCAGAAGCACTGGGGCAGTGTCGAAGGAGCCACCACCGCCCAGATGCAGGCTCAGATCCAGAAGTACTCGGAGACGCTGGTCGGTGCCGGAGATCCGTATCCGGGCAAGAAACTTTACATGCAGATGTGCGGCAAATGCCACACGCTGCATTCCGTCGGTGGCAAGATCGGCCCTGATCTGACCACGTACAAGCGTGACGACGTCCGGCAAATGCTGATTCACATCGTCAATCCCAGCGCCGAGATTCGCGAAGGTTTTGAAACTCAAGTGGCCGTCCTCAACGACGGACGGGTTGTCACCGGATTCCTGGTCGAGCAGGATCCGCAATCGATCACGCTCCGCAGTCCGGACGGCCAGACGATATCACTGGAACGTGCGGAAATCGATGAACTGAACAAATCCCGCAAATCGCTGATGCCGGAAGGTCAGTTGAAAGATCTTTCTGACGAACAACTCCGCAACCTGTTTGCCTATCTGCGAAGTTCCCAACCGCTCAATGACTGAGAACTGCTGGCTGGCGGCTTTCGCAGAGACTGATGACATATGCACGATCCGTATGAGGCGTTTCGGTACGTGGCGTTCAGCCGGTTTGCCGCCAGCTACGTGCTTGCCATCGTCGGCAGCCAGGTCTTGTCCGCGACCATCCAGTGGGATGTCTACCAATCGACGAAAGATCCGTTCGCCATCGGACTGGTCGGGCTGATCAGCGCCATTCCCGTGATCCTGCTGGCGCTACCGGCGGGACATGTGGCAGACCGGTTCAGCCGCAAGCGGGTATTGCTCATCACACAGGTTCCCTTGACCGCGGTACCGGTGGCGTTGTGCGTGCTCCATGCCTGGAATCCGCAGGGAGTGTCACTGCTGGTGACGTATTCGCTGCTGGGAGCCAATGCGCTTGCGTTGACGTTTGCTCGCCCGGCACGGGCATCGATCCTTCCCAACCTGGTGCCACGTTCCGCGTATCCCAATGCGTTCGCCTGGATGAGCAGCCTGTTCGAGACGGCGGCCTGGGTCGGCCCGGCTGTTTCCGGAATGCTGATTGTCTTTGGAGTGACTTGGGCTTATCTGGTATCGGGCCTGTGTTTGCTGGGCTGCTTCGGAGTGACTTTGCTGTTTCCGAACGAAGCGCCGCGAGAACCAGCGAAGCAGGAACCCGGCTGGCGGGAGTTGTCGGCGGGCCTGCGGTTTGTATTCGATTCGCCATTGTTGCTGGCCGCAATGACACTCGACCTGCTCGCGGTACTGCTGGGCGGCGCGACGTACTTGATGCCGATCTTCGCCGAACGGCTGGGAGTGGGCTCGATCGGCTACGGTTGGATGCGCGCCGCCCCGGCCCTGGGAGCGTTTGCGATGGCGATCTTTCAAGCCCATCGGTCGCCGATGACCCGTGCCGGTCGCACCCTGCTGTTGTCCGTCGCGATGTTCGGGGCGGCAACCGTTGTGTTCGGTCTGTCTCAAAACTTCTGGTTGAGTCTGGGGATGCTGGTCCTGATCGGTGCCAGTGATAACATCAGCGTGATCATCCGCCAGACTCTGGTTCAATCGCTGACGCCCGATTCGATGAGGGGTCGAGTTTCTGCGGTCAACCAGGTCTTCATCGGGGCCAGCAACGAGCTCGGCGGCCTGGAATCCGGTGTTACGGCGAAACTGTTCGGGCCGGTGCTGTCGGTCGTCTTCGGCGGATTGGGCACACTGCTGGTGGTTCTGGGTGTCGCCGGAAAATGGCCGCAGATTCGGCGACTGGGTTCCCTGCGGGAACTGCAGCCATTGAATGAAACTCGCTCGAAGCAGGACGTTGCATCAGCGTGACGAGATTCAGGCGATTGACAATACTGCGAGATCCGTCGTGCTTTTCATGGAGCAAATTGAATGTTTGGCTGTCTTCATCAGGGAATGAAGCTCGAAAACGTTGTGTCCATGGACGCCCCCAGCAGCGTCGCCTGGAGCGTCACTATCGATATCGAACGCTGGCCACAATGGACGCCAACCGTCAAGTCCGTCAGGAGGCTCGATGACGGTCCCTTCGGTTGCGGCAGTGCGGCGCTCATCAAGCAACCCGGACTCCCGGAGGCCAAATGGGTAGTTACGGCGCTGGTCCCGGGCGAGCAGTTCACCTGGGAAAGTCGGATCCTGGGGATGCGGATGATTGCAACGCATGAACTGTCGACGAAGGACACCGGGACGCAGAGTGTCCTTCGCATCGAATTATCCGGGATCGTGGCACGGTTGCTGTGGCCGGTGATCAGTTCCCTGGCGCGCCAATCGCTTGAACGGGAAAATGCAAGCCTTAAGGCCCGGTGTGAATCGCTGGCCACGCTTTAACGACGTCCTGACAGTCACCGATTTTCGGTGCTTGGCGTGACAAAGCAGATTTGATCTACGGGTCCCGCGGCGAGATCAACTGTTCTCGCGCCGTTCGGAAGCTTGATCACGGCGCTGCGCGGTCCGTGCCAGATTGCGGAGCATCCCTGCGAATACGCACTGATGCAGCGGATAGATTCCGTACCAATACGACAGTCCGGCCAGCCCCAGGGGATCGAAGATGGCCGTTTGACGAATCGTGCTCCCCGGTCCGGACGGTGTCACCTCAAATTCCAGCCAGGCGCGGCCCGGCAGTTTCATTTCGGCTTGCAGGCGCAGGCGGCGCGGTGGCTCGTAAACTTCGACACGCCAGAAATCGAGTGAATCGCCGACGTGCAGATTCTCCGGGTCGCGACGTCCGCGGCGGACGCCAACCCCGCCGATCAGCAGGTCCAGGAAACCGCGCAGCGTCCACAACCAGTTTCCGTAGTACCAGCCGGTGCGACCGCCGATGCGGCGGATCGGAGCGAACGCCTGTTCCGGCGGCACGCTTACGGTGATCGTCCGCGAATCGACCAGACGCGAACCGAACCGATTGCCACCCCAGTTCTGGGGCTTCCCTCCCGATGACAGGGCATCCGACCAGCGTGTCTCTGCAAACTCGCGATCTTCATTCACCAGTGCGCGGGCAATCGCATCTCGGATTGACCGCGGTCGGACGGAGAATACGGATTCCGCCAGGTTGTTGGAAATCAGCGTCGGATTTCGCAGGCTTTCCACGAGTTTCCGGCCAACCCGAGCGTACAACGGAGTGACCAGACCCAGCCAGAGACTGGACAGATACGGCGTCAGCAGGGGAACCGGGATCATCCAGCGTTTCAGCCCCCGCTGCCGGGAATACTCCTGCATGATCTGCCCGTAGGAAACCTGATCGGGACCGCCGATCTCGTACACTTGCGAGGAGTCGGCGTGGAGATCCAAAGCAGCGAGAAGATACGCGAGCAAATCTTCAATCGCGATCGGCTGCGCGTTCACTTGAACCCAGCGCGGGCAGATCATGATCGGCAGCCGTTCGACCAGCGCCCGGATCATCTCGAACGACAGGCTGCCGGAACCGATCACGATCGACGCGCGAAATTCGATCACCTGGGGATGATGAGCCCGCAACACATTGCCCGTTTCCTGACGGCTGCGAAGGTGCTTGGACAACCGTTCATCAGGATTTCCGAGGCCACCCAGATAAATAATGCGGCGGACCCCCGCAGCGGAAGCCGCCTTTGCGAAATTCTCCGCGGCGATCCGGTCCTGCGATTCGAATTCCCCGGCGGCTCCCATCGAATGGACGAAGTAATACGCCGTGTCGATCCCCTCAAACGCGGCCGGTAGTGACGCGGGATCGAGTACATCTCCCTGAACAGCGACGGTTGAAGGCGTGAGATGGTCGTGCAGTGCCTCGGGACGCCGGGTCAGACACCGGATGGGAAGATTCCGCTGTTGCAGCACCGACAACAGCCGACCGCCAACATACCCCGTGGCGCCGGTGAGCAGGATCAAACCCGACATGCGAATTTCCCGATGGAATAAGTCAACGCCTGGGCACCGTGGTACCCAAGCGTCAACGAGTACGGTGATCAGAGTTCGAATCTGATGACGCCGGATTAATGTGTCTGAGTGTGTTACCGACGAGCCATTCGTGTCCGCCAGGTTATCCTGCGTCCTGTCTGCGGGCAGTCATGGGACACGACGTGTGCCGGTTCTGGTGCAACGTGCGCCCCCTTCGCTGGCGCGGCTGGCGGCAACAGGACGGTGTCAATCACATGGATCACGCCATTCGAGGCATCGATATCAGTGGCCACCAAACCCGCTCCGTTCACCCTGGCGATGCCGTCCGACACGGTGGCGTTGAGCATCGCACCATTCAGTGTCTTCGCTTCCCTGGCCTTCAACAGGTCCGTCGAGTAGACCCGCCCCGCAACGACGTGGAATTTCAGGATCGCCACGAGCTGACCTTTATTCTCGGGCTTGAGCAGCGTTTCCAGTGTACCGGCGGGCAACTTGGCAAATGCCGCATCCGAGGGAGCAAACACCGTGAACGGCCCCTTGCTCTGCAGCGTCTCCACCAGTCCGCCCGCTTGAAGTGCCGCAGCAAGCGTCTTGAACGTACCTGCTTCGACCGCCGTCGTCACAATGTCCTTGGGCTCAGCCGCCTCCGCCATCCCCCGCCCCTGAACCAGTACCAGCATCGCCGCAACCATCGCCCCCATCATCCGTCTCTGAGTCATCATCGTCCCTCTTCCCGGCAAACAGGTTCCAGACTGAACGAATACGGTTCACAACAAATCGTTCAATTCGTTCACTCCTTTCTGACCGCATGGCGTCCGGATCTTTAACCCGTTTTTTTAGGAAATCCGAATCTGGTTCTTTCAGCCAGTCTTCCCGAAGGTCGTGGACCAGCGCTGGCGACAGATTCTGCAAACCGTGGAAAGGTCAGCGTTCGCTCCGCCAACGATAGGCGCTCAGTGCCTTCAGTTCGCGGATGAAGAGTTCCTGGCCGCAGATCGCCAGATGCGCCCATGTCGGGGATTCACTCAACTTGCGCGAGTCCAGTAGCTCGAACTTTTCGGGATTCGCGCGGATCAGCAGCAGTTCGCCTCGTTCGTCCAACGCGAGAATCCGGTCACCGTTGGCCACCAGGCTCCAGTACTTGCCGTACGGTTGCGTGGTCCACTTTGATTTTCCGGTCGCCAGGTCGATGCAGGTGAATCGCTGGTTTTGCAGATGGAGATAAACGTATCCGTCGATCACCACGGGTGACGACATGTACCCGGTGGCTTTGTTCGTCCAGGCTTCCGTGGCGGAAACGGTTCCTCGGTCATTCTTCAATTGGAACAGGAGCGATTTGCCGCCGTAGGAACTGGTGAAGACCGTCTCGCCGCTGACGGTCGGCGTCAGGATGTTCATGCCACGGAACGCGGGGATCGGCTGCGACCATAGTTCGGCCCCGGTTTCGGGATCAACCCCCGCCAGTTTTTCGCGTGTCTGCACAAGCAACTGCCGGCGGCCGGCGATGTCGGTCAGGAACGGAGACGAGAACGCACTGCCCCACATGCCGCCGTCGTCCTTGAGCGAACGCCAGAGAATCTTCCCGGTCCGCTTGTCGAGTTTGCAGAGAGCGGCGCCGGCTTGCACATACACGGATTCGCCATCGACCAGGGGCGAGCAGACGAAGCCGAACGCAGGGAGGGGAGCACCGAGGACTTTCACGAAGTCAACCTGCCATCGCTCCTCTCCGGTGCGGGCGTCGAGGCAGACCAGGACGTCGCGCATTCCAGCGACGAACAGACTCTCGCCGTCATAGGCCGGAGTGGAGCGGATCCAGTCGCCATTGGATTTCGCGAAGAAGGGTACGGACAACGCGCCGTCCCACGATGCTTCCCATTGCTGCTGGCCGGTTTTTCGATCCAGCGCCCGCACGACCTCGCGTTTCTTGTCCTTCGTTTCCGTGGTGAAAACCAGCGTGTCGGAAACAACCGGACCGGAATAGCTGGGTTCCAGCGGAATCCGCCACGTCTGAACAAGCAGATCGCCCGACAAACTGTCGGGCCAGACCGATGGTGATGTGACTTTGCCGTCCCGTCTGGGACCGCGCCACTGCGGCCAGGTTGCCGGTGCTCCTGGAGCATCCACCCCATCGGCCGCCAGACTGAAATGCGACAGGCCAAGCAACAATGCCAGAGAATAGACAAACCGGCGTTTCATCAATTCACTCCTGGTCGACAGCGGTGCCCGGGCACCGTGACACTCAAACAACAAGTGCAGGTGGTTCTTCAGGATCCACTGCGTTTTGATCAACTCATGCGAAATGCGGTGAACTGATCGGCCATGCGGGAGTCGCGATCACACTTCCCAACGACAACCATTTTCTATTTCTTCGACGCACCGCGCCGCGGCTTTGCTGCCGCTTGTGAGGTCGGTTCGACCGGCTTCGCGCCGATCAGAGTTCTGGCGAATCGTTCCAGATGCTGCATCGTGTCACAGTAGGCCGAGTAGTTCATGCGATGCCGCAGTTCGTCCGTCAGTGCGCGGCCTCCAACGGTAAGGGCCGTGCCCGTCGTCAGGCAGGCGTTGGACAACTTCGCGAACTCACCGACGAAGTCCAGGCCTTCACGGACATACGACACGCTCAACCAGAACAGTTTCGGTTTTGTTTCCTGCACGACTTTGATCAGCGAGTCGAATGGAATCGACGTCCCCAGCGATGTGGCTCGAAAACCGGTATCGCGCAGCACCAGTTCGGCCATCGCCGTCGGCAGCGTGTAGTGGTCGCCTTCGATCGTGCCACCGGTTGCGGACTGAGTCATGTCCGGAAGTCGCTGAATCTTGCGCAGGTCGAACAGCACCCGCAGACAGATCTCGCAGCCCCGCCGTTCCTGATAAACGGCGGCTTCGTGGCAGGCCCAGCGATCACCGATCTCGCGAAATGCCGCCGTGATCACTTCGTCGCAAATGACACTGATCGAATGTTGGGCCAGGTACAGGTCAAACACGATTTGCCGAGCGAGTAACTCATCGCCGGCCAGCAGGGCGTCGACCAGACGCGGCAGGCTGCGAGTGAGCCCCAACTCGGCATTCTGGCTGACCGGCGGCAGGCCGAGCACTTCGGGCGAGATCAGCGGATGGTCATTTTCCCGGACGAAACGCAACACGTCGGCCATGAGCATTTTGCGGTGCCCCCCCGCTGTTCGGATCGTCTTGATCAACCCCTGGTCACACCAGCGCTTCAACGACGATTCGCTGACGCCAATCGCGCGGGAAACTTGTTTCGGTGAGACCAGTTCGGACGGAGTTTCCATCAAAGCATCCCGAGAGGCAGAACGAATTGGACGAATTGTAACATCTACTGAATCGAGCGTCCATCAGAACTCTCCACCAATATGGACGATTCAATCGCTTTTTACGGTCACTACCTTGTCGAGCGTGGCTGGTGCGGCTAGACTGAATGAACGTTTTGGACGTTTTGCAAGGCGTCGCAGTGCCGGAAGCACGTGAGTCACGAAAGAACACGCATGAAACTGGCAATCATTGGATCGGGAATCTCCGGGCTGGTGGCCGCGTATCGTCTGCAGGGCGATCACGAGATGACAGTGTTCGAGGCCAACGACTACCCCGGTGGGCACACCAACACCGTTGACGTGGAATTGGACGGTGAGCGGCACGCGGTGGACACCGGCTTCATCGTCTTCAACGACTGGACGTATCCGAATTTCATCGCTCTGCTGGACGAACTGGGAGTCGCTTCACGGCCGACATCGATGAGCTTCAGCGTGCGCGACGACCGCTCGGGACTGGAATACAACGGTTGCTCGCTGAATACCCTGTTCGCCCAGCGTCGAAACCTGTTGCGACCGGGATTCTACCGGATGCTGGCCGATATCCTGCGATTCAACCGGGAAGCACGAGGGCTCGTCGAGCAGTGTGACGAAAATGCGACGGTCGGCGACTTCCTCTCCCGGCACCGTTACTCGCGGGAATTTGCCGAACAGTACCTTCTGCCGATGGGTGCCGCGATCTGGTCCTGTCCGACGGGGACGTTTGCGGAGTTTCCGATTCGGTTCATCACCTCATTTTATCACAATCACGGCTTGCTCAGCGTGCGAAATCGGCCGACGTGGCGCTATGTTCTCGGCGGGTCGCGGACGTACGTCCAGGCAATGATCCGGGGATTTCACGACCGGATCCGCCTGCGAACTCCCGTCCAAAGCGTGCGGCGGTTCGCCGATCAGGTTTCGGTGCAGCCGCGCACCGGCGAGGCCAAGCAATTCGACCACGTGATCTTCGCCTGTCACAGCGATCAGGCATTGCGGTTGCTTGGCGACGATGCAACTCCAACCGAGCGGGACATTCTGTCCGCCTTTCCCTACGGGCGAAACGTCGCGGTGCTGCACACCGACGAATCGGTTCTGCCGCGCTCAAAGCGTGCCTGGGCGAGTTGGAATTACCGCGTGACGGGCGACCCGTCCGCATTGGCGAGTGTCACTTACAACATGAACATTCTGCAGAAGATCCGCTCGCACCACACGATTTGCGTGACGCTCAACGACGAATCGCGGATCGCTCCGGACCACGTACTGCGGCGGTTTGAATATCACCACCCGATCTTCACCACTCGCAGGAGCGCGGCACAGGCGCGACACGGCGAACTCCTCAACCAAAACCGCTCGTCGTTTTGCGGTGCGTACTGGGGGAACGGATTCCATGAGGACGGTGTCGTCAGTGCCTTGCGCGTCTGTGAGGCTCTCGTGCCAAGGGAGGTTCTGGCATGAGAAGCTGTCTCTACGAGGGCACCGTCCAGCATCGACGGCTCGATCCCGTCGCGCACTCGTTTCAATACCGGCTGTTCCTGGTCTACATCGATCTGGCCGAATTGGACTCGTTGTTCGGGCGACGCGGAATCTGGTCCACGCGGTGGCCGGCTCTGGCGTGGTTCCGGCGGGCTGACTACCTGGGCGATCCGGCACAATCCCTGGATGAATCCGTTCGCGACCTGGTCGAGCAACGGACCGGACATCGCCCGGCCGGACCGATCCGATTGCTGACCAGCTTTCGATACTTCGGATTCGGCATGAATCCGGTCAGCTTCTACTATTGTTTCGATCTGTCGGGAGAACGGGTCGAAACGCTGGTTGCGGAAGTCAGCAACACACCCTGGAACGAGCGGCACTGGTACGTGCTGAACTTCGCGGGTCAGGTGCTTAACGCGACCCGGTCCGACAACGACCTTACCGGACCGGAGCTTTCGCAGCCTGTGGGGCGGTTCGAGCATCCCAAAGAGTTTCACGTGTCTCCGTTCATGCCAATGGAGATGACCTACCACTGGCGGGTGACCGAACCCCGCGAACGGCTGGCTGTGACCATCCAGAACCATGCAAACGGCGCGAAGCGTTTCGATGCGACGCTGTCGCTGCAACGGCGAGCGATCACGTCCTGGCAGCTTGCCCGCGCACTGGTGAGGTATCCGTTGATGACCGGGCAAATCTTTCTGGGCATCTACTGGCAGGCTCTGCGTCTGTGGTTGAAACGGGTTCCGTATGTCCCGCATCCCAAGGCTGCGTTTTCCATGAAAGCCGCTTTCAATCCACCTGTTCCGCGTCCCAATCTCTCATCCTCAACACACTCCACGAAGCAAGCGAGACCATGAGTACCACGTTCGCATCCGATCCATCGAGCCATTCCACGGCCGCGCCCACGAACTCGCTCACGCTCGACAACGATTCTGGTTCCGTGCCGAAACACTTGAGCGTTGTGAGCCGTCTCGCACGGCGGCTGGTCCTGCGGAATCTGCAGGAACTGCAAGGCGGCACCATTCAGTTGGTGGATCCGACCGGCTCGACGACGCTCGGGCACGGCGGCGACCTGGAGTGCAGCATGCGAGTTCACAACCCGGCGTTCTTCCGTCATGCCGTGCTGGGAGGAAGCCTGTCGGTGGCCGAGTCGTATCTGCGCGGTGAGTGGGACTGCGACGATCTGACGTCTTTCTTTCGAGTCTTTGTGCGGAACATCGAAACAGCCGACAAGATCGATCGCGGGCTTTCGCAGATCGCCGGGCTGGTGAACAAGCTGTATCACGCCTGGCACATCAACAGCAAATCGGGCAGCCGCCGCAACATTCACGCCCATTATGACCTGGGCAATGACTTCTTCCAGTTGATGCTTGATGAAACGATGGCCTATTCGAGCGGTATCTTCGCCACTCCGGCCAGCACGCTGCATGACGCATCCGTGGAAAAAATGGATCGCATCTGCCGCAAGCTCGATCTGCAACCGGGCGATCATCTGCTCGAAATCGGCACCGGTTGGGGCGGACTGGCAGTCCACGCGGCCACACGGTTCGGCTGCCGGGTGACATCGACAACCATCTCACAGCAGCAGTTCGACGTCGCCCGTCAGCGAATCGACGCGGCCGGCCTGTCCGACCGCGTGACGTTGCTGTTTCAGGACTACCGCGACTTGACCGGTCAGTACGACAAGCTCGTTTCGGTCGAAATGATTGAAGCCGTCGGGCACCGCTACTTCGACACATACTTCCGCAAATGCAGCGAACTGCTGAAGCCCGATGGTTCGTTTGTATTGCAGGGGATCGTAATGCCGGATCGCCGGTACGCCAGGTATCTGCGGTCGGTCGACTTCATCCAACGGTATGTCTTTCCCGGGGGATGCCTGCCATCAGTGGGGGCAATACTGGATTCAATGGGCCGGGCAACCGACTTGAGATTCGTCCACGCCGAAGAATTTGGCACCCACTATGCTCAGACGCTGCGCGAATGGCGGCAACGGTTTCACGACCATCTGGACGAGGTGCGGCAGATGGGTTTTCCCGAGCGTTTCATCCGGATGTGGAATTACTACCTGAGCTATTGCGAGGCGGCATTCGACGAGCGGTTCACAGGCGTCGTCCAGATGCAGTTCGACAAGCCACGGTGCCAGCGCGACCCGATCGCCATCGGGTCGCGGGCCGCGCAAGGGAGGTCAGCATGACTCTGATGTCAGTCGGTATTGATGCGGTCGAGCGGGGATTGGTCCCGGATCGGATCACGCGCATCGCGATCCAGCGGCTCTGTGCGCAGCGACTGCGCGACTGCGAACACGACCGGGAAGACGCCGTTCTCCGCCGGTTCGAGACACTCGTCCAGACGATGCGAACAGGTCCGATTGCCCCCGTGCCTGAGAAGGCAAACGAACAGCATTACGAACTCCCGCCGCAGTTCTTCGTCGCGGTTCTCGGTCCGCATCGCAAGTACAGTGCGTGCTTCTTTCCGACGGACGACACGTCACTGGCGGAGGCCGAATCCGCGGCTCTCGAAATCACCTGTCAGCGGGCTGGCATCGGCGAAGGCCAGACGATTCTGGAACTCGGCTGCGGCTGGGGTTCTCTGTCGTTGTGGATGGCCGGACGGTATCGCAGCAGCCGGATCACAGCCGTCTCGAATTCGGCTCCCCAGCGGCGGTACATTGAAACCGAAGCCGCGTTGCGCGGACTTACGAACCTGCACGTCATTACCGCCGACATGAACGAGTTCTCAGCCGGGCCGCAATGCTTTGACCGTGTTGTCTCTGTGGAAATGTTCGAGCACATGAGGAATTACGAACTGCTGCTGGAGCGGATCGCGTCGTGGCTGAAACCGGACGGCAGATTGTTTGTCCATCATTTTTGCCATCGGACGCTGGCCTATCCCTATGAAACCGAGGGGGACGCGAACTGGATGGGGCGTTACTTCTTCACGGGTGGCTTGATGCCAAGCGAAAACATGCTGCGGCAGTTCGACCGGCACATGACGGTAATCAACCAATGGCGGTGGGACGGCACTCACTATCAGCGGACCTCCGAAGCATGGCTGGCGAACCTGGATGCCCGCCGCGGCGAATTGCTGCCGGTTCTGGAAGCGACCTACGGTCGCGATGCGGCCCGACGGTGGCTGCATCGCTGGCGGATGTTCTTCCTCGCGGTGGCCGAACTATTTGGCTACTCCGGTGGCAGTGAATGGTTCGTGACTCAGTTGCTGTTACAGCCGAACGGAACGTAGACCATGTCGCCGCTGGCCTCAGCGCTGCTGAACTCGTTGCTGGCCGTCGTCGCCGCGCTGACCTGTCTCTGGCTGGTCAGCCTGGTGCGGCGCGATGCAAGCATCATCGACCCGTTTTGGGGTACGGGGTTCGTGCTCGTGACCTGGATGACGCTGGCGGCTTCGCCGACGGCTCACTCGGGCGGGCGCCCGTGGTTGCTGACCGCGTTGACAACCCTCTGGGGGGTTCGGTTGTCGTTGTATCTGCTTTGGAGGAACTGGGGACACGACGAGGACCGGCGGTACCGGGCAATGCGGGACCATCACGGACGCCGATTCTGGTGGATCAGCCTTGGGACGGTGTTCCTGCTCCAGGGCGTCATCCTGTGGATCGTGTCGCTGCCGATCCAGGCCGCCATCGTCGCCGCCGAATCGAAGCCGCCGGGTACGCTCGATCTGGCGGGATTGACGTTGTGGAGCCTCGGCTTGTTCTTCGAATCCGTCGGCGATTACCAGATGGCCGGCTTTCAGGCCGATCCCGGCAATGCGGGACGGGTGATGGATCGCGGCCTGTGGCGGCTGACCCGCCACCCGAATTACTTCGGAGATTTCTGCGTCTGGTGGGGCCTGTACCTCATCGCTTCATCTGGCGGAGCGGCATGGACGATCTTCAGCCCGCTGTTGATGTCGTTCCTCCTGCTCAAGGTTTCCGGAGTCACGCTGCTGGAACAAACGATCACCGACCGCCGCCCCGACTATGCGGCCTATCAAGCCAGAACCAGCTCATTCCTGCCATGGCCGCCGAATGTGTCTGGCAGAAGTGATCAGACTGGACCGATGTGAATTCGTCGCGTCCTGGACCGGTCCCTCATCAGGCGAACGCTTTCTCGTTCCCAAGCTCCCGCTTGGGAACGCCCGTCTTCGAAGCTCCGCTTCGCGGTCGGTATTCGGCAGGAGATCACTCTATGACCGTCAGAGTGATGAAATGATATGACAGTCACTGGAATGCCCTTATCAGGCGAACGCTTTGCGTAACAGTTCCAGACTTTTCGGAACCGCGGTCGCCGGGGATTCTTTTCCTTCCATCTCCAGCGAGATGTAGCCGCGATAATGATGCTTCCGCAGGATCTGGGCGACGCGGGAATAGTCGACGTCGAGCGAGTACCACTCGCCACCTCCGAAATAGGTCTTGGCCTGCACCAGCACGGTTCGCGGAGCCAGCACGTCCATCTGCTCATACATGTTTTCGAGAAAGTTGCCTGTATCCAGCGTGGCTTGCAGCCAGGGGGATTTGACCGTATCAATGACCTTGATCACTCCCGAGGCTTCGCGTCCCAACCCCCAGTGATTCTCCAGTCCCATGACCACTCCCAGTTCTTCGGCCCTGGGAACGAGGGCCTCGAAGCTGCGAATGACCCAATCGAACCCCTGCTCGTCGGTGTATCCAGGCAGACGCGGTTCGATCCCCTTGTTGGCCATCAACTCATCAAAGTTCTTGCTGGTTCCCCAGCGACCCGTGTTGACCCGGATTGTCGGGATGCCCAGTTCGTGAGCCAGTTCCAGGCATTTCGCCGTATGTTCGATGTTGGCTTTGCGTTTGTTCTCATCGGGGGTGACAAACCCCTGGTGCGTGGAAAAGCCCATCAGATCCAGTCCCAGCGAAAACGCGCGTTGCTTGATCCGCCGCAGCAACGGCTTGTCAACCTGACCGTTCGCAGCCTTGGCCGCTTCTTCCATATGAACATGCAGGATTTCGACGCCATCGAATCCCATCTCGGCGGCCTGTTCCAGGCAGGATTCGATCGGAGTGGGTTCACCCCGGAAGTGCCAGAAGGAATACGTCGAGACTCCAATCCGGTTGGGCCGAACAGTGGGTTTGGCGTCGTCGGCACGCGCTGTTGGCAATTGACTGGCACACAGTCCGACAGTGGTCAAGTGAATCCAATCTCGACGCGAAATCTGCATGGCGGCGACTTCCCGGTTGGCAGGTATGAAAAAACGCAGCCCGACAATTTGTCGGGCTGCGGATTGATCTTGATCAGTCGGTGTCCGAAAGTCGCGAGCGCTGCGACAAATCGGAATCACCAAGCGTCAGGCCCGATCAGGGATTCTTGCCGGGCAGCTTGCCACTCTTGATCAGGTCGCCAAAGGTTTTTCCTTCGGTGCTGCTCTTGCCCGCTTCGGCCTTCTTCAGAGCGGCTTCCAGGACCTTTTCGTCGGTAATCTTGGGGGCACCCAACGCTTCACCGACGGCCTTGCCGTAATCATTGCGGTTCGTCTTCTTTTCGCCAAAATGGCAAATCCCGCACTTGGCACCTTCGGCAGCTTCCTTCAGGGCAGGATAAGCGCCATTGAAGCTCTTCAGGTAGTTCGGCCGGGCTTGAGCATCTTGCTGACCGGCGACCAGCGCCGCCGCGACAAATGCCACGCCACAGGCAATCCACGTCCAACTCTTCCGCATGAACTGTCTCCTAACCGTGTGACTGTCTAATGACGGTGCGGCCCAGTTTCAGCAACAACTGTCGCCAATCCTCAGGCCTTGACGTTTGAAATCCTCAGTGGATGATGCACCGCCGATATCCGCCTGTGATTAGACGCCGGTGCCATGGTCGTGTCAACTCCCAGACGTGCGACTTCCCGTAACTCCAAGCTCTTGCCTGCCATGTCATATCAATTGCCGTTAGACTGTTTTCAGCTGTGTGGTGCAGACTTTCTACCAGGCCCGGAATTCTGGAATGATCCTGTCCGGGAGCAACGAAAATTCCAGTATCTAAGTTTCCCCCATCAAAAACTTCGGCAAAGTCTGCCGGGCCATCCCGTCTGTTACTTATTTTGAATTTGAAAGTTTCCTCTCCCGATGACTGCCAAATTAATCGACGGAAAAGCCGTCGCCGCGTCGATTCGTGTCCAACTGGCCGCCGAAGTCGCGGCCTTTCGCGAAGCCACTCAGGTTGTCCCCAAGCTGGCCGCCGTGCTCGTGGGTGACGATCCCGCCAGCCAGGTGTACGTCCGCAACAAGGAACAAGCCTGTGTGAAAGCGGGGTTGGCCAGTGACGTCCATCGTCTGCCCGCCACGACAACTCAGGGGGAACTACTGGAACTGGTGCACCGGCTGAATTCCGATTCCGCCGTGCATGGCATCCTGGTTCAGTTGCCATTGCCGGCGCACATCCATGAAACGACCGTGCTGGATGCCGTTCATCCACTGAAGGACGTGGATTGCTTCCACCCGGAAAACGTGGGACTGATGGTCCAGGGCCGGCCCCGGTACCTGCCGTGCACGCCACATGGTGTTCAGGTCCTGCTGCAGCAGTCGGGGACGAATGTCGACGGGGCTCACGTGGTTGTCCTGGGACGCAGCGAAATCGTGGGAAAACCGGTCGCCATGATGCTGGTGCAGAAGGGTCAGACAGCCAATGCGACCGTCACCATCTGTCACAGCCGGACTCGCAACCTGTCCGACATCACTCGGACGGCCGACATCCTGATTGCCGCCATCGGCCAGGCCGGATTTGTCACGGCCGACATGGTCAAACCTGGTGCGGTGGTGATCGATGTCGGCATCAACCGGCAGCAGGACCGACTGGTCGGCGACGTCGCATTTGAAACCGTTCGCGAAGTGGCCTCAGCAATCACACCCGTCCCCGGTGGCGTCGGGCCGATGACGATCGCGATGCTGCTCAAGAACACGCTGACGGCGGCAAAGCTGGCTGCGAACCAGAACTGAGCCTGTCACGGTTCGACGCCCGATTGTTTGATCCAATCTGGATTTGCACCGTTTCGACGAAAGTGAGAACAGAAACTCTGCGAGCATTCCACGATGGCGGACCCTCAACCCCAGGATTCGATTTCCCACCCGTCTACGGTGGTTTGGAACCCGTTCCGTTGGCCTGCAGGGGTCTGGGCGCTCGTCATCGGCGTGCTGATCATGTCCCTTCCGTTCGGAATTCGCGCCATCAAACTGGCCGGGATTCCAGCGATCCCTCAGCCGTATGACGAGGCTGAGTTTGTCGCCTGGGATGTCCCCGCAGAAGACGACGCATTCACGGAATACCGTCAAGTGTTTGATCTGGTCCAGCGTCGTCCGGCCAAATCCGACAGCAACACCTGGCAGGAACCGGAATGCGTCCAAGCTGTCCTGGAACAGGGATGGAGTGCGGCCGATGAGTCTTTAGTCCGGTGGATGGAATCTCATCGCGAGGCACTCGACATCTGGCGGCGGGGAACCGAAAAACCACGCGGACGCAATCTGTCGCCGGACTTATTGCGGGCAGACACCAGCATACGCGTGACCGACCAGCGGAATATTGTGCGGTTGGCACTGCTGGAACAATCCCGCTGCCTTGAGACTGCGAAGTTGGATGAGGCACACCAGTGGGCTCGTGCCGTACAGCGTGCCGGGGGCCATATGTCGCACCGTGGCACCTTTGTCCAGGGGCTGATGGCCGTGGCCCTGCATCAGATGTCGACACAGGGACTTCAACGCTGGGCGGAACGGCCGGAAGTGACGGCCGACCAGCTCAAAACCGCATTGATCTCGACGCGTTCCGATTATTCCCTGTACGAATCACGAGGGAACATCCTGAAATGCGAGTATCGAATGCTGGAAAACACACTGGCCGATGGTCGCTGGCTCGAAATGTTCGCACCTCTAACCGGCCGGTCGGACGTCAGTACCGTCGTCAAAATTCAACAATTCGGTTATTGGGTGATGGCCGAACCCGATTTGACCGTGCGGCTCATGCGACAGGTTCTGGCAATCCAGTTGCAGGAAATCGACAAGCCAATCGCAACTCGTCGAAAGCAGGTGGGCACCGGGGCGGCGGTATTGTTTGATCCAGACCCGGCCACTCCACTGACGGCTGGTCGCCTCGATCCGGTAAAACTGGATCGAGCAATCAACAGTTCGATGCTCTACCGCCACGTCGTCCCATCCATCAAGCAGACCGACGAGGCCTTGTTGCGCCAGGAAGCTCGGCAGTTGACTCTGGAACTGCTCCTGGCTGCCCAGGCCCATCGGCGCGATCACGCCGAGTTTCCCTCGGATGCGTCTCAATTGGTCCCCCAATACCTGGACGAACTGCCACTGGATCCCTTTGATCCGGGTGGAAGACGGATTCGCTACCGCCGGATGGATCCGCAACAGGCCGTCGTCTGGAGTGTCGGCGAGGACAGGAATGACGGGAACGGGGATGTCGTTTCCGCCAACAACGCTCGTCCGGGCGATGTTGGATTCCTGCTGAAGTAACCCATAACCGTGGCACCCGATTCCCAATTGGAAACAGGCGATGGCCCTGGCCATCGAACTGGTTGCCATTGAGCCGAATCCGTTCATAATCGACGCATGAATTACTTCGCACATGCACTGCTGCACTTGGACCGGCCCTATTTTGTCGCGGGAACCGCAGTCCCGGACTGGTTGTCCGTGATCGACCGCAGGGTCCGATTGCGGCCCCGCCAGTTGATTCCCTGGTTGGATTCGGCGGCCCCGATCCAGTCGGAAATCGCCGCCGGGGCCGCTCAGCATCTGCACGACGACGGCTGGTTTCATGCCACCCGTGGATTCGTCGAGGTGACTGGTCAACTGACGCTGCTGTTTCGCCGGGGACTGGGGGCCGACGACAAATTCAATTGCGGCTTTTTGGGCCACGTCGGGATGGAATTACTGCTGGACGCGATCCTGATGGAACGGCACCCGGCTGAGCTGGAGCGGTACTACGAAGTTTTGGCGTCCGTGAATCCCGCCGAGATCCAGGCGGCCGTCAATCGGATGGCCCGGCAGCCGACCGATCGGTTGGCGTGGTTTGTCGAACTTTTTCGTCAGAAACAGTTTCTGCGGGATTATTTTGACGATCAGCGGCTGCTGGTGCGCTTGAATCAGGTGTTGGAGCGGGTCAAACTGTCGCCGCTCCCAGCCACCGCTGAGGAACTGCTGGCTGCTGCCCGCGAGATCGTCCGACAGCGGGTCGACGATCTGTTGCCCGCCAGGCATTACTTCGCGGGGAACTCAGCCGCAACGGCGACGCTGCCGCCCGATCGACTCAGTTCCACCAACGACACCAACATCGAGGAATCGACGCCATGAAGTTCGGGATGAATATGCTGCTGTGGACTTCGGATGTGACCGAAGAGCACTACCCGCTGCTGGAGAATCTCAAGGCGTGGGGGTACGACGGCGTCGAACTCCCCATCTTCGAGATGGACAAGTCGAAGTTCACGAAGCTGGGCAAGAAGCTGGATGCCATCGGCCTGGGCCGGACGGCGGTGACCGTTTGCACGGATGCGGAAAACCCGATTTCCTCGAGTGCGAAGATCCGCAAGGCGGGTCTGTCCCGACTGAAAAAAGCGATCGACATGTGTGCCGCCAGCGGGGCCACTCACCTGTGCGGCCCGATTCATTCGGCCCTGGGAACCTTCAGCGGGGCCGGACCCACGAAAGACGAATGGAAATGGGGGCTGGAAACCCTGACCAAGGCGGCCGACCATGCTCAGGCCAACGACGTCACATTGGTCGTGGAATACCTGAATCGGTTTGAATGCTACTTCCTGACAAACGCCGCGGACGATGCCCGATTCTGCCGTGAAGCGAATCATCCGAACCTGAAAATGATGTACGACACGTTCCACGCGAATATTGAGGAAAAGAACCTCGCGGCCGCGATGCAATCGTGCTGGGATCAGGTCGTCCACGTCCATATTTCGGAGAACGACCGGTCCACTCCGGGCGAAGGCCATGTCGACTGGGAAACCACGTTCCAGATGCTGAAAACGCTGAAGTACTACGGCTGGCTGATGGTCGAAGCCTTTGGCCTGGCACTGCCCGCCCTGGCCGCGGCCACCAAAGTCTGGCGACGGATGTTTCCGAACGAAGAATACTTGGCTCAGCACGCCCTGGCGTTCATGAAACGGATGATGGCAGGCTGAAGGCGGCGCTAGCCCAATGATTTTGTGAGCCGCACGGCGCTAGCCGCGGGTTCTTCGGGTACGAGTGAGAATGCACCCGCGGCTAGCGCCGTGCGGCTCACAAGATCAGTGCCATTGAGCTGACGGCCAACGGCCATGTAACCCGCAGCGTCAGCGAGGCAGTCATCCGTGGATCGGCAGGCGTAAATCCCTGATCGGTCAAACGGTTTGGGAATCGCTGTCCTAGGATTTCCTGAGCGCTCCTCATGCGAATCATGGCGGTTGGCTTGTCGCCTGAAGGGAATACGCTAAACTTCCCGCGTCGGTGGTCCCGAAAACAGAACTGGATTCCGGGTTAGGACCGTCGCCGGATGGCAAGGTAGCTCAGTCGGTTAGAGCACAGGCTTCATAAGCCTGGGGTCGCGGGTTCGAGTCCCGCCCTTGCTACTCGTAAAAGCCCTTGCGTTCAGGGGCTTTTTTGCGTCTTTGCCTCGGTGTGCCTCGATCCCCGGAATTTCGGGTCAGTGTCGATCGTCGTTTGCCATCCGACTCCGGCATGTGAGCGTAACTCCGAATGGCCAAATGCGTTGTGAGCCCCGCCGCAAACTTCACCCGTGTTCCGCGGAACTCTAATTTGGCAGTTGACCGCCCGCAAGAGCGCAATTAGGATTCGCGGTGTCAGGCAATGTTTGCCGGAAGTGCTCAATGGATGGATTTTCCCGGTTCTCACCCCGGGAAAACTCAACCCGCGACATTCGATTGCCGATTCTTGGTCTGTCGGCTCCGTAGCCAAGTGGCTAAGGCAGCGGATTGCAAATCCGTCATCGTCGGTTCGACTCCGACCGGAGCCTCTCAGCAGAACCCCGTTTAAGACACGGGGTTCTGTTCGTTTTGTATGCCGATCCTTCGACGTACGATCCCCGGGGAACCCGGTCGGAATGATCGAGTTGGACACGCATCGACGAATCCTTCGCTCGCGCGTCGGCAGAGTGTCCCAGGTTCATGTAACGCCATTCAGGCCACAGGGCGATCGCCTTTTTCAAATTGGGAATCGGGTGCCACGGTCTTGGAGTCCGCGACAAGGCTGTGCTGATTGAGCACTCGCACGGCCTTACTGAAGACAGTAAGGCCAGTAAGACCGTGGCACCCCAAGTTGAAAAAGGCGATCGCCCTGATTCAGGCCATGGTCGCCACCGCCAAACCAGTCGCTATAATCCGGCGGCATCGTCTCCACGAGTATCGGTCGGCGTCCAAATCACAATGTCACTGCCCCGCTTCAGCGTTCGCAATCCTGTGCTGGTCAATCTGCTGATGATGGTCATTATCATCAGCGGAATGATCAGCGCTCTGACTTTGACCCGGGAAATGTTTCCGGAATCGAGGCCGGAGAAATTGCTGATTACGACGATTTACCCGGGCGTTTCGCCGCAGGAAATCGAAAAAGTCCTGACCGTCAAAATTGAGGAGGCGGTCCGGGACGTCGAAGGGGTCGATGAGGTCGATTCCACGATCATTGAAGGGATGAGCCTCACCCGGTTGAGCCTGCTGCCAGGCACGCGCAACGTCGACCGGGTCCTGCAGGACGTCAAGGCGGAAATCGATGCGATCGA
This sequence comes from Planctomycetota bacterium, assembly GCA_018242525.1. Lineage (GTDB taxonomy): Bacteria > Planctomycetota > Planctomycetia > Planctomycetales > Planctomycetaceae > Schlesneria. The sequence goes on along the minus strand of JAFEBS010000056.1, from coordinate 8,459 downwards.
AGACCTGCCCGCCGACGCCGAAAAATCGACCATCAAAAAACTGGAGCCCAAGCTGCCGGTGATCGCCGTCGCCGTTTATGGGGCCGGCAGCGATGCCGATCGCAAGCGAGCGGCGCGGTCGATGCGTGACGAACTCTTGCTGCTGCCGGGAGTCAGCGATGTCGTCATGAACGGCGCGAAGGATGACGAGATCAGTGTCGAAATCCGTCCCGCCAAGCTGATGGAATACGACATCACGTTTGACGATGTCGCCACCGCCATCCGCCAGGCCAATCTGGATGTCACCGGAGGTCAAATCGATGCCAGCCGCAGTTCGCTGTCCATTCGGACCCTGGGCGAGGAACAACGCGGCGTGGATCTGAACAAGATCATCGTCCGCAGCCTGGCCGATGGACGTACGGTCTACCTCTCGGACGTCGCCTCTGTGCAGGACGCGTTCGTCGACATCGACCAGGAGGGATATTTCAATGGCGAACCGTCGATCAATTGCGTCGTCCACCAGAATACTGGCCAGGATGCGATCCGGATTTCCCAGTTGGTCAAGGCGTATATCCTGGCCAAAAAGGGGTTGCCCTTTGATCCGTATGGCCTGGACGACGCGGCGAATCAACCCTGGTACTGGCGTCCGTTTGCCATCGTGTGGGCACACGGATCACGCCTGGCGAACCTGGCGATCGGGCATCCCGACCCGGAAATCTACTATCAGAAAAGTCTGTCGAAACCATTCGACCATAAATTCAAGGTCGCTCTGCACACCGACCTGGCAAGGTTTGTAGAAGGGCGAATTGCCCTGATGGTGGACAATGGCCTGCAGGGCTTGTTCCTGATCCTGCTGACGCTGGTGCTGTTCCTGGATCGTCGCGTTGCCTTCTGGGCGGCCACCGGCCTGCCCGTGACGTTTCTGGGAACATTTCTGATGATGTCGCTGATGGGAGTTTCATTGAATCTGGTCAGCCTGATGGGACTGATCATCGTCCTGAGCATCGATGTCGACGAAGCAATCGTGATGGGCGAAAACGTTTACCGGCGCATGCAGGAGGGACTGCCCCCCGACGTCGCCGCGATCGAGGGTTCCGAAGAAGTGATGTGGCCGATTGTTGTCATGACGGGAACCACAATCGGTGCATTCATCCCCCTGCTGTTCATCAAAGGCCAACTGGGCGATTTCCTGAAGGAACTTCCCATGGTCTGCATCGCAGCCATGAGCATGTCGATGCTGGAAGCCCTGGTCATCCTGCCAACGCATCTGGGGCACCTGAAAGTTCCGGCGCGAACATCGAAGGGCACCTGGTCGGGCGGTGAATCCGCGACCATTGATTCCGGGTTCGCGCACATCTGGAATCGTGTCGTGGTGACGAAGGATCGAGTTCTGGGCGTGGTGGTCGACGTCTGGTACGACCGGTTGATCCGACTGCTGTTGCGCTGGCGCTATGTCACGCTGGCGTCGGCCGTGGCCACCTTGTCAGTTGCCATCGGCCTGGTTCTGGGAGGAATCGTCCCGTTCGTGCCGGTCCCCAAGATGGACAGCGAAACCCTGGTCGGATCCCTGGAAATGTCGATCGGCACACCGGTGGAACTGACCAGGGATCGCCTGAAACAATTGAGCGATCACCTGACCAGCCTGCCCGAAGTCGTCAACGTGCAGATGCTGGTTGGGATCCAGGTCGACATTGCGGGTGAAGGAGCGGTCGGTCAAAACCTGGGTTCGCACCTGGGACAGTTGATCGTCGAATTGAAGGAAGCCCATCGGCGCAGCCGCACCAGTGAAGCGATCCTGATTGAATTGCGTCAGCAGGCGGAACAGCTCAGCGGAGTCAATGCCGTGACCTGGTCGTCACTGAACGGCGGTCCCGCGGGCCGGGCACTGGAATTGAATGTTTCGGCAGATCGGTTCGAGGACAGTCTGGCCGCCGCCCAGGCGATCCGCGAAAAACTCGTCACGTATGACGGGGTGTTCGACATCGACGACAACGTCAACGCCCGACTGCGGGAAATGCAGTTGCGATTGCACGAAACGGCCCGGCCAACCGGGATCACCGTGGCCACGCTGGGGCACGAAGTCCGCAATGCGTTCTTCGGCCGCGAAGCCCGACGAATTTCCCGCAACCGCGAAGACGTCAAGATTATGGTCCGGTATCCCAAGGAATATCGGCAGGATGATTCGATGCTGGAAGCCATGTGGATTCCGTCGCCGCCGAACGTGCTGGGCAAGCACAATTGGGTCCCATTGAGTGAAGTCGCCGAACTGACGGAAGACCGCGCTCACGATTCGATCCAGCGCAGCGAATTCCGCCGGGCGATCTCGATCTATGCCGATGTGGACGACCAGCACAACGACAACGAAATCTCGGCGTCCATTCAGAACTGGATCAACACGGAACTCAGAGACCAGCATCCGGGGGTGCGAGTCAGCATGCGGGGGAAAACCCTGGAAAACAAGAAGTTCATGGACAGCATGCTGATCGCTTTTCCGATATCACTGGGAATCATCTATGTCCTGCTGACGGCATTGTTCCGATCCTACATTCAGCCGATCGTCGTCCTGATCGCAGTACCGTTTGGCGTTCAGGGCGCGATCGTCGGTCACTGGATCATGGGGTACGACCTGACCATCATGAGTGCCATCGGGCTGGTCGCGCTGAACGGAATTGTGGTCAACGACTCACTGGTCCTGGTCGACTTCATCAACAACCGGGTCCGCAGCGGCATGAGTCATTTTGAATCCAGTGTCGCTGGCAGCAAGCTGCGGATGCGGGCAATCGTCCTGAACACGATTACCGCCGTGGTGGGAATGTCGCCGTTGATGTTCGAGACCAGTTTTCAGGCGAAGTTCCTGATTCCACTGGCTGTGACATTGACCTGGGGATTGATCTTTGCCACGGTGCTGACACTGGTCGTTGTCCCGGCGATCAACATGGTCTTTTTCGACATTGCGCGACTGACTGGGTTGGCTCAAGACGCAAGCGACGGCGACGAACAATCCGACGGACACTGAATTGGATACGGATCATTCCGACGCTGGCAGCGTTGGCTGCGGTACCATTTGTGACTCCGCCGGCCTGGTGGAGTTTGTTGGCTTAACGATGGGGACGCCCGCGCCGGTGAAGTCGAACGTTCGACGTTTGGCCGTCGATTCAGGAACGAAGTTGATCAGGTTGATCTGGACCTGCTCAAAGCTGGGAAGATCCTGGTAATTCCTGGCGATTTCCAGGATGCGGGTATTGATCTCGGTCGCCTTCTGCTCTTCCACGACCGGGTCAAACGGGACACTCAGCGAGATCCGCAGGATCATCGGGCCACGGCCCTTCACGCGGCCCCCTTCCACGTTGGGGCGGGAATGCCGGAATTCGCGACCGATCGCTTCACGCAAGGGGCGGAACGGGCCGGTATGCAACTCGAAATAGACAAACAGCAATGAAACGGCGATGACTCCCAGGACCAGCATGCCGATCACAACCAGGCTGCCAGAGATTTCGCGCACGCGTCGGGGAGAATCGGGAGGGGCATCATTTGTGGACGCGGTTGGTTCATTCATAGTCAAAACAGCACTTTGCAATCATGGTGGGTGGGAAGATCTGGAATGGACTGCCAGGAGGTAATCCCATTAGGACGAAGTTTCGGTCTGCTTGCCTTCCTGATAAAGCAGTTCCAGTTCGGCCAGCGTGGCATCGCTCAGAGAACGGTTCTGTTCCTTCAGGCGACGTTCGATGTACTGAACCCGACGCTCGAATTTCTGATTCGAGGCCCGCAGCGCTTCTTCAGGATTCACGTGCCAGCGACGGGCGATGTTGGCAAGTACGAACAGCACATCGCCCAGTTCTCCTTCAATCCGGCGCTGTCGCTGCGGATCAAACGGCGGGGCATCGGGTTCCACCGGAGCGCTGGCGGTCGCCGACACCGCGGGTGGCTGACCCTGCGGATACAACTCAGCGGCCAGTTCGTCCAGTTCTTCACGCAGCTTGTCGAACAGCATGTCGCGTGAGGGGAAGTCGTAGCCGACCCGAGCCGCCTTGCTGGAAATCCGCGCTGCACGAGCCAGGGCGGGAAGCGCCAGCGGCAGGCCATCAAAGATCGACTGACGCTGCTTTTCCTGCTGCTTGATCCGGTCCCAATGTTTCGTAACTTCCGTGGCGGTGGCGGCGGTCTGGTCGCCGAACACATGCGGATGGCGCGTGATCATCTTGTGAGTCAATCCGGCCACCACATCGGTCAGATCAAACCGTCCTTCGTCCGCTCCAATCTGGCTGTCGAGGATCACCTGCAGCAGGACGTCACCCAGTTCCTCGACGATCGCGGCATCGTCGTTGGAATCGATCGCCTCCAGCAATTCGTACGTTTCCTCCAGTGTAAACGGCTTGATGGTGGCCAGGGTTTGCTCCCGATCCCATGGACAGCCGGTGGGGGAACGCAGTCGCGCCACGACCTCGCACAATTGCCGAAACGCCGGACCGATCTGTTCGGGGTCGGGAGGCGTCCCGGGGGGATTCAATGGCTCGTTCGAATCAGTCGTCATAAGCTTACAAACTTCCGTGATTCAATCCATGTCGCACAGCAGGCTGCGGGTCATGGCTTCCAGTTGAGGACGGCAGGTTTCCAGTTCCCGATCTTCTCCCTGGAACAGGACGAGCACCGTGTGGTTCATGGTTTGAAAAATAATCAGGGCGGCGGTGCTGACCAGGTCCAGGCAGACAAAATCAAGTTCGCGGGCGATCGCGGGAACGCCCAGGACCAGGATGTCGGAATCATAGACATCCATCTCGTCGTACATCTCTTCATACGCTGCCATGACCGAGGCTTCGATCTGCTGGGGATCCGGGCGTTCCTCGAACAGACTCAATGTCCAGTACGTCGTCCCGGGGCTCTGGACGGTGATCGTTGTTTGTTCCGGACTGGACTCTTCGCCCAGTTCCCAATGCCCCGGATACTGGAATCGGACGCCGTGTCCCGAGTAGGTTTCGATGCCGTCACCGTCCGGTCCGGCGTCCAGTTCAGGACCGGTGTCGTGATCGTGATCATGACCGCAATCATGGTCGTGGTCGTGGGAATGATCGTGGTCATGATCATGGACCCAGCCCTCATCGCGCATCACAGAAAGCTCACTTTCTTCCGTCCCGCCGGCATCGGACCGGAGGATGTTGGTTTGAATCGTCAATGGCGGCTGGCACCCGTCCGAAATCACGACCGGCCCGCTCGTGGGGACGACACCCCCACAAACGGTAAACCTTGCAGGCCACGGCCATCGCCTTTTTCAAATTGGGNNCTCAATCGGCACGGCCATGTCGACGACTCCATAACCGTGGCACCCGATTCCCAATTTGTAAAAGGCGTTGGCCCTGATTGCAGGCACCTCGGGAGCCTCGGGCTAGTGTGGTGCAGCCGTCCTCGCTATTCTAAGCATTGCGTTCGAATTCGTCCCCGTGCGGGAGAAAATCGTAATGTTCGAGCATCAGCTTCGTGAACAACTGGCTTCCGTCAGCGATCGTCTGGGCCGTTTGTGGCTGTGGAAACGCCTGACATGGTGCTGGCTGGGCTGTTCGGCCGTCATTCTGGCCTATTTCTTCGCGGGGCCTCCCTCGGGGCTGGCGATCGGACTGGTCGCCATGGCATCCGCCCTGGTGGCCACATTGCTGTGGGTTCGATCCAAATCCCTGCCGCTGGCCCGCGCAGACGTAGCGCGCACCGTGGAAAATGCGTTTCCCGATCTGAATTCGCGGTTGCTGGCCGCGCTGGAACAGAGTCCCGACATGCCCACAGGACGCTTGAACGTCCTGCAGCGCCAAGTCATTTCTGAAGCGGTCCACCATTCCCGGATCAATGACTGGACCGAAGCGATTCCGACCCGACGCATGCGCGGTGCCTTTTGGCGTCAAACGGCGGCGTTTGTGGCATTTCTGGCAGTCTGCGGATATGTCTGGCCGGTTTCCGCGCAACGAAGTTCCTCCGCGGCCTTCCAGAAACCCGGTTCCGCGACCGAAAACTCCGACAGCGATCAGCCGACGATCGAGCCCGGTGACGTCGAACTGGAACGGGGAAGCAGCCTGCTGGTCCTGGCAAGGTTTCCCAGTCAAGCACCGGCCAATGTTCATTTGATCTGGCAAGGGAACCAGGCACCGGAAGTACAGCTTCCACTGACGAAGAGCCTGGATGATCCGGTCTTTGCCGGTCGTCTGCCAGCGGTCGATCAGAACATCGTCTATCGCGTTGAATTCGACGGTCGAAAAACACACGACTACAAAGTCACGGTCTATGATCTGCCGGCGCTGGTTCGTTCCGATCTGGAACTGACGTTCCCCGCCTACACCGGAATGGCCAGCAAGCGACTGGAAGACGCCTTTGTCGCGACCGTTGTCGAAAAGTCCAAGATTTCCATCGCCTGCCGCCTGAACAAGCCGGGCATCACCGCCAGGCTGGTGGATACGGATGGAATGTCACTGGAACTGCGCGCGGATCCCGACAGCCCATTGATCTACACGGCTGAATTTGTCCCCACCCGGGTTCACCGGATGAAGCTGAAGCTGGTCGATGACGCGGGTCGCCAGAATCGGGATCCGGAAGAGTTCCGATTCGAAGCGCTGCCAAACAATCCGCCAGAAATCTCGATGGTGTTTCCCGCTCAGGACGTGAAGGTTTCCCCACTGGAGGAACTTCTGCTGGAAGCAACCGTCTGGGACGATTTCGGATTGATGGAAGCAGGGATCGTGCTCACTGTCCCCGGTCGCGAACCGATCGCGATGCCACTGGTCCACGAACAGTCGGGCATGGAAAAGCACAAGCTTTCCGTCCTGCAACGACTGGAAGAATTGAAGGTCGAGCCGGACGAACTGATCTCGTACTATGTCTATGCAGACGACCATGGTCCGGATGGCGAGCGTCGGCGATCCAGCAGCGATCTGTATTTCGCCGAAGTCCGGCCGTTCGAAGAGATTTTTCGCCAGTTGGAAGGCCCCAAGGGGGGCCAGTCGCAGTCGTCGGGCAGCCAGCAGAATGGCAATCCCACGGACAAGCTGCTCGAACTGCAGAAGCAGATTGTCACGGCCACATGGAAACTGGCCAGGCCGCCCCAGGGCAAGTTCGACGCCAAAGCGATTGAAAGCGTCACGGTCATCCAGAACAGTCAAAAGAAGGCGATTGAACAACTGCAAACTCTGAAGGAAAAGCTCACCGCACCGTCGCTGCAGCCGATCCTGTCGATCATCGAAGATCGAATGACGGAGGCCAACGCGGCGCTGGGGCAATCGCTGGGCGAAGGCAGCCTGGCCCCCCTGACTCTGGCATCGAATGCCGAACAGGGAGCGTACCATGGTCTGCTGAAGTTGCGGGCCAAAGAACATCTGATGATGAAGAGCCAGCAGAGTGGCAGCGGCTCGGGTGCCGGTTCCAGTGTTTCACAGGAACAAATGGCTCAACTGGAACTGGACAACAAACAAAACCGCTACGAGTTGCAAAAGAACGCTCAGAAGCAGGCGGACGCCGGGCAAAAGGAAGAACTGGCGGTCCTGGATCGACTGAAAGAGTTGTCACGTCGCCAGCAGGGAATCAATGAAAAGCTGAAAGAGCTGGAAGCGGCTCTGCGGACCGTCAAGAACGAAGCCGATCGGGAAGAGCTGGAACGGCAACTGAAGCGACTGCGCGACGATCAGCAGCAACTGCTGCACGATGCGGACGAACTGACCAATAAGATGGCTCAGTCAAGTCAGCAGGAAAAGATGAGTTCGCCTCGTGAACAGTTGGAACAGACCCGTCAGCGGATGGTGGATTCGGCGGAAAAGTTGCGCGAAGGACAGATTTCACAAGCACTCAATTCCGGGACGCGTGCCGAGCGTGAACTGCAGCAACTGCACGAAGATTTCCGCAAACAGACTGCGTCACGATTCAGCGATTCCATGCGATCCATGCGTGAGGCGGCTCGGCAACTGGCCGATCGGGAACAGCAATTGTCCGAGCAATTGAACACGGTCCAGGACGAAAGCAAGCACTCGTTGCGCCAGGCCAGGAACCGCCAGTCGCTGGAAGCGGAGTTCAATGAACAGCGACGGCAGGCCAACGAGTTGGTCGACGATGCCAAGAGCATTGTCGAACAAGCGGAGCAGGCGGAGCCACTGCTGGCAAAGCAATTGTATGACACCGTCCGTTCCACGCGTGAGTCCAAGACCGACCAGGCTCTGGACGCGACGGCTCAACTGCTCAAGGCGGGATTCCTGCCGGAAGCACAGCGGGCGGAAGAGCAGGCACGGGAAGGGATCAACCGCCTGAAGCAGGGGATCGAAAAGGCGGCGGAAGCGGTCCTGGGGGATGAAGTCGAATCACTCAAGCGGGCTCGGTCGGAACTGACGGAACTGTCGAATGCCCTGGAAGAAGAACTCGCAAAAGCAGGCCAGGGACAGCAGAGTCAGGGTCAGCAGGAGCAGGGTCAGCAGGGGCAGGGACAGCAGGGGCAGGGACAGCAGGGACAGGGACAG
>JAFEBS010000055.1:37555-229099 GCA_018242525.1 Planctomycetota bacterium | reverse complement strand
TCAGACCACTTGATCTGACGCCTGGCTGATTTCAACTGAAGCAGGCATCGAAACCGACGGGTTCGATGCCTGCTTCGCTTCTTTAATGTCCGGGAATTCGGACGTTGCCGTTCCCTCCGAATTCACACGCGGGACGTCATGGCGACTACAGGGGCTGGAAGCGAATCGTACGATCCCGAAGTCACTGACTCACCAAGCGACTGCTTCTGCGTAAGTTCTTCCAAGCAGGGACGGGGAAATAGTAGCGATCCTTTGTCGCGCGATTTCACGTTCCTGGACCGCGATCCGTGCCTCGATAACGGTCTTCTGGAATCCAAGTCACCAAACCCAACGAAATCGGCCGGTCGCGCTCTCGCGTAAACAGCGAGACAGCGCCGACCGTGCAAATCGAGAAACGTCGTTTCACCACTGGCTACTGGTCCAGCGGGAGGGCGAGTAAGTCGCCTGGCGATGAAATCAGTTGCTTCAGTAAGCAAACGACCACGATGCCTTGTCCGTTGGATTGAGGTTTCCAAATGCCGGGGTGGTTGCCACCGAACTCATCAGAGCTTTGATTCAATTCGTTAACACGCCGACAACCACTCCTCTTGACACATCTGCACATTTCGGAAACACCGGAGCAGTTGCTGCTGTCGTTGAATGACGAAAACGGCAACCGATTGGAATATCCGGTTATTCAGTTGGCAGGGGTTGTGCCGTATCCAGGTGGCCACTTGGCGACGGATGGTATCGACTGTAAGGGTTGTAGCCACGCATTGAACGGTCAATCACAACTGGACCAACTGGCGCGGCTGTGCTGGAAAGTCGACTGGCATCATTCCTGCCATCAGTTCCTCGGACGCAGGTTCGACGGATCAATCCAGAGCCGTCACTTGTGTCACCTGAATTGATTGGTGCGTTGTGGCTGGCTCGGCCGACTGCAACGTTCTGATACCTCAACCTGTCAGCGTCGCGAGTTGACAGGCGGGATCTCTCACCAGAGAGCTGAACTGGAAGTTTGGGCCCAACCATCCGGTTCGTCTGGCAGGGAATGGCAAGTGTCTCGGCCACACCGCGGCATCCACCGTTCCTGATCGGGTTTGTCCCGATTGCTGATGTTTCTCAACTCATTGCAAGCATTTGGTCTCTCAAACAAAACGAAAAGGTTTCTCACATGCTCAAGAATTTCTGGAATGACGAAGCTGGTGTGATCATCTCCGCCGAATTGGTTCTCGTCCTGACGATCTGCGTCCTGGGTGTCATTGTTGGCCTGAGCAGCGTGGTTGTCGCTGTCAACGAAGAACTGCAAGACACAGCTCACGCGATTGGTGTGCTGAACCAGTCGTTCAGCTTCACCGGATTCAAGGGTTGCACGAAGGGTAGCGGCCCGATTTCCTGGACCATCGGTGCAACGAACCTCGATTCTGTCGATGACTGCGATTGCAACACCTCGTGCGACATGATCGCCACTGGAACCGCCATCCCTTCAACCGGTGGTTGATTGAACGCTCGTCTGCTGACGAGCCTTGAGTGGGCCTCAGACCACTTGATCTGACGCCTGACTGATTTCAATTGAAGCAGGCATCGAAACCGACGGTTTCGATGCCTGTTTCGCTTTTTAGAGGTGTATGAAACATTTGTCACCGCATTTTCCAGACTGTTCATTCGTTGAAACAGTGCCAATGCCCCGTCGATGACCCCGGTCGGCAGCGACCTGCGGAGTCCCGAATTCGTGACAGGTCGGTTGCAGCGATTCGGCCGGTTTTGGGATCAGTTGTAACGATTGTGTGGATTCTAGTGGCAAGATTCTGAGCATTGAGTCGATTGAACCAGTCGATCCTGATCTGTGGACTTTCTCGTCGGCATCAATTGTGCAAGCGGTGAGGTTTGTAACGTTAATGCAGGTCTGCGAACGGGGGTACCACCGGTCGAAGATCGGCCACAACGGGTCAAGGCCACACCGCGACTTGATGTGCCGGCGCGCTGCGGGAACACAAACTCTCACGTGTTTCCATGACGCAATCGGTGACGTTGCTGTTTCAACTCAGTTTCAAAAACTCTCTCCGTCGCAGAAAGACTTCACACATGCTTCAGAAATTCCTGAATGACGAAAGCGGTCTGATCATTTCGGCCGAACTGGTCCTGGTCCTGACAATCTGTGTCCTGGGTGTCATCGTTGGCCTCAGCAGCGTGGTCGTTGCCGTCAATGAAGAACTGCTGGATACCGCACATGCCATTGGTTCGCTGAACCAGTCGTACTGTGTCCCTGGCTTCAAGGGTTGCGTCAAGGGTGCCGGCCCCATCTCCTGCACCTTCGGCTCGATGAACACGGATCAACCGGACGATTGCGATTGCAACTCGTCCTGCGACATGATCGCTGCCGGTGCCGTTCTCACCAGCACTGGTGGTTGATCTCACCGAACGGTGATTTGATTCGATGGTCCGTACCAGAGGGACGTCCGCTCACAGCGGGCGTCCCTTTTTTCGTGCCTGCAATCCCGGGCCGCCAGACTCGCCGGGCTTGTCCTTTCAACTCGGTCGGCGTGATGTGATAATCCCGTCGCCGCGGTTTTTGACGGATCGGGATCCTTGCATCGGAATGACATGACCGGGTTTCAGATATCGAGCCAGTTCCAACCGGCGGGCGATCAGCCGCGTGCGATTGAGAAACTGGTCAGTGGGCTGCGGGAACAGAAGCGGGACCAGGTCCTGCTGGGGGTCACCGGTTCCGGCAAAACATTTACAATGGCGAATGTCATCCAGCAGATGCAACGGCCGGCCCTGGTCCTGTCGCACAACAAGACCCTGGCGGCGCAGTTGTACTCCGAATTCCGCGAGTTTTTTCCAACGAACGCCGTTTCGTACTTCGTCAGCTACTACGATTATTACCAGCCCGAAGCGTACATTCCGCAGCGGGACATCTACATCGAAAAAGACTCCTCAATCAACGAGGAAATCGATCGACTGCGGCTGCTGGCCACCAGCGCCCTGGTCAGTCGCCGGGATGTCGTGGTCGTCGCCAGCGTCAGTTGCATCTATGGGCTGGGATCGCCCAAGGACTATCTCGAAATGATGATCCCGCTGCAGGTCGGCGGTTCCATCGATCGAGACGATCTTCTCCGCAAGCTGTGCGACATTCACTACAGCCGCAACGATATCGCGCCCCAGCGCGGAAACTTTCGCGTGCGCGGCGATGTCGTCGAAATCTGGCCCGCTTACGAAGAGTTTGCATTTCGGATTGAGTTGTGGGGCGACGAAATCGAAAAGCTCGCCATCATCAACCCGCTCACCGGCGAAGAGACGAAGAAATTGCCGGAAATGTATGTCTATCCTGCCAAGCATTACGTGCTGCCTGAAGATCGCGTTTCCGCAGCCTGCTCCGAAATCGAGGCCGAACTCAATTCGCAACTGGAGAAATTCCGGCGGGAAGGAAAGCTGCTGGAAGCCCAGCGGTTGAACGCCCGTACCCGCCACGACGTCGAATTGCTGCGCGAAGTGGGATTCTGTCCCGGCATCGAAAACTACAGTCGAGCGCTGTCCGGCCGAAAACCGGGTGAACCTCCCTTTACGCTGCTCGATTTCTTCCCCGAAGACTTTCTGTTGTTTATCGACGAATCCCATGTCACTGTCCCGCAGATCCGGGCCATGTTCAATGGAGACCACGCACGCAAGACGACACTGGTCGATCACGGATTCCGGCTGCCCATGGCCCTGGACAATCGACCTCTGAAGTTCGAGGAATGGAACGCCCGCCGTCGCCAGACTGTGTTTGTCTCCGCCACTCCCGCCGACTGGGAACTGGAGCAGTCCGAGGGGGAGATTGTCGAGCAGGTGATTCGTCCCACCGGCCTGGTGGACCCGAGGATCACGATCCACCCGGCACGCGGCCAGATCCCTCACCTGATGCAGCAGATTCGCAGTCGATCAGACATCGGCGAACGAACGCTGGTCACCACGCTGACCAAGCGCCTGTCGGAAGACCTGACGACCTATCTGATCGAAGAAGGAGTCAAATGCGCCTGGCTGCACTCGGAGCTGGATGCCTTCGAACGGGTCGAAATCCTGCGAAATCTGCGCGAGGGCAAGTACGACGCGGTGATCGGGGTCAACCTGCTGCGTGAAGGGATCGACCTTCCTGAAGTGTCGCTGGTGGCCATCCTGGATGCCGACAAGGAAGGATTTCTGCGGAGCGCCACCAGCCTGATCCAGACGATCGGACGCTCGGCCCGGAATGTCAATGCCGAGGTCATCCTGTACGCCGATTCGGTGACAGACAGCATGCAGCAGGCGATCGACGAAACCAACCGCCGGCGCGAATTGCAACTGGCCTACAACCAGGAACACGGGATCACTCCCGAAACGATCAAAAAGGCCATCAAGAAGGGGATCGAAGAAGAGATCCAGGCCAAACGAATCGCTCAGGAAGCCGGTGGAGTCGCCGACGAAACTCAGTACGTCACGCAGGAATACCTGAACGAACTGGAGGCAGAAATGCTGGTGGCCGCCGACGCCCTGGAATTCGAACGCGCCGCGAAGCTGCGCGACCGGATTCTGCAGTTGAAAAAGCAAATCGGCCAACAAGTCTCACTCGAAGAAGAAACCGCCGCGCCCCAGCGAAAAAAGGGACGCGGCGCGGGAGGACGCGGTTCCGGAAAGAGAAAACCAAAACCGTTTGGACCCAATTGACGATCCAGCGCGCCACACGCACCATTCGGCCGATGCCCAAAAGCAGTCGGACACGCCAAGTGAGACCTGAATAGCGTTGCGTAAACATGGGACATTATTAGCCCGACGCGCAAGTTTTGAAGTTGCGCTACGAAAACCATTTCGGCGTTGAGAGTCGCAGAGATTCACCACGAAGGACACGAAGGTCCACGAAGGGAAGAATAGAATGTTTCTTTGTATTCGTTCGTAGATCTTCGTGTCCTTCGTGGTGAATATCCTGCATTCGACTTCTTTGTTTGCCGCCAAGAATCCTTGGAATTCCCTGCCGGACGTGGCAGGAATTTCTGCAAAAGGAGATTGGTACGCGGAAGGCGCGGACGACGCGGAGAGAATCCACATTCATCGCGGGCAAGTGACCCGGTCGTTTGAAATCGCAAGAGAAAAAATGCAACTTCAAAACTCGCGAGTCGGGCTAGTGTTTTGAGGCTTCCGCGATTCCGTCCCAACAACGTGCAACGCCATTTAGAATGGCTGTGCGGGCAGGCTATCCAGCCAGGCCTTCCGAACAGGAATCAACTTGTTCAGCACATCCACCAGCACTTCGGCCGGGGATCGCATCGCGTCCACCTGGGAAATAACGCTCGATGGATACGCGTTGATCACGGGCTCGGACTCGTTCTGATAGACTTCGAACCGCGAGCGAATCACTTCTTCATTCGCGTCGTCCGCCCGGTTCTCACGGATCGCCCGGCGCTTGATCCGGTCGATCATCTTGTCCATGTCGGCACAGACCAGGTAGATGATGTGCAGAACGTTGATCGTATCCTTGAGCATTTCGACCTGATGCGGGTTGCGCGGAATCCCGTCCAGCACCAGCAGTTCATCGGGGGGGCGGTAGCGGGAAATCGCAATGTGTCCCAGTAACGACTTCTTCCAGATCTTGACCGTCAGTTCGTCCGGGACCAGTTGGCCTCGCGAACTGAATTCATAGATCTCGCGACCTTCCGGAGAATTGATGTTCAGCGATCGAAAGACGTCGCCGCACGACAGATGATAAAAGCCCGGGATCTGCCCCAAGATCATCCCCTGCGTTCCCTTACCCACGCCTGGGGCACCAAACAGCAGGATGGTGGGAAACCGTTCATCAAACATGACCCCAGCCTCCGTCATTCCAAGTCAGACACACCTGTGATTCCGCACAACACCGTCGGCCGGGGAAAACCTGCGCGAGTCGAATCCTATCGGTTTCTTCAGGTCGCGCAAAGCCCCGCAGAAGCCACCCCCTGAGAATTCCCGGAGTCAATAAAACCGAAGAATTCACAGTGAAGAAATGAAAAAGCGTCCCCATCGTTGAGGACGCTTGGTCGTATTCGTCGTTGCCTGATCGGGCTGACTAGCGAGCCATGAAGGCGATCACGCGGCCGATTTCGATTTCAGGAACAGTCGCGTCCGAACCGCTTGGAAGCGCCTGAACGCGGGCTTCCAGTTCCTTGGCATCAAACGAAATCCAGTCGCAGTTCTGACGCGAGGATCCGTCCACGATTTCCCGGTACAACTTGCGAACGTTGGGACGATTGCGGAGGGTGATGACATCACCAGGAGCGACGGCGATCGACGGTTTGTTGACGGTCTTGCCGTTGAGCTGGAAGTGCCGATGCACCACACCCTGCCGCGCCTGCATGCGGGTCGTGGTGAAACCAGCGCGTCGGACAACATTGTCCAATCGTCGTTCGCACATCACCAGCAGGATATCGCCCGTGTTCCCCTTCTGGGCACGCGCCTTGGCAAAGTACCGGCGCAACTGAGCTTCCCGCATACCATAGTGGTACTTGATCTTCTGCTTGTCGGCCAAAGCCACGCCGTAGGAGGACAGCTTGCGACGACGTTCCGCCATCCCTGGTGGATTGGGCCGCTTTTCCAATGCCCGCGCCGCACCTGCATTCTCAAATACCATTGCCCCAAGGCGGCGATTAACACGTCCTTTGGGACCAGAATAGCGACCCATGCACTCAACTCCCGCGCGAAATCCTAGCGCTCTTTGACTTAACACCAAATTGGCAAACCATCAGAACGCGAAATCATGGCAAACAAGAATCGATTCGTCAATGGACCGACTCAGCGTGCCAGTTTTCGCAGGCGAATGGCAGCCTCGTGAATCTCGTATCCGGCGACAATTAAAGAACTTACACTGCCACTGCCGTTTTCGGGGAACGCTGAATCTCAGCCGTCATCCGGCGGTTGAATTGTCCGCACAGTAAATCCCGAACTCGCGAATGTACATTTCCACGGCGCGCGGTACCAGATATCGCAAACTGCGCCCTGCCGATGCCCGTCGACGAATGTCACTCGCCGAGATATCGATCGCCGGCATTTCGACGAATTCCAGACGCCCTGCCGCACCGAGACCGAAGTTCTGGTTCAGTTGCTCCCGCGTCGCCGCATCGGACAAGGAATCGCGCCCCCGATTCACCGCCACGACCGTGGCCAGTTCCAGGATCCGTTGTGGCTGTCGCCACGTTGGCAGATCCCGGATTGAATCAGCACCGACCAGCAGAAACAATTCCCGCGTCGAATCTTCCGCCTGTAACTGCTCCAGAGTGGTGACGGTATAGGATGGCCCTTCCCGGTCGAGTTCAATTGGGCAGACCTTGAATTGTACATGTCCCGAAATGGCAAACTCGATCATTTCCATCCGCGTCTTCGCCGACGAAATGACAGCGTCCAGTTTATGCGGGGGCAGAGCCGCAGGGACAAACCAGACTTCATCCAATCGACACTGCTCCCGACACTGCTCCGCCAGCACCAGGTGACCGAGGTGAATGGGGTCGAACGTGCCGCCAAAAACGCCAATCCGCATGAACGAACCCCAAAGATTTGCTGCTTCGCCGACCCGCGTCGGCGAAAGCAACGCTCTGCTGGCTTCAGTCGGCCGAACTACGCCCCAAACTTCTCCAACCGCCCGGCATGTGCCATCGCCAGCAGCATCAGGTGCTTGGCTTCAAACTGCCCCAGTCCACCGCGCAGGCACTGCGATTCGCCGAACTTGGTTGAGCCATCGAACCGACAGTTGTTCGCCGACAGCAAGACCGGCACCGGGTGCCAGCTGTGCGACTTCATCTTGCTGGGAGTGCTGTGATCCCCGGTGACCACAATGACGTCGGGATTCAACTTCGTCACGCGCGGCATCGCGGCATCCAATTCCTCGGTCCGCTGGACTTTCAGCGGGAAATTGCCGTCTTCACCCGACGAATCAGTGTATTTCCAGTGGATAAAGAAGAAATCATAGTCGTTCCAGGCCGCCTCCAGGCGGTTCATCTGCTCGTCCAGCGTATGGCCGGCATCCAGGATATCCATCCCCACCAGTCGGGCCAGGCCACGGTACATCGGGTAAACGGCAATCGCCCCGGCCCGCATCCCGTAGACATCACTGAAACGCGGAATATGTGGCAGTTTGTCGATCCCGCGCAGGGTCAGGAAATTCGCGGGAGCGTCATTTTTCAAGACTTCCTTCGCTTGAGCCAGAAATGCTCTGGCCACTTCGGCAGTCCTGGCACTGCCAGCGGACCGGGCTTCCGGTTCCAGCGCAGGAACTCCCGTCTTCTGTGGATCCGTATCCGCCACATCTCCCCCCAGCCCCTCCCCGCGGAAGATAATGACCGTGCGATAGCCTTCGCCGGCCCTCACGAACACTTCCACGCCGGGAACCTTAATCTGATTCAGTTTTTCGCTGAGCTTCGTGCCGACTTCGGTCGGAATTCGCCCCGCCCGGCGGTCCGTTATATTGTGTGCCGCGTCGATCGTGCAGAAGTTTCCACGAATCGCCACGTCGTTGGGACCGAGTTCAAAATCGATACCGAGTGCCTCAAGAACGCCACGACCGATCTGGTACTTCATGGGATCGTACCCAAACAATCCCAGGTGCCCCGGCCCGCTGCCCGGAGCGATTCCCGGCAGCACCGGAGTACTCAATCCCAGCGTCCCGCGACGGGCAAGTGCGTCCAGGTTCGGCGTGTTCGCCGTTTCCAGTTCAGTCTTTCCTCCTGGCTCCAATGGCAACCCACCCAGGCCGTCGCCAACGACGAGCACGATCTTGGAGCCATTGTCCTTCTGCAGCTTGCGAGTCAAATCATGCGGATCGGTCATGAATCAGTGATCACTTTCGGAATACAGTCGCAATTGGGCTCGGTCGCACAGACAGTACGGCGGCCGACGGCTCGTGATTGTCGATCAGAAATCGGCGGCATGCAAGTGTCGCTGCATCTGACCAATCGACGAGGCTGGATTTATTGAGTGCCTCTTCGCCAACGCTGGCAGCGTCGGTGACGCAGGACTTTCCGACTTTCGGTTTCTGTCTTCACCGGAATCGATTATGAACTGTCAGGCAGAATCCACAGGCCGTGCGAGGATCAGAGGTTCCAATGGCGGAAAACAGTGTGTCGTTGCCAGCCGGTCGCGGTGACTGGGCTTTGGCTGACGGGGTGACCTATCTGAATCACGGCTCGTTCGGGCCGTCGCCGCGTGCCGTTCAAGCCGTGCGTGAGCAGTGGTCGCAGCGGCTGAACGCCAACCCGATGGATTTCTATCTGCGCCAGTTTGACGGTGCACTGGAAGACGCTGCCAGGCGACTCGGGCAGTGGATCGGAGTCGACCATCGCGACCTGGTGTTCGTCGACAATGCCACGGTCGCGATGAATGTCGTTGCCGAATCGCTGCCGCTGGAAGCCGGTGATGAAATCCTGCTCAACGATCACGAATACGGAGCCGTCTTTCGGATCTGGCGCTCGGTCTGTGACCGCGTGGGCGCCAAAATCGTTTCTCCCACGTTGGGACGGGGAGATGGCGATGCGGAACCCCGACGATTCGAGCAACCCGAAGACATTTCCGGGCCGATTCTCGCGGCGATCACGCCACGCACAAAACTGATCGTGATCAGCCACATCACGTCACCCACGGCAATCAACTTTCCCGTCGAAGAGGTCTGCCGACAGGCCCGACAACTCGGAATTCCCGTCTGCATTGACGGGCCGCACGCGATTGCGATGTTGAAGGTCAACTTGCGCCAGATCGATTGCGATTTTTACTGTGCCAGCCTGCACAAATGGCTGTCCGCACCGTTTGGGTCCGGCTTTCTGTACGTTCGCCGAAACTGGCAGTCGAAACTGAAACCGCATCTGACCAGTTGGGGCCGCAGCCTGGGTGGCTCACCGCCCGTATGGCAAGACTCGCTGAACTGGCTGGGGACGCGTGATCCAGCCCCATTTCTGTCAGTTCCGGCCGCGATTGATTTCCTGGAGCGAGTCGGCCTGGAGACGTTTCAGCAGCAGACCCATGACCTGGCCAGGTATGCCCGCCAGAAACTGGAACCAATCCTGGGTCGCGCGGCCACAATCCCGGACACCGCCGACTGGTACGGTTCCATGATCGCCATTCCGCTTCGCGTGGACGCGTCCCGGAAGGCCCGGCCAAATGCCATTCATCCGCTGCAACAGGCCTTGTGGGACCAGTACCGGATCGAGACTCTGGTCACTGAATGCCATGGTCATCGCTATCTGCGTGTCTCTTGCCATCTTTATAACACGGCAGACGAAGTTGACGTCTTGTGCGACGCCGTGAAAGGTCTCGTGGATTTGACAGCCTGACAATCATTCGCCCGGCTGCCTCCAGGGAAATCATTTGTGTTTTCCAGTGCCGTCTGGGAGACTGCCGACGCTCCGTTCGCCGAAGATCTCACTCCGTTCGCTCGTATCCTCCAAAGGCCGTGATCATGTCCCGTCAGTTCTGTTCGCTGGTATTGCTGTGCATTCTGTGCGGTTGCGGAGGAACCAAAACCCCGCCTCAATCCACCGCCACAGGCAGTCCCCCTGTCGAGAAGGATGCCATCGCCACGACTCAATCCGTCTCCGAATCGCCGCCGGAACTGCCGGCTGCGAATGGCAAATCTGCTGAGCCGAAAGCCGTCGCGACCGAGGAAACTACCAAACCAGCCCCCAGCAAGAAGGACCCGGCAGATAAAGACGATAAGGAAATCTCGATCCAGGACGCATTTCGAGAAGCTCAGATGTTTCTGCGCAAGCAGGACATCGCAGGGGCCGTTGAGGTTCTGGAGCGCGCGCTCCCCGGAAATCCAGATGATATCAATCTGCTGTTCACCCTGGCCCAGCTCACAGGTCGTCTGGCTTCGGCCGATCCCAAGGCACCGGATTACCCCAAATACCTGAAGGCGGCGGAGTACATTCGTCGGGGATTGAAGGAGAACCCGGAATTGGTGGAAAATCCGAATGTGCAGGGCCTGGCCTCGCTGGGGTACTACAACGCTGCGTGCGCTCTGGCGGTCGAAAAGAAGCCCGAAGAAGCGCTGAAAGTCCTGGGGGAAGCCGTCGACATTGGTTTTAAAGACCTTGCGAAATTGGATGGAGATCTTGACCTGGAGGAAGTGCGAGCTCTGACCGAATTCGCAGACTTCAGATCGCAGGCCGAAGCGACGATCAAAAAGAAAGCCGAGGAAGCACGAGCCGCGATCCTGAAGGGTGTGGAAGAGTTGATGGCGGAAAACAAGCCGTTCGACTTCGACTTCAAACTGAAGGATCTCGACGGAAAGCCGATCGCCAAGGCCGATTTCGCGGGCAAGGTCCTGATCGTGGATGTCTGGGGTACCTGGTGTCCTCCCTGCCGTATGGAGATCCCGCATTTCGTGGCACTCGTCAAGAAGTTCGACAAGGCGGATCTGGCCATGGTCGGGCTGAACAGCGAGCGGGTCCGCGACGAAGAGAAGGCGTTGAAACTCATCCAGGAGTTTCACGCGGAAAACGAGATGAATTATCCATGTGCGATCGCCGGACAGGACACGCTGGATCAGATCCCGGAATTCAATGCGTTTCCCACGACTCTCTTCATTGACCGCTCAGGAAAAGTCCGCGCCAAGCTTGTGGGATACAACGACTACGAACTGCTCGAAATTATCGTCCAGAAACTGGCAGACGAAAAGGCGGAGCCCGCAGTCAACTGATCCAGGCACATTTGCCTGACGATAGAATCGACCGACAGTCGGCAGCCCCTGCGTCACTGTCGGTCGATCGTCTTTTCAGTTACTTCGTGATCGGACGGATCTTGATGTTCCGAAACTTCACGACATTGCCATGATCCTGCAGGCAGATGAAGCCTTTGGTCGGCTTGCCGAAACCTTCCATCTTCGCAAACTTGCTCTTGGCGACCCGTTCGTTCCAGTCGTCGCTCCCCTTGACGTACTCACAGTACTTTTCGCCATTCATGAACTGCTCGCACTTTTCGGGAGTGATCAGAATTCGCAGCGTGTTCCACTCACCAGCCGGCTTCGTGGCGTCCTTTTCGGAACTGTAAAGCTGATACAGCCATCCGGACTTCTGGGGATCGTGGCCGTCCTTGTTGTCCTGGATCTGAATCTCGGGACCGGTCATCCAGGGAGCCCCGCCGGTTTCGGCGACATGGTACATCAAACCACTGTTGCCGCCCTTGGAGATGTTGTAATCGACCGTGAATTCAAACGCGTCGTACTGATCGACTGTCACGATGTCACCCGCTCCCTTGCTGGCCCAGACCAATGCCCCGTCCTCGACTTTCCAGCCGGGGCCGAGTGCATCCTTCTTGTAATTGCGCCAGCCGGTCGCCGTCTTGCCATCAAACAGCAGCTTCCATCCCGCCGCCTTTTCCGCGTCCGTCAGGGTGTTTTCAGCAACCGTGTCTGCCGCCAGCGACAGTGATGACATTACGAGCAAGCACAGACCCGCCGCGCAACAATGGAGTCGATTCATGGTGATTTTTTCCTGGATAAAAAAGGCTTCTGGACGCTCCAAGACTTGGAGCCAGTCACGGAATGTGATGGTATCAAATGTCGATTGAGTTGGCAGCAAAGGAGGCTCGCCGAGGGCCACGAACACGCTTGAGCGACACTCAACGAGGAATTCCCGTCCAAAGTTTGCGCATTTCCCGGCGTAGCCGATCTCGTGAGAGATCGGACGTCGTGTGACAAACATCTGAATTCTCACGACTTCGGCTACAAAAAATCGTGACCCGCGCTGGGTGGCACTTCCCAATCGGACTGGACGGTTGGGAAAAGCTGACGGTCCTCCGGTGCTTAGACCTCCGATTTCGACAGCTCACGGACGACGACCTTGTTGCCTCGGATGGCGATCACCTCAATTGTGGCCTCGGGCGCCACAAACGGGCCTTCGCTGACGACGTCTATCACGCGGTTGTTGAGCCTGGCCTTACCCGCCGGACGCAGCATCGTCACCGCGACACCGTGTTCACCGATCAACATCGCTTCCAGCAGAGACATTTCACTCATGCCGGTCTCCAGCCTCAACTGCGGCTCAGTCGTCGCACTCGGGGACAGGATCAGATTCTCGAACATCGGCAATTGAGGCAAGTAGCGAGCGGCGGCGATACCGATGACACCCACCATGACGAAGGCCAGCGACACCCAACCCGTCTGTACGACGATCTCCTCCAGATTGGTCGCCAGATCAAACGACCACGCCTGGCATGCCAGGACCAGCGAGGCCAGGACCAGCAGGATTCCTGACACGCCGAACACACCGAATCCGGGGATCACAAAGAACTCCAGCGCCAGGCAACCGGCCCCCAGCACGAACAACACAACCTCCAGCCAGTCCGCGGTTCCTCCCAGGGCACGACTCCAGAAAAACAGTGAGAAGCACAGGCAGGAAAGGATTCCCAGCAGCCCGGTCATCATCTGCAGTTCTACATAGATCAGGATCACTCCCGCGCTGACCAGGACCACGGTCATCGCAGGGGAATTCAACCAGAACACCAGGCTGTCGACCCAGGTCATGGCAATCGGTTTTAATTCGGCGGACGCGGGCAAACCCAGTCGCACCTTCAACTCACTAATGTCGTGAACCGGTGAATCTGCCAGTTTCAGTTTGTGGGCTCGTTCTCCGTTGGCGGTGAACAGCAATTCCCCGTTCGTTTCCGGCAATTGCCGGCCCATGATCCATTCGCCCGCGGAATCCTGGATTTCCTGTTCGTCCATATACCAGACCCGTCCATTGTCGCGGTGACTGACCTCAAAAACTTTGGCCTTTCGATCCGCCATCGCCTTGCAGAGCGCGACGGGGCGGTGCTTTCGGGTTGCCAGATCCCCCATCATGACCAGCATCATGCTCAGGATTTTCTCGGGGGCGCGTTCAAACATCCCCTGGGTCATCTGGATTGGTCCTGCGTCGCCAATTTTGGCAGTCGGATGCATGATGATTTCGTCACAACCCAACGCCACAATGGCAGCGCCGCTGATCGCCTCGCGCGGAACATAGGCGATCGTGCGAACCTTGTTCTGTTCGAGATTCATGATCGCTTCGCTCAGGCTGAAACTCGCCGACAGATAGCCGCCCGGAGAGTCGATCTGAAAAACGATCACCTGGGCGCCACCTGCCACCGCCCGTTCGATCTGGCGAACGATAAAGCTTTCCTGCAACTGATCAATGACACCGTCCAAACGGATCAGCCGCACATTCCGCGCTTCCCGCTCCACCGTCTGTTCACGCATCGATTCACGTGGCAATCCCAACAGTTCACAGACGGCTGCCCTTGAGTCGGCGGTCTGGGAAACCAGGATGTTCATGTTGCGGGCCGTCGCACCGCGGAAGACGCCCAGCATGCCCGCTTCCTTGACAACATCGATTCCTTCAATGGCCAGGGTCGTCTTGCGCAATTCGTCGAGTTCGTCCTTCGTCACGACGCGTGACTCCAGATCATCCTTGCCGGGTTCGGTCGATCGCAGGCGAACTTTCCACAGTTGTTCATTGGCATCCATCATGCCGCGAGCAATGGCGACGTTGACCCTGGGATTGTGACGCTTTTGAGCGATCGCCAACACACCCTGCCGGTCGATTGGATCCATCGGAGCGCCGCGGTTGATGTCGCCAAGCTCGGCATCCTGATGCATGATAATCTGCCGACAGGCCAGCGCCAGCACCGCATTGGGCCCCGTGACAGTCTGCGGAATCCAGGCAACCGTGGTGACATTGCTCACCTTTGAGGACGTCAGAAACTTCGCCAAACCCAGGACGTGATGAAACGGACTGGTCCCCGGCTCGATTTGCAGAACCAGAAACGCCGGGCGACCATCCTGAACAGCCAGAGCCTGCAGCTTGAGGGCCGCGTTCGTGACACGCGAAGCCACTTGGTCATCGACGGGGCTGGTAATGGTAATGAACTGTCCAACCGCCGTCCGCTCGGCTTCGTCACCATCGGCCGCCAGCAGTTGCGTCGACGTGAAGGGAATGGCAAGGACCGCCGCGAGCATTCCCACCCACAACCATCGCGCTTGCAACGCAGACTGAACAGAGACGACGGAGATCAGTTTGCAGAACTTCATACGTCACGTTCCATCACAAATTGGGATCTCGACTCACGGGACACCGGATCGGCCCCGATCTCCACGCTGCAATTATAGCCGCAGAGCTCTGCAAGTGGAGTATTTTGGCGGATTTCCGGGAGTCGAATCGTTCGGCCAAGTCCGTAATCGAATCTGTTTCCGTCTAAGGCAAGCCGCCAAATTCTCGCCGTCGGTATTCACGAACCCGCTCGTGCCCTTCACCCACACGCCGCGCCAACGGCGGTCATTTTTGTGAGCTGAAATCCTGGAAGACGATGATCGACGGATTTCCAACCGGGACGTATAGCCCCGTAAACTTGAGCCCGCCCGTCTGATGGTCGACCCGGAAGACTGCGATGTTATCCCCCCGCTGATTGCAGCAGTAGAAGAAATCTCCGCCCGGTTCCAGATTGAAGCTGCGCGGATAGTTCCCTCGGGTCCATTCGTCGGCCACGTGCGTCAAAGTGCCGTCTGCGCCAATCGAGAAGATTCCGACACTGTCGTGCAGGCGGTTGCCGGCATAGACGAATTTGCCATCCGCTGAAACCAGGATCTCGGAACAGAAGTTACTGCCACTGAATCCGGGAGGCAGCGTGGAGATCGTCTGCCGTGCGACCAGGCGCCCCGTCCTGACGTCGTAGTCGAACAGGACCACGGTCGATCCCTCCTCCTGAATGGAATAGAACCAGCGTCCGTTCGGGTGGAAGTAGAAATGCCGTGGTCCGTCGCCCGCAGGGAACTCGACAAACGGCGGATCGTTCGGGGTGAGCCGTCCATGCTTGTCATCAAATTTCCAGACAAAGATCTTGTCCAGGCCCAGGTCCACATGCAGCACGAATTTGCCAGTCGGATCGGCCTGAATCATGTGCGCGTGCGTGCGATCGTGCCCGCTGATGGCAAAGCTGCCGGGTGGAGCATTGGTTGCCCGCGTGGGACCAATCGGACCTTCATCGTTCTTGACGTCCGTGGCGGGGCCCAGGCGGCCATCCGGTAGAATCGGGATGACGGAGACCGAACCACCAAAGTAATTGGCCACCAGCAGGAACCGGCCCGACGGATGAATACTCACATAAGTCGGACCGGCACCTCCCGATCGGACCGTATTCAACAATTCCAACTTTCGCCCCGCGCTCTGGAGGGCAAATGCGCTGACGGTTCCTTCCTTCGCATCGCCGACTCGATCGGTCTCATTGGCGGAATACAGGTGAGTCCCCGCAGCATTCAACACCAGGCAACTGGGACTGGTCCCCATCTCGTGAATCCCGGCCGGAGTCAACGCTCCCGTGGCCCGGTTCACTTCAAACAGGTGAATTCCGCGACCATTGCCGGGAGGCAGATCAACCTGCGTTGGCAGTGTGTCACGCAGCGGCGAACTGAATGTTCCGACATAGGCCATCAACGGCCCGGCGGCTTGTGGCTGAGCATGAAGCAGGCCTTCCGACAGAGCGGCCGCTCCGGCCAGAGCGACCGAAGTTTTCAAGAACGAACGGCGGGAATGATCCATGGAATTCATGTTGGAAACCTGTGATGAATGATTTACTCTGCCAGCGGCACGACACCGTCCAGATATCGCCAGTTCTTCAGGAACGAGATCAGGTCGGCCATCTGCTCGACAGTAATCGTCTTTTCCAGACCGACGGGCATCAGGGACAGACCGCTCGACTTTAACTCGTCGACATCCGCCCGCAGGATGGTTTCTTCCTTCCCTTCCGGCAGACGAATCGTAATCGACGAAGCGGTCTCGCTTTTGATCAACCCGGTCAGGATCTTGCCGGAATTGGTCACCAGCGTGTAGCCGAAATAGTTGGCATCCACGGCTCGGTTTGGATCCAGAATGTTGGTGAGAAGATAAGCGGGGGTCTTGTCGCGACTGTCGCCAATGTCTGGCCCGACATTAGTGCCACTGTTGGCGACTCGATGACAAGTGACGCAGTTTTTCTCGAAGATCGCCCGACCTCGAGGCCCGTCGCCTTTCATGGTCAGCGCAGCCTCGTACTTTGCGAGCACGGCCGCGCGATCTGCAGAAATCGCTCCGGCAAACAACTTCCCCGCGCGTGCCGCAAGTGCTGAATTGCGGTGTTTTGTCAGTCGTCCCTGCCGAGTCACATCGACTTCAGTCGTCTTCAGGTTCCCTTTTTCGAGCGCGTCCAGCAACAGGTTTGACCGGGCTTCGTCCGCCAGCAGAACGTCGAGCATCGCCCGGCGCAATTGAGGTGTCTGGCTGTCGAACGCCGTCAGCAATTTCGGACCAACGGCCATACTGGTGGATGTCGTCAACGCATCCAGGGCTGCCAGTCGCAATGCGACGTCTTCATCAGAAAGTGCCACCTCCAGCAGTGCCTCAGCCACGCCAGGACTGGTGACGAACCGCAACATCCGCATTGCTGCCAGACGTCGAGCGGGGGTCGCGTCAGTGTCCGAAATCGTGTTCGTCGTGCGTGCGAGTAATGTTGACAGCAGCGGACGGTCGGATTCCGCCAACTGATCCAGGTGCGATTGCAGAGACACTCCGCGTCGCGCGGCCCCCTGACCGAATCCCCTCAGCCCCGCGACCTGCAGGTCATGGACCACCTGCGAACTCAGCGTGGGCGACTCAAACGCAAGCAATGACTGGAAGAGCGACTTGGACGCCCCTGCTGCAATCTGGGCTCCGGTCACTTCGCACAATTCTTCGATCAGTTCCACCCCACCGTCGGGCGTCATCCCTCGCGACTGCCAATGTTTCAGCAATTCGACGATCAGCGCTTCTGGAGGATTACAGCGGGTTGTCGCCACGGCCAGTCGCAGCCAGGGATCTTCCGCACCATGATCCACCAGTTGTATCAGCAGTTTACGTTCGGCTACCCCGTCTTCGCTGCGGCCACTCAGATCCAGTGCCAGTCGGAACCGGACTCGTTCGTCGGCTTCCTCGTTGACCAGGTCCGCGGCCTGCTCACCTAGCAACTCGTCCAGATTGTCGCCGATGGCCGCTGCAATGTGTTCCCGGACCCGCCCATCTCGGTTCCGGGTTTCGGACCAGGCCAGTACGGCGGGAGTCAGACGCGGATCGAGGATTTTCAGCATCCACAGGACTCGCAGACGGCTGCGAGTCAACTTGTTCTGCTTCCAGTTGAGCTTCAGCAAGTCCAGAACTTCGTCAGGATTCCGTTCCAGCAGGATTCGCATGGACGCATCGCGCTGCCACGCATTGCGATGTTCCAGCAGTTCAATCAGTTCCTTTGTGGGCAGCTTGTTGAGCGGTTCGTCGGGGCGGTCCTGAGCCATCGCCGGTTCCACGGATGTGATCCGCCAGATTCGTCCGCGGTCATTGCCGTCGAGCAGATCCCTGCGCGTCTTCAATTCGGCGGGCATCCAGTCGGGATGCTCGATGACCGCCCGATACATGTCGACCACGTACAAGGCTCCATCGGGTCCATTCGACAGATTGACCGGCCGAAACCAGGTATCGGCACTGGCGAGGAATTCCTGGTCGCCATCGGAGGGGTGTCCGATGAATGAGGCACCGGACGCAGTCAGGACTTCGCGGTGAACCAGATTTCCTGTCGGGTCACAAGTGAAGGCATTCCCCACGAACTCCGGGGGGAGCGCATCACCGCGATAGATTTGTACCCCGCAGGCCGCGGTAAATTGATTGGCGTGCAACGTACTGGTGGTCCATGCCCGGCTGATCGGATGTAAACGCGAATGCTCCGCGAACGCGGCGACGTCCTGAACGGCTTTTTTGACCGCCAGGAACGGATTCCGCTTGATGTACTGATCTTCCAGGACAACGTGCTGGACCGGATTGCGATTCGAGCAGATAAACCGGTTTCCGTAGTCGTCAAAGCACAATCCGAATTGCCCGTTGCCTGAGACTGCACCCGCTTCCCCTGTCAGCGGGTTAAAGCGGAAATCAAATCCCGCCAGCGCGACCGGCTGTCCCTTGGCCTTCCATTCCGGTTTCGCCGCGACAATCGTTCCCCCCCGCAATCCATTGGCGACATAGATCCAGCCATCGGGGCCAAACGTCGGATGGTTCGCTCGCAGTTGCGAATTCTCCTGGACGAATCCCGTGAACCAGGTTTCTTTGAATTCGGCCCGACCGTCGCCGTCGCGATCGGCAAAAAACGCAATCTCGCCCGCCAGCGTGACGATGATTCCGTCCTTCCAGGGAAGGACGCCAGTGGGAAACAATAATTCGTCGACGTAGACCGCAGACGATTCAAATCGACCATCCCGATTCTTGTCGTACAATCGTGTGATGCGGGACTTCGGACGATCGCCACTTCCCGGTTTTGGGCCATACGGATAGTCGCGCATTTCGACGACCCACATGCATCCGTCGTTGCCGAACGCAATCGCAACAGGGTCAACGACTTCGGGCTCAGATGCAACCAGCTCGATCTTCAAGTCTGTCGATGCCAGCACGAAGCCTTTCTGGGCATCGTCGGCGGACAACGGGCTTTTGATGGGGGCAGGATCCTGCGCGATCGCTGGGGCGACGAAGTGGATCAACAGCGCGGCCACGATCCAGAAACTGCACGACGGCTTCACAAGTCGACTCCAATCTGGCATTGCGTCTTAACTTCTGAATTTAACACGTGATAGGCATTGAGCATCTGGCAATCCACCGCGTCAGTGTTGAGAGCATTAAGCTCTTCTACGCCCAACTGACGGCCGGACTGACGTTGCGATTTCCTGGTGGGGTGGAATCCTGTCGACAATTCTCCGGGGATTGTATCCTGATGCAAGCGGGCATCCGCTTTCATGATAGACCGTCCGTCGAAGGAATCCCATGCATCGTGCCGCGTTGTTTTTGGCTCGTTTCTGTTCGTCAGCGTGGATCGGCGCGGCAACATTGTTCGTCGTCGTCGGAATCCTGGAAGTCACGCGCGGAGGATTGGACTCAACCACGAAAGACATCCTGGTCGCACTTCGGTTTCCCCCATTCTATGTGACGGGATTTCTGCTGGCCGGGCTCGCCTGGCTGGGGGCCTGCGTGGCCGAATTTCATGTCGAACTTCCCCGTCGCCGTCGAGCCTTCGCAATCCTGAGCCTGGTAGCGGTTCTGGCATTGTTGTTCGTGGATTACCACTGGATTTATGGGCCCCTGGAATCGATGGTCAAACCGCCCGGGCAGGCCAAGCCGTCCAGTTTCGTGGCCTATCACGAAGCTTCGAAGTGGATCAATCTTGTTGGGCTGGTCTTTGCCTGGACTGCCGCCGTGGCGCTGAACTGGCCCTCGCGGCCGTGCGATGAATGACATTGCGGCAGGATCCGCTTAGTCCAACAAATGGGGTCTGACCCCCTCCCAATGTGGCTTCTATTCGAATAAGACACCTGTGGTAGGGGTCTGACCCCATTTGTTGGGCAAAGCCGACAGGATCGTCACCACCCGGCGGCCTTCCCCTGCGTCCTTCTCCAATCGGATGCTCCGTACAGTGTGCCGTCACGAATCAGGATGGAATGGGCGTCGCCCTGACGGCGGTAGCCGTCCCCCAGTTTCTTGATGTCGCTGCCGAAATTGTGCTTCCACTGCTTCAGAATTTGTAACTGTTCGGCATATTCGGGATCGCCGAGGTGTTCAAACTGTAAGTGGTCGGGGAACCATTGGTGATGCCAGCGGGGGGCATCCACCGCGTCACGGATCGACATCTGAAAATCCAGCACATTGACCAGCACGCACAACACGGTGCTGGGAATCGTTCGACCGCCGGGACTGCCGGTGATCAATTGCAGTCGACCGTCCCGCGAAACGAACGTGGGACATTGCGAACTGACCATGCGTTTGCCGGGGGCCATCACGTTCGGCTCGGTCCCCACTTGACCTGCACGCGTCGTCACGCCCGGCTTCCAGTTAAAGTCAGTCATTTCGTTGTTCAGCAGAAATCCGGCACCCCGCACGACCACCCGCGATCCATAACTGTTCTGCAGGGTATACGTATTGGCAACCGCCATCCCTGCGCCATCCGCCACGGAGAAGTGCGTGGTACTGGGTGGTTCGTCCGTCAGTTTCAAGTCTTCCGCCAGATCTTCACTGCGAGTGGCCTGATCCAACTGGATGCTGTGCGACACCTGTTCCGCGTGCTCCTTTGACACCAGCCGGGCTGGAACTGGAGTGAACTCTGGATCCCCCTGGAAGCGGACCCGATCACACCCGGCCCGCCGCATCGATTCGGCGAGCAGATGCGCCGCGCGGGGCGATTTCGGTCCCAGCGCCGCCAAGTCGAAACGTTCCAGGATGTTCAGGCATTCGATCAGTTGAGTTCCGCCAGCACTCGGTGGTGGCGGAGCGAAAACATCGTAACTCCGATAGGTCGTATGCACGGGCACTCGAACGTGGGGGCGATACTTCGCCAGATCATCATGAGTCAGGCATCCCCCGCCTGCTTTCATCTCCGCAACGATTTTGTCAGCAATCTGCCCTTCGTAGAAGGCGTTCGGCCCGTCCGTTGCCAGGACCGACAGTGTCATAGCCAGATCAGGCTGTATCAGTCGATCGCCTGGCTTCCAGACGGAGCCATCTGCCTTGCCGTAAACGCGTCGGAATTCCGGGAATTCACCGGTCTGCTCAATCAACCGGTTCAGCCCGCTGGCGAGCGTCTTATCGACGGGAAATCCCGCTTGGGCGAGTCGAATGGCCGGTGCCACCAGGCTGGCCCACGGAAGCCTGCCATATTTCTGATGTGCCAGGCCCATTCCACGCACCGTGCCGGGGACGCCGACCGTATGGTGACCCTCCTGCCGGTTCTCTTTGAGGAACGTGTCCCGTCCGACTGCCGCCGGGCACGTTTCGCGGTACTCGATGCAGACCGGATCAACCCCCGCACCCGGCCAGACCATCATGAAGCCGCCGCCACCGATGTTTCCCGCTTCCGGAAATGTCACCGCCAGTGCGAGAGCAACGGTCACGGCCGCGTCGACGGCATTCCCGCCCGACTGCAAGATCTGCAACCCCGCGTCGCTCGCCTCTGGATTCACACTGACCACCATCCCCTGCTTCGACTGAACCAGCGGCGCGGTGTCTGCGCCGTAAAGATTGGAAGTGCGCGCCGCAACAGTAAACAACAGCAGCAACAGTTTGATTCGATTCATTGTCCATTCACCTTGCGGGGTCTCAAAACGCTGTCGCACCAGGAGGGCAACATTCTAAGCGCCGACATCGCCAGGGGCGCGGATGAACAAGAGAATTCCACGAACGGCCCCGCGCTGGCAGCCCAATGGCACTTACTTTGTGAGCCGCACGGCGCTAGCCGCGGGTTCTTCGGGTACGAGTGAGAATGCACCCGCGGCTAGCGCCGTGCGGCTCACAATGCAACCCAAAGCGTCGGCGAGGCATCGCGTTAATTCCCGCCCTCCCTCGCTCACGCTTCGAATGACATGGCTAAAATGAGTACCATTGGCTCGCAGCCCACGGTAAAAGCGATCTGACCCTTTGGAGGGCACTAGATTTACCTCAAAATCGAATGCCCGGAGAGGGTCCGACCTCTTTTACCACGGGCTGCCCAGTCACCGATGATTACGTCGAACTGGAGACATGTGCGTGCATGATCGTCGTCACGGACGCCACCTCGGATTCGGTGAGCAGCCCCTTTAATCTGGCGGGGAATTGGGACGACACATGCCAGCGGCCCAGAAGATCGAACAGGGATTCCAACCGGCGGGGGTCGACACCCATTTCAATCTTCTGCTGACGGGATTCCTCCGGCTCCAGGTCAAGGAACTGACTGACCAGTAGAAAATCACCGTCGTTGGGAAGTTCCAGATACAGCAGGCGCAGTTCGCGCGCCAGGTAGGAATCCACGGGGACGGCCATGTCGACGGGACCGCTGCGCATCAGGTTGACAAAGGCATCCGCATCCTGTTCCACCAGGCGCGCTGCCGCTTCGCACACGGCATAAATCACGCTCTCGTCGACCAGGTCGGCAACATGAGCTTCACGGCTGATATGCCGTTGCCAGGTCGTGGCGAGCAAATCCAGTTGGACCTGCGGTGGAACTTCGCGCAGGAACGGGATTTCTCCCAGGAATCCGTACGCGTCGCCAATGTCATTGGCGGATCGTTTATGAAGTGACATCCGCTCAAACGTCTCGCGGAACGCAACGCGAAACGCGACGTAGCTGAGCAGGGACTGGGGCAGCGGTGTTTCGAGGATCTTGAGCATCTTTTTATGCTGATCACCCGAGGGACCTGACACAAGTCCAATTCTGCCAGAATTGCGGCCAGAATTCTCGTCTCAGGAATGACAGCCTGAGGCAAAAGGTGTCTGACCCTTTGGAGGGCACTGAATCTTCTCGTTCCCAAGCTCCCGCTTGGGAACGCCCGTCTTCGAAGCTCCGCTTCGCGATCGGTATTCGGCAGGAGATCACTCGATGACGCCCCTGAGTGACAAAATGATATGGCAGTCACAGGAATGTACGCACACCAAGCCGGTTGCACGCGGCGATGTTGACGATCCAGTGAATTGGAGATACTCCAACTCCCGCAACTGTGCTCGCCAACCTGGACTGGTTGACATGGTGACTGACTGGATGTAGGGGTGTTCTTGGGACTGTGAAGCGGAGCTTCAAAGACGGGCGTTCCCAAGCTGGAGCTTGGGAACGATGAAACTCAATGGATCAGCGACTTGGTCGATATCGTTCCAACAAATGCCGAGCCAACGTGTCCATCAGTTTCTGCCGGGCGGCGTGGCGTGAAAACGTGTGGTCGGCATCCTCGATCAGGTTCACCTGCATTTGTCCGCTGCGGAGCATCCGGCGGACCTGCCGGCCCGCCTGACTGGTCAGGATGCTGTATCCAGGATCGGACTGGGAAAAGACCATCGTCAATTGGCGTTTGGAAGCCACGATGCGCTTCAAGTCGCCTGTCAGGTCTTCTTGCGCCGGATGCGCAGGTCCCGTCTGGC
This sequence comes from Planctomycetota bacterium, assembly GCA_018242525.1. Taxonomy (GTDB): domain Bacteria; phylum Planctomycetota; class Planctomycetia; order Planctomycetales; family Planctomycetaceae; genus Schlesneria. The sequence goes on along the minus strand of JAFEBS010000055.1, from coordinate 205,196 downwards.
AGCCATGGCACGAACCTGCCACAAGCCGTTTCCGCTCCGACCGTGTCAAACCGAGTCTCTGTGCGGCCATGCGCAACGCACCTGCGATGCCAATGTGACTGCGGCCGGACAGCAGCTTGAACCACTTACCCGGCTGGAGCGCGGAATGGAAATAGTAATGCTCGCGAATCAACTCGACGGTCGGCGCCGTCTCCAGCGTCATTCCGTCCTGCCAAAAAAACGTCAACGGGTTTATCAGGATGCATTCCACCAGGTCGGCATCCGTGAATTGCGCTGCCGACTGAAATGACGCATACGCACCGGAACAGAGTCCCATCAATACAAACCGGCGGCCACTCCATTTCTCCCGCAGGGCTTGCAGGGTCATGGCGATGTCGCGGAACGCGGTCGCCGCATAGGAATCGTTTTCCTCCGACACGTGTTCTGGAACGCTATCGCCCAGGCCGCACAAATCCATTCGCAGGCAGCGAAAACCGAGGTGGTTAAAGTGTCGTGACAGTTCGACATTCATCCGGCCCGGGCCAATGCGGTATGCCGCGCCTGCATTCAGCAGGACAATGATCGGAAGTTCCGTGTCCGGCTCCGACTTTGGCTGACTCAGGATGCCAAACAGGTTGGGTGACTGGCAGATTGGCCAGACTGTCTCACGAAACGCATCGGCTTCGAATCCGGTGGCCAGCGAGTCGAGATGGGCCGAATCGTCCGTGGGAATCCACTCATGATCGGGCACGCCCACAGGCTCGTTTGCAGCATGCTGCTCGAACCAGTTCGTGATCTCACCGATCGCCGCGACCGGCAGTTGGCTTTTGTGGGGCTCCACCAGCATTTGTGGCACACCGGTGAGCGTCTTCAGATCGACGGAAACTCCCTGATTCTGAAAGTGATCGATGACGCGCAGGTCGGCCGGGGTGTCGTCGCGCCACGCGACCAGAATTCGACGGCAATGCGGTTTTGACTGCAGCAGGCTGCGTTTCGACAGATCCGCCGACGTTTCTGCACTCAGTCGGAAGCCGGCCGCATCGATCACGCCAGCAGCGATCGTTTCCGGCGGACGGGCCTCGGACAACATGTCGATGACGTTGAGTTCGCGAACAAAGGCCCGGCCGTTGGTCACCGGAGCCCACAGCACGAGGTTCTCAATGTCCTCTTCGTTCAACGCGAGGGCCGCCAGAGTGGCTCCGATTCGCAGGCCAACGACACTCACTTGCTGGCAGCCCAGGTGATTCTTCATCCAGCGCACACTGTCACGGACATTGTCGAGCCACGTCTGGCAGCGACCCGGCTGCATGTCATCGCCCGCCGAATCACCCGTGCCGTGCCAGTCGAAACGCACCGTCGGAAAGTTGGAACGGGCGAGTGAATCCGCCAGGTGTCGCAGCGCGCGATGCGCGTGCAGTTGCTCGAATCCAATCGGCGGGCAGATCAGGATCCCATGGTGGCCGAGCGGTTGATCCGACAGGCGGTGCAGCCAGGCAAACAGGGAATCGCCACGGCTGTTTAAATAAAAGGCCGTTCGTTCCACCTCCGTTGCCGTGCAGACCGATACGGCGCGGCTGTAATCCTGAGGTTTGACTTTGGCGGCAGACATGGGGACACCTGCTAGGTGGTTGTAGGCCGAACAGTGACGATGTGGCTGGCATCCATGTTCAGGGCTTCGACCATCGCTTTGAATCGAGACGCTGGCTGACGGGGACGGAACGTGACCGACTTCGTCCGATTCGGCGCGAGATGAAAGTAGTTGTCGTCTGGCAGAAATCCTGACGCCGAGACCTGAACGCTCTGCAGGAAGCGATCCGCGCGCAATGTGATGCGATAGTCGCCACTGGCCGCTGGTGCCGCCGAGGTTTCCAGAACCACGTTTCGTTCCAGTGCGGGAATTCCGCGTCGGATAAAATGAAACGCCTCACTGACGACATTCCGGTCCGCATCGAACCACGTCGCCACGACGACATCGTGGTGAGGACGGCCAAATCGATAGGCATAGCTGACATCGTAAAACCCGCCCAGGATTTCGTCGGCGCTCAGTGTCCGAGACGCTCTTCCCTCGATCTGGACGGGAATTTCCTGCCGGGCAATGACAACATCAGGTCCCTTCAGCAACTGGACTTCCAAGAATCCGTCACAGGCGTCGCCACCCTCATTGACCAGATGCAGTTGCAATCCGTTCAGTCCCTCGTCGGTCAGTACCAATTGGCGACTTTTCCAGATTCTCTTCAATGCGTAGTACGCGGCCTTGGGGGTTCCTGTGGAATCGAGGATCCCCCAACCGGCGGCAGGCCATAAATCCTTGTAGAACCAGACCAGTCCACCCCGATTGCTCCCGTGGCCGCTGCGCCATTCGGAAAACGTTTGCTGCATCATTTCGCCGGTGACCAGCCGGCTCAGTTGCAGATATTTCGGACTGTCCCAGGACCGCAGTTGAACGGGATCGACCAGGTAGACTTCCCGCAAATAGTGATCGCGGACATCTTCGAAATCCCAACCGGCACCGGAATCCCGCGGCACGCGGCGCTTCCAGCGGGGATCGTGTGTGACCGCATTCGATACCTGCATGATCGCATCGATCGTCACCGCTTCCGGAACGTTCGAAAACCCCAGGCATTCTGGAGTGAACTTGACGTCCGAACGACGCACATCGGTGACCGGGCGCAAGTAGGCACCCACTCCGTAATAGTGTGTCAGCCCGGTATTCGGCTGAAACGGTAGAACTCCGCCCGTGGGAGTCGACGGGACATAACCGGTCCCCGGGTGCAGGTGGCGAACCAGTTCAGGCAGATCCTGCGTAAACCAGGAATTGGTCCACATTTCTCGCGGCATTCCCAGCATCGCCGCCTGCTGTTCGATCTCGCTGTTCCCACAGTACACTGCAACGCAAGGATGAGCGGCCAGGCGCGTGAGTTGTTCGGTTGCCTCGGCTACCACATTCTTTCGAAAGGCTACGTCATCGACCGGATAGTCCATGTTGGCAAACATGAAGTCCTGCCAGACGAGGATCCCGAGTTCATCGCACAGGCGGTAGAACGTGTCACTCTCGTAGACCATCGTGCCACCGACGCGCAGCATGTTTGCACCCGCGTCGCGCGCAAGGGTCAAGTCGTGCCGCAATTGCTCTTCCGTGCCTGACAGTGTCAGGATGTCACAGACGGTCCAGCAGGCACCGCGACAATAGATCGACTGTCCGTTCGCCCGCACCCGGAAGCCATCGGTGGTCTCAATCTCCAACTGGCGGAATCCAATCGGCGCGCAAGGAAAGCAATCCTTGCGGCCTCCGGATTCGACAACCACTTCGCATTCATACAGGTCCGGTTGACCATGGGTGTGCGGCCACCAGAGATTCGGCTGGTCGATCCGCAATTCGCCGTGTAATGAATTGCCTTCCAGTTTCCGTAACAGTCGCAGCGGTACAACGTGAGTTCCAACTCGCAATGAGGCGGATTCGATCGAACCGGCACTGACCACGCTGGCGTCGAACGTGACAATGCCGCAGCCGTTGTCGAGGCGCGACTTCAGATGAACGGAATGAAGGGAGACGGGCTGGATTTCCAGTCGAATTCCACGCCAGGGTCCGATCGCCGGAGCGGGAGGCGACCAGCCGGGGATTCGTCCCTGCAATGTTCCGCGGAGCCAGCGCAATTGCTGGTTGTTCACCAGATTCGTCTTCCATCGCGGTCGCGGCCGCTTTTGCTTGAGATTTTCGGTCACCGATCGAAAACCGAGGACGAGTTCGTTGTCGCCACGCAGGCGGGACGAGACGTCCACGCGGTGGCTGCGAAACATGTTGTCGCTGGTCAGCAGCAATTCACCGTTCAGCCAGACTTCGGCAAGCGTCGCCAGGCCCTCAAAGATCAGGCACGCCATTCGGGACATCGCCTCGATCGGGACCTGCAGAGTGGACCGAAACCACCAGTCGTCTTTGTCGATCTCTGCCGGGCTCTCAAACGTCCAGCGGTCAATCGCCGCGAGGTCGCCGGCGACGGTTCCAGGGACCGTGGCAGGAATCCAGTCTTTACTTTCCCGCGGCAATTGTGACGGATCCGTGATCGATCCGGGAGGATGCGCGGAGCAATGCCAGGGACTCCACGAGCCCTGGGATGGGATTGCTGATTCTTCGTAGTCCGCAGCCATTGAGTAGTGTCCAGCCAGATGACAGTCACAGGCTGTTTCAAGTTGCCAGAAGCCGCGAGGTCAGATGGCTGATCGCGGTTTGCCAGGTGCTGGCCATGTCATCAATCGGTGTCAGGCTGAGCGGCTTTTTGCGAGCCATTGCCCGGGCCAATTGGAACTGCAACGTCTTGGCTCCCGTCGACAACTGGTTGAAGGCATCTCGTGCCAGTTCCAGGCCGGCAACATCGTGAGCTCCCAGCCAATCCAGGTAAAGTGCCGCCATTTCATAGCAGGCGCCAAACTGACGCAGCGTGGCAAACGAGTATTGATGGAACACGTCCAGAGATTCGTTGGTCAGCCAGTCCAGATCGGCGGCAAATCGCGGTTTGAACTTTTCAAACGGATTCACGTCGGGGATCAGTTGCAGTTGCTGCTTCAGGAGCGACAGTGAGGTTTCCACTAATCCACCTCCTGTCGTTCCCCGAATGGGACGGCGTTTGACGAATTCCACATAGGGCGGCAGCATCGCCGGATCATTCGGCCCCGCCATTCGGAATACGCTTGCGAAGTCGTCGCCGCTCAGTTCGTAATACCCCTGTCCGTGGAAGTATCCCAGCCGGTGGTTTGCAACATCGATGTCAATGGCTGCAACCGTCGACTTGGTATGTTGCAGGTGGTAAGCGGTTCCGGCGGTGTCCGGCAGGTAGAAGGAATCGAGTTCGACCAGCACCGGCCGACCGCGACCAACCTGTTCGTCGACATGTTCCACCAACGGCTGCCAGATCGCCAGTTCCTGGACGTCCAATCCAAACAGGTCCCGCAGATCCGCGTGCGGGAATTTGAAGAAGGTCCACTGATCCCCCTCGAAGTCGATGCCCACCGTGAATGGCATGGCGGCGAGGGGATCAAAGCCCCAGGCATGCAGCAACTCGATCCAGACGTCGACGTAACAGTTCGTTTCCGCCCAGTGACGTTCTCTCGTATGAATCAAGTGTCGCTGGTAGCCAGCGGGGCTCAGCGGGAAAACCTGTTTCGTCATAGTGCGAGTACACTCTTCACGTCTGAAGGCCAGTGATCCGGGTCAAAACCGTGAGTCATGAACAGGGCCAGGGCAATTCGCTCCAGACCGAAACCGATGCACGCCGTGTGAGCGTACTTTCCATCGGGGGTCTTGAAGTCGAATGCGTGCCCGAAATGGTCCAGGTGATAATTGCACGACGTGATGGCCGTCGGCTTTTCCGACGTTGCCACGGCATGCACCAGCTCAAACTTCAGATCCTGTTCCTTCTGGGCGGCAGCCATCATGCGGCCACCACGACCGAAGAAGGGATCATTGGCCACGACACTCTGCACGGCCAGGCCGACCGAGTTCAAAACTTCCTGACCGACCTGCAACCAGTATTCCCGGTGTTCCAGCGCCTGCTCAGCGGTTCCCATCCGGACAAATTCCCGCTGGCGGAAGATCTGCATCCGGGCTGGATCGATCGATGGTTCATGACGGAAGACGAAGGAACGCAAGTCGACGAGCCGACCTTCGCTGGTCAGGGTGGTGCCGGTTGCCGTCGGATATAGGGGATAACAGGCGGCCGGAGTCAACATGACGTCAGTCGGAGTCAGGCTGGTTGTCCAGTCTTCGCCGCGCGCCCGCTTGTCCAGCAGTTTGGCGTGATCGTGTTCGTTCCCGGTAAAACTGTGGACCGAGCCCATCAGATCAGGAAAATTCTCAATGTGCGTGGTTTGCAGGTAGTGCTTGCGATTCAGGATGGCCGGAAACCGCATGACTTCCGCCTTCAATGGCTTGGCACGTCGGGTGACCGCGGCTTCGAACCGTTCGACCACATCTTCGAACACACCGCTGAAGCCGTACAGGCCGGGGACGCCTGAGGAAATCAGCAAACCGGCTTCGAGCAACTGATCCTGACAGTGCTGATAAGCTTCACTCAAACTCATGGTCGCAATGCACATTGTCAATGTCCCTCTCTGTGTGCCAGCAGCATGGTGGCGTTAAGTTTGGTAATCCGGTCATTGTTGACCATCAGTGCCGCCCCGTAGGAATCCCGCAGGTGGCGCGACAGGCTGAACTTGGAATCGTTGCGATAGCCCTGGATGCCACAGATCAACAGCGCCTGGCCGACGATTTCGACGATGCGTTGGGAACAGGACAGCTTCAGGTTGTTGGTGCGGATCGAGAAGCCGAAGCCGTGAATGGATTCGCCGGCATTATTCGACAGCAATTCGTGATATTCGCGGGCCAGGCTGTAGACGTTGTGCCGCATTTCCTGCAGGACCAGATCGACTTCCGCCAGGCGAATTGCCGAAATCGGCGTTTCACCGGGCGTCTTGCGGGCTTCGGCCCGAACGAAGGCACGCGCCTGGTTGACGGCGTCAGCCGCAATCCCCGTCCAGAGCGCGCCCCAGACGATATGCGAATAGGGATGCATCGTTTGTGACAGGATGTCATTGAATGGAGTCGGCAGAATCTGGTCGGTTGCGCCATGCGACGTCAGCGTAAACCCGGAACTACAGGTCCCACGAAAACCCATCGTATCCCACGTCGATAACGGTTCTGCGTGGTATTCACCCCGCTTGACCATCACATGCACCTGCTCACTCGCGGCAGCATCGGGTGCCCGGCGGCAGGTGACGAGGATGTCATCGGAGTATTCGCCGTATGAAATGACGGGGGCCTTCTTGGTCAGTGTGAAGCAATCACCGTTGACTTCAATGGCACAGACGCTGGATCGCAGGTCTCCGCCGGTGCCGATTTCCGTCGTGGCGGAAGCCATCAGGCGTTGTTCGGTCACCAGATCCCGCAGATAGTGACGGAAGTAGGACGATTCTTGAGCGTGGTGGACGACGCAGGCGACCTGGATGCAGTGCATCGCATAGATCATGGCGGACGAACCGCAATACTGGCCGAGCGCCTCGCAGATTCGAGCCATCTCCACAATGTTCAGACCCATGCCGCCGTATTCGACGGGGACATAGGCGCTGAGCAGTCTGGCTTCCTTCATCGCATCGATCGATTCGACGGGAAATCGCGCCAGGCGATCGACGTCCGCCGCATGCACCGCCAGGACATCCCGGCCAATGACATGGACTCGATTGAGCAATTCATCAAAATCAACCGCGTCGGTGGCGGATGCGGTCGATACGGCAGGCAGGTCTGCGACTGGCATCATGGGGAACTCTCGAAGGGACGAAACGGGGAGCGTCCGGGAATCAGGAAACAGGAGGTCACGTCATGGCTGGTGATGATTGCGGGGCGTCGGGAAGGCGTTGCGTGCTGGAAATCAACCGGCGAGTCGAGCCACCGCTTCCGCAATGGCCGAGACGCTGCGAAACGTACTACGGCTGAGCATCGATTCTGGAAACTCGATCTCAAATCGATCTTCCAGCGCGAGCATGATCCCGACGGTGGCCAGCGACGTCAGTCCGGCACCGTACAGATCAAAATCTTCATCCAGGGTCTGGATATCCACGGTCAACCGGCCGTGTTGAGCCAGAACTTCTCGAACGGCGGTGGTATCAGTTGTGGCTGTGGCATCGGTCACGGTGTCAGGCTCCAAAGTACTTGCCAGAGATTTCAGACATATTTTGCAGTGCGACGCCGTGACAAGAAGATGGGCCAAACAGAATCCCAATCTCGCACATTGACGTCTGTAAAAAACATAGCTCACGTCACGAGGCGTGTCGGCAACATCGTTTTGATTTCGCTCATCTTGTTGGACGTGTTCTGAATGGATCGATTGTGAGGCTTGTTTTTGGCGTGATCGGACAACATAGAACGCGACAGCCGCAGAGGCCTCGGGTGCGAGAGACTTGCGGCAGTTTTTGTTCGCGGACCAGAGAGGGTCGATCATGCTGTCGCGGAGCGGGTGCGTTCCGACGACTTTACGTACCCGGTGCAGTCAAGGTTCATTCCGAGTATTCGCCGCGGCCATCGAAGCTTTGAACGTCGCAGGTGTTGTCGCAGTTATCGATGTTGTCGCGGAATTCCGTCCCGCTGCTGTACCCGGCACAACCCTTGATCCCCTTGACGCAGTACGTTTGATTCAGGGATCCGAATGCAGAGCCGACGTCTTCCAGTTCGTTGTTCACGTTCAGGGCGATTTCCGACAGTCCGACAATCATCCCCAGGACAGCGATCGTGGCGACCAGGACCAGTTCGGCGGAAACGATGAAACCGGATTCGTCATGGATCAGGGCGGCGAAAAGAGTCGGCATGGTGATGTTCTTTCTGGAACTTCGCGGGACGTTGTGATTCGGTTGCCGAGACCCCTGCTGTCGTCTCGGTCTGTTTGCAATTGTGTTTCGCAGGATGAACAGGATGTAAAGCAATCGAAATGCCAATGAAACATTCCGTTCAGCTTTCTGAATTCGCGAATCCGCGGCGTCACCGGTAACTCGTTTTCACGTCAGATGTTGCGGCCCGACAAAAAAGCGAGCTGGCGGTCCGTCAGAATGGAATTGAGGTTTCGCAGTCCGTTGCCGGAAAGCCACGTTCAACGAGTGAGGAAGGGCGGAATTCGGACGCAACATCAGATTGGAAGAAGAGATCCGATGCGCGCTTCGATTGGTGCCTGGATGTTTCCGGGTTGCAACGCCAACAACGGACCTTTGATTTGGCCAGTGGGGCATCGGTCGGTGCGATTGAGGGAGGGCGGGAATTAACTCGATGCCTCGCTGACGCTTTGGGTTGCATTGTGAGCCGCACGGCGCGAGCCGCGGGTTCTTCGGGTACGAGTGATAATGCACCCGCGGCTAGTGCCGCGCCGCTCACGAAATCAGCGATCAAAGGTGCCAACCCCACCTTTCGGAATTCCCTACGATTGCCGAGGTTGACGCAAGCCCTAAACGTAAGCGAGAATTGATGGGAGCGGCGTCGCGTCATTGACTGCGTGTGGGGAACTACATTCTGCGTCCGCTCCAGGGAACTGGGAATTGCCGGGGGAGTGGGTATGCAGGCTGCAATGATTGCCGCGAAGAAGCGAAACGCCGGTCGACCTGTATCGCCCCTGTTCGGGTTGGGGCTGGTGTTCCTCTGCCAGATCTCATTGGCCGACGATCCCAAACCAAAAGTCACATTTGAAGAACACATTCTGCCGATCTTCAAGGCTCGCTGCGTCAAATGTCATGCAGGAGCGGAGCCGGAACAGGGACTGCGGCTGACCACCACCCGCGAACTGCTCCGTGGCGGGACGTCGGGCCCGGCGATCCGGATCAAGGCGGCGGAATCCAGTCTCTTGTGGGAAAAGCTCGCCTCCAACGACATGCCGAAGGGTGGGCCGGCCCTGTCGGCCGAGGAAAAGGGGCTGATTCGATCGTGGATCAACGACGGTGCCACCTCGTCCGAGTCCCTGGTCGACGAGGAAGAGGCCAGGGGGCAGGCTGATGCTGGCGGCAGCGACCACTGGTCGTTTCGTCCACCCACACGACCTGACATTCCGAAGGCTCTGGAGGCAGGACGTGTTCGCAATGTCATTGACTCGTTCGTCCTGGCGGCACTTGCTGCGAAAGGATTGACTCAAGCTCCCGATGCCAGCCCGGACATCCTGCTGCGCCGCGCGTTCTATGACCTGATCGGTCTCCCTCCATCACCCGAGGAACTGCGTGAATTTCTCGCAGACCAGGATGAGTTTGCCTACGAACGAATGATCGACCGATTGCTCGCCAGTCCCCAATACGGTGAGCGGTGGGCTCGGCACTGGCTCGATCTGGCCGGGTATGCCGATTCCGCCGGAGTCCTGTCCGAAGATCGGCCCCTGCCGACCGCCTACAAGTTTCGCGACTATGTGATCCGCGCGTTCAATTCTGACAAACCGTACGATCGGTTTCTGCAGGAGCAACTGGCGGGCGACGAACTCAGTGACTACTGGACCGCGTACGAAACGCTGGATCGTCTGCCCGATGAGGTCGTCGAAGCGATCACTGCCACCGGATACCTGCGTTGTGCCGCGGATTCCAGCCGACCGGATTTTTCGACGATCAAGAATGCGGACGCACAATATTTCTATCCCACCATCAATGATACTCTGCAGATCGTTTCATCATCGACAATGGGCCTGACGTTGCAGTGTGCCCGCTGCCATAGCCACAAGTTTGATCCGATCCCGCAGACGGAGTACTACCGGTTGCAGGCGGTGTTCATGTCTGCCTTGCGGCCGCAACAATGGATCGCGCAGATGGATCGGCGACTGCAGGTCGCCACGGCGTCCCAGAAGAAGTCTGCCGACGAATTGAACGCGAGACTAAACACGGAAATTGCGCGACTTCGGAATGAAATGGCCGCCCTGCGCGCCACTCACAAACGAAAACTGTTCGACGAACGACTGGCCACCCTTCCGGAAGTTCTGCGGGCCGACATCACAGCCGCGTTCGGCAAACCGGCCGATCAAAGGACCGAAGTCGACAAATACCTGATCGCAAAATTCACCGCTCAATTGCAGCCGGACGACAAGACTCTCGACAAACTGCTTCCAGAAACGTATCCCGAGTACCGCTCTGGCGTGGACCAGCGGAACGCTGCCATTGCCGCTCAGGAACGTCAGCGGATCAGTTTTGACGAGATTCGCGCCCTGTACGATTTGCCCGGTCCGGTTACAACCCCGCTCTTGCGGCGTGGCGACGCGCTGACCCCCGGAGCCCCGGTTGAACCGGGAGTCCTCTCGTCGTTGACGACACCGGTTTCGTTTCAATGGGTCCCGCCGGCCGCGGATGCCAAAACGTCAGGGCGGCGACTGGCTTTCGCCCGCTGGCTGACGCAACCCGATCACCCGCTGACTTCACGCGTCATAGTCAATCGGATCTGGATGCAACACTTCGGCGAAGGCATCGTTTCGACTCCCGAAGACTTTGGCACGCTCGGATCGTCGCCCAGCCACCCGCAACTGCTCGATTGGCTTTCCCGCGAATTCGTGGATAACGGTTGGAGCATCAAGCATCTGCATCGGCTGATCATGACATCAAGCACGTATCGCCAACGATCGAACATTGATGAAGCGACTCAAGCCAGGGCAACGAAATTGGATCCCGACAACCGGTTACTCTGGCGACAGCGGGGCCGGCGGGTCGATGCCGAACCATTGCGGGACGCGATGCTCTGTGTTGCGGGACTTCTGGACCAGCGCCTGTACGGTACACCAGTTCCGGTGGCGCGACGAGGCGATGGCGAAGTCACTGTTGCCGACGGCCAGAACGATCGCCGGCGTTCCATCTATGTGCAGGTATTGCGTGGCAACCCGTTGACGATTCTGCAGGCGCACGATCAGCCGGTGATGGAAACAAACTGCACCCGTCGCAGTCGATCGACCGTCTCCACGCAGGCCCTGACCCTGTTGAACAGTGATGCGGCCGTCGCCTACGCCGTGGCGTTTGCCGATCGAGCGCTCCGCGAATCCCCGGACGCACCCGTTCATTTCACCGTGTTGGCAGCCCTGTCTCGTGAACCAACTGCGGACGAATTGAAATTGCTCAACGATTTCGTCGCGGACCAGCAGGGACGTCACGCTGCCAAGGGAGTTGCGTCAGACGAAGCCCGGCGCCTGGCCCTCGCCGACGTCTGCCACATGCTGCTGGCCTCGAACGAGTTTGTCTATCTGGACTAGCTGCCCGTGGTAAAAGGGCTCTGACCCTTTGGAGGGCAATCGATTCAGCTTGAAAATCGAATGCCCGGAGAGGGTCAGCCCCCGTTTACCACGGGCTGCTAGACCGGTGTCGATCCAAATTGATATCGCAGAAGAATCCGTGAGACACAACCGACCGATTGGGAAGACTGTCATGCCTGAATTCCATGTTCCACTCCGCTCGCGCCGCGACACCCTGATGCAACTCGGCAGTGGATTCGGCGGGCTGGCTCTGGCCGCTTTGTGCGGCGACTTCCCCCCCCTCGCGCATGCCACCGAATCTCAGCTCGGTCAGGGCTCGCGGACGCCGCACTACGCCCCCCGCGCCAAGGCCGTGATTCAGTTGTTCATGCATGGCGGCCCCAGCCAGGTGGATTTGCTCGATCCCAAGCCGGAACTGAGCCGGCTGGACGGCAAGTCGCCGCCCGCCGAAGTCGCTGATGATGAGAACCGGACGACCTACCTGATGGGCAGTCCGTTCAAGTTTTCCAAACATGGTCAGAGCGGCCTGGAGTTCTCCGAAGTCCTGCCCGGCATTGCCAGTCACGCCGACGACATCGCCGTAATCCGCTCCATGTTCACTGAACATCGTAATCATGAGCAGGCGATCTGGATGGCCAACACCGGGTTGATCGTGTCCGGCCGCCCCAACATCGGATCCTGGGTGGCCTACGGCCTGGGAGCCGAAAACCAGAATCTGCCCGCGTACGTCGCTCTGCCCGACCCGGGAGGAATGCCGGTCGACGGAGCCCGCAACTGGTCCAGTGGCTGGCTGCCGCCGCAGTATCAGGGAACTGTCATCCGCTCCGAAGGAATGCCGGTCCTCCATCTGCAACCCAAAACCGCGCGCGCCACCGAAATCGACCAGGGGCGCATGGACCTGCTGCGACAACTGAACCAACGGCATCGTCAGGCCCGTCCGGGCGAGTTGGAACTCGATGCCCGGATTGCCAGTTTTGAACTGGCCTCTCGCATGCAACTGACGGCCTCCGACGCACTCGATCTGAATCAGGAAACGGCCGACACACAGAAGTTGTACGGACTGGACCAGCCGAAAACGCGCTCCTATGGCAAACGCTGCCTGATGGCGCGCAGGCTGGTTGAACGCGGTGTACGGTTCATTCAGTTGTTCATGGCGGGCCAGCCCTGGGACACTCACACCAACAACACGGCAGGGACTCGCAGTTGTTGCGAACAAACCGACCTTCCTGTAGCCGGCCTGCTCACAGACCTGAAACAGCGTGGCTTGCTCGATTCCACCTTGATCCTGTGGGGCGGCGAGTTCGGTCGCACTCCTGGGGCGGAACAGCGCACCGACAACAAAACACGCGGAAACGAAGGGCGTGATCACCATCCGTACGGCTTCAGCGTCTGGCTGGCTGGCGGCGGGATTCGCGGCGGCCAGGCCTACGGAGCGACTGATGATTTCGGATATCGATCGATCGTCAGCCGCACACAGACTTCGGACCTGCACGCCACGATGCTGCACCTGCTGGGACTGGATCACGAAAAACTGACCTTCTCCCACAACGGTCGCGACGAACGCCTGACGGACGTCTACAAGGCGCATGTCATCAAGGAGTTGCTGGCCTGATGAATCCGCGGTCAGTTCCTGGGCTGACCGCGAACCGCATCCGGCCCTCGTGCCACGGTTTTCCCTCTACACCGGTGAATGAGCCGGAAAATCGGTATACCCCCGAGCTCCGATCGGGGAGTACCAGTCAGAAACCTCTGCGGCTGGTGCCAATGGCCAGCCATGCTGGAATCGGTCGACAAGATCCGGGTTACTGATAAAGGGTCGCCCGAATGCTATCAGATCGGCGTGACCGGCACTGATTGCCGCCTCGGCCGTCGCCTGGGTATAGCCGACATTCCCCATCAACGGACCATGAAACAACGGGCGGAATTCGGCCAGCGACATTGGCTCACCCAGATTATGAAAGCCGAAGCCAAGTCCGTCCATAATGTGCAGGTAGGATAATCCATACGCATCCAACGTACTCGCCACCAGCGAGAACTGTTCTCGAAAGTCCGGCGAACCCATGTCGTTGAACACACCGTTTGGCGACAGCCGAACGCCAATACGATTGAACGGGAATACCGTGCCCACCGCCTCGGTGACTTCCACGAGAAACCGCAGGCGATTCGTCTCACTTCCACCGTAGCGGTCGGTCCGTTGATTCGTTTTCGACTGCAGGAACTGGTCGATCAGGTAGCCGTTGGCTCCGTGGATTTCGACCCCGTCAAAGCCGGCGTCGCGAGCCCGCCGCGCGGCAGCACGGTACTGTTCCACGACCAGGGGGATTTCATCGGTTTCGAAGGCTCGAGGAACCTCGTACGGCTGCTTGCCGATCGGAGTATGGATGTAATCGCCATTGATCTTGATGGCTGACGGCGCCACCGCTGGTTGTCCACGATGAAAGCTGCTGTGAGAAGCCCGCCCCATGTGCCACAGTTGCAGAAATATTCTCCCTCCCCGCTGATGGACCGAGTCAACCACCAGTCGCCAACCGGCTGTCATCGGGTCGGTGTAGATTCCGGGCGAATCGACCCAGCCATTGGCCTGCTCGGAAACTGTAGTCGCTTCCGTAATTAACAGTCCTGCCGACCTGCGCTGGACGTAGTATTCCGCCATCAGTTTGTTTGGAATTCGCTCAGCCCCCGCTCGTGAACGCGTCATGGGAGCGAGCACGATTCGGTTCGGCAGCGTCAAATCTCGCAGCGCAAACGGTTGGAACAGGGCTTGTTCGGACATCTCATTTCTTTCAGAACTTTAAAAAGAGGTTTGTTCCATTCTCAGGCATGTTCGCGCCTATGCCAGATCGAATATCATAACTTCTGCGTTGGTTGTGCCGTGAAAACTCAAGTGCCTTTCGTCGCTGATTGCGGCACCATCGCCGGTTTGGAGTGAGTGGCCATTGAGTTCTACTGAACCGCGCAGCACCTGCACCCACCCGTATCGTTCGGCCGGCAGTTCGTGCGCCACGCAGACACCCGCGTCAATCGTCGACAGGTATATCCGTGCATCTTGTTGAATCAACAGCGAACCCTCCGCCGCGGTCCGCGAGGCCACCAGTTGCAACCGGTTGTGGCGTCCGGAGTCCGCAAACTGCTTCTGTTCGTAACTGGGCGCTATCCCCTTCTGCTCGGGATACAGCCAGATCTGATACAAGTGCGTCGGATCCGTTGAGGACGGATTGAATTCGCTGTGCGTGATCCCGGTTCCGGCGGACATTCGTTGGAATTCACCGGGACGCAAAACCTCGCCATTTCCCATTGAATCGCGGTGTTCCAACGCCCCCTCCAGGACATAGGTCACGATTTCCATGTCACGATGAGGATGCGTTCCGAACCCCTGCCCGGGGGCAACCCAGTCCTCGTTCATGACTCGTAGAGAACGAAACCGGGTGTGGTTGGGATCCTGGTACGATGAGAATGAAAACGTGTGGAACGTGTTCAACCAGCCGTGATCAGCGTGACCACGCTCTGACGCTTTGCGAATCTGGATCATTGAATTCTCCTTTGTCCTGTCATCACTCAGCGGTGAATACAGGGCATCGGCTCCCTGCCTTACACAGAATCATGAATCGGGTTCGTCGACGGACATTCGATGCATCAAGCCTGCTCCAGCGATCTGAATGCCGAAAAGCGGCTAGCAGCCTGTGGCAAAAAGGTGTCTGACCCTCTCCGGGCACGCGATTTTCAAGGTGGATTCTGTGCCCTCCAAAGGGTCAGACCTTTTGCCACGGGTTGCTAGACTGCACCAGCCTACGTCGCTCTGATCCCATTCGGTGCAACTCTGCTTCGGTGGATATCTTTGAGTCGCATTGCATTCGCCAAAATGCAGCACCATACTTTGGGGCCTTCCGAAACAGGGTCGCGAAAACGCTGAGGGCCAATCATGACAGTGCTACCGTCGGGCGTACTACAACGCATGCTTTTATTGAAGCGTCGGGTTGCGACACAGGGTGAGCCGGCGGAGATGGTATACCACAGGCACCACGGCAATAGCCGCCCGCAGATTGCTGCGAATCATTTCAATCTCGTTACTTCATTGACCTGAATTCTGAGGACATGTCATGGATCTGGACGAACGCGCCAAACGCCTCAAGGCCATGCTGACTCAAGTCGCCAAGGATGGACTGGAATCGATCTCCCTGCCCCAATCGCAGGTCGGATTGGAGGGCGGATTTGAGGCTCTGGAAATCGATCCGACCGCGTCTGCACTCGAGAAGCTCAAGCTGGGCAAATCGTTGACATCGGACGAACTGTTCGGCCTGGAAGCGATTGTACTCCCGGACAAGCGACCGGTCGTTTTCATCAAGGCGAACGCCTACGAAACCGTACCGATGGACGATTGGAAACATTTGAACGCTCCGGAAATCCACCAGCGGTTGGAGCCTCTTTTCCCTTCAATCGGCCGCCTGGAACTGCCGCTGACCCCAAATATCCCCTATGGCGGAACCGGGTTTGTTGTGGGTCCGAACCTGATGATGACCAATCGTCATGTGGCGAAGCTGTTCTCCGACGGCGTGGGGACACATGTGCGTTTCCACGCGGGGGGATCGCTGGTCGACTTTCGTCGGGAAAACGGGATGCCTGAACCCGACCCGGGGACGCTGATCCGGGTGACTGACGTGGTCATGGTCCATCCGTTCTGGGACATGGCACTGCTGCGTATGGAAGGTCTGCCTGCAACTGCCAGGCCGTTGCCGCTATCCGTCACCGATCCGAATGGCATGGTCGATCAGGATGTCGTGGTGGTGGGATACCCGGCCCAGGACTTCCGCAATGATGCCGACGTCCAGAAGCGGGTCTTCGGCACGATCTTTGGCGTCAAGCGAATGCAACCCGGGAAGATCCGGGGGCGGGCGAAAGTCCGCAGTTTTGAAAGCGAAGTGATGGCGATGACCCACGACAGTTCAACCCTGGGGGGCAACTCCGGGTCGGCCGTCATCGACGTCAAAACGGGAACGATCATCGGCTTGCATTTTGCTGGCGTTTACCTGGAAGCCAACTACGCCGTCCCCACCTTCGAGCTGGCGCGCGATTCGCGCGTTGTCGATGCCGCACTGAACTTTCAAGGCACCGTTGACGGAACTTCCGAGTGGGCCGCTGCGTGGGCTCGTACCGAAGGAGAAACCATGTCACAACCCGTTCAGAATTCAGTCACTCTTTCCAAACCGGCGGAGGACTCTGGCAGCGTCACCTGGACGATTCCATTGCAGGTGACCGTCCGCCTGGGAACTCCGACAACCGCGGCCACAACTACGGGCAGTGTGGCACCCGCGGCTCAGGAGAAGGTCGAGATCGACACGGATTACAGTAAACGTGAAGGGTACAACCCGAATTTCCTGGGGGGTGGAAAGCTGAGTGTTCCATTGCCCGTGTTGACGACGACGCAAGTGAAGGCTGCCGCGATCAACAACGAACCAGGAACCGGTGCCCCATATGAATTGCAGTACCACCACTACAGCGTGGTCATGAACAAGCAGCGTCGGCTGGCGTTCTTTACCGCCGTCAACATCGATGGAACACAGGAACAAAACCTCGGCAAACGGGAACAAGACCGCTGGATCTTCGACCACCGCGTCGACAAAAGCCTGCAGATCGGGAACGAATGGTACGGAAAGCCGTTTGATCGGGGGCACCTGGTGCGCCGGCTGGATCCCGCCTGGGGACGATCCGTTGCCATAGCCAAATCCGCCAATGACGACACGTTCCATTTCACAAACTGCAGCCCGCAACATTCGCGTTTCAATCAGGGGAAAGCCCTGTGGCAGGGCCTGGAAAATTACCTGCTCGACAATGCGAACAAGAACGATCGCCGGATCACGATTTTCACTGGCCCCATCTTCGGAAAGGACGATCCAGATTTCAGCGGCGTCCAGGTTCCGACCCGGTTCTGGAAAGTCGTCGCATTTGTCCGCGACGACGGGTCGCTTGGCTCAGCAGGTTTTCTGGTAAGCCAGGAAGACCTGTTGGCCGCTCTTGAGTCGACCGCTGAAGATGCGGCAAAGACGTTCCAGGTTCGTGTCAGCCAGATCGAAAAACTGACCCAACTGGACTTCGGCACCCTGCGGAAATTCGACAGTCTCGACAAAGACGGTCTGTTGGAAGCCGTGGCCGGTGAAGAGGCTCCGCCAGCGGCACTGACAGCGAATGAGCAGATCCGGCTGTAAGTGTCCACCGTCGTGTTGGGGTATCCTGTGGCTACGCCGCCGGAACGCCGACGCTGGCAGCGTCAGTTACGATGTCAGCCATTTCCGGGTATTCGGCTTCAGTCGGCGATGGATCTCCGGCATCAGGCCGTAGGCCAGGGCGAGGATCTTGAGTGGGTGTAATGTGGGGGTGGGCGAACGCTGTTCCATCTGCAGGCGGCAACTGCTGCATTCCGTCAGGCCCAGATGATGATCGTCGGCGCGCATCCGCTCGATCAGGTCGCGGCCGATCTCCAGCGATTCCTGGAAGTGTTCACGCGTCAGTCCAAAGGTTCCGGCCAGACCCGAGCAGCCGTTTTCGGATCTGCGGGCGGCGAAAAACGGGATCAGACTGCAGAGATCTGCCAGCGGGGTCGTCGGGCCCAGCATTTTCATGTGGCACGGCGTGTGATAGGTGGCGATCAAGGGTAACTCGGCGAACTCGGTGCGCAATTGACCATGTCGACGCAGTCCGGACAAAAACGTACCCGCTTCCACCACCTGAGCGGCCACCACCTGAGCGTCCGGATGGCTGACAAGTTTGGGATACTCGAATTTCAGGCAGACCGCCGCTGCAGGTTCGGTGCAGACAATGGGGCTCCCTTCACGCGCAAATTCGGCAAGAATACGAACATTGTTTTCGGCGATGGAACGTGCCGTATCAAGGTCTCCCATCGAGATCAGCGCCATGCCCGACGGCAATTGACGCGGTGGAACATGGACCTTCTGGCTGTTGAATTCCAGGATGCGAGCAAACGCGGTGGCGAGTTCCGGGTCGTGATAGTTCGCGAAGTGATCGACAAAATAAACCACCGGCTGGCCACCACGAATTGTGGCGGGCGGAGATGTCCACTCGCGCCGGGCAGACTTCAGGAACGGGCGCCGGGCAAATGTCGGCAGTCGACGTGCCGCCGCCACACCCAAAGTCCGTTCCAGGACCCATCGAGCGGCGGAATTTCCCAGCAGGGGATTGACCAGCCAGGAGAACCGACACAAGAAATCGCCCCACGAATGAACACGGGACAGAAACCATTCTGAAGTCCGGGGCCCGTTGGTCGCCAGGTATTGAGCCTTGGCTTCAATCATCAAGTGCGGAATATCCACATGATTGGGACATTCACGCTCACATTGCTTGCAGTTGAAGCAGCGATCTGCCAGTTGCCGCATTTCGGGCGATGCCAGTTCATGGGCAGCAATGCGGCCATCAAACACCGCGCGCACAGCATTGGCTTTGGCGCGGGGAGATCGATCCTCGGACGGGATCGCATGGAAGAACGGGCACATCCGCTGGGCCGGTTCCTGGGTTCGGCAGGCACCGCAACCGTGACACGCGACGGCAGTTTCGTTCATCTGTTGCGGCGACCACCGCAACTGCAGATCAAACAATTGAGCGTCCGGCGCGGAGACCGGCCGCAAATGATGGACGGTCAGATGGGGATCGTCCGTCAGCACCTTGCCCGGATTCAACTGGTTATGCGGGTCGAACAGTCGCTTGATCTCCTGGAAGACCCGGTACAGTTCGCCGTATTGAGATCGCAGGAAGGCGGTTCGTGACAGTCCCAGCCCGTGTTCACCGCTGATGGATCCGCCCAGTGACAAGGCCGCGTGGTACAGGTCTCGCGCCAAGGCCTCCATTCGAGACGCATTCGCCATCGTCGGTTGCGGCAGAAATGGACGAATGTGCAACTGGCCGACTCCAGCATGGGAATAGAGCGACGCCGTCACTTCGTGACGCTGCAGGATCCTCCGCATGCGGACAACAAACTCCTCAAGCGCTGCAGGCGGAACCGCGACGTCCTCAACAAATGGCAGCGGACTACTGGTCGGAGCCCGGACCCCATTCAGCAATGGCACGACGCGGAGTGGAAGCGACCAGAGAAACTCCAACTCTTCCGCCGTCCGTGCGACAAACGCGGTGGCCCCGGAATCGGTCAATTCGCCCAGGCGCTTTGTCAGGGACGTCAGTTTGCCTGCCACTTCGTTCTCGCTGAAACCGACATGCTCGACCAGCAATGCCGCCTCGGCACCGGCTGGCAACAGTCGCTCAAATCGAGTATCCGTTTCTCGGGCCAGTGTCAGCAGTCGTCGATCCAACAGGTCGCATGCGCTGGGGTCGTCGTCGGTAATATCGGCGACCGCGCGCACGGCCCCTTCCAATGATCCAAACGAAATCAGCATCGCTCCCCGGTGAGCGGGTAAGGAAACAGTTCGCAGTGTGATGGATGAGAAGATCGCCAGGGTTCCCTCGGATCCGACCAGCAACCGCGGTAGATTCAGGTGAGTCGGCGACAGGGTCCCGCGCAGAAAGTAACCGGCCCGGTTGCGGGGCAAATCTGCGGGCTGCTTCTCGCCGATCAACGTCGCATGTTTCGTCAGCAGTCGGGCCAGTTGCCGAACGATCTCACGTTTGGTAACCAGACCCGGATCGGTCAGCTCAGCGGCAGGGGCGAACTCCAAAGGTTCCAACTCAGCGTGGAAGCAGGTTCCATTGGCCAGGACAGCTTCCAGCCCCACAACGTGATCACGCGTGGACCCCGACCGTAACGAATGGGATCCAGCGGCGTCCAGCGCGGCCATGCTGCCGATTGTGGTCGTGGACGAGTTGGAGGGATCCGGAGCAAAACAGCGTCCCGTTTGCGCCAGGACTCGGTTCAATACGCTGTGAACAACCCCCGGCTGAACCTGGACAGTCTGGTCTCCAATCTGCTCGATGCCGTGCATGTGCCGCGCGAAATCGACAATGATGCCGTTCCCCAGGGCTTCGCCGCCGACGCTGGTTCCAGCCCCCCGCGCAATCAGCGGCAGATGCTGTTCGGCCGCATAATTGACCAGGGTGATCAGGTCGTCGCGATCGCGCGGACACGCCACTGCCAGTGGCGTGACCTGGTGCAGGCTGCCATCGGTCGCATACAACGATGTCGACACCGGATCGCAGGCCAGTTCACCACGGAACAGACCGGCCATGTCTTCGACGAGTCTCGTCTGCCGGATGTCCATGGGAATTCAATTTACGAAATGAAACTGTGACCTGGCTCGGGTGCAGCCACCCGCGATCGCACCGGAACCGGCCTTTACCGCGAGCCCGCAGATTGTTGCGTCTGCTTCAATCGAATTGCCTCCTGACGATACCGCTCGTTGACCTCCAGGTCGAACGTACCCACCTGTCCCAGGTTCGGAATCCGTCGGTATCGTGCGTGACACCGATAGCAGACCAGGCAATCGCGCATCACCACGTACAGTACCATGTCCGCCAGGGCGAAGACCATCAGGATCCCCAGCGACAATTCTGGCTGCATGTATGCCATCGCGATCGTACTGAGCAGGATCCCCAAGGCGACAATCGACACGCCAAGCCGCTGTGAAAAATCCTTTTGTCGCCACAGGTCGGTGCATCCGCAGGCCAGGCAGTGACACGGAACCTGATCTTGCAGGTCCCCCTCGGCGAGCGGACGATTCCAATTGCATTCCGGGCACTGGATCGCGTGGCTGGACTCTGTGACTTCGCATTGCGCTGACTTCAGACACTTGGGGCAGTCAAACGAGATTTGCATGGCAGAACGTAAACCGTGAGTAGTGGTAAAGGCAGGCAGCGCAGGTTGCGGTCATTACAAGGGAACGTGCAGTTCGTAGTACAGCAATGCCGCAGACATTTCTCCGATAAATGTCAGTATCACCCCTGCAAACAGGACCCCGGTGGCGGCCTGGGTGTTTCGATACCGCAGGATCTGCAGGGCCATCACTGCGATCACCAGCGGACCGATGATGCCGGCCAGCCAGCGCAAGGCAAACCAGGTCCACAGGGTACCGTCCGTCAGGGATTGTCCGGCGAGCATCCAGCCGGCCAGCGAGACAATCAGTCGGACCACGACGGCCATCCCGAATAACAAACTTAGCCGCTTCAATGGATCGATCGACATTGTCGGTGCCGTCAAGTACCAGTGCCCCAGTAGCATACCCGTGACCGCTCCGCCCAGCACGGCAGACGTCGAAATGTGCGACACCAACAGCAGCCCGCCCGACCCCAGTCCACCCATCGACAGGATCAGACTTCCCAGTGATGCACTCAGGATGACGAATCCACAGGCCGTTCCTGCTGAACGTCGGTCAAGCATCCACAGCACCGAGCCCACATAACCAGTCAGCGCGGCTACGCCCGCGGCCACGCGTGCCGCAAGGATCCACTCGTCCGCCACAAGTTCTCCGGAGGCGGATGTCAGCTGTCCCAACGTCAGGATGGCGAGGACTCCCAACGCCATCGCGATCATCATCTGAATTCGGAAAAACCCGGACGTGACCCGCGCACGGGGCATCAACGCCCACATCAGGCTCATTCCAATTATCAACATCAGTGCAAATTGAGCGATCATCCCCCGATGATATTCGGCCGAACCCCCGCGGGACAGGCTTCCGGACGCTCATTTTTCCGAAGTGAATCAGGGCCAGGGCATTGTGGATCAGAAAGCCAAATGAGCATCAGCCGGATTCGGCCGTCCCAGAATTCTCAGGATTCCCATGCCTCCCAGTCCCCAGTCGACATCCGGGACTGATTCGGCGGATCGGATTGTGACGATAAGGAGGATTGATCAGGGCACACTATGGTTTCCGCCCGGGATATCCAATCGCCGCACTGAGATCCGAAAACAACGCTCCATGGCCGATTACCGCGTACAACTCGATCTCTTTTCGGGTCCGCTCGATTTACTGCTGTATCTCGTTCGGCGAAACGAAGTTGACGTCAGCGAACTGCCGATTTCCCGGATCACGCATCAGTTTCTACAATTCCTGGAAGTCCTGGAATTCCTCGATCTGGATCTGGTCGGCGACTTCGTCGTCATGGCCAGCACCCTGGTGGAAATCAAAAGTCGGCAGGTTCTGCCGAGGGCTGATGAGGAACTCCCTGAGGAAACACCGCTCACCGACGATCCGTCGAGTGAACTGATCCAGCAATTGATTGAATACAAGAGGTACAAAGACGCCGCGCTCGCGATGGAACAGCGGGCTGCTGACTGGCAGGAACGGTATCCCCGTCTGACGGACGATCGCCCCAGTGTCGGCAAGGATCATTCGGAAGATTCGATCAAAGAAGTGGAGTTGTGGGATCTGGTCAGCGCCTTGTCCCGGGTGCTGCAGAAGAAATTTGTCGAGGAAACGTCGAGCATCCGTTACGACGATACTCCGATTTCAACCTACATTGATCGAATCGGCGCCCGCGTTCGCGAAGTGGGGAAAATCCCCTTTTCGGAGTTCTTCGAGGGGACGAATCTGCGCAGCAAGATCATCGGTATCTTCCTGGCCGTGTTAGAGTTGCTGCGCCACCACGGTTTTCGGGCCGACCAGGTTTCCGAATTTGGCGAAATCTATGTGCTGCCTCCTTCCGCCGAGGCGGCCCCGGCGACCGGGGCTGCATTGATTCCGGAAGTCGATCTGGCACCGCAGACGTGAATCTGCGAGGACAGGCCAAGTTTTTTCTTGCCTCGATCCAATTCTGGCCTAGGTTCTGGTTATGGGGAATTCAGCCCCGACCAGCAGGTGCAACCCCGAACGTGAACACGGCCCACCGTGGCCTGACGTGCGGTCGGGATTTTTTACAACAGTCCAGAAAGGTCGATCCAATGAGCAAGTTCGTGACGAGTGTGAAGAATTTCCTGGTGTCTGAAGATGGTCCAACCGCAGTCGAATACGCGATCATGCTGGCCTTGATTGTCATCGTCTGCATCGGTGCCGTGCAGAGCATCGGCCAGAGCGCCAATGCCAAGTTCGGCTCGGCCAACAACGCTTTGAACCTCTAGTCTGAAATTGTCGCCAGGTGCTTCACCGGCGCAGACACGACATTTGAGCCGCCCCCGTCCGTCCGACGGGGTCGGTTCGTTCTTTGACGGGAAACATTCCACCGAAGAACTGGCGGATTCTTCAGCCCGGCGAAGTCGTGTTTAGAAATCTGGCAATGTCGTCATAAACGTCAGCGGCATTCTTGCGGGATTTCCGGTAGAGGCGATGAAATGACCGCAGGCAGTTTGCATACGGCGACGAAACGTCCAGGCAACCGGCCAAAGGCCGAAGTGGCCCAATGGGCTCCCCCGCAGGAATTGCTCGACGAAGGGGTCGTCAGCATCCAGTCCGTGAATGCTTTGTTTCAGCCGCAGGATGGTCGTTTTGCCCGAACCATTGTCCCCCAGCAACAATGTGACAATTCAAGTCGCCTTTGTCGCTCCGCGTGAAGAAAGCCGATTTCTGAATCGACTGTCGTTGGCGATTTGGCAGAGAATGAAGTGCGTGCCGGGTTTCTCTAACCAAAGAAGTCGCTCATCAATCCGAATGACACGCTGAAGTTCAGAAAGACGTCATGCAGGATGCCACTGACCAGGGTCCGGGGACCGTCGATGTACCACATGACAATGATCAGGAAGGCAAACGGACTGGCCTTTTCGACAACAACGTCGCGCATCTTCTGTTCCTCCTTGGAGACGAAGACTTCTACGTAAAATGTTGCGGCCCGCAGATGGAAAATCGAAGCAACCACAAAAAGATGTGATGGTAAATCGCAGTTGCTTGTGACGTGATCAATAAACGTAGTTGCGCCCGTGGTGAACGACGGGGAAATCAGGAATTCCGCAGTCGAAAAGTCACCAACGGCGCGGTGTTGTAGCGGATGGAACGAGTTTGACGGCTGGATTCTGGATCGCGGCTCGAAGACCAGCCCTCGAAACTCGATTGTCACTCGGAATTACCGCGGTGTCGTGCTTGAATGATCTGCCGACATACGCGTCGACGGATCCTCTGTTGTGATTGTCATGACTCACCTTCAACTGCTCTACCTGCTCTGGACCGGCCTCTACCTGCTGGCTTACGTCGGTTTTGTGGTTCGGGCAATTCTCCGACCGCATCGAGAACCGGCATCGCGACTGGCGTGGGTTGTCGTGATTTCCGTTCTGCCGATGGTGGGAATCGTGGCCTATCTCCTGCTGGGCGAAACAAACATCGGGCGACGGCGCGCGGCACGAATGCGTGAGGTGCTGGACAGGTTGCCCCATGTCATGCACTCGCTGGCAGCGGCCGTCGCACAACCGTCACAGATCCCGGTACGGTACGCGCACTTGTTTCGCGTCGGTGAGTCGGTGAACGGATTTCAACCAGTCGGGAACAATCAAGCCAGACTGCTGAGCGATTCGAATGCCGCGATTGATGCCCTGGTGGCGGACATTGATGCGGCCCGCAACCATGTTCACCTGACGTTTTACATCTGGTTGACCGATCACAACGGGGTGAAGGTCATTCAAGCGCTGCAGCGAGCGGCCGGGCGCGGCGTGGCCTGTCGTGCGATGGCGGATGCGCTGGGTTCACGGCCCCTGATCCGTTCGGAACACTGGTTGGCAATGCGGCAGTCCGGAGTGCGCGTTGCCACTGCCCTGCCGATCGGCAATCCACTGCTGCGTCCCCTGCGGGGGCGGATCGATCTGCGAAATCATCGCAAGGTCGTCGTGATCGACAATCAGATCACTTACTGCGGCAGCCAGAACTGTGCCGATCCCGAGTTTCGTGTCAAACCGAAATATGCACCGTGGGTCGACGCCATGGTGCGGTTTGAAGGACCGATCGCCAGGCAGAACCAGCATCTGTTTGCCAGCGACTGGATGGCGCAGGTCGACGAAGACTTAAGCGATCTTCTGCACGAACCACTGATCGGCGGTGACCCCGGCCTGATCGCCCAGGTGATCGGGACTGGCCCGACCATCCGAAATTCGGCAATGCCGGAACTGTTTGAAACGCTGATGTACGCCGCCCGCACCGAACTGTTCATCACGACCCCGTACTATGTCCCCGATGAATCCATGCAGGCGGCGCTGTGTGCCTGTGCTCGAAGGGGTGTCGCAGTCACGGTCCTCTTCCCGGCCCGGAACGATTCCCACATCGTCGCGGCTGCCAGCCGCAGTTATTACGCCGAATTGCTGGCGGCGGGCGTGCAGATCTTCGAGTACGAAGGGGGCCTGCTGCATACGAAGTCGCTGACGTTGGACGGAGAAATCACCTTGATTGGTTCAGCGAACATGGATCGACGCAGTTTCGAACTGAACTACGAAAACAACATCCTGGTGTACGACGCGGAATTGACTGCCGTCATCCGCCGTCGGCAGGACGAATACTATTCTCGTTCCCGCCAGGTGACTGCGGAAATGGTCTCGCAATGGCCCATCACTCGCCGGTTGTGGAACAATTCGATCGCGATGCTGGGCCCGGTTCTTTGAACGGGACGGCATTTCTTTCGAGGGCGGGTTCCTGACCCAGTCGCCATGCTTCAGCCTCTTCGTGGCACGCGATAATCCGATTCCGGACGAACTCGATCAACGCCTGGTCCTGATCCCGGCTCGAAAACTGTTCCAGTTCCTGCACCGTAATCGGTTCGCCGACAACGACGCGCACGCGGGCTGGCTTCAGAAACCAACTGTTGCGACCCAGGGCCTGGATCCCGCCCGCGATTCCCACGGGATAAATGGGAAGTTTTCCCCGGCGGACGATCGCTACGAAACCTGGTTTGAATTCCCCAACGGCACCTGTTTCCGTCCGGGTGCCCTCGGGGAAGACCCCCACCAGATAGCCGTGCTGCATGCGGCGAATGGTTTCCCGCAGGCTGGCGGTGCTGGCCGCTTCGCGGTTGATGGGCATCACGTACGTATTCTTCAGGATCCAGCCAATCACCGGGACCCGAAACAGCGAATCGCGAGCCAGAAAGCTGATCGGGCGGTGCAACGGCAACCCGATCAGCAGCGGATCCAGGAAGCTTTGATGGTTTGCCAGAACCAGTCCCCCTTCGGCGTCATCCAGTCTCTGGTATCCCCGAGACCGGTATTGCAGCCAGAAGCAAAACAGGTTTTGCAGGACGAATTGGACGGATCTCCAGAGCAAATTGCGTGATTTCGGCGGTGGCAGCGGTAGTGGTTCAGCGGGGGATGACATCCAGGAGAATCTTCCTTCGTCGGATCGGCCGGGGGCGAATTGCGTTTCGAAGTCGCAACTCTTACGATTCTAGGCCCAATTCGCCAGTCCCGCCAAGGCTGGCACTCTTCGCACCATTTCCTGTGTGGAATCGGTGCGGCGACCGACTGGACGCAGTCGTCCAAATTGTCTGATCACTGCGGATCCGGGACCGGCCCATCCGCAACGTACCTGACCGCTCTAACGTTTCATACTCATCAGAAAGCCACTCATGACTGACTCCATGAAGCCCGCGACACAATGCCTGCATGCCGGACAGGTTCCCGATCCCACGACGAATTCCCGAGCGGTGCCGATCTATCAGACAACGTCGTACACGTTCAACGACACCGACCACGCCGCCAGTCTGTTCGCCCTGCAGGCGTTCGGCAACATCTATTCACGGATCATGAATCCCACCTGCGACGTGCTGGAAAAACGCCTGGCCGCACTCGAAGGGGGATCCGGAGCCCTGACCGTGGCCTCGGGACAGGCGGCCGAATCTCTGGCGATTCTGAACGTCACTCAGGCCGGGCAGAACATCGTATCGGCCACCAGTCTGTACGGCGGTACGTACAATCTGTTCCACTACACCTTCCCAAAGTTCGGGATTGGCACCAAGTTCGTCCAGCAGGCGGATCCGGAAAACTTCCGCAAGGCGATCGACGACAAAACTCGCTGCATTTACCTGGAAACGATCGGCAATCCCCGCGTTGACGTTCCTGATTTTGAAGCGATCTCCAAGATCGCCCATGATGCGGGCATTCCGCTGATCGTCGACAATACCCTGGCGTCGCCACTGCTGTGCCAGCCGTTCCAGTGGGGGGCCGACATCGTCGTTCACTCATGCACCAAGTTCATTGGCGGTCACGGAACCTCGATCGGCGGCGTGATTATCGAAAAGGGTGGCTTCAACTGGGGGAACGGCAAATTTCCTGAATTGACCGAACCCGACCCCAGTTACCACGGCATGAAGTTCTACGAAACGTTTGGCCCAATGAGCCTGGCCTATATCCTGAAGGTTCGCACCCAGTTGTTGCGCGATTTGGGGCCGGCGTTGAGCCCCTTCAATGCGTTCCTGCTGCTGCAGGGGTTGGAAACGCTGCACCTGCGGATGCAGCGTCACAGTGAAAACGCCCTAGCGGTGGCTCAGTTCCTGCAGTCACATCCCAAAGTGAGTTGGGTGAATTACACCGGTCTCGAAAACCATCCGTCGTACAAGCTGGGCAAGAAGTATCTGCCCAACGGGTGCGGCGCGATCCTGGGCTTCGGGATCAAGGGGGCGACCCCGACTCAGCAGAAGGAAAACGGGATCAAGCTGATCAACAGCGTGAAGCTGTTCAGCCATCTGGCCAATGTGGGAGACAGCAAATCGCTGATCATCCATCCGAACAGCACGACTCATCAACAGTTGACTCTGGAGGAACAGCAGGCCACCGGGGTGACTCCCGACTTCGTGCGCCTGTCGATTGGAACGGAAGATGTCTCAGACATTATCGGTGACCTGAAGCAGGCGCTGGAAGCCATCTGAGACACGGATGGGCGAAGCGATTTCCAACGGCTGTGGTTTGCGTACGGCAAACCACGGCCGTTGGTCTTTCTGGGATCGCCGGATTGGGCGTTGGCCAGCAAACGGGATCCCACCTTCCGGCTTTCGTTTGCGCGCACCGGAATCGAGCCATCGCAGAAAAGCCGGGTCCGGCGGGCCGGTTGGAATCGGGCACGGCGGGCGTCGTGGTCTGATCAGGGAACCGACCTGAAATCGCATAAACCAACTGTCCAGTTCACGGTTTCTTCACGGTGGAGCAGGTGCGGCGGATCGGTCCGGAACTGTCCAATACCGTGGAATTGGCAGGGAAATTGTCGTTTTGGGGAATTCCAAAAAAGTTCTACAGAATAGGCCGTGAACCGTTCCCGGGATTTGCGGTTGAACGGAATCGGCGGCGGCTTGACGATGGGGGCTGGTTGGATAGAATCTGATGGGTTGTGGCAGATTTTCCAACGAATCGGTTTCTCGGGGCAACAAAAGTCAACCCCCCGCACGAAATCGTCGGTTTGCGGTGTTTCAGTTCTCCAGCGTCGGTTGTGGATCAAGGTTCGCGCCGCGTTTGTCGAGGGTTCCCAGCAGGGGACCACCGCAGGTATTCAATGTCTGGGATCGTGATTTCTTTGGAACGGATTTCGATCGGTGGCGAGGGGCAGGTTGTGGAAGGACAGTCATCGGAAGAGTTCAAAGAACTGGTCCGCTCGCGCACGGACATTGTTCAACTGATTGGCGAGACCATTGCCCTGCAGCCACAGCAGGGAGGCCGGGTTTATAAGGGATTGTGCCCCTTCCACCAGGATCACAATCCGTCATTTACGGTCAATCCGGAACGTCAGTCGTACAAATGCTGGGTTTGCAGTGAAGGGGGCGACTGTTACTCGTTCGTGATGAAGCATGACGCCATGAGTTTCCCGGAGGCTCTGGAATTCCTGGCGCGGCGGGCTCATTTGGAATTACCGACGAAGATGCGGCGCGGACCGGCAGAATCGCCCGAAAAGCCCCGATTGTATGATGTTCTGGCCTGGGCGCAGGACGAGTTTCACAACTGCCTGCTCACTTCGGCCGCTGGAGAACGTGCGCGACAGTATTTGAAAGAGCGTGGTTTTACACAGGCGACCATTTCACGTTGTAAGATTGGGTACTCCCCGGACGATCGTGAATGGCTGCTGCGACGGGCGCGGGGAAAATTTGAAACGGATTTGCTGCTGAGGGCCCGGTTGATCAAGGAGCGAACCGACGGTAGCGGTTGTGTGGACAAGTTCGTTGATCGGGTCTTGTTTCCAATTCACGACGAGCGTGGCCACACGGTTGGTTTTGGGGGACGCATCCTTCCGGACCACTCGTGGAAAGATGCTCCAAAGTATTTGAATAGTGATGACAGCCCGGTCTTCCACAAGAGTCGGCTGTGTTATGGATTGAACTGGGCGCGTGAGGCGATCAAGAAGACCGGGACGGTGCTGGTGACAGAAGGGTACACCGATTGCATCAAGGCTCATCAGGCCGGATTGATGAATGTGGTGGCCACGCTGGGAACGGCACTGACGGATCTGCATGTGACACTGTTGAAGCGTCTGGCTCGAAAAGTGGTGCTGGTTTATGACGGCGATGGCCCCGGCCAGGACGCTTCCGAGCGGGCATTGATGAAGTTTCTGGCTCAGGACGTGGATTTGCGAATTCTAACACTGCCGGACGATCTGGACCCGGATGAGTTCCTGGCCCAGCGCGGGACCGTAGCGATGGAACAGTTAATCGAGGCTGCGCCGGACGTGGGGGAGTACGAATTACGACTGTTGATCAAGCGCCACGGCGTCGAAACATTGGACGCCCGACAGCGGGTGCTGGACGGAATGCTGGAGTTGTTGGTTGTGTCCCCTGGAGTGATGGGAACGAATAAGGAAAGGCTGCTCATTAGCCAGTTGCCACTAAGACTCCGGTTGCCGGAAGAGGAAGTGCGCAAACGGTTATCGGAATTGCGAGGTCAACGGAAATCTCCTGCAAGTCGACCTGCGGAGCGGAAAGTTCCCGCAACCGACCCATCCGGAGAAGCTGCACGTAACGCGCGAAAACGGTCCATCCTTTCACTCCAGCAAACTCAATCCAAAGACGATCAGTTGGAGTCTGAATTGATCCAGCTCCTCTTTACTTCACCAGATATGATTGACGTAGTTCGACGGGAGATCGGAACGGACGATATCAAGCACGAGGTTTTGCGAGATTTACTGACCCTCTGCTTTGACCTGGCAGACGAAGGTTGGCCCCCCAGTTTTGACAGAGTGCTGTCTCGCTGGGAATGCCCGGACATGAAGGGCTTGGTCGTGTGGTTGGACGAGCAGGCACGCGAGCGGGATTTCGCGAACCGTTTGGCGCAGGACGCTGCCGCACAAAGGGGAACAGATCACCCGGAAGGGCTGATTCGGCTGGTGTTGGACAAATTAAAGTGGCGTCGTACGCGGGATTTGCATCAGGCTTCACAGACTTCACTCATCGAGCGGCCGCATGACACCAGGAAATTGACCGACGAAACTCGCGAACTGCTGATCAAGGCAGCTCAGTTTCATCGTCAAAGGGCGGCAAAGACAAGTTGAGTTGAACGTACGCTGACCGTGCGAGGGATCCGACGGCAGTTGAGGTGGGGCTGGTCGACAATCACGCGCTGCGCGAATAAAACAGATCCATGTGTTTTCTGAGGAGTTCCAGGTGTACCGACTCGACGAGAATTTGAACCGGCTGATTGAAACCGGGAAGCAACAGGGTTTCCTGACATTCACCCAGGTCAATGACTATCTGCCGGACGAGGCCGTCAATCCCGAGAAGCTCGACAATCTGCTGATGTCGCTGGACGAACTCGGGCTGGAAATCGTTCCCGATTCCAAGCTGCCGCCGAATCTCGACGAACTGCGCAAGCGTCCCCTCAAAACCAAACTGTCCAAGCCAAAAGAAGCGGGCGAGGACAAGTCGCGCCGCATCGACGACCCGGTCCGGATGTACCTGACGCAGATGGGCGAAATCCCCCTGCTGACCCGCGAACAGGAAATCTCGCTCGCCAAGAAAATCGAAGTCACCCGCAAGCGGTTCCGTCGGCATCTGCTGGAAAGTGACTATGCCCTGAAGCTGTCGATCGACATCCTGACCAAGGTGCATCTGGGGGAACTGCCCTTTGACCGCACGATCAAGGTCTCGGTCACCGAAGGTCTGGAGAAGAACCAGATCCTGGGCCGCATGCCCTACAACCTGAAGACGCTCGAATCCCTGCGGGCCAAGAGCATCCACGACTTCGAAATCTTTCGCAATCTCGAGCACACTCATTCCGCCGCCGAGGTTTCCGCTGCCAAACTGCGTCTGGAACAACGCCGTCGCAAGATGGTGACCCTGCTGGAAGAGTTGAGCCTGAGGACCCAGCGCCTGCAGCCGACCATGCGCCGCATGGAACAGATCAGCCGCAGGATGCTGGAATTGCAGCGTCAGATCGACAGCATGAAGAACCTGAAGTCGGCCCGGGACGAACGCGCCAACCTGCAGAAGGAACTGGTCGATCTGGAACTGATGACCCTCGAAACGCCCCGCAGTCTGGCAGAGCGGATTGAATCGATTCACGAACGGTTTGCCGCCTACGAACAGGCGATGCGCGAACTGTCCGGCGGTAACCTGCGGTTGGTCGTGTCGATCGCCAAGAAGTATCGCAATCGCGGTTTGAGCTTCCTGGATCTGATTCAGGAAGGCAACACCGGCCTGATGCGGGCGGTCGACAAGTACGAATATCGGCGTGGCTACAAGTTTTCGACGTACGCCACGTGGTGGATTCGCCAGGCGATCACCCGCGCCATCGCTGACCAGGCTCGTACGATTCGCATCCCGGTGCATATGATCGAAACGATGTCCAAGCTGCGCAAGGTCAGCAAGAAGCTGCTGCAGGAAAAGGGACGCGAACCGACCATCGAAGAAACCGCCGAAGCAGCGGGCGTCAGCTTGGAAGAAACCCGTCGCGTGTTGAAAATCTCGCGCCACCCGATCAGCCTGGATCGGCCTGTGGGTGAAAGCGAAGACAGCTACTTCGGGGACTTTATCGAAGACGATTCGACCGAAAGCCCGGTCAACTCGGCCACGCAGGAAATGCTGAAGGACAAGATCGACGTCGTCCTGAAGACGTTGACCTACCGCGAACGCGAAATCATCAAGTTGCGATACGGCCTGGGTGACGGTTACACGTACACCCTGGAAGAAGTCGGCCGGATCTTCAAGGTGACCCGGGAACGCGTCCGCCAGATCGAAGCGAAAGCCGTCCGCAAACTGCAGCATCCCGTGCGCAGCAAACAATTGAAGGGCTTCCTGGACACTCTGGCCGCGGCCACCGCCCCCGCCAAATAGACCGCCGACAAATCGCGATTCCCCACACAGCGACGATCCCTGATCGTCGCTGTGTGCGTTTTCAACCTCGAAATCCTGCCACCTCCACTCGCTGTACCTCATGACAAGAATCGCAAAACCAATTGGTTGATTTCCATCTGCAAACTGATCCGCCTGAGTAACACTGATTCAGTTGTGCCAGCCCGCCAACGCTCTGTCAATCTGTGCCGATTGTGTGGACAACAGCAGGGTGTCGCAGTCCGACTGTCCGCGTGGTGACGTTAAGTCCGAGAATAACACTTGGACGGACTGAGCGATGGTTGGCCGGGTCGGCCTGGCGGCCCGTGGAAAAAGGTATCTGTCCCTCTCCGGGGGCGCGAATTCCGAGCGCTCCCATGGGTAAGTCACCTTTTTTCACGGGCTCTCAGGGGAGACCCATCAATTGAATGGGACGCGATGTTGCCAGGACGGTCCGTACACATTGTGGCACAGATGTTGCCGCCACTCGTCTCCACCGATTTGCGTGAGCCATCGCAGTTCACGCCTTCTCCCGTGGCAGAATTGACGAAATCGATGTGTGGACGTTGGACTCTGCTGATCCTCTTCGGAATGACCGCTTCCGGATTGGCTGTCGGATGTACGTCCGCTCGCTCCAATTATGGAGGACAGTCCTCCATCAAGCCACGGGACAGGACACTGGCTCCTGAGACGGTGGCTGAGACGTCCGATTCGGGCCGACAGGACAAAGCTGATCATGGGGTTGCATCTCACACCGACACGGTTCGACTTGTCGCTGGCAGTGATGAACTTCCCATCGAGCTTCAGAGTCTTGCCGACGCGAACATTCCGCCCGCGCCAGGAACTGCTGGTGAGTCGCCCTTGCCGGACGTGCCCGCATCCGCCGCGATTTCGCTGGCAGAACTGGAAGCTCTGGCCCTTCAGAACAATCCCACTCTGGCGCAGGCCGAGGCTGGAATTGAAGTGGAAGCGGGTAGTTACCGGCAAGCGGGACTCTACCCGAATCCGCAAGTTGGCTATTTGAACGGCACGGCGTCGAATCCTGCCGTGAAGCAATCCAACGGCGTCTTCCTCAGTCAGGAGTTTGTCACGGCCCGTAAACTTCACCTGGATCAACATGCCTGGTCCCAGGAGATCAAACGGGTTGAGTGGGATCGGGAAGCCCAGTGCATGCGAGTGCTCAATGACTTGAGAATTCGCTACTACGAAGTCCTGGGAGCCCAGGAAGCCATTGCGGTGGCTCAGCGGTTGGAGAAGATTGCCGCTGAAAACTTGCGAGTGGCCGAACGGTTGTTTGAAGCCAAGCAGGGAACGCGATCCGATGTGCTGCAAGCCAGGGTGCAACTGGAAACCGTGCAGTTGAATCTCGATGATGCCGAGTACCGACTTGCCGCCGGTTGGGAACAACTGTCCACCATCATCGGCACGTCACCCATGCAGCCGGTTCCGCTTGCAGGTGACCTGAAGAGTGAGGTTCCGGTTCTCGACCTGGAGACGTGCTGGCAGGAGTTGCTGTCGCGCAGTCCGCAACTGAGATCCACCGAATCCGAACTGGACCACGGACGGGCTCTGCATCGACTGGCGATCGCACAAGCCATTCCCAACGTCACGCTGCAATCCGTCGTGGAATACGACAAGGCAACGCAGTCGACGACGGCCAGCACCCTCGTGGCCCTGCCATTGCCCGTTTACAATCGCAACCAGGGCAACATCGACAAGGCGGCGGCCGACGTTCGGACTGATGTGGCTGAAGTTTCGCGTGTGCGACTGGTTCTGCGCGATCAACTCGCGGATTCCTTCCGGCGCTACAAGACGAGTCTGCGGCAGACGCAGCGTCTGCAACAGTCGATTCTGCCGAATACGGAAGAGAATCTGAAACTCGCGACGCAACTCTATTCGGCCGGCGAGACCGGGTTCTCGCCGGTACTGCTGGCTCAGCAAGCGTACTTTGAAAGCCAGGTCGCTTATGTGGAAGCGCAGACGGAGCTGCACAAGGTCGTGACCGAAATCAACGGACTGCAACTGACGGGCGGTTTGAATCCCGCAGCGATCGGCTCGGCCATCCAGAACCAGCCGGGGGGAGCCACGCAGCGCCAGCGAGCCCTGCTCAAGGAAGTTCAGGATCGCGCGGCGAAGCAACTGTTGCCCGCAGCCCAGATTGGAAGGTGATGAATTCTGAGTCCAATGGCACAGTTCGTCGGGAAATCTAAAGTTCGCAGTTGACAGGATTCGTCGACCACGCATAATCCTGCGAAGTGGTTTACAGGAGTTGGGTTGTGAATCGTCTGGCTTCATTGGTGATGTTTGTTGCGTTCGCTGCTCAGCACATGATGTGTTGTTGCACCGGAGCAGCCGCAGGCTCGTGTGACCACGGCCATTCCTCTGCCGAAGCCGTCTGTGCAATCGAGCATCACCAGATTGATCACGGTTTGGACGAGTGCGACCATGAACATTCGGCCCCGTCCAGCTCTCGGCCGCTCGGCCGCGAAAGTGTCCCCGGCAAGCACTCGCACCAGCATCATTACTGCATCGGGACGCATGTTTTCTTCGTGTCCGCTCCGCGAGCCGAGATCTCTCAGGCAGTGACGAACCACGATTTCTGCTTCGGACAGTTGGACTTGTCCGGTCATGTCGCGATGACGACATTGGCGGCAGCGAGTCACCACAGAGTTGACTTGGATCCGCCGCTGTCTTCGTGTCCGCAGCGATCGGCGCTTTGCGTCTATCGTATCTAAGCGGTCCTTCCTTCACGTCACTTGCGAGCCGACCACGGTGTCGGCCTGCGCTGTGATTCTTCTTCGACGTGTGCTCCTGCAACGACGGTCAGGCGGTACTTGACCATTGGACTGCGGCACCTGCCTGTGACTGAAGGCCATGCCACAGAAGACAACCACAAACACGATTCCAGGCTCAAGAAATGACCGAACTGTATCCGGTGCGAATCCGGAGCAGGCCCACTCGGCGGATGAGGTCCGTCCAGACGTTGCCGCCGGGTGGGTTTCCTGTTTCATTCAGTCTCCTGCAGCAGATACAGGGCTCTGCCCCCAGGCAGAGATGAGCGAAGCCGACGGATCGCGACAGACAGACGAGGGGGTATGTCCATGAACACCGGACTCAAACGCATTGTCCTCGGAACAGTACTCCTGGCGGCGTGCGGCGTGACAGCGTTTGCCACGCGATCTCGCTGGCAGGGCTGGCTCGATCAGGCTCGAGGGACCAGCCCGGCCGCCGCTCCTGAGACAGAAGAACACGCGGGACACGATCATGCGGGTCATGACCACGGCGGAGCTGAAGTCAAGCCCGTGCTGACGCTGTCCGATCAGGCGAAACAGAATCTGGGGTTGGAGATGGCCGAAATCCGACTGTCCGACTACTGGCGGACGATCCAGATTCCGGGGATCGTCTCCGAACAACAGGGACACAGTGAACGACGCATTCCTGCGACTGTGGCTGGGATCGTGACCAGGCTGTATGTCTTTCCCGGCCAGTCGGTGCGACCGGGCGACCCGTTGATGGATGTCCAACCGACGAGTGAATTGCTGACGGCGGCGCAGGCTTCGCTGTTGAGGACTCTGCAGGACATCGAACTGATCGACATTGAACTGAAACGCATTACGCCTCTGGTTGAGAGCGGCGCATTGCCGGCGAAGAACAAAATTGAGAAGGAATACGAGCGGCGGCGGCTCGAATCGCAGCAACTGGTTCAAACGCAGGAACTGCTGGTGCGCGGGTTGGCACCCGAACAGATTGGCACGATCGTCGAGTCAAAGTTACTGATTCGGAAGTTCACCGTGCGCGTCCCCGGTGGCAAAGGGCCGGCGGTGGACGCGAAGACTCTCCTGGAACTGCCGCGTCGAGGCGCACCGCGTTTCATGATGGCTACGCTGGTCAACGAGGAATCCCCGGCAATGGAGCCGGGTAACGACATCTACTCAGTCGAAGCCATTGATGTCTTCCCAGGCAAGCTGGTGCAACCAGGGGACGTTCTCGTCGATCTGGCGCTGCATACGGTGCTCGACATTGCCGGTCAGGCGTTTGAGCGTGACTCACCTCTGATCCTGCGCACGATGCAGGAGAAGTGGGCGGTGACCGCGACGTTTGAAACGGCGGACGGGACTGCGCTAACGCGAGACAACCTGAAGATCCGCTATCTCGAAAGCACCGTGGATGGACTCAGTCGCATCCAGAAATTTCACATCCCCCTCGTCAACCAGGTCCTCCGCGAGACGACGGGCGACGACGGGATCGTCTATCACGCCTGGCTCTTTCGGCCGGGGCAGCGTGTGCGGCTCTCGGTTCCCGTCGAAAAGCTGACGGAGCGGATTGTTCTGCCCGCCGAAGCGGTCATTCAGGAGGGGTCCGATGCGTACGTGTTCCGAGCCAACGGTCGGCAGCTTGAGCGGACTGCCATCGTGCTGGAACACCTCGATTCCCGCATGGCTGTCATCAAGAACGACGGAACACTGACCCCCGGCTTCGATCTCGTCGCCCGGAACCACGCGTACCAGCTGAACCTCGAATTGAAAAAGAAGCTGGGCGAAGGGGGCGGCGGTGGGCACAGCCACGAAGGCCACAATCACTAGCAGCAAATAAACGCCGCCTCTCGCCGACATCGCAAAGCCAGGGCGAGGGGGCCGGAAACGACCTCGCGAGATGAATCGAAACCGACCATGAACAGCATGATCAAGTTTGCCCTGCACAACCGCATGTTGATCGTCTGTCTGGCGCTCATCACGCTGGTGGCGGGCTCGATGACGATGGCGACGCTGCCAATCGACATCTTTCCGTCGCTGACCCGTCCACGTGTGACCGTGATGACCGAATGTCCCGGTCTGTCACCGGAAGAAGTCGAAGCGTTGGTGACGATTCCGCTGGAAGTTGCATTCAACGGCGCGACCGGCGTTGAGGCGGTCCGCAGTTCGTCGGGCATCGGTCTGTCGGTGATCTACGTCGAGTTCGGCTGGAACACAAACATCTACATCGCGCGGCAGATCGTCAACGAGCGCATCGCCATCGTACGTGACCGACTTCCCGAAACCGTGAAGCCGGAACTGGCTCCGATCTCGTCCATCATGGGACAGATCGTGATGGTCGGCATGTACAGCAAGGACGGGTCGACATCGCCGATGGAAGTCCGCACGCTGGCCGACTGGGCCGTGCGGACCCGACTGTTGACAATTCCCGGCGTCGCCCAGGTCATCACGATGGGGGGCGGACGAAAACAGTATCACGTCAAGGTCGATGCCGCAAAACTGCAGGCGTTCGATGTCACACTGGATGACGTCGAAGTGGCGCTGGTGGAAAGCAACCAGAACGCCACCGGCGGTTATCTTGAACGAGGTTCGCTGGAGTTCCTGGTGCGAGGCATTGGCCGAGTGACGTCGATTGGCGACCTGGAGCAAACGGTCGTCAAGTCGCACGGAGATCGTTCCGTCCTGGTGCGCGATGTGGCGCGAGTCGTCGAGGGACCGCAGGTCAAGCGCGGCGATTCGTCCGTCAACGGTCACCCCGCCGTCGTGCTCACGATCGCCAAGCAGCCAACCGGCGACACTCGGTTGCTGACCGACCGCATCGAACAGGCGTTGCGTGACCTCAAGGCCTCGCTGCCGGATGACATCGAGATCGACTCTTCCATCTTCCAGCAGCGGAAGTTCATAGACCTTGGCATTCACAACGTACTGGAGGCGTTGCGGGACGGAGCCGTGCTGGTTCTGATAATCCTGTTCCTGTTTCTGATGAATGTTCGCACAACGTTTATCACGTTGACTGCCATCCCGCTGTCGATTGTCATCACGGGACTGGTTTTTCACTTCCTCGGCCAGTCGATCAACGTCATGACTCTGGGAGGATTGGCAGTCGCGATGGGTGAACTGGTCGACGACGCCATCGTCGATATCGAAAACGTCTTTCGCCGCCTGCACCAGAACGCCCGGCTGGCCCAGCCCAGGCCGTCGCTGGACGTCATCTATCACGCCAGCATCGAGGTGCGCGGTTGCATCGTGTTCGGCACGATGCTGGTGATCCTCGTCTTCCTGCCACTGTTTGCGTTGTCGGGGGTTGAGGGCCGCTTGTTTGCACCGCTGGGAGTGGCCTACATTGTGTCGATTCTGGCATCGCTGCTGGTGTCGCTGACCGTGACACCGGTTCTGGGCAGTCTGCTGCTGGCCGGACAGATCGAACGTCAGGGAAGACTCGCCGCCTCGAAGGCTGCGGCCGGTCTTGGAGCCGATGCCCACGGAGTCGATCCGCACGCAGCCGACAGCTTCCTGTTGCGCCTGTTGAAGCGAGCTGTCACTCCGGTGATTACCTTCAGCATGAATCCGTGGGGGCTGAAAATGATCCTGCTGGCGGTGTTCTCGGCCATCGTGGCAAGTTCGGTCCTGGTCGTGAGTTTAGGCACCGACTTCCTGCCGCCGTTCGATGAAGGGGCTGCGCAAGTCAATATCGTACTGCCACCGGGCTCGTCGCTGGAGACCTCCAACCGCGTCAGCCACATGGTCGACAAGGTGTTTCGCAAGCACATGGCCGAGAAAAGGAGCAACGACGCGCCGGCAACGGGCCACACAATGCAGGCTGCGTTTCCGTTCAGTCTTTTCTTTAGTGGCGGGGCAGACAGTTCCGTCGACAAGTCGCTGATCAAGTCCCTGGTCCGCCGCAGTGGTCGAGCTGAAATGGACGAGCACGCGGAAGGGGTCAACGTCACCGAGTACATCGTCTCGATGAATCCACAAAGCGGAGTGCCGCGTCAGGCAGCGCTGGCGATTCTGCGCAAAGACCTCGAAGCGATCCCCGGCATTGAGTACGAGGTCGAGCAGCCGCTGGCGCATCTGATCAGCCACATGCTCTCGGGCGTGTCGGCCCAAATCGCGATCAAGGTGTATGGCGAAGATCTGGACGTCTTGAGGAAGAAGGCGAACGAAATCAAGGCGGCGATTACGGGCATACCGGGGTTGGCTCCGCCGGTTGTCGAACCGCAGACAATGATTCCGCAATTGCGGATTGAACTCAATCGCGA
This sequence comes from Planctomycetota bacterium, assembly GCA_018242525.1. GTDB lineage: Bacteria > Planctomycetota > Planctomycetia > Planctomycetales > Planctomycetaceae > Schlesneria. Next base: position 165,374 of record JAFEBS010000055.1, on the reverse strand, counting down.
GCAACTTGCGCTGTACGGGCTGACCCCCGGCCATGTGAATCGACTCGTCGAAACGGCGCTCAACGGTCGTACAGTCTCGACGATTCTCGAAGGTTCTCGCACGTTTGACCTCGTGGTGAGAATGGACGACGAATATCGCACGGACGTGGATACCATCCGTCGGCTGGTGATCGGTCTGCCGAGCGGCGGGCACGTTCCCTTGTCCGCTGTCGCCCGAATCTACGACGGTGCCGGGCCGAACACGATCAGCCACGAACGCGCCAAGCGTCGCATCACGATTCGAGGCAACACGACTGACCGCGACCTTGGTGGCGTTGTCGCCGACATCCAGGCAGCGGTGACGCAGAAGGTCAAAATGCCCGAAGGCTATTTCGTGGAATACGGCGGGCAGTTTGAAGCACAACAGGAGGCCACGCGGTTGATCTCGATTCTGAGTCTGGCGTCACTGGCAGGTGTGTTTCTCGTCCTCTTCACGCAGTTTCCGTCCACGAGAATCGTGCTGCAGATCATGTTGTCGCTGCCGATCGCCTTCGTCGGGGGAGTCGTCGCTCTGTGGTTGACCAATCAAACGCTGACGGTCGCCGGTATGGTCGGCTTTATCTCGCTGGGTGGCATCGCGGCCCGCAACGGTATCCTGCTGGTTGCGCACTACCTGCACCTGATGCGGGAAGAGGGAGAACAGTTTACTGCGTCGATGGTGATGCGTGGCAGCCTCGAACGCCTGGCCCCGGTGCTGATGACAGCCCTCACGGCCGGGATCGGCCTGGTCCCGCTCGTCCTCGGCGGCCAACAGCCCGGCAAGGAGATTCTGTACCCGGTGGCCACTGTCATCCTTGGCGGCCTGATTACGTCCACGATCTGCGAATACGTCGTCCACCCGGGCCTGTTCTGGAGGTTTAGCGGCTCGGCGGCGAAGCGACTGTCCTCATCGACACCGGCCGAGGACAGTCATGGAAGTTGAAGTGAACGGTCACATCAATTGAGGTCCGGCTTCGGCGGCTTCTTGCCGAACTTCGCTTCATACCTGGCGGCGTAGGCGTCGAGTTTCTCCGGATGGCAGATGAAGCATTGCGAATCGGGACGGTCGTGCTCCTTGCACCAGTCTCCCTTCTTCTGAAAATCCGCCGCGATCCTGGAATTGCACAGGGCACATTCGGCCTCGGGAACGCCATGTTCATTGCACCACCAGCCATCGTGAGCATGTTCGCTCTTTCCTTTGCCGTGCTCATCGCCGTCCTTTTGACCGCGTTGGTTGGCGTGATCGGTTTTCGCGACCTGCGGCGATGCGGCGTTCGGAGTACAGCCGACAAAGCCGTAGCTCGCCGTGATCAGACAGGTCAGCAGCAGATTCTTCGTGATCAGACGCATGGACCGATTCCTTTTCATTCGTGGTGACTCCAGGTCGATCGGGGCCGTTCAGTGGTTCTCGCCAGAGACGGTTCGACGGGCGTTCCTTCGTGATGATCCTGGCGCTCATGGCGAGCGACGGACGCGTTAAAGAGCAGGTAAAGTACACGCAGCACCAGTAGCGACATGATCATGGCACCGATCACGCCACCAATGACAACCGTGGCCAGGGGACGCTGCACCTCCGCGCCCACTCCCTCGCTGAATGCCATCGGCACAAATCCAAGGCTGGCGACGAGGGTGGTCATCAGCACCGGCCGGAGACGGGTGATGGCTGCCTGTGTGACGGCCTCGTCAAGCGCCAGGCCCTTTTGTCGAAGCTGCCGGATGTAAGAGACAAGAATCATGTCATCGAGCACCGCCACACCGGACATGGCAATGAAGCCGATGCCCGCTGAAATCGAAAACGGCATGTCGCGCAACCAGAGGGCGAAGATCCCGCCGACCCAGGCAAACGGAATTCCCGTAAACACGCGCAGGGTGTCCGCGATGTTGTGGTACGTCATGTAGAGCAACGTGAAAATCAGCACGAGGGCCAGCGGGACGACGATCATCAGGCGGGTTTGTGCCCGCTGGAGATTTTCGAACTGCCCGCCGTATTCGACCCGATAACGGGCGGACGGCAAGGCCACCTTTTCTGCAATCTTCGCTTGAGCCTCTGCGACAAAGCTGCCCAGGTCGCGTCCCCGCACGTTGGCCGTGATCGTGATTCGTCGTTGGCCCCATTCCCGCGTGATCGTCGACGGCCCCTCGACAATTTCCACGGAAGCCAGTCGGGACAGAGGAAGCCGCTCGCCGTTGGGGGAGGAAATCAACAGATTGCCGATGGACTGCGGACTTTCCCGGAACTGCTCCGGCAACCGCACGATCAGGGGAAACCGAAGCTGTCCTTCGACAATTTCGCCGAGGGGTTTGCTGCCGATCGACTCAACCAACTCCAGCACGGCTTGAGCCGAGACGCCGTATCGGGCAATCTGATCCTGATTCACCTTGATCTGTAGCATCGGCTGGCCGGTGATCTGTTCGAGGTTCACGTCGGCAGAACCGTGAATCGACCTCAGAATCTGCTCGATCTCCTGTCCTTTTGTCACCAGGACATCGAAGTCGTCACCGAAAAGCTTGACACCCAAATCCGAACGGACACCAGAGACCATTTCGTTGATACGCATTTCGATGGGCTGCTCAAACGCGAGTTTCTGCCCGGGAATGTCGCGCAACGCCTGGTCGACGCGTTCGGTGAGTTCTGTCTGTGACTGGGCTTTTTTCCATTGGTTCCGCGGCTTGAGTGTGATGTACATATCCGTCAGTTCCACACCCATCGGATCGGTCAGGATTTCAGCGGCCCCAACGCGACTCCAGACATTCTCGACCTCATCCGGGAACTCAGCGAGAATCACCTTTTCCATCTCGGTATTCGAGCGGATCGACTCGCTTAGATCCGTGCCAGCCAACCGAATGATGTTGATGGCGATCGCTCCTTCAGACAGTTGTGGTACAAACTCGGTTCCCAGATTCGGAGCGATCATTCCGAACGCGACGATCAACACGCTGGCGGCAAAAGCCATGACCGCCATTTTGTGATGCAGCGCGAATTGAAGGATCGGGTAGTGAATCGCATGAGCCACCCGCATCAGAAACGGCTCGTGCTCCTCGACTTTCCTGGGTAGCAAGAGACTGGCGAGCACCGGCATCAGGGTCAGTGACAATACCATCGACCCCATCAGGGCGAAGATGACCGTCAACGCCATCGGCCGGAACATCTTGCCTTCGATCCCTTCCAGCGTCAGGATCGGCAGGTAGACAATCATGATGATCAGTTCGCCGAACATTGTCGGCCGACGCACTTCCACGGCAGCGTCGCGGATAATGTCCAGTCGGCTCTTGCCACTGTTGGAATCGTGGGCGAGATGCCGCACACAGTTCTCGATCATGACCACGGAACTGTCGACAACAAGGCCAAAGTCAATGGCCCCCAGGCTCAGCAGGCTGGCCGCAATGCCAAAGCGGTACATCCCCATGAAAGCGAACAGCATGGACAGCGGAATGGCCAGGGCCACGATGGCCGCCGCCCGCAGGTTGCCGAGGAATGCAAACAGCACGGCGATGACGAGCAGGCCTCCCTCGAAGAGATTCTTCCGCACGGTGTCGATCACATGGTCCACCAGTTGCGTACGGTCGTAGACTGGCTTGACCTGCACATTGGACGGCAGGTTTGCCTCCAGGGACTTCAGTTTTTCCTTCATGGCCCACGTGACTTCGTGGCTGTTTTCGCCCATCAGCATGAATCCCAGGCCGAGCACGACTTCTCCCCGTCCGTTGGCCGTCACGGCACCCCGGCGAATTTCGTGTCCGATGACCACGTCGGCAACATCCGAAACCCGGATCGGCACGCCATCCTTGGCGTCGATGACGATCTGCTGAATCTGTTCGATGCTCGTCGTGCGACCGAGTCCCTGCACGAGCAACATTCCACTCGGCTGACTGAGGCTGCCGCCGCCGACATTGAAGTTGTTCTTCCGGACGGCCTGAATGACCTGATCGAACGTCAACCCGTGTTTGATAATCCGGTCGGGGTTGAGCAGGATCTGGTACTGCTTCACGTAACCACCCCAACTGTTGATCTCGGCTGTGCCGGGCACCGTTCGCATTGGCGGTTTGACAACCCAATCGTGGATTGTCCGAAGTTCCGTGGCATCCGTTACCTGGCCCGTCACGACATAGTGAAACACTTCGCCAAGGCCGGTTGCAACGGGCCCCATCTTCGGACGCTCGATCCCCTGCGGCATCTCGACTGTGCCCAGGCGCTCGTTGATCAGTTGACGGGCAAAGTAGATATCGACCCCATCCTGAAAGATGACCACCACCTGCGAGACGCCGAATTTCGAGATGGAGCGAAGCTGTTCCAGCGCGGGCAGTCCGCTGATCGCCTGTTCGATGGGAAAGGTAATCTGCCGCTCGACCTCTTCGGGACTCAGGGCCGGTGCCACCGTATTAATCTGTACCTGGACCGGCGTGGTATCCGGAAAGGCGTCGATGTCGAGATGTCGCAGCGCGAAGACGCCCGCCACCCCCGCCGCCAGGACGCCCAGGATGACCAGCAGGCGATTGTGCAGTGAGAAGTCGATCACGCGATTGAGGAAGTCCATTGGGTGCCGCGGTCCTTTCACTCAGTCGTCGTGACAGCCGCAACCTGCACCAAGGTTGCCGCGAAGAAGTTGAGCCAGCAGGACATTGCTTCCCTTGGAAGCGACCACTTCGCCAGGCAAGACGCCGGCCAGAAGTTCGATGTACTTCCCATCCCGCGCGCCTTGGCGGACCTGCCGCACGTAAAAGAACTTGGGCGACCCCTCCTCGAAGTAGTTCTTGTCCCGGACAAAGACGAAGGACGCGTCGGGTGTGGATTGCACGGCTTCACGCGGCACCACGATGGCGTTGGGCTCCTCGCGCAGTACGATTTGACCTTCGCCAAAAGTCATGTCGTGCATGGTCAAATCTTCGTTGGCGATGATGATTCGCACCTGCATCGTGCGCGTCTGCTCATCAATGGCAGGACTGATCCACGAGACTTGGCCGATGACATCCCGATCGCCATTGTCGGAATGGAACTTGACCGTCTGGCCACGACGAACATACCGGGCATCCTCCTGACGCACATTCAGAATCAGCCACATTCGCCGCGGATCACTGACTGTAAACAGCGTCCTCGAAATATCGACAACCTCTCCGGCCACGACATGTGCTGCCATCAGGACGCCATCATAAGTGCTGCGCACCGGGATCAGGTTGGCGGTCTTCGTTCCCGCCGGAAGCAGCGCGAGAGCATCTGTGGGGATCCCGAGAAATCGCAATTCATCAGCGAGGGATCGCGGAGCGCGATCTTCCAGGTCCTCGGGCAGGTCAAAGCCCAGGTTGGCGAGCGATTGGCGGGAGGCGATCAGGGCGACCTCAGCCTCCTGAAGTGCGGACTCGGCCTCGATCAAAGCCTTCTGAGGCAGCGCACCGCTGTTCGCGATCGGTCGCAGACGCTCGACAGTGCTCTCACGCAATTGATGCTGGACCACTGCCTGCAGGAACTGCGACTTGGCTTGTCCCACTTGGGAAGCATCGACCAGCGCCAGGACATCTCCCGCGGCAATCTCGTCCCCAACCGTCTTGAAGACGGCGGCCACGCTGCCGGGGACCCGCGTTGACAAATGCCCCACACGGGTGGGGTCGAACATCAGTTCACCATTGGCGGTGATCACGTCCGCCATAAGTCGCTCCTGGACCAGATCCACGTCAATGCCGGCCTTGTCGACACTCTCGGCGGACGAGAACTGCACGCGGTTGGTATGCAGCGTGTTGCGGCTGTTGTTCTCCGGCCGAGCCATCAGTGCAATCGCTTCAGCCGTGTTGTACTTCGGAAGACGTGGTTCTCCTTTCACCTGTGCGAGTTCCGGGTGATGGATCACACATTCGGCCACCCCGTGCTCCCGGCAGAAGCCGTTGAGTTTTGGCTTGGGCAACAACTCGGGGTGACATTCAATGCACACGGATTCCGGGACCAGGTGCTCCGCGCACCAATCGTCAGCGGCGACGGGAGCGGTCCCCATGAGGGCGGACATCGTCGGCAGCTTCCAGTCCGTGTGATGTCCAACGTACATCACGACGCCCAGCATCGAGAACACGACCAGATTCGGAACGGCGTTGAGGACCGTGATCCACCAGGGCCGTCCACTCATGGGGAGCGATGGTGCTTCAAGAGACTGAGACCCGGGCGCCGGACCGACCGGGGCGGGAGCAGTTGCTGTCATACTTCAACTCCATCGATGGAGGTCATTTCTCGAACTGAAACCAAGCGATCAACTCGCGACGACAAACCTTGGGAATGCCGGGACTCGATCGTCCCTCGCTGGCGCGTTTTGAAGTTGCGCTGTTTCTCTTGCGATTTCAAACGACCGGGTCACTTGCCCGCGATAAATGTGGATTCTCTCCGTGTCGTCCGCGTCTTCCGCGTCCCAATCTCCTATTGCAGAAATTCCTGCCACGTCCGGCAGGGAATTCCAAGGATTCTTGGCGGCAAACAAAGAAGACGAATGCAGGATATTCACCACGAAGGACACGAAGATCCACGCAGGGAAGAATGGAAGGTTCCTTTGTATTCCTTCGTGGAACTTCGTGTCCTTCGTGGTGAATTTCTACGACTCGCAACGGCTGAAATAGCCATACTGGTTTTCGTAGCGCAACATCAAAACTGGCGAGCTAGGGACCAGCAAGTTGGGCACGCATCGACGAATCCCTCGCTCGCGCGTCGGGCTAGTGTCCCGGGGTCATGCAACGCCAATTAGCAGCGGATAACGACCGTGGAAATGACGGTCAACGCGAAATCCGGGACCACAGGCGGCCCAAGCCTTTGCCGGTGCAGTAAAGGCGCGACATCGGCCTCGTTGCCGGCTCTGGTCTGTTGCCAGCCGATATGCAGAGCATTCCGCTCGATGGCATCATGGATTGTCGATCGAGGAGTAGTGGTGGGCTGGCTTGCAGAAATCACGAGAGGAAAGTGCGTACATCCACACGGATCACCTGCCACACTGTCTGGAGCGTCCGGGCTGGTGGAATCGTGGTCGCAATGCTCGCAGCATCTCTCCGAGACCGCTGCACAACAATGATCATCGCAACCGGCGTCGTGCGATGCTTCACCGTGCATTTGACAGCACGTACAAAACGCCGGACCCGCGTCGATACAGCAATACGAACCGTCATTGCAGATGCACAAATGCAACGAACCGCAATTCCCGGCAAGGAATTGCGTCGTTATCAGCACCAGGGCGAGCAACGACTTGGCCATCAGAAGTCCGTCGATTCACAATCTCCGTCAGCCTTTGATCCTATCGCTCTCCGCCCCTTCAGTCCATGACGAAATCGGCGGATCGGCTCAAGCTTTCCAGTCGCGCCAATGTTTCAGGTAACTGGGAATTCAGCTGAAATCAGCGAGCGTGACGTTGAAGGGCCGAAACGCCCTCGCGAACGGCGGCCTGATACAGCCACAGGTCGCCGCCGTAGGCGAGCATGCGGAACCCCTGATCGAGCAACTTCTTCCCCGCGACAATGTCACCGGCCAGAAAACCGGGGATCTTGCCGTGGCGGTGGCAGGCGTCGAGGACGGTTTGAAGGGCCGACTGAAAATCGGGGTGGTCGAACTGGCCGGGGATTCCCAGCGAGTTACTCAGGTCGAAGTGACCGATCCAGAGAACGTCGATGCCGTCGATCGCGGCGATCTCGTTGACGTTGCGGACTCCGGCGGCAGTTTCGATCTGGGCGATCAGCAGTGTCTCGCTGTTGGCGGTGCGGATCTTGTCGACGATGTCGCCCCCTGTGAAATCGTCGTGCGAGATCGTAAAGGCCGCGCCCCGACGGCCCAGCGGCGGGTATTTCGCCGACTGCACGAACTTGTGAGCCTGTTCGGCCGACTCGACCATTGGCACCATGATGCCCGCCGCCCCCATGTCCAGGACGCGTGCAATGAAGTGGTACTCCGTGGCCGGAATGCGGACCAGTGGCAGGATGGGCGTCGATCCGCAGGTGGCGATCAACATGCGGATCGTCTCGACGCTCCAACCGGTGTGTTCCATGTCAAAGACGGCGAATTCCGCACCTGCTTCCGCAGCCAGGCGGGCGATGCCGGTCGTGCTGAATTCAAACATGAACGTGCCGATCGACACGCCGCCGTCTTTCAGTCTTTGCTTGATCGTGTTCGGTTTCATGGGCACCTTGCTGTTGTGAGAGGTTTTGATATCGCGCCATTCGCCTGAACGGCATTGATCAGCCAGCGGCGTATCGTCGCAGCTTCGCCTGCAGGACGGGTTGATCCAGCACCGTTCGATTGACGACATGTTGAGGCACCCGGCCGGCCGCGACGTCAAGCAGGCTTTGACAGGCTGCGCGTCCGTTGCCGCGGAACAGTTCGTCGGTCCAGCAGATCGCGTGTGGCGAGACGATCACGTTGTCCAGCTTGAGCAGCGGATCGTCGTGCGCGATCGGCTCCTGCTCGAAGACATCGAGCGCCGCGCCGGCAATCCGGCGTTCGGTCAACACCTGAGTCAGCGCCGACTGATCGATGATCGGACCGCGTGCGACATTGATCAGATACGACGTCGGCATCATTTGCGCCAACCGCTCGGCATTCAGCAGATGATGCGTCTGCGGCGTCAGGGCGCAGCAAACGCAGACAAAATCGGATGTGGCGAGCAATTCATCGAGGCTCAGCAATTCCACACCGATTGTGGCGGCCGATTCGGGCGTGGCGAACGGATCAAAGGCGACGTGTCGCATCTCCAGCGGGCCTGTCATGCGGACGATCTCGCGACCGATGTTGCCCAGCCCGATCAGCCCCAGCGTGCGGCCGGTCGTCCCCATCCCCATGTAATCCAGCCGATCATTCCAGCGGCCCGAGCGTGTCAGTTGATCCTTGGCAAACATGCGATGCGACAGCGCCAGCAAGAACGCCAGCGCGGACACAGCCACCGGCCGCCGCACCCCGTCGGGCGTGATCGTCAGCAGGGTGTTGTTGCGCGTGCAGGCCGCGACGTCCACGTTGTCGTAACCGACGCCGAACCGCGCGACGACGGTCAATCGCTGACAACCATCCAACGTTGTGGCACTCACTTTCGGAGCCAGCACGAGCAGCCCGTCATACTGGTCCGCGACCTCCAACGGAAGCTCGCGAAGATCCTGCGGCAGGAACTGCCAGGTCACGTGCGGCGCGGAATCCAGCAGGTCCAGGCCAATATCACCAAACCCGAGAGACCCGTCTGGTTTGAGGAAATCCCGAGTCAGCCCGATGCGAAAGGGAGTGGTCATGAAACGTGGATCCTGGCGGATTGAAACCTGACGAAAAAAAGAGGCGACAGGCGTTGCGGCTTTCGTCACAGCCGGTAAAATGCTTGTCACGTTCAGAGATCCTACTGAGATCTCAGTTGTTGTCAAGTTTCCACAGACACCTTTCCGAGCGACAAATACGTGTGATACACGGAGCAAGCCATTCCATGCCACCGACGACAACAATCCCAAAGAAAATCCCTCCGCCAGCGGCCGTCACCGCTGACAAGTCTCTGCTGAAGCAGCAGGCTTATGATCAGTTGAAGGGGTTGATTCAGAGTGCCACGTTCGAGCCCGGGGCGTTTCTGTCCGAGCGACAACTGGCGGCGCACCTTGGAATGAGCAAGACGCCGATCAAGGCGGCACTGGAGCGACTGGAAGCGGAAGGATTTGTGGCGGTCTCACCGCAGCAGGGAATCGTCGTCCGGGATTTGTCGATTCATGAAATTGCCGACCAGTTCGAGATTCGCCTGGCACTGGAGTCGTTCGTTCTCAGAAATATCGCCGGGAGGCTGAGCGACGAGAACGCCGCACTGCTGAAGGACAATCTGCGACAGCAACAGCAGGCTGCGAAGCAGTCCAATGTGACAACGTCCGCCCGGCTGGACTCCGCGTTTCACACGCTGTTCTGCGAGTTTCTCGGGAACCAGGAAATCCTGCGTGTGATGCTGCAGTTGCGTGAAAAGATGCATCGCGTCGTGACGCGCGTCTTCCAACAAAACTCCGACCGACTGGCACCCAGTTACCGGGAACATAAGGCCATCGCTGATGCCGTACTGGCTGGCGACGCGGATCAGGCCACGGTGGCCCTTGAGGAGCATTTGAACTATGGCAAGCAATTGTTGCTGTCGCGCCGCCGATAGGGTGATCGGCGGTTTGGTGATCATGTGGTGTCTCGCGCAGGCGGTCCGTGCGGCCGATCCGGCACCGAGCTTTTACCGGGGCCTGAACCTGAACGGGCCGCCGGTGACAATCGACGGCAATACCTGGGAAGGCCGCGATTCCAGGCTCTACGTCTGCAAAGACCAGATGTTCGAGAATCAAGCGGTCGCACTCGACCCCGCGACGGATGCCGAGCGGGCCAGAATGATCCGTAGCAGTCGCTACGGCGGAAATCGCGTTGAATTGAACGACATTTCCCCCGGAACCTACACGATCTTCCTGTACGTCTGGGAAGACAATAACGCCGAGACGTACTCGGTGGCGATCAATGGGCGGCAGGTCGTGGCGGGCTTCAACAGCGGCAAGAGCGGGCACTGGGATAAGCTCGGCCCGTGGTACACATCGCCCGCCGACGGCAAGATCGTCGTGACCAGCCAGGGGGGCACCGCGAACTTTTCGGGAATCGAATTATGGCGCGGACAGTACGACGGCATCAGCGCGCCGATCAGTGACGAAGACCTTGCATTTTTCGAGAAGCGGATTCGACCGCTGCTCGTCAGCAAGTGTTACGAGTGCCACAGCGCCCAGGCCAAAGAATTGCAGGGTGAGTTGCTGGTCGATTCCCGGGCGACACTCCGCCGCGGCGGAACGAAGGGGCCGGCTGTCGTGCCGGGTGATCTGACCAAAAGCCTGCTGATCGAAGCGGTACGCTACGACAACTCTGAAATGCAGATGCCGCCCGATGCAAAACTGACTGCTGCCGAGATTGCCGATCTGGAACAGTGGGTGAAGATCGGAGCCCCGGATCCACGTGCGACCGCAACCAGGCACATTGGCAAGCAGATCGACATTGCCGCAGCACGTGAGTTCTGGTCGCTGCGACCGATTGCCGTTCCCTCCGTGCCGACGGTCAAGAATACGGGCTGGCCGCGAACCGATGTTGATCGTTTCATTCTGGCCAAGCTCGAACAGCATGGCCTGAATCCCGCGCCAGACGCCGACAAGCGGACACTGATTCGCCGCGCGACCTACGATTTGATCGGTTTGCCGCCGACTCCTGAAGTGGTCGCCGCGTTTCTGGCCGACGATTCGCCGGAAGCGTTTTCCCGCGTCGTCGATCGGTTGCTCGATTCACCTCGCTATGGTGAGCGGTGGGGTCGGCACTGGCTGGACGTCGTGCGCTATGCCGACACGGCGGGCGACAATTCTGACTACCCGATCCCGCAAATTCACCGTTATCGCGACTGGGTGATTGATGCCCTGAACCGCGACCTTCCGTATGACGAATTTGTTCGTGACCAACTGGCGGGCGATCTGCGCGGCGGAGCGACGGAAGCCGAACGCACCCAGCGAATCATCGCCACAGGGTACCTCGCCAATTCGCGCCGGTTTGGCTCCCGCGTCGATGATTATCCCTGGCACCTGACCATCGAAGATTCGATCGACAACTTGGGCCGCGCGTTTCTGGGACTGTCGCTGAGCTGTGCCCGCTGCCACGATCACAAGTTCGATCCCATCACGACGCGCGACTACTATGGGCTGTACGGTATCTTCAGCAGCACGCGCTATCCGTGGCCGGGCATTGAACTCGACAAGCGCCAACGTGATTTCGTGCCGCTCGTCCCGACGAACAAATTGAGTGAGTTGGAACAGGCCCAGGCCGCGCGATCGAAGGAGCAGGCTCGGCTTGATGGTGAAGTCACAAAACTGCGGGAGTCGCTGAAGAAGGCTGCTGCCGCTGACAAACCCGCAGTCGAAAGCGCATTGAAGGAAGCCGAACGCCGTGCCAAGGATCATCTCACTCAGCCGCCACTCTTCGAGACGGCGTATGCCGTGGCCGAGGCAAAGATGCGTTCCGATGCAGTGATCCAGGTCAAGGGAGATCCCGCACGAACCGGCGATGTTGTCCGACGTCATTTTCCGGCGGTCCTGAGCGGTGGCGAACTGCCCGAAACGAGTGACGAGAGCGGGCGTCGTGAACTGGCGGAGTGGATTGTGTCGGCGGACAACCCCCTGCCGACGCGCGTGATGGCGAATCGGATCTGGCAGTACCACTTCGGCCGGGGGATCGTGCCGACACCGAACGATTTCGGCAAACAGGGCAAGCCGCCGACGCATCCGGAATTGCTCGACTTTCTCGCCTCGCAGTTTCGCAACGGTGGCTGGTCGATCAAGTCGATGCACCGGTTGATCATGCGGTCACGAGTCTACCAGCAGTCGAGTCAGCGCGGGTCGCGAGCCCTCGAATTGGATCCGGCAAACGACTGGCTGGCAGGAGTGCCTCGACGAAGGCTCGATGCGGAATCGATCCGGGACACGATGCTGATGCTCGGCGGAAACCTTGATCTCTCTCCCGCCGGACCACATCCCTTTCCGCATCAGGAGACATGGGGCTTCACCCAACACCACCCGTTTAAGGCAATCTATGAGACCCAGCATCGCAGCGTCTATCTGATGACGCAACGGATCCAGCGGCATCCATTTCAATCGGTCTTCGACGGCCCCGATCCCTCGACAAGTACAGCCGTTCGCACGACCAGTACCACGCCGCTTCAAGCGTTGTACCTGCTCAACGATCCGTTCGTTCATGAGGAATCGCGGCAGATTGCTGAGCGGATCACGAAGCACTCGTCGGACGTCAATGTCCGCGTGGCATTCGCGTACGAACTGCTTTTCGCCCGTCCGGCGACACCGGACGAACTGGCCTCCGCCCGGGATTTTGTCGTGAATGCAGACAGATTGCTGCACGACACCGGAACCGCCTCCGCAGAGATCGAATCCGAAACGTGGCGAGCGTATGTTCGCGCGCTGTTCCGATTGAATGAGTTCGTTTACCTCGATTGAGCGAAACCATGACTTTACCGCACATCTATACCGGAACCTCGCGTCGCGCCGTGCTTCAATCACTGGTCGGCAGTTCGTTGTTGATGCCGGGGTTGCTGTCGGAATTGTTGGCCGATACGACCGCATCGCCGAGTGATCCGCTCGCTCCACGACCGCCGCACTTTCCGGCCAAAGCCAGGCGAGTGATCTTCGTGTTCTCCAACGGCGGTGCGTCGCACATGGACACGTTTGATTACAAGCCGGAACTGTTCAAGGCCGACGGCAAGAAGACGGGTGCCGGCGGCGGCCTGTCGAACCAGCAACGCGTGCTGCTCAAGCCGCTGTGGGAATTCCGACCGGGCGGAAAATGCGGCACGCTGGTCAGCGACCTGTTCCCGCACCTGCGCGAGTGCATGGATGACATCTGCGTCATACGCTCGATGAACGGCAACGACAACGAGCACTACAACGCGACGCTCGGCATGCACACCGGATCGTTTTTCTTCTCGCGTCCGAGTCTTGGTTCCTGGGTCAGCTACGGACTCGGGACGATGAACCAGAACCTGCCGTCGTTCATCGCCCTCGCACCGCAGATGCCGTACGCCGGGACGCAGATTTTCAACAATGATTTTCTTCCCGCGTACCATCAGGGAGTACGCGTCATCGGCGGTAAGGAGCCGATCGCCAATCTTGAGCGCCGTTCCAGGCAGCGCGGCCTGCAGGAACTTGAACTCGGCCTCGCAGACGTCCTCAACAATCGGCATCTCAGCGCGCGCGCCGGCGATTCGGACCTGTCCGCTCGGATCCGGAGTTTCGAGACGGCGTTTCACATGCAAGCCGATGCTCCCGACGCCTTCGATGTCGGTAAAGAAAGCGACGAGACACTCAAACTCTACGGCCTGAAACGCGGACAGAGCGACGGCTTCGGCTGGCAGTGCCTTGTCGCCCGGCGACTGGCCGAGCGGGGCGTGCGGTTCATCGAATTGGTGGATGGCAGCAGCAGCAACAACTGGGACCAGCACGGCAACATGGCCGAACATGCCGGGCACGCGAAAAACATCGACCAACCCATCGCCGGTCTGCTGCGCGACCTGAAGGATCGGGGAATGCTGGACGAGACACTTGTCGTCTGGACCACCGAATTCGGCCGCACTCCCGGCGTTGATGGCGACAAGGGCCGCGGTCACCACAGCGCCTGTTTCTCATCGTGGCTGGCGGGAGGTGGTGTCAAAGGCGGCATCACTTACGGGACGACAGACGAGATCGGTGCCACGGTCGCGACCGACGGCGTTCATGTTCACGACTTCCACGCCACGATCCTGCACCTGATGGGCCTCGACCACACCCGCCTCACGTACCGGCACGCCGGCCGTGATTACCGCCTGACCGACGTTCATGGACGCGTTGTCCGTGACATCATCGCCTGACGCATTCGTCGGCAATCACGTCCAGCGTTTCCTGAGGGGCTGGCGGCTGCCTTCCTCACGAGGATGAACGAGGAGCCGAATCACTGTTTCAGATCGTTTGTGTGTGTCTGGATTTGTCGGCGAAATTGTGTCGGCGTCATTCCTGTCACTTTGCGGAAAGTGATTGACAAGTTTCGACTATCGGACAATCCCGCGTGATTGGCGATTTCCGACATCGGTAGATCGGTCGTCAGCAAGAGATGCTTGGCGCGCTCGATGTGTGCCCGCCGGATTTCGTCCAGCAAACTGCGCTGGAGCCATTTTCGGAAACGTCGCTCCAACGCCCGCCGGGCAATTGGAACCGCTTGCAACAGATCAGCAACCGTGATGGGTTCATGCGCATGGCCGTGAATAAATCGGACGGCCGCGGCGACGTCCGAGTCAGGCACGGACTGCAAATTCGATGATTGTCGAACAATCACACCGGCGGGCGGCAGCACCAATGTTTTGTCGGTTGATCGACGACCGTTCATCCATTCGTCGAGAATTCTCGCCGCTTCGAAACCGATTCGTTCTGCGGGGAGCATTACGCTGGACAGGGACGGCCGCGACAGTTCGCAGAGCACATCATCATCGTCTACTCCGACGATGGCCACCTGATCCGGAACCGTGAACTGCAATTGATGACAGTATTCCGCAACCTGCGCTCCCTGGGTGTCGTGACTGGCCAGGATGCCCACTGGTTTCTCCAGCTTTCGGAGCCAGTCCAACAGCGGTGCATTCCAACGCCAGACGCCGGTCGGATCTTCCAGCCGACGATTCCGTTCGTAGAACGATTGAACCCGCACCCCGTTTTGCTCGGCCACCGTCCTCAGACCGCGCTCGCGTTCGGTGGAGAATTCGTGAGTGCGATATCCGACGAACGCCAGTTGCTTCAGTCCGCAGGAGAGGAGATGCTCCGCCGCCAACCGTCCAACGGCGGCATGATCGGAAATCACTCTCGGGAACGGCAGCTCAGGCAAAACTCCCGAAACATTGATCACGGGACGTCGCAGTGATTTCAGAGCCAGTCCCAGCGGACGATGAAAAATGTGGGCGATGTAACCGTCGCAATGCAACGGCTTGACCAGTTCGAGCGATTTCAGGTCCGTGGCTATCGGCGTGAACAGCCACTCGGGACGGTTGGTGGCGTAGTTCCTCACACCGTGCAGGATCCTCCGATAGAACGCCAACGAATGGGCGATGACAAGGCCGATACGAACGGTTTGGGCCGTCATGAATGACTCCTGTGGAGATTTCCGCGGTTGTCGCAAATCGTAAAAAGATTTACGCAATAACACCATGCCGGGAGACGGATGTATTGCTAGCATGGTTCCCGGTGCAATGCCTCGGCTTCTGGAGTTGATTGACGGAGTAGAGATTGTATGGGTTCCAGGAGAAACTGCTTTGCGTTGCTGGGCACGTTGTTGATGTTGACCTCGACCTCGACATTCGCCAAAGGGTCGACTGACGAGTCGTTCGACCGCGGGGTCGCGCCGCTACTGGCGCGGCGCTGTCTCAGTTGTCATAACGCGACGACGAAGCAAGGCGGGCTCGACCTGTCACAATCCGTCGGCGCGCTGACTGGGGGTGATAGTGGCCCGGCGGTCAAACCGGGCAATCTCGACGATAGTCTGCTTTGGAAACGCATCGCGGCGGATGAAATGCCGCCGAAGCAACCGCTGCCGGCTGCCGAAAAGGCGTTGCTTCGCCAATGGATCAAAGAGGGAGCGAAGTGGGGTACGGCCCCGGTCGATCCGTTTCGTTTTACGACCGACAAGCGGGCCGGTTACGACTGGTGGTCGCTACAGCCGATCGTGAATCCGGAAATGCCGCACGTGAAAAACACCGCGTGGCCGCAAAACGAGATCGACCGTTTTGTGCTGGCGAAACTGGAATCCGCCGGACTCGCTCCTGCCGAACCGGCTGATTCGCACATTCTGATTCGTCGCTTGTACTTCGATCTGATCGGCCTGCCACCGATTCTGAAGGAGGTCGGAGGCAAGCTGAAGGAAGAGCTGCTGGGCATCGAAATCGATGTTTCATCCCCCCGGCTTTCGGAATCGGCTTATGGAATTCTTGTCGAGAAGCTGCTGGATTCACCGCATTACGGCGAGCGTTGGGCGCGGCATTGGCTGGACGTGATTCGCTTCGGAGAAAGCCAGGGTTTCGAGCGGAACCGCATTCGCGAAAACGCCTGGCGGTATCGCGATTGGATCATTCAGGCGTTCAACCGCGATCTGCCGTACGACGAATTCGTTCGGCAACAGATCGCCGGCGACGTGCTCTATCCCGGTGACCTCGATGCACTGCTGGCGACCGGGTATCTCGTCTGTGGCACTTGGGATCAGGTCGGTCAAAACGAAGGTTCGGCCGAGATGCGGAAGGGGGTGCGACAGGATGAACTGGAAGATCTGGTGGGGGCTCTCGGCCAATCGTTTCTGGGGCTGACGATCAACTGTGCCCGTTGTCATGATCATAAGTTCGATCCGATCTCGCAGCGAGAATACTATCAAGCGGCCGCGCTGCTGGGCGGCGTGACGCAGGAAGAGAAGGAACGCCAAGGAATCGCGGCAAGGCCCAATACCAGAGAGCACGGCGAGTGGACGAAGGTTCGCGACCAGCGGCGTCGTGAACTGGACGCACTTGAGCGATCGCTCCGCGACAAGTACGGAACAGCCAGCGACGGCAACCCGATTGACGGCTTGCAGGTTCTGTACCTGCCAGGCGAAGCAGACGGCAAGCGCCTCGACGACCAAAGTGGCGTCGGAAAACCGTTGGATTTGGCGGCGGGCGGAAAGCCGCCGTATGCGTCCGCCGAACCGGCGTCGAAGCTGATCGCCGCGGCGAAGGCCGCGAACGAGTTGACGATCGAAACTTGGCTGACTTCCTCGAAAGCCAATCAAAGCGGCCCGGCAAGAATCGTCACGCTCTCACTGGATAAGGGGCAACGCAACTTTACGTTGGGGCAGGACGGAGACCGGTTCGATCTGCGGTTCCGCACAACGAAGACGGATCAGAACGGCATGCCGTCGCTGGCCATTCCCGCTGGCCAGGCGGTCGCGCGCAAGACGCATGTCGTCTGTACGTTCGATCGCGCGGGAAATGTGCGTTGCTACGTGGACGGCAAACAAGTGGCCAGCCGCCGCTTCGGCGGCGATTTGTCCAACTGGAACGATGGCTTCCGTTTGGCGCTGGGTGATGAACTTTCGGGCGACCGCCGCTGGGAAGGCCAGTTGCATTTCGTCGCAATCTATAGCAAAGCGTTGCCGCCCGAACAGATTGCCCGCAACTTCGAAACGGAATCTCGCGATGTGCGGGCCGGCGAGTCTCTGGACGCACTGTTGGCAAAGGCATCCGCCGACGAACGATCGCAATACGCGAACCTGCGAAGTCAGCTTCAACTTCTCGATCAGACCGAACCGGCACGGCCGTTTGACGGCGTCGCTCACGTGATTATCCCGAACCAGCCGCCGGTCTATCACGTGCTGGCTCGCGGCGATTATCGCAACCCGCTGGAGGTTGTCTCGCCCGGCGGATTGCAGGCATTGACGCGCGGCGGTTTGTCGGCCGACTTTGGTCTGAAGCCTGATGCACCCGAAGCCGAGCGCCGCGCTGCTCTGGCCCGATGGCTGGCCGATCCTCGAAATCCGTTGACGCCGCGTGTGCTGGTCAACCGGCTTTGGCACCATCACATCGGGCGAGGCATCGTGGACACGCCCAGCGATTTCGGGTTTGCCGGCGGTCGCCCGACTCACCCTGAGATACTCGACTGGCTGGCGGCCCGATTTATGTCTGGCGGTTGGAAGATCAAGGAGATGCATCGCCTGATTGTGACATCGGCGACATACCGGCAGGTGTCGAACATCCGGAACGAGCGAGGACAGGTGATGGATGCAGAGAATCGCCTGCTGTGGCGGGCCAACCCGCGGCGGCTTGACGGCGAGTCGACTCGTGATGCGATGCTCGCCGTCAGTGGTGCGTTGAATCGCAAACCCGGTGGTCCCAGTTATCGAGACGTGACTGTCAAGCTGGGTGGAAACCATGAGTTCACCGATCCCACGGGAGAGTTCCATGAAGACGTCAACCGACGCACCGTCTATCGGCTCTGGGCTCGTTGCGGCAACAATCCGTTCCTCGAATCGCTCGACTGCCCCGATCCCTCTGTGATGTCACCGCAGCGATCGCAGACCATTACGCCGGTCCAGTCGCTTTCGCTCATGAACAATCGCTTCGTGGAACAGTGTGCCATACGGCTGGCAGAGCGAACGCGTCGCGAAGCCGGGGGCGACGTCGAATCACAAATCCGACGGGCTTGCTTCGCGGCGTTTGGACGACCGCCGCAACAACGCGAGTTGGACCTGGCACGCGGATTCGTCACGAAGCACGGGCTTGAACAACTCTGCCATGTCTTGTTCAACACCAACGAATTCCTCTTTGTGGAGTGATCGGCACATGACCGGAACCACCAGTCTGACCCGACGTGAAATCCTTTGCGATGCAGCGTTCGGAGTCGCGGGTATCGCCGCAGTTGACATTCTCCTGCGTGATGGGACGCTGCAGGCCGCGCCGCAAGTCAACGCAGGACTCCACCATCCGCCCCGCGCCAAACACGTCATCCATATTTTTCTGGGCGGCGGTTTGAGCCACATCGATTCGTTCGACTACAAACCTGCGCTGGTCAAATATCACGACAAGGAGATGCCCGAGTCGTTCGGCAAGGCGGACGCATTCATGGGGAAAGCCGGCCGGCTGCACCGGTCGCACTACGAGTTCAAGCAACGCGGTAAGAGCGGCCTGTGGATGTCGGAACTGTTTCCCCATCTGAACGAAGTCGCCGATGAATTGACGCTCATTAACTCCATGGTCGCCGAAACTGCGAATCATATTCCCGGCATCTTCCAGGCGAATAGCGGGTTTCGGCAGATGGGCTTCCCCGCGATGGGTTCGTGGCTTTCGTATGGTTTGGGGAGCAACAACAACAATCTTCCCAGTTTCGTCGTGCTACCGGATGCTCGCGGGATTCCGAATGCTGCTGGCGGTGCATTCAACTGGACCAGCGGCTTCCTGCCAGCTCAACATCAGGGCGTCCCGTTCAACACGAAAGGCGGGCCGCCGATTCTTGATCTGCATCCGGCCAGCGGACTAAATTCTGACACGCAGCGCGAACGATTGGAGTTGCTCGGCCAACTCAATGCGGCGCATTTGGACGGGCACGTGCAGACCGATTCTCTGGCTGCACGGATCCGCAGCTACGAGTTGGCCGCCCGGATGCAAGCCGCGATTCCCGAGGCGATGAATTACAACGCCGAACCAGAGCACATTCAGAAACTGTACGGATTGGACCGCAATGAATGCCGTGACACGGCGCGCAACTGTTTGGCAGCGCGGCGGCTGATCGAACGCGGAGTGCGGACGGTGCAACTGTGGACCGGTGACGGCGTTTCCTGGGACGCGCACGAAGACATCACCGGTCAAGGCTACAAGAGTCACACGGGCGAAGCGAAGCGGATTGATCAGCCGGTCGCCGGGTTGATTCGCGACTTGCGCCAGCGCGGTCTGCTCAACTCGACCGTCGTGATGATCACCACCGAGTTTGGCCGCACCCCCTACGCACAAGCCGACCGCGGCAAACTGAGCAAAGGCCGCGATCATCATCCGGAAGCCTTTACCAACGTCCTAGTCGGTGGTGGTTTGAAGCCCGGTTTCGCCTACGGTGCCACGGATGAAGTGGGCTATGCGTCGGTGGTCAATCCCGTGACCACTTATGACCTGCATGCCACGGTGCTGCACCTGCTCGGCATCGATCATGAGCGCCTGACATTTTATCACAACGGCATTCAACGGCGGTTGACTAACGTCCACGGACATGTAGTTCAGGAGGTGATCGCGTGAAGGGAAGAATCTATCGGCTGATGTTCAATAAGAGGGTAAATGTCATGCCTGCAGCATCCGTGACGGCACTGCTCTGTTGTTTAATGCTGACGGGACTCCTGCAATCCTCCGGGCTGGCCCAGACGGTGATTGACTCCGATTTCTCCAAGGGTGACTTCGCCAGGCTGGGATGGAAGGTCCAGGGCGACTGGAGCGTCTACAAGTATCCGAACGACGTGAAGAACAATCCGGGGTTACTGGCCCGTTTTGCCGCCAACAAGCCCGACGGCTCGTTGACGTATTCGTTTGACGAAGTCCGCGATGTTCGTGGGTTGGAACTTTCCCTGGAGTACGGCTGGGGATGGGGAGACGCCGCCCAGGGCGCGGATGGAGTGTCGTTCATGCTGTTGAACGGCGAGGGTAGCGGTTACTTCTTTCGATTCCATCGGGTGAAGGCCAACTGGGCTGTCCAGCGGGCAACGGTCGCCGACCACAAGGTCCCCCCGGAAACGATCTGGGCACCCCTGGAGATCGACGGCACCCATGCCGCCGTCCGGGATGGCGGCGGTTTGATCCGCGTGAAGATCAGCCGCGATGCCAGCGGCAACTGGATGATCAGCAGTCGCGATTGGAATCATGGAGCCGGTGAGGCCGTCTTCTTCAACGATGTCAGCACGACGTCGTTTAATCAACTCGTGCTGCTCGGCACGCAAAACTTCGACGATCAGTTGTTCAACAGGATCAAGTTGACTTTTCCTTCGTCGGAAGCGGCCACTGCGACTCCGGTGAGCGAGTTTCTGGACAGCATTGGGATCGTCACCACGTTTCCTGATCGCGGGCAACCCGTGTCAAAGACGGTTGAGATGGTCAATTACTGTAGGTTTCGCTGGATTCGCGGCGGAATTGAAGGGCTCAGCGAAAGCGGCCCAACCACGATCGAAACCTATCTTGAACTTCACCGAAAGACGGGGGCGAAGTTCTCCTGGGGACTGGTCAGCGGCGGGACCGATCTCAACAAACTGTTGGACTCAGCCCGAAAAATCGCGGCCGAGGGTGCTTTGCTGGCTTTTGAAGGGAACAACGAACCGAACAACTGGGGCGTGACTTATCAGGGCGAACAGGGAGGTGGTCAGGCAGCCTCCTGGCGGGCCGTGGCGAAATTGCAGCGAGACCTGTACGCCGCGGTGAAGCGCGATCCCCAGTTGATGAACTATCCGGTCTGGTCGATCAGCGAAGGAGGCGGGCAGAAGGACAACATGGGACTGCAGTTTCTCAAGATTCCCGCCGGAGCGGAAACCGACATGCCCGACGGAACCGCGTACGCTGACTTCGCCAACGTCCACAATTACATTTATCACCCCAGTTCGCCGGGCTTGGAAGACAACAAGACATGGAATGCTGCCGATCCGACTTCCGCCTGCAAAGTCGACGGGCTCTACGGCAACTATGGCACCACCTGGGCGAAGCACTTCCGGGGATATTCGCAACTCGACCTGTTGCATCTGCCCCGCGTGACGACGGAAACCGGCTGTACGATTGGCGGACCGGTCACCGAGGAAATTCAAGCTCGGAACATTCTCAGCCTGTACCTCGATCAATTCAAACGGGGCTGGCAGTACACCTCTGTCTATCTGCTCCGCGACCGCGCCGATGAAGGCGGCAACCAGACATTCGGACTCTTCAAGCCGGACTACTCGCCGCGCAAAGCCGCCGTGTATCTTCACAACCTCACGACGATCCTCGCCGATCAAAAGACGATCGAGAAGCCCGGTCGGCTGAAATACACCATCGCGAAGCAGCCGATCACCACGCACGACATGCTGCTGCAAAAGAGCGACGGGACATTCGAACTGGTGGTTTGGGGCGAACGACTCGAAGGATCCGATGAGATCACGATCCAATTCGATCATCCGCTGACGAGCGTCACGATCTACGATCCGACCTCGGACACACGGCCGACCTCGAAGCAGATGGGCATCGACAAACTGATTGTGACCCTCAGTGATCATCCACTGGTCATTGAGATCGTCTCGAACAAATAAGCGTTGCGTTCAATACATCTGGCACGCATTCCAATGTCCGCTCGCATCGTTCAGGATATTGTGTCGTGAGTTACGAAACAGCAACTTGATCATCGGGAATCCGCAGGGTGGACCGGCGCGGAAAATGAAATTCGTTGGCGCGATTCGAGTTTGAAACCGATTGCCCTGTCGACCGTGGAGGTATGAACACAATGCGAATCCCGTCCAGTTGGGCTGCCAATACGAGCTTGCTCATTGTATTTGCAATTTGGACGCCTGTAACTGCCGCTGAACCTCAGCGAGTGGAATCTGGTCTGCTCGTGCGCTACGACTTTACAGAAGGGGGCGGCGAGACGATTTTCGATCGGTCCGGTCAGGACGATCCGCTTGATCTGGTCATCGAAAGGCCGGAGAGTGTGCGCTGGTCGAACGGCGCGTTGTCGATCACCTCTGCGACGTCGATCGTCTCGAAGCAACCGCTCCACCGAATCGTGAACGCGATCAAGAAAACGAACGAGATCAGCATTGAAGCGTGGCTCAAACCCGCCAATGTTTCTCAAGCCGGGCCAGCCCGCATCGTGTCGCTGTCGATCGACACCAGCCAGCGCGATTTCACGCTCGGCCAGGACAAGGATTTCTACGACGTCCGTCTGCGCGCGACCGGCAGCGACAACAACGGCATGCCTTCGACCAGCAGCCCGTCGAAATCCCTGCAATTGCAACAGACGCACGTTCTGTTCACGCGGGACGCCGCCGGTTCCGCAACACTCTTCATCGACGGCAAACCGGTGGCCAGCAAGATGGTGAGCGGAAACTTGGGGAATTGGGATGCCGGACATCGCCTGACGCTGGCCAACGAAGTGACCCGGGATCGTCCCTGGTTGGGCGAATTGTACCTGGTTGCGATCTATGACCGTGCCCTCCCTGGCAACGAAGTCGCCCGGAACTTCGCCGCGGGAATGTCTCACAAGCCAGCGACGGTGCCGCCGGAGTTCCGTCGGGACATTCAGCCGTTGTTGGCATCGCATTGTGTGAAATGCCACGGCGACAAGAAGCAGCAAGGCGGGCTGCGGTTCGATGTTCGCACCGCTGCTGTTCGCGCTGGAGATTCGGGAGCGGTGTCGATCGTTCCGGGCCATCCGGAACAGAGCGAGCTGATGCACCGCATCACGTCGCGTGATGACGACAAACGGATGCCACCCGAAGGCGATCCACTGAGCGAGCAACAGATCGAACTGCTGCGACTTTGGATCAGCGCGGGAGCCCGATGGCCGGCCGATGCGAATTCGGTGGCTCAATCCGGTCGTAAGGAAATGGTCGTCACCGACGAAGACCGCCAACACTGGTCGTATCGTCCGCTTCGGCAGGCCGCCCTGCCCTCAGTCAAACAGGCAGAATGGGTTCGCACTCCCATCGATCATTTCATTCTCGCGAAACTGGAAGCCGCCGGTCTTTCGCCATCGCCACCGGTCGCAGTCCGGAAGCTGGTTCGTCGTACTTTTTTCGACGTTATCGGCCTGCCGCCGGAGTTGAAGGAAGACGGCGGCAGGTTAAAGGAGGAACGACTTGGCCTCGAATTCGATCCTTCTGCCCCCCTGCATCCTTCCTCCTTGACCGACAAGCTGCTCGATTCGCCGCATTACGGCGAGCGCTGGGGGCGGCACTGGCTGGATGTGGCGCGGTACGCAGACAGCGACGGGCAGGAAACCGATCGCGACCGACCTCAAGCGTATCACTATCGTGACTTTGTCATTCGAGCGCTCAACGACGACATGCCGTTCGATCAGTTCGTCCGCTGGCAACTCGCGGGGAACGAATACGAGCCGGACAATCCCGCGGCGGTCGCCGCGACCGGTTTCCTGACGGCCGGCCCGTTCGCGGCGCTGCCCGACAAGTTGATGAGAGATGAGTTGCTGCGAAACCGTTACAACGAACTGGACGACATGGTTTCGACGATCGGCACGGGCCTGTTGGGGCTGACATTTGGCTGCGCCCGCTGTCACGACCACAAGTACGACGCCGTCCCGGCGAGAGACTACTATCGCATTCTCAGCGCACTCCACTGCGGCGATCGCGCGGAAGTGACAGTCGGCCCGTCGAAAGAGAAGCTGCTGGCGTATCGCGATGCCAGTCCCGTACCGTCGCCCACTTGGCTGTTCCGGCGAGGCGACTACTACGATCACGAAATACCGGTCACGCTTGGCTTTCTCACCGTGCTGACGCGCGACAAGTCGCCGGAGGATTACTGGCGCGAGGCGCGTGAGAAGAGCCCCGTCAAGGACAGCAGCTTGCAGCGGCGCGCCCTCGCCGATTGGATTACCGACGCCGATCATGGTGCCGGCGCACTGGTGGCGCGAGTCATCGTCAATCGAGTCTGGCAGCATCATTTTGGCAACGGGCTGGTACGCACCATCGGCGATTTCGGCGTGCGTTCCGAAGTTCCCTCGCATCCGGAACTGCTGGAATGGCTGGCTCACGATCTGGTACAGAACGGCTGGAAATTGAAGCGACTGCATCGACTGATCCTGACCAGTGCCACATATCAGCAGGCCAGCAGCGGTCGCCTAACGCCCGCCGCCGACCCAGACAACCGGCTGCTCTGGAAAATGAACCCGCAGCGTCTGGAAGCAGAGATCCTGCGCGACGAAATGCTGGCGGTCAGCGGC
Organism: Planctomycetota bacterium; assembly: GCA_018242525.1. GTDB lineage: Bacteria > Planctomycetota > Planctomycetia > Planctomycetales > Planctomycetaceae > Schlesneria. Next base: position 140,399 of record JAFEBS010000055.1, on the reverse strand, counting down.
ACGCTGAATCTGGAAGCGTACGGCCCCGGCTTCAAGCCGCCGATCGCCGGCGAAGCGATGCTGGCCCGCAACATCAAGGATCCCTATCCGAAGGACGTGAAAGATTCGGCAGCCGTCCGGCGACGGTCGGTCTACATGTTCCACAAGCGAGTCATCCCGAATCCGCTGATGCAGGCGTTCGACAAACCCGATGCCCAGCAAACCTGCAATCGGCGCGACCCGACGACGGTGGCTCCACAGGCCCTGGCGTTGCTCAACGATCAGTTCGTCCGAACCACCGCCCTCGATTTCGCCGACCGACTGCTCATGCAGACGGGGACTGAACCGGCAAAGTGCGTTGAACGCGGTTACCAGTTGGCCGTGTGCCGGGCACCGAGTGACACCGAACGGCAGGCGTCGGTCGAGTTTCTGGAAACGCAGATCCAGGCGAGAACCACTCGCGACTCGAAGACATCCGTCGATGAGGCCCGTCGCCGAGCAGTGGCGGACTGGTGTCAGATCCTCTTCAGCTTGAACGAATTCCTGTATGTTGACTGACCGAGATCAACGACTGAGGCTCCCATGAAAGCACCCATGAACACTCATTGCGGCCGATTCGAGCAGATCATCAATCGACGTCATTTTCTCCAGCGGGCCGGTGCCGGCTTCGGTTCGGTGGCGCTGACTCAGTTGCTGGCTGGCCAGGGACTGCTGGCGGCGGACAGCACAACCGCCGGCCCTCTGGCCCCCCGACCGGTTCATTTTCCGGCGAAAGCGAAGTCGGTGATCTGGTTGTTCATGGAAGGGGCACCGAGTGCCGCGGACACGTTCGATCCCAAGCCGGAACTCACCAGACGCGACGGGCAGAAAATCGACATCGACGTCTTCAACGGCAATCCCGGTCCGCTGATGAAATCGCCGTTCAGTTTTAAACAATATGGTGAGAGTGGTGCGTGGGTCTGCGAGAAGTATCCGCATGTTGCCAGGCACGTCGATGACTTCGCGTTTATCAAGTCGCTGCACAGCGACTCGAACGACCACGTGCCGGCGCTATACCAGATCAACACGGGGATTGCCCGGCCCGGCTTCCCGTCCGCCGGGGCATGGGTGACATACGGCCTGGGGAGCGAAAATCAAAACCTGCCCGGTTTCGTGGTGCTCGGCAACAATCAGGGGATCAAGGGCGGGCCGCTCAATTGGCACGCTGGATTCCTGCCCTCAACCTACCAGGGAACATTGTTTCGCCCGGAAGGAAACCCGATTCTGAATCTCAATCGGCCGGGCGACGTGACTCGCGAAGATCAACGCCGACAACTTGATCTGCTGGCGCGTCTGAATGCCGAGCACCTGCAATCGCATCCGGGTGAAGCAGAATTGCTCGGCCGCATTCAGTCGTTTGAACTGGCCTATCACATGCAGACCGAAGCGGCCGACCTGATCAACTTCAACCAGGAAACGCAGGCCACCCGCGCGATGTACGGACTGGATCGCGGCGAGACGAAGTCGTACGGGTCGAAATGTCTGCTCGCCCGGCGCCTCGTCGAGAGTGGCGTCCGCTTCGTGCAGGTTTACAGCGACGGCGAGTGGGATGCGCACAGCAACCTGACCGCCAATCACAGCGGCCATTGCCTGGCGACCGACGTGCCGATTGACGGACTGCTGACTGATCTGAAACAGCGGGGCCTGCTGGATTCGACGCTGGTGATCTGGGGTGGCGAGTTCGGGCGGATGCCGGTTTCCCAGGGGAAGGACGGTCGCGATCACAACCCGCAGGGCTTCATCGCCTGGATGGCCGGAGCGGGAATCAAAGGCGGCACCAGTTTCGGCGAAACCGACGAGATCGGATATAAGGCGGTGGTCGATCCCACCACGGTCCACGACCTGCACGCCACGATGCTGCATCTGCTGGGGATCGACCACAAGCGACTGACGTATTTCCACAACGGCCGCAACTTCCGCCTGACCGACGTCGCTGGCAACGTCCTGACAAAAATCCTTGCATAGAATTATTCTCGAAGGGCGAGTCCATGCGTGCTGTCGCGCTTCGTCGGATCGTGATCGTCTCGACTGTCTGCGTGACGGGTTTATGCGCGGCGGCATCGTCAATTTGTGCCGATGACGTGTGGCCGCTGCCGACCTGGTCGAGTGTGGCACCGATTGATGCGGGCCTGGATGAAACGCTGCTGAAGCAGGCCCGTGACTATGCGCTGACCGGTGGCGGCTCCGGATACATCACCCGCAACGGCAAGTTGGTCATGTCGTGGGGGGATGTGAAGAAGCGGCACGATTTAAAATCAACCACGAAGTCGTTTGGCGCGACGGCGCTCGGTGTGGCGATTCTCGATGGCAAGATCGCGCTGTCGGACAAGGTGAAGCAGCATCATCCCGGATTTGGCACGCCGCCACAGAGCAACGCCGAAACCGGTTGGCTCGACAAGATCACAATCCTGCATCTCGCCTCGCAGACGGGCGGATTTGATAAGCCGGGCGGGTATGAGAAGTTGAGCTTTGAACCGGGAACGAAATGGGGGTACAGCGACGGCGGCCCCAATTGGCTCGCTGAATGCGTGACTCTGGCGTACAAGCAGGACGTTGACACGTTGATGTTTGACCGCGTTTTCACGCCGCTGGGAATCCAGCGCAGCGATCTGGTGTGGCGCGACAACGGTTATCGCCCGAAGCTGATCGATGGCATTTCCCGGCGCGAGTTCGGGTCGGGAATCAGCGCCAATGTCGATGCGATGGCCCGATTCGGCTTGTTGTACCTGCGCAAGGGGAAGTGGAACGGCCAACGGATTCTGCCGGACGAGTTTGTGAAGCAGGCCGGTACGACAGTGCCCGCCGTGGTCGGTTTGCCGGAAGTTGATCCCGAGAACTACGGCAACGCCTCGGATCACTACGGCTTGCTGTGGTGGAACAATGCCGATGGCACGTTGAAGAACGTACCGCGCGATGCTTACTGGACATGGGGTTTGTATGACAGCCTGATCGTGGTGATTCCCAGTTTGGACATGGTCGTTTCGCGTGCAGGGCAATCGTGGAAACGCGACCGGGCCGGGCACTACGACGTGCTCGCCCCGTTCCTCGATCCAATCGTCGCGGCGACGAAGAAGCCACGAAAGAACGGCAGCGATGATCTTCTCGAACGCAAGGTTTCTGCAACCAGCGGCGCGGAATCCAAGTCGGTCAAACAATCGCAGCCGCCGTATCCGGCCAGTTCGATCATCACCGGCGTCAATTGGGCACCGGCATCATCCATCGTTCGCCGAGCCCGTGGAAGCGACAACTGGCCGATCACCTGGGCTGACGATGACTCGCTTTACACCGCTTACGGAGACGGAAAGGGATTTGAACCGCTCATTGATGTCAAGCTCAGCATGGGGTTGGCGAAGATCAGCGGCGCTGCAGAACGTTTCCAGGGGACAAATCTGCGTTCGCCGACTGTCGAGACTCACGGTGACGGAGCCAGCGGCCTGAAGGCGAGCGGAATCCTGATGGTCAACGGCACACTCTATCTGCTGGCACGCAACGCGGGCAATTCGCAGTTGGCCTGGTCCACCGATCATGGTACCTCGTGGACGTGGAGCGATTGGAAATTCACGGAGAGTTTCGGTTGTCCCACGTTCTTGAATTTCGGCCGCAATTACACCGGCGCACGTGACGGCTTCGTCTACGTGTACTCACACGATCATGACAGTGCGTACAAGCCGGCCGACCGAATGGTGATGGCCAGGGTTCCAGAGAATCGACTCACGGATCGTGCAGCGTACGAGTTCTTCGCGGGAACAAAAAGTGCCGGCCAACCGACTTGGACGACTGACGTCGCTCAACGAACCGCCGTCTTCACACATCCCGGACGTTGTTATCGATCCGGGATCAGCTACAACGCACCGCTCAAACGGTATCTCTGGTGTCAGATCATTCCCGGTCCCGACACGCGATTTGAAGGTGGGTTTGCCATCTACGACGCCCCCGAACCATGGGGACCGTGGACGACTGTTTATTTTACAGAGGCTTGGGACGTTGGCCCTGGTGAAACATCCAGCATTCCGACAAAGTGGATCAGCGATGATGGTGTGACGATTCACCTGGCGTTCTCCGGCGACGATCAGTTCTGCGTGCGTCAGGCCCGGCTCAAAGTCTCGCAATGACTCGGCGAATTCCTCAAATGCGATCGGCAACTCGGACGAACCATGAATTCCATTCGCTCAATTGGTTTTCGGCCCGGAATGTTTCTGGCGTTGAGTGTACTGTGGGTCCTGTGTTCAGTGCCGGTCACGGTCGGCGCAGCCGATCCTCGTATTCGACTGATCATCGAAACCGATGCCGGGGGCGACCCGGATGACGAACAGTCGCTGATACGGTTCCTGGTTTACGCGAATGAATTCGACATTGAAGGGATCATCGCCAATCGGCCAGTGGCGCGGGACGGCGAGAATCTGAATCCGATCCGCGATGGACTCGGTATCTTGCGGGAAATGATTAATGCCTACGGTCGGTGTTACCCGAATCTGGTGAAGCACGACTCGCGTTATCCTCGGCCGGAGCAGCTTCTGGCGCGAACGGTGGCCGGCTACAACGACATCGACGACGGCGTGAGACTCGTCATTGACGCTGTCGATGCTGACGATTCCCGCCCCGTCTGGTTCAGCAACTGGGGAACCGACAACGGCGCGGCCGAAAGTTGTCTCAAGCGGGCGCTCGATCGCGTGCTGCGTGAGCGAGGTCAAGAGGGGTACGCCAGATTCAAGAACCGACTGCGTCTCAGTTCCGCGGACAAATTCGGCGACCACACAGCGAAGATTGAGCCGCCGTTCCCGTTCTGGCTGAACGCTTCGCACCCGCCGCTCGACGGAAAGCGATGGCATCACCGCTTCTCGGCACTGACAGCAGCGGCGGGCGGTTTCGACATCGAACGCGACGTTCGGACGAATCACGGCCCGCTGGGCGCTCTCTATCCACTGAACACCAGCCTCAAGCAGAAGGAGGGGGACACCATGATGTTTCTGTATCTGGTGCCCAACGGCATGAACGAACCGCTTGAACCAACCTGGGGAAGTTGGGGCGGCCGTTACGGACACAACGGTGCATTCGCCGGAAATAAATACTTCTGGTCAAACCAGACCGACACCTGGAATGGAACCAGCAACCGGGACAACACGCTGCTTCGCTGGGCTGCCGATCTGCAGAATGACTTTGCCGCCCGCATGGATTGGTGTGTTGCCGATTCGTACCAGAAGGCGAACCATGCTCCTGCAGCCATCCTGAATAGTGACTCATCAAAGCGTATCGTGCGGCTTCAGGCCAGGCCGGGCGAGACAGTCAATCTTTCCTCAGCGGGTTCCAGTGATCCAGATGGGAATGCCATTGTGACAGACTGGTTTGTTTATCGGGAAGCGGGCACGTTCCCCGGTGATGTAATGCTGAAACAATTGAGCGGGCCTGAAACGAGTTTCATTGCTCCAGCCGTCGAGAATCCAGTAACCATCCACGTCATCCTCGAAGTCCGAGACAACGGCACACCAAGCCTGGTCGCGTATCGCCGTGCGATCGTCGAAGTGAAGCGATAACTCGCAGGTTGCCAAAGTGCGTTTGAAGTTTCCGGCGCCTTCTTCACCGCGCTGGAAGTCCCTTCTTCATCCGCTGAGTGGCTTTCGCCACGTCAAACTTCGCAGGATCAAACGGTCCGTACGACTCCAGGTAGTCGTCATGCATGCTGTGACTTGGCTTCGTGATTGCTTCGACGTAGTCGGCGAACCCGTAAACGCCACCAATATCTTCCGGGGGACACGCGCCCCCTCCATCGACACAGCGCGGGTAGCTGGTTCCCGGCTCTGATTCGATCACATTTTCAAGGAGGACTTCATGCTGCCAACTGTCCCCAAAGTCATATTCGTAGCCCATCCGTAGCTTGGCTCCCTGCTTCGCGACCAAATCGCTGATTCGCACGCCGCGATAATCAATCGCGTCCGGGTCATCCATTGTCAATCGGGGATCGGTGTACCGGCGGCCGGCAATTTCAAACTGGTGCAAATGCGAATTCGTCCAGCCCATCGCCGTTTGGATTAGCGCATGCAGTCGTTCAAGCGGCACGTCCTTTGTCTCTATCCGACGCCAGATTGCCGGGGCAGTGTCTTGCAAGGTGATTTTGAGACGGTAGATGGCTGCCGTACCGCTGCTTGCCTGCTCGAGGCGGCGCACTGGTGGACTGGCCACAGTCCAGGTCGTGACCGTGCGCTGAATGCGTTTGCCCGTCCATTTCGGCAGAGCCTCGGGCGGGACCAGAACGTCAATGGATCGGGGAACACCCGGCTGTCGTCGAATGAGCTCTTTTTTTTCCAGCATCTTGATCATCTGGTGCGCTGACGGTGGCGAAACGCCCATCGCTTCCGCAATTTCCGACTCGGCCGGAGGCAATCCGAAGCCATCCGTATAGGCTTGAATGAATGCGAGATATCGCCCCTGCGTAGGTGTCATTTCTGCGATTGCAAAACTCCTTTCACTCCAGGTTTTTGTTGTAGATTTGAGGATTCTATTGGTAACTGCTGTCTCTGGCGAGTGACCGCTCAATTTCGCCGATACCGTCCGCTGTCGCAACGAACGGCCACAATGGATTTGCCTATCCGTGTCGACCACCCATAAGATAACGCAGTATCTTACCTTCGTCGGTTCGATTCTCCACCGCACGGCCACCGGGACCTCCAAGCTCGAATGAGGACAGAACGGTGTCAGGTCTGCAGTTACGCAAGCAGAAATTCGCTTTCGCCATCGTTATGACAACGGCCGTGATTGTCATGGCAGTTTTCGACCTTTTCTATGGTTTTGAGAGATTAAGTCTCGATCTGGAAACGAGTCCTGATGAGAAGGTATTCGCCAGATTGTTCCAGTTGCACAACGGTGACTCCATTGAAAAAGTGTCATCGCTCTTGGGAGCACCAACGATCCATGCAGACATGGTCAACGTAATGCGGGATTTCATGGCAAAGAGCCCGGGCAAGTTCCCTGAAGGGGTTGAAACCGGTGATGTCTATCTCGAATTCTGTTGCGTCCAGGCGGGGGGCATTTGGTTACAGGCTCGAAACGGAAAACTCGTCAATTACGATCCAGAAAAGTTTCGAGAAATGCTCGACTACAGGTGAGACTGCGCCCGTTCGGTCTTCGCAGCAGCCGACTCCGTTCGATCTGAAGTTCACAACATCCGGCACCGGGCGGTGACTCTCCGAAGGAAACAAAGGGAGGAAACAAAGGTGGCAGGAACCAAAAAAAGCCGTGGGATCGATATGCGTTCCGCACAGTCACCTCAGTCGACTTGTGGCCAAGGGCCTTCTCCACCGATCCGGGAGAACCCGCCCCCGTGTCACTCCCTGAACGAACACGCACGACTAATGATCCGACCTGAAACGGAAACCAGTTTGCATTGGACCGACGATCCGAAACCAAGAGTAAAAGTGTCTTGCGTGCTGCGGGTTGCCAAACGTTGCCAATTTCGTAGACGGCCTCCTGTCACCGTCTCTTGCCCGCCCCTCTTAATCGCTACACCGCCGAGGAAGTCGGGATTCAGGATGGCGGCCTGTTCGCATTTGTGATCGGCAACGTACCTGAACTGCTTCTGCTGCTCGACGCAATTCGCGAAGGCGAGGCAGAAACAAGCCGCTGGCAGTGTTCGCTGGCAAGGATGTCATCCTCAAAGGAGATCGTGCGGTTCGATGACAAGGAGATTTGGTCCATCCCAAATATCTACCGTGAGCCAGTGTTGCGTAAGCCAACCGCGGCCTACAGTGAAACGGCCCCTTGGCGTCGAAGCCCGCGGCCAACGCTGGCAGTCGAACATTTCGGTGACTGTCCGCGGGATCTGTGCGAATCATTTGTCACGTTGAAGGTCCCCGGCTGGCTCAAAGACAATGTTTGATCTTTGAACGCGGTACGGCGTCTACGGGGTTTTCGCGATCTGGACGTGGCTGCGGCCTGTCCTTTTCCGGACCCGCAAAAATCCAGTTTCATTTCGTCAGGACGAACCCGGCGAGTTGGAACTTTTTCCGGCAATTCGTCAGGATGAATTGTCTAAATGGGGTTGCAGAATGTTGGGACGGAATCGCGGAAGCCTCGAAACACTGGCCCGACGCGCGAGCTCGCGCGTCGGGCTAATGTCCCAGGTTCATGCAACACTATTTAGGAGTGCAGGACGACGATCAGGAGTCGCCGTAACCACCCGACGCACAGGAACCTCGATTCATCGCCATTAAAACGAATTGGAGCAATCTCAGGGATTGACCTCGTCCGTGTGGAAGGGCTCCTGGAAATGATCCACCATGAATCGGCCTGAATGTGCATGCTTCACGGAGCAATTTGATGCAGCGCCCAGGTAGTTCAGAACCTCGTCGACACGTTGAATTCGACGCGACTTCGACGACACCAAGCGTGGACCGCACCTGGGACATGCCGTCCGATTCCTCTGGTTCAAGCGTCGAAGGCGGGGGCCATGGATCGATTTCAATTCCCGGTTTTGTAATTAAAGGTGTTCTTGGCCGAGGTGGAATGGGTGTCGTTTACAAGGCTCAACAAGTCGCCCTGAAACGTACGGTTGCGCTCAAGATGATTCTCGCTGGTGGGCATGCAGACGTCCGTGAACTCGCGAGGTTTCGCATTGAGGCGGAGGCCGTCGCCCGGTTGCAGCATCCCAACATCGTACAGATTCACGAAGTCGGTGAGTCGGGCGGGCATCCCTATTGTGCGCTCGAGTTCGTAGAGGGCGGAAACCTCGCCACCAGACTCGGTGGCAACCCGATGGCGGCCCGCGCGGCGGCGAAACTGGTTGAGTTACTGGCGCGAGCGATGCAACTGGCACACAGCCGCAACGTGGTGCATCGCGATCTGAAGCCGGCCAACATTCTGCTGAACACCGATGGCGTTCCCAAGATCACGGACTTCGGACTGGCGCGACAGCTCGACATCGAAAGTGGCGAAACTCAGGCCGGCACCGTGATGGGTACGCCGTCCTACATGGCGCCGGAGCAAGCGTCCGGGTTGGCGCATGAGGCGGGGCCAGCCGCGGACGTATACGCGCTGGGGGCAATTCTTTACGAGTGCCTGTGTGGTCGGCCGCCGTTCAAGGGAAACTCGATCATCGAAACGCTGGATCTGGTGAGGAATCAGGAACCGACCCCGCCTTCGCGATGGCACGTGAGCGTACCCCTTGACCTGGACACGATTTGTCTGAAGTGCCTCCAAAAGGCGCCCGAACGTCGTTATGCGTCTGCAGCCGAGTTGGCGGACGAATTGGCTCGTTATCAGCTTGGAGAGCCGATCCGTGCGCGGCCCATCGGGCGAGTGGAACGAACGACCAAGTGGGTTCGCCGAAATCCTGCGATCGCCGGGGCATCCGCAGCGGTGTTTCTCATGCTCGTAGCGGCAGTCGTGGTTTCAAGCCTGTTTGCGTTCGAAGCAAACCACCAGGCCAAGGAAGCCAGGACAAGCGCCAAAAAGGCTGATGACAATGCTGAGAAAGCCGACGCGAAAGCGAGCGAGGCCGACAAGGAACGCAAAATCGCCTTACGGGCTCTCGAAGATGCCAAACGACTTCAGGTATTGGCCTCGGGCCAACTCGACGTCGCCAACCGGCGCGTTTACATCAGCGATATGCGTATGGCTCAACGCGCTCTTGAATCCAACAGGTTCGGCCAACTCCAGGGAATTCTCGAGAAGCATCAGTATGTCCCGCCGAGTCCTGACTTGCGCGGCTGGGAATGGTACTACTTGCGCGCGGAGGCCAGCCAGGACCTGCACACGTTTCCGGGACACAGTTCCTGCGTCGATGTCCTTGGCTGGAACCCGGACGGCACTCGACTGGCATCAGGAAGTAGTGCGGAGCCACCCGAGAATGCGTTACACGTTTGGAATGCCGACACGGGCCGGGAGGCATTCTCCTGCGCCGGTCACCGGGGAAACGTGACCAGCCTGGCATGGAGCCCAAATGGCTTCATCCTCGCAGTAGCGGGCTCCCAAGGACTTCGGCTCTGGGACGGCAAGACGGGAGAATTACTGCAAACACTCGAACATTACGCCGGAAGCGTGAGAGCACTGGCCTGGAGCCCTGATGGAAAATGGCTGGCCATCGGAGGGAACGACAATTCGATTGAACTCTGGGATGCTGACCAACAGCGCGTTGATCGCACGCTGAATGGACATACCAGTCCCATCGGTCGCCTGATGTGGGATGCCGGCGGCAACCGACTGGCGTCAACATCGTCTGATTACACCGTGCGAGTGTGGAATCTGGTGACAGGAACTACGGAACAGATCCTCGCTCTGGATGCGAGCGTGGTGCCAAACAACTGGATCCTCGAATGCGCCCTCAGCCCTGATGGCAAGTACATCGCCTGGGAGGGTGACCCTGACGTGCTGCCTGTCGTCGAACTGTCGAGCGGTAAGACCATCGCGACATGTGAGGGAAATACGTTGGGAGCGCTTCAACTGGAATATAGCCCGAACGGGAAATTCCTGGCCGTGCGACAAGGCGGAAAGACTCGCATCTGGGATGCGCTCACCGGCGGGCAACCGCTCTTAAGCGTCAACTGTTCCGCATTCGCCTGGGTTTGGAACGGAGAGGCAATTGCGTTGGCAAACCCCACAACGCACCTGGTGTCGCTCTACAAACCGGCGACGCAGCAATTCCTTGCAGTCCTTCCCGGGCACCTGCTCACCATTTACGCCCTCGACTGGAATCCTGCCAAGAAACGCCTTGCCTCAGGCGGGGGAGATGCGGTTGTCAAGTTGTGGTCCTTGCCCTCCGAGTCTGAACCTTCCCGCGCCTGGACTCAGTTGAACGAGCCCATCGACGCCACGGCAATTGCCTGGGGACGCGATGGGAGTCAGTTCGCGCTGGCTCAGTCCGATCAGACAATCTCCATCCGTGAAGCTGTCTCGCTCAAGCAACTTCGTACCTTTCCAGCACATGGCCCGGGTATCACCGCGTTGGAATGGAGCCCCGACGGCAAACGGCTGGCATCGACCAGCATCTATGGCGAACCGATCATTTGGGATCCCGATCAGGGCAAACCAACGGGAAACCTTGAGTATGCCGGCCCCGTGGATCGGCCCCAATGGAGTCCGAATAGTCGTTACCTGGCGGCCCGATGCCTCAACAAGGGGCCTTACACGATTGCGATCTGGGACGCTGAGAGCCACAAGATCGCCAAGCGTCTGGGCGATGGCGTCTACAGTTTCACCTGGAGTCCGGATTCGCAGAAGGTGGCCTGGTCCCGCTATTCGGGAACGGTCATCGAGGATGTGGCGACCAATGACGGTGTTACGCGGGGCTTCGCCTGCAAGGGAGCGGATTTGATTGCCTGGAGCCCAGGCGGCACGATGGTCGCGGCGAGTCGATGGAACGCCGCGACGTTGACAGGCGAAGTTGAAGTGTGGGATCCCGCGAGCGGAACCGACAGCAAAACGCTGGATGGTCACAGTTCCCGAATCGCTCAGCTCGTGTGGAGTCCCGATAGCAGCCGACTGCTCTCGATTGCCGAGACCGCCAAGCTCTGGGACCCGCAAACTGGCAGCGAGATCCTTTCGTTTGCGATCCAGGGCGCTCCCCTGGCGCGCGCGTGCTGGCCCGAAAACGAACGCATTCTGGCCAAAACGCCCGACGCCGTTCACGTCTGGAATGCGCAGCGCGGCTACGACCGTGCCGACCCAGTGCCGACGAATCTCCTCGGTATCAAGACACCCGCTCGTCCCCCCATCGACATGACACCGATCGGGCGACCCGGCCATTTCATCCGCACCTGGCGATTCCTTCCCAACGCGGTGAAGTGGAACGACAGGTCTCAATTGCCCACTCTGACGACGAAGCAGTTGCAAGCGATTGAAACGAACGCCCTGGCGTCGAATCCGGAAACCAGTTCGACGGCCTCGATCGACCTGCGGCAACGATTCCCCGAAACGGAGAGCTTCGCCCTGGGCTACGCAGCACAACGCATCGTGGCTCCCGATGCGACAAGAGTGCGACTACTGACGGGGAGCGACGACACGTTGCGGATTTGGCTGAACGGAAAACTGGTCCTGACATATCCGCACCCGCGGACCACCTCGCCGGATTCGGATTCGCTGCTCGTGGAGTTTCCATCGGGCGTCAATCGCCTCTTGATTGAAGTCGGTCAATTCACGGGCGCCTGGAGTTTTTGCCTGCGCCTGGAGGATGAGACGGGCCGAAAACTTGAGTTGAACGAAGACGACAAATTGCTGCCGCTGTCGCCTCCGCGCTGACATCCAGGAGAGTTTCGATGCTCGAGAGCTTCAAGCGGGTCTGTCCTTTTCTTGCAATCTGCGTGCTCGTTGCTGCACTCGGCGGTTGCGGCTCGAAGGCTCCGGTTCCCGTACCTGCGTCGACGAGTGATCGTTCGCCGGAGCCCGCGGCGACTGCGACTCCTCCGCCGCGGGAGTATTTGAAAATTCGTGGGGCGGTCAAAGAACCTCCGGAGTGGCTGGCGGCCGATGCTCCTTTCGATCTCCATGAGGTATTTCCGGTGCTTCGTGACGACGAAAATGCGGCGCCGCTTTATCTTGAGACGCTGAACGAATTCAACACCGAAATCATCAATTCGTACCCTGTGGAACAGCAGGAAAGCCTTTATCAGCGCTATCGGCCACGAGCGACCAGGCTCCACACTCTTCATCAGGCGTGGGAAGCCGATCGCCAGAGCGTCTCTGCCGAGGAACTGGACACGTTTCTGAAGGAGTACGATCTCGGATTCGAGAAGCTTGCCGAGGCCCAGAAGCGCACGCGCTGCGTTTTTGAAACAGGAATCACGATTTCGTCGCTGGTGCCTCATACCCAAGCCATTCGGTCCGTGGCGCGAGTCGTCCAGATGCAGACGGCCCGCGACCTGGAACACGGCGAACTCGAACGTCCCCTGCGGTTGTTGGAGATCCTTCTTCGCGCGACGCGCGATCTCCGCTACCGGGGATTTGTCATCACTCAACTCGCCGCGACCGTCTGTGAATCAGTCGCTTACAAGGCGATTGGCGAGATTGTCAATTCTCCTCATTGCACCATCGAACATTGTGATCGGTTGTTCGCGTTGCTTTCCCGCCATGAGAATCAGATGCCGGACGGAGCCGGCATTGCCGTCAAGATGGAGTACATCGCGCTTCGCGTCATGATGAGAGACATCGAGTTCCGAACCGGTGAATTCACTCCGGAGAATATCGTCAAACTGACCGAATCGTTCGGAGCCAAGGGGGGAACGGTAGGCACGGTTCTCGCCGTAATTGGCGGCGACGACCGAGAGACGGCTGATCAGCGGGGGAAACAGATCGATTCGCGACTCGCCTTGCTCACGGCGGCGGACTATGAGCGGGAAGCCAGCCTGGTCAGAACGTACTTTCAAGAGTTGCTCAAACTCGTGCAGCAACCTTATCCCCAGGCAAATGAGGGTCTAAACCGCCTGCTGAAGACGGGCGAAAACAGCCTGTTTCTGAATCTGTTCAAGATGAACAGCTCGTTTTCCTGGGAAAACATCCTCTCCAATGCAGCACGCTCAAAAGCATTCTTGAACGGAACCCGCAGTTTGATCGCCATCCGGCGGTGGCAACTGGAAGGCAGGCAACCGCCCACCGACCTCGCGCGCGTGACCCAGTCCGCCGGATTGAAGGGAGTTCCCGAAGATCCCTTCTCGGGCTCGGCGCTCAAACTGATCACGCGTTCCGGCCAGACAGTCGTCTATTCGATTGGCCCCGACCTCGTGGATGACCAGGGCCTGCTCGAAGCCGTCGGATTCCCAACGAAGCCGGGCGATTATCTGTTTCGTCTCACCATCCCCTTCGCCAACAAAGGGAATAAGTCGGAATAACTCCAATTCAGTGTTGACCTCGCTGGTGGTCCGCGCCGCGGACTGGCAATGGGGCGGCGCGAGTTCATGGCATGTTATGTGGCAGATTGGACTACCAGAAGTGCCACCATTTTCGTCCGGGCTTCCGGCGGTTGTAGATGACGAACGAGTCAACGGGATAGATACGGTTCTTGGAAAACTGACTTGGGATGAGGAAGATCCGTCTTGGGCGGGCAGCAACGCAGCGATGCGAGCCGTTGCACAACCGCGCGACAGAGGTTCTTAAGCTTTTGCGCGATGCGATGGGCACGTAACGAGTAAATGTCACGATTTGGTCACAGGCCACCGGTGGGCTGAAATCAAATCCTTTAACTGCCGCTTTCCTCGCATCGTGGCTCTCCGTGCCAGTGCCTTGATCGCACACTTGAATAGCGAATGGATGGGGCGGGCGAGGTTTTCCTGGCCCCCGAATCAGGGGCAAATCGACCGGGTGGCGTGAGCCGGCTTGCGCCCGATTTACTTAAAGAAATACTCGTCCTTTCCAGGAACAAGCGGGCCCCGGTTCGGGTAAGTAACGGGTCCACCTCAGGGGGTGATGACCCTGAAGTAAAGATCGAACCCTCCTTCATAGACGTTACTTCGGCGGTCGAAGTTGGGAGCGATCCAAATGTCTTTCGACGATTGAAGGTAGACACTCTCCCGTTGACTTTTTGATTCTGCGGCCACAACGTGCAGGTACGGACGAACAGGATCGTTCTGCCAGATGATGACTGCGTTCTGAGGCGCATACTGATCGCGAAAATCAGAAACTGTACTGCTCGATGGAGGGGGAGACGCTGCGATCAGGTCGCCCAGCGCCCGCGTGACGTGTTCCGTTCGATACATTTTACCGTCAGGTCCCACGATACTGTGTTTCCAGGCAACGTTCTCGACGTAACATTCGATCACGCTGGCACTCAATGGATCTACTCCATCCATCAACTTGACCGGACTTCCCGTTGAGACATCTATTCGTTGGTGTATCCATCGACCAGCCCGGCGCCGAAGTAATGATGAGTCCTGCGCCTTCAGCACTTTTTGAGTACGGGGGCCGCCAGCAATCCGGGAACAATCTCCGGCCACTCCGTTAAATGGGATGTCGACTCGGTCGATGAGTGCGATGACATATTGAAAAGTCGTGTAGTCGAATCTTGTTATTGCCGTGACTGCACTGAACGTCTGGGCTCCAATGTACGCCGGGATCTGCATGCTGAGATCCCAGTTGCCGGGTGCCGAGACCTGTTGGAATGCACCGGGGTGATTAAAGATGTCGGAGTCGCTGGTTGATGGACTGCCACCAGGCACGATCGTGACATATATTCCCTTAAGAGAATATCCAGGATAAGTACCTTGATCGGGTGCGGTCAGAGTTCCGTTCGACCTGCATAGTCTATTCGAAGTATTCATAACGGTACAATTTGTGTTCGCGACGGGGTTCGACACCGAACTAAAAAAGTCACCGTGAGATGCATGCCCGTTTATCGTTGCACTCTTGCTGGCAGTCGCCTTCTTGGATTGTGCCTTCGCCATGAAATCAGTCCTTTCAAATCAGAGGTTGACAAGTTTGAAATCAGGGGTTGACGAGCTTGAATCGCGCATCAACAAAGCGAGTCGTACCGAATCTGTGAAAAACGCCGAATTTCCCCCGTTCTGCTCCCATTGAATACGGTCCGCTGTCGGGAGAGTCAATCAAGCCCGATAGTTCCTCGCCGCACCAAGACACCTTGGTCAGGTATCCTGACTCGATCTGAACTTCCAGCATGTTTGTTTTTCCCAGAGTGGGTTCGGAAACGTTGACGGCCAAGAGTCCCCGTTCACGCAACGACGGTCGTCTTATTTCCGGGATCGGTTGGAATTGGAATCGAGACCTGCGAATCTGAAACATTGGTGGATTGACCTGCTTGTCGCAATAAAGAAAAATGGCCTGACACTGGGCATTGATCTCCACTTCGGACGATTGCGCAGGGGAATAACCCCATATCAATCCGGCAGCGCCGCTCAGATTCGTTTTGGAAATCCCAACCTGGAGCTGAAACGTTTGGACATTTGTTTCACCCAAACTGGCAATAAGACAGTCGAGAGCCGTGACACTGATGCTTTCCTTGTCGTTATCGTAACGCCATTCTGAATTGATCCCGTTCCCGCCCCAGACAAGTTCTTCAGGCTTGTTGTCCAACAGCGGAAGCCAAACTCCTTGTTTGGCTCGGCTGTCTATCGGCAATGGCAGTTTCGGAATCTCGACGGATTGCTCCGCTGGCTTCGTCTGTGAATCTTCAGGGGACTTCGGTTGTGAGAAGGTCGCGACCGCATTCATCGGCGTTTGGAAACCGAAAGGTAAGTAGCTGGCTAGAGCAATCGCAAATGCGACCAGCACCGAGATTCCGATCCACGCGGGAATTGATCGCCGAGGTTGCAGACGGGCAATTTGCGAGGAACGGTCATTGGAACTGGTATCGACAGAGCGGGTATTTGACCACGCACGCAAGTCGTCCGCCAAGTCCAATGCCGTTGAATAGCGATCAACCGGCGACCTTTGCAGGCATTTCAGGCAGATTGCTTCCAGTTGCTTGGGGATCGTATCGTCAATCTGTCGCGGTGGCTTCGGATCGCGGTTCAAGACTTCTTCGCGAAGTAATGACATCGGTCCTCGAAACGGGCGTCGGCCCGTCAATAATTCATACAGGATGACTCCAAGACTCCAAATGTCTGAGCGAGCGTCCAGACGCTGCACATCGCCCCGGAACTGTTCGGGTGACATATATGCGGGCGTTCCAGCCACTTCTCCTTGATGCGAGTATTGGTCCTCTTCAATTACCGCCAACCCAAAATCCACGACTCGAGGTTCACCCCGTCCGTCCAGGAGAATATTTGACGGTTTCAGATCGCGATGAACGATGTCGTGGCGAATTGCAACGTGTATGGCTTCGGCGACCTTGATCAACAGATTGACGGACATCTCAATTGAAAGTCGTTCAGCTGCAATCACCTTTGCCAGGCTGCGACCAGGGATGTATTCCATCGCAATGAAATACCGGTCGCCCGGAAGCTGGCCGACATCAAAAATGGTCACGATTCCGGGGTGCCTTAGCCGGGACGCAAGTCGTCCTTCTTCAAGAAACTGGCGAATCTGATTGCTGTTCGAAACGCGTTCCGGGCGTGCAACCTTTAAGGCGACTTCACGGCCCAGTTCTTGATCCGTTGCCAGATAAACCCTGCCAAATCCACCCTCATCGATCAGTTTTTCAAGCCGGTATCTGCCCAATTGAAAAGGAAACTTGGTAATTCCACTGCTTTGGCTGACGAGCGGAGGAGTCCACTCACCGGTGGCTTCTGAGTGTACATTTCGACCAGCCGAAACGGGATTCTTCTCAATTGTGAGCTTGTCTGCGGCTTTGGACGTATCTGAAAGGAAATGACCGCAATGGGGGCATTGCGCGGTGTTCCCTTGATCAGCATTCTCAGTCGCCCTCTGGCAATTGGAACAGACAAGTTGCATAACACCACCACATGAAATGTTTGCTGCCGACTATGGTGAATATGCCACAATTATGGTTGTCACCGCAAGATCATCGGGTTCGCCGGTTTCTGCTGAACGCGGCTCAGGCGTCTTTCACGGAAGGAACATCAAGCCAGTTGCCATTGCGACGACCGCGGGTTTTTGCATTTTGGTACGACCAAATGGCCGGGTTTTGAATTCGTTCCAACAACTCGGGATGCTTTACACGGCGACGGGGCCGGGCGGATGCTGGAAGGATCCAATAGCCGGGGGGCCATTTGCCCTGCCGCGTAGAGAGCGGCATTTTTGGCGGCGGCGTGTCTTCGGCTGGATCAAAGGAAATGTCAGGCGAAAGTCTTGGAGGACTTCGAGCGTGAGAGAGGCGAGAAGTTGATTGACGACCTGAGGTCGCCCTGGTGCGTCGCACCCTCCTCATCGACAGACTCGAAAAGGTGTCAGTAACACCCGTCCGAATTGCCCCGCAATCAACTGCAGCCATCAAACACAAAACCCCTGTTTTAAGGCAAGTACATTAAAACAAGGGCTTTCGAGAATTCGGCGATTGGGTGATGAGGGACTCGAACCCCCGACATCCACGGTGTAAGCATGGCGCTCTAACCAACTGAGCTAATCACCCCGGTGAGAACGGGAGTTTAGCAGCGGTCACGGGGAGGTTCAACCGGTCGCACCGATTCAGCCCGATCCAGCACCAATCAACCCGATGCAATCGATTCCGTGAGCGTCGAGGTGGTCTCTGCCGTACGCTTGTTCACGTTCAAAGAGGAGCGACGCAGGCAGCGTCGGCCACGTTTCTTTACCGCGTCGTCGCGGGCCTGCGTGAGGCCTGGGCCTTTGCGATGGGGCGGCGGGTGATTTCCTGCCAGTGGCGAATGTCGATTTCGTACGGGCCGCTTGGACGGTCGAAGCTGCCGAATTCGGTCAGGTACTTTTCGAGGCGGGCGACCTTTTGAGCGGAGGTTAACTCGCCGGGATGATCGGTGCCGGGCGAACGGCCCCAAATGATCGTGGAACCGCTCTTGGACTGCAGTTGCAGTACGATGTCTGCTGGTGCGGTCCGAGCGTCGCGTTTTCCGGGCAATTCGATCGCTTCCAATTCGAGGTGTGCCCATTGAGGGGCGAGCAGTTCTGCCACTCGGGCCGCTCCAGTCAGGCCGGGTTCCGTGAAGCGGCCTGCGTCGCGTGCCATGTTGCCTGTACCCGCCAGTCGGATTGTCGGAAAGCGGGCCACGTCAGATACGGCGAAGTCTTCGCCAGGTAGAATTGTTCCACTCCCGTCGATGGGAATGCGGCCACCCTTGACCTGGACCATCGCGACTGCCTTGCGAAACTCCACTTCCACGACCACATCGGCCGGGAAGGATTGCCGAACCGAGATCACCCGCGCGACCCAGGGATGCCGTTCGAAGGCCGCTGCCAGATTTCTACTCAGCTTTGGATCCAGCAGGGACAGTTCCCGTGGCAACTGATTCTGTCGGCGGGTCTGCTCTATCAAGTCGGTGGGGACGGGTCGTTCCGGAGCAGGAATCACCCGTACGTTGCGGGTCTCCACGCGGTATTCGGGCCGGGACGCCAGGTTGGGCAGGTGGGGAATCAGATACGGAATGAAGACCGACAGGCCCACCAGGCAGGCAAACTTCGCCAGTCGGACGGGGCGAAAGAACCGGTCTGCCAACGGAGGAACGGAAGACTTCTTGCGCGTCGGCCGACTGTCCGCACCCGCCAGATTCAGATTCACTGCGGACTCGTTCAGCGCCGCCAAATCGTCTGGGACGGGGTCGATCAGCGGATTCTGAGCCATTGGATGGATCGCACGGTGAATGGCGATGAATTCGGCAGTATCAGTCGCAGTTTGGAATTCCCGACTGCGAACCTGCTGATTCATCGGCCTCGCGGGCAGCGGCAATTCATGCCGATTGGCGATTCAGGCTAGTGATCGGACACTGAGCGTCGAACAGACAATCTCGGCAAGATATGCGGGACCGGGGGGACTCGGCCCAGGCACGAACGGATGGCACGTTCGCACAATTCACCAAATTCGATTCCCATGCGGGCGGCCGCCTTCGGGATCAGGCTGTGGCTGGTGCAACCGGGAATCGTATTCACTTCCAGAACCCAGGGTTGCATCGCGTCGTCGACCCGCAGATCAACGCGAACCATTCCGCGCGTTCCGAGTGCCTGACAGGCATTCCTACCGGCATCGGCGATGGCGGTGACGACGTGAGTTGGAAACGCTGTGTCCATCAGATACCGGGTGTTGTCGTCTTCGTACTTGGCCGTCCAATCGAAGAATTCGCGATCCGTTTCGATCAGGATTGGGTGCAGGACCAATTCGTCCAGCAATCCCACGGTCCATTCTGTTCCTGGAATCGCCCGTTCGATCACGGCGAAGCTGTCGAATTCGAAGCAGTGCCGCAGGGCGGCCGGGACCATTGCGGCGGACTGGACGATGGTAATTCCCAGGCTGGATCCCTGGCAATCGGGCTTGATTACCAGCGGATAGCCAATTTCCCGGGTGATCCGTTCGACGCGCGACACGTCGTCTGTGTAGTGCAGCAGCGAATACTCGGGAGTTGGAACGCCATTCTGGAGGAATCGTTCCTTGGCCGCCGATTTGCTGAACGCCAATCGTGACGCGGTGGCATCGCTGCCTGTGTAGGGGATTCCCGCATTCTCCAGAATCTGTTGAACCTGGCCGTCTTCGCCGAATTGACCGTGCAGCGCAAGAAAGGCCACATCGAATTGTCGCCAGTCCACTCCGGCCAGGTCCACGACGGCGGGATCCAGGTGCAGTGCCAGGTGGCCGCGTTCCGTCAGAGCCTGATGGACTGCGGCACCGCTGAGCAGGCTGATGGCCCGTTCGTCGGAGTCACCGCCCGCCAGCACCGCCACGCGCCACGTGGGATTGGATTCAGACATCATTTCATCCTCGTATGGACAACGGACTGACCGGTGTCAGTCGAAACTCTATTCAGGAACTGGCATCGGCATTTCACGTCGGATTTTCTCAAGCAAGCGGTCAATGGCCGCATGTCCGGGCGCCGTTTGTCGCACGACGATCGACAGTGTGGAGTTAAACGGGCGAATCGTGGCCGCCGCTTCCTTTCGCTCCCACGAAGCTGGCAGGACACCCTTTTTGATCTGAGCAATCAGGGGGCTGAAATCGGGCACGTCGGCCCCGGATTTCACCAGGTCTGCGACGTCGTACGTCTTGACCGTGAATTCCTCCGGGGTGGGGAGCAGTTTTTCGGGGACAGCGATCAACACAAAGTCCCGACGGATGGCAAACCCCAGATTGAGTGGTTCGATCAGTTGTTCCAGGACTGTGGAGACGGGTTCATTCTTCACAGTCATGTCGACCCGTGCTTCCATCTCTCCCATGACCTCTCGCACACTGTCTGGATCAATGGCGATATTGATTCCTGCCTGCTCGGCAATTGATTTCAGAATCGCTCGCCGGGGTTGCTGATTCACATTCAGATCGATTTTTTGATCGAGCTTTTTCTGAATGCTTTCGACGAAGCGCGGATTTTCGACCAGATTGCCCGTGGTGGGTGGTCTGGCCGGAATCAGATCATCCGATCCATTCGTCCCCAATCGATCCATCAGGCGAACCGTAAACTCGAATCGCCGACCATCGGGATGATCAATTGAGAGGCCGGCATTTCCGCCCGCGGTCTGCAGCCTGGGTTCCCCCAATACGGTCTCGCGTCCCTGTTCGTCGATTTCGACCAGGCGGACCTGGACGACATAGTGCCGGGACTTCTTGACCACGGGCTCGGGGTTTGTCTTCAGCGCAGGACCACTGGACGGATCGTCTGCGCCGAGGGCTGCGGCGAGAAGTAAACACGCGGAACGCGTGGCCGACAATAACATCCCCGCTCCTCCGTGAGTTGAGACGAACACCAGTTCCAATTGCCGAACTCTTTTCGCCGTCAATGTTTCGGGAAAACAGTCGGCGGCCCGGTCATTTACGCATCCATGCGTTCGGGCAACCTGGGCGAACGCTACCAGATTTTGACTTCCGGCTCCAGATGGACTCCAAACTGATCCGCGACCTTGGACCGCACCAAGTCCATCAGGCGGACAACATCGCTGGATGAAGCCCCTTCGTGAGTCACAATGAAATTGGCATGGCGATCGTTGATTTCGGCCCCGCCGATCCGGGTTCCCTTCAGTCCTGCCTGCTCAATCAACTGCCCCGCCCGCTGACCACGCGGGTTCTTGAAGATGCAACCGGCCGTCTGGGAACTGAGCGGCTGCGACGACTTCTTCGTGATCCAGATCTTGCGCAATCTCTGCAGAATCTCTTCGGGGACATCGGACTGAAGTTCAAATTCCGCTTCCAGAATGAGCAATTCGTCCAGATTGCTCTGGCGGTATTCGAACGACAGTTCATCTTCGGATCGCACCAGCTTTTCGCCGCTGACGGTCAACACGGTCACACTGCGCACGTACTGCGAAATCTCACCGAAACGTCCCCCCGCATTTCCGTGCAGGGCACCGCCGATTGTGCCGGGAATTCCGGCCAGATTTTCCAGGCCCGACAGTCCTTCACGGACGGTTTCCGAGATCACGTGCGACAACAGCGCACCGCCACCGGCGGTCACGCGATGGCCCTCAATTCGGACTTCCGCAAAACTCGGGTGACTTAAACGAAGCACCGCGCCGCTGACACCCTCGTCGCGAACGACCAGATTGGAGCCGCCACCCAGGATTCGGACCGGAATCTGGTGTTCACAGCAGACCTGCACGACGTGTATCAGTTCATCGACATTGCGTGGTTCGATGAAGTACTGGGCCGGGCCGCCCAGTTTCAGCCAGGTGTACGGAGCAAGCGGTTCGTCGCGCTTGACAATCTCAGCGAATTCTTCGAGTGAGCTCATGATGTATCCGGTCGATGTCTCCTGCCCCCATGGCGATCAACACATCGCCGGGTCGAGTCGCATCGTCTACAGTTGTGAGGATCTGGTCAAGGGACTCGGTAAATCGTGAGGAAACGCCCTGTCCGGCGATCCGCCGAGCGAGTTCCCGGGAAACTTGCGCCGGTTCGTCCTGGACTCGTTCCCGTGCCGCAAATGCAGGAGCGATCAGCACTTCGTCTGCAGAGGCAAAGCTGGATGCAAAATCATCCATCAATGCCACCGTGCGCGAAACCTGATGGGGCTGAAACACGCACCAGATTCGCCGGTCTCCATAGACCTGTCGGGCGGTTTCCAGGGTGGCTCGAATGGCCGTCGGATGGTGCGCGTAGTCGTCGATCAATGTGACCTTTTGCCATTCGCCCACGACTTCGAATCGCCGTCTGACGCCGCCGAACGAGGACAATCCCGCGCAGATGTCGTCTGGTCTGACTTCGAGTTCTGCACACATTGCGGCGGCTGCCAGAGCGTTCTGAACGTTATGCCTGCCATGCAACCGCAACGTCACCGCGCCCCACGGTTCTTCACGACGTCGGATGGCAAATCGAATCCCGTCGGGACCGTCCGTCAATTCATGAGCCTGCCAGTCGGACTCGGCGTGATTTCCAAATGTCACAATCCTGGCCGAGACGTCGCGGACGGAGTCCATCGCAGCAGCGCAGTCACGATTGACCAGCAAGACTCCCCGGGCGGGAAGCCGCCGGGCGAATTCGCGGAACGCCCGCACCAGCGACGGAAGGTCGGCGTAGCAATCGAAGTGATCCGGCTCAACGTTCAGGATCGCCGCGTGAGTGGGCTGGAAGTCCAGAAAACTGTGATTGAACTCGCAGCTCTCCACGACCAGCAGGCCGCTCTGACCTGCGCGGCCACTGTGTCCGCCGTCGCACAGTTCCGCCCCCACCAGCACGGCCGGATCGAATCCCGCGACACTCAGGATCCAGCCGACCATCGCAGTTGTCGTGCTCTTTCCATGGGTCCCCGAAACTCCAATTCCGGTCCGAGTCCCCATCAACTGTCCGATCATCTGGCTATAGGACCATTCCGGGATTGCCCGTCGAGCGGCTTCCATTCGTTCGGCGTTTCCAGGACGAATGGCCGGACTGTACACCAGGCAGTCTGCATCTGCGGGCAGATTCTCTGCCGTGTGCCCCTGAAAGAAACGGAAGCCATGTTGTCCCAGTGCGGTGATCGAGGGACCCGAGGCTTGCAGATCCGATCCCGACAACCGCCAGCCAAGTCCGTCGAGCAGTTCGGCCAGCGCTTTCATGCCCGCTCCACAGACACCCACCAGGTGAGCAGTGGGAACTTTGTGCTCGTCCGCCAGCACGTTGACTGGTTGGCCATCCATGGCATGCCGCCTCACTCTGTCACCTCGGTCGAAACTGGTGTCCGACGACCGGCCAGCCAGGTTTCTGCCAGCAGGACCACGATGACGGCCAACAAACCCCAGCGCCACAGTTTTTGAGTGTCTTCCAACTCTTCCAATTGGAGTAGGCGTTCACGGTCACGGGCGCGGCGCATTTCTTCCGGAGATTCGACCAGACCCAGGCGAACGCCCAATGCTTCCAACTGTTCGATCGGCAATGGGGATGTCCGGCTTTCGTCGGCTGCCAGATTAATGGCCACGTCGTCCGTAACGCCACCCAGTTCCAGCGTGTACAGCCCCGGTGTCGAAGTGGCCGTGAAGGGGACATCCATCAGAACATTCTGCTCGACACTTTGATCCGGAAGACGCACGGTTCCCCTGGCACCCGCGGTTTCCCGGGAACGGGTCCACGAAATCTCACTTCCCACCGCCAGGTTCTGAGCCCGCGTCGTTGTTCCGGAGGCCAGTTCCAGAATGCGAAACATCAGGGGCGGAAACTTCGACGATCGAGCGAGCAGGCTGTCAACTGGATTCCAGCCACCGGTCAGCATCCAGACCCTGCCAGGGCCAACGCGGAATTCGACCAGCGCGGGATCGCCATTGTCAAATCGAGCCAGCACTCCACCGACCGGCAACGCTGGATCGCCGGTTTCCTCCAGAGACTTAAAACCGGTCAATTTGCGATGTTTCCAGAATCGAATCCCTGTAAAGTCGCTGAACTGAGATTCGGCAAATGGTGCGAACAGCGGATGGTCGAAATCAATGTCTGTCAGCATTGCATCCCTCTTGACGGTCGATTCGGTGACGACGAGTCCGTCGAGGCCGCATTGCTTCAAATCCTCCATTGCCGAGTCCGCCGCACTGGCAACAATCAGCACGGTCCCGCCGCGCGCCAAGTGCCCCTTCACGAATGTCGCCGCCTCCGGATCCGTTTCGTTCAACACTACCACAGGTCGGTTTCCCTGCGATTCCGCCAGCGCATCACGCCAACTGCTGACGTTGATCTGGTACCGCTGCGACGCGGCAAACACGCCCTCGAGATAAAATCGTAATCCTGCAGAATCGTCCGAGGCATCCGTTCCGCAATAGACCACCGAGCGGGACTCTTCGCGGTGCGGTGCGATGTAGAGTGTATTGTCGAAGCTGCTGTCATCCCCCTCCAGGATCAGCGTGGCGGCCGCATCCCTGGGACGCTTGGGAGGTACGATCACCCGGCTTTGCCCCGGCGGCACATAGACCGATTCCTGGCGAGAGTCTCCCGACCAGTGGATCGCGAACTGCTCCTTCTGCGAGTCCGCCGCGTTCGTGATCCGGACCCGCAACAGGTCATCCGCCAGGTCCAGATTCCGCTCGACCCATTGCAGCCCAGCATTCGTCGGGGAACTCGGCTGGGCCACCAGCAATTCCAAACGCAGATCGGCTGGCCATTCAAAGCCGTTCAGCGGATCCAGCCTGGACCCCACCTGCAGGTCACTGGCCAGCAGGATTCGCAGCTTCGCGGGAACCGCTCGATCGGTCTGCGACTCCTGGAGCGCCGAAGCGGTCCGCACGAGTGCCTCGCCCAGGTTCGTGCCCCCCCATCCCGGCTTCAATTCACTCAACCGCGTTTTGACCAGGTCCCGGCGTTGTTCCGGTTCCAGCCGTTTCAATTCCGTAAAGTCGGCGGCGGGGGTCCACCGGTCATCAAAATGATAAAGAGCCACAGTGGCTGTCAGGGGCAGACGCGTCAGTTGCTGGTTGACCTTGTGCATCAGGTCCGGCCACGCCCCGTCGCGACGCAGGCTGGCACTGGTGTCGATCAGGATCGCCACCAGTTCTTCATCGGGCGTCTGATCCGGAGTCGACATTGCGGTCCGCCAGAACGGACGGGCGAACGCGAGCGCCAGCAGACATAATGCCACCGCTCGCAGGATCAGCAACAGCCAATGTTCGACCCGGCTGCGCGACGTGACCCGCGGTGGTGACGGCGTTAA
This sequence comes from Planctomycetota bacterium, assembly GCA_018242525.1. GTDB lineage: Bacteria > Planctomycetota > Planctomycetia > Planctomycetales > Planctomycetaceae > Schlesneria. Next base: position 114,777 of record JAFEBS010000055.1, on the reverse strand, counting down.
AAACATCAGCGTCGAGAACTCGCGACGGCCGCGCGGAGTCCGCCGCCACAGGTGAAACAGGATCGGTCCCGCCACAGTGAGCGCAGCGAGCAGGTACAGCGGTGTCAGAGGAGTCATGGGGTCACCTCCTCGCAATCCGTGTCCGGCTGTTGCCACGCGATTGCATGCGGACGCGCACGACCTCTGGCAACGCCAGTTCCAGTGGCGAGTTTGTGGGCAATCGGTGATACGTCAGTCCCAGACGCGAACAGATGACTTCGATCGACTCCAGGTGTTTTCCAAACCGCTTCAGGTATTCGGTGCGAACAGCGACGGGATCGACATACAACTGGTCTCCCGACTCCAGATCTTCAAACATCTCGGGAACGGCGTAGTCGAACGTCAGCTCTTCCGGGTCGAGCACATGAAAGACAATCACTTCCTGCCCGCGGGCGGCCAGGCTTCCCAAGCTCAGCTCCAGCGTTTCCAGCGGGGCCAGCAAGTCCGAGATCAGGACCAGCATTCCCCGTTTATTCAGTCGCTCGGCAATCTGTTCCAGGGGCTTGGACAGATGCGTCGAAGTTCCTTCGGCCGCCCGTTCCAACGCGATCAGCATCCGCCGCAAATGACCGACGCGAAACCGCGGCGGGATGTAGTCCTCGATCTCTGACGAAAACGTCGCGAGTCCGACGGCATCCCGTTGTGAATTCAAAAAATACGCCAGCGTCGCCGCCAGTGTCCGGGCGTACTCCGACTTGGAGTATCCCGTCGATCCAAAGTTCATCGAACGGCTGGTGTCCAGCAGCATCAGGCACCGCAGGTTGGTCTCGTCTTCAAACCGCTTGATGTAGTACCGGTCGCTGCGGGCAAACAGTTTCCAGTCCATGTGCCGCGGGTCATCCCCCTGTGTGTACTGCCGGTACTCCGTGAACTCAACCGAGAACCCGTGATAGGGGCTTCGATTCAGGCCCGTCATAAACCCTTCGACGACATGCTTAGCACGCAGTTCCAGTGACTTCAAATGCATCAACGTTGCCGGGTCAATGAAGCCGGCAGCGGGCTCGAAGTGCGGTGAACGATGATCCGGTGTCGCCATGAGGTGTCGTTATTTCCAGGGAGTCCGACGCTCCGCGTCGCAGGCTCAGTCAGTTGCAGGACTTGCGGGTCATCATAAGTGTCAGCGCCGGCAACTTCAGCCGTTCGTCAGAATTCATCTACCCGTCTTTCACAGTTTCCAGCAGTCGGGCGATGATTGTTTCCACGGTCATTCCAGCCGCTTCGGCTCGGTAATTGATCAGGATGCGGTGTCTCAATACCGGGGCTGCCAGGGCTCGGATATCGTCCCGGGTCACGTGCGCCCTGCCCGCGATCAAGGCCCGGGCTTTTCCGCCGAGTGTCAAGTACTGCGCGGCTCGTAAACCGGCCCCCCACGACACCCAATCGTTGACGAAATCGGGCGACCCCGGCTGCTTGGGTCGGGAGGCTGCGGCCAATCGGACCGCATACCGCACAACATCTTCGGCCACCGGGACCTTGCGGACCAGATCGTGGATCCTCTGCACATCGATTCCAGTGAACAGCGCCTGAATCGGCTCCGACGAGGCCGACGTCGTTCGTGCGACCACGGCAACTTCGTCGTCTTCCGGCAGATAGTCAATCACGACATTGAACATGAACCGGTCAAGTTGGGCTTCGGGAAGCGGATACGTTCCTTCCATTTCGATCGGGTTCTGCGTGGCCAGGACGAAGAACGGCTCATCCAGAGCATATCGGGTTCCGGCGGCGGTGACCTGGTGTTCCTGCATCGCCTCCAGCAATGCGGCCTGAGTCTTGGGTGGCGTACGGTTGATTTCGTCGGCAAGGAGCACGTTGGCAAAAATCGGCCCCTTCACGAAGACCATCTGCCGCTTTCCCCCTTCGTCCTGTTCCAGGATTTCCGTCCCGGTGATATCCGCCGGCATCAGATCGGGAGTGAATTGAATCCGTTGAAAGTTCAGGTGAAAGACCTGGGCGATCGACTTCACCAGCAGTGTTTTTGCCAGGCCGGGTGCTCCGGTAATGAGGCAGTGACCGCCTGCAAACAACGAGATCAGCAGTTGCTCGACCGCCTCATTCTGGCCGACAATTGTTTTGGCCAACTCGGCTCGAATCCGTTGCCTCCCGGTCCGGACCATCTCCAGCGTCTGCAGTTCAGCTTCGTCGGCATCGTTCAGGGGAGTCACAGTCATTTCGCGGCGGGCCTTGAATGGGGAGGCTGAGGGCTCAGGAGTTTGAGTTGGCTGCCCGAGGATAAAGGGGTCTGCCCCTCTGCGGGCATGGTCTTTTCAATGTGAACCAGGCCGATCAGTGTGTCATTGCGTAAAAAACGATATTGATACCCAACGGATACGCCTTCTTCTCTGAGAACTCGGAGAAGTACCACTTGTCTTCTCCTTCGCGTTCCCATCCGTCGCCCAGATCCGTGTTGTGGCAGATGATGACCATCATCCGGCCCTTGTCGTCGAAGATCCCTTTGTAGTGGACTTCCTTCGCATCTTCCCGCTCCCAGGTGACCCCCTGGCCGCGACCCGCCTGGGCCTGACCAATGCTCGGCACCTGTGGCTTCTCTTTCAAGTCATAGACACAGTGGAAGATCGGATGATCCAGCGGCAGTTCGACCGGCTCACGGTCGGGAAACACCTTCTTGATTTCGTAGTAGAAGTTGGCCCATTCCGCTTCCCCCCAGAAATCGTCCACCATCAGGAACCCGCCATTGGTCAGGTATCGACGCAGGTTCAGGGCTTCTTCCGGACTGAATTCCAGGTCCCCCGGTTCGATCATGTACAGAAACGGGAATTGAAACAGTTCTGGATCGGTCAGTTCCAGGATTCGACCGTTCGGATCGACTTTCAACGACGTGAGCTGACTGAGCCGGTATGAGAAATTCAGATCGCTGTCGGGAAAGTCGGTCGCCCAGCGACCCCAGCGACCTGACGAGTTGTATCGCACTCGGACGAACGTAAAGACATCGTCCTTGAATGCCGCATCCACCTCCCAGGTGGGAACGCCGTTACGGTCGGAAGGCATCTGAAACATGCGACGTTGAGCGTGACCGACCTGCATCAGGCAGGCCAGCGCCAGCAACAATCCGCCGATTCTAAGGGGCATTCGCATCGGTCTGTTTCCGCACGATGGTCAGTTCTTTTTTTCACGCACGATTTTCAACAGCAACTGCTGGGCCTCACGATACCGTGGAGCCGTCTCCAATGCCTGCAACACATGCAGTTTGGCGCTGGCGTCTCCCGCCGCATGCAGGACCGTCGCCAGCTTGAAATGCAGTTCCGCAGGGTCGTCCGGTTCCATTCGCAGCAGCGCGTTCAGACCCGCGATCTGCTCGGCTCGCTCCCCGCTCTGCTCGGCCGCCGTCACCCGCGCCCGCTGAGTCTGCGGCAGTAGCGGATTGATCGCCAGCAGTTGCTTCGAGACGTTCTGCAAGGCTGTCCAATCCCCCGCCGCCGAATACAGTTCGACCAGACGCAGCAGTGAGGGAAGCGCCGCATCGGTCCGGTCGCAGTATTGCTGCAGAATCTTCCGTTCGTCCTCGGTTTCCTTCAGCTCTCGATGGACTGCCGCCAGCAGTTCATAGGGACAATCGTGTCCAACCTGCTCCGGGAACAGTTCAATCAATTTCCGCAGATACGGCTTCGCCCTGGCGAATTCACGCCGTTCGATCAGTTGTGCGGACAGCAGCGTCAGGCCCTGCAGACTGGTGGGATGATCGGCCACCCAACGTTCCAGTCGTTCCGGATCATCGTCGTCCCGAATCGCCGACAGGTCGTGCTTTTCCCAGTCCAGGTTCGGAGCCAGATCGCGGGCCAGTTGAGCCGCATGTTCACGAAATTCCTCGTCCAGTTGTTCCAGGCTCGCCAGATGGCGTTCCAGCGCCAGATCGATCGGGACTCCGGTCGCCAGTTCCGCCAGCACGCTCTTCAGCTTTTCCAGACCGTATCGTTCAATGATGAATTCGACCACCAGTGACGATTGGTAATAGGCAAACGTCAGGTCGGCATTGGATTCCGGCCGCAGGAACGCACCGCTCAATTCCCGAATCGCCGTCAGGCGGCCGTTGACGATGCGGGTCCGATTGGCTGCGTTCATCCGCTGGCCCCAGGTCGGATCAGCCAGTCGCTCTTCATAGACCGAGATCCCTTCGCTCAACCAGCGTGGCATGCGATTGCGAGTCAACTCCAGCGTCACCACATGACAGAATTCGTGCCAGAGCACCGTCTGCCAGTTTGTTGGATGGTCTGCTTGCGAAGCGGGACTGTTTGCCGTGATCACTCGACCAAAACAAACACCCAGGAACCCGGACGCGCCCGGCATCCCGAACGTTCGCACGGCGAAATCGTTCTGGTGCGGGAAGATTTCTACCGTGATTCGATCTTTCAGGTCCAGGCCGTACTTCGCACACAGCGTCCGCTTTGCCCGTTGCAGCAGTTCGATCACGGCCGGACCATAGATGTCCGCTTCCCGGGCTTCCATGCGAATCAGGAAGCCGTCGACTTCCAGCGTCCGGTACTTGGACAATTCGTCGTTCAACTGCATCAGGTTGAATAGCTGCACATCGTAGGCGTCGGCCTTGTACGCCTCCTCGCACAATTTCCAGCCTTCTTCTTCCCGCCCCAACCGCAGCAGGTCCTGCGTCAATTGCAGTCGTGCCGGTCCATAATTGGCGGCGAAATCGAGCGCCTGCTGCTGATGTGCGGCCCCTTCGGTGAAGCGGTACTTTTGAGACAACTTGCGGCCGATCAGGTAATCCACCAGCGGATTCTTGTTCCAGGTCGCCAGTGCCCCGTCGCGAAAGAAGTTCGCACCGCGTTGATCGTTTCGCAGGAGCGCGATGACCGACCGATAAGCCCATGCGGCCGGGTGCTTGGGGTTGACCTTCAGCACCTTGTCAATTTGTTCCAGGGCTGCGTCGTACTGCTCGGCGTCGATGGCATCTTCTGCCCGGAACAGCAGGCCGGGAATGTGCCGATGGTTGTTCTTGAAGGTCATCGACAGGGCATGTGCGGACAATGCGGGTTCTCCCTGCTCCATCGCTCGTGCCAGTCCGAAATACATGTCGGCGTCATCGGGATATTTTTTGAGAGCCGTCTGAAACAGCTCGCCGGCAAGTTCAAAATCCTGTTTCTGCAGCGCCAGTTCACCGCTGGCCAGCATCGCGTCGCGATGTTGCGGATGCAGTTTCAGGGCGCGATCGTAGAATTTCTCCAGCACACTGCGCGCATCCACGCCGATGTCCAGCGCCGCGCGGCCCAGGGTCACCAGGTTATCGGCATCCGAATAGCGCCACGGAGCCCGTCCGGCGAAGTCAATCACTTCGGTTTGCCACACCGTCGCCTGCTCGGCCTGCCCGCTCATCCGAGCCGACTCGATGCCGACGACGCGCATCCGAATACTCCAGGAATATCGGGCCAGTCCATCGACGATGGTGTCATAGGCGACCCGATATTCGCCGGTCTGGTTTTCAGACTCGGCCTTCAGCAGGTAAAACTCTTCGCCAAAAGCCCGGTTCTTGATCGCCTTATCCGAGAGCTGGATGCAGGTGGCATAATCCCCAATCCGGTAGGCTTTCTGAGCGTCTTCAAATTCGGCAGCGTTGCTGATCCCGGCGACGGCGAAGAGAAACACCACAATTGCCGAAAGGATCGGGCATCGGCATGAAATCCGTTGCGACAACACAGTGCTTTGAATCCTCACACGAAACCGGGTTCCAAACACAAGCCTGCCCAATCTCCGCCACAACGGCTGAATGCCAGAGTATATCCGCATCGCCCGAACAGCAACACCAGCCACTCCGCCCATTACAAACGTCGTTGGTGAGGGTCAGACACCTTTTGCCACAAGCTGCAAGAGCACGCAACAATGCGCTCGCTGGTCCGCGCCGGTTGACCGTTGTTCAGAATGCAAATATCGTGAGCTTCCTGCGGACATGGTGATGATCCTGCGCACTGGATTCGACAATTGACTGCCATCGTGAGAAAACTTGATGCGAGTTGGCGTTTCAGGTCCCGGCGGATTGCGATTCGGCTGTCGCTGATTCTGGGAACCTGGCTGATCGTCGAGATGGTGTCGCTGACGGCGATCAAGTTTCTGTGTGGGTCGCTGGAAACGCACAGGAAGAACCTGCGGGTGGCGACCGCCATGGTGCCGGACTACCCGGGTGGTGTGGTGTATCCGTTCTCCAAACTCATTCATCCGTACGTCGGCGTGATTCGACAACCGACCCGACCGAGTGCCGGTCTTCCCATTGGCGGCGAGTATCGTGTCACAGAGTTCGGCTTCGTGGACGTTGACTCGCCGATTCAAAAGCGTTCGCCGGACCGGTTGATCGTGGGAATCCTGGGCGGATCCGTTGCCAGACAGTTTTCCTGCAATGCCACGAAGCAACTTGAGGAAGAACTGTTGAAGTGTCCGGAATTCGCGGGACGCAAATGTCATTTCGTCCGCCTGGCAATTGATGGTTGCAAGCAACCGCAGCAACTGATGATCTTGAACCATCTGCTCTGCCAGGGGGCGGAATTCGATCTGCTGATCAATCTCGATGGGCTGAACGAAATTGCACTGCCCGGCCATGACAATCTTCCCTTTGGCATCAATTCGGCCTATCCGGCAGACTGGGGCATGCTGACGCGGACGTACTCGGGCGACGACTATGTCTACCTGCTTGGTCGGATCACGAGTAATCGCCGCCAGCAACGCGCTCTGTCGAATTGGGGACTGTCGTTTCCTCAGTCGTACTCCCCGACCGCACAGCTGATCTGCCGACTCCAGCAGGATCAACTGATTGAGGAACTTAGAATCTGCCTCGGACAACTTACGGATCTCAGCAACCGCAGAAAGATTTATGCCGTTCCCGGCCCTCCAGAATCATTCCAGTCGCCGGACGAGATCAATGCCCACTTTGTTGAGACTTGGTATCGATCATCGATCGTGTTGCACCGTGTCTGCGTGGCGAACAGCATCCGATATTTTCACTTTCTGCAACCCAATCAATATCTGCCGGGCTCCAAACCGATGGGGCCTGAGGAAACCGCGGGAGCGATCGAAGTGAATAGTCGGACGGGTGCGGCAGTTCAAGCCTGCTATCCCCTGATGCAGGCAAAACGAGAGAGCTTTCGCCAGGAGGGCGTCGCCTTCATCGACCTCACAGGAGTGTTCGCCGATGAGATTCAACCGCTGTATTCCGACGGTTGCTGTCACCTGTTCCTTGCCGGTGACTTGATCATGGCGCGGGCCATCGGGACGCAGATCTCGCAACTGATCACCAACAACCGCCCGACCCCTCCGACGGAGGATGGCGATGACCGCTGAAGTCGAACGTCCAGAGCCGTCGCCCAATTCCGGTACGCGTCGCACGCCGCCAAGCTGGATCCGGAGCCTCTGCCGACGGTTGGTGGTTTGTCTGTTGGTGACAGTGGTGGCTGGCATCGTCATCGAAGGACTGTCGCTGGTCATCCTGCTGATTCAACACGGTTCGCTGCAGCAGCATCGGCTTTTTCGGGAATGTGCCGCCCGTCAGATCTGCGACACTCGGCCAGACCCGGGACTGGCCGAGTCAACGATACTGCATCCTTATCTGGGATCAATACCCCGTCCCGACGGGCCGGACAAATCCGGTTACATGGAATCGGCAATACCACTTTGTCGGCGCTCGAACGATCGACTGATCGTGGGAATCACGGGAGGGGCAGCCGCCCGCCGGATTTCCGTCCAGGCCACTGACGTATTGTCGCGCGAGATCTCGACGTTCCCGGAATTCGCCGGTCGTACCTGCCACTTCGTCCGGTTGGCAGCCGACGGATTCAAACAGCCACAACAACTGATGATCCTGAATTATCTGCTCAGTCAGGGAGCCGAATTCGACCTGCTGATCAACCTGGACGGCCTCAACGAGGTGGTCTTGCCCGCCACGGAGAATCATCCGTCCGGCGTCCATACGGAGTTTCCCGGCGATTGGGGAAGCACCACCGTTGAACTGACCCGACCCGATTACCGGCACAATGTCGGACTGGCCATTTTTCTGCGTCGTCAACAGCAATCCGATGCGATTCAGGCGGGGACGTTTCCCTGGTGCTATTCCCCAGTCTCGCAATTGAGGTGGAGTTACCGACACCATCAACTGGAACAGGAGATCACCGAAAGCCTGCGCAATGCTGCGGCGATGACTCGGCAGTCGGCATCGTATTGCAGTTCCGGGCCTCCGGAAGAATTCGGGTCCGCGCAGGCGATGTACGACGAATCCATCGACCTCTGGTGCCGCTCGTCGATCCTGCTGCACCGTGAATGCGTGATCAATCAGATTCGTTATTTCCATTTTCTGGAACCCATCTCCGATCTGCCGGTCTCGTCGCCGCTCGGTGAGACAGGGATTGCCCGGGTAGAATCCGATGCCAGGACGGCAGCCATTCACGGCTGCTGGCCCTTAATGCGAACTCGTTCTCGAAAGCAACTGGATGCCGCGGGTGTCGAATTCGCCGATTTGACAGACACGTTCTCTAACCTCGACACAGCCCCCCCCACAGAGAGCGAGCCGGCGGATCAGATTCTGGTCTGCAAAGCGATTGCTGGCAGGATCAAAAAGTTCCTCGCCCAGAATCCGTGGAAGAGCGCAAAGTAGCCGCGTCCCCGAGGGCGATCGAGGGCGATCCCGGCAAACGTGACGATCGTTTGAACACTCGATATACTTGCGTGACAATTGGCGTCCCCGGGGTAGAAGCGGTCCGGGATGAGGTCGGGGATGTTTCGCAGATCGGTCTTCATCGGATCTTGATACGGTGGTGGTCGATCTGCCTGACAATCACCGTTAAGGACTGTCACAGAAGACTTTGCAGCAGGATCAACACATGGCGGGTTTGACGATTGCTCCAGGAGTGACTCGGGTTGGCTGGATCGGCACAGGGGTGATGGGAACCAGCATGGTCGGTCACCTGATGACCGCCGGTTATTCCGCCACGGTCTATACGCGGTCTCAAAGCAAGGCCGAAGGACTGATTTCTCGCGGAGCGAAGTGGGCCAGCTCACCTCAGGCGGTGGCCGAGCAGTCGGATGTCATCTTTTCCATCGTCGGATTCCCGAGTGATGTCCGGGAAGTCATGCTGGGGGCTTCTGGCGCTCTGGTTGGTTCAAAGCCGGGTAATGTGCTGGTTGATATGACCACCAGCGAACCGTCGCTGGCGGTGGAAATTGATCAAGCGGCCCGGGAAAAAGGGGTTCACAGTGTCGACGCTCCGGTTTCCGGGGGGGACATCGGTGCCAAAAATGCGGCGTTGTCCATCATGATCGGTGGCGACAAGGACGTGGTCGAGTCCCTGCAACCGCTATTCGCGGCCATGGGCAAGACGATCATCCACCAGGGAGGGGCTGGAGCCGGTCAACACACCAAGATGGCCAACCAGATCCTGATTGCCACCAACATGATTGGCGTCTGTGAATCGCTGCTGTACGGCTACAAGGCGGGGCTGGACCTGCCGACCATGCTGCAGTCGGTCGGCCCTGGTGCTGCCGGCAGTTGGTCGTTGAGCAATCTTGGTCCGCGTATGATGAACAACAACTTCGATCCCGGGTTCTTTGTCGAGCACTTTATCAAAGACATGGGGATCGCCCTGGCAGAAGCGCGACGCATGGGGTTGTCGTTGCCCGGTCTGGCGCTGGGCGAACAACTGTACCTGTCGGTCAAGGCGAAGGGCTGGGGTCGGAACGGGACGCATGCCCTGATGCTGGCTCTGTCCGAGATGTCGGGCATCGACTGGCGGAATCGCAAGTAACAGAGAAAGTCTCAATCTTTTGCCGTGGGCGTGATGTCTTCGAAACGTCCTCCGGTGTGTTTGAAAAATCGTTGATTGGTGCGTTCCGAAGACGGCAGGCGCATCCCACCTCCTGAGAAGTTGAAAGCAAGACCAGAATGGCACGCAAGGGCGAACAGTTTGCAGGATTGACCGTGGCGATCGTCACTCCGTTCAAAGACGGCAAGGTGGACGAGGCGGCACTGCGGAAGTCTGTGGACTGGCATGTCGAACAGGGAACCAACGGACTGTGTCCCGTGGGGACCACCGGCGAAAGTCCGACTCTGAACCACGAAGAACACAATCGCGTCATCGCGATCGTGTGTGAACACGCCGCGGGCCGCATCAAGGTCATGGCGGGCACCGGATCCAACAGCACCCAGGAAGCGATCGAAACGACCCGCTTCGCCAAGTCGTGCGGTGCTGACGGCGCGATGATGGTCGCTCCGTACTACAACAAGCCGACGGGGGAAGGTTTCTATCAGCATTACCGCGCCGTGGCTGAAGCGGTGGATATTCCCATCATCCTGTACAATATCCCCGGACGGACGGCCAAGAACATGGAGCCGGAGGTCGTGGCCCGGATCGCCGAGATCCCCAATGTCGTCGCGATCAAGGAAGCCACCGGCTCGATGGACCAGGCATCGCAGACGCTGGCGATGACGAATCTGACGGTGCTGTCCGGCGATGACAGTCTGACCCTGCCCCTGTTGTCCATGGGGGGCAGCGGGATCGTCTCGGTCGTGGGGAACATTGTCCCCGGCGACATGCTGCAATTGTTGAAGGCCTGGAAGGCTGGCAACGTGGCGGAAGCTCAGAAGTGGCATTTCAAGTTGTTCGCGCTGTGCCGCGACATGCTGGGGATTGCGACCAATCCGATCCCGGTGAAGATCGCGATGAAAATGCTCGGCCGCGACACCGGCGAGTTGCGGTTGCCACTGACGCCGCTGTCCGAGTCTGAAGAAGCGCGATTGCGCAAGACACTGGTCGCCTATGGATTGCTGTCCTAGTTCTCTGGATGTCTCCGCAGATTGCGGACGCCGGTTTCTCATGTTTTCGATCGCGTGTTGCGATCATTCCTGATTGCGTGACGGGGGATGCGAGATGATCTTCGGCTTCGGAAAACGACGGGATGATGACGATGACGACGACGATGAAGATGAGGAAGAAGAAATCGATCTCGTCAATTTCCAGGGAGCGGTCAATGGTCGATCCGCAGACCTGCAGGCCAACGCGCGTCTGGTCCAGTCGGCGCTGATTCCCACCCGGGAACTGATCACGGATGCCCTGCAAAAGCGGGCTGAACTGGTAAAGGTCGAAATCAAGGGTGAAAAGGGGCAGACATCTTATTCCGTGGATGGAATGCCGCGTGCCGGCAGCCGCATGCCGAAGCAGCAGGCCGTTGCCATCACCCAGATGTTGAAGGTCCTGTCCGGTCTGGATGCGAAGTTGAAGGGAAAGCATCAGGTCGGCGGAGTTAAGGCCGAATTTGAAGAAACGAAGTACGAATTGACAGTGGACGTGGCCCCGCAGCCCGATGGCACGGAACGACTGTCGGTCCGCATCCGCAATATGAAGTTGAAGCTCGACACCCCGATCGACCTGGGATTCAACGAGGCTACGCGTGCCCAGATTCGAGAACTGACGTCGCATCGGCACGGCATCATCATCGTCTGCGGTCCGCCCGGCACCGGTGTCACCACCACTTTGTACGCCATCGTCCGCGGGATCGACGTCTATCTGTACTCGATCTATTCGATTGCCGACACGGGCACGCGCGAATTGATCAACATCAAGCAGTTTGAGGAAAACGAAGGCGATGACCTGGAAGCATCGATCATGCGCATGATGCGTGAAGAAGCGGATGTGGTCCTGGTCAAGCCGATCCGCGACGCCGAGGCGACGAAGCAATTGATGAGTGTTGCCGATCGGATCTGCATCGTCTCGGAAATGTCCGCCAAGGACGCCGCCAGCGGAATCTGGCAACTGGCCGAATGGTCGGGCAACAAGCAACTTGCCAGTGAAGTCATCGACGCCTCGTACAGCACCAAGCTGATTCGAACCCTGTGTACGAAATGCCGCGAAGCGTTTCGGCCGAACCCGAAGCTGTTGGAAAAAGTCGGCTTGCCGCCGGAAACGAAGGTCCTGTATCGCAAGGGTGAACCCGAGGTCGATGAAAAGACCGGTGAAGAAGATCCTCCCTGCGAAAAGTGCGACGGCACCGGCTATTACGGTCGCGTCGCCATGCTGGAAATCATCGTGGTCTCGGATTCGATCCGCAAACTGATTGCCTCGGGAGCCACGCCCGATCAGATCAAGGTGGCGGCCCGCTCGGAAGGCTGCCTGACGTTCCACAAGGACGGATTGCGGCTGGTGGCCGAAGGAAAGACGTCGCTGGAAGAACTGCAGCGGGTCTTCAAGGCCTGATCGCCGCGGAGATGAATCTGTCGCAGCCGGACTGTTTCAGTTCGGCTGCGCTGCGTTTGGGGTTTTTTCGGATTTGCTTCGACTCCCATAGTGAGGCGGTGGGTGTTACCATAGACACCCTCGGCTCGCCGACATGACGCGGCTGATGGTCGCCGGGGCGTCAGGACGGTTCCCACCTGGAAACTCCAATGAGGGTTCATCGTCGAGCCCGATTGCTGGTCTGTTTGGCACTGACACAGCCCTGGCTGTTCGGTGGACTGATGTCGATCTCCGCGCTTGGTGCCGATCTTCCGACAGGCGAACAACTCTATCAACGGCACTGTGTCACGTGTCACGGCGACCGCGGGGAAGGAACCGCCAAGTTCTATCCCAAGGACCTGTCTGGGGATCTTTCCGTTCCCCAACTGGCCCGCTTTATCGCGAAGTCGATGCCGCCGGACGAACCAGGCCTGCTGAAACCCGCTGACGCTGAACGGCTGGCCTCGTATATCCACGGTGCCTTCTATTCGCCGGAGGCGCACGCCCGGCACAAGCCGCCACGGATCGAAGCAACCCGCCTGACCGGACCGCAATACATCCGGGCGATCGCAGACCTGATGGTCTCATTCTACGAAACCCCCGTGTATCCTGCCGAGAAGGGGCTGAAGGGAAACTACGCGGCGATCAACGAGAACGGTGACGGTAAACAGATCTTCTCCCGCATCGATCCGGACATCAAGTTTGACTTCGGGACATCCAGTCCGAAGCCGGATGAAATCCCGCCCGAGGAATTCGCGATTTCGTGGGTCGGTTCGATTCGCGCCCCCGTGTCGGGTGAGTATGAGTTCATTGTGCGTTCGCCCAACAGCTTCCGCCTGCTGGTCAACGACCGGAAGACGGACCTGATCAATGCCTGGATCAAGTCCGGCGATCAGACAGAGTTTCGCGGTTCGATCCGACTGCTGGCGGGGCGGTACTATCCTCTGCATCTGTATTTCACGAAGGCCGGACAGGGGACCAAAAAGCCCGAGCAACTTCGTAAGAAGATCGCGCCGGCTTCCATCGTCCTCGCCTGGAAGCCACCGGGTCGGAGCGAAGAAATCATTCGCCCCACGTACCTGTCGCCCGTCGAAACACGCGAGACGCTGCTGATTCAAACGCCCTTTCCGCCGGACGATCGCAGTACGGGCGTGGAACGCGGTACGTCCGTCAGCGCTGAATGGGACGAGGCGACCACGGACGCGGCCATCGAAGCCGCGACGTACGTGCTGAGCCACCTGGGTGACCTGTGTGGGATCGTTGAACCGGATCGCCAGAATGAAGCGGCGGTCAAGGAATTCTGTGTTCGATTTGCGGAAAGGGCCTTCCGGCGGCCGCTGACGGCCGATCAGCGATCGCTCTATGTTGATCGCCAGTTTGAGCGTGCCCCGGACACGGCGTCCGCCCTCGAACGAGTGATCTTGATGGTGCTGAAGTCGCCTCGATTTCTCTATACCGAACTGCCCGGCCTGCGCCCTGATGACTTCACGGTTGCCTCCCGTCTGTCGCTGACACTGTGGGATTCGATCCCCGACCGTCCCCTGGCCAATGCGGCGGTGGCCGGGCAACTGAAGACACGCGAACAGATTGCCGCCCAGGCGCTGCGCATGACCACAGACCTCCGCCTGGAAACGAAACTGCGCGAGTTCTTCGTGCAATGGCTCAAGATCGACCAGACTCCTGAATTGCGCAAGGACAAGACGCGGTTTCCGGAATTCGATGACTCGGTCGCGGTCGATCTCCGGACGTCGCTCGATCTGTTTCTGGAGAATGTTCTCGACGACATTCAACTGGATTTTCGTCGGCTGTTGTCTGCTGATTTTTTGTATCTGAATGCACGCCTGGCGCCGCTGTATGGCGTCTCGCCCCCCGCCGACGATCTGTTTCACAAGTTCAAAGCGAACCCCGGGGAACGGGCCGGGCTGCTGACTCATCCGTACCTGATGGCCGTCTTCGCCGATTCAAAAGCGTCGTCTCCCATTCGACGCGGCGTCTTTCTGTCGCGCAGCGTCCTGGGCCGCACCTTGCGACCGCCTCCGGACGCGGTCAGTCCGGTGGCTCCCGAGCTTCATCCCGACTTGACGACGCGTGAACGGGTCGCGCTGCAGACAGGAGCCCAGACCTGCCAGGCGTGTCATGGCCTGATCAACCCGCTGGGCTTTACGCTCGAACAGTTTGATGCCGTTGGCCGAACGCGTGCGATCGACAATCAGAAGCCGATCGATGCGCGGGGTTCCTACGAGTCACGCGACGGGATCACGCACTCGATTGACGGTGTACGCGGACTGGCGGACTTCCTGTTGGCGAGTGAAGAAGTCCAGGCGGCGCTGGTCGAAAAACTGTTTTATTACTCCACCAAGCAGCCGATCCGTGCCTATGGTCCCAATGTTTTGACAGATTTGCGGCGGGAGTTTGTCAGGAACGATTACAATCTGCGCCGTTTGATGGCAGACATCGCCACGATTGCCGCCAGCTCAATGGCGGGTCATCCAGAAAGCTCTGACGGTACCAGGGGGAACTGATCAAATGCCGCGCGTATCCCACCGCCGTGAATTCCTTCGAAACCTGGGACTGAGCTGGGCGGTCGCGCCGTTTCTGTGGAATCTACCCAGCCTGGGGCTGGCGGCCGAGGGGAGCCGCAAGCAACGACTGATCATCGTGTTCAGTCCCAACGGTGTCGTTCCATCGACATTCTGGCCGGACGAAGAAGGGGACAAGTTCACGCTGAAGGAAAGCCTGAAACCGCTCGAACCTTTTCAGGATCGGACGCTGATTCTGCACGGTGTGTGTGACAAGATTCGCGGCGACGGCGATCAGCACATGCGCGGCATCGGCTGTCTGCTGACCGGGATCGAACTGTTTCCCGGCAATGTCCTGGGGGGCTGCTCCGAGCATCCGGCAGGCTGGTCACGCGGGAATTCGATTGATCAGGAGATCCGCAATCATCTGCAAAGTCGCCCGGAAACGCGCACGCGATTTGGATCGCTGGAATTCGGAGTCCTCGTCCAGGAGCGGGCCGATACGTGGACACGCATGGTTTATCTCGGGCCGAACAAACCGGTCACCCCGGTGACCGACCCGTATCGCATGTTCAGCAAACTCTACGGCGGCCTGAAACACCGGGAGAATCTGGCAAGCGTCCTGGATGGCTTGAAGGACGATCTGGTGGTGGTTCGATCCCAGATCAGCCGGGAAGATGTGCATCTGCTCGACGAACATCTGACGCTGGTCCGTGAACTGGAACAGGGCCTGCAGCAGGCTGTGACCGGTGGCGATCGTCATGCGGTTCCCACGCTGCCCGCGGGAATCAAGCAGCAGGACGCCCAGATGCCGGAACTGAGCCGCATGCAAATCGATCTGATGGTCAGTGCCTTCGCGGCGGACTTCATGCGCGTGGCGACGCTGCAGTACGCGTATTCTACGGGCGACACTGTCATGTCCTGGTTGAAGATTGAGGGCCGACATCACGATATTTCACACCTGCCGGATACCGACGCACAGGCCCAGGCGGAATTGACGCGCATCAATCATTGGTATTGCGAGCAGGTGGCCTACCTGGCAAAGCGACTGGCCGAAACGCCGGAACCGGGCGGGAGCGGATCATTACTCGACACGACCACGATTGTCTGGACAAACGAGTTGGGAAAAGGGAACGACCACAGCCACGAGAACATTCCGTTCGTGCTGGTGGGGGGCGGCCTGGGATTCCGCACGGGTCGTTCGCTGAAATTCCCGTCCGTTCCACACAATCGCCTGCTGCTGTCACTGGCACACGGATTTGGCCACGAACTCAAGCATTTCGGCAATTCGAATTACTGCGGCGACGGCCCGTTGCCCGGTCTGGGCTGATTGGATTTGCACGAAGGTTCTTCTGCCAGTCGCTCAGTGACGACCTCCTGAACAAACGTTTCGACGTCCTTGCCGACGGCAGCCGCCCGGCGTCGCAGGATCGCTTCAATCTCAGTGGGAAACTTGATCCTCGTTGCTCAATTCAAACAATCTTGTATGAGTGCAAACTGGATTGGTACGATAAACTCCAACCTGCATGGATGACTGCAGCTCCAATGCGTGCAACGTCGCAGGTCATCAAGATCTGATTCAAACTCGTTCTGAATCTCGTGGAAAGTTGGTCCATGAAATCACAGGTGCTCATCGGCGTAATTCTGGTGGCATGGTTCGCCTGGGCACCGGTCAGGGCTGCTGACTTGGATCGGGCGGATGACGACTTTGTCACGGCCAATCGGGTGGCCACGGCTTCCATGAAGACCGTGTTGGAAGCCAAAAGCGAATTGGATGATGCCATCAGAATCCGCGTGTGTCAGCAAGAAGTCATCGACTCGTTGAAAGCGGTTTTTACCGACAAGCTCAACAATGCGGCTCCCAAGCTGGAACGGGCATTGTCACTCGTCACCGACGCGGACGACAAGCAGGAAGTGCGACGCGCTCGCCTGCACTCTGCGTACGCGAATTTCTGGCTCCGGAAGAACTTCGAAGCGGCGGTGCTGGCTGCGGATGTCGCCCGGAATGCGGACGCCAGTGATGGCACACTGGCACTCGATTGTACGTTCCTGACTTTTGCGGCCCTTGTTCAAGCCTTCCATCAATCCCCAGTTCGTCAGAGGGAGGACCTGCAATTGATCATCAATGCCTGCAACAAGCTGACGGATCGTTGGCCCACCAGCGATAGAGCCATCGAGTCGGTGATGATTCTCGGCAACTTGCATAGCGCGGAGCAACTGCCGGCTGATGCGGCGATCTGGTTTGGCAAAGTTGCACCTTCCCATCCAAAGTACCCGGAGGCTCAAATCAACGCCGGACAGGCTTACTGGAACGCCTACGTCAAGGCCTCGCGAGTCGCTGCCCCGCAGAAACCGGAACCAGCACAGTTCTCGGCCTGGCTACTCGCGGCCCACGGTCATCTGCGGAGTGGCATTGATGCGATGACCAAACGAGTTCCGGACAATGCGATGCCGCCGGAATTGTTTGTTGCCAAAATGCTGCTGTCACAGATTGCAGTCAGCCAGGGCCAGGACGCCGAGGCCTTGAAGCTACTGACGGATGAGCCATTTTCCCTGATGACAGCGATTGCGATCCCGGACGGAACGGATCGACCCGATCACGGCATCCAGAGTCGCCGCTGCGTCCTCGAATGCCACGTTCTGAAATATCGGGCCCACATTGGACTGGGGCAAATCCAACTGGCTGACGAAACACTGGAAGAGTTGACCGATATCTTCGGTGAGAGCACCGTCACCGACGTCTTGAGCCAACTCGAGATCCAGATGCAACAGCTTCGCGAAAACGGGGAACTTGAGAGTTACCAGAGGATGAAGAAGTCAGTCGAGCAACTCCAGATGAAACTCGCTCCCACGGAGAATTGACCAGCAGTGCGATCGCGGACCAGACGTTGAAGAGGCTTCCATATCCCGTTTAACATCGCGAACTGCTTGCCCCGGAGCGGTCAAGCGGTGACGCTTCAAATGGCTTCGAAACGGCAATCCATGAGACCTTGGCAAGTGCCTTCTGCACCGTATTTTCGCGGAGAACACTAAGGGTCGCCAAGGTAGCCTTGTCGCTCCGAGACCGGGAGCGTGATTACGGGCAGATCCCTCAAGCCGATCCCCGCAGATTCGCGTTCAACGCGTTTCTCCCCATCGCGCTTCCTGTCTCGGAGCGACAGGGCTACCTTGGCAGCGGCTTGCTGAAATGGACAGGCGTTCCAGTCGAGAGTTTGGCGCGATGGTGGTTTGTCGGTGCTGACAAACCATTACTGCGAAGCCCTTCCGTGAAATGATCCGTTCGAGTTCACGCCAGGGCGGAACGCCAGAACAGGTAGACGACCGCGATGGTGATCCACAGCAGGTGAAAGACAAAGACGGCCCCCTGAATCCCCTTTGGTTTGGGAATGTATAGAGATTCTGCCCCGGCTTTCACTTCATACAATTTGCGATCGGCCAGATCACTGAAGACGGTTCCGTCGGGAAAGGCCGGGGCGAAGACTGCGTCTGCCAGATTTGTGTTGACGGCAATTTCCAGGATTTCCGACTCCTTCGTGCTGACATGTTCGAGCTTGGACTGTCTGGCGGATTGCGGGTGTGTCATTTCAAACTCGGTCGGAAACGGAGTCGCTCGGTGAGTAACCTGGGTGAGCTTGCGTGGGTAAACAACCGGACCGGCATCGATCCAGCCTTCACAGGTTGTTTCGTGACGCATGATTACGGAGCCACCGGAACCCAAAGAGACCTCGTATTTCAACTGGATTGGCCAGTAATCGCGCGAGGCATTGAATGTCACTTCAAAGTGAGCTTGCTCACTGGCGAGTCCGCCCTGCCGTCGATCGATCACGCAATCGATCAGTTGCTCGCCATCGAGTTCACGTCGGCTGAAGGAGATCACATCTTGAGATGCGAGGAGATCCGCAAGCGGCGGTCCCATTTCGGTGCCCGACAATGCGGACTCGGGACTCAGGAACGGAGTCGGGTTTGCTCGGGTCGACGCCATACGAAACGAACCGGTCGCGGACGCCTTTTTGAGTTCTCGTAACGTCGTCCCGTCAAACGCGGACATGGACAGGATTGAACTGTCCGCAGCGACCTCGGACCAGGCGCGGCACGGTGGCCGCTCCGACAGGATGTATACGGACTGCTCGGTGACTGGCTTTGCCGGTAAGGTTCCTCGATTCCGGTTCGATGCCCGATTCGATTCAAAAAACGCGGCGGTTCGATGGTATTTTGTCGACAGGCGCATCCGAACGTTCTTCACCGCTGCTTCCCGCTGCTTGATTCCGGCGATGACTTCACCGGCAGTTGGTGGTTCGGCAGATCTCACTTCAGAACCGATGCAAAACAATGCGAATGCCAGCAGCGGGGCTGTAAGCACGACGCGTTGAATCCGTCGCGGTGGAGTCAATGACCTTCGTGCCAGAAGCGTTGCCATGACGATGACCGCGACCACAAATCCATAGACGAGCGGATACCCCGCACGGGTCAGATCGACGGGTTCACCGCTTTTGAAGGACTGGTTGAGCTCATTGAAAACGTCGATCGTGGAAAGTTTGTGATACCCGGGGATCGATGTTGTCACCGCGTCGATCACAAAGAAGACGAAGAGCGCGATGATCGCGGAGGGAATCATGCGGCGTGATCGGCAGATGGCGCAGACCGCGACGGCGTACACCTGGGCGTGGATCAGGGGCATGCAGGTCAGGTAGGCAGCGACGCTGACGGTTTCGTCATGACGAATTGTTTCACTCGTCGAAAGCCCGGCGAATAGCGAGGGAATCAGGTCCAGCGTGCTGACAACGGCCGTCAGCCCGATTCCGTACTTCATCCAGAACCAGGTACCGGGTGACAGTGGGCGCGATTGCCAGAAGTGCTCCAGCCGCGGTTTCAATTCGGCGGAGAAAATGCCGACGGCGACGACGGCCGCCCATAGAACTCCGACAAACCAGGTGCTCGACGGAAGGTGGCTCGCCAGTTGAGTCGTCATGGCGTCGCCGGAATGGCCGTCCGTCATCCCAATGAACGTGATCAGCACGGCTATCAAGAGCCCCGCCAGGCCGAGCGGCACCGACTGCCTGGCATTCAGCCAACTCAACGCGGCCAGTCGGCCGGGCCAGTGAATTCCGAGTCTGGCAGCCACCGACGGGAGCGCCAGGCGCGGCCGCCAGCGACGCTGCGGTCCGGATTGTGACGTCGATTTCAGCCGACTGCCATACGAACGGGTGAAGCCAAAGGCCATGACAGTGGTGATCAACAGGCTAACCAGCATTGGCCCGACCACCATCGGCGCCACGTCCAGATCGGTGTAGTGCGAACCGTCCAGATCGCCATAGCCCCAATTGACGACGAGTGATCCCGGAAGAAGACCGCCCATCCAATCGGCCAGAAAATCCTGCCCCTGTCTGCTGAGCGACCAGGGCAATTCCACCAGCACCGTTTCCAGCAGCACAATCACGGCTCCGAGTAGCCCAACGCTTCCTTCATTCCGGCAGCGAGTCCCCAACAGGCACAGCAGCGTCGATAAATGCCATGCGTAGGTCACGGCAATGACCATGATCGTCCAGAGAAAGCCGATCGCATCAACACGCGAAAGACTTGGGCGATCGGGAAGACGTATTTCTTCGGACCGCAGCCCAGCCTGCTCCGCCAACCCTGTCGCGAGAAGAATTGTTACGATGAGACCGCCGCAGAGGATCGGGACAGCCAGACAGCCCCAGGCTCCCAACAACCGAGCCCACGCGACCCGGCTCAGGGGAACGGGAAGCGACGCCGAAAACCGGATTGTCCTTTGTGAGTACTCCCCGGTCGCGGTCGACATCGCCAGCAAGACAGCCCCCAGGCAACTCAAGCTCAGGCATGTGGAATAATACGAAGCGATCAGGGTACGCGTGCGATACTCGATCTGGTACGCGACACAATAGCCGAGTACGCCAAGGGTAAACACGAGCGCGAACTGAAACATGTGGCGTCGTTCGTACCATTCCTTCAACAGCAAGCTGCGGAATTGCGGTGACATGACCAGCCCTCTCAAATACGGATTGTTGTTTTTCATGGCTTTGTCCACAAAATGGGGTCAGACCCCTGCCACAGGTAAGTGAGTTGAGTTGACACCACATTGGGAGGGGGTCAGACCCCATTTTGTGAGCAAATCGACTCAGGCCTCGCGCCACGCCTGTGGCCGCCCGATAACAAAGGCCTCAAAGATGTCGTCCAGAGTCATGCCGGTCGACTGAAGGGAATGTCCGGCAGCATTGAGTTCGCCGATGAATCGGGGGGCTCCATCGACGACGATTTCGTACGATTCGCCGTGCTTCCGCACATCGAGAAGTCCTTGGGGTGCGGGCCGCTGTCGCACGACGTCTTTTGAAAGGACGATTCGCTGCACTTCTTCACGCAAGGTCTCCGGGGGGCCCTGTCGTACGATGCGACCACGGTCGAGAATTGCCACGGTGTCGGCCACCGCTTCGACTTCGTCGAGCAGATGAGAACTATAAATCACCGTCCGTCCTTCTGCCTGCAGGTGCTCGACCAGATCTCGGTTGAATTCCTTGCGGGCGACGGGATCCAGGCCCAGGGCGGGATCGTCCAGGATCGCCACCTGCGGGGCGTGAGCCAGCGCGACCGCCAGACCCAGTTTCACCACCTGTCCTTTGGACAGTCGTTCGATGCGCACGTGACGGGGTAACTCGAACCGTTCAAGATACTGATCGGCCAGCTTCGCGTCCCATTGGGGATAAAATGGTTCGAGAAAGCGGCATAATTCGAGGGCGGTCATCCAGTCGTACATCGACTGATCCTCGGCCAGATACCCGACTCGGCGGCGGAGTTCGAGCGATTCCGTGGCCGGATCACACCCGGCGACTCGCATTGTTCCCGAGTCCGCAGGGAGCAAGCCCAGCAGGGTGCGAATCATCGTCGTCTTGCCGGCGCCGTTGCGACCCAGCAGTGCCAGCGTTTGACCGCCAGGTACCTCCAGAGAAACATCTTCGAGCACAACCTGACTTCCAAACGCCTTCCGCAGATTGCGAACCGAAACCGCCAAGTCACTCATGGGAAGCCCTTCTCAATTTCAGGTTCGATCGTTTATGAATACTGGACCAAGGTTTTCGGGGCGCAGGCGGGTCGCGGGCCGCATCATTTCTGAGAATTGCGGGCCGTAGCCAGAGCCGACGTCAGTCGTGTTCGAAGTTCGTTGGCCGTGAACCCCAGCATCACTCCCTGCTGAATCAGGGCGTCGAATTCCAGGCCGAATTTGTCACGCTGTGTTTCCAGTTGTGCGTCCACCTTCAGAGATTTCGGACAGACGTACGTGCCGTCCCCGTGCCGCAGTTCAATCAACCCCTCGGCCGCCAGCCGCTCGTAGATCCGGAACACGGTATTGACGTTGACCGCCAGTTGCTGTGCCAGTTCCCGGACCGACGGCAGCTTGTCCCCGGCGATCAAAGTTCCCGACAGACACTGGGACCGCAATTGCTCGGCAATCTGCCTCGAGATCGGCACCGAGGACCCTCGTTCGATATGCACAAACACGGCTCGCCTCCGAAAGTGTACACAGAACTATAACAGTGGTGTGCCTGGGGGTCAAGTGGTTCAAAGTTCAATTTGCGCGGAGAGAGACTTTCGGAATGGACAACTCCCCCGTTCGCGAACATTGAACTTTGAACCACTTGACTCCCCGTCCGTTGTGTGCGGTCGCCACCTCTGGCGACACTTGTTGCCGATGCCCGAAGTCTCACGACTTCGGCTACAAAGAATGACCGCATTGCGGTACATAGTCTGGTCAGGTTCGAAGTCTCATTTGAAGGATCAATTCCTCCCGTGACCAGTTTCGCTTCCAACACCGCGATTTCGGCCCGACGGAATTCAGGATTCTCGGGCTGCTTCCTCTGGATCTTCGGGGGGATTTTCTTCAGTGTCGGCGCAGTGGCCACCTTCTTTATGACGGTATCCCCGCTGCGGGGAATGTATCAGGCTCGGAATTGGACCGCGACGCCGTGCGAAATTGTCTCCAGTACCCTGCAGGGGGAGGATGATTCCAAGCAACTGGTGGTTGTCTATAAGTACTCGTTCGAGAATCAGGAGTACCAGTCGAGTCGATACTGCTTCCACGAAATCGCGACAAATACGTCGCCTGGCTGGAAACGGAAGGTGCTGGCGGCTCATCGTCCCGGGACGCAAACCACCTGCTATGTGAATCCGGGGGCTCCGGCCGAGGCCGTGATTGAGCGGGGCTGGGTTCCGGACATGTGGTGGTGCCTGTTCCCTCTGCCGTTTCTTGTGGTGGGCGGCGGAATCCTGATATTCGCGACACGAGGGACGTCGGCCACGCCTGAACGGTCGCTATGGCGGCACAATCCCTCTCCGTTCGAGGATCTCGATTCTGCGGACGACGATGTCGACACCGGGCCGGTCACGTTGAAACCCGAGGTGTCTCCAGTACAAATGCTGATCGGTGCCATCGTTGTGGCGGTGTTCTGGAATGGAATCGTCTCGATATTTGTCTGGCAGATTTCCAGCGAGTTTCTGCAGGGGAAGGGAATCGAGTGGTTCCCGACGCTCTTTCTGATTCCGTTTGTCCTCGTGGGACTCGGATTGGTCTGCTTCATATTGTATTCGCTGCTGGCCTTGTTCAATCCGCGTCCAACATTGGTGGTGAACACATCGGCCATTCCGCTGGGCGAGAAGTTGTCCGTGCAGTGGAGCCTGAGCGGTCGGACAGAGTCCATTCGCGAGTTGAAGATCACGTTGACAGGCATTGAAAAGGCCACCTATCGTCGCGGTACGACCACCGCCACCGATACCTCGACGTTTGAGAACCTGGTCATCGTTGAGACGACCGAACCGTTCGACATGGAACAGGGGACGGCCAGTGTCACCATTCCCGCCGATACGATGCATTCGTTCGATGCTGCCCACAACAAGATCGCCTGGACGTTGACGGTTCGTGGCGAAATCCCTTGGTGGCCAGATGTTTCCGCATCGTTTCCGATTGTCGTTTTGCCGATTCGCCGACACGAGTAGTCTTCCTTCATTGATGCAAGGGTCCCCAATGTCAGAACTGGCGATTCACCTGGACGATCGAACGGCCTTTGAGCCGGGTGAAACCATCTCGGTTTTGATCGACTGGTCTTTACAAATCCAACCCGACGCGATTGAACTGCGTGCGGTCTGGAATACGGCAGGCAAAGGGACGACCGATGTCGGCATTGAGCAGACGCTGAGAATCGACAGTCCCAACCTGTCCGATTCACGGCGGGTCAGTTTCACACTTCCGGCGGCCCCGTACAGTTTTTCGGGGACGTTGATTTCGCTGGTGTGGGCGCTGGAACTGGTGGCACTACCGTCAGGCGTGTCGTGTCGGCAGGAAATCACCATTGCCCCAGACAGTTCAGAGATCGAATTGGTGCCTTGGGAACCGACCAATGCGCGCTCGTGACAACCCGTTCTCCACCGAGCGCGTGCTACAGTTGCGCTATCAGTTTCCTCTGGAGTGTTCGGACGGCTGGTCGGTACTGCTTCGTCGCCTGGAAGGGCTGCGATACCGCGGTGCCCTGGTCGGACCACACGGCTCTGGAAAGACAACCCTGCTCGAAGACGTGGGACTTCGTCTGCGCGACTCTGGGTTTCGGACACATGCGGTGTTCCTGAACGTCCAGGAACGCGAGTATCCTGCCGAATTCGCGCGATCCTGCGAATCGCTTGGTGAGCGGGACATCGTCCTGTTTGACGGGTGTGAGCAATTGGGGTGGCTCGACTGGTGGCGGTTCCGCTGGCAGGCCCGGCGGGCTGGCGGCCTGATCATCACCACGCACTGCGCCGGACGATTGCCAACGGCCTGGCGATGTTCCACGGATTCCGTTCTGCTTCAGGAACTGGTCGAGCGATTGACGACTGCCCCCTGCATGACGAACGCCCGCTCAATTCGACGTCTGTATGAATTGCACAACGGCAACCTGCGGAATGCATTGCGAGAGCTATACGATGTCGCGGCCCGATCGGACGCGTTGGAAATGGGGCACCAGGCGGAATCCTGAACTTCTATCGGCTTCTCATGTCGGACGGGACAGATGACGTTGACCAAAATCATTTCCGGAGGCCAGACGGGAGTGGACCGCGGAGCCCTGGACGCCGCGTTGAGCCGGAGCTTCCCCTGCGGTGGCTGGTGCCCCACCGGGCGTTTGGCCGAGGATGGCCGGATTGATCTGAAGTACCCGCTGGAAGAGTTGCCCGGTGGATACAAGGCACGGACCATCCAGAATATCGTTGATACGGACGGCACGGTTGTCATCTATTTCGGTCAACTGGAAGGCGGGACTCAATTGACCGTGATGCAATGCATGCGTCGGCACAAGCCGTACAAACTGATTGATGCGGACGTCGTCTCCGCAGCCTGCGCCGCAGGATTGGTGGCTGACTTCATCGCTGCTCACAACGTCGAAACACTCAATGTCGCAGGGCCGCGGCAAAGCAAGGCGCCACATGCACAGACGTACGCCTTCGACGTCGTGACCCAGTTGCTCATGCGGGTCGAAGCGTCTGTGGAATAGGCTGTGATTACAGCCGTGTCACCGTTTCGTGCAGGTTCAGCATTGTTCGAGCGATGCTGGTCCACGCAGCCAGTTCGGACTTATCGACGGCCTCGGGAACGGGTGCCAGACCCGTTTTTGGCAGTTGCTCGGCAGCGGCGGCGTTGGCGCGAAATTCTTCGCGGTGCTTTGACAGCAGTTTCTGTAGTATCGCCAGTTCGGTCGCCTGGGGGGATCGAGATACCGCGCGACGGAAAGCCCAGGTCAGACGGGCGTCGTCTGTCGCGCCCCCTTCCTTGATGATCCGCCCGGCGAAGACGCGCGCGGCTTCGACGTAGGTTGGGTCGTTGAGCAGAGTCAGTGCCTGCTGAGGCGTATTGGAGCGTGGACGGTCGGCAGTACATTCCTCGCGGCTGGGGGCATCAAATGCCAGCAGTGACGGATGCAGGAACGACCGTTGCCACCAGGTGTACAGACCACGGCGGTATTGTCGTTCGCCTGTATCCGGCTCCCAGGAACGGCGTGGGAAGTTGAGGAACTCCCAATACCCTTCCGGCTGGTACGGCCGATCGCTTTCCCCTCCGATGCGCGAGGACAGCAGCCCGCTGATTGCCAGCGCGTTGTCACGAATCACTTCGGCGTCTAACCGGAACCGATTTTGTGCGGAGAGCAGGCGGTTGAAAGGATCAAGCGCATGAGCCTCTTTCGATTGCACCGAATTCTGCCGGTAGGTGCCCGAAGTCACCATCAGCTTGACCAGATGTTTGACATTCCAGCCGTTGTCACGGAATTCGACCGCCAGCCAGTCCAGCAGTTCCGGATGCGTCGGCCATTCCCCCTGGCTACCGGCATCTTCCAGCGATTTCGACAGACCGTTTCCGAAGAACATTTTCCAGGCGCGGTTCACGAAGACTCGACTGGTGAGCGGGTTGTCGCTGGAAACCAGCCAGTTCGCCAGATCCAGTCGTGTCGCAAGCTTGTCGGCGGTTTCCAGTTTGCCGAAGTAGGCTGGAATCGCCGGCAAGACGATTTCGCCGGAATCATCCTGCCAGTTTCCGCGTGGCAACATGCGGACTGTCCGCGGAGCCGCGGAAATTGTAATCAAACTGGCCGGGATGTTTTTCGAATACGCGTCTCGGGCAGCGGTCAGTTTCTGGATTGCATCCCGCTCAGGCTGGAACCGGGCGGATTGGTCACGCAGGAAGTTGGTAATCAGAGTCTTTTCCGCATCGCTCCGCTCGGCTGCAGGCTTGGCGAGCGTGGCTCGAATGGTGGGCGGCACCCAATGCGACGCAGGCTTTTCCGTAATCGTCCCGCTGATTCGCAGCCGGCCAATACCATGTTGCGCAAACGGGGACTTGAATTCGAGCGCAACGGCAAATCGACCCGGTCCGACGGGTTCCGCCAGTTCAAACACCGCTTCGTGGGACTGCCCGATCTGGGGGAGCACGGCCCAACCGGTGTTGTCCTTGCCATCGATTGCGGTGGAAATATCGTGCCCCCCGGCTTGTGAATGATCGGCAACACTGCGTGCGACCTTCACGGGGACGGTTTTGTCATTTTCACCGATCCGAGTCACCTTGACTTCGGTCAGGACGAAGTTTCCGTTGGAAGCCAGTCCGGGGCCCTTGGCCGGCAAGCCGTCGTCGGCCATGGCTTCCAGTTTCAACGCGGTCAAACGGGCTTCCGTTTGCACCGTGAACGTGTAAGTTTCTTGAGCAGCGACCTTGCCTGACGACTTGAAGCTGCCGTCGTCCTGCTTGACCAACTGCGATTCACCCTGAACTTTGAACTCGGTGGGATTCAGGACCTGCCATGGAGTGCCGAGTTCCTCATCCCATTTGGAATTGGAAGCCATCAAACCCGCCACGGCTTCGTCAAGCTTTTTCTGAGCCGTGGCGATTTCGGTGGCGAAGCGACTCAGTTCCTGTTCATCGGCGGCCGAGGGCACCGGCATTCCCGGTTCGCGGCGACCGATGGCAGACTCCTGAACGTCGGCAAAAAAGGCGGCCATACTGTAGAAGTCGCGCTGTGTGATGGGATCGTACTTGTGATCGTGGCACTCCGCGCAGCCCATCGTGGTACCGAGCCAGACACTGGAAACGTTGCGGACACGATCGGCGGAATACTTGGCCACGTATTCTTTTGCCTGGGCTCCCCCTTCCTCGGTGGTCTGCAACAGGCGGTTGTACCCCGAAGCCACTTTCTGCCAGACCGTCGGAGTTGGCAGCAGGTCTCCCGCCAGTTGTTCCACAGTGAACCGATCAAACGGCTTGTTCTCATTGAAGGCCTGGATCACGTAGTCGCGGTAGGGAATAATGTCGCGAGGATTGTCGCTGTGGTAGCCGGCGGTATCCGCGAAACGAACCAGGTCGAGCCAATAAAGTGCCATTCGCTCGCCGAAGTGCGGCGACTCCAGGATCCGATCAACCAGTTTTTCATAGGCCATGGGGCTGGTATCTGCGACAAACTGGTCGACTTGCTCGGGCGTCGGCGGCAGTCCGGTCAGATCGAAGGAAAGCCGACGAATCAGCATGACGCGATCCGCTTCCGGAGCATGTTTCAATCCCGCGGCCTGCAATCGCGCCAGGACGAATCGATCAATGTCGTTCCGGGTGAACCCCGGTTCGGCGACGGGTGGGACGGCAGGGCGAACGGGCTTGATGAAGGCCCAGTGCCCCTGCCACGGCGCACCTTGTTCCACCCACGACTTCAAGACAGCGATGTCGCGGGGCGTCAATTTCTTTCCAGAGTCGACGGGAGGCATGATGTGGTCGGTCTTGGCAGAAGCGACGCGCTGAATCAACTCACTGTCATCGAGCTTCCTGGGAATGACGGGCGGCTTTTGACTGCCCTTGCCGAACAGTCCTGCCTCGGTATCCAGCCGCAGTTCGGCTTCGCGTTTGTTCGCGTCGGGGCCGTGGCAAGCATAGCAGTTTTCCGCCAGGATGGGTCGGACATCGCGGTTGAATTCAATCACCGGGGGGATGGGGAGTTCGGCCGCCAAAGTGATGGTCTGAGCGGAAACGGCGATGGCTAGCAGGAACGGGACAGGCCGACTGTCGATCATCAGAGGTCACTCCGGGCAGGAACATTGCATCTGCCCGATATGATGCCTTCCATCGACGATCTTCGCCACGTTGCAGCGTTGAATTTGGCTCGGACCGAGTCTGAATTCGTCAACCGGCCGATTGCTCCAGAGTTTCCATTTTCTTGCCGTTGATTGGGTTCAGCCGCTCGACTTCAATGATTTTCCACTCCCCGTTTTCGCGTTGAAACGTCACGATCAGTCGTGCGGGCTGATAGCCCACGTCGCCGATCGATGCCACGTTCAAAGTGGCATTGGCCCGGAAGTGAACTTTGCAGCGCGAGTTCTCATTGGACATCGTCGTCTGGAAATCGCTGAGCCGCATGTCGGACTGGACGGTGACCAGTTGCATTGCCGCTTGAAACATCGCTTTCAGACCCGGAGCAGAATCTGAAACGTAATCCGAGACATCTTTTTTGTCCCGAAAGTCCTCGCACAATTGCACGACCCGCGCTTGTACCTTTTCGCCGTCCGTGACAATGGCCTTCTCCAGCAGATAGATTCCACCGCAGGAGAGGAGGAACAACAACGCGAGCACCAGATGCACACCGCGCCGGTTCGCGTTCCACATGACCAGGTAAACGAGCGCAATCAACCCGGCGATCAGCATCGGGGGCCAGGGATTTTCGGTCAACCACACGGTGCTGGATTCCTGCGGAAGTGAATTGTACGTTGCAGTGAACAGGGACTACTATCCTCGATTCACTGCACCGGCGTCAATTCGCAGCGGCATTCCCGTAGCTTTCCGGTGCCGCATTCCCCTTGGCATCCAGGATGCGGAATTTCTTTCGCATGACCGGGCGGCCAGCCGTTTCGACGACCAGCCAGTAATCCCCGGGGGGCATTGCTTCCGTCACGTTGTAGTTGAAGTTGGCGCGAAACATTTCGCGCGTCGCGACAGCGCCCAGTTGATCGACGATGGTATTGTCGCTGTTCTGGACCTTGCATTCGATGTACATGTCTTCGTGCGGTGGCGTCAGGTTGCATTGAGCAATAATTCGCTCGCCCGGACGATACTCCGTCCGGCGATTTGCCAGGCGATCCCCCACCAGGATCGTTCCCATGTCGATGGCGAAGAACCTGTCGGACAACCGATACGGTTCACAGGGGGACAGGATGCGGATGGCTTCGCCAGGATCCATGGCGACAAGTTCGTAGCGTCCCTCGGGCCGCCGCTCGCCGTACAGGTCCAACCAGTACTCGACTTCAACATTCAGGACGGCGAACAACGCCATGGAGAAGACAAACGCGGCTCGCGCCGAGGATTGCCAGCCTGCGGGGCTGCCCATGCGCAGTCGAAACGCCGTGGCGGACGCGACCAGCGACTTCAGCCAGGCGGACTGACGAACGCGTTTGCGGAACCAGGCCGCCACCTTACGGACATCATCTTCATCCAGGAATGAAAGATAGGTTGTGTAGCAGATCATCGGAAACATCAGCAGTCCCAGCGTCAGCGTGGTGCCAAAATGGAACAGGATGCCGATCGGCAGGATGATCGTTCGCCACGAACTCTTCCAGCACAGGAAGATGAACATGACCTCCCAGATCACGGTGATGTAGGCGAATGCGACCAGCAGGATGGGGTACAGGCTCAGGTATTCACCGAGCGGGTGCTTGAAGTTGATGTGCGTCTGCATCCAGTACTGCAGCATGTCGCCGGTAAAGAACAGTGGCGTGTGCATCTTGGTGATGGCGGCTCCGAAGTAGACAACGCCAATGAACAGTTGCAGCAGCCGACGTGGCCAGGCTGGAAAACGTTCGTATTCTGCGGATGGCAGACCCGGCCAATGATTGTGCCGGCGGCCCTTCAGCCAGGCATCGACCGACCAGATGCTGCCGCAGTGAGACAGGGCCAGCAGTGTCAGGACGTGGGTGGCAATCACTGTGTACTTTGTCATCGTGCTGACGTAGTCCAGCAGGGAAAAGTATGTAAACAGGACGGCTGAGACGACCAGCGAGACCCGCGTACACCAGCCGGCTGCTGCAGACAGGCAGGCGAAAATCAGGATCGCATATAACGCCACCGCCACGGTGCCAGAAAACTCGGGGACCATGTCCGGGAACCCATAACCTCTGGAGAGTTGTGCCGTGGCACCGTCGGTCGAGAAGATCTCTCGCACTACGTGCCAGCGTGGCAGCAGCATTCCCATCAGCACCACCGGAAACACGATCCGGATCAGCGCCATCGCATAGGGAACTTCCGGCTCGAAGAAGAACTTCTCGACTTTTGCGCCAAATCGCTCGTTGGTGGTTGTCACGCTGCGACCTCCCTGTCAGATAAATCGGACTGCGTCCTGCGGGTCCGTGAGTAATGAACAGAAACTGCTGCGGTCTCAGTTGGCGCTGGGACGCGTCAACTGGTCTTCGGTGCCAATATATGTTCCCGCGTTAACGGCGTTGGAATTGATGCGATGAGTTGGATCGACGGCGAAAAATGGCTTGCCACGCTGGGAATCCGCCTTCAGGCGGGGATTGTCAGCGACCGCCTGGGTCTGCAGGTTGCCGATGAAATCCATATTGGACTTCAAGACGGTCCCGTCCGCGTCGTAGGTACACTTCAGCCAGCAGTAACTGTGAGGATCCTTCGGTTCATCGAAACGAGCCGCCCAGAGGTGATCGGCCAGGTTGTATTTCTTGGGCCAGGCCTCTTCCACCAGGAAGAAGCGGACGATCGGTTCATGATCCGTGTGCTTCAGCGTGTTCAGGGCAATCTTCGCGTGAGTATTCCCCAGCGCGTCGTATTGATCGCGCTCCAGGTCGCCATACGGCGCGAATGTATTCCAGGGGGCGGGGGAAAGCCTGTAGTGGTGACCGCTTTCCCCTTCGCCAATCAGGTGATACCGCACCTCATGGGCGGACCAGCCGCAAAACATGTCCCACACGAAATAGTACGTGCCTGGATGTGACGACAGGCCGAAATTCATCGCATGGCAGACAATTCCCAGCGACAACGCGGTTAGATAGGTGCCAATCGTAAGCTTTGCCAACCAGCGTTTCATGTGTGCTCCCTCCGTGGAACTACGGCTACGACCAATCCCCGGCAACCGTCGGTTTCTGCCGATTTGCATCGTGGCGACAGCTTATTGATCCCGAAAAAGCGGTCAAGATCAAAAAACAGGACAAGTGGACAGAATTGTCCGAATTTGTCGGCGGCATAGGATTGAGAATTCACCCGCGACTTGCGCCCAATGGCACTTACTTTGTGAGCCGCGGTGACTCGGCTTGACCCTTCTGGCGAATTGCACTTAAATCCCGCGGGGCAAATGGTTCCCGAAGCGAGGGGCATTGGGGACGGGTGCCAGGTTGGGTATCTCGGCGCGGGGTTCAATGACTTTTGACCGCTATCTGCTGCGCAGCTTTATCCACACGTTTGGGGTGTGCTTCGTCGCCACGTTTGGGCTGGTCATCGTCATTGACCTGCTGGAAAACCTGGACGAGTTTCTGAAAGGGAACGGCGACCGCGGAACCGCGGCGCTGTTGAAGTCGATCGCCGAGTGCTACACATACCAGTCGATTTTCTTCCTGGATCGTGCGGGGCCGGCACTGACGATTATTTCGCTGATGGTCCTGCTGGTGCTCCTGCAACGCAGCGGTGAGCTCCATCCGCTGCTGGCGGCCGGCATTCCCATGTATCGCGTGCTGGCTCCGTTGATACTGGCCACCTCGGGGGTCTTCTTTCTGCTCGCCCTGAACCAGGAATTTGTGGTCCCACGGATTGCCCATGCCGCCTTTGAGACACGTGGCGGTGGTGACGCAACCCGCAATGACGTCGAATCATTCACGGATCATTCGACGGGGATTTCGATTAATGGGGATGCAATTCGCCTGTCGACGCGCACCATCGACAAGGCGACGTTCTTTCTCCCCTCGCCACGGCTGGCAAATGACATCACGATTCTGGAAGCGCCCACGGCCACGTTTTTTCCGGCCAGCGGCTCACGGCCTGCGGGATGGTTGCTCCGAGACGTGTCTCCGGCTCCGGCCGATCTGCGGGCCCGACTGACCGACGCGGGGCGCGAAGCGGTGTACTTCTTTTCCAAAAAAGAATCGAACCTGTTTGTCGCCTCGTCCGTGACCGCCGATCAGTTGTGCCAGCGCAGCTCCAGCTATTCATTCTTGTCGACATCGGAATTGCTGCAGCGGATTCGCTGTCCGGCATTCGGCCTGGTGTCCGTCCATCGGCTGGTTCTGCATTTGCACGCTCGGCTGGCGCAGCCGCTGCTCAACATCATCGCCATATTTATTGTCGTGCCGCTGATGATTCGCCGCGAAAGTCCCGGCATTGTTGCGGATTCCGCGCTTTGCGGATTCGTCCTGGCATCTTTGTTCGCGGTGGTTCAGGGGAGCCAGATGCTGGGAATGAACCAGTTTGTCCCCGCGGACCTGGCGGCCTGGATTCCTGTGGTCATTGGCGGATCAGTGTCGGCCTGGTTGTCCGGTGTCATTCGGACATAGCGCCTGCCAACGGGCATCGATTCAATTAATGAGGGTGTGGCACGAAGTTGGATGGAGAGGAATGACCGAGATTGCCATGACGTCCAGCATCACTCAAGAGCCTGCCTGGAATGGAGCGGGTACTGCGACGCAGTCGACATCCCCGCTCCCGGGTGCGGATGAGCAGGGTTTCTTCCGACGACGTTGGCCGATTGTCGGCCCCATGTTGGTGCTGGTCCTGATCAGCCTGCTGATTCGCTGGACCGACTTTGACATGCAGGTGGCCGGCCTGTTCTATGATCACCTGCAGAAGGTCTGGCCGTATGAACTGGCCAATCCATGGTTGACCATTTACCGGCAGGGAACAATCCCGTCGTTTGTGGTGGGGATTGGAGGTGCGATTGTCGCCTTGCTTGGTCGATGGATTTTACCGCGCCCTGAATGGCGGGATTCGGTGGAAATCCGACGATCGGGTGTGTTCCTGGGCTTGTTCCTGGTGCTGGGCCCCGGGCTCATTGTCAACGTCGGATTCAAGCATCTGTGGGGACGGCCCCGACCGATCCAGTGCAAGGCATTTAATGGGGAAAAGGAATTCCTGCCGGTGGGGACCTGGGCCAGTGAACCAAGTCGCAATTCCTCCTTTCCATCGGGGCATGCGGCTGTCGCGTTCTACCTGATGGCACCAGGCTTCGTCGCTGGTCGACGTCGACCCCGGTGGACGGCGGCTTTCTTTCTGATGGGAACATTACTGGGACTCGGGATGGGTTTGACACGCATCATCCAGGGAGGTCATTTTGTCTCCGACGTGCTCTGGGCGGGAGCGCTGACCTACCTGACTGGTGCGGCACTCGCCTGGCTGATGCTGCGCAATGATAGTGCGACTGCAGCAGACGGGGGCTGAGCAGCTTTGCCCAACAAATGGCGTCTGCCCTCCTTCCGCTGTGGCTTCCCCGCCTATCGGACACCTGTGGTAGGGGTCTGACTCCATTTGTTGGATGACCCCATTTGTCGGACAAAGCCAGGCTGAGCACGTTACTGCCGGGGTGCTTCGGCCCCCGGCGTTTGTTCCCGCCCAGATCTTTGCGTTTCAATTTCCTTCCACTGCGGTCCGTAGATTTCCTTGTCAAACGGCGGACAGCCCGTCGGATATTGTCCCAGCGGATGGTCTTTGGCTCGCATCAGGTTGGTGCAGTAGGAGAAGGTGCGACAGATCAGCTTTCGATTCAGAGTTCCATGTTCCAGCAAATGCCGGGCAAAGTCCGGATGCGACAGCGAGGCGCGGCCGATGCCTACCATCGAGCAGCGGTTCTCGCGAACATTTCCCGCCCCGGCCTGCATCGCGAAGTCCTGCAGCCAACTGTAACCACTTCCCACGACTGGGAAGTCGGGAAGTGCGGCCTGCACGGCCGCCGTGGCCCCAAAGTGTCGCAGCACGCCGATCAGCGGATGTTCCGGGGCATCGTATCCATCGACCGGCGGAAACTCGGCAGGACGCACGACGTGCGGATTGGCGTACGGGTTGCCCATCGACACATTGATCGCCGCCACGCCCCAGTCGCGCAGCCACTTCACCAGTTGCAACGGTTCTGACAGATCCAGTTTCCGATGATCTTGCCGATCAACACCGAAGGCCGCCTGGAGAGGCAGGTCATGGGGCACAGGCAGGCCGACATTCGCGGCTGCTGACGGGTCGGTCGCCACCTGTGGTGCCGTTGTGTAATTCCATCGATCCCGTCGCACGTAGGGGATCCCGTCGTAGACGTTGACTCGTGAGACAATGACCAGACCGGGAACTTCAGAACGGATGCGACCGATGACGTTGCGCACCAGGCGGGTTCGGTTTTCCAGGCTGCCGCCGTAATCACCCAGTCGATGACTGGCCGCGAGTAACTCGGACAGCAGATACCGGTGGCATTGCTTGATGTCCACAAAATCGCAGCCGATCCGCGCGGCCAGCCTGGCTGCGGTTACGTACTGATCTTCGATCCGCCGCAGATCATCGTCCGTCAGCAAGGGATATGACGAATCGACACGTCTGCCAGTCGACTTGTCCAGTGTCAGTGGATCCAGCATCGGATCGTGGACTGCCAATTGAGGCCGCCGGTAGCTGAACCGGCCCGAGTGAGTCAACTGCAGGCCGACCGCCAGTCCAGATTCGCTGCCAAACGCGTCGCGATGCGCGTGGCGGCAGCCGGCCAGCATTTCTTCCAGTGCGGTTGCAGTCCCATCATGAATCCAGAGTTGCCGGGGGTTCATGCGGGCCGCTTCATCGATCGCAGTGGCTTCACCCCAGATCAACTTGGCCCCCCCTGCACCGAACCGGCGGTACCGACGAAACGTTAGATCATCCGGACGTCCGTCAAGGGTGCCATCGCAGCCTTCCATCGGCTGAATGCACAGGCGATTTCCAATCGACAGCGAACCGATCGAGACGGGCTGAAAGAGCAGTGACGTGTCCGACGTCAGCGGCAGGTCTTCCCCGAACCGGCTGGCGTCTACCTGCAGGTCGTCTGCTGACTTGTATTTGTAGTATCTGGCCATGCCTGAGACTTCCCCCGTCTGCGAATACGATTCGGCGAGGAAGTATATGGGACGAATTCATCGTCGAACAGGAGAATAAACGGCCTGCGGCGACGCCCATCGGTGCTGGCTCACCACGTATCAACCAGTCGACCGTGATGGAACATCGCTTTGCGACCAGGATCGAAGCAGGATGGGGCGGATTTCAGAATGCGAATCCAAACCTGTTCGCCTTCAATCACGCCTCCGATCGCGATATGTGCACCCAGTTGATCCTGTTCATCGAACGATCTCGATTGCCACGTCATCTCGGTGATGTGAGTGAACAGTTCGGTGACAGCCAGGATGTCGACCTGGAATCGGGCAGCGATCTGCTGCCCATCCTCGGGGCCGCCAACAATTTCGGTTTTTGCGGGAAAGATTGAGATTTCCCAGCCGGAATCAAATTGATGGTAGTGGCAACCCACTGGCGGCATTGGCTCCATGGGCTCCAGACAGGAAGTCACGGAATTCGCGAGTTTCAAAATCCATTGGGGAGGGTTAGCCATCTGCGATTCATCCTTCATCCTGGGAAGCACATTCCAAATCAGCGGCGCGGAACTGGGATAGATGAGCCGGCAAGTTGCGGAAAGCCAATCCAAGCACCGAATTCCAAATCCGGGAACACTGCGGGCAATTCGGGTGCCGGAGATTAAATGTTTAAAGAAAAATCAACGTCTCGAAGAATTGGGAATCCGACTGGCAGGCGAGTCAACCCGCACAATTGCCCCGACAGGTGAATCCACGGTGCTCATTTTGTTGCCGCAGTGTCCGTCCACGGAATAAACGTCCACGCTTCCACAGTGACAATCGTTACGACCGCTACCCGGCGAGGTCACATCAATGGTTTCCTGCCGCACAATTCGACGACGATTGCGTTGATTCTGTGCGAAAGATTTGTTGTGAAATTCGGGCGTCAGCCGGCGCGAAAACAGGTGGCGTTTCCCCGCGTAAACATGATCGCGATGAACGAAACAAATTGTCCCGCGGATTTGACACTGTGTTCAGGCCCGCGACGGTCGTTCGCGAAGGTCATCCCGACCTCAAGACAAGGTCCGTTGGTGGAATCCGCTACATGCCGCGAATGGACGTCGGTCCACCAATCGATCAGAATATGGCGATAATGGAAACTCGAATTGAGATCCTTGGCCTGGCACGCTCGGAATTGGCGGAACGACTGTCTGGACAGTCGTTGGATCCCGCGCTTGTGCCACGCTTGTGGAATTCGATCTATGTCCGCGGAGCGACCCGGTTTTCTCAGATAACTTCCATTGCGAAGCAAACACGGGACCGACTGGAGGACCGCTTCGTCATCGGTCGGCCGTCGGTTGCCCGCGAATTGACCTCATCCGATCAGACGCGGAAATGGTTGCTGCAGTTTCCCGATGGGCAGAGCGTGGAAACGGTGTTCATTCCCGAGCAGGATCGCGGGGCTTTGTGTATCTCCTCGCAGGTTGGCTGTTCGTTGACGTGCAGTTTTTGTCATACAGGGACCATGCGGATGGCGCGGAACCTGACCGCCGCCGAGATGGTCGCGCAGGCCATTGTTGCCCGCGACAGTTTGTCGGAATGGGGGCTGCATCGTCGGTTCTGCAAGTTTACAAATCTCGTCCTGATGGGAATGGGTGAGCCCTTGTTCAACTATGACCATGTGGCGGCGGCGCTGCGGATCATCATGGACGGGGATGGATTCGCCATTTCCCGGCGGCGAATCATGCTCTCCACGGCGGGGGTTGTACCGATGATCGAACGGACGGGGCGGGAATTGGGGGTCAATCTGGCAATCAGCCTGCATGCGGTTAGGGATGACCTGCGGGACGAATTGGTCCCCCTGAACAAGAGGTATCCGCTCGCAGAACTGCTGCGTGCCTGTCGCACATACCCGGCCGCCAGCAATGCTCGCCGCATCACGTTTGAATACGTCATGCTGCGGGGAGTGAACGATAGCGACGCCGACGCACGCGAACTGACTCGGCTGCTGGCAGGGATTCACGCCAAGGTGAATCTGATTCCCTGGAACCCGTGGCCCGGTGCCGGGTACCAGACTTCGGCCCCGGACCGGATTCAATCATTTGCCCGGATCGTCAACATTGGCGGTTTTTCCGCCGCGGTCCGGGCGACTCGCGGCGACGATATCATGGCGGCGTGTGGGCAACTGAAATCGACGCTGATGAGCTAGAAGTCCTGCAGTTGTTCACCCCCGTCTCGGGTCGCCAGGCCCTCCAGAACCGCTGTGTTGATGTTTTGCGAAATAAACCGGACGCTGCCGTCACCCATCAGAACATGGGCTCCACCCACATGGCTGCTGGAAAGGCCATCTGGAGCTCCTGTGTTGGCAAATGTGGCTTGATCCAGATCTTGCGGTTTCATCCACGGGATGTTCATCCGACACGCTTCCACAACCAGCAGGGTGTTGGAGGTTCCGTCCGAAATATCTCGCATCGGGACACATTTGCCCGCCCCCATGATCGAATGATCGCTGACAATTGTGGCGTAGCAGGTATTGGCCCGACTGGTGGTATTGTATGACGGGCACATGTACACGGGAGGCATGGTGGCATGCCATTGCGAATTCGTCGGACCATCCCACGGTTCGCTCATCACGATTGCGTTGAACATGGGAGCCTGATCGATATAGGGAAGAATGGAGGCACGCCAGCTGATTCGCGGTCTCCCGTCGTCGTCGTTCAAGTGGGCTGCCGGGAACAAGTTGAATGTGTCGTGGTAGTTGTGCAACGCCAGACCAATCTGCTTGAGATTGTTCTTGCATTGAGTTCGACGTGCTGCCTCGCGCGCCTGTTGCACCGCGGGAAGCAACAGCGCCGCCAGGATGCCACCACACACGAACAGCACCCCGAAGGCCACCGCGATGACGATGCCCACGATCGCACCAGTCGACGTGCCACTCTTTCGTTTGCCCCCTTTGGCCGAGCGCTTCTTCCGAGGCGTCTCAACCGACAGGCTTTCACCGCAATGGGGGCATTCATCGTCGTCGGCAGAAACCCGTTCATCGCATTCTGGGCAGCGGGGCATGTTGAATTCCTGATGAAGTGACTTAAGCAAGATTTGACGAACGTGATTCCACCGAAAACCGAAGCTTCTGTCAAACGAGCCTGTGTCAAACGGCAATTCGCAGTTGTCGCCGATTCTGACCAAGACCTGCAACCGTCAGTAATCCATCACCGGTGGTTCACCACCGCTGTGTGAGATCATCCCCTGGACGACCTGCGGGGCCGTTGCGGCCGACATGAATCGCACGGACCCATCGGCCATCAGGATGTTGACTCCACCGACATGGAAACTCGAAATGCCGTTAGGATCCCCCACCCTGGTAAAGGTTGCGGCATCAATATCCTTCGGTTGCATCCAGACAATGTTCAGCTTGCATGCTTCCACGATCATCAGTGTGCTGGACAGTCCATCCTTTACATCACTGATCGAAACACACTCACCTGATCCCATGATGGAGTCCGATCCGGTCATCGCGGCATAGCACGAATTGACGGCGGGCGCTGGATTGGACGGACAGGCGTACGTTTGTGGAAGCGGATTCAGCAGTTGTGCGTTCTGCGGGCCGTCCCACGGTTCATCGGAGTTGTATCGGTTGAATCGCGGAGCTTCGTCCAGAAACGGCAGGATCGAGACACGCCAACTGATGCGTGGCTGGCCCTCGTCGTCATTCAAGTGAGCGGCAGGGAACAATCGGTAGGTACTTTCGTAGTTATGCATCGCCAGTCCGATCTGCTTGAGATTGTTCTTGCACTGGGTTCGACGCGCCGCCTCGCGAGCCTGCTGCACTGCCGGCAGCAGCAGCGCAATCAACACCGCAATGATGCCCAGCATCGCCAAACCTCCCACTCCGGCAACAATCACAACAATCAACCAGACCGAAGAACCCGTGGACCGGCGAACATCCAGCGGTTCGCCGCAACTGGGACACTCGGTGTCGTTCGCCGAGATCTTTTCGTCGCATTCGGGACAGCGTGGCATGGTCGGTTTCCGGGGGATGAGTCGAAGTCGAGCGAATTCGTCTGAGATTCGACCGAAAACTCGGTCTGGTGTCAAATCGGTTTTTAACGGGCTGGATTGCTGGTGCCAGCCGCCCGTGGGCACATTCATTGTGAGCCGCAAGGCGCTAGCCGCGGGTGTCATCTCAATCGTACGCGAAGAATCGGCGGCTCACTCCAGCGCCAACCCGTCGATCCAGATCCTCAGGGTCGGGGCTCCCCACGAATCGAAGGCCATGGTGATCGCGTTCAATTTGTCAGGAACAGCGCCTTCTGTTTGCCATTGAGTATCTCCTGCCAGCGGGATCTCCATTCGGCGCCATCCATCACGACCTTCGTTGTAATCGAGTTGACGCATCAGATCGCGTCCCGGCTTCGGCTCGATGTAACAGACCTGTTCATCTGTTCCATGCAACACGAAAAACGGCCCCCCTTGCCAGCCGGTCACATCTTCATTAATCACCTTCATCCAGAATACCAGCTTGGATTTCCCGGCCAGCGACCATTCGGCGTTGCGCTGTTTCGGATAAGTCAGTGCGGCCCGAAAGCCGGCATACGGACGAATGATCACTCGCAAGGCGGATTTCCCGGCCAGGTGGTCTGACGCGTCGTCCACAAATTCGGCCCGGGAGGTCTGTTCCCGGCTCCGCTGGCGGTCGTGAAAGTCCGCGATGGACCAATCAGCCGCAGCCCCTTCGGTCCCCAATTCAGTGACCGGTTTGATGACGTAGAAATCGCGCCAGGCGAGTTCGGTTCCGGCACTGTTCGAGACATTCACTCCCACGCGATAAAACCCCGGCTTCTGAAAAGCATGCCGCACTTGGGAAGATGTCGTGAGTGTGCCGTCACCCAGATCCCAGGCCACGGTCGGAGGCTCCTTCAAAATGCTTCGGATCTGTGCCTGGAATGTGACCTCTTCACCGATCAGTGCCGAGGAAGGCCCGTCCAGCGCGACCTTTGGCAGGGTACCAGGGTATCCCTTGGCTTGCTGAGTCCGGTCGACGCTCAATCGAGTGACTCCGGGTTCCACCTGGATGGCCGCGACAGAGTTATTGTTGGCATCGGCGATCTGATCGTGAAAGTGGTTGTTGGCGATTTCGATCCAGTCGGCGAACTGCATGTAGATTCCCCACCGGTTTTTCGCCAGCGTATTCCCATCGATGATCCAATGAAACGCTTTCCACTTCTCGCCTTTGGATTCGAGATCTCCAATGACGGCGATTCCCGCTCCGTTGTTGCCGATGCAGGTGTTCCCTCGAGCCACTGAGTGGCTGGAAGGCCCGAACATGAAGACGATCCCGGCGTGGCCGGCACCCGGCAGATGAGGAGAATTGTGGTGGCCCGACTTCAGGCCATTGAACGACGCTTCATTGTTTTCCAGTCGGGTATGGTCGGAGCCGCCCAGCCAGAATCCATAGCTGCAGTGGTTCGCCTTGTTGCCACGAAAGAGATTGTCTCGCGCCCAGCATTCAAAACCATTGTTGTTGGCGTACGAACAGTCATTCTTTTCAAACAGGTTCCCCGTGCTGCACCAGCCGTTCAGGACTCGAACAAAAATCCCGTCTCCACCGTGCGTGCAGTCGTTTTCCAGGAACTGATTGTCGTTGGAACCGCTTTCGATCAGCACGCTGGTCGAATCCCGGGCG
This sequence comes from Planctomycetota bacterium, assembly GCA_018242525.1. GTDB lineage: Bacteria > Planctomycetota > Planctomycetia > Planctomycetales > Planctomycetaceae > Schlesneria. The sequence goes on along the minus strand of JAFEBS010000055.1, from coordinate 73,765 downwards.
TGAACTTCTCCGGGGCTGATCCGAATCCCGTGGCTCAAGACATTCTTTCGAATCATGTTTCCAGAGGCGTGCCATAGTTTCAAACAGGTGTTGGACGTGTGTGAAAAGTCATTTTCTTCCACGGTGTTTTCATCGGAATCGACCAGCACACAGGCGTCCCAGACGTTGTTGGCCCGGTTCTTGCGCAGAGTGGACTTGCGAACCCGTTCCAGCACGATGCCGCCGCGCCGACCGTTTTCACCCCAGCCGAAATCGGGGTCGTGGAAATTCCCCGAGAAATCACAGTTCTCAATCGTCCATCCCCCACCATCAACGATCTTCAGTCCGGTTTCCCATCCCACCGCGTTGATGTTCTTCAGCGTGACATGGGAAACTCCGCTAGCAGAAATCGCAGTTCCGGTGAACGATTTGGGATTCCCTGTCCCCCCGACCAATGTCAGTCCGCCACCGTCAATCGTGATATTCGACGCGGTGATGACCAACCGGCCACCGACTGCTGTCGGATCCAGTTTGCCACTCGATTTGATTTCAATGACTCGGTCTGGCTGAGCGTTGACCCTGGGGCCTGGGCGGGATTTCAATTCTTCCCGGGTCTCTTGCGAACTTGCGATGGACAGCATCGCGATCCAGGTCACACAGACCGTCAGAAGTTGCTGGAGCGAAATCTGTGAAGTCATGTCCCCGGTCCCTTAAACGAGTCGCCAGCGTTTCCGCAGCATCCATTCACTGGTCAGCAGCGTGGCGAACAACGACAGGAATTCCCAACGATTCCATAATGGAATCGGATTGTCCGTCTGCAGCGGGATGGGAGTTCCCAGTGGAATCTCTTCGGGTAACCGGTCGACATCTTCCAATGAATAGAATCGACCATTGGATTGACGGGCCGCCAACTGCATGTCCGTCTTGTCCATGCCGCGTCGCTGCAGTTCCCGCAGTGGTGCCTCGATCCGAAAATCGGTCGAGGGAGGGGCTTCATTGAAAGCGGGCTGGGAAATCCAGGCATGATAATTGCCGTCCGCCAGCCGGGTCATCTGACCTTCAAACATGGTTGGAGCCTCACGCATTCGCGTCAGTTTGACGGGCGAACGTCCTTCCCCCTTCCGCTCGACCATGACGGTCACTCCGCTGGCATCGGTCGGCAGGAACTTTTCGTCAACAAACCGGACGCGCAGGGTCACCGGCTGGCCCCTCTGATAAACGAGCTGATCGACGCTCAGATCCGCCGTACGATCCTTTCCAATTAATCGGCCCCGGCTCAGATACCGCACGGCCTGGATCCAGTAGCGGCCGTACACCGCATCGCCACGACGGAATCGCCAGCGCCACGATTCGTCGGTGGCATGGTACAGGACCTTTCCCGCGCCCACCTGCTGCAACATGATGATCGGCAGGCGTCCATTGGCTCCCGACTTCAAGGGATGTTCGGCGAACACACGCACTCCCGGTTTTACCTTTGGGATTTCCACAAACCAGTTCAGGCTTGGCAGTCCATTCCAGATCGAAAGGCTGTCCGATTCTCCATCCCCCAGCCGAAACAGGCTATTCCCCTTTTTTCCGTCCAATGTCAGTACGGGATGAAAACTGTCGAACGACTGGGCATCCGCTGCGGGAACCTTCACATTGGCGGGTTCAAACGGCAATAATGATTCCAGCGGTGTTCCATTCATCGCCACGGGATTCGATTGGGGACCGGCAATGAACACCACACTGCCTCCCTTTTCACGCACAAAGTCGCGGATGTTCTCCATGACGGCCGGTCCCAGGACTCCCGGTGCGATGTCGCCGATCACGATCACATCGAACTTGGCGAGATCCTCTTTCTTCACGGGAAAGTGTTCCAGTGCCGTGCGGTCCTCCTGCGAATACTCCAGGTCCGCATCCTGCAGCAGGGTGCTCAACTCGGTCGACTTGTCTCGCTCAAACAGTTGCTTCAGGTAGCGGAATTCATAACGCGGCACTCCATCGACCAGCAGGACTCGAATCTTTTCTTCGCGCACACTGACATGACGCATCTCGGCGTTGTTGGATTTGTTGGTTTCATCGGATTCCGGCACAACCTCCAGGATCAGGTCGTATTCTCCGGCGGTGCTGGAGGTGTACGCCAGCTCCACCTTCAGCGGCTGTCCGTCCGGAAGAGGCTTGATTTCCTGCGATGCCAGCACGGCATCGTCTCCCTCCTTGCGTAGTTGCAGTACGAGTTTCTTTCCGGCATAGCCAAAGCTCTTGACCTTGGCGCTGAATGACATCGGGTCGCCGACAAACGCGACTTCGTCCACCAGCGTGTCATAAATTAAGATATCCTTGGAAGCCTCGTCGCTGCCCATTCCGACGATGTGCAGTTGCACTCCTTTGCGACGGACCGAATCGGCAATGGTGGACAGTTTGTCGACTTCGGAGACACTGGCCACGCCATCGGTAAACAGGATCAGGGCGGCAGGCGGTGTTCCACGCAGATCGGCCAGAACCTTCTTGACAGCGGGAGCGGGACGGGTTTGTTCACCGTCGGCCCGCAGGGATTGAACTTCTTCCAAGGCGGCGACAAATGTAGACACCCTGCGCTGACGAGGCACATTGGGGTCAGTCGCTGGTGTGTCCGAAGCGGTGGCTTCGACGGGAACTTCCACCGTCGACGCTGCCTGCGACTCATCCAGGTTTCCCGCATTCAACGGCGCGGCGGTTTCCGAGAATCGGTACATGTGGACCTGATGGTGTTTTTGCAGTTCCCGCAGGAACTGACCGTCGTGGCGCGTAAGCACGTCCTGTGTCAGGGCCAGGCGATGGGAATCGCGACCGGGAATTTGAGAAATCGCATTCGCCTGTTGCGCCGCCCTGGTTCCGGGCGGATACTGATCCTGAAGTGACATGCTGGCCGAAGTGTCGATCATGACAGCAATGCTGGGCAACCCCGTCCGCTCCACGGTCAGACTCAGTTCTGTCAGCATCGCCAGGATCACTGCCAGGACCAGAATCCGCAGCGCGCACAGAGTCAGACGTTGCCGCAGATTCAGGGATTCGCCGTCACGACGATAAATCCAGGTGACATAGACGACTGCGGCGGCCGTCAGAATGGCGATCAGCCACGACGGGGCGGGCATGCGCCAGTCCATCCGCCACTGCGTACCTTCCCCGGGGGCAGGGGCCTTCAGTCCCAGGTACCATGCGAGAAGTTGTTGCAGGCGATCCATCTCAACCAATTTCCATTGGGCGTATGAGTGCAGTTCGGACGATTGATTTCAGAAAGGGGGACCGATTTGCAGCCGTTCCGCGTCCGCGATGGTAACGGTTGGCCAATCACTGGGGATTATAGAGACAGAACTCGGCGGCGTCGCGTCGGAAGGGATTGCAGCGACCGCCCGGCGCCGTCAGAATCTGGAATCGTTTTCCGTCGCAGGGGATGCGGATGGCCGGTTCAGCAGAAATTCCGTCGACTCAAAGCCGCTGCTTGTCCAGCCAGATCTGGTCATTGTCCGCTGTCGTGCTGTTGCTGGTGACCGTGACAACCGCCGGTGCTGACGGATTGATCTCCAAGTCCAATGCGACTTCCGGAACGGAAGTTCCGTCGTTTTACGTCCGTGCGGTGACTGGTCCATTGGCCGGCAAGTCCGTGTGCTATGTCTGTCGCAACGGCGATCGCCCGGTGGTGATTGTTTTCTTGCGAGATCTGGGGCCCGACGTCACGGCGCTGTTAAAAGATCTGGATCGAACAGTGGACCGGCATCGTGCTGATGGCTTGCGTTGTTTCGCCGTGCTGCTGACTGAGACTCCTCAACGGGATTCCGCGCGATTGCAGACACTGGCATTCGACGAAAAAATCGAGCTTCCCCTGACGGTCACCGGTGATGCAACAACGCAGGGCTCAACGCTTGCATTCCCGCGTGATTCCTCGGTAGCGGTTGTCACCTACCAGGACCGGCGGATTGTCGAGAGATTCCAGTTCAAGGCCGGCAAGTGTAACGAACCTGCACGGCTGTCAATTGTCGCTGCGTCTGAGAAGTTGCTGAACGAGAAGTAGACCGGTTCGAGGACCCGGTTTGTGTCCGCGAAGTCCTTGCGACGGACAGTCGGAGTTGCCAGCCGCATCCTCACGAATCCCCGAATTGGGGTGCGTCGAACAGCAGGCGGATCAGCCCGCGTTGCTGAGTTGTTCGTGGGCGTTCAGGATCAGTTGCTCGGTTTCTTCCCAGCCGATGCAGCCGTCCGTGATCGAGACGCCATATTGCAACTCGTCCAGGTTGGCAGTCAGAGCCTGGTTGCCGGGCCGCAGATTGCTTTCGAGCATCAGGCCGACCAGGTTGCGATTGCCGGCCAGTCGCTGGGCGATGCAGTCGTTCCAGGCGACATTCTGCAGACGATAATCCTTGTTGGAGTTGGCGTGACTGCAGTCGACCATCAGGCGTGGGGGCAATTTGAATTTGGTCAGCAGTTCGACGGCTTCAGTCAGGCTGGCGCTGTCATAATTGGGGCCGGAACGGCCGCCGCGCAGAATCAGGAAGCCCCAAGGGTTTCCCTTGGTGTTGACGATGCAAGTCTGGCCATCGTTGTCGATTCCCAGGAAACTGTGGGCCGAACCGGAAGCCATCATGGCGTCCAGGGCAACCTGCAGACTGCCATCGGTCCCATTCTTGAAGCCGACGGGCATGGACAGACCGCTGGCCATCTGGCGGTGCGTTGGCGATTCGGTGGTTCTCGCCCCGATGGCAGTCAGCGATACCAGGTCCGCAATGTATTGGGGCGTAATCGGTTCCAGCATTTCTGTGGCCGCCGGCAAACCCATGTCTGCCACTTCCAGCAGGACGCGTCGGGCAATTTTCAGGCCGGTCTGAATGTCGAACGTGTCATTCAGGTGGGGATCATTGATCAAACCCTTCCAGCCAACCGTCGTGCGTGGCTTTTCAAAATAGACCCGCATGATGACCAGAATCTGGTCTTTGACCTTGTCAGCCAGCTCCTTCAGCTTTCGGGCATATTCCAGGGCTGCTCCCTGGTGATGGATCGAACAGGGCCCCACCACCACGATCAGCCGTGGGTCGTCGCCTGAAATGATCCGTTTGACCGCTTCCCGGCCTTCGATCACCGTCCGCACAGCCGCATCGGTGACGTTTTCTTCCTGTTTCAAATAGCGCGGAGAAACCAGCGTAACGGTCTCGCGAACATGCACATCTTGCAGGGGTTGCATCGTCTGAGTCGCAGTCATGATCTCTCTCAGCCCGTTCTTGGGCAGTGGGCTTTACGGGGCAAAGCCGGAGTGCAGGTGGAGGCTGAAGTATATTCGCGGGCGGCAGGGCTCGCCATCGGCTCAGCCGGAAAACAGACCGGTTTGACGCCGATTGGTCTTCGCTTCCATCAGCCACCCGGTTTTCCTACACTCCACGACACTCTGATCCTTCCCATTGGATCGAAATTTCGCTGAGATCTGTCACCCATTGCAGGAGTTCCTTGTTCATGACCGAGCAGAAGGCCACCAACGTCACCTGGCACGAACATCTGGTGTCAAAGGATGAACGGTTCAAATTGAATGGACACAAGGGGGCCGTGCTGTGGTTCACCGGATTGTCCGCCTGCGGCAAGAGCACCATCGCCAACGCGGTGGATTACAAGCTGTATCTCGCTGGCAAGCATAGCTTTGTGCTCGATGGTGACAATATCCGCATGGGTCTGAACAAGAACCTGGGATTCAGCCCCGAAGACCGGACCGAAAACATTCGCCGGATCGGTGAAGTCGCCAAATTGTTCGCTCACGCCGGAACCTTCGCTCTGACCGCGTTCATTTCGCCGTACCGCGACGACCGGGACAAAGTTCGCGCCGTGTTGGGTGCGAACGAATTCATCGAGATTTACGTCGATGCGTCCTTGGAAAAGTGTGAAGAACGCGATCCGAAGGGGCTGTACAAGAAGGCACGCGCCGGCAACCTGCCGAATTTCACGGGAATTTCAGCTCCCTACGAAGCGCCAACCAACCCCGAACTGGTGCTGGATTCGAACACCAAGGGGATCGAAGAACTGGCCGATGAAGTGATCGCCTACCTGCAGAAGAACGGTTATCTGGCAGTGTGAGCTTTCAAGTACGGGAATCCGGCCAAAGGGGGGGCGCGGAGTACCTGACTTCAGACCGTCGATGGATGCCAGCCTGAAAACACGAACACCTCGGCAACCACAGAGTTGCCGAGGTGTTTTTTATTGAGACTGTTTCAGCGGCGTTTGCAGGCCATTCGCACACGCCCCCGGAATGTTCATCACAGTTTCGGCAGGACGGGTTCGACCGGCTTGGCCTTGGGGACTTTTGGTTGAGGCTTTTGCGGTTCCGGCAGAATCTTCGGTCGCGGTTTGGCTTTTCCCGGTTCTGCCTTGGGAGCTGGCGGCGGGGGAGGAATAAATCGTTCCACCACGCGGATGCCGAAGCCATCTTTCAATTCACGCTTGGCGAGCATTTCCCAGGGAGTCCCGGGGGCCTCGTTGATGACCCGTTGTAGATGTTCTTCGGCGAGCTTCGCCTGTTTGCGCAACGAGGGAGCGTAATTCAGGGTTGAGTCCGGACGGAAGATGAAATGGTTGACGCGGTTGTTAATGTCAGAATCCGTGTACGTCCCCTTCAGTTGTGCCAGGGCCGAATTGTATTCAAAGGCTCGGACCTTTTGAGCCAGCAGTCGACCGTAGCTCAAGCTGAACGCCAGTCGCCAGCGCATCGATTCTTCACTGGAAAACAGCTTCTCGGTATTCGGAGGCATCTTTGACAGAATGTTTTCAATGGCCAGACTGCTGATGGCTGCCGATTTCTGAGCGTCCGTAAACTGCTGGCGGAAGTTGTTGGCCTGGACGCGAAATTCCAACATCGGCGTTCCCTGCGCCCGCAGGCCGGTTTCCTGGCTGTACCTGGCCATGCCGACGACGGCCGCCCGCAACGGATGCTGCAGCATGTCCTTCACGAATTCATCGGGTGAGCCAAATCGATAATCAGGCTCGTACGACTTCATCATCACCGGGTCAAACTGACCGATGGTGCTCAGTTCCGAATTCGTGGTCATGTTGGTCATGAAGTAAACGCCGCCAGTTTCTTTGACCAGTCGATTGAGCGCATAGGGGCCGAAGCCGGACGACAGGTATGTCAGTTGAGGACCTTCATACCAGAACGGCAGGTCGACGTTTTCCACGACGACGGATTCCGGCCCCAGATCGACCGGCAACTGATACGTTCGACCATTTTCCTTGGCGACGTAGGGAATGTATCCTTTGCGGCGACCGAACGGAGCGGCAGGGCCGATGACGTACGCTTTGGCACCGTAACGCTGACATTTGGTAATCGCCACTTTCAGGGGTTCGCCATAGTCGTCCCCCGCCTCGTCGGTGAGAGCGACCAGCATCATTCGACGGCCGTTGTCGGTCCGGTACTTGTGCCAATTGTCCATCACCTGGTTGACTGCCGTGAAAACGTTTTCGACGCCGGATGGATCCGTGGGAGCCCCCTGGATGCCGTTCACGATGTCGTCAATCTTGTCGGTCGGTTCCTTCGTGACGAATGTGGTGTTGGCGCCGAACAGCACCACACCACTGAGCAGCGGTTGTTCCAGACGCGGCAACTGACCGTTACTGTCCAGCGCGCCCAACTCGCCATAGATCCGCTTTAATCGTTTGACGAGTGCCTGACGTTGCGGAACAACGCTGCCGGACGCATCGATCATCCAGACGACCAGAACCTTGCGTTCCTGCAAGTTGCGGGCAATTTCCCATGTGACGCGGTCCAGGGCCGTGTCGAACTGAATCAACGCTTCCCCGGTGGTTCCGGGAACGACCATCGTCTTGCTCAGGACCAAACCTTGAGGGATGTCGTACCGCGGCAACTGCTTCGCATCCAGCTTGAGATCGAGAGTGGCCACGGGAGCAACTTCGGGATTTGGCTTGGTCGTCAGTTCCATTCCCACCGACATGGCGTTGATCGCCTTGCGAACTTCAGTTTCCCGATCATCGGGGTTGGCCAATTCGTATTCCGGTGTTTCCAATTCGGGTTCTGGTGGTGGGGGATTGGTGAAGACCGTCTGGATTGGCTCAAGTTCAATTGAGTCCGAGTCCTGCATCACGATGCCCGACAGCGTGAAAATCAGCCAGGCGTGGAACAGAATACTAAGGGTTGCGCCGGCAACGCCCCCCATCCACGACGAATCGGCGGGAGACTCACCGTCATCTGCGACAGACAGTTCCAGCAGGACAGGCTCGTCCTGCCACCCAAAATCGTCTTCGTACCGGGGATCATCGGGAATCATGTCGATCTCCGTGGCCAGTCCGCTGATACTTCACACAACCGCCATTCAGAAATACTAACGTCCAAAATCCGGATACAGAACAACAAACCCACACAAATTCAACACTTTCAGCGACTGTTCCGGCCTATTTCTTTCCGAGAGATCGCTGAATTGCGAAGAATTCCCGCAGCAGGTCCCGGCATTCTTCCCGCAGGACTCCTCCAAGGACCGTGGCTCGATGGTTCAACCGGGAATCGTTGGTGATCTGGTAGAGCGTATGGCAGGCACCTGCCTTTTCATCCGCGGTGCCGTAAACCACGGTGGGAATTCGCGCTTGAACGATCGCACCGGCACACATGGGGCACGGTTCCAACGTGGCGTAGAGCGTGCAATCGAGCAGTCGCCAAGACCCCAGGGATTCCGCGGCCTGGGTGATCGCGATCATTTCTGCGTGCGCAGTTGGATCGTGAAGTTGCTCGCGCTGGTTCCCCGCCGCGCCGATGATGCGGTCGTTGTGAACAATAACTACTCCAATCGGAACTTCGCCTTCTTCAAACGCTTGCCGAGCCTGGTCGAGAGCAGCACGCATCCAAAATGCATGAGGCTGCAACAGTTCTTCGTTGGGGTCAGGCATGAAAATTCATTCTATTAAAGCAGTTACAGCCGGGGTTCAAGCGCCGGCCGGCGGCAATCATATCGTGATCCTGACTCCAGATCACGTCGACTGACGCGCGGTGGACAAGCCAATCCACAGAAAGTCCGCCTCAATTGCGTGAAGGATTGCCGGATCTGCGGACGATACTGACGATGCGGAATGTGCCTGCCGCATCGATTGTATCGATTGTCCGCAGGCCGCCGATCGGAATCGGCCGAGGAAATGACCGCCCTTCAGCGGTGCCAATTGTGAGTTGTCAGGGGGGATCCGTCCAATGCGATGGAGACGATCAATTCGTTGGATACAAGCGCTCATGGTGTGCGGCACGGTTGGTTGCCGGGGTGCCCAGGTCACGTACTTTGGTGATGCCGAACTTCAGCATTATCGCGACAAAATGTTGCAGGTCGAATACCCCAACGTCGACCAGTCGACACCGCCGGAAGTCGCGTACTCGCAACGTCCCCGTACGATCAAGGAACCCAGTGACGACGAGATCTGGGAACTCACGCTGATGCAGGCGGTTCACACGGCGGTCGCCAATAACAAGATGATTCGAACCCGGACCAACAGCCAGCAGATGCTGCTCAACCCGTCCGTGACTCCTTCGGTCTACGATCCGGCGATTGGTGAAACGGGCTATCTGTTCGGCAACCGCGGTGTCGAAGCGGCCCTGGCGGACTTTGATGCCCTGCTGAGTGCATCCACCACCTGGGGCAACAGCGCCACCGTTCAGAACACATTCGCCCAGTTCGTGAACAACAACGACACCGGTGCATTTACGTCGGGACTGTCGAAGTCTCTGGCCACCGGTGGTTCGTTTGCCATCAACCACAATTGGAACTACCAGAGCACCAACTCGCCGTTCGTACCGATTTCATCGAACTATGTTGGAAATCTGCAGGCGGTTTTCAATCAGCCATTGTGGGCCGGATCCGGTGTGGAATACACACGCATCGCCGGTCCGCAGCGAGCGGGATTCGGATCGATCACCGGGGTGTCGCAAGGGGTTTCGATCGCGCGGATCAACTGTGACATCGACGTCGCCGATTTCGAACTGGCCGTGACCCAGATGGTCAAGGACGTGGAAGACATGTACTGGGAATTGTACCTGGCCTATCGCCAGTACGATGCCGAAGTTGCCAATCGCGAAAGCGTGCATCGGTCGTGGGTGGAAGTGAAAGCCAAGATGGATGCTGGTGCTCGGGGCGGCAGTGCCGCCGACGAAGCGCAGGCGCGCGAGAACTACTTCGATGCCCAGGCCCGCGTCGAAACCTCGCTGGCCACAATTTTCGTCACGGAAAACCAGTTCCGAAAACTGCTGGGCCTGCCGGTCAACGACGGCAAGGTCATTCGTCCCGCCGATGATCCGATGGAAGCGGAATTCGTCGTGCAATGGGAATCATCGGTCCTGGACGCGCTGACCCGACGGCCAGAATTGCGTCGCCAGAAATGGCAGATCAAAAGCCTGGAACTTCAATATCGGGCGGCCGAAAACGTGGCCAATCCCCAGTTGAACTTCGTTTCGTCCTATCAGGCCAACGGGTTCGGATCGAACCTGATTTCCAACAGCAGTGGTGGTCCGTACAACAGCATGTACAACTCGCTGGGAAGCGGCAACCTGACCGGTTGGACGGCGGGATTGCAGTTCAGCATGCCGGTCGGTCTGCGGACCGCCCGGATGCAGTTGCACAACATCGAACTGCAACTGGTCAAGGCCAAGGCGGGACTATCGGCGCAGGAACAGGACATCAACCACGACTTGGCGGAAGCTGTTCAGCGAATCGATGCTTCGTATAAAGTGGCGCAGACTCAACTGGACCGAAAGATCGCCGCCGTGAAGCGAGTGGAAGCGACGTTGGCCCTGTACGAAGTCGGTGCCCGCGACGAACAGAATCAGGGGGTGACTCTGGATCTGGTCCTGCGAGCCCAGGCCGCCAACGCCGCTGCCGAAATCGCGTACTTCAACTCCCTGATTGCCTACAACAAGGCGATTACGGAATTTCACTGGCGACGTGGAATGCTGTTGGAAGTCGATGGAATTCACCTGACCGAAGGGGAGTGGGATGAGCAAGCGAAGGAAGATGCCCTGAAGCGAGCCTGGGAACGCAGCTACGGCACGCCGGTCGACTCTCTGTCAACCGAGCCCGAAGAATTCGGTTCGACAGTTCCGTATCCCAAGACCGACCTGTATCCCGGATTGCCGCAAGGGGCGGAAATCCACTCGATCTCGGAACCGGTCGTTCCTGCCGAACCAACGCTACCGCCTGCTGGTGACGCAGGCCAAACACGACTTCCTGAATAATGCGACAGGGCAACGATCGATCACCGTGACGAAATCAATCGTCACGGTGATTTGATCGCCGCCAGCGGATTCCCCCGTTCGGCCAGCGGCAACGCAACGGGCTGGCCGGCCCGTTGCGAGGCAAACACTGCCGAAATCATTTCCACAACGGCACGTCCGTCATACATGCTGCACGCCGGTTGACGGTCGTTCTTGATCGCATCAAGCAGATCGAGAACGGCAGCAACATTCCCCGCGTGCAGACCGCCACCTTTGATCGTCTCTGGCTTTCCAATCCCGTTGGAACTGACCATCTGCCAGGTCGCCCCGCTGCGTCCGGGTGACCAGGCCGGATCCTTCAAGATCCAGACGGGAGCGGGATAACCGGTTCCAATCTCAATGACTCCGCGACTGCCAAAAATCTGCAGGCCGAATCGCGACGGGTTCCCCCCCTGGCCGCGCACCGAACTGAAGCTGCCGAGGATTCCCTTTGCAAACGTGTAGCGGGCATGAACGGCATCGCCGGCCAGCAAACCCAGACCCTCGTTTCCTTCCGCGATGTCGGCCGCCGAAATGGGGTGGCCCTTCGTGGTCACTGTGGCGTAGCAGTCAAGAACATCTCCAGCGAAAAATCGCATCAGATCCAGGACATGCGAGCCCAGGACCCACAGGTCTTCGCCTCCGCCACGCTGGTCTTCCTTGCCACGACCGCGCAGTTCGAGCATGTCGCCGATCTGACCATCGGCGATCAGCTTTTTCGCCAGGATTGCGGTCGGGGCATAGTGTGTCTGATGCGCCAGTGCCAGCTTGATGTGCCGCATTTCACAGGCGCGGATCACGTCGTCTGCCTGCCCCGGAGTCGGGACAAACGGCTTTTCCATGTAAATGTGACAGCCATGTTCGGCAGCGGCGATCGCCAAATCGCGATGCTGGTCAATCCACCGCGGCCCGATGGCGACAATCTGCAACCGTTCCTTGTCGAGCATCTCGCGATAATCGGCATAGGCATTGGCCGCCTTCGTCCGCTTTTGCGCGTCCCGGCGTCCGGCTTCCTGTTCGTCGGCGACAGCGACCACCTCAGTTTCTGGAACTTCTCCCCACACGGTGTCGATCCCGTGACCGTAACTTCCCTTGCCGGTGCGGCCGATCACTCCCACGCGCAGTCGCTCTGCCATTATTGCCGTCTCCTGAACAGCCCGTGCTCAAAGGGGTCTGACCCTCTGCGGGCATCTGATTTTCAAGGTGAAACGATTGCCTTCCAAAGGGTCAGACCCCTTTGACCACGGGCTGTTACGCGGGCTGTTCGAGGTTAGAGCGTCTTGAGGTACTCCAGCAATGCCCGCTTTTCGGTTTCGTCAAGGACGTTGGGGAACGTATGGCCGGCAGCACTTTTGCCCGTCAGCCGGGTGTTAAAATACCGTCGCCGATGCGCTGCCACTTTAACGTGTGACGGGACTTTGTCGAACGATTCGACTTCCAGGCCGACTTTTTCCTGGTCATAGCCGTCTTCGGTCCGCTTCCAGACGACGGGCCGCGAGTTGACATGCAACAGGTGCCACAATGTCGGCACTGAACCATTGTGAAAATACGGGGCACTCGCCCAGATGCCGTCCAACGGGGGCGCGACATAGCCGCTGGGGTTGACCTCCACCGGATCCTGGCCGAAGCGGCTGACCCACCCGTCCTTCATCCATTGGCGATGCTGCGGGGTTAATGAATTCCAGCGCGCCGGATCGGTGCCGATTTCATCCAGGGCAATTGTCTGCTGTTCGTATTTTCCGTGGGGACCGTAGGTGCCGTGGCAGCGCGCACAGGTTTCGTTGAACACCTTTTCGCCTGCGGCGGCCAGTTCGCGATTGATTGCAAAGGGATACTTCGGCGGCTCCAGCGACTCGATCCAGGCCAGAAGGTCCGCGAAGTCCGGCTCCCACTTCGTCAAGGTTTCCAACGGGACCTCCGGCAGCAGGATAAACTGCATCAGCGGCCGCGGCGTTTTGGGGGAATGACCGTCCGCATACAAGGATGTCTTTTTCCGGACGTTCCAGAACGGCGGGGCATCGACATCGTGATGTAGCAGAGGTGGCGGCGTGCGCGTCAGATCGACCGACATGTCAGGCCGGCGGTAGGTTCCCAGGACGATCCCGAAAATCACGGCGTTGGTGGTGCCGTTGGTGGCGTTCAACGGGATCTTTAACGACCCCAGATCCAGGTGAGTCAACCGTTTCTTCTGGGTCAGCTTCACCATCCGGACGTCTTCCGTCAGTGTCTGCAGCGCGGTGTGCGAATTCGGCAGGCCGGGGATCACCTTTCCCGCCACCTTGCCTCCATGGCACGCCAGGCAGTTCATGATCCAATTCCCCTGACCGTCCGAAACGTAGCCCAATGCAGGCCGGGTTCCGTCGGTGTCTTCGGGGGCCGGAATCAGGCCGTAATAGGAAAACGTCAACTTCCGCCGCGTGGCGGGATCCGCCTGCTCCGCTGCCGAACGCTCCGGCTCGGGCCAGGTCGTCCAGAGAGCCGCAAGGATTTCCTCGTCGAAATCCGGCGGCAAAAACGGATGGGTTCGCAGGATTTCGTAGCCGCGGGCAGCGGATGGCTGGCGGTCACCAGCAACCACCGCGGTCGAGGTCACCAGACAGATTCCCAGCAAGAACGCCAGACTTCGCATCCTTCGTCGTTCAAATCGCATGTGCCGCAGCCTTCATGATAAATCTCTGACCCGCCAATACTGCCCTGCTGTGCCAGCGCATCCTTCCGCCGAATCCCCGAAAACCGGATTCCGACCGGGCGGGCAGATGCCGCACGCAATTGTATCGTAGTCAGCCCGCCATTTCGCGGAATCCGGGACGGCTGACCAATGGCACGTCAGGCGTTACAATCCCCGCATCATGGCAGGAAACTCATTTGGACAGTCGTTTCGAATTACGACGGCGGGCGAAAGCCACGGCCCGGCGAATGTGGTCATTATTGACGGCGTGCCCCCCGGCATCCCGTTGACGGTCGACGATTTGCTCGTCGATCTGAACCGCCGCCGACCGGGGCAAAGCCACATTGTCACACAACGGGACGAATCGGATACCCCCGAGATCCTCTCCGGCGTTTTTGAAGGGAAAACGACCGGCACCAGCCTGGCGATCGTGATCCGCAACCAGGACCAGCGCAGCCGCGACTATGGCGAGATCAAAGATCTGTACCGCCCCGGTCACGCCGATTACAGCTTTGATGCCAAGTACGGTTTCCGCGATTACCGCGGCGGGGGACGATCCAGCGCCCGGGAAACGACTGTCCGCGTGGCCGCGGGTGTCGTGGCCAAGAAAATTCTCGACCGGGCGTTCGGCGGACGGGTGATCGGTTATGTGACCCAGGTCGGACAGATCAAGGCTGCCATCGAACACCCCGAATCCGTCACACTCGACCATGTCGAAAAACTGCCAGGGGGCGAGCCCAACATCGTTCGCTGCCCCGACCCGGTGGCCGCCGCGAAAATGGTGGAATTGATCGAGCAGATCCGCAAGGACGGTGATTCCATCGGCGGCGCCGCCGAAATTGTGGCGGTCAATGTTCCCGCCGGATTGGGCGAGCCGGTTTTCGACAAGATCAAGGCCGACCTGGCCAAGGCGTTGTTCAGTCTGCCCGCGGTGCTGGGTGTGGAATACGGGATCGGCTTCGGCTGCGTGACCATGCGCGGCAGCGAACACAATGATCACTTCATTCCCGATCCGGTCCATCCCAAAGACGGCCATGCCGGGATCACCACGCGGACCAACCGTCACGGTGGCATGCTGGGAGGAATCACCACCGGCCTGCCGATCATCCTGCGGGCGGCGGTCAAGCCGACCAGCAGCCTGCCGATTGAGCAACCGACGGTCACCAGCCATGGCGAACCGGCGACAATTCGGACCAGGGGCCGCCACGATCCCTGCCTGTTGCCCCGCTTCGTGCCGATGGCCGAGGCGATGGTGGCGATCGTGATTGCCGATCATTGGCTGCGCTGGCGCGGTCAACGTGAAGTCTGAATGGTGTTGCAGAATGTTGGGACGTAGGCCTCAAAAACTCCAGCCCGACGCGCCAGCACGCCAGCGAGGGATTCGTCGATGCATGTCCAACTCAATCATCTCTCGCTCGCGCGTCGGGTTAGTGTCCCAATTTCACTCAATGCGATTGAGTACCGGAAAGTGAATCTGAAAAAATGAACTGGTTTCAGCATCGATTGACCCTGCCCGCATTTCGTCGTGGTTTTCACCTGATCACGCGGCAGGTGACGGACGCCGTGCCGGAACTGTCTTCCCTTCAAACCGGACTGCTGCATGTGTTCATCCTGCACACGTCAGCCTCGTTGACGATCAATGAAAACGCCGATCCCGACGTCCCGCGGGATCTGGAATCCTCGTTCAACGCCATTGCTCCGGAGAGTTTCCCCTACGTTCACACCTGTGAAGGCCCGGACGACATGCCCGCCCACGTCAAAGCCTCAATGTTGGGAAGTTCCGTTTCCATCCCGATCAGCAACGGACGACTGTGCCTGGGGACCTGGCAGGGGATTTTCCTGTGTGAACACCGAAATCACGGCGGCGAACGATCGTTGGTTCTGACGCTGCAAGGATCGACCAGGGGCTGATATACTGCAGTTTTCTGATCCGGGATTGGCACTCTGCAAGGCGAGACCTTCCCCCCCAAACCGCCCTCATTCCATCGCCCCCCAACACGGGAAACGTTGAACCATGGCTGCCACTTCATTCCCGCTCACGTGGGATCTTGCCTCGCTGGGAGCACTACCTTCGACCCCTGAATTCCGTCAGGCACTCGATCAATTCAAGGCTCGGTTGGCAGCGTTTGCAGCCTCAACGAATTCCCTGCCGCCGGTGGACGGCAAGCCCGAAAACGTCCGACAGTGGGCGACGTTGATCGCCGAATATGAATCACTGGACGCGTGGGCGACCGACGTGCGGGCGTTGCTGGAGTGCTATTCCGCCGCCGATGCGGAAAACAAACTCTATCAGCAATTGAGGGCCGACCTGGCGCTGCTGACTCCGCCCCGCGAACAGATCGCGACCAACCTCGAATTCGCGTTCAAGGACGCGACCGACGACGGGTTCGCGGCGTTGATTGCCACACCGGAACTGAAACGGAACGAATACTTCCTGGTCACTCGACGGAAAAACGCGGCCTTGCGTCTGCCGAAGTCTCAGGAACTGCTGGCGGCGGATCTGGCCGTCGATGGGCTGCATGCCTGGGGACGACTGTTCGACCGGCTGTCGGGTTCACTAAAGATCCAGGTGCAGGAAAAAGGGGTTCTGGTCGTTCGGTCACCCAGCCAGGTAACATTCGATTCCGGGCAGCGCCTGGTGCGGGAAAACAATTTCCATGCCGCCGACGCGGCCTGGGCCTCGATTGCGGACAACTGTGCGGATGCAATCAATCATATTGCCGGCACGCGATTGACGACCTATCGCCATGTGGGTCTGCGCGATCATCTGGAAGTTCCGCTCCGTCACAATCGCATGACTCGCGAAACCCTGGACTGCATGTGGTCGACGATTACGGCGGCCAAGGGAGTTCTCAAGCAATACCTGGCCAAGAAGGCACAACTGCTCGGTGTCGGTCGACTGGCGTGGTATGACCAGTCCGCTCCGTTGCCGCAGTTGCCGGGCACCGGTGAATCCGACGAAATCTCGTACGACAGTGCCTGTTCGCAAATCATCGACGCCTTCCATGACTTCAGTCCCGATTTCGGCGACTTCGCGAAAATGGCGCTGACTGATCGCTGGATCGAGGCCGAGAATCGACCGGGCAAGCACCAGGGGGGCTTCTGTACCGGATTTCCCACTGCCAGGCAGTCCCGAATCTTCATGACCTATACGAACAGTGCGGATAGCATGAGCACTCTGGCGCACGAACTGGGGCATGCGTATCATTCGTGGGTGCTGCGTGATCAACCGGTCTTCCTGCAAGATTACCCGATGAATCTCGCCGAGACCGCATCGACTTTTGCCGAAGCGGTCCTGGGGGAGCGTCGTTTTCGCAATTCTCGATCCGACTATGAACGGCTGCAGATGCTCGATGGCATGCTGGGCGATGCCGTCGCATTCCTGATGAACATTCACGCCCGGTTTCTGTTTGAAGACGCGTTCCATCGCAGCCGGTTGAAGGGGGAATTAACCGCCGATCAACTGAACGTATTGATGGAACAGGCTCAACGGGAAGCCTACCTGGATTCGTTCGCCGAGGATGGCTGGAATCCCCGGTTCTGGGTGTCGAAGCTCCATTTCTATATCACCGGCCTGCCGTTCTATAATTTCCCGTACACATTCGGCTACCTGCTGTCGCTGGGTGTGTACGCGGTCGGACAGGATTCCGGCGGTGAATTTGCAGAGACCTACCGCAAGCTGCTGATCGCCACCGGTTGCCGGGATGCCGAAGACGCGGTGCGATCGACGCTCGGCTTTGACTTGCGCAAGCCGGACTTCTGGAACAAGAGTTTGAACATCATTGCTGACCGGGTTCAGCAGTTTGTCACCGTGGCCGATGCCACCCTGGACAAGATGTCGCGGATTTGAGAGACGATCGTTCCCCGGGCGGAACACCATTCACGATTTGACGGGAAGAAGAGATCCATGATGAAGCACTACGGAGTTCTGCTGGTGGGCGGCTTGGTCCTGGTCGGATGCAGCGATGCCGCAAAACCGGTCGTGGAACCGCCGGTCACCAAGGCGCCGGCGATTGAACCGGCCGGCGGAACCAGTTCGACATCCACAGACGCACCGAAGAAGACAGAACCGTACGAAGCGACTGTTGGCGGGGTCAAATTCCAGGTGCCGGCGGATTGGGAAGAGAAGGCCGCCCAGAATCAATTTGTCCTGGGTGAGTTTTCGATTCCGGGTGAAGGGGGGCCCGCTCGATTGACGTTGTCGTCCGCGGGGGGCGGCCTCGAAGCCAACATCGAACGCTGGAAGGGGCAGTTCAACCCGGGCCCCAATGATCCCGAACCTCGTGAATCCGAAATCACGTTTGATGGGCGGAAGGGTTCCCTGATCGAACTGGCAGGGACGTTTTCCGACATGATGAATCGCGGGACTCCCAGCCGGAACTGGCGGATGCTGGGCGTGGCTGTCCCGATGGGAGACACCAATTTCTTTGTCAAGTTGACTGGTCCGGCATCGATCATCACCGCGCGGCGCGACGAATTCCTGAAGTTCGTTGAATCCGCCAAGGTGAAGTAGCACGGAATACCGTTTTGAAGTTCGTGCCGGTACACTGCGTGACTAGTCCCAAATCGCCTGGCAGAATATTGGGACGGGATTGCGGAGGCCTCTAAACACTAGCCCGACGCGCGAGCGAGGGATTCGGCGATGCGTGTCCGATCATCGCTTGTGCGTCGAGCTTGTGTCCCAGGTTCATGCAATTCGATTTAGCCGCCCGTGAAAAAAGGTGGTCTGACCCTTTGGAGGCGGAGAGGGTCAGCCCCTTTTTTTCACGGTCGGCCAGGTGGTTGATTCGCACATAAACGGGGGCAGTACGGATGCGCAGGCCAAAAGTTCGACGAGAAGATGTGAAACCGGGAGAAGTCCTGTGCCAATTCTGCACGGCGCGCTGCTGTCGGTATTTCGCGCTGCCGATTGACACCCCCACGACCTGGGGCGACTTCGACCATATGCGGTGGTACATCATGCACGGCCGGACGGCCGTCTTCGTCGACGACAATGTGTGGTACCTGCTGGTCTACGGGGATTGCCAGAATCTACAACCGGACAACATGTGTGGCATCTACCATACCCGTCCGCAGATCTGCCGGGATTACTCGACCGACAACTGCGAATACGACAACGACGGGTGCTACGACAAGTATTTCGAGTCGCCCGATCAGGTGTGGGAATATGCCGAAGCGATCCTGCCACCGCGTCCGCAATCCAAGCGGAAACGGGGGGAATCGAACCTCACCAGCCTGCCGATTGTCGGATAAGCAGGCCCACACCGGTCATCGTGGGACGGACAGAACGGTTCGTCCCATCGTCGAATTTGCCGAACAACCTTTTCTCTCGAAGTTGTGCCCGTGTCCCATTCTCTGATCACTCCCCGGACCCTGCAGGGTTTTCGCGATCACCTGCCGCAGACGATGCTCGTGCGTGAGCGTCTGATGGAGACAGCGCGGGGTGTCTTTCGCAGCTATGGCTTCAGCCCCATTGATACCCCCGCACTGGAATACGCCGAAATCCTGACGGGCAAGGGAAGCGAAGAGACGGACCGGCAGATGTTCCGGTTCAAACACGGGGATCGCGACGTTGCAATGCGGTTCGACCTGACCGTGCCGCTGGCACGCTTCACCGCGCAGCACCTGGCAGTCGTGGGAACGCCGTTCAAACGCTATCACATCGCCCCGGTCTGGCGCGGCGAACGGCCCCAGCGGGGACGCTATCGGGAATTCGTCCAGTGCGACTTCGACACGATTGGCACCGAATCCAACGCGGCCGACATCGAAACGATGCTGGTCATTCACGACCTGCTGGTGGCGCTGGGGTTTGAGCGATTTACGATTCGCGTCAACAACCGCCTGATCTTGAATGGAGTGCTCAGCCAGTTGGGATTGCTCGACCAGTCCGTCGGTGTGCTGCGCGCCCTCGACAAACTTGCCAAGACCAGCGTTGACGAAGTCGTCGCCGAAATGGTCAAGCAAGTCGGTGCGACCGAGGCTCAAGCCCGGCAAGTTCTGGAACTGGCCAATCCCCAGATCACGCTCGACCAGTTGCAAACGATGCTGGCGGGGAACGAAACGGGCCAACAGGGGATCCGGAATCTGCGGGAATTGTTCCGCACGGCGGAACTGGTCGGAATCCCGTCAGAACGACTGGCGCTGGATGTTTCGATTGCTCGCGGGTTGGACTATTACACCGGGACGATTTACGAAACCTTCCTGACGGATTTGCCAACGATCGGCAGCATCTGTTCGGGCGGCCGCTACGACAATCTCGCCGGATTGTACACGCGCGAACGTCTGCCGGGCGTTGGTGCCAGCCTTGGCTTGGACCGGTTGCTGGGAGCAATGGAAGTGCTGAATTTGCTGGGACCTGTCACCACTCCGGCACCCGTCCTGGTCACGCAGTTCGATGCCGAGCGGTTGGGGGAATACATGCGGATCGCACGCACCCTGCGTGCCAGCGGCATCAATGTGGAAGTTTATCCCGATGCCAAAAAGCTGGGGAAACAACTGCAGTACGCCGACCGCAAGGGATTTCGCCTGGCGCTGATTGCCGGGTCGGATGAGTTCGGCAAAGGAGTCTGGCAGGTGAAGAATCTTTCCTCGGGAGAAGCCACACTTGTGGCCGAGACCGATCTGGTGACTGCGATCCAATCACAACTCGTGTGACACGCGCCCCAGTGGAATTCAGTCGGCTCACCAAACCCTGCGATAAATTCAGGAGAATCCCCCACCTTAGTTGGTATGATATTTCCTCGGCAAGATCAGAACTCCCCTTCCTCTGCGTCGAACCGGAAACATCCTATGAGTTGTTCGAACCAGATTCGACTGCTGGTGGTGCTGGCCTGGGCGATCCTCCTTGCACCGCGGCTGGAAGCTGCCGACCCGCCGGACCCTGAGTTCATCGCCGCCCGGCAGGCGTTTCTGAAGGAAATGAAAAAGAAATCGCCCGCGGCCCGAGCCGAAGCGATTGCCCCATTTGCCAAGTTTCCGCTCGCCAACACGGTTGATACGCTCCTCAAAAAGGGCCTGGGCGACCCCGATCCGACCGTTCGTGTGGCGACACGAGTCGCACTCCGCGAGATCGGACGCGATCCACAGACGGCCCCGTCCATCAGCGAGGAGTTCAAACGCTACATCAAAAAGCAGGCCAATGAAGAGATTCTGTCGGGACTGCTGGGCGGGATGATCGCGACAACAGACGATGCCCGGCAACAGGAAGTCCTGAACACCCTGGACGACTACCTCGCCAGTCCGCGGGGACATTTGATTGTTCCGATCAGCCTGATCGATGACCTGGGGAAAGAGGGGGGCGACGAGGCCGTCAATTCGATCAAGCTGCTCGCACGATCCAAGGTTTTCGACAAGCAGTTCGGATACCGCCGCGCCGTGGTTCAGGCGATGGTTCAGATCCATCAGACCGCGTCATTAAACTTTCTGATCGAAATGCTCCCGGGTACTCAGGGACTGATTCAGGCCGACATTGTTCAGTATTTGACTCGCACCACGAAGCAGAAGTTTAAGGATAATGATCGCGACTGGAGCCTGTGGTGGAAGGAGAATCAGGCCACTTTCAAGCTGCCACCCGCCGGAGCCGTGGACGAAGCGATCGACCTGAACGAATCGACGTACTACGGGATTCCAATCTGCGCCAAGCGAATCGTATTCGTCCTGGATACTTCTGTCAGCATGCGGGGCCAGCCGATGGAAGCCGCAAAGATCGCGCTGCTGAAGACCGTGGAATCGCTGCCCGAAGCCGTCAATTTCGACATCATTTTCTTTGACCAGATCGCGAATGTCTGGCAGCCGCGCCTGGTGCCTGCCAGCATGCTGGCCAAGCAGACTGCTGCTCAAACGGTCATGGCACAGGGCATGAAACTAGGAACCGCCTCACACGCGGCGCTGAACGCCGCATTCAATCTGGATCCCGAAGTCATCTACTTCCTGTCGGACGGGGAACCCACCGATGGTCAGCCTCAACAAATCGTCCAGTCCATTTCGGAACGGAACCGAACTCGACGCATCACGATTCACACCATCGGCGTGGTAACATCACGCGGCGGCGGAGCGGGATTGTCACTATTCATGAAACCCCTGGCCGAACACAATTATGGCATGTTCCGGCTGGTGCAGTGACGTACGGTCCGGGGCTCTCGAAACAACCTGGCAGAGGAAGTGGAAGACTCAGGCGGCGTCGGCCTGATCGCGGGAGGACCGCATCCTGCGTCTGTTGCGGCGTTGCGATTCTTCCTGTTGGGCCTGTTGGTTCACGATCATCTGCTCCAGACGGAAGATCTGGTCAGCCAGTTGATCGATGCGCCACGAGACTTCGTCAACGGTCTGTTCCATTCCGCCGGACACAAGTGTGACGACACCGAGAAACAGCAGCATTTGTCCGACGGCCGCCACCAGCCAGCCGGTGGGCGCATAGTTTGTCGGGCCGCCAAAATAGCCGGAAAGGACCATGACCGTCCCCAAGGTCAAGACCGCGACCCCGGCATAGGCGCACAATTGGCCGACCATCGTGGTCCAATTGCCCGGCGGAGGTTCTGGCTGCTGCACCGCCAGACGCACCAAGTCATCGTGTGCCGGTGGTCTTGCCGACGTGGCTTCGGCAGTGATCGCCGGCGGCTGCGGTTGCGACCTCTTTTTTCTGCGACGACGTTCCACAGGACGTTCGTCCGATCTTCCCTGAGCCGCCGCCATCGTCGGGGCGCTCGGTGCTGGAACGGAGTGAGCCGCATCGTAGCGATTGGCGGGCTTGCCGACAGCAGCAACAGGCTCGACGGGCCGCGCATCGGTAGTCGTCGCGAGTGGTGACTCGAGGCGATGTTGGGTCGACCAGCGCGCCAGCAATTCCCGGGCATTGCGTTCCGTGTCCTGCAATCGAACACCCGTGGTTGGCCGATCCATGGCACCGGCGGCCGTTCCCAATTCCGATTGGCACCGGGCGCAAAGCATGCGTCGGTTGTCGGCTGACAACTCAGCGGCGACATCAGCCCGGCACGCTGCGCACCACATGCGTGTGTTCCGCAAAGGATCAAAGTGACATGAAATTGTGACGAATGGGAGTTGGGTTCGGAGGTCTCCCAGCCGAACGTGGCGGGAAAGTAGCGGGTCGCCCCCTTTCTGGCAAGACCGAGTTTGGGCATACTGTTCGACCGCAACGTATTTGACTGAGCATCAATTCTCGAAAGGTCGTCCATGCAACAACGGAACTGTCTGCGCAGCTTCGCAATCTCGTGCCGCATGTGTTGCTCCTGCGCAGTCGTTTTGATGGGACTGGGCCTGGTCTCCGCCGCCAGGGACGTGATCGCGGGGGATTGGCCACAAATTCTGGGGCCCCAGCGCTCTGGAATCGCAGATGGTGAGAAACTGGCCGTGGAATATCCCGGTGGGCAACCCGGGCAATTGTGGGAAGCCACGATTGGCAGCGGGTTTGCCGGGGTTGCTGTGTCCGGGGAATCGGCGGTCCTGTTTCATCGGGTTGGCGACAATGACACAGTGACGGCGTTTGAAACCTCCAGCGGGAAGAAGCTGTGGGATCAGGGATTCAAAACGGATTTTCTGCCCAACATTGTTCCCGACAATGGCCCGCGGGCGATCCCGACGATTCACGACGGAAAGGTCTATGCGTTCGCTCCCAATGGCGGATTGTATTGTGTTGATCTGAAAACCGGCGACACCAAATGGCAGCGTCAGACTCACCAGGACTATCATGCTCCCGCCGGGTACTTTGGCGCCGGCAGTTCACCACTGGTGGAAGGGAAGGCCGTAATTGTCAATGTCGGGGGCGACCGGGACGATGCCGGAGTCGTGGCATTCGATCTGCACACAGGCAAAACGATCTGGAAGTCCACTCGGGACCAGGCCAGTTATTCGTCACCAATCGCGGCCACGCTGGATGGGACCCGACATCTGCTGTGCGTGACCCGGCTGAACTTCGTGTCGCTGGACCCCGTGACTGGTGCGGAGCGATTTCGGACTCCCTTCGGCAAGCGAGGTCCCACGGTCAACGCGGCGATTCCCGTGCTGATGAAGAATCAGGTGCTGCTGACCGCCAGTTATGAAATCGGGGCTGAGTTGCTGACCTTGCACAAGGATCGGGTTGAGGTCAAGTGGGAAGATGAAGTCCTGTCGAGTCAATATACAACTCCGATTTTGCACGAGGGAACCATTTACGGAGTGGATGGACGTCAGGATGGGGGGCCGATCAAGCTCGTCTGCTTCGACCCGCAATCACGAAAGCTCTACTGGTCCAATCCATTGTCCGCCTATGCGACATTGATTGCCGCGGATGGAAAGCTGATTGTGATGCAGACGGACGGAATCGTGAAACTGGTCGCGTTGAACAAGGCCGAGTATCGCGAAATCGCGGCGGCTCGACTGATCAGCGGTACCACTCGAGCACTTCCCGCGCTGGCCGACGGTCGGTTCTATGTCCGCAATGAAAACCTGCTGCGTTGCGTCAAACTGGGGCGGTGATCGATTCCTGCATCAGCGCGGCAATCTCCTGCCGGTCCTCACCCCCGGCAGTCTTCAAGGCGTCGACAACCTTCTGTCGTCGTTCGCGAGGGTGATTCTGGTTCAGCTTCCACTTCCCTTCCAACCGGGTGATCGTGATCTGGAACCCGACAATCGCATCCATCAGCTTCTGATGGAATTCGGTCCCGGAATCGAAAGACCACGGCACCGGTTGGGACCGCTCGTATTTGTCGACGGTCGCGCGCAGGATTTCGGCAAGAGCGTCCCGATCAGCGACCGGTTCCAGCACACCGGTCGCGTGGACGGCCACATAGTTCCAAGTCGGCACGGTGTTCGGGGTTTCATACCAGGTCGGTGAGATATAGGCATGCGGACCTGAGAAAACGACCAGGGTTTCGGCCCCCATTTCGGCGGCATGTTCATTGGCCCGGGCGAAATGTCCGAACAACGTTCCGTGCGGTCCGCGCGAAGGATCGAGCAAGATGGGGAGATGACTGGCCATCAACCCCGCAGATCCGTCTGTCATGACCGTGGCAAATCCATGGCTTTGAATGAACTCATGCAACAGTGCCGTGTCAGACTCACGAAATGCCGCGGGAATGTACATGCGAATCGACTTTCGAGGAGTACAAATCTGGATGACCTGTACGATACAATAATGCCGGTCATTCCTCAGCCACCGGACGCCGGAAGTTGGGACTGACGTGCGACAGACAATTCGATGGAAAGAAAAGTTCATGCGATTTACGAAGATGCACGGTGCGGGCAACGATTACGTTTACTTCGACTGCTTCGCCGATCCAGTTCCTGTTGATATCCCCCGAACCGCGATCGCCATCAGTGACCGCCACACGGGCGTCGGTGGGGACGGCCTGGTCCTGATCTGTCCGTCCGAGGTCGCCGATGCCCGGATGCGGATGTTCAATGCGGATGGCAGCGAATCCGAAATGTGCGGCAACGCCATTCGTTGCGTTGCCAAGTACGTCTACGATCGCGGTCTGGCCCGAAAATCGGAACTGAAAATTGAAACCGGCCGCGGCATCCTGACGATGCAATTGTCGACCGGCGGCAATGGACTGGTAGACCAGGTCACCGTCAATATGGGGGCCCCCATCCTGGACGCGGAGCAGATTCCCACTACGCTGCCAGGGAATCCCCCGTTAAACGTTCCACTGACAGTGGCGGGAATGCAGATTCAGGTGAGCTGCATCTCCATGGGCAATCCGCACTGCGTCGTGTTTGTCGACGAGGTTAACGATGACTGGGTCTTGCGAGTCGGTCCACAGATTGAACATCACGCCGCATTCCCGCGTCGAGTCAACGCCGAATTCATCCAGATCGTGTCCAAGGACGAATTCCTGATGCGAGTCTGGGAACGGGGTAGTGGCGAAACACTGGCGTGCGGAACCGGAGCTTGCGCCTCGGCCGTCGCTGCCGCCTTGACAGGCCGAACAAATCGCACGGTGACCGCCCGGTTGCGCGGAGGGAACCTGAAACTGGAATGGTCGGCAGGAGGCGACGTCTTCATGACCGGTCCAGCCACCGAAGTGTTCAGCGGCGATTGGCAGCCGTAAGTAGGGCGACAGACGCGGATCGAAGCCATTGGACCAATGGCACTGACTTTGTGAGCCGCAAGGCGCTAGCCGCGGGGGTATTTATGGCCGAACCTCGTGCGCCTTCGGATGCGCTTCCAGAAATCGATCCTTGTACAAGGTTCGTTCCGAAGGCTCTGCCACCGCCGGACCGACACGCCAATCGGTCTTGCGATTCAGATTCAGGAAGACGATGAAATGTGTCGAATTGCCGGATTTGTCCAGCACGGGCTTCGTCAGTACGAAACCAGTCGTCCCGTCGACCCAGATGCTATCGACATAAAGTTCTGTGGACGGATCCAGGGAATCTCGCAACTGCAGCCACTTTTCCAGCGAGCCGGTATTGCTGCGTAGTCGTTCCAGGCCTTTCGAGTCGCGAGCACTCAATTGCTTCAGAAACAACTGTGCGGTTTCAAATGCCGTCAGTGGCTTGGGTTCTTCCTCGCCTGCCAGCTTGAGCAGTTGCTGATGGTAAGACATGCGGTCGCGAACGGCGTCGTTCTGGAGATTCTCCAGCACGGCCTGGACAATGCGGGGATCGATCGGCTGCGGTATGTCCTTCCAGTGATCAATGTAGGCCCGGATCAGCGGGATCGACATGGCTCCTTCGCGGCTGACATCGGATTCGATGAGCGACGCGATGATCGGAACTGCGGGATCGCCCAGCTTGATCAATTCCCACCGTGCCTCGCTCGTGGATTGGATCATCTCCTCCAGCAGCGGGATTGCTTCCTCACCCAGCAGCACGGGCAGGGCCTCGGCGACGGCAGTACGAATTCGCGAATCGCGGTCAAACCGCAATCGACCAACGTGAGTTGCCTGATCCGTCTTCTTCAGCACCACCATCAGATCAATCGCCACCCGCAATTCGTCCGGTTGCCCCGCGTACCAGCGGGTCAACGTGGGGGCAAACATTTCGTAATACCGATCGAAGGCCACCGCCGGCTTGCGCGCCCCCGTTCCCCGTCGACCCAGTTCCAGGGAAATCGCCTCTTGCAATTCGCGCAGCGCCGCCTGTCGCTCGTTCGGCCATCGCAATCGCGAGTAGAGATCTTCCTGCCCGTCCAGATCTTCTAGAAATTGCTGCAATTCCAGGTACGGGGACGGACGCCGACCGTTCAGCGTCACGGTTTTTGTTTTTCCATCGCGTGTCACGGCAATCGTCATTGTTCCCGCGTCGGTATGCGTGGCTGGCCCCTCGCCTCCGACTGCAGTCAACCAGTTCGTCCTCTCCAGAATTCTCTGTAATTCGAGCATTCGAGCTGCAGACAACTTCGCGACGAAGCGTGCGCCGATTTGTTCGATTCCATCAGGATTTTTCAACGTCTCGGTCTTGTAAAAATAGCTTCCGTTACGACCGATCGACAGATATGGAATCTGCCGTCTGCGACCCGTCAAACCCTGTTCCAGGATGGCATCCAACCGGTCAAACGTAATAGCAGGGTCCACCGGTGCGGTGAGATCCGCATACGGTGGTTTATGGGTGGTCATCAACGCGGGCAGGTCCGTCCGGTGGATGTTGGGCAAATCCCCCTGGGTCGGTTCAGGCGGTTTGGCCAGTACTCTCTGTGGAACCATTGCGACCGCCATCACCATCAAAACGACTGACGCGCAGGATTTCATTTTCAACTCCCGACCTGTTAACGGTTGAATCCGGCATCATTGTGGACCAGGCAGGATCGATTTGTCCATATTCGTGCGGCGCTGTTGAGTTCGGTCAATCTGTGTATTCCTCACGGGAACTCTGCCAGACGATCCCGGGATAGTCGTTGTATTTTTCTTCCTGACATTCCAATTCAACGATTTCCGCCGGCTCCGAGAAGCAGCGGCGATGCCACTCGAGAACCCGGTGGCGAGCGTCTGCTTCCGAAGTCGCCAGAACTCCCCAAGGAACGTCAAACGCCTCCCAGTCTTCTTCACCGGGCATGCAGTAGCAGGAATTATTCCAGTCGCTCGCCAGTGGCTGTCGAACGACGACATTGTAGTATTGGATTCCTTCAGTCTCGGCCGCGTCCTCGGAGCAGCGTAAGTCGTCAAAGAAATCCGATTCCGCCAACCCCGTGCCGACGATGTGCTCCTGCAAGCTCGCCAGGGCGGGACTGTCAGTCCCAAGCATTGCAGACACAGCGCTCAAACGCTGAAACAAGCGCCGCAGGCCGGTCGGTGACAGGTACGTGACGCCGCTCATTGGAATCGTCAGCAGTTCAGCCACTTGACGCTGAAACTCGTCGACGCGTCCCAATTGACCCAAGGCCGTTGCTCGTTGCAAATGGACATGATAGTCCCCTTCCGGATTGAATTCACGTTCTCGCTCCAGCGCGACCAGGGCCTCGTCCGGACGATTCAATTCCAGCAGTGCGAACGCGCGGTAGTGATTGGCCCATGGCTGGTCCGGTGATTGAGATTCAAAGCGATCCAGATACGTTAACGCAGATTCATATTGCTGCAGTGCGTTCGCCTGCAGAGCGGCGCGCCAGGCAACCTGGGGATCTTCGCAGCCTTCACGCAACGCCATGTCCAGCACTTCCAGCCCATCGCGAGGACGATCGGTCATCGCATAAACTTCCGCCAGACTGGCGGCCACGATCCCAGATGCCCGATCCAGCCGGAAGCTGCGAGCCAGACAGCGTTCTGCTTCCCCGAATTCCTGTTGATCCAGGTGGTACAGACCCGCTCGGGCAAAGTTTGCGGACGAATGCCGGTCGAGGTCCAGGGAGCGTCGAAACAGTGCGGCGATCGGTTCGCCGCTGATCGGGTCGTCCTGCCCTCCGTCGGACAGGGACTGAACGTTGGCCACGAGCGCGGCATACAGACTCAGCAGTGTCGCGTTCGCGGAAAAACGCGTCACAAGATTCTGAGCCCACGCGAGCGTCTCCCCTGACCTGGTATGGCCGGCGACAAACCGGATCAGATGGACCAGTCGTTCGGCATCCACCGGGTGGGCGACGGAGTCCGGTTCAATGTCCAGCATTTCCTGGACAATCGCAGCAACCACTTCCGGTGCCCCCTCGCTGGACCGTAACCGCTCGACAAAGCCCTGCACCACGCTCGACAAGGGCGTCTCGGCCCCGTCTTGTTCCGCTGAATCCGCTTCGCTCAAGGCGGCCTCACCTGCCGAATCGCTTCCGGGCAGTGCGGCCGACTCGCTCGCAAACGGTCCGCAATCAACCGGCCCGACGGTTGCCAGTGGATTGACGGGAATCGATTCATCCAGCAGTCGCTCCAGTCGACGCAGGGTCAGCCAGTCGTGAGCGCCGCGTGCCGCCTCTTCGCACGGTTTCGCCAGCGTCCGCGCCTGGTCCATCCGCCCGGCCAGTCGCAATGCGGCGATCAGGCGACATCGAACGCCAAACCACCGAGTCAGGCACTGCTCCCGGGACATCGTGCGGTCCCACGGTTGCAGCAAGTGGATGGCGGCGTCGTAGTCATTTCTGCAGGCCGCCTCAATGGCCTGCGATTCGTCACGCAGGAACTTGAAATGCGGGCATTCTTCTTCGGAGGGGATTCGCAGCACCTGGTCTTCAGGAAGGTCGAGCAACTCGTCCTTGATGGCGATGACCGGAAACGTCGCGAGCAGATCCGTGCGTCCCGCCATCGACAAGATTTCACGGGCCAGCGGCAGAAAGTTCAGCTTGGCCAGATACGGATGATGGAATTCCAGGCAGAACTGCCATCCTTGCAGGACCATTTCCACGGCGGCCGTCAGGTTCCCCTGCAGACTCAGGATCGACACAACATCGTCGGCGCTGGCCACCTTGCGGTTGGAATCGTCTGCCGACTGCAATTGCAGGCTGCCCCGGGCAAAATGCAGGGCCATCTCCAGATCATCTGCAGCCCGGTAGACCTCGACCGCGAATTCGCGAAAATGCAGAGTCTCACGTGGATTGCCGCTGCGCCGACAGACGTTCATGCCGTCGGCAATGCACTGATGCATACCGTCAGAATTGAAACCTTGAGTATGCCCGGTCAGCGTGGCCAGCTTCTTGTAGGCAAAACTGGTCATCCACCACTTGGTGTGTTCGTATTCGTCCTCGGGCAAATCCGCCTGAAACGTTCGCGCCCGCTCCTCATCTTCCAGCAGGGCGATCATCTCGACCGCCACTTCGCAGCCTTGCCGCATTTCAAACACGTCGTCGGCCGAGTTAATCAGGTGAAAGCTGAACGACAGGTAGGGAATCACCCGGTGTTCCTGTTTCGCCAGACGACGCCCTTCGCGGCAGAGTCGAATCAAACTGCGATTGTGGCAGCGCTGACCCTCCTCCTGGACACGTTCATCCAGTTCCTGAAGACGCCGATCAACATCATCAAATTCGTCATCGGACATGGTAGAGTGATTCCCCCGAGCGGCACCGACGCAGTCAAACTGCGTTCGGCGGAAATGCCTGGAAAGACAGCGATGAGTTTATGGTAACGCCGAGTGTGTTACAAACAATTCGATCGCCGGGATGAGTCTTTGAGACGGATCCGAGCCTGCAGGAGCGACGACTGGCATCTGGCTGGAGGGTGGCAACGATGCGTGACTTCTTTCATGGATGGCGACGAAAGGCCGGGTGCGTCTTCCTGGTGATGGTGGCAGCGTTATTCGTGGAGTGGTTACGATGCCGGATCTACGAGGATTGTCTCACATTACGAATGAGTCGGACCGCTGACGTTTCGATCTATTTCCAACACGATTCAATTGAATGCGGCTACGAGTGGGAAACGGACGAGAAAACAGACGGTGCAGGATCGACGCATTTTGATAATCTCATCCATTGGCGAACATCAGAAAGACCATCAGAAGATGACCGCCTACAAGAGGTCTTTCCAACTCGAAATTTCTTCATTTTCAGAATTCGATCAGAAGGGTGGAAAGCACTCAGGTCCAATGGAATGGACGTCAGTTGCCGTGAAGAAATCCTATGCATTCCTTTCACGCCAACGATGTTGATGGTGACGCTGCTCTCAGGTTACCTGATTCTCCGGCCGGGCAAGCGGGTGGGAAAGCAGGTTGCGAAGGACTGATCCGACCGACACGACTATAGATAGAATTCGGGGGCGGTTGCAGCGATGGGCGGCGACACTGCCGGGCGAAGACCCCGCCACCTTTCATCGACTCATGTCTAACCGTCGATGCAGAAACTGGCAGGAGGGAAGATGCTCAAGTGGATCCGAGAGCCTGCTTTTTGGCTCGGCCGAATTGATACAACCCCTAACAGCATAAGTGGCCAGGGCCGGGATCGAACCGGCGACACCAGGATTTTCAGTCCTGTGCTCTACCAACTGAGCTACCTGGCCAAAACTGCAACCGAGGACCTTTGCGGCAGAAACCGCAAGTGACTCGATCGAGCGGGCGAAGTTTCGCTGATCCACCTTTCGGCGTCAAGCGAACCGGACGTTCTCGGACGGAATTCCGTTCGTTGCAACCGTTTGAATCGGAGCAATCCTGAAATCAACGTTCTTTGCCCCGTCGTACCGTGCCGGGAAACGGACGTGGTAACGTGGTACGCTTGTTCGGCGCGGGTCTCCCGACCGCAATCAACTCGGCATGACAGTCGAGAAGGCACCTTAATGGTTCAGCCTTGGCTGTCTCGATGGAAATGCTGATTCAATAAGTCCAACGGCACGGAATTGAGTGACTTGTCGCGGAGGAAATCGGCGATTAACGCCTTTTCTCTCAGGTATGTCTCCCAGAATTGATCCCATCCCTTTTCATGCTTGGGTGATGGAATGTGAATTTTCCAGTGAACGTACTCGCAAGTTTGGTGACAGATTCCGCACGCAACCGACTCCACGGACTGCGACCGGCGATACGATTTGCGGCAATTCAAGCAAACCCACGTACGGTTGCTCATTCCGATGCTCTCCGTTCCGGCAGGTTTGATACCGAACGAACACTACGAACTCCGGCTCTGCAAATGTCGAATGACTTCGAACAACGAAACCAACGACAGCAGGATTCCAGTAATGGACACTGGCCATCGTCGCTCGCGATACAACAACGACGAGACTCCGAAAGTGAGCGCTACTGCAGCGAGGACCCACTCAGGGGTCATGTTTTCCAGCGGATACCTATACCAAGGGCGAGTGAAGTGTAATGCGAATGCGCACAAAGCGGCGAAGAGAGAGGTCTGAGCGCGTCTTGATGAGATTGAGTGCATTGCTCAAGGGCCGAATGAACAGGTACTGCCGACCTTGTATTCATCACAACGGGAACCGTTGAGAATACTTTGCAGCCAAGAGATTTCAAGTCCATTCTGGCCTTGGATTTGATGTTGTTTTCGATACGCAAATTGATCGAGCAATTCTTGCTTTTCAGTGGCGCGTCTTCAACTCAATTCCGTGTCAAATCCTGAAATCAACAATCTTTGACGCGTCGTACGGTGGCAGGAAACGGGCGGGTTGCTCAGAATCGTCGCTGGCGTTGGGAATGACCGTCCAACGTGGATTTACATCATGCTGGTTTCCAACTGCAGGAGTCTTGCCGATGTCCGGATTGCTTCGTTCTGATCGTCGCCAGTTTCTGAAGCAGGCTGCAGCGGTGGCATTTGCTGCGCCGGCATTCATTCGCAACCTGACGGCAGCGCCGCCCAGTGAAGTCGTGCGACATGCCAGCTTTGGTGCCTCCGGGATGGCCGGCGCAGATCTGGGGGCAATCACCAGTCACAAGAAGGTCAAGTTTGTCTGTGTCGCCGATGTTGACCTGAAACGGGCGGAAGCACTCAAGAAGAATCATCCGGAACTGCGCGTCTACCAGGACTGGCGCGAACTTCTCGACAAAGAGCACAAGAATCTGGATTCTGTCAACGTCTCGACCCCGGACCATATGCATGCGCCGATCGGCATGACCGCGATGCAACATGGCCTGCATGTCTACGGCCAGAAGCCGCTGACGCACGACGTGTTCGAATCGCGCCGTCTGGCACAGGTGGCCACCGAAAAGAAGCTGGTGACCCAGATGGGGATCCAGATTCATTCCAGTTCCGAATACCGGACGGCCGTGGCCCTGATCCAGTCCGATGCCATTGGCAAGGTGAAGGAAGTCCATTCGTGGAGCAGCAAGAAATGGGGTGATTCGTCGGGATTGCCTCAGCACGAAGATCCGATTCCCGACGGCTTCAACTGGGACGAATGGCTGGGAATCTGCGCCAAACGCCCGTTCATCGGGAATGGCTATTATCACCCCGGCAACTGGCGCAAGCGACTCGACTTCGGCACGGGAACCTTTGGTGACATGGGTTGCCATATCTTCGATCCCGTGTTCAAAGCGATGGATCTGACCGCTCCATTGACGGCTCTCTCGACGGGACCCGCTCCTTCGGCGACGAACTGGGCCAACGATGCTGTCGTCCATTTCACCTTTCCGCAGACGAAGTATTCGGTCGGTCCCACGTTCCCGATCACCTGGTACGACGGAGACCAGCGTCCCTCGAAGGAAGTCACAGGCCCCGTCCTGGGTGACAAGGGGTTGCCCGACCAGGGATCGTTGTTCATTGGCGAAAAGGGAGCTTTGCTGCTGCCGCACGTCGCTCAGCCGATCCTGCTGCCGGAAAAGCAGTACGAGGGATTCGAGCGGCCGAAAATCAATGGTGACAATCACTGGCATCAGTTCGTGGAAGCGGTGATGGGGAACGGCACCACGCTGGCTCCGTTCAGCTATGCCGGGCCGCTGACCGAAAGCGTCCTGTTGGGAGGTGTCGCCACTCACTTCCCGAACAAACTGCTCGAGTGGGATGCCGCAAACGTGAAGTTTACAAACGAACCGGAGGCGGCCCGGCTGATTCGCCGGACGTACCGCAAGGGCTGGGAAGTGGCGGGGTTGAGCGACGCCTGACCCGAATCAGTCATTGACGACCACGGATCACTCTAGGATCACGGATAAACCCGGTACCAGCGACTGGCCAGCTAAAGCACACCAGCGCCCCGCTGCATCAGGCTCTCCACTGACCCCTGGTCGGTGGAAGCCAGCGACTGGCCAGCTACGCGCACCAGCGCCCCACTGCATCAGGCTCTCCACCGACCCCGCGTCGGTGGAAGCCACGACTGGCCAGCTACGCACACCAGCGCCCCGCTGCATCTGGCTCTCCACCGACCCCGCGTCGGTGGAAGCACCGACTGGCCAGCTACGCACACCAGCGCCCCACTGCATCAGGCTCTCCACCGACCCCGCGTCGGTGGAAGCCACGACTGGCCAGCTAAACACACCAGCGAACGCCGTCGTCACCTGTCGTCGTCGTTCCATTTGCCGTTGGCGGGCTGGCCCCCCCAACCGAGCTTCCGGTGCAGCGTGGCGTAGTAACTGTGGTCGGCCAGTCGCGCGAATTGGAAATTGACCGGTGCTTTACGAACTTCAATTTCATCGCCAGGACGCAGCGGAAGTTTGATCTGACCGTCGATCACAAGCGTGGCCCCCGCCGGCACGTCCGGCAAAGTCAAGGAGTAGACAGAATCCGCTCGATCGACCAGGGGTCGATTGGTCAGCGTGTGAGGACTGATAGGAGTGATTACGAAGGCCTGAAGATCCTGCCTCAGCAATGGACCGCCAGCAGCCAGGCTGTGCGCGGTTGATCCCACGGGCGTACTGACGATCAGGCCGTCGCAACTGTAGGTGGTGACATCGCGCCCATCAATGGCCAGATGGACCTGCAGGATTCGCAAAGCGGCTCCGGACAGCACGGCCACTTCGTTCAATCCCAAGTGCGATTCGTGCGTTCCATCGGCGCGCAACAGGCGGCAGGAATACATCAGGTGCGGAACGACCGCGAATTTGCGCGCCCGGATTTCGTGAAACCGCCGCTGGAATTCGTCGGGGGACAAATCGGCCAGGAATCCCAACCGACCGAGGTTGATTCCCATGATCGGCAACTGGCGCGATCCCAATTGGCGGCACGTTCTCAGGATGGTTCCGTCGCCGCCCAGGACCAGCACCAGATCGATCTGGCGTCGGCCGATCCGGATCTGATCGGGAGTCCCGAACTGCGATACACGGACTCCCGATTCCCGGGATAAGAAGTCGGCCAGCGAATCGCGTGCGGCGATCACTCGATCAGATTCGTCGCGAATCGTGACTGCCAGACGCAGACCGTGTTCAGCCATCGCCCGCCTTACATTCCCCGGGAAGTTCCATCGACGACCGGGAAGTATATTCCACCGTGATTATCGCGGGCAAAGCCAAGTTGTCCGAAAATCAGCGGTTTCGCGAGACTTCTGTCGACAATGCTTCCTGCTGATACTGGCGAAATCCCAGTCGTCGACGGGTCGGGTCGGTCAATTGAGCGTCCCAACTGGAAATGAGTTGCCGGTCGGTCGGCAGGAACATCCACTGCCATTCGTGCTTGGCCTGCAGGTGCAGCGGCCGCTCCAGATCCGCCTTCAGATCGACGACGACCGGCAGCAGATCACGTCGGCGAAGTTCCTCATTCAGCAGCAGCCGTGGCTTGGGCAGGGGCGCGTGGGGATGGAGTACGGCGTTCAATTCCGCCGTCGCGTCGGCAAATCGCAAATAACTTTCCACGACCCCCTTGGACGGCGGGGCCTGTCCTTCGGCTTCGTAACGACAATCGTGTTCCAGCATCGTAATTCGCAGCTTCGCCTGGTCGAACGAGGCATTGAATTCTGGCTTCAACTGAAATTTCAACCACGCCAGTGATCGGATCTGCTGATTGTTGCCGGTCGCCGTCTCGAAGCGCTTCCACGCTTCCTGCTCGGCCAGTCCCAGGTATTGGCGAAGTTCGTCCTGAGCCACTTCAGTAACACAGCGACGGCGTTCATTCAGCAAGGTGAATCGATGGCGAGCCGGCTCGAAGACAGTGACTTCGCGCGCCGATTCCACCCAGTCGTACACTTTGCCCGCGTGAAACAATGTGACCGTCCGGGAAATGACGGGCGTTTCTTCATTCGGCCCGACCGCCCCGATGTTGCGAACGGTCGTATAAATCCGCATTTCCTGTGCATTCGCGGGCACAGGAATCGCCGCCAGTAATACAGGAAAGAGCAGTCCGCGCAGCCAGAAGCGATCCATCGAAAAATCCGCCAAAAACAAGGTGGAAAACGAGGAGAATCAGACCTCCGGACCATAGACGGATGGCGGGGGGCGGACAATACGAATCGACCTGCGACAGAGGTGGTCCCACGACTGAACGTGCCATGTCGCGCGAGTTTCGGCGGAAACCGCCGGGTCGCGGATCGACGCTGCATTTCGCTGGCCAGTCGTGGCTTCCACCGACGCGGGGGTCGGTGGAGAGCCAGATGAAACGGGGCGCTGGTGTGTGTAGCTGGCCAGTCGTGGCTTC
>JAFEBS010000055.1:0-37418 GCA_018242525.1 Planctomycetota bacterium | reverse complement strand
CTGGTGTGCTTAGCTGGCCAGTCGGTGCTTCCACCGACGCGGGGTCGGTGGAGAGCCAGATGGAGCAGTTCGAAATGACAAGCCGGCTGGCTCCCATGTGGGAGCCAGCCGGCTGGAGCGACGGCGGTCCGGGTCTACCACCGTCACTTCAATCTCGGGCCGTTCCTGATGCCGGGCGGATCGCCACGGGTGGCGGAAGCGGAGTGGCATCGTCGTTCAAGCGGAATGGTGACAGGATGTCATCCGGGGCAAACGGGCGGGTCTGGCTGTAGGCCAGTCGTTTGCGAGCCATGGCATGACTGCGTGCCGAAACTTCCATGAACTGCTGGCGTTCCTGCGGAGTGACTCCGTCCAGCTTGTTACCAATCTGCTCGATCCAGCCGGGATG
Organism: Planctomycetota bacterium; assembly: GCA_018242525.1. Taxonomy (GTDB): domain Bacteria; phylum Planctomycetota; class Planctomycetia; order Planctomycetales; family Planctomycetaceae; genus Schlesneria. Next base: position 37,030 of record JAFEBS010000055.1, on the reverse strand, counting down.
CCTGGCCATCGCCTGTGTCATCATGTGGACATACAGAGTGATCTGTTTGAAGTTGCGATCGGCGATCGAATGGCTGACCGGCGAGATCACCTTGGCCACGGTTTCGATCGCTTGCGAGGGAAACTCGACAAATACGTCCCCCGAATGAGTGCCCACGATGCGTCCGTCTGCTTCCTTGCTGAACGATGTCTGCAATCGGATGACCGCCCGGGCGAGAATCGGCCGGGATAGCAGCGGGCTCTTGAACGCTCCGTCACAATGAATCAGTGTTTCGCTGGGTGTCTGCCGCAGGATCTGAATATGTCCCACGGAGCCATCACCAGCATCGGCATCAAATTGATTGGGCTCGACTTCCTTCAGTTGGAATTTCGAGATTTCCATGGCTCGCCAGGTCGACACAGCGACATCTGGATTCCGCAGGAAGTAGGCATAAATCTCCGGGTCGACTTCAAACGTCAGGGTTGGCAATCGGCGAAACATCGCCACGTTGCTCAAGACTCCGTTGATTTTCGCGGTCGCCTCGGCAGAGAGTTCCGCCAGCGGCAGATCATGGATGGCCAGTTTGCGAACCGCTGACGAGGAATTGCCGGTCTTGGCTGTTACGACACCCAGCGTCTGAAACGCGGCATCCAGCTCGGCATCGCCCACCACCTTGCCGGTGTCGGACGTGTCGCGAATCCCGGTTGGCGAGTCTGCGGCAAACGCGATGCCTCCCAGAACCAGTCCGCAGACGGCTCCGGCCGACAACGTTTGACGCCACGACCCCGATTGAAGAAATCGAGTCATCCCGGTCCACCCCCCACGCCGCATCGTCACATCACTGGACGAACGGCAACTGGCCGCAGAGACTTGGCACAGTTAAGCCCCAGTTTTTTTCGCCCTGTTACTCTGGTTGTCGTTCGCCCACAATTTCCGATCGCGGAGTTCGACAGTAACCGGCACGCAGGATTCATCGGCATAACCGCTAGGACCGGACCAGCCAATCTATTTTCTCAAGGAACAGACCGCAGCCGTTTCGGTTTCGCAAAGCCTTTGCCCCGAAATCGGCCCGGAAACTCAACGGAAAGCCCCCTAAATGACACAGCCGTTATCGTCGTTGGTTGAGCAGGTCGCCGGATTGCTGAAGTCGTCGCAGACACGCATCGTGTTCGCCGAAAGTTGCACCGCCGGCCTGGTGTCCGCGGCACTGGGACGAGTCCCGGGAATCTCGGAATTCCACTGTGGCTCCGCGGTCGTCTATCGCCTGGACACCAAGACTCGATGGTTGGGGGTGGACTCAGCGATCCTGCGGGATCCCGGTCCCGTCAGCAGCGTCGTGGCGATCGCCATGGCTCGAGGGGTTCTGGCACGTACACCCGAGGCTCAAATGTCAGCAGCCATTACGGGACATCTGGGTCCAAACGCGCCGGCCGAGCAAGACGGCCTGGTATTTGTCGGAATTGGCCAGCGGCAGGGACAGACGATCAACGTCCAGACAAAGCAATACATCTTGCCCGCCGAGATCTCCGGTACAGACGATTTCGCAGTGGCCTCATTGCGCGAATGGCGACAATGGAAGGCGGCTGAACACCTGCTGGAGCAAGTTCGGGAAGCAGTTCAGCAGCTCAGGTGAGCAGGCGGTGCAGTGCGACCGCTCGTGGACGCTCAGCCTTCCGGCGGCATTGGTGCTGGCGAAGGCGATGGCGTTGGTGGCATTTCCAACGGCGCAGGCTCTGTCACCGCCGGGGGCGTCCAGACGGTGGGGTCTGGCATCGTACTGCTCGGAAAGGAATACGGATTCGAGGGCGGATACAGATGACAGTCGCCGTATTTGTCGTAACACCCCAAGTAGCAGATATTTCCGCCGATCTTGCTGTTGATCGGCCCACACCAGTCGGGCTTTCCGGCCCGGCTGATATCCAAGCGAGGCCTGTACCAGTTGTCAAAATAGACCTGCGAATCCTTGATATCATCAACGGCATTGGCGTACGGATTCAACAGCGAGCAAGTTCGGCAACCCGACCCGACGGCGCTGACCAGTAACAGGCTCAGTATTGCGCGACTTCGCATCATCCGTGATTCCAGCTTTGGTTTGGCGCGATCAACTGCTGGGCGCGTGTCTCCCAAGCCGCCGAACTGGATTTGGCCAGTCCACCCACTCCGACAAGTGTCCGCTTCACTCAGGGATCGGTTCTGTCGGGGTTCCGACTTGAACGGTTCTCGCGATCGTAAGGAGGACGAACCCTGACAGAATGCGGAAGCGGGAGTGGAGTGGGTTGTTGGCGGTGACTATGATGGCAAACTTGAGCACGATCCTCGAAGTTGTCTCACGTGTTCAAGGTGTTGACTTGGCAGCAGAACGGACGTCGGACCGGATCCGGCATCGACAATCTCGGGATCTCCATGCCTGGTACTGACAATTCGGAACGGATCGCCATTGTGGGTGTTGGCGGGATTTTCCCCAGTGCCCCCGAACTGAATACGTTCTGGTCAAATATCGCCGCCGGAATCGATGCTGGCCGGCACGTCCCCGCGGGCCGTTGGTATTTGTCCCCCGAACAGGCGTACGCCCCCTGGCCGCCTCAGCCGGATCGCGTCTATTCGACGTGGGGCTGTTACATCGAAGATTTTTCGCTCGATCCCACGGGCCTGGATCTGGAACCAGCATTGATCCGACGGCTGGATCCGATGTTTCATCTTGGTCTGCATGCGGCCCGGGCCGCGTATCGGGACGCCCGGCAATTGCGTGGGATTGACCCGGCTCGAATTGGCGTCATCCTGGGAAATATCGCTCTACCGACCGAGTCGACATCTGCGATGTGTCGGGATGTCCTGGGACGGACATTTATCGAGAAGCTGATTGGCACAGCCGCCCTGGCGGCCCAAACGGCACTGGGCGGACAGCCGACTCCGTGGTCCGCGGCTCTGGCAGATCCCGCTGCCGCAGCGGCCTTGAAATCCCGCCTGGGCCGCAGTGACTGGCACCCTTGGAACCGCTTTGCCGCCGGCTTGCCCGCCAGCCTGATTGGACACGCCCTGGGGCTGGAGGGAATTGCGTTCACACTGGATGCCGCCTGTGCATCGTCGCTGTATTCTCTGAAGTTTGCGGCCGAGGAACTGTTGTCTCATCGCGCCGATGCGATGCTGGCGGGAGGGATGTCGCGTCCGGACTGCCAGTACACGCAGATGGGGTTCGCTCAATTGCAGGCGTTGTCACGTCGCGGTTGTTGCGCTCCGCTCAGTGCGGCCGCCGACGGATTGGTTGTGGGCGAAGGGGCGGGCGTCTTCGTTCTGAAGCGATTGCGTGATGCGGTGGCATGTGCCGATCACATTTATGGTGTTATCGCCGGGATCGGGTTGTCGAACGATCGCGGTGCCAACCTGCTCGCCCCACATTCCGAAGGCCAATTGCGCGCGATGCGGTCGGCTTACGAACAGGCCGGCTGGAAGCCCAGCGATGTCGATCTGATCGAATGCCACGCCACGGGAACCCCCGTCGGTGACGCGGTCGAGATTTCCAGCCTACACCAATTATGGAAGCAGGAATTCGCCCGTCCCCGACAGTGCGTGATTGGCGGCGTCAAATCCAATGTCGGCCACCTGCTGACAGGGGCTGGTGCCGCCGGACTGATGAAAGTCTTGTTAGCCGTCAAGCATGCCACGCTGCCTCCAACGGCAAACTTCGAGCAGCCTGCCGAACTGTTGGCCGCATCCGACAGTCCCTTCCGAGTCCTGCGTCAATCAGAACCGTGGCAGCGTCGCGGTTCCGAAACATCCGCTGTGCCAACACCTCGGCGAGCGACCGTCAACGCGTTTGGGTTCGGAGGAATCAACGCTCACGTCTTGATCGAAGAATGGATCGGCACCCACGTTACCGCTCGTTCATCATCCGGGGTTGGCGACGCTCCACTTCAGGTTGCCGTTGTCGGATTCGATGCCCAGGTGATGAACAGGGAGTCCAAAAACGAAGTTTTGGCGAGCGAGTTTCAGGGCACGCCCGATCCGTATGTCGACCTGAACTGGTGGGGGATTGAACAGACCGGCTGGTTCCACCGCGAAATCTCTTCGTCGTCGGCATCGCCGGTCGGTCGCGGCATCACAGAGGTTCGACTGCCGATGGGACAGTTCCGCATTCCTCCCCTGGAAATGCAGGACATGTTGCCGCAACAACAGGTCATGCTCAAGGTGGCGCACGGGGCGCTTGGTGATGTCAAAAATGCCTTGAATCCCAACCTGAACCCGCCCAAATCGCCTGACACCGGTCCGCTGGAGAATCGCACGGGCGTGTTCATCGGCATCGAGCTGGACCCCAACACGACGAATTTCCATTTCCGCTGGTCGATCGAACAGGATGGGCCGACTTGGGCCCGGTACCTGGGATTGGACCTGACGGCCGATCAGTTGACCGCCTGGATCAGCAGCCTGAAGGATGCCGCCGGACCTCCGTTAACTCCGAATCGCGTGATGGGCAACCTGGGGGGGATCGTAGCCAGTCGCCTGGCCCGTGAATTCGATGTCGGCGGTCCCAGCTTCACGGTGTCGTGCGGTCGACAATCCGATCTGATTGCCCTGCACCTGGCCGCGCGAGCGCTCGAGCGCGGGGAACTCGATCGCGCCATCGTGGGAGGCGTCGAGCTTTCGACGGACCCGCGTTGGAATCTGTTGTCGACATCGCCAACGGCCGCCACAGCCGGTGAATCCGGCAACACTCTCGGTTCCGGAAGTCACTATAAGTGCACCGCCGTCGACCAGGCCACCGCGATCGTCGTCCAGCGATTCCGAGATGCCATGCGTGATCAGAATCGTTGTTATGGTGTCTTCAAACCGTCCAGCCCTCACATTTCGGCGAACAAACAGACGTCACGCGAACGTCTTTTGCTGCAGTTTCCCCTGACGGGAGAAGTTGGTATCGCAGGTACGCTGCCAATTGTCGTCCCCGCCGCCTATCACGAACTCGATCTTGATGCGAGGAGGACGGAAGTTCCAGCTAATTCCGACTGGGCTGGCGGCCAGATCGCACCGTTCCGGTTTCGATCGGCGCCCGATCAGCGCACGGTTCGGACGGCCGGACCAACGGTCCCCGAGGCGATCCGCTATGACATCGAGAGCGTTGACGAGCCCCAGTCACATCTGGTCAACCTGGAACGCCGTCGGCCGATTGGAGAGTTTCCGTTTGCGGTGTTCGTGATTGATGGGGATTCCCAGGACGAACTCGTTCAGACGCTGGAGGAACTGTCCCGCATCTGCCAGATGAGAGGTTCCGTCGAACAGGTGGCGATCCGCTGGTTCCACGCGCACCCGCCCCGTCATAGCCGTCGATGGGCACTGACGCTTGTTGCCGGTCGCACGGACGAATTGCCCGCATTGATCGCAGCAGGTCGCCAGCGCCTGTCCGGAGATGTGACGGCAGCGGCTTCGTTGTCGAAGCAAGTTTTTTATTCGCCGAATCCAGCAGGTCAGCAAGGTCGGGTCGCGTTTGTCTTTCCCGGATCAGGGAATGCCTTTCGACGGATGGGTCGGACCTTGTTGTCTGTCTTTCCCGAAGTGCTGCGGCGTCAGCAGCATGAAAATGTGGATCTGGCGAGCCAATACGCGGCGATCTGGAATTCACGCCAGGAATTCGACAATCACAAATCGATGATTTTTTCGCAGGTGGCGATCGGGACCGGCGTTTGCGATTTGCTGGCGTTGTTCGACGTTCGCCCCACGGCCAGCATTGGGTACAGCCTCGGCGAATCGGCGGCCTTGTTCGGACTGCGGGCGTGGACGGAGCGCGATGAGATGCTGCGGCGGATGGAACAATCCCCGCTGTTCGGCAGTGATCTGGTCCCTCCGTTCGATGCCGCTCGAAAAGCGTGGAAGATTCCCGAGGGCCAGCCGGTTCCGTGGTTGTCCGGCGTGGTTGATCGCAGTGCCGCGGAAATCCGGGCTGCCATCGAACAGATGCGGGTGCAAACAGGCCCCGCCTTGCGGCTGTATCTGCTGATCATCAACACGCCTCGCCAGTGCGTGATTGGCGGGGATCGCGAACAGGTGCAACAACTCGTTCAGGGCTTGAATGCGACCTTTATTCCGCTCGCGTCCCCCAGCACCGTTCACTGTGAGGTCCTGCGACAGGTCGAACCAGCGTATCGTGAATTGCACCTGATGCAGACAACCGCACCAGCGACAGCAACGACCGGTGCCGCGCGGTCAATCGATTTCTACAGTGCCGCCTGGGGCCACAGGTACGACCTCACCCGCGAATCTGCCGCCGAAGCGATCGTGGCCCAGGCGGTCGACACGATCGACTTCCCGCGCGTGATCCATCAAGCGCATGCCGACGGAGTACGGGTGTTTATCGAGATCGGTCCCGGATCGTCCTGTACTCGGATGATCGACGAGATCCTTGGCGACCGACCGCATTTCGCACGGTCGGCCCTGCCAGTGACCTCCAGACCAGTCGAAGCCTTTCTCGAACTGCTGGCGGCACTGATCGCGGAGCGGGTGCCTGTCGACCTGTCGTACCTGTACGGACAACCGCCCACCCCCGAACCTCTGCCGCCCATCCGCGAAGTGGTGACGCGAGTGGGCGGCCTCGCGTTTCAGATCCCAGTGCCGCCCGGTGGCTGGCGGTTCCTACCAGCACCTGTTTCGACGCCACCATCGCCAGAGCCTGTCGTGGAACTGCCGCTTGTTGCCGTGGAGCCTTCACCGAGTTTGACCATGGCCCTTCCGGCGGAATCCTGCGAAGCTCCGGCAGTCTCGATTCCGACAGTGAACGACGTCACAATCGCGACGACGAACCATGACAACGGATTTGATGTTTTCGATCCTCCTCTCAGCCTTTGGGACCAGTTCCAAGCGATGACTGACCAGCACACACAAGCTCACGAAACGTTTCTGCGACTTTCCGCCCGGTATGAGCAACTGGCGGCAGAACATCTCGCCACGCTGGCGCGTGCCGGTGCGGCGACTTCGGCACCTGCGCCGCCCGAACCGGTTCAGGGATCGACCGGTGTGATTCCCAAGGTCATTTCCCTTACTGTGCCGGTGGAAACCGCGATCCCGGTCGAACCTCCCCGGTCGCTCAATCGCCAGCAATGCATGGAATTTGCCGTCGGCAAGATTGGCCGAGTGCTCGGCCAAAAGTTTGCCGAGATCGACCAGCACCCCACGCGCGTCCGCCTGCCGGACGAACCGCTGATGCTGGTCGATCGGATCCTGAGCATCGAAGGGGAACCCCTGTCGATGACATCCGGCCGAGTCATTACCGAACATGATATCCATCCCGGAGCGTGGTATCTCGATTGCGGTCGCATCCCCACCTGTATCGCCGTCGAATCGGGACAGGCGGACCTGTTTCTGTCGGGCTGGCTGGGGATCGACTTTGAAACCCGGGGTGTCGCCTGCTACCGACTGCTGGATGCCGTCGTCACGTTCCACGATGCCTTGCCGCAGGCCGGCCAGACGATTCACTACGACATCCGCGTCCTGCATTTCTTCCGCCAGGGAAGCACCTACCTGTTCCGGTTTGAATTTGATGCCACGGTCGATGGCCGGCCATTGCTGACCATGCGCGAAGGCTGCGCCGGGTTCTTCACCGATGCGGAACTGGCCGGGGGGAAGGGAATCATTCACACCGCGCTGGACAAGCGACCGCGGCCGGGAAACAAACCGGCGGACTGGAATGACCCGGTTCCGATGGCGGTCGAAAGTTACGACGACCAGCAACTGCTGGCCCTGAGGCGCGGTGACCTGGCAACCTGCTTCGGACCTGCGTTCGCCGATCTCCCCGTGCGAAATCCCGTCACGCTGCCCGGACTGGTGACACAGGGCGGGTCTTCCCCGGCTCGCAGCCGAATGTGGCTGATCGACCGCGTGCTGAAACTGGATCCCGTTGGAGGCAAGTTCGGGATGGGGACGATCCTGGGGGAATTGGATATCCACCCGGACGACTGGTTCCTGGTCTGTCACTTCTGCGACGATCAGGTGATGCCCGGCACATTGATGTACGAATGCTGCCTGCACACGTTACGAATTCATCTGCTGCGGATGGGCTGGATCGGCGAAGCAGGGCAGGTCGTCTACGAGCCGATCCCTGAAGTCCGCAGCCGTCTGAAATGTCGCGGGCAGGTGCTGTCCGGTACCCGCAAGGTCTGGTATGAAGTCACGCTGAAAGAGATCGGTTATGGCGGTCGAGATGGCCTGTCGACTGCAGATGCGACTTCCGCCTACTGTCTGGCCGACGCCCTGATGTACGCCGACGGGAAACCGATCGTCGAAATTACCGACATGTCGGTCCGGCTGACCGGGTTGACGAAGGAATCGGTGACTCGATTGTGGCAGGCTCGTCACCGGCCTGTCAACGTGCCGATTTTCACACCGCGCTATGACCGGCGTCCGGCCATTTTTGATACCGATCGTGTGACGGCGTTTGCCATCGGCAAGCCGTCGGATGCCTTCGGCGATCGTTACAAACCGTTCGACGAAGATCGCAAGATCGCACGCTTGCCGGGACCGCCGTTCCAGTTTCTGGATCGCATTGTCTCGATCCAGAATTGTCAGCCGTGGGTCCTGCAGGCGGGCGGCGAAATCATCGCTCAATACGATGTCCCGATCGACGCCTGGTACTTTAAGTCGAACCGACAACGGACAATGCCGTTTGCAGTGTTGCTGGAAACCGCGTTACAGCCCTGTGGCTGGCTGGCCGGTTACCTCGGTTCCGCGTTGACCAGTGACACGGACTTGTCATTCCGCAACCTGGGCGGCACGGCCACGCAGTTCCGCGAAGTGACCGCGCAATCGGGGACCCTGACCACCACGGTCAAGATTACCCGCGTCTCAAACTCGGCTGGCATGATCATCCAGCACTATGACTTTGACCTGCGCTGCGACGGCGAACCGGTCTATGTCGGCAATACGTACTTCGGCTTCTTCTCGAAGGCTGCCTTGTCCAATCAGATTGGAATTCGCGACGCAACGCCCTATCAGCCGAACGCCCGGGAAATGGCGATCGCCAGGCGGGGGCCATACCCCGTCACGGCGCCATTTTCCGACGAACAATTTCGGATGATTCAGACCATCGAATCCCTGGTCCCCAACGGTGGGCCGTACGGCCACGGGTGCATTGTCGGGACGATGCCGGTCGACCCCGATGCCTGGTTTTTCAAGGCCCATTTCTATCAGGATCCGGTAGTTCCCGGATCGCTGGGTCTGGAATCATTCTGGCAACTGCTGAAACTGTTCGCGGCCGATCGCTGGCAGGCCCGGGCCGAGACGCTGTTCGTCACGCCATCAATGACGCCGGCGCCCGGTACCAATGCCCCGGCGAAGCATGAATGGGTTTACCGGGGGCAAGTCATTCCCAGGGACAAACTCGTTACGGTGACGGCTGTCATCCGTGACGTCGACGACGACCGGCGCACAGTGACGGCCGAAGGGTTCCTGTCGGTCGACGGCCGGGTCATCTACCAGATGAAGAATTTCATCCTGGAATGTCAGTCGTAGACGATCCGTTGTGCCGTTCGACGAATCATGACTGCCGTTGCGACAAATCACGTTGCCGGGACGTCGGCCGGCACTGGCGTCATTCGCTTGCGCGGACCGTTCAGCACAACGCCGATGAACGTATGTCGGACCAGCAACTGATAGCTTGCCAGCAGCAGGACCGTCACGACCACATTGATCAACAGGAACTTCGTCACGGCGTTGACCGGCCAGGGTCGCACCACCGCCTGCAGGCCGATGACCAGCGGCAGATGGGCCAGGTAGAACCAGTAGGATGCGTCCGAGAGATAGCGAAGCGAAGGGCTTTCGCGTTTCAAGAAGGTGCGGAAAAGTCCCATCATTCCGAACGTCATCGCCCAGACGTAAACGGCCTGAACGACGGCCCCCGCGGAATGATTCCCGATCGTGACCAGCCAGGCCGGCAGTCCGACGAACAATCCCAACGGGATCATCAGCCACCACAGTCGGCCGACCTGAAAGTCGGTGTCCCGGGCCTCGTAGTACAACACACCAAACCCGAAGAACAACCCGTAATAGACCAGCAGGTGCGGTTGCGGCAACAATCCCGTCGATGTGTCGGGCCCGAATTGAATCGGGCTGTCACCCATGAACCATTGCGGCAGCAGGGTCAACGGAATCAGCCAGACGAATCGTAGATTCGACAACACAAGCCGGCGCAACAGTCCCGGCGTCAATGTCGATCCTGACGTGGATTCCACGGACTCCGCGGGACCGGTTCCGCCAATCCCCACGACGACTGCGAACATCCCGATCAACCACACCAGGAACCACAAGAACCACAGATGGCCCAGGATGTCGGAATTGACCAGATGGAAACTGCGGCCACCCAGTTCGACACGAAACAGGTCGGATTGCATCAGCGCTTTGTAGGCAGACCGCCAGTTCCCGGTGTTTTCGTCGGCAGACGGCAGAGTCACACGTTCCGAAGTCGTCCCCTCCAGAACGGTTTTGACTCGCAACCGCCCGGCTTCCAATTCGGCCCGATCCGGAACCGGAGCCCCAATCAATTTGAGGATGAATTCTGTCGTGTTCCAGTCTGCTGTGATCGAGCGAATCGGTGGTTCGCCCGCGGGATTGCGTTTGTTGGGATCGGCCCCCTTGGACAGCAACAGTTCCGCGATTTGATCGTAACCCAGGAACGCCGCCGCGTGTAACGGCGTATTGCCATCCCGGTTTCCTTGATTCACATCGGCGCCGCTTTCGATCAGCCGTTCCACCAAGGGTGCATCAGCCACCAGGACAGCCCAGGCCAGCGGAGTCACTCCGAACTTGGAATCCACCCGGTTGATCTGCTCAGGGGCTGCCAGAAATGAATCGATCGCAGTCTGGTCCTGCGCGCGAATCGAACTGGCGAGCGATGGTTGGCCGTCGTCGGCTGATCCCGCCGTTGACATGGCCCAGAGGGAGACAACTCCCATGACTGGAATGATTGTCACCAGCCCGACGGCCAGCGGCACCAGAATCCGCATGGCCCGCTGCTTCATAAGTCCCTTCAGGCCTCGCTTGCGATACACCATCATCGTAAAGAATCCGCTGATGACAAAAAACAGCGGCATCCGAAACCCATGCACCGCTGCCAGGAACAACCCGAAGAGCGGATTCTGCTGGCTGTCCTGAACCGGCCACGGAGTCTCGAAAAAGCTCAGCGACGTATGTAGACCGATCCCCAGGAACATTGCGCTGGCACGCAAGGCATCCAGATCATGCCGGCGCTCGATGGCGGCATCCAGGCTGTGCAGGCGTCCGCTGCCGGCATCCAGCAGTATCGGCTGCGGCGACTTCGCGGCACGGGTCCACCACAGAGCCAATATCCCACCGGCCACGGCCCCGCACAAATGCCCGTCCCAGGATGTTGCCGAGTGCAATTCTGGCACTACGCCCCGCAACAGAACTCCACCGTAGACACAAGCCACCACAATCGACACGATCAGCGGCACCAACCGGCGGAGCCGGATGCCAGAGATGATCAGGAAGGCGATCAGGCTGAAGATCAGGCCGCTGGCCCCAATGTGCGTCGCCGGCCGGCCGAACAGCCACAGCAGTGATCCGCCGAGCAGCACCAGTTCCACGACGACCCGCCACGATCGAACGTTGGTCCCGGACAACAGCAACAGCAGCACGAACAGCGGCGGGGTATTGCTCGCAATGTGCTGGAGATTCAGATGCAGGAACGGCATCGCGACGATCCCGATCAGGCCTGTCAACCTCCGCGGGGTAACTCCGAATTCCGTCAATGGAAGCGCAAACTCCAGCAGGAAGACTGCCCAGATCGCTGCCACGAACGCCAGGATTCCTTTGATTTCCCGCTGAATGTTGTTTTCCACGAACTGGATCTCACGGCCAGGAGCGTTGCAGGTCAATCCCGATACGAAACGATCGCCTGCTGCATGGTCGGTGGTAATGGGTGAAACTCGTTGCGACGGAATCCTGCTTGAGTGAAAATCTGATCGTACTGGGCAAACGTGTAAGCGTCGCCGCGGGCCGTGGTCGCGAGCATTGTCAAAGCGAACGTGGCTGTCATCGGCGGCGTAATGCGGTCCTCGTTCGGGATGAACTCCAGCGTGATCGCGCGACCGCCGGGTGCCAGCGCGGCGCGTGCGCGTCCGGCGATCTGTTCGCAGGTCGGCTCATCAAAGTGATGGAAGAAGTTGGTCAGCAGGACGACATCATACGGACCACCCCAGTCCGTATCGAAAGCGCTTCCCGGCCGCAGTTGGTACCGCTCCTGCACTCCTGCCTGGCACGCGTGTTCATGAGCGACCGTCAGGACATTGTGCCAGTCGAGTGCGGTGATCTGCGATTGCGGATAACGTTGGGCAACGGTGATTCCAAACAATCCGTGACCAGCGGCCACATCCAGCACACGCAGCGGTTGCGACGTTTCACCGCCAATCAACCCGACTAGCAATTGCGCCGGCAGTTGCATCAGCGGCGACATCGCCCGGGCAAAGTCCACCCAGACCGGATTGTTCTCAGAAACGGTTCCCTCGTCAGAGACGGCGGTCCCCCCTTTGCGGACGGCGGCGGGAAGCTGCTGATAGCAGTCCACCAATGAGGGAGTCAGCAGGAATTCAACGGTTCCGCCCAGGTAAGCCGGTGACTGCCGAGTCAAAAACATCGCCGTATCCGGGGTGAGTGCATACCGGTCGCCCGACTTGGCCAGGAACCCGACGATGCTCAGATAGTCCGCCAGGATCCGCACGCCGCGCACGGCCGCCTGACACCTCTCCGCCAGTACTTCGGCTGTTTCCGGCCCGTCGGCCAGGTGGGAAAACAGATCGATTTCAATCGCACTGCGCAGGGCTTGCGTCCGTTGAAATCCATTGATGGTCTCGAAGAATAATCCGGGCGAAGGACCAGTCGGGGACATGCGAATTCCTGCTGCAGGCGGTTCGATTTCGTGGGCGGATGGAAGACCCCACCCGTTGGCTCGTCATCATACCGGCGTGTTTTGCAGACTGCACGCGCTGTGTCACGTCGATCGCAGTTTGTCATGGTGGGCGGCACATGTTATTGATGGCGCGATGAAACATGGCTGTCAAATCCAGCGATCCAGTGAGCGGCAAGGCGCTAGCCGCCGGTTCTTCGGGTACGATACACCAGCGGCTAGCTTTATTAACCCGAAGCGTCAGAGCGGGAGTTTCCCGATGCCCATGCTCGGCGCGGGTCTCCCGACCCCGCCGAAACGCCTGACCGCAGGTCTCCTCCCTCTCCCGTGAGCGGCACGGCGCTAGCCACCGGTTCTTCCGACACCATTGTGGATACACCCGCGGCTAGCGCCTTGCGGCTCACAATGGAAGCGCCACGGCGGGATTTCAGGAGACTGTGGATGATCCGGCGGAGGATCGCAGCTGTCGGATTCGATCATTCGCACTGTGATTTCATCGCCGACTTGCAGCTTCTCGCTCGGGCAATAACCGCCAGTCGAATGACCAGATGGGGCCGACTGATTAATGCGAAGTGATTTTGGCCGAGCGATCAACGTCAAAGCGCCGGGCACGTTTCCACAGTTTCAGTCCGCAGGAATTCGCACAGGCGATTCACTTCGCGAACGAACTTGCGATAGCGTTGATCCACCTGATGGGAGTCGTCCATGTTGATAGAACTTTCCAACGCGACTGCGGCGGCGTATGCCGGATGTGCTTCGAAGTTTCCGACGGACCCCTTAATCGCGTGAGCAATTTCACCAATCTCGGCGTGATTGCCGAGCCGGTAGGCGGTTCCCAGCGTCTCCATCAACTCTGGAGTCGATGCGAGAAAGATTCCGATGACTTCGACCAGGAATTCGTCGTTGTTGTCAAAGCGGGTCCGAGCGGCGACCAGATCGCACGGTTGTTCACTTTCGGTAGGATCTGTCGTGATATTGTCCGGCTCACAATCGGTGCCGACTTCCATGCGGGAAGCCAGGACGGATTCCAAGACTGTCGCCAGGCGGCGGGGATCGATCGGCTTCGTCACATAATCATCCATCCCGGACGCCAGGCACCGTTCGCGGTCGCCAGACATGGCATGAGCGGTCATGGCTACGACCGGCGTATGCCGTCCAGAGATCCGTTCGCTGTTTCGCAATGCGACGGTCGCTTGCAGACCATCCAGGACCGGCATCTGAACGTCCATCAGGACGACGTCGTAGGTGGCACTGTCCAGCGCATTCAGGGCGAGTTGCCCGTTTCCGACAACGTCCACGCAGTATCCCAGCTTTTCCAGCAGACGCACTGCGACTCGTTGATTGACCAGATTGTCTTCCGCCAACAACGCTCGACGCAGGCTGCCGGGAAGCATCCGTGGTGCCTGGCCCCCGGGGCCAGTCGACCTGGACCTGGATTGACCCAGAGCTTCGGTCACAGCTCGATGCAATTCCGATTGCTTGACGGGCTTGAGCAGCGTGGACGTGATCCCCAGCAACCGGCATCGTTCGAGTGCTCCCGGAAGCATTCCTGACGTGAGCATCATAATCGTGGCCCCGGTCAATTCGGCGTGCCTCCGCAACTCTTCCACAAGCATGAACCCATCCATGCGGGGCATCAGGCAGTCGGTCAGTACCAGTTGGTAGGGCCGCTGTTCACGGTGCGCCCGCTGCATTTCTTCAATGGCACTGGCACCATCCGCAACTGACTTCGATTGCATGTTCCATGAACTCAGGACCTCGTCCAGGATCTGGCGATTCGTCTGGTTGTCGTCCACGACAAGGACACGCACTCCCGCCAGTTCAACATCCGGTCGACTTTGTGCCTGTCCCGACGCCACGGGCAGTTCGATCGAGAACACAAACGTACTGCCGTGTCCGGGCTGGCTCTGGACCGAGATGTCGCCACCCATGAGCCGAATGATCTGACGGGCGATCGAAAGCCCCAATCCGGTGCCACCGTGTATCCGCGTGGTCGAGGAATCGGCCTGTGCAAATGCTTCGAAGACCAGCCCCTGTTTTTCGACGGGGATCCCGATTCCAGTATCACGGATGGAGAACCTCAAGCGCGCCTTGGTGGCTGTTTGCGATTCCAGTTCGACAGACACCGCGACCTCGCCCTGGTCTGTAAATTTGATCGCGTTGCCAACCAGGTTCATGAGCACCTGTCGCAATCTGCCGACATCACCCACCAGGTAATCCGGGACATTTGTCGATGCGTGCCAGACAAGCTCCAGATTCTTCTCGTGGGCGCGAATGCCGAGTGTTTTGATGGCATCACCCAGGCTCTCGCGCAATTGGAATGGCTGACGATCCAGTTCGAATTTTCCTGCTTCAATCTTGGAGAAGTCGAGGATGTCGTTGATGATGCGCAGCAGTGAATTGGCGGATGACTGGACAGTCTTGAGATAGTCCTGTTGATCGGCAGTGAGATCAGTGTCCAATGCCATCTCGGTCATGCCGATAATCCCGTTCATCGGGGTCCGGATCTCGTGGCTCATATTGGCCAGAAACTCGCTCTTCGTTCGGACGGCCTGCTCGGCCTGCTCGCGGCTCGCCACCAATTCCGCCGTCCGTTCCCGGACCTGGGCCTCAATATTGACGTTGATGGACTCCAGTTGGCTCTGCCGTTCTGCCAGGATTTGCATTTCGCGATTGCCCCGCACACAGGCCAAGAGCAGGAACAGATCCTCAAACAGCACCCAGCCCGAATGCTCCAGCCAGCGAAACGCACCGGCCGCTTCCACGCCGTAAATGGACTGTGGCCACACCACGCCGCGAACAAGATGATCCACAGCGGTGACCAGTGATGCCAGAATCAGCAATCGCCAGTCGCGATAAAAGGCCAGGAACGCCAGTGAGCCAAACACAAGGAAATGGGTTTCGATTCGTCCACCCGTCAAGTGAATCAATAATCCGGTCATCAGCATCTGTGCAACGGCGATCACGTGCCGCGTCAGCACCCGGCCAGAACGCACCAGGGACATCGCCACCGGCAGACTGATAATGAGCAATCCGAGGATGCTGGCCGCCCACAAATGCGGGTGCACATGCCGCTCCATCCCTGCCCACGTAAATGGAGAGATCCAGACTGCGGCGGCCAGACCCGCCAGGTACTCAAACACCAGCAACCCGGCAAACAAATGGTCTGTCTGCCGATGCAGTTGAGCCTGCTGCTCCCTAACGAGCGACTGTGTTCGTGCGTCAAGGGAATCTGGAATGGGGTATTCCGGAGTTACGGTTCTCATGCGACTACCTGGCTTGCGCCGTTTTGAGGGTTGGAGTTTCTGATTGCGACTGATCTGCGAACAGCGGACAGCCAAAAGTTGCACATTCGTTGAGGCGATCTGTGGCAGGTTGACCGGTCAGTGATCGAATCATCGACTGGCCGGGACTGTCTCCTTCGTGCCCGCGACCTGCCGTAATCCCACCGCTGAAGACCAGGTCGCCAGCAACGTCATAGACAAAGCAATGCCCGGACGTGGTAACACCAAATCGGGTGGCCAGGACGCCGCCTCGATCCGTTCCCACCGAAAGCCGCGGAATGGTCTGGGCCTGGTCCCACAGCGCTGACCGATGCCAGTCCGGTCCGGCACCCGGCGGTTCGACAAACAGGACCTTGAAGTCGATCCGGTCATGAGACACCGCGGCCAGCCGAGCCAATTCGTGGAGACTGGCAAGCGAGCAGGCGCACCTGGGATGAACGAACATGACCAGTGTTGCCCGCGATGTTGAACGAGTGATTTCCGTGGTCACTGGCCACGACTGTGGAGTGGATTGCTTCCGACCGGGAGCGGAACTGAAGTCAATCAGTTGCGCCGTTCCCAGCACGACACCACACACCCACAGTGCAGTCACCAGCGGCCACGCCGACAAAGATTTGATGGGCATCGATTCCTCAGTTCACCACACGAATCAGTCGCTCTTCGTGGATGATTGCTTCCGCGGGTGAATCAAACAAAGTTCTTGGCTCGTCACGCCTTCGTCCCGTTCGGAACGTGTTGCCTTTTGGAAACATACCTCTGTTTTGAGTTCTGGTCGGACCACAGATCGAGACTGTGGTTTACCACGCCAAGCCCATTTCCAAATTGCGGTGTAACGGGGTTGCGCAGGCGAAGAGTTCAAGATTATTGCCAAACAGAGAGTCCGACGTTGTCAGCGTCGACAACGGGTCGCTCGGACTGGAGATCGCCGGAAAAAAGAGCAAAAAACTGCGACACGGATTGACGGGGTTTCCGCTGTTCGTTGAGAAACTCAATTCACCAGTGGTTCAGCTGGCGGAGCAACAATTCCGCGGCGACCGACAGTCAACCGGAAAGCGAGGTAACGATGAAGCGTTTACTGGTTCTGGCGTACGGGTTTGCGTGTTATTCGATGTTTCTGGGCGTCTTTCTCTACGGCATCGGGTTTGTCGGAGGCTTTCTAACTCCGACACGTCTTGACGCGGCGTTCGACAAACCAGGATTGGATATGTCTGCGCAGGCTGTGATTATCAACTTGGCGCTGGTAGCCATATTTGGCGTGCAGCACAGCGTCATGGCGCGGCCAGCCTTCAAACGGTGGCTGACTCGCTGGATTCCCGAGCCAATGGAACGCAGTACCTATGTGCTTGCTGCCAACCTGGCGCTTGCCCTGCTCTATTGGCACTGGAGACCGATGGGAGGGCTTGTCTGGCATGTCGAGCACGGGTGGACGTGTGTCGTCCTGTGGCTCGTGTTTTCCATCGGTTGGCTGACGGTTCTGGTGACGACCTTCCTGATCAATCACTTCGATCTGTTTGGGTTGCGGCAGGTCTGGTTCTACTTTCAAGGACGACCATATACATCACTTCCCTTTGTAACACCGGGGCCGTATCGGTTGGTACGTCATCCTCTGTATGTCGGTTGGTTGATGACCTTCTGGGCAACGCCCACGATGACGGCCGCACACATGTTGTTTGCTGCGGCATTGACGGTGTACATCCTGATGGCGATTCGACTGGAAGAAAATGATCTCATCGCATTGCATCGGGTATATGCCGACTATCAACGCCGCGTGCCCATGCTGGTACCGCGCTTCCGGAAGAAGAATGTCGCTGCAGAAACCACTCTTTCTTGACCAGGATCGGGCCGACCAATTGAGAATGAACTCGTTTTTTCAACTTCCACCGAGAAGCCGCTCCACGTCGCATCAACGACTCAAAAGTGATTCGAGGGTTGACCGGGAACGGTGGCATTCGGCAAAAATGGTTCCGTAGCTGAGACTTGGCATGGTGGAATTTGCCCCTGCAGTACTCGATAACATCGATGATCAGTGGTTCCTGAGATCAACTGGCAGGAGCAGACGAGTCATGATCTCGATCAAAGGACTTTTTGAAGCGTGCCTGGCGGTCTGCCATCTCAACTGCTCGTCACCTTTCGCTTGTGCTCCTGCATGGCCTGCGGCGATCGATTGTCGTCAACTGGGAGGCTCAGCTTGATGTCTCCCATCTCCGTCACACACGAACTCTGGCGACGCGCCAAGGCCGGTGATCAGGCCGCATTTGACGAACTCTTTTCGATTCATACCGAGCGTCTGCTGGTGTTCATCGCGGCCCGATTGGGCGAACGACTGCGGACGCGAGTTGAACCGCAGGACGTCTTGCAGGATTCTTACGCCGCAGCGTGGCAAAGTTTTTCGACCTTTGATTACACAGACGACGGTGCCTTTCTACGATGGATGTGCCGCATCATCGATCATCGACTCCGAGATGCACATGACTATTTCACGGCCGCCAAGCGGCAGGTCCACGAGGTTCCTCAGTCGGCACCGACAGGTCCGGTGACGGCGTTGGCTCGGGCCGAGAACCGCGAACGACTGCAAGCAGCGATCGCACAACTTTCGGACGAGCATCGGGAAGTCATCCTGCTGAGATACTTTCAGGGGCTCTCGGCTGAGGAGGCGGCAGAACGGATGCAACGCTCGGCGGGAGCCATCCGCAACCTGCTCTCGCGGGCGCTTGTTGAACTCGGCAAACATCTGAAGTCTGGCAAGGAGTCAACGTCATGACACGCAGCGACGACACGTTGAATCAACTGCTGGAACGACACATCGCCGGCGAAAAGGTCGCTGTTCCGGAATCGCTGGCGGACGAGTTTGAGCAGGCCTTGGCAGGCAATGCCGCTCTGCGTGACTTCCTCGATGGAACGGTGATTGCCACTCAGGACGCGCGGGAACAACAGCGCAACCCGCCTCAACTGCCCGTCGACTACAAGATCGAACGAGAACTTGGTCATGGCGGAATGGGGGTGGTATATCTTGCTCGGCAGCAATCCTTGAATCGTGACGTCGCCATCAAGGTGCTGCGTCCGAATCATCAGACATTTCGCAGTCTGGTTGATCGCTTCCTGCACGAAGCCCAGCACCTGGCCAGGCTCCGGCACCCGCATATTGTGGCAATCCATGAGATCGGAGATGCCGACGGCGAACCCTACTTCACAATGGACTACGTCGATGGCGAGCCGTTAACGCAGCGACTCAGCACCGGACCGCTCTCGCCAACCCAGTCGGTCGAACTGTTCAAGCAGATCGCGTCGGCGGTGCAGCACGCTCACAAGCACGGCATCGTTCACCGCGATCTGAAGCCGGCAAACATCCTGCTGAACCATCAGGGGCATGCGTTTGTCACCGACTTTGGCCTGGCCCGACAGATACACCGGGACTCGGCGCTGACTCAGACCGGAGAAGTGCTGGGAACCCCGCAGTATATGGCTCCCGAACAGGCACGCGGAGAAGCCGCGCATGTGGGAGAGGCGACGGACATTCACGCCCTGGGATTGCTGCTTTACGAAATGCTGACCGGGCGACCGGCGTTTCAGGCCCGCTCGCCGGCTGATCTGCTCGTCAAGCTGCTGCATCACGAGCCTGATCCGCCGCGCCGATTCGACCGACGGATTCCTCGTGACCTGGAAACGATCTGCCTCAAATGCCTGCAGAAGGATCCCGCGGCGCGGTATGCCAACGTCGGTGCCCTGCTTGAGGACCTGCGACGCTATGAGGCTGGGGAGCCACTCAAGGCGCGACACCCCGGCTGGTTCTCGATCGCCTTCCGGTGGAGTCGGCGGCACTGGAAACTGGCCGCCACCGCTGGTCTGGCCGCCGCCGTTTCATTGCTGCTCGCTTCGCAACTGTTCAATCGATCCTACGAAGATCTGGTCGCCTGGGGGGACGAGGAACTCGCGACAGGAAACGCACGCGCTGCTGCCCAGGTCTATTCACGAGCCTGGACGAAAGGAACGGAGTCTCAGCAACGGCAATTGATCGATCGCATCGTGCAGACGTGTCGGCTGAGTGACCGTCCCGCCGAGAACCTGGATCTGGCCCTGAAGGTGGTGGAACTCGACCCGACGGTTTCATTTGGTGCGCGGGACTATCTGATCGCCCAGGCACTCGTCTCACGTGAGAGAGCCGCCGATCCGTCCGGTGCGATCGACATCTGGCACGCCCGTCCCAGTGCCAATCTGAAGCTAGTGCGCCAACGGCTGGAACTGGCCCTGGAACACGGTGTTCCCGAGGACAGACGAATGGAGGCTGAAGAAACCCTGGCGGCCGTCAAACTTGTCTTGGCAGAGGGGCGACCGGATTTGCGCTTCGCCCCCGACTTCCTCTATTCTCTGCCGAAAGGAACCGCGGAAGAATTCAGCACCCTGGTCAACGATGAGTCCCAGGCCCTCTGGACGCGGGGCAAGGCCGCCATGGCGTTGGGACGACAAAGGGAATCCGACGGGAACACGGCCCAGGCCATCGCGGCGTATGAAAGTGCCTTCGGCTTTTTTCGAAAGGTCTATCCCTATTACAGCGGCGTTTCTTCGTATCTTGGTGCGTCATTGCCGACCGGCAGTGACCTCAGCGGAGAAGAATGTCGGCTGGTCGCCGACCTCTGCAGTGATCTTGCCCGGTTGGAGCCGAACAAGTTCCCTCAGTCAACCGGAGGAATCGAGTTCTCGCTGGATGGCGCGCCAATTCCGGCAGATGTCGTGATGGGAATCCGGCTGATCCTGTGCGACGTAGACGTGGCCAACCCCGACGAGAAGCTGCCTCATCGGTTACCCCGGATCACGCGATTAAACCCCGAGCGACGCGCGTTCGTGGGCGTTCTGGATGGACGCTATCGCCTGACGTTTGCAGGAAACACGGCTCGCTGGACCGGCGAGAGCGGTCGGTTCATGGGACTGATGCAGATTGAAACGGACCACTGGCCGGCCGAAGTGACGATTCAAGGCAATCGGATCCAGCTTCCCCCAGCACACGTTCGACTGGCTGAAGAAATCCAACTGAGCTTGCCAAAACAGAACGCGATTCTGCGACTGCACGAAGCAGAGTTTCGGTGGCAGGCCGTTCCGCAAGCGGCCTATTACCAGGTCAGATTCCTGTATTCCACAGAGTCTCCTCAGTCAACGACGACAGTCTTCGCCTTCATTCGCACCGAGCAGACACAACTTCGTTTCGACAAACTGGAAGCGTTCGACCGCAAGTCGATTGCCGAAAACCTGCTGGCAGGCCGAACGGGCGGCTGGTCGGTCACCGCCTACGACGCCCAGAATAAACGCGTCGGTGTCTCGCTGGAGGAACGACGTTTCCTGGTGGCCGAGGAACTCACTCCAAAGTGAATGCTGATTTTGTGGCAGAGACTGTCAGAGACCGGACCGACTTGCCAATGGCCTTACTCTCAGAGATACTCCCCGACTCGGGAAATCCCGCAACCCTTTGCGAAGCAGGCTTCGGGACCGTAGCTCAATCGGTTAGAGCAGAGGACTCATAATACTCCCCTGCCAATTGCGGAAAGTAGCTGAAATAGCCTGTTTCGTAGTGTTTCGGTGAAAATGAACGGTCCCGAAAATGCCACGAATTACCACCGATTCCGTGGGTCGCGGGTGTCACTGACACCCGGTCGAATTGTCGGTAGACCAGAGTATCCGTGATCCTCTGCGCTTCCTGTCCACCAATGAGGCTAAACGATATCGACAAGCGTTGATCCAGACGAAGCGGCAAAGCTACGCCAGAAATGTACGCCCTCGCGGCTGAACATGGTTTGCAGGTTGCATACGACTCGTGCCGCCTGCTGAAGAGTGATGCGAAAAAAACAATGGGCAATAATCGAATGACCGCCGATCAAATCTGCGTCCATTGTCAAGCCGTGCCAGCTACGACGAAGGATCACACACCGCCAGAGAACATCTATACAAAGCCACTCCCGCCGGAGCGACCATGGGTCCCGTCTTGCGATCGGTGCAATAAGTCATTCTCGAAAGACGATGAGTATTTTCGTTTGAAAGTCGGTCTCAACGATAAAGCGAGGGGACACCCGGACGTTAAAGGCATTATTCCAGTGATATTCAAATCGCTGAATAGGATTCAGGCAGCCCGCTTTGGAATGGCGTTCCTGCGAGATTTGCAATATGGACCTGAGTTTACCCAGTCAGGTTTGTACGCCGGGAACCGCCTTGCCTTCGATGTCGATCTTAGCCGCATATTTCGTGTGGTTGAACGAACAGCCCGAGGATTGTACTTCGTAGAGAAGTCGGAATTGCTCCCTGTGAACTGCAGATTCTGGACGATTTCGGACGACACACTTCATCAGAACGGTGCTGACGCTGCCGAAGAAATTCGCAGCAATATCATTGCGCCACTCTTGGCACAACCCGAGCATGTGGTTGGGAGAAATGCGTTCTCGTATCGATACGAGATTAATGGTGAGGTCTCGGCATGGCTCATGACTTTTTACGGTGCGATTCCATTCGTCACCGTCATCTTGCCGCCTGAGAAAATGACACCGCAGGGCCCGTAGCCATTTTCGGAATAATGCTCCACCTCGCACCGAATCGAGCCGTTCTTTGTCGCATTCCGTACCATGCGAGCAATCCACGGCGGTACGATCGATGGTCAATCCTTCGCGGTCTGCTTGGTCGCCCGCTTGCCCGGCCAGAGGATCAAGTAGGCGGAGAGAAGGGTAAGGGGGAGGGCGATTGTCCAGTAGGGGATGCGAAGCCAGTTCACGGCATACCCCCAGAACTCGTGACGGCCAAATTCCAGGACAACAAATCCGCGTTGTCGTACGCACTTCCATTCAAATGCGGGTCGAAAACCTTGGGCAAAGATCACAGGATCTGTCGTGTAAAACCTGTACCAATCCCAAACTTGGGGATATTTGTGTGGGCCAGACTGTGAAACCCAAACGAGATTTCCATCATGAGAGATAAGCCACGGGTTTCGAGAATCCCCAAGACTATCGGGAAGGTGGTAGCTCCGCATCCATGCCCCAGACAGCATCATCGCCACCACCAGCGTGGTCAACCCCGCCTTCCTTCGCCAGCCGTGGAAGAACTCACGCATCGTCGGTGCCCTCCAACCAATCGCCCGCAGTAGCAACCGTTCGCCCGTTCTCACTGGAAGGATCGACCAGATACAGTTCGACTGACTTGATGAAATACCGTTGGCTGGTTTCCCCATCGGTCAGTAAAACCGCATCGCCAGCTTTGGCCGTCAGCCAGGTCCGTTTCGAGTTGATCAGCCGCATGAGCCAGATCATCAGTGAGCGGATCGTACATTGCATGGTGACAGGATAACGAATCGGTTGTCGCTCGTCCGGGTCCGTCACGATCGCTGCGCCGGAACGCTACAAAATCGTCACCATCGAGGCCATGTCGACGGATTGTCGATGCAGATTGGAATGTTTACCCGGAGTGGCAATCGACGCAACGCTCGTGTACATAAAATGGGACCGCTCGGACTTGAACCGAGAACCAAAGGATTATGAGTCCCGCTTAACAGGGGATCGGAGGTCTTGGAGATCGTTTCAGCCCTGAGAATCAGGCTGAAAGTCGACGCTGTGAGATCTGGCAGTAGCTGCTTTCGCGCTCGAATCCAACTGCCATGCGCGACTCCAATTGAGCTGCCAGCAGCGTGGTTCCAGAGCCCGCAAATGGGTCGAGAATCTTTGATCCCTCGGGCACAACTTTCACGAGTTGTCTCATCAGCGCTGTGGGTTTTCCCGTGAGATGATGCTTGTCCTTTCGATCGATTAGACATTGAATGCAGCCTGGGAACGGCCCCCCATGGATCGCTGCTTTGCAAGGTCCTCGCGTTCCCCAAACGACGTATTCGCATTGGTGGCGGAAGTAGCCTTTGTGAGGAGCCCGGGATGCACTGCCTTTGTCCCAGGGAATTACACCTCGCCAGGTGAGGTCCGCAGCTTGGAACGCATCGGTCATTGCAGGAAGCTGTCGCCAATCAATGAACACAAGGCAATATCCACCTTCTCGAAGGAGTGATCGGCATTGGCCCAGCCAATTCATGCACCACCAAGTGAAGCTGCGCTGATCCTTGAGGTCACCTCCGAACGACGGCCGGCCGTGGAGCTCACCGTTCTGTGAATACTTATCCTCGGGTGATCGACGACGTTCACCGGCTGTGGTACCGCCGCTGCAGTAGGGTGGATCCGTGATCACTGCGTCGAACGATTCGGACTCAAGGCCTTGCAGGGCCAGCATAGCGTCAGCGTGAAAGAGCTGGATCGAATCGTTCTGGTAGTAGGCTTTCATTGGTTCTTCCTTGAACAAGCATTGTGTGGAACGCGCTGGCTTCGACGTCTGTGCTGATAGACGAACGGAGGCCCTCGAATTCCGATGGGCTTGGAAGGAAGATGGCAGCTGAGCCATGCAGCATGAACTAGATAAACGACAGTGCGCATGCGGTTCCTTTGGGGTCGCATGTCGGCCTGTCGTTTTCAGGCTGACGTGTAGGCTGGTCAGTGATTGACGTCACTGGCCAGCCGCTTCACAAGTCAGCCGAGTGTTGCGCTACGATTTGCAACTTTTTTAGATTTGTTTTTGACCGTTGCGCCGCCCCGGGGGGGAGTCCAATCGCTGGGCCATCCGGCGGCTTACCGCGTAGCCGCCACGCGCGCAGGTTGTCACGTTTTGAGCGCTGGGTAGCAGGCATTTTTCATTGACGCGGATCGCCGGCCTCTCGAATGAGATTCCGGGTTCGTTCGAGCCGGCGGCACAGATGGCCCTTGTTGATTTTCAGCAGCTTGGCCGCATCGCCGATCGAGAATTCCATTACCTCGACCATCTCCAGCGCGAGGAAGTCTCGGCGCCATACCTGGGCTTTGGCGAGCAGGGTTTCGCGGAGCTGCTTCGCCGGATTTGTCTTCGATCGATGCCTTCGCACGATTGCCCGGACCTGGGCGGCATCGATTTTCAGGAGCGTCGCCGCATTTGGAGCCGAATAGCCGAGGTCTTCGACCATGCGCAGGATTGCCCGGTCGAGCGGGGGCAAATCCGCATGCGGATCAAGTGGTTCCATCGGGGCGTCCGTTTTCTTGCCTTCCAAATCGCGAAAACTGGGCATTGAATTCCCTCGCTAGTGTACCGCCGCGCAACGCGACTGGTGAATAGTGAAGGCCATGCCATGGACGGTTCGGCTTTGAGCGGCGAGCGAATGGACGCGCTCGCCGTTCTTTCTTTAGTGAAGGGACTCTATGTTCACACCACTGCAACTCGTGGCCATCGCCGGAGTTTGTAAGGACGCTGCACTCAAAACGGCGAAGGGATCTCTCGCCGAGAACTCGACCGGAACCGTCGATTTTACGGTTCGAATTCATGGGACCGTGCAAAAGGCCCCGGGCACTCCCGCGAGTAGTGCCGAAGAATCGCCGGTCGTCGACTTTACTGCAATATCGGCGGTTTGCGCCGCTCTGCGTCACCTGGGAATTGGGATGAAGCGGCTGAAGTCGGCTTTGGAAGCCCTGCCGGACCTAAACACGCTACAGCCCGATCAGGAACTGGAGGCGATCTTCCAGGAAGTCGCAGCGGCCCGGGCGGCGAAGCTGCCGAAGGTCACGACGACGATCGCCGCAAAGGCTGGCGCGGTGACAACGCAAGTCAGCGCGATTCTGATTCCGGCCAAGAAATGAGTTTCGCGCCCAAGCGACACCAGCGTCCCCGCATTGCGAAGCCCGTGCCTCGCGCGTACCGCAAGTGGTACTCGCTGGACATCTGGTCGCGACGGCGCGATGCCCAACTGAACAAGCAACCCCTGTGCGAGGCCTGCCTCGCGCAGACTCCCGAGCAAATCACGGGCGCGACGGACGTCGATCATATTGTGCCGCATCGGGGCAACTGGGGGCTGTTTATCGACCCCGCAAACCTGCAGTCGCTCTGCAAGCCGTGCCATTCCAGGAAGACGGCCCGGGGCGAGTGATTTCTGGAGAAATCGATGGGACGCCGAGGCCCCCCGAAAAAGCCGGTTGCCGTCCACAAGCGAAACGGGACATTCCGCGGCGATCGCCACAGCGACGACGTCGAGAGCCAGCTCGAGCCCCGGCTGCCGGATCCGCCCGAGCACTTTGACGACGATCAGCGGGCACTGTGGACCAGGATCGGCGAACAGCTCGCGAAGCGCGGCCTGTTGACCGAGCTCGACGGCATGGCCTTCGAACTGCTGGTCTCCTCCTACATGGCCATGCATGCGAATTGCCGGGAGCTGGAAAGTCAGGACCTGGTCTACTTCACCGAATCCGGTGCTCCGGTGGTGAATCCCCTGGTCGGAGTGATCACCAAGAACACGGCGCTCCTCAAATGGTGCCTGCGCGAATTCGGTTGCACGCCGTCAGCGCGGACGGGGATCCACGTGGCCAAGCCCGACAAGAAAGCCTTCGACCCGATGGCGGCGCTCCTCGCAGCGGCTGCAGCTCCGCCGAAGACACCCGCTCAGAAACGGCCGTCGAAGAAATCGAAGCGATCCTGAGCGCAGCCAATCCGCCTCAATTGAGGAGTTGAGGCATGCCCAAACGTCGATCGACACTGCCGCCGGGCCACCGTCGCGACATCGAGAAGTACTGCGACGACATCCTGGACGGGAAAGTCGTTGTCGGGAAGCTGGAGCGCGCCGCCATCGAACGGTACCGCCGTGATCTGGACCAGGGCGGCAGGCGCGGCTTCTATCTCGACTGGGACGATGCCAACCGCTCGATCGACTTCATCCAGTGCCTGAAGCATTCGACCGGAGAATTCGACGGTTGCCCGTTTTTGCTGAGTCCCTTCCAGAAATTCATCGTCGCGAACATCTTCGGCTGGAAGTCCTTCGATGACGGGTTCCGCCGATTTCGCGAAGCGTTCATTTCGATGGGTCGAGGCAATGGCAAAAGCCCGTTCATGGCCGCGATCAGCCTTCGCCTGGCAGTCCTCGAATGCGAAGCGAAGTATCAACTGCAGCTCGCCGCCGTCGAACGCGGTCAGGCGGAAATCGTCTGGGAAGAAATCTGGTCCCAGATCGAATCTCAGCCCTCGTTTGCCGATCGATTCAAGCGATTCGGCGGCTCGAAAAAGACACGATCGGCCAAAGTCATCGTTGACGAGCTGCTGGACGGCTTCATTGAGCCACTCGGCGGCGAAGGTCGCGACGGTTACAACCTGCTGGGCTTTGTGGCGGACGAAATCCACGCCTGGAGGCCGGAACATGACGAGCTCTGGGAGAAACTCAACAGCTCCATGAGTAAACGCCGGCAGCCGCTCGCGCTGATCATCACGACGGCCGGCGACGATCTGTCGCAACTGTGGCTGCGAGTCCACAAATTCAGCGCCCAGGTGGCCACCGGCGTCATCGATGAGGATCGCCACTTCTCGTTCATCTGCGAAATCGACGAGGAAGATCGAAAAACCTGCCTGTTCGAAGAGGATCTCTGGCGAAAAGGCAACCCGAACCTCGACATCAGCGTCAAACGGGCCGGATTGCGGCTGTTCGCGAACAAGGCCAAGTATGACGCCGTCGTGCTCAACGAATTCCTGCGTTATCACATGAATATCCGCGTCCGCAGCGTCCTGAAGGTCATCAATCTGGCCCTGTGGGACGCCTGTCAGGGACCGTTGCCGGACTTGGACGGTAAAGCCGCCAATTTCGGCCTCGATCTGGGCTGGCGAAACGACCTGGCCTCGTTCTATGGCTGCTGGCCCCTGGGAAATCGTCGGTTCGCATTCCGGGGTTGGAACTGGTTGCCACAACTCGGCGGTCGCGACCTCACCAAGTCGCCCTGGAAGGCCTGGATCGACGATCAGCACCTGACGGCCACGCCAGGCGACGCGACGAATCCGGAAGCGATCAACGAACGTGTCAAATTCTGTCGCGACAAGTTCGGGATTTCGTCGCTCGCGCTGGATCCGAACAACGCGCGCATCTCCGGACTGCATTTCGTCAACGTGATGGGAATCAACGTCCAGGAGTTCCAGCAAAACGCGAAAAACTACAATGAGCCAATCCGTGAATTCCTGGACGGATTGAAAGAGGGGCGATTCCTCTTCAACGATCCGATCCTGCGCTGGGCAGCCGACAACCTGGTCCTGCGCACCGACGCCGCGGGCTTAGTGATGCCCGACAAACAATCGGCCGACGAAAAAATCGATCCGATTGTGGCCGCGCTGATGGCCTTCGCCAGGTGCCTGTACACCGACGTCGAAGCCGGCCCCCGAATCCGTACTCTCTGAGGAACCGTCTCCCATGCTCACAATGACGACCGTGATTCAGTTTTTGTGGAATGCAGCGAAGGGTTATAAGACCTACGCCGCCGCCGCGGCCGCGATCCTGGTCGAACTGGTCAACCTGCTGGGAGTCATCCCTGCCAGCATTGCCCCTCCGGAAAAAGTCCACGCGCTCGCCGCCGCCCTGGGCGCGCTGTCGATCATCTGCCTGCGACTGTCCCATGCGGATCTCTCGGCGATCATCCAGCAGCTCGCAGCGTCACCGCCGCCGACACTCACCGACCTGCAAAAGCTGATCGAAGCGACGGGAAGTACTCCAACGGCCGCAGCGCCCACCGCCGCCCCACTGGACCTGTTCTCTCAGCCGTCGGCGAATCCGCCAAGTCCGCCCGTTGTATGACGTTCTCATAATGTCATAAATCGCCCCCGAAAAAGGACGTTCGGATGAAACGATTGATTCTCGAAATCGCCTGCGCTGTCGTTGCCTGCGTCCTGTTCGGCTGCTGGTATTGCTCCATGCGATTGCCTGCGATCGACCCCGCGCCGACCGATTGGAAGATCACCGGGCCCGCAACGGTCAGCTACCCCGGTCAATTCGTTCAGTTCCACGTCGACATCCCCGGCAAAGACCCGACGGCCTTCAATTTCGTCTGGGCCGTCGAATCGTTGACGACATTGCCGGTACCGGAGCCAATGACGATCGCTGGTCGACCGGGCGAGGTGCAATTCCTGACAGTCCCCGGCCGCTGGCGACTGAATTGCGCGGTCTGGGATCCAGGCACGAAAGCCGGTCGCATGCTGACGCGCGAAATCACTGTCCCCGGATCCGCGATTCCGGATCAGAAGCCAAAGCCTCCGCCATCACCAGGTCCGGATCCGCCCCCAGCTCCTGCAGGACGCTTCGACCAATTTGCGACGGATGTCCGGGGCTGGCTGGCTGAGGTCAAATCACCGGCGAAGGCGACCGAGGCCCAGACGCTGGCTGCCGATGCCTCCAGGATCGCCGCCCGCTGTCGCGATTCGAAGGACCTGGGCCAGGCCACGGGCCTATATCTCGAGGGATCCGTGCTCACGGCCGTACGATCGGCGAACGTGGCCGCGGTCAAAGCCCATCCGGACGATTGGAAGCAATTCGGCACCAAGGTCTCGACGTGGGTCGGTCAGGCGATCGACACCAAGCAACTCGTCACAGCCGCGGACTATGCCGAGCTGCTCGACGCGTTCGCCAAAGGGCTGAAGGAATAATTCCCAGGAATAATTCGCGGAGTTTCGTCATGCTTCGACGTCGTTTTCTCGGCATCCTGGCGGCCGCCGCCTCGGCGATCGCTGCGATTGCGATCCTCTTTCGTCGTCCGCCGCCCGAGCCTGAATTCCCGCGTCTCTGGATTCCAGAAAGCGATGAAACAGGCTGGGGATTCGGGCCAGACAGCCCCAATCGTCCGGTCAAATCCCACGCGCTGCAGGGCGAGTTATTCGATCGTATCGCCCGCGAGTTGCCGCAAAGCTACGTCATGCTCGATCCGCTCACCCTTTTGACGCTGGTCGGGATTATCATGCAGGTTCTTCGCTGCTGCAGCGAGGCCGCGGTCCTGCGGCAGCGGGATCGCGTCCTCGCCCAGCCTGCAGGAGCCGCCGCGCGGCGGATCCGCCAGCGACTCGAGGCCCGGTACCGGGCCGAGCATGAGCCGCGCAATGACTTCCACGATCATTTGACAGCCGCCCTGACCGCCTTCGGCAAATCCACGCCGGCCGAACTGGTCAGACTTCGGACCGGCCTGATCGAATGCCAGTCCGGACCGACACTGATCATTGACGCGGAACTCGCACGCGAATTGAGTGAGGACGCCCAATGACCAAAAAGCAATTCCTCATTTGCGCCACGTCCATTCTGCTGCCGATCGCCGTCGCGGTATTTCTGCAGAAATCACCCCCCTGCGATTCCCGGCTGCAGGGCTGGGCCGGGCCGGCAGCCGTGCAGGATGTCGCCGCCTGGACGGCCCAGCAGCCGCGATTCAAGATCGTCGGGCCCGACGGGCTGCCCGTGGTCCAGGACAATGATCGAGCCAACGTGCGACTCTGGGCGCTCTGTCGCCTGGCCACCCGCCTGACCGACGGCAAAACGTTTGAACTGCCGCCCCAGCAGACCGGCGACTGCACGGCCTTCGGCGGATCCAATGCTGTCACGCGCACGCAGGGTGCGCAGATCCTGGCAGGCGACCGCGCCTCGCTGCAACGGCCGTTCCCCCCGTTCAGTTATGGGGCCGGTCGAGTCTGGGTCTGGAAGCCGACAATCGTCGGTCGGCTGCCGGCTGCCGGTTGCTCCGGAGCCGCGATCGCCCAGGCGGCGAAAGAGTATGGGATCCTATCCTGGGAGGAAGCGGAAGCCGCCGGATACACCTACAGTGGCAAACTGGCCGACGACTGGGGACGCAGCGGTCCGCCCGCCGCCCTGAAGGCGATCGCCGCGCGGCACAAGGTTAAAACCGTCTCCCTGCTGCATTCGGTTGAGGAAGTCCGCGACGCGATCGTCAACGGCTTCGGAGTCACCGAGGCCTCAAGCTGGGGCAACCCCGAGCGGCAGTTTGTGGTCCAAGACGGCCGCATTGTCGCCAAGCATACCGGCGTCTGGATGCACCAAATGTGCATCGACGGCTATGACGGCTCGGCAGCCAGCGGCAAACGCTACTTTCACGTCCAGAATTCGCACCCGCCGGAGCTCTCGCCGGATCCGATCGACGGCAGCCCGCCCGGCAGTTGGTGGGTGGAATGGTCCGACATGGAATTCATGGTCGCCCCCGGCGACTGCTGGGCCTACAGCGATTTCGAGGGGTTTCCCGCGCAGCATCCAGACCTGTTCAGTATGCAGGGCGCAACAGAGCGCCCGGCCCGCAAGGATTCCGATTCACCCAAGACAAGGATGTCACCGTGAAACTCCGCCACGTATTCGCCCTCGCCGCCCTCTGCCTGGTCCAGAGCCACGCTTTCGGCCAGCAACCCCGCAAGCTCGATCTCTTTTCGCCGCCGAAAGCGGTCCAATTGTTCGACGCCTGCAACCGCCCCGCGGTCGGACTGTTCGAGCCCTACGCCAAGCCGGCCGAGCTGACGAGCGCCACTGACGAATCGCGCGACCGAAGGCCCGCCCCGCCGGCTGCCGACACCCGTCCGGTCATCGTTGCCTGGTCGCCTCCCTGGTGTGGCGTGTGCAACGTGATGCACGATCGGGTCGGCACCGGCGATCTGCGGACGCGGGTCCGTTGGATTAAAGGCGACTCGACCGCCTTCCCCGTCGCGGTTCAGGAATATGCTGCCGTCCACGGCTGGCCCGTGCTGCAGTTCCAGCCCGTCGATGCCGGCGGTTCCTGGGTCTTCGCGCCGCACGCCCGCACCCTGGACGATTTGCACGCGCTGACCAAACTCCGTCGCCTGGATCCGCTCCCGGAATCCAGCTTCGCGACCCTGATCGCACGCGAGTAATTCCGCGATGCGAATCGGCTTACCGTTCTGGTAAACAATTTCAGCGAGTTTCCCCATGCTCAAACGGCTCCTGGCGGTCATCTCGGCACCGTTCCGTCGGTCCAGCCCCTTTGAACAGCTCATTTCTGCGCGTGTTCCCGGGGGCTTTCCGAATACGGCCGCGAAGGTCACCGTCACCGAGCAGACCGCCCTGCGGTACGCGGCCGTCTACGCCTGCATCCGTTGCATTGCCGAGACCAAGGGCTCGCTCCCCTATGAAATGTTCGAGGTCGACAAGAGCGGCCGCGAAACGCGAGTCACTCAACACGATCTGATCGGCCTGCTGACCACCGAGCCGAATCCCGACATGACTCCGATGGTCTGGAGCGAGACACGCCAGGCCTTCACCCTGACCGGCGGCAATGGATACACCGAGATCGTCTTCGACCAGGACGGCATTCCCCGGTACCTGATTCCGCGTCACTGGTCACTCGTGACGCCGTTTCGCTCGAACGCGGGCGACCTGATGTATCGTGTGACCAGCGAAAATGGAGGCGCAGTCCGGACGCTCGATCGATCCCAGATGCTCCACGTGCCGGCCATGGGCAACGGTATCGTCGGCTGGTCCCCAATCCGCCTGCAGTCGGAAGTGATCGGCATCGGCCTGGCGAAGGATCGCTTCGCGGCGACGTACTACGGCAACTCGGCCCGGCCGTCGCTCGCCGTCACGACGGAAGGGCACCTGCTAGATGACGAGTACAAGCGGATGAAAAGCGAACTCGAAAACAACTTCACCGGCGACAATGCCCACCGTCCGATGCTGTTGGAAGGTGGCGCGAAGGTCAATCCGCTGTCGATCCCCTTCGGCGATGCGATGTCGATCGACCTGCTGGAATTCAGCGAGGAGGAAGTCGCCCGGGCATACCGTGTTCCCCCGCACATGATCGGATTGTTGCGACGTGCCACGTTCAGCAACATCGAAGCCCAGGATCTCAGCTTCGAAAAGCATACGATGCGACCCTGGCTGGTCCGAGACGAACAGGAATTGAAACGCAAGTTGATCCCTCGATCGCAATGGGGCCGGTTCACGATCCGCCATAACCTGGACGCACTGCTGCGAGCCGACATCAAGACTCGCTACGACGCCTATAAGACCGGCATCCTCGGCGGTTTCCTGAAGCCGAATGAAGCCCGGGCTGCGGACGGACGTCCACCGGAGGCGGGCGGAGACACCCTGCTGAAGCCAGAAGCGGTCTTTGGCAAGAGCGGAGGTAATCCGAACAAAGCTCCGGCCCCGGCTCCGGTACCGGCCCCCGCTCCTGCCTCAAAAAAGAAGCGGTCGGGCGCGAAGACGCTTCAACGCCTCACCGCCCAAACTGTCCGCGGCTGGATCCAGCGCGAGATCACCCAGGCGGAACGAATGGCCAACCGTCCGACCGATTTCGCCCGCGAGGTGAAAACCCAGTATGAAAAACACTCGATCGCCCTGGCCGAAAAGTTCGCTCCCTTCGGCGAACGCTCCCAGGTGATGGCCGCCGCCCTCGATCGCCATCGCACCGAGCTGCTGGCGATCGCAACTTCGACTGTCCTCTCGGCCGACGTCCCGGCGCTCGCCAATACCTGGCTGGCCGAAGTCGATTCACTCACTCAGCAACTGATGGGAGCCTGACCATGGAACAACGCGACAAAGCCTTTCCCGAAGTCGAACATCGCCGGCTGAAGCGAAAGATCGAACTGCGCAAAACGGAGCAGGGGACCTACATGGAAGGCTATGCGGCCGTCTTCTATGATGTCAACAACCTGGACGCGACGCAGTTTCGCCTGTGGTCCAACACCTACGAGCGGGTCATGCCCGGCGCGTTCAACAATGCCATCGCGCGACCGGATGACGTGCGCTGCCTGTTCAATCACGACGAATCCGACATCTACGGCCGCACAGCCGCCAACACGCTTGTTCTGACCGTCGACAACATCGGCCTGCGATTCAGTTGCCTGCTCGACCCGGACTCCGACGACGCGACCGAACTGTTGACCTCCATCAAGCGCGGCGACGTCGACGCCTGCAGCTTCGGTTTCCGCGCGGATGCGGTCACCTGGCGGGACGTCGGCGAAAACTCCTACCGCGAACTGACCGACGTGACGCTCTACGACGTCGGCCCCGTCACGTTCCCGGCTTACACCGGGACGTCCGTCGATATCGCCAAGCGATCGCGGACCGACTTCCTGGAGGAACAGGCGCGGATTGCCGAGGAGACGCGCGACGCCGCCCAGCGGCGGATCCGGCTGTCTCGCCTCAAGGATTGAGGTTCAGTCCGCGCCTCGGCGCGGGTCTCCCGACCCCGCCGAAACGCCCGACCGCAGGTCTCCAGGCGCCCCGCGCACCGCCTCGACAGTCCATTGAGCGTTCAACGCCACGTCTCGTTCAACGAGCCCCGATTCCGCGTTTGAAATCAATGGACCCCATCCGATGAAAACTTTGAAACAACTGCTCGAAGAGCGCAAGGCCAAGCGAGACGCGGCCCAGGCCCTGGTTGACAAGGCCAAGACCGAAAACCGGTCGATGACCGCCGAGGAAAACACCCAGTGCGACAAGCTTCTCGATGAAGCCGAGGCACTGAACGCCGAGATCGAAACGCGTCAGGCGCACGACCGACGCGAACAACGGCTGGCCGGCATCGGCGGCGGTCCCATTCTCATCAACCCGCCCCGCGGTCCCGAAGTCCCCGAAGATCGCAGCAATCCGGTCGACAATCCGGATCCGTCGAAGTACTCGCTGCTGCGTGCCTTCCGCTGCATGGCCGACAAGAAGCCGGTCGACGGCTATGAAGGGGAGATTTCTCAAGAAATCGCCAAGCGCGATGGCAAGTCCCCAAAGGGATTCTTCATGCCGTTCGCCCTGCGAGCCCGTGCCCTGGATGGCGTCGAACGACGCGCCTTTGACACGACGGCTGGCGCGGGGGCGATTCCCACGATCATCGGCCCGACGCTGATCGAGGCCCTGCGAAATCGAGTGGTGATGTCCCGCCTCGGCATGCAGATGCTGACGGGACTCGTGGGCGGGTTCGACCTGCCGAAACTCACCGGCGTTTCGACGGCGTACTGGGTCGCTGAAGGCAACGCTCCGACCGGCAGCGCCCAGGCGATCGGGCAGGTCAGTTTTGCCGCCAAGACCATGGGGGCCTACACGGACCTGACGCGCCGCCTGATGAATCAGACGTCGCTCGATGCCGAAATGATCGTCCGCAACGACATCCTGAAGGTCGTCGGCATCGAAATCGACCGTGCTGCTCTCAACGGGTCCGGCCTCTCCAACCAGCCGAAGGGGATCCTGCAGAACAGCAGTGTCACCACTGTGACGGTCGACGGAGCGGCCACGGACGGCGACGTTGTTGCCTGGACGGACATTGTCCGAATGGAATCGACGGTCGCGGCGGCCAATGCGGACGTCAACGCCATGGCCTACCTGACCAGTCCGGTCGGCCGCGGGAAGCTGAAGGTCACTCCGAAACTCGGCAGCACGTTCCCGACGTTCTGCTGGGAGGAAGATGGCTCGATGAACGGCTACCGTGCCGAAGTCAGCAACCAGGTCCCCAGCAACCTGACCAAGGGAGCCGGCACCACGCTGACGGCCCTGCTGTTCGGCGACTTCTCGCAAGCCGTCATGGGCTTCTGGACCGGCATCGATCTGATGGTGGATCCGTACACCCTCAGCAGCTCCGGCGGACTGCGCGTTGTCGCCCTGGTCGACTGCGACTTCAACGTCCGTTACACCCAGTCGTTCGCCAAGATCCTGACGATGGTCCGCTAACCGCGGCCCGCAATGAATGATGCCCGGCCCTCACCCGGAGGGCCGGGCCTGTTCTGTCGATTCGTCTCACAATTCCGCTCAATCGTCTCACGGGAACCCGCCATGCGCCTGAAATTCGTGAAAGAACGTTTCGCCCTGTCCCGCACACACGCCGCCGGCGAAGTTGCCGAGGTCCCCGACGAGCTGGCAGAGAGCCTGATCAAGGAAGGGGACGCCGTCGAAACCTCCGACGATCTTACGCCAATCCCCGAACCAGATCCCTTCAACGGAACTGGAACCGGCACGCCCAACGGAATTGTTGGAAATCCGGATGAAAAGAAGTCCAAGAAGAAGTAACCGGACATGGCCGAACCAGTCAGCCTCGCCAAATTCAAAGCGCACCTGAGGATCTTCCACACCCAGCAGGACGATCTGCTGACGGACATCCTGGTTCAGGCGCGCGAAGACATTGAGGCCGAAACCTGGCTCTGCCTGGTCCCCACCACGAAAACGATCATCCGCCGCGCATTCCCGGGGGCCAGTTCCCCGGGAGCGGCCAATTATCCCAACAATCAATACCCCGGGAATGCGTTCCAATCTGGCACCTATCCCAACACGGCCTCGGTCGGCATGCGGGGACGCGCCGACGCACCCCTCTATCTGCCGGGCCCGCCAGCTCGATCGATCACGTCCGTCAATTACATCGACGACACAGGCGCGACGGTGGCGCTGACCGATTATCGATCGCAACTGACCAAGAAACCCGCCTGGCTGGAACCGGCCTTCGGCGACGTCTGGCCCGTCACGCGCGACGACCCCAACGCCGTCACGATCGTCTATGAAGCCGGCTACGATGATGAGGGCGCGGTCGACGTCCTCAACGGCAAATGCCCCGGCCCGTTGAAGCGGGCGATCCTGCTGCTGGGTGCCGAGGCCTATGAGAATTCCGCCCCCGTCCCGATCAAGGGAATGACCACTGTCGAACGCTTGATCCATAAGTACCGCGTGCGGCACTATGGCCTGCTGGAAAGCCTGTGACCATGTTCGCCAGACCATTCTCCGCCCAATACCGCGATCCCATCACCATTCAAACACTCAAAGACGGCGTCAGCCCGAATGAAATGGGCGAAGCGGCCGTCTTTGACGAGGCGAATTGGCAGGATTATTTCCCCTGCTTTGCGGAAGTGATCGTCAAAGGAACCCGGGATTTCGTCCGGGCCGGGATGGCCGAGGCGGACATCACGCACATCATCCGCGTCCCCTACTCGACGGAAACAATCGCTGTCAAACCGCTGACATACCGAGTCCTGCTTGGAGTCACCGGCGAAAAAATCCACATCACCGAGGCCTACCGTCGTGACGCCTCGAACCGCGAAGTCGAGATCCTGGGAGTCAACTGAT
>JAFEBS010000054.1 GCA_018242525.1 Planctomycetota bacterium | reverse complement strand
TCACCGAGAGATGGAAGACGATGTACGCAATCAGGCCGCCGAGCGCAAGCCCCCTATCTTACCTCGACCCCGCAGAGTGCGCGCTGGACCTGAAGTAACCTCCTGGTAGAATAT
Source organism: Planctomycetota bacterium (assembly GCA_018242525.1). Taxonomy (GTDB): domain Bacteria; phylum Planctomycetota; class Planctomycetia; order Planctomycetales; family Planctomycetaceae; genus Schlesneria. Next base: position 129,275 of record JAFEBS010000054.1, on the reverse strand, counting down.
CTGTGTTTACATGATTGAGTATCACCGCGATCACTGCGAGAGCGCGAAGGCCATCGATGTCTGCCCGATACTGGCTACACATACAATCTTGAGTGGCGTTGAACGGGTGTAATACCTGCACCGTTGAACGGCAACCGAGCAGTTAGCAGAGCCATAGGGGGCACAGGAGCAAGGAAGGGCCTGGAGTGTGTACACGCAAACGTGGCAGTCGTTGCATTGATTGGAGGAGTCAACAGCAAGACAGCATTAAGGGAGTCCAAAGGCGTCGATGTGCGAAGGAGTGCGCGTGCGTTGGACAGTCGCGGCCTTCTGCAGGAGTTCAGTCAACGGGCGGGTATAGCACAGCCAGTCCACAAGTCGTCGCTGGCGCGTCAGTTCCTGTATGTACAGAGTCGGATTCGAATTTAGTCTCTTCATCCGCTGACGTGCTTCTGTGGCGGACGTGGCGGTAGTGGCGTTCGAGAATATATCCGTACCACAAGTTACGTGTTCTGGCGAACCGATGGCGAGACATCCGGCCGCTATCGCCTCGACCACGGCAGTACCAAAACTTCGTCGTTGCCCAGTTGTCGCCAGGAAATATCGACTGCAAATCAGTCGTTCGCGGAGGTCGGAATCGATCGTTCGGCGATGGGGAAGGAGTTTTTCCCGAGCGGCTGAGTTCGCTTCATTGACTGGGGAACTGATGCTGCCGAATTCCTCCAGCATTTCGAGGTCTGCCGGTTTCAGCATTACTGCCGTATGGAAGTCTATGAACAAACCGTTCCGCACTGGGTCCAGTGTGCCGCCAAAAAGTTCATGGAACCAGCCGACATATTGCAAATGATAAGGGAATTCGACGACATGCGCCGGCTGAACCGGTGGGTGCAATCGGAATCCATGCCCCAGGTGCAAGTCCTGGCCAGGGAGCACGTAGTCATTCGACCGAGCATACGACGGCGCCTTGACTTCGCGAATATAGTAAGCCCAAATTGTCCTCGGAAATTGTCGTGTAATTCGCGACGGTACGGCGATGTCAATACTGATCACGATGTCGAACTTTGACCAATCGACGTCCCCGGGATCCACGGCGAACCTGGATTGACCGTAATCGCGACCGGGGATTCGGTCGCGATAACTGGAAAAGAACTCCAAACTGCCCCAGTGCAGGTCATTGGCTCGTTCTTTCCAAAGCGAACATTCCGGTTCGTCCAGCGTCTTAAGGATCAGGAATTCGGCGCCGCAGTTTGTCAGTAGCGCAACCGGCCCGGTGCGGAGCATTGTCGATTCCACCAGCGTCCGTGCGTCACTTCCGGGCGGACAACAATACAGGTCCTCGCATACGTCCTGCTTGACGAGGGCGATCCGCGGGCGCGTCGGTTGTGCAAGTAGCCGCTCCAATTCCTGCCGCTGCCGCTCCCAACGCGCGGGATCGAATCGGGGGGCTGCGAATATATCCCCGATTTTCCGGAAAGCCCGACTGGCGCGACCGACGACAGTTTTCCACGATAGAATCAAATCAGCGTCCCAGTGCCATTCGTGCCAAGTTGCCATACAGCCGACGGGTGAGCAGGATTTGCGGGCACCGCACCATGCTGTGCGAGGCTAATGTCCAGGCAAGGTGACGATCGCCTGTCAATCGCGCCTGTTCGACGCCGCGAAAGATGTAATCGGTGATGCAACGTCGAATGCGATCCATCCGGCCGTTCGATAACGTGTTTGCTTGTGCCCAGGAATAGAACGCCGTCATGGCGTTGATCATCTGGATCCTGTTGCGTGGTGATGGCTGAAACGCACTGTCCGTGTGCCGCCAATACGCACTGACCGGTCGGGAAAGATCGCCCGACACGATGTTTCCAACTGCCGCCATGCGGAACCAGAGGTGACAGTCCTCACAAATGCGAAATCGCGAGTCGAAGACTCCGGTTCGCTGCAGCAGCGAACGTCGAAAGACGATCGCACTGGTTGACCAGCACCTTCCACCGAGGAGCGAATACAGGATCTCGTCCGGTGATTCCGGCTGCTCAAATCCGAACAGCGACTGACCTTTCCACCACTGCCGCGAGGCCTCCTCATTCGCAAACACGATTTCGCTGAGTTGATGGACACCGTCCACATCCGCATTTGCCTGCAGAATGGAAATCGCAGATTCAAACCGGTCGGGGTAGACATAGTCGTCAGCATCCAGAAAGGCCAGCAACTCCCCTGTGCTGCATTCCAGGCCCAGATTCCGCGTCGCAGAAACTCCACAATTCTGCCCGCCGGGATGTGTTAGCAGCCGAATCGTCTCTGGATGTTCACGGTGCAGGCATTTTGCCAGATCCAATGTTTGATCCGTCGAACCGTCATCGACGATCAGGATCTCCAACTCCTGGAAGTGTGTTTCCAGCAAGGATTCAACGGCCCGCCGAATATAGGGCTCGCAGTTGAACGCCGGTACGACCACTGATAATTTCAAGCTGCCCTCACGTTGGGCGGCGTTGATTCCCGCGGCGAAAACAAGACATCGAACTGACGAGTGAGATCCGACAACTGATCGGTATCAACCAACTCAAAGTTCTTCCCGTAAAGCGATCGCACTTCGTAATCGAGATCGCGGAAGAACTCGACCAGCTTCTTCGCACTGTCGCCATATTTCGCCAGGAACTTTTCGGTCACTTCGCAGACGATAAACGGGCGATGTTTCGCAATTAGTCGACGACAACCTCGCAGCGCTGCAAGTTCAAATCCCTCTAAGTCCACCTTAATCATACGCAATCGAAAATCGACGGACTCCAGCAGATCATCGACCGGAGCCAGCATTACGGGTTCAGTCCGCTGAGTGACAGCACCGGCTGTCAGAAGCGCACTTCCCCCGATATTCGATTCGTTCGCCAATCCCATGGCAACCTGCTTCCAGCAGTCACCGGCTGCACAGGATAAGACCACAACATTGCGGCAATGATTCAACCAGAGATGGTGGGTCAGCTTTCGAAGTGCTCGTATGGATGGTTCAACTGAAACCACGGTTCCAGAATCTCCGACGATCTTTGATGCAAGCAGCGAGAAATAGCCGATGTTTGCCCCAAGGTCGAGGAACGCGTCTCCTTTTCGAAGCGTTGCGAACAAGGCATTCTTGACGTTTGTGTCCCATTCACCCCCGACCCACAATTCTCGTTCGATGGCATCCACGATGCCAATGTCCATCTCGATGTCTCCGTCCAATCGGACCCGACGGCGAAGACCCTCATCAGAGAAAATGGCTGGCAATTGCTTAATGGTTTCCGCCCACCATGTCGCCGCGGATGCGGTCAGCGGCAGACGGTGCAATCGAAAGCGCGCTGTCGATCGGATGCAAGCTTTAGCCAGCGATTTGCAAAGTCGCAACATTCGTTCTTAAACCAACAGATAGTCACGCGGTGAGAGGCGGTGAGGGAAGTCGAGATTGCGATGGTTGATGCCATTCTACCAGGACAAGCATCGACCAACCGCGCCAGGCACTGACACGGAAAGCGTGCAACATTAGTGGCGGCATAAAGGAAATCTTGTGTTGGAGATTTCATTAGCAGTCTCGACAAGCGATTCGACAGCCCTCGTCCATGTCAATTCACCTGCTCTTTCCAATCCACGCGCGACGCGGTCGCCATTCTTGGGAACGCGGATCACTTCTTCCAATGCCGTCACGATCGAATCATGGTCGGTCGGATCAAAATAGATAGCCGCATCACCACCGACTTCAGGAAGTGAACTGACGTTCGACGCTGCGACAGGGCAGCCGCACGCCATGGCCTCCAGTACGGGAAATCCGTAGCCTTCATATAGTGAGGGCATCACGCAGGCAGATGCTCCGTTATAGGCGAGTACGAGATCGAGATTGGACAATGCCGGAACACAGTGGACGCGCCCCGTCAATCTCAATGCGCGAAAAATGGAGTTCTCCTGGTTCGAGAAGCTGCCACCACCAACGGAAAGAAGATGAATGTCGCGTCGACCTGCCCATCGCGAATACGCCATCGCCAGCGGTACGAAATTCTTGGTACCGTCTCGACCACCGACATAAAGGAGGTATGGTGCGCCACTGGTGATCTTTTCGACAAATCCTCGCACTTGATCTGAATCGTCAGTCGGACGGTATTCGCTCTCGACGCCCCAGGGAATGACACGCAAGATCTTGCCGGTCGTGTCGCAAAGTGATTCAACGTCCCGGCGGGCGCTGTCGGATGGGCAGACAATGACGTCGGCTGCTGCGATTGCCTGACGCTTGTCAGCCTTGTGCTTCTCTTGCTGTGGACTCAAGGTCAAATCCGGGAATAATTCGTAGATCATGTCGTGAATGACTGTGATCTGCGGAATTCGCAGTGATGGGTATGTTGAGTAATATGTGGCCAGAAAAACTCCCGCGTCAAGCCGACCCCACATCTCTGAAATACGTCGTGCACTTATCGTTCGATTCAGTTGGGAAAACACGCGTCCTGGGCGTAAACGGATCGGTGCCGGAACATGCTGGACGCACTCAGGTGGCAGCCAACTCATGTCGGAGACTGTCTTCTCTGGAAGATATGTTCGCAATTGGACGTCACGGCGCCGCTCCAGGCCGATCAGCAGGTTCTGCGTTGCACGATGCACTCCGCCGTGTCGCTGCAGGCCGAATATCAATCCGTCGGCATGAATCGATGCGCCGGTGGGCCGAGGAGACGAGACGTTATAGCTGTTCAATGCAGATGTTCCTGAAAGCGCGTGTGAATGTTCGCGTAATCCGATTGTTTCGGAGGTAATCGCAAGTTTCATAAATCATTCTTACGCAAAGGGCTTTTGCTGTTGCTAACAAGCATCCTGTTCGAGCCGCGAGATTCAGTACTCCAGGAAAATCTCGCAACGGAACCGATCGAATCGTCTGCGTCGATCGGGAGTAGTCGACAATCAAACGTCGTAAAACCGAGTTGAATCGATCTCGGATTCTGCCTGACAGATGGCGTCGTTCGACCTCCGCTCGACATTCCTGCTGCAGGATTTCCAGGAGTTCGTGAGTGGCTCGCAAATAATCCAGACAGCGTGACTGGCGGCAGTAGCGCGACACAAACTGTGACTCGTGAATGCGATAAACGGCAAGTGGTTCAGGGATCGCGACGAATTCGCATCGCATCGAAAGCGTCAGCCACATCAGGTAATCTTCAAACTGTGTGTTGAGCCTTGGCGGTCCAATAAAACGCAGGCCGTCCCGAAAATGGATCGCTCGCACAAGTGGAGTCGGTGACATGACCCAGTTGTGAAACTCTGTTGCCGGGCTGAAAAGCAGATGCTCGGCCGTCGATCCCGGCTCCCCCGGGAATAGCGCACCAAGCTGCGAAGAACCGGCGGGAAGTGAACGAGCATCGTTACTGAAACTTTGACCGGGAGCGGTTTGTGAGTTCCACGCATTGGAAAACACGACACCGACATGTTCGGGGCATTTGGCAAACTCGGCCAATTGCCGTTCCAGCTTTTGTGGCAGCCAGATATCGTCGGAATCAAGAAAGGCAATATAGTCGCCAACCGCATGATCGAGTGCCAGATTGCGTGATTCCGCCACACCTCGATTCTGGCCCCCAGGGTGTTGCAGTACCTGAACACGATCGTCCCGAGCTTGCCACCCCCGAGCGATCTCAAGCGTCGCGTCGGAGGATCCATCATCGACAACCAACAGTTCAAGGTCACGAAATGTCTGCGTTACGACGCTTTCGATGGTCTGGTCAAGGGTACGCGCGCTATTGAATGCGGGAATTACGACCGAAACGATGGGGTGCTTCATTTTGTCGCTGCCACTTCAGATTGACGACCCGCCACAGCAAGCTCAGCCCATCGGATCGTTTTCTGAATTCCCTCTGCGAGGCCAACAGCAGGATTCCAGCCAAGTTCCCGTCGAATTCGATTTGCAGAGAACACTGCCTGCGAAGCAAAGAACTCGCCTGAAGGTTGCTCAAAGTACAGCCGCGGCTGCGAACGAAGGCGTTCAACCAGATGCAACTTCGGATCTGGAGTCGTTGTTGTTGGAGCCGGACCTGCCGACGACGGGACCAAGGGTTTCGCAGCAGAGCGTTTGAACATTCGTTTGCCCCGCGACCAGGCATAAAGTCCCCACGAACCGATCAGCCAATCGCGGGCCAGCGGATCGTTCAGGAGCGCCTTCCGAATCACCCCGGGAAATTGGCGCTGCCTGGCCCGGGCCCGGAGAATCTCCGACAGGTCTGGCAGAGTTAGCGAGGGGTATTTGGAGATCGGATTCCCCAAGGCGCCCTGGCTGAGTTCATCGAAATACTCTGCCCAAGTGATGTTGGCCGAATCATTGACCAGGTAGCGTTGCCCGGTAATTCCCGGATGATTGGCCGCCAGCAACGCCGCCTCAATTAAGTTGTCGACGTAGACCAGATTCGCTCGCCCCGTCCCCTGTTCCATCAGGAAGAATTCGTCGGATAGCATCGACTCCAGGGGGCCCTGTACGAAATCCGGAGCGAACGGCCCATAAACGCAGGTCGGCTGAAGTATCACGACTTCCACGCGGCTGGACCTGGCAAACTCCAGGCACCGCTGCTCCATCTCTCGTTTCGCGGCACCATAGGGCATCCTGGAGACCGTGCCGCGAAAGCCTTCATCATATTGCCCCACGAGAGGGGGATCTCCATAAGCCAGCATACTGCTCAGGACGACAACGCGGCGAACTCCAGCGGCTTCGGCTGCATGCAGGACGTTGAGTGTTCCCTGGACAATGGTATCGCGATCACTGGCAGCGCTTCCCGCACAGTGAATGACTGTCTCGGCGGACCTCAGCGAGTGTTGAACGTCGTCGCGTTTCCTGACGTCACACAGTTCCATATCGACAGGCAATCGGGCTAGCCGGACGCAGCTTTGCGCCCGTCGAACGAGCGCCCGGACAGAATCTCCCCGCTCCAGCAGACGTTCGACCAGTCGACAACCGATAAAGCCGGCGGCTCCTGTCACGGCAGTCAATCCGCCGCTCGCTTGTACGATCCGTGTCGTCGGTGGCTGTTGGCGTTGTCGGCAGGCCGAAAAAAGTCGTGCGTAGAGCAAGGCATCATCTGCTGTTGCCACGGGTTTGGCTTGGCCGTGGATGGCCTGACCGAATCGAGTCAATTGATCGTGAAAGGCCTGCAGTGGCCAGCCGATTCCACTGGCGGGGAATGTGACCGATGGATGCGGCAGGTCGCCCAATTCGGTCAGATCGATTTTCACACCCGTGGGGTCTCGCAAGTCCCACACAATTCGACCCCGACGACATTGAATGACGACCTGATTCTTCCGTTGATACAGACGCGACAATTGTACGTGGACCGGGACATTCGACCGGGATTTCAATTCGAGCCAGAATTCTGCGCCCGAGCCACCTTTGGAATCATCGGCGTATTCGACCAGATCGAGCGAACCCATCCACCAGCAGAGCAGGTCCAGGACATGCGCACCAATGTCGAAGAGTTCTTCCCCGCCCGTCTCGCGCCGCAGCAGCGACAGGCTTTCGGCGGGCCATGCGTACGGCTGTCCCTCATCCCAGTCAATCCGCTCAACCTCGCCGAGCCAATTAAGCTCGATGAGTTTCTGAATCAGTGAGGCGGCAGGAAAACTGCGTCGCGGTTGGCAAACGGCCAGGATTCGGCCGGCATCCCGCGCTGCATTTCGCATGATGTCGGTCTCCGCCTCGTCCAAACCCAGCGGCTTCTCACAAAACACATGCAGGCCGAGTTGCAATGCCTGGGTGACACATGGCAAATGCAAATGGTGCGGAAGGGCGACGATCACGGCATCCATGTGATGTCGGTTCGCCAACAGGGCCTCTCCGAACCCGCCCGTGACTTGTCGAGTCCCCTTTGGTAATTTTCCCAGTCGATCCAAGGCCGCCTGGGACTGATCGGCGACCAAAGTCAATTGCAGGTCTGTCAGGGCAGAAAGGAACACCGGCAGGTAAAAGATCCGACTGACCGCCCCAGCCCCGATCAAGCCCACGCGCAATGGCCTTGCACCGGAGACGACCTCCGGAGACGAACGCTGAAGGGAATGGGACGACACGATCGACACTCTAGCGGATCCCCTGTCTTAAAACTGACCGCGACCGACGCTCGGTTTCAACTCGAGGTCGTTCTGTCTATTTAAAATGTCTGAGCAGCGGGATTGGACATCGCTCTATTGATGCGCGCAGATACTGGAATTTGCGGAACCGATTCCAATCGCCTGGCTCTCGCAGGTGAGCAGCTTCGAGACTATACGGGATCTGCTTGAGCCAGTGACGGTAAAAGATGCTGCCGGTGGTGACCTGGCCATACCTGAAGTGTCGAGCTTCTACCAATGTAGGTTCGCGATCAGGACGATGAATCCAGAAAGGGTGCCAAAGGACATCCGCTGACGTTTGTCTTGCGTGATCAAGCAGTACCTCAATCCGATTCTCAATGTGCTCGTCGTCGTCGTCGAGATGCGTAATGAAGTCACCTCGAGCGATCGACAATCCGTAATTGACGGGAGCCGTTCCAGCGACCAGCCACCGAAGCTCGGGCACTTTGGGATAATCCCCACGCTGCGGGAGGTTAAAAAACTTCACACGAGGATCTGTGACTGCAGCCATTGCTTGCACTGTTGACTCTGCGGATGCATCGGCAACAACAATGATTTCCAGATTCTGATAAGACTGGCGAAGCAGCGACCGCACGCAACGGTTAACGAGCAATTCCGGGCGGTCCCACGTTGCGACAATTACAGAGACCAAGGGCTCCTTTGGAAACGGCGTCGAGTTTTTCCAGGCATGAAACTCTGACAGCAATCGCGCATCGACGTCTTGAGCAGATTTGAAGTCATCGACAAGGTGATGCAGGTTTACAATCTCACGCTGCAATTCACCGTGCAACGTCAACATTGATGCCTTCAGGCCTCGTATTTCAACGATCTTGTTCCAGATACGGCGAAACATGCGCGCTCCCGCGTCTTGCAGGTTTACAGTTGCTGATCGACATGATTGCGAATCGCGGGATTCGCTGCACTGAATCCACGAACACAGTTTAAGTCGATTTGTCGCCGGACCAAATGACAGATCTCGGTCACATCCTCCGCAGTCACGGCGGTTCCCGTCGGCAGCACGAGTACCCGGTCTGCGACACGCTCTGTTTCTGGGAGCCAGAGATGGCAGTTGGGATACAGCGATTTATACGGTTCCATGCGATGGCAGCCCGGCCAGAAATACCTGCGAGCCAGGACGTTGTTCTCCGTGAGAATCTGTTTTAACTCATCACGCGTCAATCCAGCCTCGTCGCAGTCGATGTCGAGAACGACGTATTGGTAATTCTGCTCTTCCGCAAAGTCGTATTGAATCAGGCGGATGCCGGGCAGGCCAGCCAAGCCTTCGCGATAGGCGTGGTAATTGTCCCGGTTCGTCGCGATGAATTCGGACATCGCCTCAATGGACGTAATTCCCATCGCGGCACTGACTTCACACATCTTGCCGTTCGTACCCACATAAACGACACGATCTTCGCCTGCAAAACCGAAGTTCCGCATCAATCGCATCTTTTCGGCTAATTCGTCATCGTCCGTGACGACGGCCCCCCCCTCAAACGAGTTCACAAACTTCGTGGCATGGAAACTCAGTACGCTCGCTTTGCCATACTTTGCCAGCGATTGTCCTTGATGTGTCACACCAAAGGCATGGGCAGCGTCGTACAGCAATGTCAGGCTGTGATCATTCGCCACTCGTTGCAGACCGGCCACGTCACACGGTTGCCCCCAAACGTGAACGCCAATGATCCCGGTCGTTCGGGGCGTGATCTGCCGGGCAAGGCAATCGGGATCAAGAGTATGCGTCCGGGAATCAATGTCGCAAAAGACAGGCGTAATGGCCTGCCATTGCAACGCATGAGCCGTGGCGACAAAGGTGTAGGACGGAACAAGAACCTCACCCGTCAACCCGCACGCTCGTATCATGATTTCCAGAGCGACGGTCGCGTTGCACATGGCAACGCAGTGCTTTGTTCCGGTAATTGCACTGACCGCTGACTCCAGTTCTCGCACGCAGACACCATCATTGGTCAGCCATCGCCGATCGAGGATCATTCCAATTCGCCGCATCAGCTCGTCACGGTCACCAATATTTGGACGGCCTACATGGAGCGGTTCAGAAAACATCTGACTGGAAGCCTTGTCCTGTAGGCGAGATTCAACAGGTTCCGCTGAGGCTGAGCGTCCAGCATTTCGGCGGTGATGATTGACAAGTCCCATGGAAACCTCTGCCTCGAATTGATCGCGTTCAAGCACCGTCGGTGCCCGCTTGCGGCTGCCGACGATCAAATGCTTGCGATACACGATCTCAGGTCGCTGCTTCCAGTTCAGGTTCAGCCTGAACGACGACTTTCGCAGGAACCCCGTATGCAATAGACTGTCTCTCTACATCTGCAACCAGTGCTGCGCCGCAGCCGATAATACAATCCTGTCCGACGGTGATTCGCTCTCTGACTACGCAACCTGCGCCAATAAATGCGCCTTTATTGACGACCACATTTCCACAAAGCACGGCACCTGGGCCGATCGAGACCCCGTCATTCACGATACAGTCGTGCTCAACCACCGCATTCGTGTTGACGATGACTCCGGTTCCGATGAGTGCATCTGCATTTATGACCGCTCCCGACATGATTGCAGTCCCTGCTCCAATAGTGGATGACTGTGAGATCCAGCTGTTTGGTGCGATAACAGTGATAACCGTCATTTGCCTTTCGATTGCATTCTCGATTAACCGTAATCTCGCATCATTGTTACCGATTGCCACGAAAATGTGGCGTGCTCGCGTTTCGTTAATTGCCGATTCCAGCGACGGAAATACCGTTTGACCTGCGAACACTCGGACCTGGCGTTGAGGGGCGATGTCGTCGATGAAGCCGACAACGCACCAATTTGACGACCGTGCAATCAGTTCGGAAATAACTTTGGCGTGACCGCCTGCCCCCCAGATAATCACTGGTGTAGCGAGCATTCTGCATCCCCCATCATTCACCTGTCTCGCCCACCCGCCCAGAAGGTGCCATACGAATCGGTACGATTCTGAACTCTCGATCCGCGGGAGAGATTACGCAGCGGCGCCGACGCACTAACGCATCGCGGATTTGAGCAGGGAAAGTGGTCGCAACAACCATCGCGCCAATCGATAGGTAGGCGATTGTAATGCATTCTGTAAATCACGCTGCGCCAACTTCTTGGCCGACTCCATTAGCACCAGTCGTTCGATCAACCAGTTCGTCACTTCTATGCCGAACTGGCGAAAGTGGACTTCGTCCATTTGAACTGCGTTGACTGCCACCACTTCTTTCAGTGGTCCCCAGATTTCGCGAATCGTTTTGCAGTTGGCGTGGTATCGACAGTTCGCCAGAACCTCGGAGATGGGATGGATTTCGCCGACTTGAGCGATGCGCCGCCACAACTCGTAATCCATCGAGAAATGCAGTGATTCGTCGAGCGGTCCGATTTGCTCCCAGACGCTCCGCCGCCAGAACGTGGCCGGTTGCGGAAACCAGTCGCGTGTCCAGAAGGAAAAACATTCGGAGCCGCCTTGCTTTGGACAGCGTCGGATTGACCGTTCGGGGCGAATGCCATCCAAAGACGCGTGCGTGTCATGATCCAGATACCGGCCGGCTTCATTGATCGCGTAGGCACCTCCCGTTAGGCACACCCAGTCCGGATGCTCCGAGAAATAGCGAGCGACCGTCCACAGTGCCCCCGGCTCCAGCGTATCATCACTGTTTAGCCAGGCGAAGATGTCGCCCGTCGCACGAGCAAACCCCTTGTTGATCGCATCGCATTGGCCCCGATCCTTCTCACTGACCCAGTATGCCAAGCCACGTTCGTACTTCTGAATTACGTCCTGTGATCCATCAGTGGAGCCGCCGTCGATGATGATGTGTTCGACATTGGCGTAGTCCTGGCAACGCACGGAGCCGATGGTCTGATTCAGGAATTGCGCTTGGTTAAAGCTCGGCGTAACGACCGAAATTCGGCTCGTTCTAAATGCGGTCCTCGATTTGGCGCCCATTGACGGTTAACGCTCCCCTCTTGCTACACCGTTAACCCAGCAGCAGAAAGCCGTGCAGATACAACACCCAGCTACGTTTCCGCTGTATTGCTAAAAACCCGGCACGCCACTGCTTCCACTCGTTCCCGCAATGTGGTACGAAAAGCATCTTCGGAATACCTTTTCATTGCGTACGACGACGTCCCCGTCGCCTGCGTTTCAAGCGCAACGGGGGTGACTGCCGCAGCTCGTTCTATCAAATCGCGGATGACACCGTGCTCGACACTCGCAATTCGCAGTCCAAATCCAGCACAATCAATACCAGCCTCATCGGTTACGATGGGAACCACTCCAGCGGCCATTGCATTCACTACTGAACCTGGCATTCCGTCTGAAACCGAAGGATAAACCATGTACCCGCAACGCCGCGTAATATCTCTATATTGCTCTCCAGCGACGTCAATCCACCCAACGTAATGGATATTCGATGTGGCCGTAAGATGACTCCGATAGAACGTAAAGAACGACTTCTCTTGCTCCACGTGTCCACATATCCACAAATGACATTCCGGCATCGTTTCGAATACCTCGAGTAACACGTCTAGGCCTCGCAACAAGGCTCCATGGGAAGCCATCCACATGAAATGATGCTTCGCTTCGGAGTAGTTTTTACCTTGAAGGGTTGATCGGACGCCCTTCACCACCGTGTTTGGTAACGGATGCAATGGAACTCGAGTAACCGCTCGATAGGTATCACTCGTGGCGGAGTCCCCGAAGTACCAGATTTCGTCTGCACACAGCGCACCATCATCAACAGGAAACGGTTGTTCTATCTTTACCCCACGTCGCAAATGCAATTGACGTGACCGTTCCACCACTGCTGACGCCGTTACACGAGAATACCTCCCAGTGCCTAGATAGATTGCTACAGCGGAGCGACGGCACCGGCAGCTATTAACAAAGGCGCGGCCCTGTCCCACCACGAGATCGTATTCATCAGCACAGGGGGCATGCATATTCCTCCAGTCTGTTACGTCGACACTGAACCCTGCTGTCTCTAGAATGGCAACAAGCTCCGCACATCGCCAATGCTGAACGTGAGCACGTAGAACACTAGCGTCGACATTTGGAAGGAATGAGTCGACGACGTACAAGACCAAAGCCCTACCGCGCGGCGACGTTTTGTCATTAAATCGACGACATATTGGAAAGTACCGATATAAGTCGCGCCGTCGCCGCTGGTGAGTGCGAATTACTTCCAGCCATCTACCAAACAGACGCCACCAAATGCCCTGACTAATCCGAGAAAGCGTTAACGGTCGCTTCGTCATGGGCGAATTACGGATATCCTTTATCAGCGCTCCAGCAGTTATTGGATCTTTCATCGTAGCCGTTCATTCCGCCGCTGGTGTTCTGGGTGAAGACCTGAGCAATACGCCAATTCGTGAATCTGAGATTACATTTGCCCGTACAATAACGGTTCACAATCCACTTTTGTCTGTCGGCTTGTCGCTGGCTAACAGGCCATGGTGAAGGACCGTGTCTTATGAAATCTATTTCGGTGAGCGCCTTGGCTCGACACGACTTGCCCGCTCAACCTGTCAGCTCGGTGGATACGAAGAAGAAGGAATTGGTGGAGATTCAAGACCGCCAGCCAGGAACGGCAACCCAAAGGAGAAACTCCGAACGATTCCAGGTGAAATACTGCACGTCTAACTTGTCTTGCGGCACTCTGTACGCGACTCTATACACGTCCACGGTGGGTTTCTTCAGCCGTTGAGGACTCCATTACTGAATCGAGCGCGCCGATCAACTGTGAAAAGCATGACAGATCTGACAACTCCTCGCGAACAGTCTGCAAGCCCGCCCGCGCAATCCGACGCCGATCCTCCCTATGCGCTACGAGCCAATCAAGTTTTGCTAGCCATTCATCCGATGTGCTCGCAAGAAGCCCATTCACTCCATCTTTGATCAGCTGTACATTCTCGCCAATACCTTCGCTGACGGTGGCCGCCTCTGCAGCCATGTACAGTACAGTCTTTCCATTACCACGCCCGATTGACTCGGTGACATGAAAGAGGGGAAAAATGCCAACATCCATTGCAAGTGCCTCCCGAACCATTGTCTTCTGATCATAGGATGAGACTGTCGACCATTTGACGTGCTCAAACCGGGGAAGATGCTCAGGCGATGCGCCGAGGATTCGAAGCTCGACCTGGGGGTAACGAACGCTAAGCGCTTCAAGCGGTTCCCAAACTCGATACAATGACGATGCGGTTCCCGCACTTCCGATCCAACCAAGTCGTACCGTGTCTTCATTTCGAGCCACGCTTCCACGCAGATCATCAAAAACAGCGACTTGTGCGCAATCGGGTACTAGATGAACAACCGGATTGAATCTGCGCGCATACTCAGCCACGAATTGGTTCTCACAAACAATTCCATCCGCAATGGAAATCATTTCTTCCAGGCCTTCCCACGCGGAGGCCTTTTGCCACGGTAGCCAGATCGTGTCATTGAAGTCCATAAGAACACGCAGTCCGGGAATCGCAGCTAGTTCACGCAACAAAGTCACCCCGGGCACTTTAACAAGATACACGGCATCGTAACTCCTTGCCATGTCTACAATATGTGACTCGCGCGCCCGAAACGTCTCCGTCTCGCCTGCCGAATCCGAGTGATTCTTAAATAGTCGCCGCGTCATACGGCGTACAATACTTGCTTTTCCCAAAGGTGGCGACTGAGCGGCACGCGGAGTGTTGCGATCAATGTACGTAGCTGACCAAGACTCGCTTTGCTCAAACATGCCACGATATGAATGTGCTCGCTTGATCGCGCTAAAGCTACCGCACACCGAATCCGTGACAATCAGCAACCGACGTCTAACGCTCATTACTACGAACTTCCAAATTACAACTTGTGGATCAACAGCGCCTGCCGTCTGCTTGAGGTGGCATTACTTTGTGCATTCAACTCTAACGTCTCTCCAAAACCTTGGCCCGTGTGTCCGAGGCGGCCCTTCGACGGCGTCAGTGAATCCCGCCAGGCGCAGCTCTCTCAACAAATGCCACGCACTCCATCCGAACAAGTATGGATGGTACTGCACCTTCTTCGCGATCTGTTCAATGTCGAAAGCATAACATCCTCGCACTGCCTCTAAATACTGATCAAAATCTCTCCCGCTCGTATTGATCATCTCGGCTGCACACTTTCCAATGTCTGGCAACTCAATTACGAAGGTTCCTTTCTCGCAAAGAATCCGATACACCTCTGCAAACAGCTCTCGGGCTTCCCAGAGGCGGACATAGCCTAAAGAGTGACACATCTCCACATGCGCAACACTACCGGTCGGAAAACGACGGCAGGCGACGATGAAGTCCAAATGAATATCAGGACTTACGCCTTCATCGACGTCGACGTTCACCATACCTGCGATCCGCCCTGCGCCGGACCCTAGATTAAGTCGCAGGGGATTAGCGTCACCCCTGGCCGCAGCCCGCACAAGCCTCCAAATACGCCAATAGGCAACCCAACGATTCAAACATTTCATTTCTACCATCCGCCGCGAATTAGATCACAGATGTGCTGCACATCTTCAAGTGACACTTTGTGATGCAGAGGCAAGACAAGATACTTGTCTTCAATACGGTCCATATTTGGCAGATCCACGCGCCTGCCCCCGAAAATCGAATACCTGTCGTTCCGGTAATGCACTTGATTTGTCTCTACACCATGCTCGTAAAGTTTACGTTGCAACTCTCTTCGGCTCTCGACAGAAACTGTACAGAGCCAACAGGCGTGTTCTCGATCCGCGTAGTCGGATCCAAGAACTGAAATCCCGGGAATGCCTTGTAGGCCATGCTTATATTCTTCCATCAGCTGCATGCGGTGGTACAGCACTGAATCAAACGATTCAAGGGCAGCCAGTCCCATTGAAGCGCCGATATCGGTCATCTGATACTTGTAGCCGATCTCGGTAATGTCATTGTCCCAGATTCCATTCTGTTTCGCTTCGCGGTCGATACCGAACCAGCGTATTCGCCTGGCAGCACTTTCGAGCGATGAGTCCGTTAATGTGAGCATCCCGCCATCGCCCGTGGTGATGTGCTTTATGGCTTGAAAAGAGAACATCGTCATAGGCGAGATGGCGCCAATGCTGCGACCCTTATACGTAGCCCCCAATGCGTGGGCGGCATCCTCAATTACCGGAATGCCCCACTGATTGGCGATTGAGTGAAGCTCATCAAGATCGCAGGGAAGGCCTCCGTAGTGAACGCAAACGATCGCTCGTGTTTTCTCATTTACCAAATCCTTGACGTGTCGAGGGTCGATATTCAATGTGTCAGCCTGCACATCTGCAAATCTAATGCGCACTCCCATGTAAAGAAATGGAATGTTAGTGGCAGTACAGGTGAAAACAGGCGCGATCACTTCATCACCCGGTTTCAATCCAGCCAGGATGTATGCTAGGTGAAGTGCGTCGGTTCCAGATCCGACAGCGATGGCACTCGATCGTGGCGCAAATCGGTTGGCGAACGTACGCTCGAATAGATCAACCTTCGGGCCTTGGCCTATCCATCGGGATGCAAGCGTGTCTGCAACACTCGAAAGTGCTGCTTCGGGCACATATGGGTGAAACAGCACTATCGTTCCCGGAGCGGTGCGCATTAGGGGCATATCGTGCGTGGGGTGTTTCATGTGGTCTTCCGCGCTATCGTGGGCGACTGGTGCATCGCGATCTAGACATGTAGCGAGTCCCGGTGTGCGCTGTTGGTCATGCAAACTGGGCGGCGTCTGGGCGTCAAATGGCGGGGGTAAAGAAGGCGTGTTTGTCATTACTGCTGTCACCGTGAGTTAGAGGTACGGAGCGGGTGAGTCTGGAATAGCGAGCGTTGTTTCCCACTCCAAAAGAGGAGAGAGCTTACCGGCGGTGAGATACCCAGGATACGCTCGATTAGCGTTGCCACCGGGCGAAACATCCAGGCGCACGCGAATCGGCGAGGGGAGTAAAGAACGCGCGTTGTGAATGCTTGCAAGTATACGGAGTTCGTACCGTCGCGGCGACAATAAATCTGCCGGTATTCTGACGCGGCTGGAGTAGGTTCCCCGTGGCACAGTAGGGACGTCCGCGTATGAACCGTTGTGAAGGCTTTCAAACAAGAGCGTGTCGTCAGTGTCGTATAGCTGTATGTACACGTGCAAGCCTATTGTCGTGTGAAGAACTGTATACGATAGACAGATATCAAGTGGAAGGGAAGCACTTACGTGGGTAGTCGGAGCGCCTTGTTGTAGAATGGTAATACGGCGCAACGCGAATGCGGGATCTGCACAGGCAATTTGTGTACAGTCGATGTCGGCCGCACAGGAGGTCTGGGTAGATGTCGCGAGCAGATACGTGTCTAGAACGGTATCACATGTGCCAGTGTGTGTCAGCGAGCCATTTTCGAGGCATGCAGCCGTCGTGCACATGGCGCGAATGACGGGCATGTTGTGGCTGACGAATAGGACGGTGCGTCCTTGGTGTGCTACATCGCCGAGCTTTCCGAGACATTTCCGCTGGAATGCGATGTCTCCCACTGCAAGCACTTCATCTACAATGAGAATCTCGGGGTCTAGATGAGCTGCAACTGCGAATGCCAACCGAACATACATACCACTTGAATAGCGTTTAACGGGGGTGTTGATAAAATGGTCGATTTCGGAGAACGCCACGATTTCATCGAATTTGCGCCGGATTTCGGCTTTGGTCATGCCAAGGATAGCTCCGTTTAGGTAGATGTTTTCGCTGCCGGTCAGCTCTGGATGGAACCCCGTGCCGACTTCCACTAAACTGGCGACGCGACCGTGAATGGTGACGCGACCTGTCGAGGGACTGACAATATTTGATAGGATTTTCAGCAGAGTGCTTTTGCCCGCTCCATTTCGGCCGATGATCCCGACCACCTCACCAGGTTGAACGTCGAATGAGACATCCTTCAACGCCCAGAAGTTGCCGTCTTCGTCGACTTGCTTGGAAGCGTTGTCAGGAAGCTTGGGCGTAGCGATGTGGCCGATTCGGCGACCGAGCAACCGGCCCGCCGCTGCCGAGACAAATTCTCCTAGCGTATGGGAATGCGTGGCCCCGAGACGGTAACGTTTGCCGAGGTTTTCTACACGGATGGCAGGTAGAGGCATAGAACGGAGAGCCTGGAGCAGAGAGCAAGAACTTGGAGCTTGGAGAAGAAAGTCCTTCTCTCCGCTCGCTGCTTCGTGCTCTAAGCTGAAGTAATCAGATCAGGGTGTTGCGGAAGGCGAGGGGTTTTGCGACTGCGTTGCGCTCAGCTCGTTTCTCAAATAATGTCGGCGAAGGCGGACTCTTGGTGACGGAAGTAGACCAGGCCACTGATGAGGATCACGGCCACCATTGATGTCGAGACCGTCAGCAGCATCCAATCCGGGGACCGGGTCCCCAAGACGCACCAGCGAAAACCATCAATGACACCTGCCATGGGGTTCAGGCCATAGGCCCAGCGCCAACGCACGGGAATCAATTCGGACGAGTAGACGACGGGCGAAATCCACATCCAGGACTGCAGCAGAAACGGCATGGCGTGGCCGACATCTCGGTAACGCACGTTTAGCACAGTCAGCCACAAGCCGAACGACAACGATGTGGCCACTGTCAGTAGAAGAAATGCTGGCAACAGTAAAAATGACCAGCCAGGAACAAATCCGAACCAGACCATCATGCCGACCAGCAGAAACAGTTGCAGGCCCAAATCGGCCAGGCCCGCACCAAGACTCGCCAGTGGCAGAATCAGGCGTGGGAAATACACCTTGCTCAGCAACCCGCCGCCGCCGACGATACTGCCAGAAACGCCCGACAGCGAACTGGTGAAATAGTTCCACGGCAATAGAGCCGCCAATGCGAACAGCGGATACGGGGCTCCGTCGGAGGACATTCCAGCCAACCGGCCGAACACAAACGCAAAGATCGCGACGCTGACCAAGGGCTTGATAAAAACCCAACCGTAACCGATCACGCTCTGCCGGTATTTGGACGAGATGTCCCGCCAGATCAGCAATGTCAGCAAATCGCGATAACGCCATACCGCTCGCAGGTCTGGAAACATCAGCCCTTTGGGGGGCGTGATCAATGTGACCGGGCGATCCGGTTCACTCGTGGCCGAATGTGGATCGTTGACGGTTGTGGCCTGCGGCCGGTCGGCGGCGATCTCCGACTCCAGTTCAAGACTCATATTTCAGGAATTCCTGACCGACGCCGGTCGCAATGATCGGCCCCAGGTCATACAGGGCTTTTCGACAAGGACAAACAACACCGCTGAAAAGCACAGGATCGCGGGGATCGTGCAGGCGGATTGCAGGGCCAGGGCCATTGGGTAGGATCCACCCGTTGTCCATGGGGCGACAAAACGGCCCACCAGGGAGATCACGGCGAAATGGTACAGGTAGGTCGTGTAGCACATGCCGCCGATACCTACGAGCAACGGCAGGCTGAAGAGGCGGTTCAGGCGGGGGCCACGCAGGACTGATAGACAGGCTGGCAGCAGTGCCAGCGGAAGCAGGTGCCAGGTGCCGTGGTTCAGGACCAGGGCCAGGCAACCGGTGGCGGCGGTCAGGCCGGACAGGTCCCAGGCGAGGCCGACGGCCCCGCTGGAAAGTGACGGAGTGCGAGACAGGGTCTGACAATCAGCCAGCAGCAGTCCGCATAGAAAATAATCCAGGTAGTACAACAGACTGCCTGACAGCGGATAGCTGCCATCCATCAGGCCGTACCATTTCAGCAGCATGATCGAGGCTGCGGCCGCGGCGATCAGGGAGCGACGGACGATTGTCTGAGGGATAACGTACACCAGTGTCAGGAGCGGGGCCAGCAGGTAGAACTGGACTTCAATTTCCAGGGACCAGGCCACGAAGTTCACTGAACTCATGGAATGATAGACGAAGTTGTGCAGGTAAAAGGAACTCGCCAGCAGGTGCGGGCTCAGGTCCGCCCAGGATTCGTGCTTGATCAGGATCAACAGGACCGTCATGACGGCCAGATTCAACAGGTAGGGGGGATGCAGTCGTGTGATCCGTCGCCACAGGTAGGTTTTCAGGCGGACCGGTTTGCCGTCTCGCAATCGTTGTTCTGCAAACGGCAGGGCCAGGATGAAACCGCTGATCACGAAGAACAGTTGCACTCCACAATTGCCGACATTGATCAACCGGTAGACCGCGGTCTGCCGGGCGTCCTCGAAATTCAATCCTGGAGTCTTTTGAGCAACGTAGCCGCCCAGGTGATGCATGATGACGGCCATGATCGCCAGGCTGCGCAGGCCGTCGATGGCCGGGATGAACCGGCCCGAGGAAGTCGTTCGACCCAGCAGACGGCCCAGGCTGGATCGCCAGTTCCCTTTTGACTGCTTGTCGGGTAGCGACGCTGGGGCGGGTGACTCGATCACGAGGCTCACGGCGTGGCCTCCTGAACCCGTCGCGGCGAGGGAACTCGGCCGACGCTGGCAGCGTTGGCAACGGACTGAGGCCTGCGGGCGCTGTCCGCGTCGGTTTGCGAATCGATTTCGGAAACGTGTTCCGGGATCGATTCCAATCGGAAGATGGTCTGGAGTGGTTGAGAACAGGTTTGCCAGCGAAAGCGACGGGAGTTTTCGATGGCCGCCAGGCTCAGGTCGAACCAGTGCGCGTCCTCGGTCAGGAGCTGTTTCAAAGTGGTCGCGGTCTTTTCGACGTCATTCGGGTCGACGTAGATTCCGCCGTTGCCGCCGATTTCGGGCATGGCACAGGTCTTGGAGCCGACGACCGGGGTTCCGAAGGCCTGCGCTTCAATGGCCGGGATTCCGAAGGATTCGCAGCGGCTCAGCAGGCAGTAGACTCGGGCGGTGCGGTAGGCAGCGTGCAGGTCGGTGAGGGACAGGTGTCCTTCCAACGTGACGTGGGAATCCAGTTGCAGCCAACTGATTTCGGATTCGATCTGCTGGCGATAACGCGGGTCAGGCCAGTGTCCGACCAGTCTGAGCTTGGCCGGGATGCCGTGGTCGTGCAATCGGCGGACGGCTCGCAACAACGTTTCGCAGTTCTTCCAGCGGGCCATGACCGAGACGCTCAAGATCGTCAATCGGTCTTTGTTCTGGGGATCGCGGGTTCGAGCGGCCAGGTCGTGGGTTTTGTCGTGAATGCCCTGATGGACAATCAGGCCACGCCGTTCGGTCCGGCCGGCGGCGTTCTGGCGATACAATCGCTGCATGTGTGCGGAATTGTAAATCATCAGGTCGGCGGATCGCTGAGCTTTCCGATAGGCGGACCGTTGGGCCAGTGCCTTGCAGCGTTCGCGGAACGATTTGGTCACGGCCGTTGTCATGCACCAGGGGTTCTGTGCGAGCGAGATCTGCGGGACCGGGGATCGTGGCAGGATGGTGCCGGTGGGAGTGAAGTACAGGTCGATTTTTTGCGACGTCATCCAGCCGGGCAGAGTTTTTGTTTCCCAGAGAGTGCGGCCGAGCCAGTTTCGAGCAGATTGCGGTGCGAGGTGCCAATGGACGTTGGGGCCAAAGTTCGCATCCGCGGGGGTGGTTCTCGGACAGGCCAGGATATGGAACTCATGCTCGCCCACGGTCCAGCGCGCCAGTTGTCGGACGTGTCCGAACAAGACATGTTGACCGCTGGGTGCGGTGGCGGACAGGGCGTTGACGAGAACCTTCAACTCAGTGGCCCGATTTATGAAAACGTGTGTGTCTAGCGTAGCTGGAGTCGTGAGACTTCGGGATTTCCGAACTCTCACGAGTTCGGCTACAAGGAGTTTGGCTACGAGGAGTTTTGGTGAACGCGAGATTGGGGACGCAGCGACTGGTCCCTCGCTCACGCTTCGGGTTAGTGTTTCGGCGGACTCAGGGTTTGAGGTCGCTGGAGTTGTGAGACTTCAGGGATTTCCGAACTCTCACGAGTTCGGCTACCACGAGTTCGGCTACCAGGAGTTTGGTGAACGCGAGACGGATGCAAGCGTTTCGCCAGGGACTCGGGAATCTCATTTCCCAGGAGTTCGCACAGGAGTTGGGCGATTCGGGAGGTTTGCCCTGTGCGACTGTATTCGGCTTCCGCCAGGTTTCGGGCATTGAGGCCCAGGCGGTGTTTCAGGTCTGGATTGTCCGCCAATTCGCGAATTCGTTCGGCCAGGGCTTCGGCGTCGCCGGGGACGCAGGTAAATCCCACTTCGTGGTCGTTGATCAGGTCAGAAAGTTCGGTTTCCGGTTCCACCACGGCCACCGTCGGGGTCCCGGAGGCCAGGATTCCATACAACTTGCTGGGCATCACGCAGGCGGACGCTCCGGGGCGGACGGAGACCAAATGGACGTCGGCGGCACTCAGGCTGTGAGCCAGGACAGACTTGGGTTGATAGGGCAGAAACCGGACATGCTCAAGTCCCAACTGTTCGGCACGCTCAGCAGCAAATTTTCGGCGGACTCCGTCGCCGACGAAGACCCATTCCAGATCGGATCGGTCCCGGAGCAATACTGCGGCATCCAGGAGCGTTTCCAGATCATGGGCCAGGCCCATGTTTCCCGAGTACATCACTACGAAACGATTCTCAAGGTTGTGTTGCTTCCGGAAGACATTGTCGGTCTTGACCGGGCGAACCTGGTTCGTATCCGCCCAATTGGCGACGACATCCAATTTGTCTGACGGAACACCGTATTCTTCGCAGCGTCGTTTCATGTCTGTGCTGAGCACGATGACTTTTTGAGAGCTTTGATAAATCTTGAACAAGACCTGACGGACGAATCGGGTCAATCGACCTTCGCGGATCTTGCCGACTGCCACGGCGATGTCGGGATACAGATCTTGCAGATAACAGACCAGTGGGCAGCCTCCGTGATGACGCTGCAGTTTCCGACCGATACAAGGCAAAAAAAATGGATCTGTCTGAACGATGATGACGTCTGGCCGTCGCCGCAATTGGCGGGCGGCACGCCACGCCGACAGTGTAAATGTCGTCAGGTTGGCGAGTCGACCCAGGCTGGAATGCTTGGAAAATCGGGAGTGCCAGACACGATGAACGGTGACTCCGCGGTATTCACGGGAATGAATGTCAGTGGGGGCGGCGGCTTCGTCGATGTGGTTGGGATGTCCAGCCACGACAGTGACGTCGAACCATTCTGCCAGGTCGGTTGTCAGTTCCGTCAACAGTTGGCCCGTCGCTTCCGTGTCGGGCCAATATGAACGATTCACAAAAAGAAGATGCGGGCGTTGCACCGGGGCGGGGCCAGGTTCCGGAAAGTCCAGTGGCCGGGTCAGCAGGCTGAGTGTTCGGCGGCGATTGCGGGGCATGCGAGCACGAGGTTCAGACCGGAATTGGGACCGGTGAATTGCCGTTGATGGCGGGGTTGAACTTGTGTCGTGGGGTTCCGTTGGTCGACGATCGTTCTCGGGCTTCAAACAAGTCGTGGGTCACCATCCGGTTGACGAGATCCTGAAATCCGACTTTGGGCTGCCACCCGAGTTCTCGACGGGCTTTGCTGGCATCGCCGAGCAGCAAGTCGACTTCCGTCGGTCGGAAGTAGCGCGGGTCGATACGGATCAAGACCTGGTTGTCGAGACCGATGGCGACTTCGTCCACTCCGGTCCCTTCCCAGCGGATTGGCAGATCAACTTCGGCGAAAGCCAGTTCGCAAAACTCGCGAACGGAGTGCGTTTCGCCGGTCGCAATCACGTAGTCATCGGGAATTTCCGCCTGCAGCATCAGCCACATGGCTTCAACATAGTCTCCCGCGTAACCCCAGTCCCGCTTCGCGTCGAGGTTCCCCAGGTACAACGTCTCCTGCTGACCGGTCGCGATGGCGGCGACAGCCCGGGTGATTTTTCGCGTGACGAATGTCTCTCCGCGGCGAGGCGATTCGTGGTTGAAGAGAATGCCGTTCACGGCGAACATGTTGTAAGACTCGCGATAATTGCGTGTCAGGTAAAACGCGTAGGCTTTGGCTGCGGCGTAGGGACTGCGGGGATAGAACGGCGTGGTCTCCGTCTGCGGGGTTTCCAGGACTTTGCCGTACAGTTCCGACGAGGATGCCTGATAAAACCTGGCTTCACTGCCCACATCGCGCATCGCTTCCAGCAGCCGAACCGCTCCCAACCCAGTTACCTCACCGGTGTATTCCGGAACTTCAAACGATACTTTGACGTGGGACTGGGCGCCGAGATTGTAGATTTCGTGTGGTTGAACTGTCTTGAGAATGCGGTTGATGGACGAGGCATCATTCAAGTCGCCATAGCACAGGTGCAGGCGGAGATCGGGATCGTGGGGATCCTGGTAAATATGGTCGATTCGTCCAGTATTGAACGACGAAGATCGCCGAATCATTCCCCAGACTTCGTAGCCTTTGTCCAGCAGCAGTTCTGCCAGGTAGGATCCATCCTGACCCGTGATGCCCGTGATCAGGGCTTTCTTACCATTCTTGGGAGGTAATGAATTCATCGATTGTCGCGTCTCTACAGAACTGACTCGGGAACCTGACCGTGAAGCTGCCGCAGTCGCTGCCGATTGCGGTTGTTGAGAAATCTGTTGGTGATCTTTCGCACGCCCATGACTCTGCTCTTTCATGGTCGATGTGCCTTGACGCCGCGCTTCGGGATGATTCAGGAACCAGTCGTACGATGCCTGGATCCCGTCCCGAAGTTGAATCCTGTGCTGCCAGCCAAGGGAGTGCAGGCGTGAAACGTCCAGGAGTTTTCGGGGAGTGCCATCCGGTTTCGAGGTGTCGAATTGCAATTCCGCGGTCGGATGCACGACGTCGCGAATCAGTTCTGCCAATTCTCGGATCGTGATGTCGGTGCCGGAACCGATGTTGATTGGTCCAGCGTCATCGTAATGCTGCATCAGGAACCAGCAGGCGGCTGCCAAGTCGTCGACGTGCAGGAATTCCCGTCGTGGCGTGCCGGTTCCCCAGACTGTCAGGGTCTGCTGGCCGGACAATTTGGCTTCGTGGAAACGGCGGATCAGGCCCGGGATGACGTGCGAGCCATCCGGATGAAAATTGTCGTTGGGGCCATACAGATTCGTGGGCATGGCCGAAATAAAGTGGCAACCGTATTGCTGGCGATAGGCGTCACAGGCTTTGACTCCCGCGATTTTTGCCAGTGCGTACCATTCATTGGTTTTTTCGAGGGGGCCCGTCAGGAGTGACGATTCTTGAATTGGCTGCTGACAGTCACGGGGATAGATGCAGGAACTGCCCAGATACAGCAGTTTTTTGACGCCTGTCTGCCAGGCGGAACGCAAGACGGTCGCCTGCATCAGCAGGTTGTCATGCAGGAAGTCGACGGGACGGGTGAAATTCGCCCAGATGCCTCCGACAGTACCCGCGACATGAAAGACGAATTCCGGACGGTGCTTGTCGAACCAGGTCTGCACCTGTTCAGACGATCGCAGATCGAGTTCCTCGCGCGTCGCGGTCAGCAGGTGATCGCAACCCAGGCTGAGCAGGTGGCGCAGGATCGCTGATCCCACCAGCCCACGATGACCCGTGATCAGGATCCGTGCGTGGCGATCAAGCTCAAGTCCGGGCGGATTGGCCATCACTTCGAGTGTCATCAGTTCGGGTGTTTGCCTGGAATCCACGGCGACTTTCGTCGGCGATTCCGTTCCTCAGTCGATTCGCTCGACTTCAAAATCTTCCAGTTTCACCGAGGCACCCTGTTGCAGGAAGTTCACAGCAACCTGGAGATGGCTGCGTCCTTCGCGTTTCAGGATGATCCCTTCAATCCCTGTCATGGGACCGCTCTTGATTCGAACACGTTTGCCCGGCTGAAGCTGGGCTTCGATGTTCAACGGAATGTTCAGTTCAATCAGACGCTGGATCTGGCGTAGATCGTGTGTCAGACGAGCCCCGTCTGTCACGTCAATCGTATTGCAGATCAGGTTCGACTTAAACGCACGATAACGCCCCTCGCCATCCGTGTACATGAACAGATAATTACTGAAGAGCGGGACATAGGATGTCCGCATGCGTCCGGCGGGGGATCTGTACTTGTGAGGGATGGTGGGACAATAAAATGGCAGTTCCAGTGCCAGCAGGGCGCGTGTCAGTTCTTTTTCCTGACGGGACTTTGTGTAGACGGCCCACCACTGGGACTCGGTCTCTATGGGAGATTCAGCGAGATCAAACAGGTGATCGGGAAACAGGTCCGTTTCACGTTCCAGGATCGGCATCGTCGAGGGTTCCGGGTCGGGGGTAACTCGATATTTCGGCGCGTACTCCGTTCCTCTGGGTGACACTTTTGATGTCACTCTTCCGGTTCGATTTCCTCGTCGAACCAGCTTTCGTTTCCCGCCTCGACCGAGTCGAGTCACCTGTCGGTATTGCCGACCCATTAAAATACGCTGATTTCAATGATTGGTGAAAATAGGAAACATGCGTCGATTGTACGACAGGGTCGAAGCAACGAGCAAGAAAAAAATCAGGATGCGTTCGTCAAACACCGAAGGGAGGCGGATTCTGTCGGCTGTACCATGGCGGAAGGGCGCGTGGAGAAAAAAACAGGAATTCGCTGTCGAAAACCCTATTAATCCGAGATTGGCTGAGAGGAAATGTAACGTATTTCCAATTTGGCACTTGTGGTGAGATCTACCGTGCAGGTTTCCGACCTTATTCGGGTTATCCCAGATTCGACAGATGACATTTCCGATCTGGCACGCGCTCTGTATCGCGTTTTAAACTGATAGGGCCGTCGCAGTGCCAATTTGGAAACAGGGCAACTTCTAAGGCCTCCATTTGATGTCTGGAACAGTGAGTGATTTGGGAGATCGGGCCAGCGCGGGGACTTTCCTCGCCGGATTAAACCGGCCATTGAAAGGGTTTTGGCTGTGACACATCGCGTGCTGGCCTTGGGTGACATTCATGGTTGCGATGTCGCGTTGGAAACACTTCTCGACAGAATCGAACTGACGACGGACGACACCGTTGTCATCCTGGGAGATGCAATTGATCGCGGTCCTGGCAGCCGTCAGGTTCTGGAGCGAATCATCGGGCTGCAAACAGTCTGCCAGGTTGAATTTGTGCTTGGCAATCACGAAGAGATGCTGCTGGATGCCCTCGCGGGAGTTCGGGGGGACCGATGGCTGCGCTATGGAGGGAATGCCACGCTTCGGTCGTACGGCGGGACACTTGACCGCTTTCCCGACGACCATCGGCTATTGCTGGAGCAGGCCCGATCGTACTGGGAAAACGAGTCCACGATCGGGATCCATGCCAATCTGGAACCCGGTGTGGACCTGGCGAACCAGCAACCGCAATGGCTGCGCTGGCAATCCTTGACGGGCATGGAGTTTCCGCATCCCTCGGGGCGGCAGGTGGTGTGTGGACACAGTGGCATTCCTGATGGGCTCCCCGCCATTGGCGACGGCTGGGTGTGTATTGATACTTTGGCGTACAGCGGTGGATATCTCACGTGTCTGGATACAGAGACCGGCGAAATCTTCCAGTCGCAGCAGACGGGAGCGTTTCGAGGCGGTGTGTTTATTCAGGAATTAATGGACTGATGGCCAGTCAACGCCCATCGTCGATTGGAGCTGAGTTGTCAGCAACAGGTGTCGGCCGGCGCCATCGATGTTTTCAATTTGTGATCGGAATTCTGGTTACGGCGGGACTGCTCTTTGTGTTTCGTTCGCCGCTGTTGCGGTGCCTGGCCGCCCCGCTGGTGATTTCCGAATCGTCGCCGATGGCGACGACGATGCTGATCCTGGGGGGAGATTTGCGGTTTGACGAAGCGGCACAGTTCTGTCGCGAAGACCTCCATCGACACGTGCTACTTGAGGAAAGTCCGCGCGGCCGCCTGGTCCGACTGGGGATACTCCCGGATCCCGTGGAACTGGGCCGGAAGGAACTCACCAGGCGTGGAGTCCGTGGCGATCAAATCGACGTGGTTTCCTGGACGGATCCCGAGGATTCGTTGGACATGGAATTGAGCCGCTGGCTACACGAACATCCTCAGGCACAGGTGATCGTTGTCTGCGAGGCCTTTAGCAGTCGTGAAATTCGCTGGAGATTTGATCGGGAGTTACCGCGATTGCTGGCGCGACGGCTTGCTATTCGGCCGTTGCACCATCGATCGTACGATTTATCAAACTGGTGGCACAGCAAGCCGGGAATCATGTTATTTGTGCGAAGCTGGTTGGGGTTGATCCTTCCGGCAATTCAATCCAAAGAATCCAGGACATGGCGCGAATGCAATCCAGAGTTATTCACACCGGCGGCGTGATCTCCACCCGCAGCCGTTTGTGGTACCGATGGTGCCGGCGGCTCGCGTTGGCGACGGTCGCTTTATCCTTGATCTACCTGTTGTCGCCAATCGCCCTGCGCTGGATTGGTGGATGGCTGGATGTTGGCGAACGCCTGTCCACCCCTGTGGACTGCGTCTACGTTCTGGGCGGAGAATCCAGTACTCGACCATTCATGGCGGCAGCCATCTATCGGGCGGGCTATACCCGTCAGATCCTGATTCCGGAGGGGCTCCCTGCCGTTGACGAATTCCTTCCGCCAGAACATCAGATTCAACGCGAAGTCCTGCTGGCTCGTGGTGTTCCACGGGAATCGATTCAACTCCTGTCCGGTTCAGTAGACAGTACGCGGGATGAGGCTCGTATTCTTGGTGCGTTTCTCGCGTCCCGGCCAGATGCGACGATTGCCGTTGTGACAAGCGATTTTCACACGCGTCGCACCCGAATGATCTTTCGGAAGCGGCTACCCGGCAGTCGGGATCGCCTGCATTTCATTGCCACTCCGACGGATGGGTTTGGACGCGAAAACTGGTGGCGATTCAAAGACGGTGTTCTCTGGTATACTTTCGAGTACATTAAACTGTGCCGTGAACTGTTTCGATAAGGCAGTTTGACTGGGGTGGTGAATTGTGAAGAGTGTCGTTATGAACTCAGCAACCTTCACAAAGAATTGCAGAATTGGACTTGCGTGCGCTTGGAATCCGATGCCTACCATGGCGTTTTCAAAGAATTGTATCCAACGAGCTGCCCGGGATTTGCAGTGCCATGACAAAAACGGTAACTCACTTGAAACGTGAGCCGAACATCCGCCCCGGTAGTCTGGGAGGGCAGCAATTGAGCGCAGCACTTCTGGAGCAGATTACTCGAGCGGATCAGAGTTCCATTCTTCGGTTTTGGACGGAATTGTCATCCAGCGAGCAGGAGGCTTTCGTTCACCAGTTAAATCAGGTGGATTGGGGGATGGTGGCCGAATGGCGGCTTCGACATGTGTCGGCCTGCCAGGAATCGAACGCGCGATTGCAGCGGGTTCAACCGCCCTCCCATCTGATTCGGCGTCCGCAAACGGCGAATGACGAGACTGAATGGGCTGCCGCCAGAGATCTGGGGCGCGAACTGCTGCAGGCCGGGCGAGTTGGCGTTCTGCTGGTTGCGGGTGGGATGGCCAGCCGCCTGGGGATTTCGCAGCCCAAGGGGATGTTTCCGATTGGACCTGTCAGCGGTGCGTCGCTCTACCAACTACTGGCGGAGCAGGTTGTCAGGCTGAACCGTCGGTATCAGGTTTCGACTCCGTACCTGATCATGACCAGCGACGCGACGCATGATTCCACCGTCAGCTGGTTTTCCCAGCACAATTCCTTTGGGCTGAATCCGGCGGACGTTTACTTTTTCCGTCAGGGTGTCGTTCCCGCTTTCGACGCGTCGACAGGCGAATTGCTGCTTGCCAGCAAGTCGTCGCTGGTGCTGAGTCCCGACGGTCACGGAGGCGTCCTGGACGCGTTGTCGAAAGCCGGCCTGTTTGCGGAATTGCGACGGCGCGGTATCGAGTCGCTCTTTTACCATCAGGTCGACAACCCCCTGGTCCACGTTTGTGACCCGGCGTTTCTGGGGTTTCATGTGCGGAACGCTGCGGATGTTTCCACGAAGGTTGTCGAGAAACAGTCGGCCTCAGAAAAAGTCGGGGTCGCCGTCGAAATCGATGGTCACGCAGAGATCGTGGAATACAGTAATCTTCCGGCGGAACTGTCGTCACGTTGCGAGCCAGACGGTCGATTGCAACTCCGCGCAGGCAGTACGGCCATTCATGTCTTCCAGCGGGATTTTCTGGAGCGGGCAGCCAATCAGGGGGGAGGGCTTCCATGGCATAAGGTTGTTCGTAGCGTCCCCTGCATCAACGCGGAGGGACAACGGGCCCAGTCAGACGCTCCCAATGGACTGAAGTTTGAACGCTATATATTTGACATTCTGCCGTCGGCGCGACACGCATTGTTTATCGAAACCGAGCGCGAGACGGAGTTTGCTCCACTGAAGAATGCTGTCGGCGATCATTCAGCCACGGAAGTCCAGGCCGCGATGGTGGCTCGGGCCGCCGCCAGATTGCGGCGAGCGGGGGTCCAGGTGGCGACTGGGATTCCTGTGGAGATCAGCCCGCTCGCGGTTGATCCAGATGAGGCGTTTACCCTGCAGAGCGGTTGCCCCCGGAAGGTTATGGAACCACATTTGTTCGGAGCTGACGATTTAACCCCGAGCGCAGGTGCAGCAGTCGAGATTAGCCCGGCCCCGCACCCGGATGCTCACGATACGGTGACGACTCCGCTGGTTTTCACCAGTCAGCCGATTCCCCGGATTTGGGGCGGGCGGGCGCTGGAAAACTTCCTTGGTCACCAACTGCCGACCGACCAACCGTACGGTGAGTCCTGGGACCTGAGTGATCTGCCAGAACATTCCAGCTACGTGGCTGCGGGCGTCCATTCGGGTGCAACGCTAAACCGCCTCTGGACTCGACACTCCCGGGAATTGAGTGGTCGTCAACATGAGAGCGGTGATGGGTTTCCATTGCTCATCAAGTGGCTGGATTGTCGCGACTGGTTGTCGCTTCAAGTTCACCCGTGCGACAAGATGGCACGGGAGGTACTTGGTCAACCGCGAGGGAAATCGGAAGTCTGGGTCGTCCTTCAGGCAGAACCGACGGCGCGAATTTACGCGGGGTTGCGAACGGGCATTTCGCGGGACGAATTCCTGCGACATCTGCACGCGGGGTCCCTTGACGAGTGCCTGCACATGTTCGTCCCTCAGGCGGGCGATTGCATTTCGCTGCCTGCGGGAACCATTCATGCGGCCGGTGGCGGTCTGGTCCTGGCCGAAGTTCAGCAGTCCAGCGATGCAACATTTCGACTGTTTGACTGGAATCGGCTCGGACTGGACGGCAAGCCCCGGCCATTGCAGATCGAGTCCGCCTTGCAGGCGATCAATTGGAGTCAACAGCCAATTGGTCCTGTAGCACCGCAACGCATGGAGAGTCGGCAGGACGGAATTCAGGGCGAGTTGCTCGTCGAACTGAATGATTTCCGGCTGGAACGTTTCACTCTGTTTCAACCGTGCGTCGTGCCGTATGCTGGCGAAATGACAATCTGGATGGTGGTCGATGGTGCTATTTCGATGGCCGACTCGCTGTTCGGGGAGCGACATGAACTTGTCCGGGGGCGGACGGTCCTGATCCCGGCTGCCGCGGGACCCGTCACTCTGGAACCGATCCGTGCGGAACATCCGGCAACATTGCTTTGCGTTCGTCTTCCGGATGCGAAATCCGATTGAACCATTCCAATAGACCGACAATGAAGAAAGGTATGACTTGAACCGCAAGGGGATCATTTTGGCGGGAGGTGCAGGGACGCGACTCCATCCGCTGACGGTTGCAACGAGCAAGCAACTGATGCCGGTCTATGACAAGCCGATGATCTACTATCCGCTGACGACATTGATGCTGGCCGGCATCTGTGACATCCTGATCATCACCACTCCACAGGATCAGCAGGCATTTCACCAATTGCTTGGTGACGGTTCACAATGGGGAATCTCGCTGCACTACGCGGCACAACCGAAACCCGAAGGACTGGCGCAGGCGTTCCTGATCGGTGAATCTTTTCTGGGGAACTCGCCGGCCAGCCTGATCCTTGGCGACAACATCTACTATGGGCACGGCCTGCAGTCCTTGCTGGAACGGGCCATGGCCCGGCAGCGTGGAGCCACTGTATTTGGGTACTACGTTCGGGATCCGCAGCAGTATGGTGTCGTCAGCTTCGACGGGCAGGGACGCGCCATCGACCTGGAAGAGAAGCCGAGACAACCGAAGTCCAACTATGCCGTGACGGGCCTGTACTTCTACGACAATGATGTGGTGTCGATCGCGAAAACGATTCGACCGTCTCACCGGGGTGAACTGGAGATCACCGATGTGAACAGGGCTTACCTGAGTCGCGGCGATTTGACCGTGGAATTGATGGGACGCGGTTACGCCTGGCTGGATACTGGAAGCCACGATTCATTGCTGGCGGCCGCCAACTACGTGCAGGTTGTTCAGGAGCGTCAGGGACTGAAGATCGCCTGTCCCGAAGAAATCGCGTTCCGCCTGGGGCATATCAATGCCGCACAGGTGGAACAACTGGCGGCCCCGTTGATCAAGAGCGGCTATGGCCAGTACCTGATGGAATTGCTGAAACTTGGCCCCGACCCCGCTGGCACCGTGTCCTGAACCTCGTGGCCTGCGATCCCGTGATCGTCTACGTTTTGAAATCAAGCTGAGGAATCGACGTGAAACTGGTGATGATTGGAACTGGATATGTCGGATTGGTGACCGGAACCTGTTTTGCCGAAAGCGGCAACGATGTCACCTGCGTGGATGTTGATCAGCGAAAGATCGACCGCCTGAATCGGGGAGAGATTCCCATTTACGAACCAGGGCTGGCCGAGTTGGTGGCTCGTAATTCCCTGTCTGGTCGCCTGAAATTCTCGACACAGGCGTCGGAGGTCGTTCCGGCAGCGCGTTGCGTATTCCTTGCGGTCGGCACACCTCAGCGGGATGACGGTTCCGCAGATCTGCGAATCCTGTGGAGCGCCCTGGAATCGATCGCGCCGCACCTGGCGGACGATGCGATCGTGGTCATCAAAAGCACCGTTCCCGTGGGAACCAACGCGGAAGCCGCCCGACGTTTGCACGAACTGACGGGACGTCCGATCGATGTCGCCTCGAATCCCGAATTCCTGAAAGAGGGATGTGCCATTGAGGATTTCACCAAACCGGACCGCGTAGTCGTGGGCGTGGCCCGCCCGGCGGTGGGTGAAGTCTTACAGGAGCTTTACCGACCGTTTCTAAGGACGGAACACCCGTTTCTGGTGATGAACCACGAAAGCGCGGAGATGACAAAGTATGTGGCCAACTGTCTTCTGGCCACGAAGATCAGCTTCATCAATGAGATGGCGAACATCTGTGAGCGCGTCGGCGCGGACATCAATCACGTTCGCAAGGGGATCGGGCATGACCAGCGCATCGGATTCGCATTCCTGTTTCCCGGCGTCGGCTATGGGGGATCCTGCTTCCCCAAGGATGTCCGGGCACTCATCAGCGTCGCCACGCGCGATGGTATTGCGCCGCGAATCCTGCAGGCTGTCGACGATGTCAACGTGGCTCAGAAGTCCGTCCTGTTTGACAAGATTCAGCGTCACTTCCAGGGACAGCTTGGTGGACGTACGGTCGCGGTCTGGGGACTCGCGTTCAAACCTCGCACCGACGATATTCGTGAGGCACCGGCGCTGGTGCTGATTGATCAATTGCTCGCCGCCGGAGTGGCTGTTCGAGTCCATGATCCGGTGGCGTTGGAAAACGTGCGTCAGCAGTATGGTGATCAATTGACTTATTGCACGCAGATGTATGACGCGTTGAGCGGTGCTGATGTGCTGGCGATCGTCACCGAATGGAATGAATTCCGTACGCCGGACTTTCGGGTCATCCGCGACCGGCTCAAGTCCCCCACGATCTTCGACGGACGGAATCTGTTTGATCCGCAGACCATGCGAAAGCTCGGGTTCCGATATTCCGGAATCGGACTCGAAACCGAAGCCGGGTGAGTTTTGGTCGAGGAGAGCGAGACGTGTTGGTTTCGACACATGTCGAGCGATGACGCTGGACTTCCCAGCACGTGGGAGAATCATTCAACGATTGCCATCCAGGGCAAACAGATTGTCCTGCAGATCCGCATTGAAGTCGAAATGATAGCGTGTCAAAGTCGCGTCCTCACCGCGGCGTGTGTCGCGGATCAGCGAAGGGTACCACCATCCTTGCGGGGATTGTCGAAAGTCTTCTGCCGAACGGGTGTGTTCCAGTTTGGCATCGGCGGAGAGTTCTGCTTCCTTGGAATCCTCGAATAGTTCGTATTTGACCAACGTGTGCCCCCTGGCGGGATCCAGGTAGTAGTGACTGTGGTAGCCTCCTCCCTTCGCGTATCCGCCGCTTTGCTGAATGAGTAGTCCATCAGGAAAGGCTGCCGGTTTTGGAACGAGTTTGAAGCTGTCGTGTACGCTCGTCAAATCTGGATAGAATCGAAGCGGGAACCGGACATCGAAAGGAAGCCCCGAGGATGATCCGGTCAGCAGATCGATTGGTGCGATTTTCTCAGACAGTTTCGGAACCCTGTCGCGTCCCTTCAGGTCGAATACACGGTTTCCGTCACAGACCAGGCTGCGACTGAGGCTGCAGTTGGGCAACTGGCTTTCAATCCATTTGCCCCACTCATCGGTCGATACATCTCGCGCGAGATCCTGCAACAGTTGCGGAAACGTATAAGTGTCGACTCGCCAGCGATCACCCTTCTTGTGAACCACCCACAGAGAACCGACAGTCTCGTCCGGAAAACTGGTAATGACGACACGCAGATTACCGATCCGGGCACGGCTGGCAGCGATGGCTCCGATGGCTGATTGAATCTCTTTCAGGTCACCGGATCGATTCAAGTGTGCCTTGGGAGCCAGTTGACTGACGTCGCCCGGTCCTTCCTGCGGGTAGTCAAACTCCCATCGAGTGGTCTGTTGTCCGGCACCGGGAGTTTCGAACAACAGGTGCCGCGGACGATGATTCTGGGGATCCACGCGCAATGTCCCCAGCATTCGCGGTCCGGCACCGATGACGCTGAATTCGATTTCCTTCCAGGCTTTTCCTCCCACGACCACCTCGCGCGATCGCTGATCGATGATCCGTTGGCCCGCGGAGAAGAACCAAGCACCCAGCCACTGGTTGTCTTCCGTCCTTCGGCTCAGAGGAAAGATCGGAGCGGACGACCGTTCCCCAAGCGGGCGAGTCACGACCCGCCCCTGCTGCTGATAGATTTCATGCCGCTCCCCAGTGCCAGCATCGCAGAACACGGAACGGTCGCCGGCGGATTCCTGATACCAGACCTGCAGCGACGGAGAAAACCATACAGCCGCGGTGCCGTGATCGAAGTCAGTGCGAGCTCGAATCCAGGTCGGCGGTTCGATCTCGTCCGCATCGGCAGCGGCGTTCCGTCCGACCAGCAAAGCGAAACACGTGAGCAGGACCAGGCGTTTCATCGTATCTTTCCTGTTCAGGGCTGAAAGAATAACGCAACTGGACGCCCGGTCCTATTTCGGGTCACCGGTCTCCTGGGGCGCGGCCTCCGGTCCCGGAGTGATCGCGATTGTTTTCGACAAACCTCCATCACTGTCCGGCCGGATAGTAACCACGGAAGTCTTGTTGGGGCGGGCTCGTCCTCCCTGGTCAACTGTCAGGAAGTCAATCTGGATTTCGGTCCCCCTTCCATCGCCGTTGTCATCCAGCAAGGCATGCTCAGTCGACAGCAGTTCTCCATCCAGATACTGCTGGGCCACGTTTCGGCAAACGGTCAGGTACAGATCCAGCAATGTCACGGTGCCATCCTGGTCCACGTCGAACTCCTTCGCCGCGGGTGGCGCGCTGAGGACTCGGGCCAGCACGTGTGGAAAGTCCGTCTCGTTCGTTTCCAGTGCATCTTCGGTGGCGGAAATCACGACCCGTCCCTTGGCAACAAGCGGTTTGATAAACATTCCGCTGGTGGGCGACGTGATCAGGAACACCTGCTCGCGCGACGGCAGATCAGCGAACAGTTTTCCAAATTCATCCTGCTGGATATCTGGACCCGGCAGATTCAGCCAGGAATGACGGCCATCAAAGTGGCTGTGTCCGAGGACGATCACCCACAGGGTATCCTCCGGCTTGGAGGCCTGACGCAGGTCGTCGATGGTCTTCTGCAGTTCGGCGGACGTTGATCGTGCGGAAGACCGGATCAATTCTGAATCGTCCTCCTGCGGATCGTCGCCAAACAACACCTGGATGTTGCTGGCTGCAAACCCCTGGTGTTTTGCCAATCCCTCGTGCAGTTTTCCAACGGTACCGGCAAACAGCGTGTGATGGTCTGCGTCACCACTGAGACCGCAGACAATCAATGCCCGCTTAACGCCCCCGACTGCCGGTGCTGTCGTCTCGCCCGAATTGGCCGACTGATCGGAGGCACAGGCACAGCAGATCCATCCGCAGGCAAAGCACATCGCGGCCGTGATCACCGCGAACATGGGTTTATGAATCATGGACCGTGCCCCTATTTCAAGGATTTCAAAAGTTCGACCGGAAGCGGCTCGGCCAGGCTGAAATGTGTCGACCTGGAATCCGTTGTGACCGGATACAAGTCAGCATGCCACACGACGGTGCCCCGGTGGCGCCCCTCCAGTTCCCCCGATGTGTTTCGGGCAAAGCCGAACTGCCATTCGAGCCGATTGCCGGCTTGAAATGCCTCGATCAGCAGGAGTGATTCAGGATCTGTCCCCTGAACGAATGCAAACACCGCCCCATCGATCACATCCGCCCTTTTGCTTTCATAGCGGTACAGCGGTTGCGGCAGCAGTCGCAAGTTTTCGCGATCTTTTTTGTCTGCACGCCAACCGAGCATCGTCGACGAGAATTCATTCGCCAGGGCCTTCATTTCCCGGAGTCGTACTGCGGCCGTGTCGCCGGGTGCCGCAGCCTCGGGGACCTTCTGAAAATCGATGCCGGGCCGGGAGGGTATCCAAGTACGGACTCCGTCACGCTTGCCAATCAGTTTGCCTCGCGACAGGGAATCGAATTCGTGAATCAGGTTCTTCTCCCACGGATAGACACTACAAACAGCCTCCGGTCGACCATCGGCCAGATACAACAGCGTCATGCCAGTTTCTGATCCGCGAACGTTGTTTGCCCAGCGCATGGCGACTCGAACCGTCATCGGAGTCGCGGAGTTTTCGTCAATAAACAATTCATCCCACATCAGCGAATCATCCAACAGCTTTCGCATGGGCGACACTGTTTGAGGACTGCTTTGTTCATCAGTCGGCTTCGCAGAATCCTGTCCAAACGTCCCCTGCTGAATCACGGCCAGGATCACTGCCAATAGAATGGAACTGCGCATCATGAAACTCACGATGGTTCAGGTGAAGGACGACAATCGATGCAGAAGCAGCCAGGCTGGCCGCTCATTCTTCGTTCGTATCCGACGATTCGAAGGCGATTTCGCGAAGCTGAGGGTTGTCGGGAGAGAAGGATGCTGCAGCCACGATACTTTTGTTCGCCACG
Source organism: Planctomycetota bacterium (assembly GCA_018242525.1). Lineage (GTDB taxonomy): Bacteria > Planctomycetota > Planctomycetia > Planctomycetales > Planctomycetaceae > Schlesneria. Next base: position 91,871 of record JAFEBS010000054.1, on the reverse strand, counting down.
GCCGCACCCACGATTTCGTGATTGATCAGGTTCCACAACGTGGAATGGCCGTTCCATTCGCCAACGATCAATTCTTCGGTGCTGACGAACATCACCGCGCCCGGGGTCGTCCGACAGTCCAGATCGACGGCGGTTCCAGTATTCAGTTCGATCAGTCGAACCGTTCCGGGCGCGTCTGATTTCCAGTCCCCCACTGCCACAGCCAACCGATTTCCGTCCTGGGAATACCGCACGCAATTGACCTGGCTGGCATGCTGAGGAAATCTTTTCAAAACGTCGCCGGAAAGCAAATCCAGGATCAGCAATGTGCCATCCCTGGCCCCCACTGCCACCGAGTCGCCGTGCGGCGAGACCGCGACCGTACGCAGCGCGGCATCGTGTGTGAACAGGACGCGGCGCAGTTCAGCTGTGACAGCATCCCAGATCATCAACCGCCCATCCGAGGCGATGGCGGCAAACTGTTCGCCGTTCGGCACGAAGGAAACAGCGGTAATTCCCTCTGACGAGAGGTCTGATTCCCGACCCAAGGACAAATCGGACAACAGCACCCGGCGGCCAGTGGTGGCACGGATGATGAACCGTCCGTCGGGCGACACTGCCGTCGACCACGCCGTTTCTGAACGGCGCGACCTGGAGCGTCCGGCCAAGTCGCGCGGGGCAGCATTGTCGAGATCGGACTGTGATTCCGAAGCTCCGACATCGCCGGATACGGTCGGAGCTGATGGCGTGGGCAGCAATCGTGATTGTTCCACCAAGGCGAATGCGGCGGGTTTAAGAGTAAACGTCGTGCCAGAACCAAATACCAACGGCCCCATCGGCAGCAAGAGCGCCGCGAGCAACCCAACGGCCATTCGCAGCCGGCGCGACATCGTTTGAACAGACGGTCCGCTCATGATCTTCGTCAGTCGCCGACGGAGCACGGCCGCGTTTCCCAGCCCACTCGCCAGCGGCGGAATCTCTCTGGGGGCATTGCACAGAAAGTCAATCGTATCGAGCAATGCTTCGGCGTAGGTGCGCGGCTGGTGCGGAACCTGGCCCACAACCCACGCATCGCAGCATTCCTCTTCGGAATCTTCGATCTGATTCCGGGCCCACCACAAGACGGGGTGCCACCAGAACAAGCTTGTCGCAATCAGTTCCAGCCACCTGACCCAATGATCACCGCGGCGATAATGGGCCAATTCGTGAATCAGCAGAGTTGCCACGGAATCCGAGTCCAATCGCATCTTCAGAGCGATGGGAAACAGCAGCGTGGTCCGGGGACCGCAACTCCAGAGCAATGGCGAAACGGTGGCGGCGACGATGCGGACTTCCGGAACAGTGTTGAGATTCATCTGATGTGCCAGTCTCGCCACCTGCTCCTGCAGTTCCTGGCAGGGGGCTGCAGATTTCAGGATCCGGCGAGCGAACCGGATGGCGTACCAGCCTTGAATGGAAACCGCGAGGACGACACCGCCGCACCAGACGTACGCCAGGACCTCCCACCAGTTGGAAACGGTCACCATCAGGCCGACGGGCGGTGCCAGGAACTGTCCGACTGCGCGTGCCGGTGGTCGTGATGGAGCCGGAACAGCAGCAATGGGCTCGAAAGTCCCGGCTCCATTGTTGTTGAACGAACCGGTTTTCGATGAGGCGAATTCGGCACGAGAGTTAGAATGGTTCTGGTCAGGAGCGATCGCAACGGGCGTGGTCGGCAAATCCAGTCCCGTGGTTTCGATCTGGTTTGCAACGGGAATCTCGATGACCGGCCATTGAAACAGAGGCGGAGTCACGAGTTTCAAGAGTACCAGCACCCACAGCGCGTGTGCCAGAGCAGGTCGCTTTGCAATTCGGCTGATCACCCAGACCAGCAGTGCCAGCGGCACGATGGTCAGGGCGTTAATCACGGCAAAGTTGAACAGGCTGATCATGTCGGCGACCTTGTCTCGAAAATCGCAGTTGATGAGGCGGACAGACTTCGGGCATCTGCTTACTTCGTGTCTCCGCCATCCAACTCGTCCAATAATCCTCGCAAGGATTGTCGATCTGCGTCGGTCAGACCGTAGGTTTTGACCAGGCAACTGAGCAGCGGTTGGATTTCACCCTGGCATAGCTGATCGGTCAGGGTTTGCAACTGTTGCCCGATCAGTGCTTCGCGCTCGACGCAGGCCGTAAACTGGTGTGGCCAGGTCTTGCGGTTCCGTTTGACGTATTTCTTGGCCTCCAACCGCTCCAGCAGCTTCTGAACAGTGGCATTCAATGCGGCCGTGCAGTTCTGGTAAATGCGCTCCGTCAGTTCGCGGACCGTGGCCGTTTTCAGTTCCCACAACACCTGCAGCACAGAAAGTTCGGCGTTGGCGACATCTTGCAGTTTCCGACTCATGAATCGATTTACCGTTTTGTGGAACCCATGGACAGAACAATTCTCAACAGCTTACAGACACCCTGTCTGAAGCTCAAACATAACTTTCGGGCAATCGGGTTTTCCTGCGGAATTCCCTCATTTTTCAGGCAGAGCCGGAAATTCGTCGATCGCCCGGTCGCGGATCAATCCGTACGTGTTGTCGGCATTTCCCAACTTCCCGGCAGGATCCTCGCGCAGCGACGTCCAAACGCTGTCGCCCTTGTAATCCAGGTACAGATCCGCAATGGAGAGTCGAACCGCGCGGTAATACCACGTCGGGCGGTCGGCTTCCTTGCGTGCTTCGAGGATCAGGATGATTTCCGGGTCGATTCCAGCATCGCTCACCAGAGCCATCAACGCTCCGTCGATCAGACTTCCCCCGGGATTCTCATATCGATACAGGGGTTTTGGCAGCAGTCGCAGTTGCCAGCGCTGGCCCTCGGCATCAGTTGACTTGGCTTTGAAATCGCGTGCGATCGCTCGCAACTGCAACGTTCGCTTGGCGGTTGTGTCGGCGACGACCGGTGAATCTGGAAGCGGTTTGAGGGTCACACCCGCACCGGGTAACCACTTGGAATCGGAGTCCCGGAAGTCTGGGTACAGGCGGTCAGGTCCCAGGGCGTGGAACTCATGCAGGATATCGCGGCGATTCGGAGCTGACGGGTTGGAGAACACGCCTCCGATGACCACTGGCCGACCTTCGAACAGCCAGACAAACATCGCGCCACTTTGGCCATTGGCTCGCGCCAGATTCTGCCAGCGAAAGACTGGTTCCGCGACAATGACCGCCTTCTGCTTGCGATCAGGGCCAACCCACATGTCCCAGCGGTTGGCTTCCTCGAAATAAAGTTTCTGCAGTCGCGGGTCACTTTGTGGTATGTCGTCCGAACGTGTCTGGGCGGGAAGAGCAAGCGCGCAGGCTGCAACAATCGCGAGAATGCTTTTCCAACAAGGATTTGGAAGGAGTTTATTCATTCCGATCCCTTCTTTGGAGATTGTGGTGTCCCGACATCCTTCAGTGGCTGTTCCAGTGAAAAGACGGCATACGGCTCCCGCGGGCGATTCAGCACATCTTCAATGAATGGAGCCGACCAGACGGCGTTATTGCGAAACGTGACCCTCAAAGCATCTCGATTCATGCGGACCAGTCCGAAACGCCAACCGCCACCTTCGTCGGATTGGAAGGCCTCAAGTATCAGAAACACTTCCGGATCCGTTCCTTCGACGAAAGTAAACAGTGCGCCATCGCGGTAAGTCGCCTTTTTCGGAGGAGTTGGATAACGATAGATCGGCTGATTCAGCAGGCGCAACTGTCGACGAACGCCAGCGACGTCACTGCGTGTATCCACAAGATTGGCGGTGAAGTCCGCAGCCATTCTCCGCATTTGAGCCAGTCGGCCAGCCGGCAGGCGCGCTGGCGGATCAACATCCTGCAGAGTGGTGAGCGACAGCCCCGGATCTTTCGCCGTCCAGAATTCCACGGCGCCTTTTCGGCCCGTAACCGGAGATTCGCAGAGCGAGCAGACTTCCAGGCTGTCGCCCCATTTTGGTGAGAACCATCTGTACATACTGGCGACAACGGCCGGACGCCCGTTGTCCGTCCACAAATAGACTTCACCGAAAACGTGTCCGACCGTTGGATTTGACCACCGCAATAACGGCACGGGGTGAATTTCGAGCTTCAGAGATGCGGTTCCAACCGAAGTGAATTCGCATTCAGCAGAGAGTCTTTTGGCCATCGTGGCGACTTCCGCCTGCATGGAGTCATCCTTCGGCTCATCACAACGGCCGGTGGAGCCCACTGTCAGGACCAGGATCAACAGGAGCAGGATTCGTTGAGCAGCCATGATTCTTCTACTCTCAATTTGGTCGATTCACGGAACTTGAATTGTTGTGATGATCTCGTTTTGCTCGCTGGTTTTGGCGAGCGACTGACGGAAAGTCGCTGTCCTCGTCAGGCCAATCCCGTCATACGGCGCAGGATCCATTCCAGGCTGAGCAATCCCAGCAGCCAACTCCACAAGTACCAGTTACTCCACAGCGGAGTCTTCTTGATGATTGGAACCCCTGCCTTCATGGGAACCTTGCGCAGGACCTCGGCAAGCTGTTCCGGTTGGGAAATGACCTGGCCACCAGAATGCGACGCGATGGATGCCAGCAATTCATGATTTGGGAATGGGTTCTGTTGCTCAAATGGATCGTGCAGGATCTGGATGTCGATTGAAGTGCTGTCCACCTGCGTATACTCCTCCATCGCGGTCAACTCCACCCGCAGTGACTGGCTGGCCGATCCAACGGTCAAGGCGTCCGCGATCGGCAACTGCAGGGCAAATCCTGGCTTTCCGGCGGCAGTATCGACGCGCGGCAGATCAAACTCCTCGCCCCAGGCAATAAATGGACCTGTTTCACCACTTTCGCGGGGCTTGTCGTCCGGCCACAGGATTGGCGAGTAATTCGATTCCAAGTCACTCAACGAAGTCTGGGGTTCGATCATGCTGGTGATCCGGTACGAACCCGTCTGGTTTGCTGCTTCATCAAAGGCTGCGGCGGTCAGCGTGATTGTTTCGCCCGGCCGATAGAACTTCTTGTCTGCCGTCACAACAAGACGTCGCCGCCCGATCGACGAGGACTCCGTCAGCCAATAGATCGCATTGCGCCAGAACTTTCCGTAATACTTCGAGTCGCCCTGGCCCCATTTGGAAAGGAAGTCATTGGCCCAGGGTGAAGTGATTGGCATTGCCATCGCCATGGTCCGACCGCGACCAAACTGACCCACCACGATTGCTGGCTGATTGGCCGCAGCAGCGAGGGCCGGACTGGCCGAGGTGGACTTTTTCTCCTCGGCACCCGGCGACGTTGCCTTGGGGCCGGTGCCCTTTTTGCCTGTCAGATTCTTCTGCAGTGTCTCGAAGTAGGACGGGGACTTCACTGCTGTCTTGTCGGCGGGTTTGGCCGCCGACAGTGGAGGCTCTGCCGCGGTCAGATTTGACATCGCCAGGGTTCGAGTCAGGTTCGGTTTCACGCCAGCCCAGCGATTGGCTCCAAAGAACGACGGAAACTTATCCAGAATGTTCCGATTCTCCTGGTCATCCGCCACAATTGTCCACAAGGGGTGAGTGAGCGCCTGGGGTTCCGGTTGGACACTGACCTGTGTCCCTGGCAGCCAGTCATTCTCGCTGCGCATGTTGACTGGCAGGACTTCCGCCAGCGGAGAATCATCCCAGCGTCCGGCCCCGAAGCTGCGTTGCCCGCCGACCATCATCAGTCCGCCACCACGCTGGCCAATCCACGTCTGCAACCATTGGAGTTGCTGTTCGGTAAATGAATCGGCACCAACATCGCTCAGAATAATCGCGTCAAATGCGGACAACTCAGCGACTGTTTCGGGGAAGCCCCGGGCGGTCGTCACCGCTCCCCCTTCGGCAACACGCGCCAACCGCCCCCGCCCATAGGGAGCGTGCAACGTCACGCATTCGATATCGTCATCTTCGGTCAGGGCTTGCTGCAGGTCCGAGTACGGGCCGCGTACTTCGTACTTGTCGCCGCGCTGGATCGGTTGCAGAGGTTGCGTGCTTCCCTCAATGTACAACACCCGAATCTTCGTGCGATCAATCTGCACTTCGGCAGTGAACACGTTGTTCAAGGTCGAAACTTCGTCGGGCATCTGGGAGACGTTGATTCGGACCTTCCTGGTTTTTGCCTCAGTACGAAAGCTTAATCCGACTGATTGAAATCCATCGTGCAACGTCACCGGCACCGGTGCCGACAACGTCTGATCTGCATCACCGGGATTGGCGCCGGGAGAAGTCAACGAGACCTGGCAGCGACGCCCTTCGTAGCCATAACTTCGCAGGAACACCTGCACTTCAACTTCCGAAAACCTCCGTGCCCGGGACGGTATGACGCTGGCCACAATTGCCACATCGCCGCCCCTGGCGTTATCACCCACCGGAGCGACATGGACGGGGACTTTCAAGTTCGCGAATTGAGCAGCCAGTTGTTCAACACCCACTTCATCCCGCGTACGGCCGTCGGTGAACAGGACCAGTCCCGCTGGAGGCCGCCTGCCAAAGCGACTGGAGGCTTGTCGCAGTGCCGTCAGCAACTGCGTATCAGAATCGGTGGGAGCGAGCGGCGTGACCTTCTTTTTTGATTTTGAATCTGCCCGCGGAAGGGTCTCGGCGGCGATCGCGGCCTGCGACATCGCCGCAGGCGCGCCACCTGCTCCTGGCGTTGAAGAACCAGGTCCGCCATGAATCCCCAGGTTCAACCCCCGGTCTTCGTCGACGGCCACCAGGCGATGCCCAAAGCGAAACAATTTGATCTGGGCATGCAGTTCATCACCGACGGCAGCATTGGCCTCGCGCATCATCCGCAGCGCATGATTAAATCGAGTTTCCTGGTCGCCGACAGCCATGCTTTGGGATGAATCCAGCAGATAGAAAACATCGGGCCGGTCGATCGGTCCGGGTGTTTGAGAGACATCAGACGGATTCAGCAGGATAACTATCAGGGTTGCCACCGCAGCCCCCCGTACGCAGAGCAGACTCCAGCGACGCGAAACAGCGGCGGGAGGGCCCCCCAGCCAGCGTAATACGGCGAAGCCGACCAACAGCAGTGTCCCGATGGCCGCTGTTACGGTCACGGTCATGGGCGTCAGAAATGAAAGTGATGCCAACATGGTGCGATTATCCAAAGTTCATCCGGAGTCACTTGAGCGATCAACTCCGATTCACTATTCCTCTGAGATCCAACCGTTGACGTACGAATCACGACTGGCGGGAGGATCCGCCTCTGGCTGGCTCCAAACCTCGCGCTCATCCAAACTGGCATAAACTTCGCCGCCCGTCATTTGAGCGAACCCGTACTTCCAGACCGCGGATTTTGAACCCGCGTCCTGCCGAGCTTCCAGCACCAGCAGAACTTCCGGATTGGTTCCATTGGCAAACGCGAAAATGGCACCATCGACGACCCCCGACTCCTCATCTCTGTATCGATAAATCGGATTCGTCAGGGGCCGTAATTCGATCCTTCCTTCAACAGGAGTTTTCTCGTGCGCCGTGAATCGCTGACGAAGTTTTCGAGCCTGAATCAGCCGCAGGGCCGGCTTGTCGGACGGTTCCGGACCATCGGGAACCTCGTTCCGGACAGCCCCCGGCCGTTGCGCCTTCCAATCGATCGCTTCGCGCTTCACACCGATCTTTGATTCTGACAGCGACACGATTTCGTAGAGCCAGCGCGGCCCGTGCGGAGGTTTCGGGTAGTATTCAATTGCCATCAGGGCCATCGGCCGCTCTCTGTCGGTCCACAACCAGAGCACCGACTCATCCTGCTGTCGAGTGGCATCGGTGTACCTCAACAACGGTTTGGCACTCATCTGCGCCGGCCGGGACGCGGTCCCCATGTCGTTGACGATCACGAACGATTCCGCGATGGACTTCGAGCGAGCGAGTTGTTTGACGCGGAATTCTTCATCGGTCTTGTCGTCGCTTCGGGAGACTCCGATCATGACCACAAGGAATACGACAATTCCAAGTCGCAGAGTGTTTTTCATGGATTCTCTTTCTGAGTCCCGCGGATGGAATCCAGGTTCAGGACTCCCAGCGAACAGGTCACATACTGATCGCGCAGGATACGTGATTTCCAGAATTCGTTGTGCTCGGCAACCTGCCAGACAACCTGACTGCGGTGTGTGAGCCGCAGGGGCCGCCAGGTGAAGCGGAGCGGTGCATAGTACCATTGAATGCCGTCTGAGGCTTTTCGGGCCTCGACCATCAGCAGGCATTCAGGGTCCGTGCCGTTGTCCTGAAGGTAGCTGAAGATCGCGCCATCGATCAGATCCGGATTGTCGCTCTGATATCGAAACAGCGGAGCGGTTGCCAGCCGCAATTGATGCGTTTTTTTCGTGCCGGGATTCAGCTCGACTTCAAATTCACGAGCAATCGTTCGCATCTGAACGAGGCGCAATTTGTCGCTGGCGGACGGTTCGGGCGCTGAGTCAAGCGGTCTCAATTCGACGCCAGGCTTTTGAGATTCCCAGGTACGGACATTGGAGATTTCCACCTTTTGCAGTGGCTTCAGAGTCGCGGAATGGAATTCATGGAACGCTTCGTACTTGCCGGCTGCGTTCACATAAGCCCCCAGGCAACCGATCACCTCGACCCGCCCGTGCAGCGTCCATACCCAGACTGCTCCCAGGTTGCCTTCGGCCGTCCACCGCATGACCGGCTTTTCGACCAACTGTGCCTTCCGCGTGTGTGCAGCGTCCAGAAAGAACTCATAACTGGCGGCCTGCCCTTGAAAGTACGGCTCCAGAATCCGGACAACTTCGGTCTCGTCCGGTTTTGATACGTCGGATACCTGTCCGAAGACGATTGACGTCAATATCAGTATTGAAGCAGTTGCCAGCATCGCTTGTCCCCGTCGCCACCACGCCGTCCAATTTCAGGTGTTCGGCTCCGATTCAGTCGATCACAGTTTGCTCTTGCCTTTTTTTTCGTCTGGCTTCGTTGACGGGACCGATTTCTCAACCGCACCCGGCGAGCCACCTTGCCGGGACAGAACCTTGTAGTATTGTTCGACCAGTTCCTGGTACTTTGGCGGAGTTGCCTCGTCCGCATCCTGTTGCAGGTCACCCAACAGGAGACTCTGAATGCGTGCCTGCAATTCTTCCTGCAGATCGAGCAGTGGCTTGCTGTACGTTGTCGGCGCGACATATCGGTTGTTGATCAGCACCCAGTTGAAGGAGTGTTGTCGGCCGTTGACGCTGATTCCGACCTGTTTCATGGCATCGAACAGCGCATCGCGAGCACGGTCGCTGATCCCCAGTTTGTCGGCCGTGTCCAGCAACTCACGAGCCTCACGGTGCCAGGCCGCGATCTGCGCTTCGGTTTGCAGATCCTCAAGCTTCTCGCGGAGTTTGACCAGTTCCAGTTCGAGCTTTCGCAACTCTTCAGCCTGTGGTGCCACGATCAGGCGGTAGGCTGCATCCAGACGCTGGGCCATGATTTCCAATCGATCGGCGATATCCTGACTCGATAGTTTTGCCTCCGCGTCGTTCTTCGCGCGGACCATTCCGCCGACTTGCCCCATCTGTTCGACGAGTTTGTCGACGTCAATTTCCTTCAGCACTTCCTGAACTCTGGCGGTCGCGTCCTTGTCGGCGGGATCAGTTGAACGGGCGATCGCATTGAGGACGTCCTGCAACGTTTTTCCCGTCTCCGCCAGGCGTTGAGCACGACGTGCGGTCGCTTCCCGCAGTTCCTCGCGGGACATCCCACTGCCTTGGCGCTCACCATTTTTGTCGTCCTTCTGATCAGCACCGCCACCAGATCCGGTTTTGTTCTGTCCATCGTCGGCGTCACTGTCGCTCCCGCCTGTCGGTACTGGAGGGTTGTCTTGTGACGAACCGTCTTCGCGCTTCTTGGCGTTGCCGCCTGATGAATTGTCATTCTCGTCTTTTTTGTCGGTTCCGGCTGACTTGCCGGCACCTGGAGTCGATTTGACCTTGTCGTTGGAATCTGTTTGGGATGACTGTGGTGCCGGTTGATCCTGGCCGGATCCGGGATCGTCCTTTCCCGGTGGTGGCTGACTGGGATCTGTCGTGCCGGATGATCCGTTCTGATTCTGAGGATCGGTGCTGCCTGATTCCCCCTGTCCATTCGGCCGTTGCTGAGGCCGAACCTGCGATTTTGGATCAACCTTGCCCTTGCCCGATCCGGTGGGATTCAACATCCCTTCATATTTCTCTGCGAATTCCCGTTCCAGTTTGGCGAGCTGGTTTGCCAACTGCTTCGCTTCGGCGATCTGTTGCGGGGTCTCCTCCTTCAGGAGCGCCTGTAACTGAAGGATAATCTCGGCGAACATTTCGGACGCCTGTCTGGCATCGGCTTGAGCGGTGGCGGAATCCCCCTTGTCGAGGTCTGCGGTCACCGTTTCGGTCGTCACCGCAGCCTCGGTAATCCGGGACTTCGCCAGGTCGGATGCTTTCTTAAGTTTTCCCAGAATACGTTCAATGTCACGCGCTTCCAGCGAGACATCGATCTGTTTTTCCTTCAGCTCCCGAGAACTGAGTCGTCCGCTTCCGGTGGTATCATCCCCCGTTGCGGGCACGGCTGGCCGGTCTTGTGCCAACGCGATTCCAGAACTCAGTAACATCGCAAACGAAGTCTCAATGATTCGTCGATTGACAACCATGGGATTTCCTTATTTCTCGTTCGACGCAGGTTGCGCTGCCACCTGCTGGAATCTGCACAATGATCCAGTCACGTTAATTCGAAGGTTCCGTCGACGGCTGTTCTGGAACCGGGTCAGGATCGGGCTTTTGATCTGACAAGGTCTCTATGACCCGATTCTCTTCAGCAATCAGAGTCTCCAGGCGCTGAATAAGTTCCCGAGCCTCTTCCTTGTCGGTTTTTGGACGACGGAGCTTTTGAGCCTGCAGGCGATCGAACTGTCGTAATTGTGCCAGCAACTGTGGATCTGGATTCTTCAGCAGAAACAAGCGAGTCCGATCCCGTTGTTCGATCAGTGCCTTGAGCGCATCGCGCATCTGCAAAGTCGCGTTTTCCCATTTGGCAACGGAGAGAGAATCGACCGCCGCCAACATGGCCGCTTCTGCCTGGAAGAACAAATCGACATCGTCGAATCCACGCGCCTGAAGGCCCGCGGCCGTTTCGCGGACATTCGTGGCCAGATCGGTTTCATACTTCATGAGTTGATCGACGGTCATCGCATCTGGACTTCGTCCAACCGCCGCCCTCTTTTCAATCTGCATCGTTCGATTCAATCCAAACCGTTGGCGCTGGATCAATTCTTCCAGCGTCTTCAGTCCCGCCCCACCCATGCCGGGCATCGGATCCGGGTCAACCACCTGGTATTCCCGCTTGAACGGCCGGATGTCGATAAACCGCATGTCCGTTTCAGTGCGCTGCGGACTGCCGGGGCGATTGTCTTCCGCAAATGCGAAGTACATCACGCTGTCTTTTTGCGTGAGCTCAAACAGTTCCAGCGGCAGCACCTTTTCCAATGCGGCCTGCGTTGTGGGGGACGACGCCCCTGCGGCTGCAATCTCATGGGACGCCGCCACGGCCTGCTCAAAATCCTGGCCCAGCAGCGGAATTTCCTGCTCGTTATTGATCTGGAAGATGAGTCCGCACTTCGACAGTCCGTAATCATCACGCAGGCGAATTCGCATCAGCAGTTCCGCCAGGGTATGCACTTCGACGGCATCATTCGGAGATTCAATAGTGACCTGTGGCGGCTGATCTTCGCGCACCCGAATGCGATGCTTTGTTTCGGGCAGTTTTGTTCCATCGACGGCTTCGGCAACGATGCTGTAGTTGCGATTTTCCGTCAGGGGAATCGTCGCCGACCAGATCGTTGCAATGGGATCGCTGCCCGGTCTGGCTTCGGATTCTGGATGGCTGGCAACCAGTGGCACAACAACCGGTTCGGCGGGTTCCTCGTTGTCACTCCGGCCAGGAGCGAGGATCATGGCGGCTTCCTTAACAGGCTTGTCAAAGGAAACCTGGAAATGTGCCACCGTCCCCTGCAGTGCGCTGATATTTGCATCCTCGGTGACCGTCGTTGGCAACCTGGTATACGACGGTGGAGTCAGGCCGACCTTGATCTGCTCAATTCTCAACGGATGTCGGATCTCGATGCGAAAGACCGGGCTTTTCAGTTCCCCGGCGACGACTTGATATTCCAACGGCATTGTCAGGCGATCCAGTTTGGCGACCAGATCGACATGCGGTCGGGACGATGGATTTGAGGAGGCACCACTGTGAACGTTGAGCGCCCGCTCCATCCATTCCTTGCCTTCGCCGTCAGCCATTCGGGTGAAGAGGACCACTTCACGGTTGGTTCTCCCGATTAAAGCGACGTCGATCTGCGTGCCAGCCCCCTCATCAATGGTAATGTTCCCGGGCTTCACTTCGAGCGTACGATAGGCGGAGTCCGCAAGGACAACCCGCTGAGTTGCGTTCTTCCATTCCCAGTTGCTGGCCGAAATTCCGAACAAGACCACCGCGCTTGTGGCAGCGCCTGCTGCCAGGATCCACAGTCGCCTCGTCGGAATCACATCTTCAATGGTCAGGGGCAGGGCACGCTGATGTGTTTGCTCGGTCAAAGCCGTGACCAGCGTCTGTGCGACTCCTTCGGATTTCTGCTGGTCCGCACCCATTCCTGCAAATTCGACCGTCGTTCGAACCGACTGGCCCAGGACGGGAAATGCCCTTTCAATCTCGGCGGCTGTCGTTGGCCGGCCTGACTGCCGAAATGTCAGCCACAGGGCGCTGCCTGCGTAGGCAACCAGTCCGGCAATCGCGACGACCAGAAGTGCCAGTCGCGCCGAGTGATCCAGTTCCCAGACGTAGTCTGCCGCCGCGACGCAGCCGAATCCGACCAGGGCCAGAAGTGCAGTGCCCGCCAGCACCTGCCCCAATTGTGCACGGCGTCGACGACTCCAGATGGATTGAAACCGTACCAGAAATGCAGCATCACGAACGGCTGTCGTACTCATTTGAACGCTCCGACAAATCCAGAGAAATCGGCCGCCTGCACGGGCCGACATCGATCACGCAGTGGTCCTGTTCCCCACAAACCCTTCCAGTAGCAGCACGGCCAGCAAAGCACAGGCAACCCAATGCCAGATTTCATCCCGGTGAAACTCGGCGTGCGTGGCTACGCCAGGTGTCGTCGCCACGCCCGATTCGTCCACAAACCTCATCGCAAATCGATTCTCGAATTCTTCGCGACTGCAGCGGTCAACGTCCGATTCTCGCGGACTGGTGTTGACGACTTCCGAATAATGCGGAAGTTGATAAACCCCGGGAACGAACGGCACCGACACGGACTGGCGCTGCTCCGACGGCGGCATTCGCACCTGACCGGCCTCCACAGAACTCGTCGGATTTGAATCGATAATCCTGGTTCGTACCCGTCCCCCCTGAGTCAACCCCACCTCGTAGCCAAGCAGTTGGTGCACCAAAGGTAAGAACAAGCGGCTGCGTGACCAATCGCTCCAGTCACGCCCGCAGGAAACCGTGACCCAGATGACTTTCCCTTCTCCGACGTGACTCTCGACGATGGCTGGGTCACCGGTCCCGAACTCCAGCAGCACGTTGGCACCGGGTGCGGGGCTCAGTTGTGTATACGCGGCAAAAATCAGTCGGCGCAGGTCGCCGTGTTGGGGGTCGCTGAGCGGTTGCAGCACCGGATGTGTTTCATCCCATTTGGACAGCTTCCACGGCAGGTCCACAGTCACTTTCGTATCGCGGATTGTGCCAACGGTCAGTCCTTCATCGGCCAGGGCCGAGCAACTGCCCGCAGTTGTCTTGTCCCCTGTAAAGACCAGCAATCCGCCTCCCAGGCGGACAGACCGCGCCAGGCGCCCGGCATCGTCCCTGGACAACTCGCCCACGTTGGCCAGGACGACGGCATCAAAATCCGCCAGATCTGGCAGAACTGTTCCTGCGGTGTATGGAATCACGGTCGGCGCAAATGGGCTTTCATGAAACGATTCCCCCGGCACCGCCAACCTCAAGGCAGTCTCCAGAAAGTACGTCTCGCTGGACAATGCTGAGTCACTGTCGCCTCCGTTCAACACCAGAATTCGATAGGCTGGTGTCGCTGCAATCGCCAGGAACCGTTGATTGTCGAAGGCCTGATCGTCGTCGTACTCAGCCGTGATCCGACCCTGCCAGAGTCCTTCGCTGAGTGGAGGCAGTTCAAAATCGAGGGTGACCGTGGCACCTGGCTCAAGTTTCACCCGTTCGCGCTTGGTAATCCGCTCCGAAAGCCTGGCAAAGTCGGCGGACTTGACAGGTGAATCTGGTTCTCCGGTCACTCCGGGTTTGACGTTTCCATCAACTCGCCCAACTTCCAGGACAATCGGAACATCATTGAGGGAAACGGCACCGTTGTACTGGATCGACGTTTGCAGAACCGGCGCGTCTCCAGGATGAATCCACAACTTCGGAGTCCGGATTTCAGCGACGGCGACATTATTGACAACGGCATTTCCCAGGTCGTGCAGGTGCGCTTGAACATCCTCGGGAAACGGCTCCACTTCGGTCCAGTCGAGGCCTGAACGCTGCAGATCCGTAAATAAGTGAACTTGTTTGCCGCCCGCGGGTGCCTTCACGCAAATGTCACGCGCCCAGGCGATCGCAGAGCCGTAATTTGTTGCTCCGAATGTCGTCGGGGGGACCTGCAGTTGAGACAGAATCGATTCGCTTCTGGTCGCCCCGCTTTCGTCCTTGACGACCAGTGGCCGAATCTGATGATCGAATAACGCCACTTCAAACCGTGTTCCCGAGGCCGCCGATTCGATCAGCTTCCTCGCTTCGGCCACGGCGTGATCCAATAACCGCCTTCGTTCTCCCTTGAGTTGCATGGTCGCCGATTGATCAATCAGGATCACCAGCAATTCCTTTTGACCTGTTGTCGCGGCGGCCCGCAAATAGGGACGGGCAAACAATCCGACCAGCAACGCGACGAAGGCCATTCGCAGTGCCAGCAGCAACCAGCGCATGACCTTTCGCCGCCGGGCATTTTCCTCCATGACCACACGCAGAAAGCGAATCGTTCCCAGTTCGACCCGCTTTGTCTTCAGGCGAAAGAACAAATGGATCAGGATCGGTACCGCCAACGCGGCCAGGCCTGCCAGGAACGAGTTTTGAACGAAGCTTGTCATGGAAAGTCATCAATCTGCGAGTACAGTCGTATCTCAAGCCTTGGATCGTTTGACAAGGTAGTCGAGCAGTGCCTGGTCCAGTGCGTCATCGGTGGTCACTTCCACCCGGTCAACTCCGCGGTTCAGGCAGGCTCGAGCAAACTCTTGCCGCCAGTCATTCACAGCCAACAGGTATTTTTCACGAACCCCTTCCGCATGTGTCGTGATTTCTTCGTTCGTTTCCATGTCTTTAAAGCTGATGTTTCCATCGAGAGGCAGATCGCGCTCCCAGGGATCCCAGATCTGAAAGGCCAGCACTTCGTGCTGGCGATACCGCAACTGGTCCAATCCCCGGGTGATGGCGGCCATGTCGTCGAAGAAATCACTGACCACCACCACCATGCCGCGGTGGCTGCACAATTCCGCCGCCTGCCGCAATGCCCGCGAGGCGTCTGACCGGGGCCGCGCCCTGGTTGTGGCGATCACCCGCAGGACTTCGTCCAGTTGATGCGGCTTCGCCCTGGGTTCCAGGTGAGCGACAACTTCATCAGCAAACAGCGTAATCCCCACCGCATCATGTTGCTTGAGCGCCAGGTGACAGAGCGCGGCGGCGAGCGTTGTGCCATACGACAGCTTGCTGCGTCCCTTGCTGGCACATTCCATCGAACCGCTGATGTCGACCAGCAGATGCAGGTTCATATTCGTTTCGGCGTCAAACTCCTTAACGTAAAGCCGCCTGGTTCGGGCGTACAATTTCCAGTTCACATGACGCAGGTCGTCCCCCTGGGCATATTCCCGGTGCGACGCGAATTCAACGCTAAACCCCACAAACGGGCTGCGATGCAATCCGTGCAGAAATCCTTCGACGATACCGCGAGCCCGCAACTCAAGATTATCGAGTCGGGAAAAGAGCGCGGGATCCGTCATGGTTCGGATGGCCATTACCGCTTTTCCTCATTCGGCACGGCTTCCAGCAGTCGGTTCACCAGGCCATCGCTGTCGATGCTGTCGGCACGGGCGTGAAAGTTCAGGACCAGGCGATGCCTGAGGACAGGATGTGCGACGGATTTGACATCGTCGAAATCGACATGGTACCGGCCTGCCAGGATGGCCCGAGCCTTCGCGCCCAGAACCAGGAACTGCGACGCGCGAGGGCTGGCACCATAGGAAATGTACTTGTGAATCTGTTCGAGCGCCTTGGAACTGGCACCGGACTCGCTCATTCCCGGCCTGGTGGCGGCGACCAGTCGGGCCGCGTAACGGACAACGCTGTCGGCGATCGGGACGCCGCGAACCAGATCCTGCAGCCGTAAGACCTCTTCAGAGTTCAACACCGCACCGGCGGATGCAATCACGTTGCTGGTCGTTCCCTTGATGATTTGAACTTCCTCGGTCACGGTCGGGTATTTGACCTTCAGGTTGAACATGAAGCGATCCAGTTGCGCTTCTGGCAATGGATATGTTCCCTCCATTTCAATCGGATTTTGAGTGGCCACGACAAAGAACGGTGGCTTCAACTTGTACGTTTCGCGTCCCACCGAGACCTCACCTTCCTGCATCGCCTGCAGCAGAGCCGCTTGCGTTTTTGGAGGCGTGCGATTGATTTCGTCTGCCAGCAGGAAGTTGGTGAAGATCGGCCCCTTCAGGAAGGAGACGCTATGTTTGCCCGTCACCTGGTCTTCCTCCATCACGTCCGTACCCGTGATGTCGGCGGGCATCAGATCCGGCGTGAATTGGATCCGGCGGAACTCCATTTCCAGTGTCCTGGCCAGGGTGCGCGCCATCAGGGTCTTCCCCAGCCCGGGGACGCCGTGCAGCAGGATGTGCCCACGGCAAAGCATCCCGATCAACAG
Source organism: Planctomycetota bacterium (assembly GCA_018242525.1). GTDB lineage: Bacteria > Planctomycetota > Planctomycetia > Planctomycetales > Planctomycetaceae > Schlesneria. The sequence continues at coordinate 74,956 of JAFEBS010000054.1, read as the reverse complement.
GGAATCGATGATGTCATCCTGGCCGATCACAACCTTGCCGAGTTCCTGCTTGATTTTTGTCCGCGCCTCACGCAGCCGGGCGACTGCGGTCGCATCGTCGTTCGCAGTATTTACTGACATGAAATCGTCCATTTTCAAATTGGAGAGGAATCACCAGTCGGTGCGACTGGAAACAGTGACAAACGCTCGACGGAGACTACTGTTGCAAGTTGAGGGGATTCCCGGCTTCGGCCGAAACCGGTTGATCAGGATCTGACTTGAGAGTGCGTCCCTTGAACTGATCCGCCGGAGACGCGGCTTCGGCCTCTTTCGGATCGATCAGTTCATCGCGATCTGCATCCAGTTCGTCAAATGCGGCGCGGGGACCCAGGAATTCGCGCCACGTGATGTCGCCATCGTTGTTCCGGTCCCAGCGCTGGAACCAGACGGGCCCCACGGAGGTGCGGTTATTTATGGCCACGACGTCCGTCGCGACCGGCGGATTGACCGAACGCTCGGTGCTGCCGAACGGATTAAAAATTCCCCGGACGAATTCAATCCGATACTGACGAACTGGTTCCTGCTCTGACAGTCCAGGCTTCTGATCGACGTCCATCCGGGCGAGGCTGCGGTCGGCGTTGCGCATCTCACGCACGGACAGGCGACGATCACCGTTCGTATCGATGGCTGAAAAGAATCCCGCACCGTCGGAAAAGGCGGTGACGTGACACGTGGTCGCCACAGGTTCTCCCCGGGTACGAATAAAGTCCTTCATTTCTTCGCCGAAAATCTTGCCATCGCCATCCGCGTCAATCTGATCGAACAACCCACGCCCAAAACGCTCACGCATCCTGGTCTCACCTTTGTCGAGATACCCGTTCTTGTCCGCGTCGAGTTCATTAAAGGCTCGCAGGGCGATCGTCATCGACGTTTCGAACGGGTCGATGTCCCGGACAGAAAACGTCAGTTCGGCGGTGGGCAATGAAACCTTGACAAGATCCGGCGCACTGTCATTCGCGCTGCGACCGCCCACGACCTGCAGGACCCGCAACATGCGCTCGCCATCTGCCCGAATGACATCCACCGCCAGTTCGAGATCGACCGGAGTGTTTCGCAGGTTGGCCAGTTCCTTGACGCTCAATTGACCGTCCTTGTCGGCATCGCACGTCGCAAGTTTTTCGCCGGTCCAGTTCAATTCCGCGGCGGACAGCTTGTTGTTCCGGTCCGTGTCGTACTTGCGAATCATCTGCGCGGGAAGCAAGGTCTGATGAGTGTCCCGAATGATTTCCGCCACCGAAGTCGTCTGTGATCTGGCAACGTTGGCGCGCGGCACGAGCGACTGTACCTCGGTGGATTGAGGTATGAATTCTTCCAGAGTGACACATTCGTCGTCATCGGTGTCCTTCGCCAGCAGTCCGTCCACAGCATCCGTCATCTCGGCTTCGCTGATGATTCCATCCCCGTCGACATCCAGGTTCTTGAAGACCTGGTCATCAGTGAGGGATGCCTCGGTATTCTGACGATAGACAACTGTTTCACCACCGAGTTGTTCGATCCGTTTTTCGATGTCCTTTGGCGAGACACTGAGATCCACATTTAGCGACTTGATGAATTCCGCCGCCTTGTCGCGTTGCTTTTCGCGAAACAATGGGGAGCGTTGAGCCTCCTCGCGCGACAGTTTGCCGTCGGCATTTGCATCCAGTTCCTTGAGAAGCCGGTTCACGGTTTCCTGACGGGCTTCGGCCGGGGATTTCTTACCGACGGACAGATTCAACCGCACATGCAACGGGCCGTTTCCCAGCATCAGGATCACGTCGCGCACCTCGGCCGATGGCTTGGGAATCGCCCCCTCTGCTGCCAGCAATCGTGCCACCGCAGTCCAGACCAGCAGCGTGAGGCACGTCAGTCCGGCGGCGCGAAGTTTCGATCGCAATGTCACATGCAACCGTCGAACCCGTCTGAACTGTTGATTGAACCAAATCATCATGGTGAACGTCTCTTTGGCCGTAGTCACGACGTGAACCGGACTCCGCTTGCAGCCTGTGGTCAAAGGTGCCTGACCCTCGACTGACATGCTCTTTCCAACATGAAACCATCGCCCGCCCAAGAGTCAGACATTTCTTCCATGGGCCGCTACGACTTCCTGGGTTCTTTTGCCGAAGGAGGCGTCACTGCGATTTCCTCCACAACCTTGCCGCCCCGATCCACCAGCGGAATGGGTCGCCCTTCCGGCGAGATGTTTTCGTGGTCGGGGCTGACGCCGATGCTCGCACACAGGGTGGCATATAGATCCGCGATTTTGACAGGGCGATTTGCGACTTCCGTTCCGGCTTTCCCGGTGTCGCCAACGACCTGGCCTCCCTTGACGCCCGCTCCGCCCAGGACCGTGGACCAGGCCAGCGGGAAGTGGTCGCGGCCCGTGGTCATGTTGATTTTCGGCGTACGCCCGAATTCTCCCATCCAGACGATCAATGTCGAACTGAGCAGCCCCTTGTCCCGCAGATCGCTGATCAGCGTTGACCATCCCGGGTCCAGCATTTCGCTCAGGCGTTTTACGGCGTTGAAATTGTCCGCATGAGTATCCCAGCCTTCCAGTGTCACCTCAACAAAGGCAACTCCGCGTTCCACCAGTCGTCGAGCCAGCAGGCATCCCTGTCCAAATCGGCTGCGTCCATAGCTGTCGCGCAGTGCCGCCGGTTCCTCATCCAGCTTGAAGGCCCCTTTGGCATTCGTGGCGATCATTCGTTCGGCACGTTCAAAATTGGCCTTGTGTGCCTTGGCCGACTGGCTTTTGACAGACTTGTGGAAGTCGTCCTGCAGGAACTTCGAGAGTTCGAATCGCTTCTCGATCGACTCTTTCGAGACTCCGGCGGGTGGTTTCAGGTTCTCGATCGTGAGATTCGCCCGGGCCTCGGGATCGCTGCTGTCGCCGGACACGACGAGCGGAGCGTAGTTCGGGCCCAGGAAGCCGGGCCCACCGGCGTCCCCAAATCGAAACGGCGAGACGCTGACGTAATGGGGCAGGTCACTCGATTCATCGCCAAGCTGTCGTGCGAACAATGATCCCAGGCTGGGATAGTTGACCCCTTCCTGTCCCGGGCGATGTCCCGTCAGCATCAGGCGGGTGGCCCGGTCATGATCCCCTTCGGCAGTCGTCAGGCTGCGGATGATTGCCAGTTCCTTCATCTGTTTGGCAACCCCGGGCAGATGCTCGCTGATCTGAATTCCGGGAACTGCGGATTCGATGCTTTGTGAGGGCCCACCGTTGGGGTGGCCAACTTTCAAGTCAAAGGTGTCGGTCTGCGAGGGTCCGCCTGCCATCCAGAGCAGGATGACTGATTTATGCTGCGGCGCAGCTTCCGCCGCTCGCACGAGAGCGGGCAATCGGCCGGAAAACGAAACACCCAATGCACTGGCCAACGACAGTTTCGCAAAATCGCGCCGCGTGATTCTGGACATGGTATTCTCCTGTCAATTGACTGAGGGGATGCGTTGATTCATCGTTGCCACGCGGCAGACGACGCCATTCGATCGATTCACGGGTGGTCACAACGTAGACGCTATTTCTCAAGCACGAATTCCGGGCTGTTCAGGATCGCCCAGAAGATTTCCGCAAAGGCCTGATTCTGCTTGTTGATTTGTTCCTGTCGCGAGACATGATCCAGCAGGAACTTTTGTTCATCTGCCCGGGGGATACGACTGAGCGCGGCCAGATACAGCGTTGTCAGCTTTTCCTCAGTGTTCAGGAACGGAGCGTCGAGGACGCCTCGCAGGGTTCGGCTCCGATCCAGGTCCGTCGCGTCCGTCGTCAGTTGGCCATTCATCAACAACAGGGCCTGGGGAATTCCTGCCCGGAATTCATCGGGTCGATTCGAAGCCGCCTCGTTCATCCGCGAGATTAATTGTGCCCGCAATCCGTTGAAGCGGGCGCTGCCATCGGCCCTGGCCACCGGTAACGCGAGCGCCTGCTCCAGTGAATTGAAGATCTGCTCGGGTGTCAACGTTTTCACGATCCGCAAACCGGGTGGCGGTGATTGATCGTTTTCCAGATCCACACACCGTCGTTGATAAAGCTGACTCTTGCAGATGCCGCCAATCAACCATCGCATGTCGTATTTCGCGTTGACAAACAGCCGGGCGAGTTCATCCAGGACCACCCGTTCCCCGTCCGATGGCTGGGCGAGATCATCCACCGAGTCTGTCATGCCGCGTCCGATCAGGTGCAGCCAGACACGATTGACCGCCGTGGCGGCGAATTCCTGATTGCCTGGCGAAGTCATCCAATCGACGAGTGTTTCGCGGGAACTTTTGCCGTTTGTCTTGACCGGTTCGTGGCTGCCCAGAAAGGCTGCGGTGTATTCCACGGCGCTGTTTTCCGGACGGATGACGGCCGGCGTGGCATCATTGATGACTCCATTCTTGACACCGGAAAAGAACGCCGCCATTCCCCAGAAGTCCTTTTGCTTCCACTCGGCAAACGGGTGATCGTGACATTCCGCACACCCGATCCGGACGCCGAGAAACATGCGAGTCACCGCATTGGCCGCCGATTCGGGTTTCCCACCGACGACCTGAAAATACATGGCCGGCGAGGACGAGCCACGCGCATTGGCAGGTATGGTCATCATCGCCTGCCCATCCGACTTCGCCGTCACCAGTTGCCGTACCATCTGGTCATACGGGACATTGGCGGCAAACTGATCTTTCAGCCACGGTTCCAGCGAGACTGCCGCTTGAGCTTCCGGGGAATTCCCGGGAACCATCATCCGGCGCCATAACGTCGCCCAATGCGCCGCCGTGCGCTCCGAGTGTTTTTGGGGACGCCGGGTGTCACTGAGCAGTTGTTCGATCAGGGATTCTCGCTTATGTCCGCCTTCATACGCGAGAAATTCACGGGCTTCCGACACCGGGGGGACGGTTCCGCTCAAGTCCAGATACACCCGCCGCAAAAAGGTCGCATCGTCAACGACCTCCGGTGGCGAGATCTGCGATTTACGCCAGGTCTCCGCGAATCGCTCATCAATCCAGTTCGCCAACTCGGTGGTCGACATCACCGGCGTCGTGGGAGGCTCGGCCGCAGAGACCCCCGCACAGGAGATCCCCACCAAAGTCACCAGAATTCGAGATATGTCGCGCAACATGATTGAAACGCCTCCAGCAGCCATTCGATTGAGTGGCAGGCAAACGACTCTCGAACCAATTTAGACAATTAGTCTGAAGTGTCAAGCCAATAGTTTTCATTTTTTTTGAAGTGGTTTTGACGGAGCAGTCGCCACGGGACAGTCAGGGACAGCCATTGCGCACTTGCAGCCAGCCTGCAGATGCTATCGAATGGTTGAAATGCCGGGCCGAGACCTGCGGAACGGTGCTCGCTTCACTGGATATCAGAATTGAGACAGGACGGATGAACAGACACCACCAGAGCTGTGCGATGGCTTTTGCCATTTGCGTCGGATTCATGACGCAGACTGTCGTCGCTGCAGATCCCGATTCACCCACCAAACCAGACTTTCGCGCTGGCGTTGGGCAGATCTTTGAACGTCATTGCGTGCGGTGTCACAACGACGACGATCACAAGGGGGGATTGTCACTGTCTACCCGCCAGGCACTGCACATGGGGGGGGACAACGGAGCGACGATTGCCGCTGGCAAACCGGCGGACAGCCTGCTGCTGCAGTACGTCGAAGGTGACCAGCCCGAAATGCCGAAGAATTCGGCACCTCTCTCCCGGGAACAACTGAAGACCCTGCGAGACTGGATCGCATCCGGAGCGGAATGGCCCGATTCGTTGACGTTGAAAGACCGTCAGTTTGACGGTCAGACCTGGTGGAGTGTCCAGCCCCTGCTTCGTCCGGCCGTTCCCATCGTCACGGCGGCAGATGTGGGGGCCAGATCCGTATCGCAGAATCCCATTGATGCCTTCATCCAGGCCAAACTGATTGAGAAACGATTATCCCCGTCGCCAGCCGCGGATCGTCGAACACTGATTCGCCGACTGACGTTTGATCTGCATGGATTGCCTCCTGACCCGTCGGAAATTGATGAGTTTGTCGCGGACCCGGATCCCGCGGCCTGCGAACGCCTGGTGGATCGGCTGCTGGCGTCGCCCCGATACGGTGAACGCTGGGCGCGACACTGGCTGGACGTCGTCCACTACGGGGACACTCACGGTTATGACAAGGACAAACTGCGTCCCAATTCGTGGCCGTATCGCGACTACGTCATCCGATCCTTGAATGAAGACAAGCCGTATGACCGATTCGTGCTGGAACAACTGGCCGGGGATATCCTGTGGCCGGAAACTGTTGATGGCATCACGGGAACCGGCTTCATTGCGGCGGGGCCGTGGGATTTCATCGGGCATGCGGAAGTCCCGGAATCCAAGACCGACGGCAAGATCGCCCGCAACCTGGACCGAGACGACATGGTCACCACCGCCATGAACACGTTCTGCAGCCTGACTGTACAATGTGCCCGGTGTCACAATCACAAGTTTGATCCGGTCACCCAGACAGACTATTACCGGTTGCAGGCCGTGTTTGCCGCCCTGGATCGGGCGGATCGCACGTTCGATGCGAATCCGGAGATTGGTCACAAACGACAGACGTTGCTCGCCGAGCAGCAGCGCCTGAAGGGAGAAGAGCAGCGGTTAACGGCAGAAGTGACTCGCCTGGGTGGCCCCGAACTCAAGGAACTGGATCAGAAGATCGCCGCCAGCCGCCAGGCAGTTGCCGGGCAACGGCGTCCCGAATACGGCTTCCATAGTGCGATCGAGATGACGGACGACAAGCCAAAATGGGTTCAAATTGACCTGGGGCGCGTGGTCCCGATTCGCAAGCTGTCGTATGTCGGCTGCTGGGACGACTTCAACAACATCGGGGCTGGATTCGGATTTCCGCTGCGTTTCAAAATCGAAGCAGCCAACGACCCGGAACTGGCGCAGAACGTGGTTGTCCTGGTCGATCAAACGGCCGCGAATCTGCCGAATCCAGGGACCACGTTGCAGCAAGTCGAAGTCCGTGATGTGACCGCTCGCTACGTCCGGTTTACCGCCACACGTCTGGCACCCCGGCAGAACGACTTCATCTTTGCACTCGCGGAATTGAGTGTTTTCGATGCCGAGGGAAAAAATGTCTCCCTGGGTGCCACGGTGACCGCGCTGGATTCCATCGAAGCGCCGGTTCGCTGGGCGAAGACGAACCTGGTCGATGGCGTTTACACCGGTCAGCCCGCAGTTGACGTGAACAGTTTGCGCGAGCAACGGTCCGCATTGCTCGCCCGGCATGTTCCGTCAGCGGTCCGTGACGAACTTCAGCACGTCGAATCGGCCCTGGCCGAAACCGCGCGCCAACTCGGCAGCCTGCCGGCCCCGCAATACGTGTACGCGGGGATGGTCTATTACGGCGGCGGCGCGTTTACCGGGACCGGCCCGATGGGTGGCAAGCCACGGCCGATCCGGATTCTGAAACGGGGCGATGTTACGTCGCCCGGCGACGAAGTCGGGCCCGGCTTTGTTCCCTTGAGGCCGGGAGAAACCGGGGAGTTTCAGTTGCCGACAGGGCATGCCGAAGGGTTGCGGCGCGTGGCCCTGGCGAAGTGGATTGTCGACGACAATCATCCACTGACCTGGCGATCCATTGCCAATCGCATCTGGCAGCATCATTTTGGACGCGGGATCGTCGATTCGCCCAACGACTTCGGCCGGATGGGACAATTGCCGACACATCCGGAATTGCTGGATTGGCTCGCCTGCGAGATCCGGGAGGACAGCCGCCGGGGAACTGCCCAGTTCCGGTCGCTCAAGCAATTGCACCGCCTGATGGTGTGCAGCGCCACGTACCAGCAGTCATCCGGGGTCGACGGCCCGGAGACCGCGGACTCGCCGCAGTCAATTGATTCAGCAAATACCCTCTACTGGCGTGCGAACCGGCGAAAGCTGGACGCGGAGTCGTTGCGGGACAGCCTGCTGCTGGTTGCCGGCAAGCTGGATGATCGCATGGGAGGCCCGGCATTCCAGGACTTCGTCATCGAAAAGCCCGAGCATTCGCCGCACTACCAATATCACCTGCATAATGTCGATGATCCGCGGTCGCACCGGCGATCGATTTATCGGTTCCTGGTTCGCTCGCAGACTCAACCGTTCATGACGACACTCGATTGCGCGGATCCATCGATGATCGTCGAAAAGCGGAATGAAACGGTGACCGCCCTGCAGGCGCTGGCCCTGTTGAATAACAAGCTGGTCCTGGCAATGTCCCGGCAGATGGCCGCCAGAGTGGAAGGATCTGCGGCAGACGGACCGCAACGGATCGAGTTCGCGTTCCGTCTGGCGCTGGGGAGACGTCCCACGCCGGAGGAACAGGCCGCTCTCGTTCGATATTCCCAGGAACACGGGTTTGGTCAGGCCTGCCGGGTGATCTTGAATCTGAACGAATTCGCGTTTGTGGATTGAGCTCTCGTCACGGCGGGCAGACCTTCGCACTGCGCAGCCGTCCACGGAGTGATTCCAGAATCACTTGTCGCCGGTGTGCCGCGTTGGCGGGCGACGTCCGGGCGACCAGGTCCCTCGCAAGTTTCGCGGTCTTGCTGGAACCCGTCACAGTGGAGAGCACCCGTCGCGTGGCCGCATGCAGTGGTTCCTCCAGTTCAACGAGCCATTCGAGGAGCAGAGCAAGCAGGTGATGGGCGTCGTTCGGCGGCAGTGAGTTGGGCAGCAAGGCGGCATCGTTGAACATGGACTGAACAATCCGGGAACAAACGTGAGCGTGCAATGGCGAGACTCGGGCCACCACGCCAAGTTGCGCGGCCAGGCGGTTGCATTTGAGCGCATCGCTGACGATGAGCTTTCGGTAGACGCCTCCCAACTCATCGCCAACACAGCGACCGTCGTCGATCAAAGCGATCAACGCATCGGTGGCATAGACGTTCAATCCCGCATCCCTGGCCACCAGTGAAACGGCGACGAGAAGCTGGGCCATCTCGGAAAATGGCGTCTGGGGCACGAACAGCGGCTGCAGGAACTCGGCCGTTCGCCGCAGTGTGGATGCTGGCGCATCGAGCACGCACAAGATGGACTCGATCCCCGTCACAAACGTGGGATCTGGATTGATGGGCCAGATTTGCAGCACTGCCGCCGCCGTGCCGGGCCCCCAGGCCATGTCACTCCAGCGCAGCTGCCGTTCGATGCCCGTCAGGCTCGCCTTGGGCCACCGCTGTCTGTACCGGCGCAGTTCGCCGTCGACCCATTCGTCATCGAGTCGCCGTTCGTAGTTCAGTTTCAGCGTGGGCAGATCACTGCGGAATTTCTTCGCCCCGAATCCCGGCTTGATTGCCACGTGGATCGTGAGCGGCCATTCCGCATCTTCAGGCCGCGAGTCAGGGCGACGGACGGCATTCCATTGTCGCGTTGCTGGGCCCCACACATCCGGGCCATCAAACCCGCGCTTGTGCTTGGGTATCGACAGCGATGGATCGCGGCCACGCAGGGCGGCAATCCACAATGCGGGTTCAGCGGCCGCACCGGCATCGTCGAAGGGACCTCCAACCGCGAATCGGACAGCATCTGCCACAGGAGACTTCAACTTGCGTGCCAGTGCAGATGCGGCCTTCCGACCATCGGGTGCCAGCCGCAGCAGGGCCTGAATCAGATCCAATGCATCGGGTTCGAGACCCGTCCGCTGGCATTCCAGGAGTCGATTCACAAGCACGACGGGAGACAACCAGCCGCCCCGATGAGTCGGCGCAGCAATCAGGGGGGCGGCCCGGCCGGCGGTGACGCGGCAGACCAACTCGCGGACCCGATCGACCAGAAACTCCAATCCCGTCTGCCCGGCCGCGTCCGCAGTCTCGATGCGGACGGTCGCGCCTGGCTGGCACCACGCCGCCACCAGAAAGAACGACAGTCCGCGCAGGCCCAGTTCATGCTGCAACAACGGTTTGAACCCGTCCGACAACTTGGCCGCTCGCTTCAGCAATGGTGCGGTACGGGTGGCGAAGTCGGGTGGCCGCTGATCACAAAGGCGGCTCAGTCCATCCAGAATTCGCTCGAATTGGTCTGCGTCGCAGGGCGTTTCGATGGCCGACAACATCGCATCCAGCAGTTCATCAAGTGAGGCAATCGGCTTCAGTTCGTGTTCAGGCAGCAACTGAATTCGCTTGAGCGGGTCGACCGTCACTGCGACCAGGTCGCCACCGCCATCCAGCAGGCGCAGGGTGGAGTCAATCCCCAGCGAGACCTTCTGCGCCTTCGTCAGCGCGGCAATCTCGCTGCGCAGTGCAATCTCTTCCGCATTTATCTCCGCGGTGGCCGATGACGGACCGGCAGTGGTCGGCTTCTTCGCCGCACGCTTTGAGGACGCGTTTCGCCGCGGACGCTCGGTTTCGACGGCACTCGCAGCGGGATCGCGTCCCCCGGACGTGGCGGCCGACTGCAGGTTTTGCCGCAACTGTTTGACTCGGCCTCGCAGCGACGCGGCCACGGACGGAATGTGAGTGTCGAGTTCAGCAGCCACGCCAGAATTTGGTTCCAGCTTCAGGGACTCAAGAAAGGTGATGCCAGCCAGTTGCACGTCGGGTGATTCGTGACCGACCGCATGGCAGACCGCGAGGGCGCCGGATGGAGCGAGACCTGGCTGCTGCTTCACCAATTGGCTGAGCAGTTTGATGGCAGTGACGGGCGGGCCCTTGGGTTCGACGTCAAACACGCGGGGGACCGCGTCGAGATACGCGTTCGCGTCGAGGCGTTTCTGTTTTGCAAGCAGGCTGAGCGATTCGAGCGCGAACGCGATGACGGCCGGGACCGTGTTGCTCAGCAGGTCGAGATAGAGGGACTGTCGCTCAACACGCTCTTCAAGCGTCGGTTCCAGCAGTTCGTGGAACCGGAAATACCAGGTCGCTCCGGCCGCGCGACGTCCTGTCCGCAACGCTTCCAGCGACTTCGTCAACAGTTGGCCCCGATCGATTTCACCGGCCGCCGACAGGACTTTCAGGGCTTTGCTCCACGACATGGGATGATCCACAAGGTCGTTGGTGAAGAGCAGCACCCCTTTGCCGGGAGGCTCAACCTCGAAGATTTTCCAGATTTCGTCGTTCATCAAACCAGGATCAGCCCGCAGGCTGTCGGCGAGTTGCCAGTTCTCGTCGGCAAGTCGCTGCTCCCAAAATCCATGGATCATCTTGATGATATAGTTGTCGTCGTTCGGCTTGGGGCAGATCCCCTCGCGAACCAGTTTGCGTACCACGCCCCACTGAGGATTGATCGGATCCGCCAGTTGATGACTGGCCCAGCGCTCGAGCCATTCGGGACGTCGATTCTTCAGGACCTCGGGAAGCCAACTGTAGAAACGGATGTTGTTGGTCGCGAGGTGATTCAGCTCACGGCTCAGCTTCCTGACCTGGTCCCACGAGCCGAGTCCGAAGACCGCGAGATGAGCACAGCAGTAGGTGCGGTGGTTTTTCCACGGTTGTCCGGCCCCCTCGGGTTTGATCAGTGACGCAGCAAACCTGGCGAGTTTCAACCGCTCGGATTCCGGCATGCCTGCCATCGCATCCAGCAGCGGTTGAGCATCCCCTGTGACGATCAACGCCTGAAGTTCCTCTTCCGTCATGATTCCCTTTCAACCAATGCGAGAGTGGTCAGGATCGTATCATGGCTCGTACTTCGGCGGACGCTTTTCGCGGAAGGCGGCGATGCCTTCGCGGGCGTCGGGTTCCTGCAGGCAGCGGATGTAGCTGGCGGTGTCGGACAGGTGAGCGATCTTCGGCTGAGATCCCTCGTCCTGATGAACCAGCCGCTTCGTTTCGCGCAAGGCGTTGGCAGGGAGGGACAGCAGACGCGTCCCCAGTTCGCGGGCGGCGGTGACGACGCGGCCCAGTGGCACGACGTCCAGCGTCAATCCAAATTCCGCGGCGGTCTGAGATGTGATCTGTTGACCAAGCAGACACAATTGCAGGGCGCGGGCCTTGCCGACGAGGGCCGTCAATTGTGCGATCCCATACCCCGGTGGCCATCCCAACAGGATTTCGGGCATTCCGAACCGGGCGGAATGAGCCGCAATCCGGAAATCACACGCGCAGGCCATCACACAGCCAGCACCCAACGCTACTCCGTTCACGGCCGCAATGAAGATCTGGGGAAGTTGTTCCCAACTGAGGTACATCCGGGCCTGACGGAGGCTCAATTGAGTCGCAACGTCGATCGGCAAAGTGCCGACTTCGGGGACATCGTCGCCGGCGCAAAACGCTTCGCCGGCTCCGGTCACGATCACGACGCGGATTTGTGGATGTCCGGCCAGCCAGTCGTTGACCCGCTCCCAGTCCGCGGTCATTTGAGCGTTCACCGCATTCAGTTTTTGCGGACGATTGAGTGTCACGGCGACTGTCGATCCGGACTGGTCGACCGACAAGGTTTCCAGGCGGGGCAAATCGCCGGTATTGGGATTCAGGGCCATGGGCAGGATCACTCCCTCGGGAAGTTTGGCCGACTTTTCGGCCAGGCGTCCGGCAAATCGATCGGTCTGGATGACGGCTCGAGTATGAGTTCCGCGTCCGATCTGATCGGCGGCGTCAAACGCCTGGATCTCAAAGTCGACCAGTTTGCGATTGACGGAGGTGACTCGGGCGACCGCCCGCACCACCGCGCCGATCGGTGTGGCGGCCAGGTGCTCGACCTGAACCGTCGCCCCGACCGACTCTTCACCGGGATCCAGGAACGGCCGCAAGGCTTCGCGGGCAGCATGCTCCATCAGGTCGATCATCGACGGGGTTGAAAACACAACAGCGCCGGTCTGCGATTCGGCACCCAGGTGGATGACCTGGTGGGCGGCAACAGCCGTTCGCAACTCGCCGATCGTCCCGACCGCCAGCCCGGGTTTCATAGATTTCTCTTGCAAGAGGGACGCCTCGACTGTCCGAAACACTATCGGAGTGCCTCAAATTAGGACCAGACAGATGAAAAGTCCATCCTACCCGGGAGACACGCCTCAAGCGATTCTGCGTGGAAGAGATGAGAATTGGCGAAGAGTTTTCAACCCCTTATCCATTAGGCAGATTCTCACGGCCTCCCGCCCGACTGAGGCATAAACGCGCCATTCAGTTGATCAAACATGAGTGCAACTCATTTTGAGTTAGGCTCTTGCTGCGCATTCGAGACCAAACCCCGCCGCTTGGGCAGGCGTGACAATTTCGAGGCATTCCATACGACTTAACCTCAGCCGGCTTTGGATTTCCATCAAACCACGCCGATTGCCATTTTCTTTTCCGGGGTGAATGGATATCATCACAGTTCACTTCGATGGACAAAGGTGTCTGTCGAGTAGGAAGATGTCTGCCGCTTTTGTCCACCTTTGCTCTCGTGTTCTTCCTCACTGCCCCGTCTGCAGAGTCCAAGATCGCCAGGCCCGGTGACGTTTGATGGCCGCGTCCCAATCGGATTTTCCCTTGGTGAGCATTCTCGGAAGAGCTCGCCGCGGTGAAGACGGTTCGACGTCGGTCTTCGGTTTGGCTTAGATCTTCCCTGCAACGATGTTTCGGGGCAGCCAATGACCTGTTTTGGTGGGCGTACTCTCGCCCGCGAAGGATGACGATGAGCAAGAATTTGTATGTTGGGAATCTGTCGTTCAATACGACCGCCGATGACCTGCGAGATCTGTTTTCGCAACATGGCTCGGTGACTTCGACCCAGGTGATTTCCGATCGTGAAACCGGCCGGTCGCGGGGATTCGGATTTGTTGAGATGGCGGACGGTGCTGACTCCGCCGTTCAGGCTGTGAATGGGACGGAATTTCAGGGTCGGACCCTGACTGTCAACGAAGCCCGTCCTCGTGAAGAACGCGGCGGAAGTCGCGGCGGATACGGTGGTGGTGGCCGAGGCAGCTACGGCGGTGGTGGTGGATATGGTGGCGGCGGTGGCGGCCGTTACTAATGATTTGAGTTGAGTGATCTCTCTCGACTCCCAAGGCGATTGATACGAATCCGATTCGCGGGCGGGGGACTTCGGTTCCCCACCGCGTTGCTCAGCCTGCCCAACTCCGGCTCTAACGCCGTTGCTGAGCAGCTCCAGGTTGATCGCCTGAAAGATGTGCCGGAACGCTGCTGAAAGCGCGCCCGGATTCGAGACGATACTCTTGAGTTGCGTCTTGTGGCTGAACGGCCCTGCCGTTTCAGCCGGGCTGTGAGTTGGCATTCGACGGGTTTTCAAACCCGTTCTGCAAATCGTTTGGCGGGCCTGAAACCCCCGTCCAACAACAAACTCTCGGCCAGTTTGCATGCCGTTTTTGAATCGCGGTTGGTGAGCCATGATCCTTCGGGATCGTGCCCCTGTGATCGGGACGATCAATCCCAGTCACAGAGTCTCACCCGCCAGACCGCGGTTGCGGTGTCAACGATGGGGAGCGTTGCACGTCTCCTGCACGGCTGTGATTTCTTCTGGTGAACGGGATCAATGGATCTCGTCGTTCAATCTCTGTGCTGGCACACCGCCAGCCGACTGTTAGGAACCTTCTTTGAATTCGCCTACGTTTGCTGATTTTGACTTTGTCGAACCGATCCGGCTCACGCTGGAAAAAGAAAACTACACGACACCGACGCCGATCCAGGCGCAGTCGATCCCGCACCTGCTGCTGGGCCGCGACCTGTTGGGCTGTGCCCAGACCGGAACTGGTAAAACCGCCGCCTTCGCACTGCCGATCCTGAATCGGCTGGCGATGTCGCGGGTCCCTGCCGTTCCTCGCAAGCCGCGCGTGCTGATCCTGGCTCCGACGCGGGAATTGGCTCAACAGATCGATGAAAGCTTCGTCACCTACGGACGCGGCCTGAAATTCCGCCAGGCCGTTGTGGTCGGCGGCGTCAGCCAGTTGCCTCAGACTCGGATGCTCAATCGCGGTGTTGAAATCCTGGTCGCCACACCGGGTCGCCTGCTGGACTTGATGGGACAGGGGGCCGTGCGGCTGGATGGCCTGGACACGTTCGTCCTGGACGAAGCGGACCGGATGCTGGACATGGGCTTTCTGCCCGCGATTGAGAAGATCGTCGCAGTACTTCCTGCAAAGCGACAATCCCTGTTCTTCTCGGCCACGATGCCACCGGCGCTGGCCCCGCTGGTCAACAAGTTGCTGCGGGATCCGGTCCGGATCGCCGTGGCACCTCAATCGACCACGGCCGAGCGCATTGAACAGCAGGTGCTGTTCGTCGCCCGCGAAGACAAGAAGTCGCTGCTGCGGGACATTTTGTCTGACAACAGTGTCCGTCGCGCGATCGTGTTTGCCCGGACCAAGCATGGTGCGGACAAGCTGGCGCGCTGGCTGGACGGTGCCGGAATCTCGACCGATTCCATCCACGGGGACAAGTCTCAGGCCGCCCGACAGCGGGCTTTGTACGGCTTCCGCGATGGCCGCACGCGAGTACTGGTCGCCACGGATATCGCCGCACGCGGGATTGATATCGATGACATCTCGCACGTCATCAACTTTGATCTGCCCGTTGAACCTGAGAATTATGTGCATCGCATCGGCAGGACCGGCCGCGCCGGTGCCGAAGGGATCGCTTTGACCTTCTGCGATGCTGAAGAGCGGGGAGCCCTGCGTGGAATCGAACGGATGATCAAGCAACAGATTCCCGTTCGCACAGACCATCCGTACCACCTGCAGATGGCCCCCGGATCCGCGACCAAGGCCGCGCCCGTGCGCCGTCCCGGTGGTGGAGGCCGCCCCAATCGCCGCCCGGGAGGGACTTCCGGCGGGGGGCGTCCGTTCGGCCAGGGTCAACAGGGATCGGGTGGCGGTCGGCCACGTCGACCCCCGCAAAAGGCTGTCCAGGCTCGCCGGTTTGGAGCCGCCCCGGATCGTTAATCGCGACTGACAACCCGTCCGCTAAATCAAAGGCCTTTGGTAGCAGGAGTTGCCAAAGGCCTTTTTTATGGGAGGTTGTCGATTTTCTGCCGCTTTGGCGGACATTTGTGGATCGCTGGCGGCGCCACGCTCCCGCTTCTGTGGCGGTCCCGGTATTATCTTCGGCGAGGCGGTCGAAGGATTGCTCGACCCAGAGGGATCTGCTTGCGATTGAGGATCTGACGAGAAATGCCTGTCCCGAAAATCTGTGTTCTGCGCGCTCCCGGTACCAACTGCGATGTCGAAACCGCCTATGCATTCGATTCCTGCGGCGGGAAGGCGGAACGAGTTCACCTGTTTCAACTGCTGGAAAACCCCGCCCTGCTCGACAATTTCCAGATCTTGTGCGTCCCCGGCGGATTCAGCTACGGCGACGACATCGGTGCGGGAGTGGTCTTTGCCAGTCAGTTACGGGGTCACCTGGGTGAATCGATGCGACGGTTCCTGGCGGCCGAAAAGCTGGCGCTTGGAATCTGCAACGGGTTTCAAACCCTGCTGAAGGCGGGAGTCCTGCCCGGTGGAACTGCGGCAGCGCTGGCTGCGGACCGCGACCAGAGCGAAGCCACGCTGACCTGGAACCTGAACGGCAAATACACCGCTCGCTGGGTCCATTTGAAAGTCACCGCCCCCAACAATGTGTTCCTGCGCGGGATCGAGGAACTCGATTTGCCCATCGCCCACGCCGAAGGCCGCATCGTCGTCCGGAACGATCAGGTGCTGAAGGACTGGCAGCAGCAGGGCCAGATTGCATTAACCTATGCACCGTGGGCCGCCGAGAACGGGATCGCAAACCCGATCAATGACCGCTGGGCCGCGAATCCAAACGGTTCGACCCTGGACATCGCGGGGCTGGGCGATCCGTCGGGGCGAATCCTGGGATTGATGCCACATCCGGAACGATTTCTGTTTGGAACCCAGCATCCTCAATGGACTCGACAGGGACTGACGGGCGATGGTGCCGGACGCCGCATCTTTCAAAACGCCGTCGAATACTTCGCGTGACGCGAGCCACACAAAAGTAATCCGAAGCGTCAGCGAGGACGAGCCAGGTGCGGCAGGTTAGTCGCCCTCGGCAACGCTTCTGAATAGTCTGCGAAGGGAACAGGACTGTGGAATCCGCCAACGAAGGCTCTACGGCATCCGCCCGCGATCGAATTCGAATGGCGTATGACCCGGCCTTGCTGCGGACGGCCGGCGAGCGGCTGGCTCAGGAACTGGGACGCCACATGGCGTTTGTTCAGGCGTCCGGAGGGAGTGTTTTGAACTGGTTCTCGCCCCAGGAAAACATTGCCCGAGCCACCCATCTGGCGGATAACGTAGTCGATTCAGTGGATCCCACCGAGTTGGTCTCGCGGTTTGAGCGGATCGTGCACGAGATGCTGGCTCGGGGCCATAATCTGCATGACCCGCGTTACGTCGGGCATCAGGTTCCGGCCCCGATTCCACTGGCCGGATTGTTCGATGCCGTCGGCTCGGTCACCAACCAGGTGATGGCCGTCTACGAAATGGGGCCCTGGTCGACGGCCGTCGAACTGGCCATGGTGTCCAAACTGGCAGGATACCTCGGCTGGCGTGATGGAGAATATGCAGGACTGGTGACGCACGGCGGATCGCTGGCGAATCTGAATGCATTGCTCGTGGCCCGGAATGTCACTCTGCAGACGTGCTGGGAACAGGGACTGCGGGGGACGACGAAACCACCGGTGCTGGTCGTTCAATCGGATACTCATTACAGCATCGCGCGAACAGCGGGAATCCTGGGTGTCGGGACCCGGCAAGTCATCAAGGTGGGACTCGATGACCGTCGCCGCATGAATGTCGTGGAACTGGAACAGACCCTGGCCCACCTGCAGGCCTCAGGGCATCCGATCATCGCGGTCGTTGCCTGCGCCTGTTCGACTCCGATCGGTGCGTTCGATCCGCTGAATTCGATTGCGGACATCTGCGAAAAGCACGGTGTCTGGCTGCATGTCGACGCGGCGCATGGCGGTTCTGCCCTGCTCAGCCCGACGCATCGACATCTGGTGGCCGGCCTGGAACGGGCCGACAGCCTGGTCTGGGACGCCCACAAGATGCTGTTCGTGCCGGCGCTGTGTGCGTTCCTGTACTTCAAGCAGCGAAAACACAGTTACGATGCCTTTCAGCAGCATGCGCCGTACCTGTTCGACCCCACCGCTCCGGGGCTGGCCGAGTATGATCTTGGTCTGCGAACTGTCGAATGCACCAAGCGGGCGGCGGCGTACGGACTTTGGGGAGCGTGGTCGCTGTTCGGTGCACAATTGTTTACGGATCTGGTCGACGTGACATTCGACCTGGGCCGTGAACTGTACGAGAAGCTGGTCTACGCCCCCGACTTCGAACCGCTGCATCATCCGGAATGCAATATCGTCGTGTTCCGTCATCTGCCGCCGGAACTGGACGGGGCAACGCCGGCCGAACAGGGGCAATTCCAGCGTCGACTGCGTCGACGCGTGATCGAATCGGGTGAGTTTTACCTGGTCGCGACGAATCTGGACGGCACCGAAGCCCTGCGTGTGACGTTGATCAATCCGCTGACAACCGCCGAGCATCTCGATCAGTTGCTGGAGACGCTGCGTCGAATGGGGCGCGAGATTCTGAGTTGAGCTACGGATCTGTATGACTGCTCGCCTCAATCAAATCACCGCCGTCCAGTGGGTGTGTCCATCCCAGCGGCGGAAGGGGAACCAGTGAATTCGCAGGGGTTCTCAGCCAGCATTCTGGTGCTGCTGTAATCTCACCGATGCACTGGATTGGTGTTGAATCATGCCACTCCTGGATCAGGCGCTGGCCATCAGTGGACGAGACGGTAAACACCAATTCGAAATCCTCTCCGTCGGACAAGGCATGCCGAACTGGTCCCCGGTCATCCCGGGACTGTGCCAAATCCGCATGTAGCGGGATGGCCGATGCATCCACGATCGCCCCCACCCTGCTCTGTTCCAGTATGTGATGAAGATCGGCCGCCAGGCCATCGCTGATGTCGATCATCGCGTGGATGTTCACCAGTTCCGTCAGCAGTTTCGATTCACGGACGCGTGGCTCGAAGGTCAGATGTCGACCGTGGATACTGCCCCCCAGGGCTCCTGTGACAAAGATCCAATCGCCTGGCAGTGCTCCCCGGCGCGTGATGGATCGTTCGCCAAACGGTTCGCCAACGACAGCGACATTGATCACCAGTTGGCCATCCCAGCTATTGGTATCCCCGCCTGCCAGAACGACACCGTATTGGTTGGCCAGATCCAGCAGTCCGGCGTGCAGGTCACGCGCGAATTCGACTCCGCGATCGATCGGCAGCGCGACGGAAACAAAGGCTGCGGTCGGACGACCTCCCATGGCGGCGATGTCGCTGAGGTTCACGGCCAGTGATTTACGACCCACGAGGGGGGCGGTGGCCGGAGGAAACGTAAAGTCGACTCCTTCCATCAGCATGTCGGTGGCAACCAGCCAGTCGCGACCAGTGTCGGAACGGAGCACCGCGGCGTCATCGCCGATGCCGAGCTTGACCGGGTCGCGATCCGTCACGCGGCTGCGAATCCAGTCGATCAGCGCAAATTCGGGGCGGTCCACAGTTGGTTCCCATTCACACCTTCGCTCGGTGCCAGCGAGTTTCCATAGGACGCAGAGCTTTGAACTGGCAGTAGCCGAACTCGTGAGAGTTCGGTAATTTCTCACGACTTCAGCGACCGCAAGCTTTGGTCATCTACGCGATGATGTTTTTGACGACCTCGCCGTGCACATCGGTCAGCCGATAGTCACGGCCCTGGAAACGATAGGTCAGCTTGGTGTGATCAAAGCCCAGCAGGTGCATGATCGTGGCCTGCAGGTCGTGGACATGGACCTTGTCGTGGGCGATCGAGAACCCGAGTTCATCGGATTCGCCATGCATGATCCCTCCCTTCACTCCGCCGCCCGCCACCCACATTGAATAGCAGTCCGGGAAGTGATCGCGACCCAGGTTTGGGCTGTTGGCGGTGCGGCCTTCGCGGAACGGAGTTCGACCGAATTCGCCGCCACAGATGATCAGCGTATCCTTCAGCAGATCGCGTTGCTTCAAATCCTTGATCAGGGCCGCGATCGGCTTGTCCATGGTCGCACACTTGTTGGTCAGGCCGTCCGTCAGGGCTTCGCCGGGGCCAGTGCCGTGGAAATCCCAGCCCCAGTCGAACAGTTGCACATAGCGAACTCCCTGTTCCACAAGTCGTCGAGCCAGCAGGCAGTTGTTGGCGAAGCTGGCCGCCCCTGGCATTGCCCCGTAGGCCTCGTGCGTTTCCTTGGTTTCCTTGCTGATGTCCATCACTTCGGGGACGGACATCTGCATCCGGAAGGCCAGTTCGTACTGGGCGATGCGCGTCAACGTTTCCGGATTCCCAAGTTCCTGGGCCTGGATCTGGTTCAGGTCGTGCAGTGCGTCCAATGTCTGACGGCGCAAGTCACGCGTCATCCCCGGGGGATCGGACGCGTACAGTACCGGGTCACCCTTCGATCGACATTGCACCCCCTGATAGACGGAAGGCAGGAAACCACTGCCATAGGAGTTCTTGCCTCCATTGGGTTGAACACCGCTGGAGATCAGCACGACAAAACCGGGCAGGTTCTCGTTTTCCGAACCCAGGCCATAGGTGATCCAGGATCCCATCGAGGGACGACCGGACCGCGCCGAACCCGTATACAGCAGCAGTTCTGCAGGTGCGTGATTGAACTGTTCTGTAAACATCGAACGGATGACGCACATTTCATCCGCCACACTGTGCAGGTGTGGAATCGCATCCGACAGCCAGACGCCCCCCTGGCCGTGCTGGGTGAACTTGCGAGGGGTCCCCAGCAGTTTCGGCGTTCCCGATGTGAAGGCAAACCGCTTCCCCTTGATGAACGATTCTGGTGCGTCCTGTCCGCTGAGCTTCACCAGTTCCGGCTTGTAGTCGTACAGGTCCAGGTGGGGTGGCGAACCGGTCAGATGCAGGTAAATCACCCGCTTGGCCTTGGCCGCGAAGTGCGGCGACTTCGGGGCCAGCGGATTGACGACCGAGAATTCCGGTGCCGCCGATGCCGAGGTTCCCAGAAGTGAGTTCAGCGCCAGCGCGCCGACACCCAGTTGCGTCGTCTGCAGGAACTGGCGGCGGGTTTGCAGGTGCAATTGTTCGAACTGTGGATTCATCAGATTCACTCCTGTCAGTCGTCTTCGGCGGATGTCTTGTACGGCTCTGGATTCGTTTCGATTCACTAGCCCGACGCGCGAGCGAGGGATTCCCAAGTTGGACGCTCGACGTCAAATCCCTCGCTGGCGCATCGGGCTAGTGTTGTGTTTTCACTCATCGTTTCATCAAAGTTTCGTCCAGGTTCAGCAGCACATTTCCGACAACGGTCCATGCCGCCAATTCACCGACATCGACCCCCGTTGGAGCCGGGCCGATGGGATCTGTCGCCATTTTTCTGGCTTCTTCAGCACTCTGACTGAATCGAGCCAGCGATTGTTCGTAAAGTGTGACCAGCCGCGCCAGTTCTGCCTCCTTGGGAGGCCGGGCCAAAGCGACCCGAAATCCGTAACTCGCCCGCTCCGCCGGCGTTGTCCCTCCGTTGGACAGGATGCGACGAGCCAATCCCTGGGCGGCTTCGATGTAGACAGGGTCGTTGAGCGTGACCAAGGCCTGCAGTGGTGTGTTCGAGCGAACGCGTCGCAACGAACAGACCTCGCGATTCGGAGCGTCAAACGTCGCCATTGAGGGGTAGGGATTCGAACGACGCCATGTCGTGTAAATGCCGCGACGGAACTTGTCGTCGCCAGCACTGGTCTGCCAGTCAATGCCGGAGCCGAATGCGGCACTCAAGCCGATCGATGGCTGTGGCGGTTTGACAGGCGGGCCGTACATCTTGGGACTGAGCAGGCCGCCGATCGCCAGTGCCTGGTCACGCAACGATTCGGCGGACAGGCGGAAGCGGGGGCCCCGCGCCAGCAGTCGGTTGTCGGGATCGCGATGTTGCAACTCCGCGTCGACCTTGGACGACTGTCGATAGGCAGCCGACATGACCAGTGTTTTCAGAAACGCTTTTGTGTCCCACTTCAGCCGGATCATTTCCGTGGCCAGGTAATCCAGCAACTCGGGATGGAACGGCTGATCTCCCTGAGCCCCAAACTCTTCGCTGGTGGCGACAATGCCGACACCAAACAGCAGTTCCCAATAGCGGTTCGTGATGACCCGGGCGGTCAACGGGTTGTTGTCATCCATCAGCCACTTTGCCAGGGCCAGGCGATTCGCGGGCATACCGGCGGGCAGCGGCGGGAACACTGCGGGAGTCCCTTCGGTCACTTCCGCTCCCAGATCCTCGAAGTTCCCCCGATGCTGGATCTTGCTGACCCGTCGATTGGTTTCCAACTCTTTCATGATCGGAACCGTTTCCGGTTTCAGATCCGCCAACTGCTTTTTGACAGCCGCCAACTGCTTGCGAGTCGGTTCCAGGTCCGGTGCAATTCCCAGGTAGTATTGCACGATGACATTGGTCTGTTCGGGGGAACGAGTGGCTGCGGGGACCCGCAGGGCGTCAATGACTGCAGCGGGTGTTTTCGCCCATTCTTCGACCATCGCTTCGCCAGTGGCCGACAGTCGGAAATGCCCCAAGGTGTGATTGGCGAAATTGGACTGTTGCTCAATCGAGACGATCAACTTCGAACCGGCCGCGACTTCCAGCGGTGACTTTGCGATCAGCGTCAAGGCGTGCGGTTGACCAGAAGCACCACCAATTCCCCACCCCTTGGTCTTGGGATCTTTATTATTCAGGACATTGGCGGCGTCAAACATCGGCTGCGAATAGTCGGCCAGGGCAACCTGGAAATCGACGGCACGCTGTCCCGTGACGGAGAACTCGGCACTCGGGTCCGGGGCCTTGGCGATTTCCTTTTGCCAGATCGGTTCATGCTTGTCGTTGAAAACGATCAACTTGAAATTGGCCAGGCGATCACCGGCGCCATCCGTTCGGTTCCAGAGCATGATCCGATCGATCTTCTGTTCGGACTTCAGATCGACTTCCCACCAGGGATCGTCTCCCAGGGCGGTGTGCGTCGTGGATTTGCCGTCGTAGTAATGCCCGTTGGTGTTTCCATCGATCGCCAGATTGGCCGGACCGTTGTAGTCCACGCTGATCTGCTTTGCTTCGCCCTTGGGAGCAATGTTGTCCGTTCCCTGGAGGACCTGGACTTCTGCCAGAGACAGGAATTTGCCTTTTCCCGGAAGTTCCACGCGGACATACCGACCATTCAGCGAAGATCCGGACGGTGGCAGCACGACGGCGGAAACTTTGGTAATCACGAAGTTGCCGTCCGCATGGCCAGGCCCCTTTCCCGGCAGGGCTTCATCCGGCAACGCTTCCAGGCGAAGAGCCCGAATTGTGGTGGCTTCCAGGGGAATGTCGATCGAGTAGTTGTCGTTTTTGGCCCCGGCCGCGACGTGGACCGAGCCGGTTTCATCGATCTTGACCGCGGACTCCGCTTGTGATTTTGCCGTCGCTGGTTTCAGTGTCTGCCACGACAGGTTCAATGGAAAGGCTTGTTCCCACTTGGTTTGAGCCTCTTTGATCTGCGGAGTTACCGTCTTGAGAATCGGTTCCAGTCGGGCGACTTCCGACTGCCATTCGGCTTGTTGTTTCTTCTGGGACTCCGTGTAAATCGACAGCAGCGGCGATTCGTCCCTGCGATCAGCGTCGCTGGTGTTGTTGAAGAAGGCGAACAGCTTGTAGTACTCTTCCTGCGAAATCGGGTCGTACTTGTGATTGTGGCACTGGCAGCAGTTGATGGTTGTTCCCATCCAGACCTGCATTGTTGTGTTGACACGGTCGACAACCGCCACATTCCGGAATTCCTCGTCGTTCGTCCCCCCTTCATTGTTGGTGAGGGTGTTGCGATGGAATGCCGTGGCGATCAATTGTTCATCCGTCGGATTGGGGAGCAGGTCGCCCGCGATCTGTTCGATGGTGAATTGGTCAAACGGCTTGTTCTCGTTGAGTGACCGGATCACATAATCGCGAAACAGCCAGATTGTCCGCGCGGGATCATCGGCGTAGCCGGCCGAGTCGGCATAGCGTGACAAATCCAGCCACATCTGTGCGAAGTTCTCACCAAACGCCGGCTTGGCGAGCAACCGGTCCACGAGGTTCTCGTATGCCTTCGGATCGGTGTCATTGACAAATGCGTCGACTTCTTCAACCGTCGGCGGAAGCCCGATCAGGTCGATGGAAAGTCGACGAATCAGGGTGTAGCGGTCGGCTTCCACAGCGGGCCGCAGTTTCTCCTTTTCGAGGCGTGCCAGCAGGAAGTAATCGATCTCATTGCGAGGCCAGGTGGTATCCATCACCCGGGGGATCGCCGGGCGGACAGGCTTGATGTAGGACCAATGGGCCGCGTATCTGGCACCCTGCTTGACCCAGGCATTCAGCAGGTCAATCTCATGCGGGGTTAATTTCTTTCCGGACGATGGCGGAGGCATGACTTCGTCCGGATCCGTGGCTGTGATCCGATGAATCAGGTCGCTCTTTTCTGGTTTTCCTGGAACGACCGCCTGGCGACCGTCTCCCAGATCAGCCTGAATTCCTTTGGCAGTATCCAGACGCAACCCATCACCCTTTCCACCCTTGCGTTCTTTCACGTCCGGTCCGTGACAGAAGAAGCAGTTGTTGGAGAGGATGGGACGGATGTCGCGCGTGAAATCGACGGGCAGATCGGCCGCGTTGACGGCTGTGGAACAGAACAACACGGTCATTGCCAACAAACTCAGGAACCGGTTCCAGGTTCGATTCATCGTGGGATGCCTCAATCAATTGGCGGAGAACAGAAAGTCGCAGGCAGGATCCAATCGGCGGGAGCGACGAGCAGACGGAATTCGAAATCTTTGATCCCGCCATAAGAATCGAGATGGGCTGATCTGTCCAGTGCGAAACCCTGGATACCCGCTGAACGGAACAAACCTCGCGTCTGCATTCCCGAAGTTGTGCCTGGCCTGATATCTTAGCACACCTCGCCAGAAATACGGGAACAGTTCCAGGTGAG
The DNA here is from genome assembly GCA_018242525.1 of Planctomycetota bacterium. Lineage (GTDB taxonomy): Bacteria > Planctomycetota > Planctomycetia > Planctomycetales > Planctomycetaceae > Schlesneria. Next base: position 50,038 of record JAFEBS010000054.1, on the reverse strand, counting down.
CCGGGTGCCGTATTTCCAGGGAGGTGTAATAAGCGGTCTCTGACCGTGTCGGCGCTCCGGCATCCCTGATGCTTCATTTTTCTGGAAATCCTCTGATGTTCGTTCCTCAACAGTCTGCGATTGAAACAGCGTTTCGGGAAACGTTTTCCCAGTCCAACCGGCAGTATGATCGGGCTCTGAACCTGTTTCCCAGCGGGGTGACTCATGACGGCCGGTATCTGGAGCCGTTTCCCGTTTACGTCAAGGAAGCACACGGTTCCCGGAAGATATCGGTCGAAGGGCATTCGATCATCGATTATTGGGTTGGTCATGGTTCGCTGCTGCTGGGGCATGGAGCACCGACCGTCGTTGAGGCGGTCCAGCGGCAGATGGCACTGGGGACTCATTTTTCGGCCTGCCATGAATTGGAACTGGAATGGGGCGAGCGGGTTCAAAAGATGGTGCCGTCGGCCGAACGGCTGCGATTCACCAGCAGTGGAACCGAAGCGACCTTGATGGCCATTCGCGTGGCACGCATTGTCAGTGGACGCGAAAAGGTCGTGAAATTCATCGGCCACTTTCATGGCTGGCACGATTCGCTGGTCCTGGCGGCGTACGCTCCTTACAACACGGCCGACTGGTCCATGCCGGGAGTCACCGTGGGGGTTCAGAATGACGTGGTCGCGATCACTCCGAATGATCTGGAACTGGTCGAACGGACGTTTCTGGAACACAAGCCCGCCTGTTGCATCATCGAAGGAACGGGCGGCCATTGGGGACTTGTCCCAGTCCAGGGAGAATTCCTGGCCGGGCTGCGTGAACTTTGCAACCGCCACGGTGTCCTGTTGATCATGGATGAAGTGATCTCGGGTTTTCGCATTCATCCGGGCGGCTCGCAGGCTCATTACGGGGTGACACCCGATATGACGACACTCGCCAAAATCCTGGCGGGCGGACTGCCCGGCGGAGCGCTGGTGGGACGAGCGGATCTGCTGGAAGTCATCGCGTTCAAAAACCGCTATGGAAAGAAGATGAAACACCCCGGCACTTACAACGGAAATCCGCTTTCCGCTGCGGCGGGTTGTGCCGCACTGGATGCGATTGCCGATGGGACTGCCTGTCGTCGCGCAACCGAGTTGGCTCGCCAGTTGCGACGGGGATTGAACGACCTGTTCGCTCGCCGGAATGCTCCGTGTGTGGCCTATGGTGAGTTCTCAATGATTCACATTCTGCCAAACTACGACGGGCCGCGTCCCACATCGGACGACTTTATTCCGTGCGGCGGCGACTATCGCCAGTTGGACGGCGAGCAGCCAGCCACGTTGAAACACGCGTTCCGTTGCGCGCTGCTGCTGGGCGGAGTCGACTGGTTTGGCTGGAGCGGCATGACCTCGACGGAGCATACGTCCGATGACCTGCAGCAGACGATCGCGGCGTTCGACAAGGCGCTCAACTGGCTGATGTGATGGCAGAAAGCCCGAATATTACGTTCGAGACCTGCCAGTTAAGCACCACCCATGGACCAGACTGTCACGACTTCCGAATCACTTGCAGCGCCGGACCATTTGCGGCGTGATCTGTTCCGGCTGGCGTTGCCGGTTCTGGCAGAGCAACTGCTGGTGTTTTGCGTTGGCTTTTACGACGTCTACCTGGCGGGACTGCTGGGGAAGGAAGAGACATCGGCCATCGGCTTGTCGGCCTATGTGTCATGGCTGGCCTACCTGATATTCAGCCTGGTGGGTGCCGGCACGGTGGCGATTGTCGCGCGAACGTGGGGGGCGGGCCAGTTCGAGGATGCCCGTCGGATCGCCGCCCGCTCGCTGACGATAACCGTCGTGTTTGCCGCCGGCATTTTTCTGTTGCTGCAGGTGGTGGCCAGCGTCTTTCCGTTCCTGCTCAACATGCAAGGTGTCCAAAGGCGGATCGCGGTGGAATACCTGCGAATGGATGCCTGCGGGCAGTTTTTTTCGGGTTGGACATTGATCGGTGCCGCGGCCTTGCGAGGCTCCGGGGACATGCGCAGTCCCCTGCTGGTCTTAACCGTCACCAATATTGTTAATGTGATTGTTTCGACCGCGTGTGTCTGGGGGTGGGGACCACTGCCTGAAATGGGAGTTACCGGGATCGTCACAGGAACCGTGACCGCGCAGTTCTGCGGGGCGATGGTGATGTCGGCCCTGCTATTCTCCGGCGTCTCACGGATCCAGGTGCGCTGGAGTGAATTCGAGTTTCATCGAGAAACCATTCAACGCATCCTGCGGATTGGTGGCCCCGCCGCCTTGGGAGGAATCGCGACCTTCGCCGGCCACTTCCTGTTCTTGATGGTGATTTCCCGGTTGTCTCCGCTGGGTTTCGATGGTGCGACGTTTGCGGCTCACATCGTGGGAATTCGGATTGAATCGTTGTCCTATCTACCGGTTGAGGCGTTTGGGATAGCGGCGGCGACGCTGGTCGGACAAAGCCTGGGAGCGGGGCATGTGGAGCGGGCTCGTCGAGCAGCCCACGAAGCGATACGCCAGTGCCTGGGCTACGCCGGGTTGATGACAATCCTGTTCTTTGGATTCGCCCCGGCGATCTATGCCGGGATGCAATCCAATGCCGATGTCGCACTGGTCGGCGTTCCCGCGTTTCGCCTGATGGCTCTGTACCAGATCCCGAATGCAATCCTGATTGTTTACATCAATGCGTTACGGGGAGCCGGAGACACCCGATTCCCGCTGCTCTGCTCATTGATTGGAAACCTGCTGGTTCGAGTTTCCGTTGGATATGTCTGTGGAGTCGTGCTGAACGGGGGACTGTTCGGTGCCTGGATCGGCATGGGGGCCGACAATATCCTGCGGGCGATCATGGTTTCCTGGCGCTATCAGGCCGGAAGGTGGATCAAAATCAAAGTCTAAAAGCCGTTGCATGAACCCGGGACATTAGCCCGACGCTCCAGCGAGGGATTCGTGCGTTGGACTCACAATCTGAAATAGACGACTTCTTCGACCACTATTGAGGTCGTTTTCTCGTTCCCAAGCTCCTGCTTGGGAACGCCCGTCTTTGAAGCTCCGCTTCGCGGTCGGTCTTCGGCAGGAGATCTCTCGAAGACGGTCCAGAGCGACGAATTGATATGGCAGTCACTACGCACAATACAATCCGGTTGCACGCGGCGATTTTGACGATCCAGTGCATTGGAGATACTCCAGCGCCCGCAACTGTGCACGCCAACCTGGACTGGTTGACGTGGTGACTGATTGGATGTAGTGGTGTGCTTGGGACCGTGAAGCGGAGCTTCAAAGACGGGCGTTCCCAAGCTGGAGCTTGGGAACGAGAAAAAATCAAAGTCTAAAAGGCGTTGCATGAACCTGGATTTGCCGGCATCGTCAGCTTCGACATGCAGATTCCCGCAGCCACAGACACATTCAAAGATTGAATGATCCCACGGGGAGCCAGCCGGACCAGTTCTTCGCACGATTCCGAGGTGACTCGACGCAGTCCGTACTCTTCGTTGCCCACGATCAGCAGGTGGGAGCGATCCAGTGAAACGTCATCGACGTTGCGTTCGGCATGTTCCGACGTTCCGATTACGGTGACGCCGACTTCTTTGGCCAGCGTAATCGCCCGGCTCAAGCTGGGGACGATCGCGAACGGGACAAACTCCAGACCTCCCGATGAGACATCATAGACGGTCGCCGACAGCGGGGCCGATCGCTCGCGGGTCAGGATGATTCCGCGGACGCCAAAAAATGCTGCGGTCCGAAAGATCGCCCCGACGTTGTGCGGATCCTGCAATTGCTCCAGGGCCAGCCACAATCCTTCATTCGGAGTGGCATCGATAAACAGTTCATCGACCAGCCGGTCTGCCCGCTCGCGCACCAGGGCGACTGCGGCTCCCATCCGTTCAGACTTTCCTTCATGCCGCTTGTCGGGCGGTGCGAGATTGGTCCGGATCGGTATTGCCTGGCTGCGGGCCAGTTCTGCAACCTCCGACCATTTGGGAGACGGCGTGCCGGGTGCGAGTCGAACTTCAAACACATCTTCCGGACGCGTCTGCAGGGCGGCGAGTACGCTGTGTGGGTTCCGAAGCGTCAACGACATGAACTTACCTTGCCTTGGGCAGACTGCGCTGCCGCCGCATTTCGTAAAACAGGATTCCCGCTGCCACGGCCGCGTTGAGCGAGCCCACCTGACCGCTCATGGGAATACTGACGCATTCGTCGCAACGTGACAACAAATCCGGTCCAATCCCGCGGCCTTCATTGCCAATCAACACAACCGTCGGGCGGCGGAAGTCTGCCTCGTACAACGCGGACTCGGCCTTTTCGGAAGCCGCCACGACCTGAAATCCCTGTTCGCGGAACTGGTCCACGGCTCGCGACAAATTGTCCGTTTGAGCAATTGGCAGGTGATTGATGGCACCGACCGAACTGCGAGCCACCTGGCTGTTGACGTCCGACTGCTCGCGATCGCCAATCAGAATTCCATCGATTCCCAACGTGGACGCAGACCGGACGATGGCACCAAAGTTGAACGGATCCTGCAATCGGTCCAGCACGGCCACGGTGCCATTCGCAGGCAGCAATCTGTTCAATTCGTCCAGTGTTCGGAAGGGAAACGGGGCCATGCGCGCCGCGAAGCCCTGGTGTTCCGCCGTCCGACAAGATTTGGTCAGGTTCGCATCCGTAGCGACGGTCACGGAAATCCGCATCTGTTCCGCCTGCCTGAGAGTCTCGGACATCAGCCGTTCATCCAGGCTGTCAGCAACCAGCAGTTCCAGAATGGGCCAGGTCCCGGCGCGCAGCGTCTCCAGAACGACATTGCGTCCCCAGATCCAGCAACGAACGTGGTTGCTCATCACTTCACGGCGTTGACCGCGCCGTCGGGACGAATCGACCATCAGTTCTTGTCTGCCTTGACCAGTTCAGCCACCAGGGGATCAATTTGCTTCTCGTACGAAATACCCTCTTCGGCATCTCCGATCGGAGTGCGATTGTCGAACCGCTTCGCGACCTGGCCGGTTCGATCGTACACGTAAACGGCGGGGATGGAATCGAGGTCGATCTTTTGAAACAGTTCGTCGGCCGCCGTTGTACACATCGCATTGATGACCGTTTCGGCATGCAGATTTGTCAGGGCCTTCAGCACTCGTTCCCGATAATACGCCACTGGTTTTGATTTTCGCCCGTCGTAATCACAGTCGAACGAAATGCACACGACGTCGTCTGCATGCCGCGACTGCAATTTCATCAGGAATGGCAGTTCGCGAAGGCATGGTTCACATGAGGTGGACCAGATATCAACCACTACGATTTTGCCCTTGTGGCTCGCGATCAGCTCCTGCAATTCGTCCCAGTTCATTTCTTTCACCTCGACGGCCTTGTCCGCCTTCGGCGCCGATTCTTCTTCCCTCGCTGGTTTCTGGCCCGGTGTGGTCGCGGCTGCGACGCTTGGACTGTCCTGAGCGTCAGTGCTCTGGACTTGCCGATGCGTCTCCCCAGCCGGTTGCGCAGCCTCAGTCGCCGTCGTCGTGATCGACGGCTTCAGCTCGCCGCCACATCCAATACCAAGGACTACGAACAGCCCGAGGACGCTGTATTGGCGCCGGAATTGATGAATTCGCATTCGAAACTCACGATCGAAAATAAAGGAACCGGCAGAGACGATTGAAACCCTGATGATTGTTTCTGCGATCTGACTGCTCTGCAAGGCAGGGGGCCGGATTTGTTGACTCTTCGCCTTATGGTGCCACGCGCAGCGTTTGATGGACGGCAGGGATCGTACTGAGGCTTTTCCTGCCGATTTCTTGACACTCGGCAATGCGACGGTTGCCTCTCAGTGATGACTCGGGCAGACTGTGACCGGTGTCGGGCAAACCTCACAACGCCAATTGAATCTCGTTCCAGAACAAGGGAACCGGCATGGTCGCCAATGTTTCTCGTTGGATCTGTTCAGGCTTATTCACAGCGGTCGCGCTGTCGATCGTTGCTGAGGCTGGTTCCGCGTTCGCTCGGGATGCGAAACACGAGCTAACCGCCGGCGCGGTCGCTCAGGTGATCACTCCCCCGGAATTCCCGATCTCCGTCAACGGCAACATGTCCGATGTGCAGGCCATGTCGGCTCACGATCCCCTGCATGCACGTTGCCTGGTGATCGCCAATGGCGAAACGTCGCTGGCCATTGTCGTCTGCGACAGTTGCATGATTCCCCGGGAATTGATCGATGCCGCCCGCCAGCGGGCCAGTGACAAGACGGGAATCCCCGCAGCAAACATTCTCGTCTCGGCCACGCATGCCCACTCCTGCCCGACCGTGGCCGGAGTCTTTCAGAGCAGCCCCGACGAGAAATACTCAAAGTTTCTGGTTGAGCAAATTGCCGACGGGATCGACCGGGCCAATCGACAGCGAGTTCCCGCACGGGTCGGCAGCACGTCCGTCAACGAACCGTCGCAACTCTTCAACCGCCGCTGGCGAGCAAAGAACGGAGAGTCGTTTGAAGATCCTTTTGGCGGGCGGACGGACCGAGTCAAGATGAATCCCGGTTACAACAATCCGCTGGTGGAAGGGCCCGGCGGGGGAGTTGATCCGCAGGTGTCAATTCTGTCGGTCCAGACCCGTGACGGGCGACCGATCGCTCTGCTGGCGAATTATTCATTGCATTATGTCGGTGGTACATCCGGGCCGGTCGTATCGGCCGACTACTTCGGTGAATTCGCTGTCCGCCTGGCCCGCCATGTCCAGGCCCCGTCATCAGGAACCCCGTTTGTCGGGATCATGTCCAATGGGACCAGTGGAGATGTCAACAATGTCAATTTCAGTCTGAAGTCGGGGGTGAAGCGCGAGCCATATGAGCAGATGGGCATCGTGGCCGAAGTGCTTGCCGAAGCGGTCGGCAAAGTGCTTGGATCCATCCAGTACGAAGAGGCTGTACTGCTGCGGGTCAAGGATACCGAAGTGGAACTGGGAGTCCGTCTGCCGTCGGCCACGGATCTGGCCAGGGCCGAGCAGTTGTTAAGCACTGTCAGCGAACGACCGCTCAAAGGTTTGCCACTGGTGTACGCACGGGAGACGACTCTTCTGGCCAAGTATCCCAAGACGGTGACCGCCCGGTTGCAGGCAATTCGCATCGGCTCGCTGGGAATCGTTTCCAGCCCGTGTGAAACATTCACCGAGACCGGTCTGGCCATCAAGAAGCACAGCCCGCTGAAGCAGACCTTCACGATCGAACTGGCCAACGGTTACAACGGATACCTGCCGACTCCGCGGGAACATGAACTGGGCGGCTATGAAACCTGGCGGGCTCGTTCCAGTTACCTGGCCGCGGACGCCGAACCGAAGATTCGGGAGACTCAATTGCGACTCTTGAAGGAGGTGGCCGAATAACGCCTTTGGGGACTAACGTCGAAGAAGTTTTGGTCGGCGGCAGCCGTTCGGTTCGTAGCCGAAGTCGTGAGACTTCGGGCGTCGATGGCAGAGCCCGAATTCTCACGAATTCGGCTACGGGAAGCTTAGGTCGTCGGTGACAGCAGCCCGAATTCTCACGAATTCGGCTACGGGAAGTGTCGACGACGATGTCGACGGATTGCAACGGAAGGGAACGATCGATGCGGCAAGTACTGGCACTGATTTTGGCAGGTGGCAAGGGAACGCGGCTGGAACCGCTGACTCGAGATCGGGCAAAGCCGGCCGTTCCGTTCGGCGGCGCCTATCGCATCATCGATTTCACCCTGTCCAACTGCATCAACAGCGGCCTGCGGAAAATGCTGGTGCTGACCCAGTACAAGGCGGTCAGCCTGGATCGACACATGAACCTGGGTTGGCGTTTCCTGTGCCGGGAACTGGATGAATTCATCGACGTCCTGCCCCCTCAACAGCGCCTGCACGAAGACTGGTACAAGGGGACAGCCGATGCCGTCTATCAGAACATTTACTCGATCGAGAAGTGCCAGTCTGATTATCTGGTGATTCTGTCGGGGGATCACATCTACAAGATGGACTATGACGAACTGGTGCGCGATCACATTGACTCGGGAGCCGTCGCCACCGTGGCCTGCCTGCCCGTCTCGCTGGAAGAAGGGACGCAATTCGGCGTGATGCAGATTGACGAACACAAGCGGGTGATCGAATTCCAGGAAAAGCCCGCGCACCCCAAGCCGATGCCCGACGATTCTGAACGCTGCCTGGGTTCGATGGGAGTGTACGTCTTCAACACGAATTTCCTGTTTGACTGCCTGATCGCCGATGCATCCGATCCGAAGAGCGCGCACGACTTCGGCCGTAACATCATCCCGTCATTGATCCAATCACACCTGGTGCGAGCGTTTCTATTTCGCGACAAGAATACGGGTGACACGATGTACTGGCGTGACGTCGGAACGCTCGATGCACTCTACGAGGCGAACATGGACCTGATCAAGGTGAATCCAGAGCTGAACCTGTATGATCGCTCGTGGCCGCTGCGGACGTATCAGCCCCAGCAACCGCCGCCAAAGTTCGTGTTCGCACAATACGACGGTGCCAACCCGCGCGTCGGTCATGCCATGGACAGTCTCGTCTGCTCGGGCAGCATCGTTTCGGGTGGCACCGTTTTGCGATCCGTGCTGGGCTACAACGTCCGGGTCAACAGTTGGGCGTCGGTCGAAGATTCGATCCTGTTTGATGGAGTCGTGATTGGTCGCAATGCCCGCATCCGCCGCGCCATCATTGACAAGGGAGTCCATATACCCGAAGGCTTCGAAGTTGGCTACGATCTGGACGCCGACCGTCGTCGCGGGCACACCGTCACCGAGACTGGCGTTGTGGTCATTGGCAAGGGCGACGAATAACAGCCCGCCAATCAGCTAGGCCAATTCGAATCCTGGAATCGTGCCGGTGCTGGATCCGAACGAGTTCACATCGGAACCAAGACGTTGCAGGAACTGCACGTACAAATTGGAAAGCGGTGGATTCTTCTTTGGGTCAAATGCCAGGTGCTGACCGTGCTTGAATCCCCCTCCGGCGACAATGATCGGCAGATTCTTGTTGTCATGACTGCTGGCATTTCCCAGGTTGCTGCCGAACAGCACGATTGTCCGGTCGAGCAATGTGCCATCCGCCTCGCGCGTCCCCTTCAGTTTTGTCAGTAACTCACTGAACAGCCTCATTTGCTGGACTTCGATGACGCGCAACTCGGCCAGCTTGGCGGGATCCTGACCGTGGTGCGACAAATTGTGCCAGTCCTGAGTGACACCCGGAATCACCGGAACCGCGTTCAGACCGTTCAACGCAAACGTGATAAACCGGGTGGAATCGGTCTGCAGAGCGAGGTGAATCACGTCGATCATCAGCCGCACCCGAGCGGGGACTTCCAGAGCACTGGCGATATCGACCGGAGCCTTTGCGTCGACTTTCGGCTTGGGACGTCGTGCCCAGTCCTGCGACTTGACCATTCTTTGTTCGACTTCCCGAACGGAATTGAAATACTCATCCAGCTTCCGCTGATCCTGCTTTCCCAACCCCTTCTGAAAGCTCTTCGCTTCCCCCAGCACCGTGTCCATGATGCTCTGTCCCTGCTGCAACCGCTGCACCTGAGCCTTGATCTCGGCGGCCGTCCCATCGACGAACATGTTCTTGAAGACCCGCGACGGACGTTCTTCCGCGGGAATGGGGACTCCACTGCGAGTGAACGACAACCCGCGACTGGAACTGGACGCGAGGACCAGCGAACCAAACCGAGTGTCCGGCACTAGTTTTTCAATGGCGTACTGGTCCAGCGAAATCGTGTTCTTGAAATTGTCGGCCCGGGGATGTGGTGCCGCCGTCAGGTAACACAACTCCGCCGGATGTCCGCCATCCACTTCGGGATGCGACAGTCCGGAAAAAACCGTGAAGTCCTGCCGCAGTTCTGCCAGCGGTTCCAGGTACGGTGTTAAGTCATAATCGCTGCCCGACCGGGTCGGAAACAGATTGGGTGTATGTAACCCCAGCGAGGTATTGATGCAGATCATTCGTCGTGGTGACTGGGCCAGATCCGCAGACCTGGCGCGCGATGCCGTCATGGCATCCAGCAGTGGCAGCGTCAACGTGACGCCGGCAGACTTCAGAAAGCGACGCCGTGATGGACGGATGGTCATGATCGGGCCCTCGGGTGGAATCAATGCAGGATACTCAAATGCGATCCCTGAATCCACATCTCATCGGTCACAGCCACCACATCTGAATCTGGAATAGACTGGTCACCGCGACGAAAACTGGTCATCATTCGACAGGAGCGGATGATGAATCAACAACCTGGAAAAGGTGCTCGCAAACAATACCGCGTGGATGCGAGCCGTTTGAACGGACGTGTTGGCAGCCTACCAAGGAGACGAAGCATGGTGTGCAACCACTTGAAGGAGCTTTATAGCTTGTGTGAAACGCTCGACCTGCGGCTGGGAGGATCGGATCTGATTCGGATCGTCTGCCGACAGTGTGGAGAGGAGGAAACGTGCCCATCCATGCTGATGGCGGAGTATGATTCACGGCACCCCGATGTAGCTCTGCAAACCAACTCTGCCGTGGCTGCGTCGAGCGAAACGCCAGCTAAGCGTCCTCAATGATTTCCGGCACCAGATTCCTCTGCGCGGCCTGGGCGATCGCGTTCCTCATTGGCAGTACTGTTCCGGCATCCACCACACGTCGCGCAGACGAGGCGCGGTCGGCGGCTGCGATTGAGCAACTGCGGTCTGACATCAAAGTCAAATCCGCCGCCGAAATTGAAGCCAGTGAAATCGCCGTGACGCCCCTGACCAGGGGCGATCGGAACTTGATGTTCGATGCAGAAATCGCGATCGATCTGTCGAAATGACTTGCGCCCTGGGGCTTCGCCAAACGGAACGCGTGGCATGTGTGGTCGAATCAACATCCGAATGTCATCTGCGGAACTGGCCGCGGTGTTTGACCTGTTTCGGGAACCCGTGTGGACTCCCCGATACAACCTGGGTCCCATGCAAAAAACGCTGATCATCCGGCGGAATCCAGAAGGGCTCCGATGGGCGGAATCGGTTCAATGGGGGCTGGTCCCCAGTTGGGCTCAGGATCCCCGGATCGGCTCGCAGATGTTCAATGCCCGGGCGGAAACAGTGGCAACGAAGCCCGCGTTTCGCAGTTCTTTTCGCAAGCGTCGCTGCCTGGTTCCCGCCAGCGGCTTCTATGAATGGCAGCAACTGGACGGCAAGGCGAAGCAGCCCTGGAATATCTTCCGCGCAGACGGCCAACCGCTGGCATTTGCAGGACTGTGGGAACATTGGCAGAACCCGGATGGAACGGTACTCGAATCGTGTACGGTCATCACCACCACCGCCAACAGCTTCATGGCGGAAATTCACGACCGAATGCCAGTGATCCTCGACAAGCAAGCCTGGGGTCTGTGGTTGAGTCCAGAGGAGCTTCCTGCCGAAGCATTGACGGAGTTGCTGGTTCCGTGTCCCAGCGACTGGCTGGACCGGACCCCCGTCAGCACACTTGTGAACAATGTCCGAAATGAATCTGCCGATTGCGTGCGGCCGATCGACACGCCGCGAACGTTGTTTTGACCTACTCGAGATCCCCATGTCGACTGATTCCATTCTCCCGCCGTGCGTTGATCGAATTGAAACGACCGTGGCCTGCGTCCTGCGCGGCCGCCGGACGATTGGTGCCTTTCGTCCAGAGGTTCCGCCACGGGAAGTTGTGTTGGAGGCCCTTGAGCTTGCACGCTGGGCTCCCAATCACAAGAAAACAGAACCCTGGCATGTCTATTGGCTGGGGCCCGAAACCGTGACGCAGGTGATTGCCCTCAATTCGCGCCTGCTGACGGCATCCAAGGGAGTCGCCGAGGCGGACAGCAAGTCAAAAAAGTGGGCCCAGATCCCCGGCTGGCTGGTCGTGACCAGTGAACTGGCAACGGATCCGTTTCGACAGGAAGAAGACTACGCCGCATGCTGCTGCTTGATTCAGAATCTGCAACTGGCGCTGTGGTCGGCCGGTGTCGGAACCAAGTGGTCGACTGGTGAGGTGACTCGTCACCCGGAATTCCTGTCGTTGTTGGGGATTGACCCGAATCAACGAAGGGCCGTGGGAATGATCTGGTATGGGTACCCTGCAGTCGTCCCCGAGCAGACGCGTCGAAGCGTCGATTCGTTCTTGTCGAATCTTCCGTGATTTCATCGGAGCAATGCCTATCAGCCTGTGGCTAAAGGTGTCTGACCCTTTGGAGGGCACTGAATTCACCTTGAAAATCGCGTGCCCGGAGAGGGTCAGACACCTTTTGCCACAGGCTGCTATGGCCTGGCAGGAAGTCGGTCCTCAAGTTTGGACGCTTGAGATTCCACGTCCGTAAAGTGTGCCGGCCATGGCGTCGTTCGGAGCTTTTTGATTGTTTCACGAGCGGCGTCCCAGCGTTTCTCGTGAAGTAGTGCCTCCGCCAGGTGCAACAAACCGCCAGGCTCCAGCTTTCTCAATTCCGCCACCTGCTCCCAATGGGTTATGGCTTCGCTCCAGCGATCCTGCTGTTGACGCAGGGTTGCCATGGCAGCGTGGTTTTCCGCTTGATTGGGGGAGGCCTCGATAATCGACGTTGCTGCCCGCTCGGATTCGCCTTCGTTGTCCTTCAAGCGATCTGCCAGTTGTTCGTACAAGGCCAGATTGCTTCGTTGCAGATCAATCAGCTTCAAGAGTTGTGTCGTCGCTGCGGCGGCATTTTCCGTGGCATCGAAACATTCCATCAATGCCTGATGGATTTCCGCGTCGGTGGGCTGCAGGTCAACTGCCAGGCGAAGCTGCGCGATCGCCTTTTCATAGTCCATTCGCTCCTTGTAGACCAACCCGATGGACTTCCTCAGTATCGGGCTGTCCTGACTGGTCTTGGCGTTCTCGGCATCCAGAGATGTCACATAGTCATCCAGATCTGCGGCACTGGACAGAATTGATTTCAGCCCTTCCAAACGTTCAGTCCGCTCTTCGTGTTGACTTCCCCAGCAGACGAGAGCCGCTGATGCTGCGTCAACCGCTTCGCGTGTCCGGCCCAGGTCCGAATACGCCGTCGCCTGTTGTGCGTAGTAACCGGACAAAATGTCATCGTTCAATCCGCTGTCTGAATTGGCGCGCTGATGCAGGGTAATCGCCTCGCTCAGGTATTGGACAGCTCGTTCCAACTCGCCGCACTGCAGGCACGCGTCACCCAAGTCGGCGGCGGCAGACTCATTCCAGCGCCCCCCCGCGTGAAAATCGTCGTGCGTCTGCGGGATCAATTCCCCCAATTGTTGGAACCGTTCGGTCTTGAAGTAGGCCAGCAGTAAATCCTTGCGGAAACTCAGGTCATCGGGATAGGCGGCGATCAGTGATTCCAGCAGAGCGATCGATTCCGCGAACCGTTGTGTCTGCTGCAGCCATTCAATCAACTGAGTCTGCGTCTGGTGCCCCAGCAGCCCCTGCTTGTGCGCGATCAACAGAATCTCGATCGCTCGTTCCTTTCGATCCAGCCCGCTCCAGTAGTAATTGGCGACCCCAGTCACGATTCGTGTGGATTTGGCGTTTTCCGTTAGTACCCGTTCCGCGGCCTGGGAGAAATCATCCGCCTTAACCGCCCAGAACTGGGAATTGTTCCGATTGTAGATCGCATGTCCGCGGTACTCCTTATTGCGCAAGTCCCGTTGGAGTTCCCGAATGACAATCGCCAGAATTCGCGGATCCAGATCCGACGGCCCGACTGTGGAGCGTCGCTCCGCCAGCGGATTCCCCAGTGTGTCCCAGCCGCTTGCCCAGGCCGTTTCAAACCGTTGCGGGTACTGTTCCAGGCGCTCAACGATGTACTTCAAGGCCTCGTGCGGATCATGAATTGCCCGGATCGGTGCGGTGACCGTGTGGCTGTACTGAGAGGTCTGGCGCTGGAGGATTCCTGGCAGCACGTTAAAACAGAACTCGCGTCGGGTCGGTTCTCCGCCTCGATTCCCGTCGTGGGCGACCTCAAAGAAGTTAATCAGGCGTTCCACGAGCGTGTGCCGTTCGACCTCGGTCTGGGATGCATCGATCTTCTGCAGGACAAGTTTGTAGATGTTGTGGAACAAGTCCTGGTCAGTACCGAGCGACACGGTGCCGCGGTTCTGATACGCGCGCGTGTAAAGGGATAGCAATTGCTCATCCAGCCACTTCCGCTGTTCTGCATTGCTCGTCGTTGCCTGGACTTCCTGCAGTATGGTTTCGGCGCTCGCATACTGGCCGGTGTCCGACAACCAAGACACATATCGGCCCAGGACGTCGTTGTCCGCAACTGGCCAGCCACCCTCATGGGCCAGACGATAGCTGCGAACCTCGGCGTCCATATTCATGAGCGCTTCGTCACTTCTACCATACTTCATTTGCAGATCGCACAAGTCGGCTGTCATCCACAAATGATCGCGACCATTGGCAGGAACAATCTTCAGTAATTCCTGCATTTGCCGCAGTTGTTCTGCTGCCAGCGGCTCAGGAAGAATCCCCAGGCGGGACAGGAACTGGGCCATCATCCGCGGCTCATGATCCCGCCAGTTGCGAGCGAACGCGCGTTGTAATGCAAGCAGGCAGGCGTCGATGTGAGGCTTCGACTGATCGAGAATCTCAGACGATTTCCGCTCCACCAGGGCTTCCATCAAGTCCAGCGCCCGCAAGTCGGTTTCGGTTCGGTTCGCGGTCCGCAAAGCTTTGATTCTGGCCAGGATCTCATCGGCCGTGGCCTCGTCCCGGACTTCGATCAGGACCTGCTCATTCAGGCCGATCAGATACGGATAGATTTGTTCCTGTGTCCGTCCAAGGACCGCATCGGGCACCATCTGCAATAGACGGAAATCGCGCGTACCCGCGTAGACCGAACGCAATTGATCCAGGTAGCGTTCTGGTGCGGCGGACTTCTCGAACAGGACCTTGAAGATGGCAAGTAGAGATTCATCCAGCACGGTGACATCGGACTGCTGCCACGGGGCGATCTCATGCAACTCCTCTTCCGACATCTGCCGATAGGACTCCGCCAGGCTGCGTTCATGGTCGGCCCGTCGATCGACGGCCTGGTACCAGGTCGAAAGTTGCCGAAAATCCGCCGGGGTCAGCAGTTTATCTTTTTCACAGGCTTCCAGAAGCTGGATGGCCTCGGACAATTTGCTTCGTTCCGCCAGTAAATGGGCGAGGAATCGACGCCATCGAGCCGTTGAGACATCATCACGGATCCATTGGTGTAGCGCCCGTTCCAGTTCGTCTGGCAGATCCAGAACGACCAGCATCTGGTATTTGCCGATCCGCCACGTATCCGCGTCGTCTGCCCCCAGGGCAATTCCGGCATCCATGTATTTCAGCACTCGCGTCACATCATCTGGAGTGGCGGACTTCCTCGCGGCCAGGCTGCGGATCATCGCCCACGCCCGGCCTTGCAGGATCTGGTGAATCGCCCTCGTCCGGGTGGCCGGATCAAGGATCTGTGGATCTTCGCCATCGATTCCATATTCATCGTCGTCATCGGGAATTACGATCTTTGGCTGTGGAGCGTCGCCGAGGAGACTCCAGCAGAATTGACGGACATCCTCCATGTCCTGATGAAGTTGCATCTCCAGCCAGGCCTTTTCCATCTGGAACCAGTTGGACAGCGGTCCGTCTTCCTTGCGGGCCTCGTCGGCCAGTCGGGCGGCCAGGCCGGATTGGGCCGCACGACGGATTTCGATTCGCTTTGCGCTCACTTCCTGGCGAGTCAACTTGTCCTGACCGCCTTGATCTTCCCAGGCTGCAAGTGCCGCCTTTTGCCGATTTTCCAACATGGCGTCGACAAGGCGATACAACGCCGGCAGTTGAACCGTCAGCGGATCGGCTGGTTCAAAAGTAAACGCAATCCCATGGTTTGCGGACAGGTCCCTCAATCGGGCAAACGCGTCCTGTTCGTTCTCGACAGTCCATTTCGCGACGAGTAATGCGTCAAACAATTCAGACATGTTGAGCGGCTTGAATTTGAGATCTTCTGCGGCAACTCGCTGGCGCAGGAATGGCACCACTTCATCGTCCAGGTATTGCCGGTAGACGGAATGCAGGATCTCGCCAAGCCGATGCTTCTGCTGCTTGTCCGCTTCCTCGATCCAGCGGGATTTCAATGTCTGGGCGATCTTCTGCCAGATCTCGCGGGGCATTTCCCACGTCTCGAATTGAATTCGTCCGTTCAGCGGCACAGACATCCTTGTCCGCCCGGAGTTCATCCAATTGACGAGCGACTGGATGACTTCAGGTGTCAACTTGGACTGCTCCGATTGCAACAGGACCAGGAATTCGCCCCGCAATCGATCGGCGTCCTCGGTATTCTGAAACTGGTGTCCAAACGCCCGCGCGGCAATGTCACCATGATGTGGATGCTGCAGGAAGAATCGGACCGTGGCCGACAATGGTTCCAACCACCGCTCTTCGATCTGATTCCGGGAAAAGTGGGAGAAGTGGCCTTGTGCATAATTGATGGCGCAGATCAGTCTTGCATGTTGATCGGGTGCCAGCTTTCCTTCAATGCGTCCTTCCGTCAGCCACTTGAAAGCGAGTTGATCGGCTTGATCTTTCTGATCATTGAAGATGAGCGCTGACAAATGCCGGGCGTACGCGGAATTCGTCGTCATCGATGTGGGATTGTGCTTGACCCATTCAGTGGTGAATTCCAGGAATTCCGGCCAGCGAGCCTGCGTGTAGAGCAGATTGGCCATCGCCGAACGTAACACATCCTGCTCGTGCTCGGTCCGCTTGACGGGTCGATTCAATTCGTTGCGTAACCAGGCCAGGCCAGCATCGGCACGTCCCGCGTTTGACAAGGTGGTCGCGTATTGCACCTGCCAATTCAGATTCCAGGGAGCAGACGCCGCCAGGGTTTGCCAGAGAGTGGTCAACTGCTCCAAGTTGTCGCCGCCCGCATAACATCGGGCCAATTGATGACGCCATTGGTTCAACCCGTCGATTTCCGCTGGCTGACGTTCATAAACGGGTTTGAGTCGCTCGGTGATTTCCAGGCATTCGGACCAGCTTGACCACGCCAACTCGTGTTCTATCAGCGTGTTTGCCAGGTACAGTTCATCGATGTGTGGCTCGGCCGCCAGTGTTGTTGCTTCCAGCAGCAGTCGCTGACGTGACTCTTCACTCCGGCGAGCGTACATCTGCAGGAAGATTCGGATCCAGCGAACCCCTTTCTTCTCGGGAACAAGTTTCTCAAGAGCATCGACATGGCTCCACATTTCGTCCCACAACTGCCGTTGGTAACTGTGCAGGACCATCGCCAGCCTGTCATCAAAGTCGGCGGCTCCATCCGCGACTTTCTGCCTGGCCATCTGGAGTTTCACCAGGGGGAATCGCAAGAACTGTACGCTGGCAGTGGCGACCAATTCTGCGTTCAGTCGCTCGGCGAATTGAACGGCTGGCCAGAGCTTGATATCGATCGAATCCTCCGAGGTCGTGGCGCCATCGGCGTTCCGTTCGGTCACCTTGCGAGCCCACCAGGTACCACCAATCTCGACGAAATCCTCATAGGTGTGCGTGCTGACGATGCGGGCGTCATTCAGTCGCTCGCGCTTCACAACGACGTGCCTGGACGTATCGATCCAGACGAGCATGGTGTCGGGACCATGGGGGTTCGTCAGGATCAGTTTTGCCTGATTGTCGGCGCCTTGTTCGATCGACGCTTTGTAGTTTCCGTAGATCTGGTGCAGTGCAATCAACGAGTGATCGAACAGCTCAAGTTCGGTCGGTTCAAAGTCTGAAGCGACGGCCGTTCGCCTGCGGCCGAGCAGATATGAGAGCGAATAAGCGCCTCGCTCGTGGTTCAGCGCGTAGTTGACCACGGTTTCCGCGCCTGGATGGAACGATCGGGTCATCCATCCCGTGGGCGAATACAGCGAGAGATCCGTACGACGACTCGACCGGCGATTCCACGTGACATCAAACTCATCGTGGACCTGTTTCAACTCGATCCCCCCCTGCAGCTTTGACAGTGAATCCCCGCGCAGCAGGCTTTTTGAAACGGCGAGCGCATCAGCAGACCAGAGTTCCGTTGGCAGCGCAACGTTCGATTGTGGACTGGCGGCGTATAGCCGAGGGAACAACTCGGTCATCCACTGAAAATCACTGAAGTATTCTCCCCCCTGTTTGTGATTGTAACGATCCGAGAGAGATTCGAAATCCGGGGAATACGGGCTGCCCATCGCAGTATTCGGATACTGGGAATACGGCATTCTGCCATTGCCCAGGCCGTCAGAAAGAAATGCATCAACGTCAACGCCCCCGTTGCCATCATCCATGGGCAATCCCAGGCTCAGAGGTTCTGGGAGCGGTGGGTCCAGACTGAATAATGGCGCATGTTCACCCTCCAGCGGATCAATCCCCATTTCTTCGTCGTCCACGTCAAACGTCGAAAAGTGGCGTTCGTCTTCTTCACCGAAAGATCCCGACCCGAAACTCCCACCGCCCATACCTCCCATACCGCCGCCCATCCCACCGATGAAGCCGCCTGCGCCCATGCCTCCCATCATTCCGCCGAAGCCGAATCCCCCCCCACCTGAGTAGCTCTGGCCGTCGATGCGGGACAACTGATCTTCCAAAGTCCGCAGGTTTCGCCCCAACGGCCGCAGGGCATTCAACGTCCTGCGACGCAGGTTCGTTCGCCAACCCGCGGCCTGTTTCATCTGGGCCTGGACCAGTTCATAGTTGGCGTTGTCGCGTCCCTCGGCGAAGAATTGTTCGCCGTTCCGCATTTCGTAACGACGTTTCACACCGAACCGTTCACGATCCGCGTCCGATTCCAGGACCAATAGCGATGTGTACGGAGTGATGATGTGAAACTCTTCCGACATCCCGATGATCTCGTCCCGAATCCTGGGACTGGGCCCCTGAGCCAGCAGGTGCTCCAGATGAGCACGCGCCCACAGGCGGGGAATGAATGAATTCCCGGCTTCCGCATCCGTGAATTGAACTCGTGCGACGTAGCGGACCTTTTCAGACCCGCGTAGACCGGTGACGACAATCTCGCCGGACTGATCCTTCCCTTCTGGCAGATACCGTCCGACGAGAATCTGCTGAGTTCCCACGGCGAGGTTTGGCAATCGGTCGGGATAAACCGCCGCCACTTTCAAACCACGGAATTCCACGTTCAGATCGCGTAGGCCGGGCTGGGCGATTTCGTTAAGGAGTTCCAGGGCGACGATCTGCGGTGATTGCTCGTTGGTGATTGCTCGCGTCGACCCGTTTCCGGCCACCGCAATTCCCTGAAGCACGACCGATTCGTGGGAATTGCCGACGCTGACCGAATGGAACGAGCGTCGTGTGTTTTGACTATCAGTGACGGGCTTCGCTCCGCCGGGCTGGATCAGTAAACGCAACTGCTGAACGAACGCGGCCGGATCGGTGCTGCCAGCCGAGACGATTCCATCACCCACGTAGATCACATGCGCGTCCGCTGGCGAACGCTGGATCACGTCGGCAAACGCCCGAGACAGGTTCGTCCAACCGAGAGAAATCCGCGATTCCAGAAACGCCCGAGCAGTCCCGATATTGTCGATTGTGGGAGCCAACGGTTCCGCGTTCGCCCAATCAGTCCCCACGTCAACGCAGGCAACCTGGAATCGGTCATCGGCCCCAAGCGAAGTCAGGACCGTCCCCACGAACTCGGCCTGCTGCTGACGCTTCTCACTGTCCATGGACGCCGAGGTGTCGCACATCAGTACGACGTGCAGCGGCTTGCCGTCCGGCAGCAGTTCCCGCTGCCAATTTCCCTCGGGTGACGGAGGAGTCAACTGGACAAGGAAGTAACCATCGTCACCGCGCCGGTGCGGGATCATCACCACATCCGACTGTTTCCCAGCGACTTCGCAGACCACTTCAAAATCACGAGTCGGCACGTACTCCTGGGCGGCGAAGTCCACCTGCGCGGAATGTCCCGTCTGCTGAGTGCGGACCGGGTGCGTGGGGCAGGTGATGCTTTTCAACGGCAAGGCCGAATTGACGGTCACCGACAGCGACAATTCACGCAACGGCTTTGTCCGCAGCAGTTCACTGCGCAGGCCGTATGAGTACCGGTAGCGGTTGGCTCGCAGCGGCAGGACCTGTGTATAGACAATCTTGATCCGCTTTTCCGAATGAGCTTCAATCGGGAAGACACGGGCCTTAAAGAGATTTCCCCCCATCCATTCCAGCAGGCCTGGATCTCGCTTTTCTCGCAGAATGGTTTCGAAGATTTCTCGTGCCCGCTGCTTTTCGACGACATCCGCTTCGATCAGGTCGTCACCGATCCACATGCCGAAACCGCTGATGGAGGCGTCGGATGGCAGTGGGAAGTGAAACACTCCCTCCAATCGCGACGTGGTGTGGTTCACGAACGATTCCTCGATCGTCGTCCGCGCAATCTGATCGCGAATCTCGACCGACACCTTGTGATAGCCGACGCTGAGCGGTTCGTTACGCCCGTCCGGCAGAGTCACGATCAGTGCGCCGAGAGATTCGTTGTTCGTTGTTCCTTCAAAGCCCGCCAGCCAGACGGGAACCTGCGGAACATCGACCAGTTTTTCGGCCCGGTCGACGCGCACCAGTTGCTTTTTACTCGCTTTGAAGACTCGCTCGCCCGCGCGCGGCGCCAGCAACGTGAATCCGGTCCCGGGACCGACCTTGTCCGAGGCCGTGGTCTGCACCTGTACCTGACCGGAATGCAGTCGGGCCTGCGAACTCGACGTGCATTCCAGCAACGAACCTGGACCGACCGTGAGTTCAACGTCCGAAGACAACGTCACCTTCACCGCATTGGCACCCCGCAGTTCCGTTCGCAGCCAGTCACCTGGCCGCAACAGCGTGTCGCGTCCGACGGGAGTCCAGCGCTGAGCCAGCATCGGTCGCAGGACGACAATTCCCTGTGTCTGGCTGATTTTGCCAATTCGGCCATCCTCGGTCAGCGACTTGGCAACGACGAATTCCTCGTCGGCAACCGGCGGGTTCAAAGCGATCAAACGGAGGTCCGCCAGTGGAGGTTGAGAATCCGCGGCGACGACATCGCGGGCCGTGATCTGCACCAATTGATTGGTCGCCACATCGACAAACGCCTGGATGCGCAGCCGCCCCCGCTGTGCCGGCAGATCGACCTTGTATTCATAGCATTCACGCCCATCCAGCCGAGTACGCTGGTGCGGGCGAGCAACAAGCAGCGGCGTAGCATCGGTGACGCCGACTTCCATCAGCCCCAGCAAATCGACCTGTCGGTCAGAACTCAGGAACCAGGGCGAATCCCCCTCCAAAACCGAGTTCTGGACCTCATCCACCTTCCACAGACGCGAACCGGCTGCGATCTGATACCGTTGAGCGGTCTCCTGTTTGCGCACCAGCCCCGGTGCTCTGACCAGGATCTCTGACGTCTGCCCGGCCTGATGCAGTTGCAGATGGAGCGTGGACGCCCCCCGCAGTTCTTCCAGAACCACGGAAAACGGAGTGCCTTCCGCCACAGACGGGGAAACCGTCGATCCCAGCCAGACAGCAACCGCCGCCACGGCAGCCACCAGCGCCAACGAACCTCGAAAGGCGAATGTCAGCAGGGGAGATCTCCGAACTTGTGGAATCTGTGAAGAAACATTCGCCGGAGCAACCGGGTGGACGGACCGTTCAAACTCCGCGGCCGCCCGCTCGCGCAGCGAATGGAGTACCGCGGCATCCGGTGCTGGCGCATCGGTCTCGATGGACCTCAGTAACGCTGGCAGTCGTGCATCGTCACGATCGGGGGCAGGTTCTTTAGTCATGGCCGTTTGGTCTGTGGAACAGTAGGTTCTCGAATCAAGACTTCCATCCGCCCGCGAAATTCCCGCCGGGCACGGGCCAGCTTGGACTTGATGGCATCCACGGATCCTCCCAGTTGGAGGGCCAGGTCTTCCAGAGTTCTGTCGTCCAGGTACTTCGCGGTGAGGAGTGCGGAGTAATCCGCGGGCAGTGCCGCCAGGACTCCGCGAACGGTTTCCGCCAGTTCCTGCCGCTGCCAGGGTTCGTCGACCTCGGTGGAATCATTGAGCCAGCGACGCAACTGGTCCGACTGCGATTCCGCCAATTCCTGTAATCGCTGCACTCGCTTGAGCTGACGCCAATACAACGCGGACTGGTGGTGCGCGATCCCTGACAACCACGCCCACAACGTTCCGCGCCGGGAGTCAAATTGACGTGCGGATCCTGCCGCCGCCAGGAACGTCTCCTGCACGATGTCTGCCACCGAGGCCGTTTCGGGACCAACCAGACGCGCGACGTAACGCCAGACGTCCGCACTGTATCCGTCATACAGGGCAGACCAGGCGTTTCGATCGCCGAGCCGTAATCCGTGGATCACGATCTGTTGGTCGGTCTGGTCAAGCACAAGGTGCCTCGCCGTTCAGGGCTGAAGTTCCGAAATCAATTAGTCACAGATTGCTTGCGGGTGTCGCAGGATCTTGCGACTTCGGCGGGTTTTCGACATTTTTTGACCAACTTTCGCCTTCCAAACGCGAGCAGATGGTTAGTCCGGGCAATCCGCGTCGATTATACTGACGCCGCCAAGTTCGCTTGGAAGCGAACGAGACCATTCTCAACAGGACGGAATGAACGTGATGCAGCAGGCAGACGTGGCCATCATTGGAGGCGGAATTATCGGGTTGGCGACAGCCTATCGTCTTCAGGAACGGTTTCCCGGCAAGAAAGTCGTTTTGCTGGAAAAAGAGCGTGAAGTGGCCCAGCACCAGACCGGCCACAATTCCGGCGTACTTCATTCTGGGATCTACTACAAACCGGGTTCCCTGCGGGCACAGAATTGTCGTGCGGGGAAACAGGCGATGGAGGCGTTCTGCCAGCAGGAGAACATCCCGTTCCAACTGTGCGGCAAGGTGATCGTTGCCATCACGAATGACGAGCTTCCCCGCCTGGAAACGATTTTCGAACGTGGTCAGGCAAATGGTGTGAATTGTCAGATGATCGACGGAGACCGCCTGCGTGAAATCGAACCACACTCCGCCGGGATCCGCGCCATCCATGTTCCGGAAGCCGGGATCATTGATTACCGCCAGGTCTGTGAACGTCTGGCGCAGCGCATCAGCGAGGCGGGAGGGGAGATCAAGACCAGCGCCAGAGTGACGGGCATGTTTCGCCGGGAGGGGCGGATGGTGGTGCAGAGCGGGGCTGGCGAACTGGAGGCCAGGCTGGTCGTCAATTGTGCCGGACTGTTTTCCGATCGAATGACCTGGCTCTCCGGCCAGCGTCCGGATGCCCAGATCGTCCCGTTTCGTGGCGAATACTTTGAGCTGAAGCCATCCGCTCAGCACCTGTGCAATGGTTTGATCTACCCCGTGCCCGACCCCAACTTCCCGTTCCTGGGAGTGCACTTTACGCGAATGATTCACGGGGGTGTGGAGTGTGGCCCGAATGCCGTGTTTGCGTTCAAGCGGGAAGGTTACTACAAGACCAGCTTCAGTTTGATTGACACACTGGAATCACTGACCTACCCCGGTTTCCTGAGGATGGCGTGGCGCCACTGGCGGATGGGTCTGCACGAAATGTGGCGTTCGTTCAACAAGTCTGCGTTCGTGGCAGCCCTGCAACGGCTGGTCCCGGAGGTCCGCAGCGAACACCTGGTGACCGCTCCGGCCGGAGTGCGCGCTCAGGCCCTGTCCCGGGACGGCAATCTGATCGAAGATTTCCTGATCCTGGAAAACGAGCTGGTGATCAATGTCTGCAACGCCCCCAGTCCCGCAGCGACAGCCTCGTTGAATGTCGGGAAGCTGGTCGTTGACAAGATTGCCGCGCATCTGAAGTGATGTGCCAAGCCGCGTTCGGCAGAGGAAGAATCGTCAGCCCTGCAGCCGGCGCAGAATCTCGTCTTTGATTCCTGGCGCCACCGAAATCCCGCTGCCGCCATAGATCGTCGTTTTGCCGCTCCAATCAACAAAGTGAGCGCCGGATTCCTGGACGATCGGAACAAGTGCAGCGGCATCCCACGGGTTCATCGCCGGGTCAATCATCACTTCGGCCCGACCGGTCGCCACCAGCATGTGTCCGTAGCAATCTCCCCAGCCACGTGACAGTTGCACCGAATTCATCAGATCTTGCAGGATCTGCCATTTGCCAATCTTCATCCACCGCGACGGATTCGTATTGCAAAACGTGGACTCGCTGAGCGACGTCACGGTCGACGCCCGCACCCGACGGGGCTCGGCCGATCCGACCTGCCACCAGGCGCCGCCACCGCGGGCCGCGTACACCACTTCATTCAGCGCCGGGAACCGGCAGACCCCGACGACACATTCGGTTTCAAACTCCACACCGATCAGGGTCCCGAACAGCGGCACCCCATGAATGAACGATTTGGTTCCGTCGATCGGGTCCAGGATCCAGCGAAACCCGGTCGTTCCCGGCGTATCCGGAAATTCTTCTCCCAGGATGGAATCGTCCGGAAAGACTTCCGCCAGACGGCGACGTATCAACAGTTCCGCCCCCTTGTCCGCTTCGGTGACGGGACTGGAATCTCCCTTTCGTTCCACTGCCAGTTCCGGATTGCAATAGTACGGCAGGATCAGTCCACTGGCTTCCAGCGCCACGGTTCGGGCGAATTCCAGGCGAGACTGCAAATCAGATGGTGATGCGGGCATGAAACAAGGTCCCATGAATAGAACAGAAAACTGACGGATTCCGATGTAGCCGAAGTCCGGGAACTACGGAAGCGAAGCCGCCAAAAAAACGGGGAATGTCAGATGGAAGTCGCTCGGCGGCTGATGGCGCAGGTCAGGCCACTGCGGCTAATCATCCAGTCGGTACAGGTATTCCCCCGCCTTTCGAACCAGCAGCACACCCTCGTCTTCCCGATTGGCGAAGGATTCCACGTCGATCGAAGCGGGATCGCGGTAGCCCAGGTTGATGCGTTCACACACGTCGCGGGGAATCCCGCTGGCCAGCGTGACCTTGACCCGGGGAGTTTCCACGCCGTTTTCGAAGGTGCCACTGCCGCGGACATGGGTCGAATGGGCCAGGACGCCCCAGGGATAGTCTTTGAACTTGTCCCACTGCTTGGTGAAGTAGTCGCGAACATGGTATCCCACCTGCTCAATCAACTTCCCATGCGTGACGGAGATTTCGTGCATGTGCGGCGCATAGATGATCAATTCGCCGCCATCCGCCACGATGGGTTCCAGCTTATACATGCATTTGCCCGCCACCCACAGCTCGTCGTACATCGGCGGAGCACACGACAGTACCTGTCGGAACGGTTTCGGACAGCGTTTGATATGAATCTGGTTTGACAGATCCGCCGCCTGATTCCAGGCGGATTCGGGTGTTCCGTAGAACAGTCCGTGCAGGTTTCCGTCCGACGCGACCACAAACGTGATCGCCCGCCGTTCTTTCGGAATCATCTGGGCTGCCCGATCGACCACGCGACGCACCGGAGTGTCCTTGACTCCAATGATGCCGACATTCGTGATCAGCGCCCCCAGCCAGTGGAAGAAATTCAGAATTTCCGGTCCGCCAATCCCCGGGAAGAAGTACTTGTTTCCGCCAGAAAACCCCACCACTTCGTGCGGAAAGACCGGGCCCAGAACAAGCAACACATCATAGTCTGAAATCCGCGAATTGATCTGAACGGGCACATCCAGTGACAGCAATCCACCGGAAATCTCGGCCGTATCCTGCTTGTTCAGCGTTCCAATTGTCAGCAGTCGTTCGGGACGATCCCATTCGTGGTTAAACAAACCCAACTGGTAAAACAGCCGACCTCGCTCCTGCTCGTCGATCCCCAGCAGCCTGCAGATCTGGGTATCCGACATCGGCGGATGTGTCCCCAGCGCCACCAGGACATCCAGATGAGCCACTGCCGGACGCAGTTGCGTGTACAGGGCGTCAAACAGGAGCGGCAGCGGAGCCGTCCGGGTGGCATCGGGAATGATCACCAGCACTTGCTTGCCCGCAAAATCCTGAGTGGGCAATTTCGAGAACCATTCACGAACTTGGAGGGTAGACAACTTGGGCAACGGTTCGGGCATGAAACTCACCAGCAAATGGACTCTGAAATCACGTCGTCAGACTTGGCCCGGGGATTGTATCGGACAGGGCCAGCTTGGGGCCAGCCAGAGCATTTGGCGTGATTGGGCCCAACTCACGCGTTTCGACATTGAATGTCAGCGACGGCTCAACTTTCAGAGGGCAACTTCGGCCCACAGCCCCCGATCCGACCACAGGCAGTTGTCCGTGACCATCGGAGAACTGCAGGATGGGTTGCTTTTCAAAGTGGTACCGCGATCAGGGGTCTCAATCGTTCTTCAGTTCCGCATCACGGTTTCATCCAGGTTCAAAATCAGATTGGAGATCAGTGTGTAAGCGGCCAGTTCGGACGGGTCGAATTTGCCCGAGGGTTTTGATTCACCAACAGCGATGGCCTTATTCGCGGCTGCCGGATCGTTCTGGTACCGCGTCAAGCACTCCTTGAGCGCCCGCTGAACCACCGCCAGTTCATCCGGTTCTGGCGACCGCGAAAGTGTCGCGCGATAGGCATATCGAATCCTTCCGTCAACGGTGGGCCCCCCTTCCGACAGGATTCGTTCGGCAAACGCCCTGGCCGCTTCAAAATGCTGAGTATCATTCAGCAGTTGCAGGGCCTGCAAGGGCGTGTTACTGCGTTCACGAATCGTGCAGAACTGCTCGCGATTCGGTCCATCGAAGTTGCTCATAAAGGGTGGCGGAGCCGTGCGTTTCAGGAACGTGTAGATGCTGCGGCGGTACAACGATTTTCCATGATCCTGCAGGTAGAAACGGGTGTTGCTGTCGGAATAGCCGACCGGTTCCCAGATGTTGGGCGGTTGGTAACTGTTGACTCCCCGGCCACCCATCTCCAGGTTGATTAAACCGCTGACATACAATGCGTTGTCCCGGATCTGCTCGGCATCCAGGCGGAAGCGGGGCCCACGGGCATACAGGCGATTGTGCGGATCCAATCGCAACAGTTCCGGAGTGACCCGCGACTGCTGTCGAAATGTCGCCGACGTCACCATCAGCCGGACCAGGGCTTTCGTGTCCCAGTTGTGTTCGCGGTACCAGATTGCCAGCCAGTCGAGCAACTCGGGGTGACTCGGCGGATCTCCCTGCGATCCGAAGTCGTAGCTCGTCATGACCAGTCCGGTACCGAAGAATTGCTGCCAGAACCGGTTCACGGTGACCCGTGCAGTCAACGGTTGTTCGGGAGCCAGCAACCATTCTGCCAAGTCCAGGCGATTGGGGCGAACGGCTGTCCCGTCGGCATTCGTGCGCGGCTTCAACGGGGGAAAGGCAGCAGGAACATTGGGCTCCACTTTTTCACCGGGCTTGTCGTATTGGCCGCGCTGCATGACAAAAGCATCGCGCGGCTTGTCCAGATCCCGGAAAATGAATGTTCCCGGAATCGATTCCTCGATCGCCGCCCGTGCTGCTGCTGCCGACTGCCAGGCCAGTTGCAACTGCCGAATGGCTGGCGTTTCGATGCGGGCGATCTGCACCAGGTAGTACTTCAGAAGCCTGGCTCGGTCTGACGCGGCCTGGATTGCCTTCTCGGCGTCCGGGACATCGTCCGGCTTGCTGACGGGAGGTCCACCTTTCAAAAGCGATGCCAGATCACCGGGAATCCCGGGTGTCTCCTTAGCCGCTCGCTCCTTCCACCAGGCCGCAAACGAGGACCGGACATCCGTCGCCGGCTGCACGTCGCCGGTGACCTTCAAAGCATCCCACCAGGCAATCCCTCCATGTTGAGCCAGCGCCACGCCTCGGATCGAATCGCCTGCCTTCAAATCCAGCGTGTCGATGGGGATGTTCAAAGTCACCCACTGCCCCACGGCAGGGATTTTCCCCAGCCAGTTCTTGTCGTCGGTGGACTTGCCATAGCGCGCCGGGTCACCCCAGTGTACCCGCCGATTCCCGCGACTGGTGAACAGTTCCAGCATTAATGCGGCCGATGGTTCCATCGAGTCCACGCGCACCGAGACCTGGACCAGGGCATTGTCTGGAATCACGAATGGCACGGTCGGGTTTTCAAACTTGTCCTGATAGTTCGAGGCACCGAATTGCTTGAGTGCCCTGCAACCCAGCGGAGGCTCGACTTCCGGGGCCGTCGACCAGACGGAGGGATTGCGCGACGAACAGGTGGGACGCGAACCCGCGGGGAACTGATCATCCAGCCAGATGTCTTCGATCGAGATCCGTGCCGGGGCCGGATTGAGTTCTGCGGGGTCCTGGTAGTCGAACGTCGCCAGGCACGATTCAAATTGCTGGCGGGCCTGCTGTTCCTGGACTCGCAGTTGCTCCAGAGCAACCTTCTGATCGGCCGTTGTCAGTTTGAAGTAAGGATCCGTGTTGTTTGTGTTGCGATCCATCCCCGGGTCAGCGGCCGAGTAAAAGAACGCGTACATCGAATAAAACTCGCGCGACGACAAAGGATCGTACTTGTGGTCATGGCAGACCGCGCAGCCTCCGGTCAAACCCATCCACGTTTGGATCGTGGTGCTGGTCCGATCGACGGCATAACGATAGATCCATTCCGACTCAATCGCCCCCCCTTCACTGGTCGTCACGTTGCAACGATTGAATCCTGTCCCGACAAGCTGTTCAGGCGTGGGATTGTCTCGTAGATCGCCTGCCAACTGATCTCGCGTAAAGTCGTCAAAGTGTTGATTCTTGTTGAACGACCGGATCACCCAGTCTCGATACGCCCACATGGACCGTTCGTTGTCCAGGTGCAAGCCGTGCGTGTCGGCATATCGGGCGACATCGAGCCAGTGTCGAGCCATCTCCTCCCCGTACCGCAGCGACTTCAGGTACTGGTCGACCATCCGTTCGTACGCTTCCGGGGACTGATCCGCCTCAAATGCGTCGACTTCTGCGATTGTCGGGGGAAGTCCCGTCAATGCAAAAGCGACCCGCCGAATCAACGTCGATCGTGGGGCTTCGGCCTGCGGCGTCAAGCCGGCTTGATCGAGCTTGGCAGCGATGAACCGATCCAGATCATTTCGGGCCCAGCCCGGATTCTTGTTGGCGGGAATCGGGGCTTTCAATGGCAACTCGAAAGCCCAGTGTTTCTGATACTTGGCCCCCTGCTCGATCCAGCGGCGAATCGTCAGTTTCTGGTCGTCCGTCAGTTTTTTCCGGGTAGACGGGGGTGGCATGAGCACGTCGGGATCATCGGAAATCAACCGCCGCCAGACTTCACTCGCCGCCAGGTCCCCGGGTTTGATGGCAGCCTGGCCATCGTGGACGGCGAACGCTCCCTCGGCAAGGTCCAGCCGCAGATCCGCCTTCCGCTGCCGGGAATCAAAACCGTGGCAGGCAAAGCAATTCGCCGACAGGATCGGCCGAATGTCTCGATTAAAACTCAATTCAGGTTCGGCGGCGTTGGCCCTCCCGGCCATCATCGCAGTGAACAACGCCATGACAATCGTCTGACGCGAGAATGAAGTATTCGCAACCTGATGCATCAGTCGTTCCTGCCAGTCTGGTGGAGATTCGCCGTCATCGGCAAGGATACCCTGAACAGATCAAGGTCTGCCACCGTTTGCAGCAGAGCGAAGTACTGTTCGGCCGAAATAGCGTTGCAGCTTGTTGTGACGGAATCGCGGAAGCCTCAAAACACCAGCCCGACGCGCGAGCTGGCGCGTCGGGCTAGTGTCTCAGGTTCATGCAACGACCTCACGCCAGAATTCCCGGCACGACATGTCCATGAACATCCGTCAGGCGAAAGTCGCGCCCCTGGTAGCGATACGTCAGGCGAGTGTGATCGATCCCCAACTGGTGCAGGATCGTGGCCTGCAGATCGTGAATGTGGACCGGGTCACGCACAATGTTGTAGGAATAGTCATCCGTTTCGCCGTACACGGTTCCAGGTTTAATGCCACCTCCGGCCATCCACAGCGAGAAACAGCGTGGATGATGGTCTCGTCCATAGCTGTCTTCGGTGATGGCTCCCTGGCAATACGCCGTGCGGCCAAATTCGCCCCCCCAGATCACCAGGGTTTCGTCGAGCAATCCGCGCTGCTTCAGGTCCATCACCAGTGCAGCCGACGCCTGATCGGTCTCCTTGCATTGCTGCACCATCCGGGCCGGCAAGCCCCCGTGATGATCCCAGTCCCGATGATACAGTTGGATGAACGGGACTCCACGCTCCACCAGTCGCCGCGCGAGCAGGCAGTTCGCGGCATAGGTCCCCGGCTTCCTGGAATCTTCCCCATACATCTCAAACGTCTGCGCCGTCTCACCCGACAGGTCCATCAGTTCAGGGACCGAGGTTTGCATACGGAATGCCAGTTCGTACTGCGTGATGCGTGCGCGGATTTCAGGGTCGCCCACATCGGCCAGTTGCAGTTCATTGAGCTGCGCCAGGCCATCGAGCATTTCGCGACGTCCGTCCCGGTCGATTCCCTGCGGATCCGTCAGGTACAGGACCGGATCACCGACACCGCGCAATTTGACCCCCTGGTGCTGCGAAGGCAGGAACCCACTGCCCCACAACCGGGAGAGCAACCCCTGTCCTTTCGTGCCCGATTTGGAAATCATGACGACGAATGCCGGCAGGTCTTCATTCATGGTTCCCAGGCCGTAATCCACCCAGGCACCAAAACTGGGCCGCCCCGGCAACTGGCTGCCGGTCTGAATAAACGTGATTGCCGGGTCGTGATTGATCGCCTCGGTGTGCATCGATCGAATCAGGCAGATGTCATCGGCAATCTTCGCGGTGTGCGGCAGCATCTCACTGAGCCACATGCCACTCTGGCCCTGCTGTGCGAACTTGAATTTGGAGGCCGCGACTGGGAAATTCTTCTGGCCGGACGTCATCCCCGTCAGGCGTTGTCCCATGCGAATCGAATCGGGCAGTTCCTGTTGGTGAAATTCAGTCAACTTGGGTTTGTAGTCAAACAAATCCAGTTGTGACGGCGCCCCCGACTGAAACATCCAGATCACCCGTTTGGCCTTCGCCGCCAAATGCCGCACCTGCGACTGAGGATTGGCTGCGGCCTCGCGTCCGAGCAATGAGGCCAGCGCGGCGGCACCGAGTCCCGTGGCGGATTGATTCAGAAACGTGCGGCGGTTCACGTGTCGGTCGAATGGTGGGAACATGGCAGAGTCATTCAGTTTTGGACAAGAATCAAAGCTGCGCAGATCATCGACCAATCCACGGGTTCACGTCAACATCGCGGGGGAGTGAAGTCGGGTGAAGTCCATTCCGACGCAGTTTCCCAGGGGCAATTGCTGCAGGAAATCTCGCATCGACGGTTTCCCATTTGAACATGATCGCTCATACTTCACACCGTCGGTCCATGGATCCACGAATCGAGCTTGCATCAGGAGAATACCTTGAACCGCGCCGCCTGCTCACCCCGCCTGCCCGCCATTGCGTCGTCGTTGCTGCTGCTGGTTGCCGCGTGTTTGACTGGGGCTGCAGGAACCGCCGCCGAGCCTGCCCCGTGGATCAAATCGGCTCGGAGCGGGGAGTGGTCTGCAGCGGCCACATGGGAGGGCGGAGCGGTTCCAGCTGCTGGTGCGCGCGTGTTTGTCCGCGCTGGCCATGTCGTCCAGTACGACGTGAAATCCACTGACACGATCCGCGCGGTCCATGTGGCGGGAACATTGACCTTTGCACACGACCGGGACACTCAATTGAATGTGGGAGTTCTGAAGATCGAGGCGGGGGAATTCCCTTCAGAGCAGGGATTCGATTGCGATGCTCATCTCCTGGAAATGGAGGACGGGGCCGTTCGTGCTGCGCTGGAAGTCGGAACTCCCGATCAACCCATTCCCGCGAATCATACCGCGTTGATCCGCCTGGCGGCGGTGGAGGGACAGGACAAGCAATCGTGTCCGGCCATCGTCTGCTGCGGGGGACGAATGGACTTTCACGGCGCGCCGCTCAGTCGGACCTGGCTGAAACTGGGCGCGACTGCCGGGAAGGGAGAGACACACGTCACACTCGATGAGCCGGTGACCGGCTGGCGGGTGGGCGATCGTGTCATCGTCACCGCCACGCACCTGGGTCGCGACATTGGCCAGGGGACGGATCGGCTGCAGACGGAAGAACGAACAATCACCGCCGTCGATGGAGCCCGCATCACCCTGAACGAACCACTGGTCAATGCCCATCTTGGTGAGGGTGATTTTCGTGGTGAAGTCGCCAATCTGAGTCGGAATGTCATCGTGGAATCCGCTTCGCCTGAAGGAGAGCGGGGACATACGATGTATCACCGGGGTTCTGCAGGTTCGATCAGCTACGCGGAATTCCGGCACCTGGGCAAGCGAAATGTCCTGGGCCGGTACTCGCTGCATTTTCATCTGGTTGGCAACACGATGCGCGGCAGTTCGGTCATCGGGACTTCGATCTGGGACAGCCACAATCGCTGGCTGACAATCCACGGCACGAACTACCTGCTGGTGCGGGATTGCGTCGGCTACCAGAGCATTGGCCACGGGTTCTTTATGGAAGACGGCACCGAGGTCTACAACATTCTCGATCGCAATCTGGCCGTGCAGTCGATGGAAGGGAAGAAGCTTCCCAAACAGGTGTTGCCGTTTGATCAGAATGAAGGATCTGGATTCTGGTGGGCAAACAGTTTCAATACATTCACCAGGAACGTGGCCTGCGAGAACAACCGTTACGGATACCGTTTCGAGGCGACTCAGACGAGTGCTCTGAAAATGACGCTGCCCGTCCTGCAGGCCGATGGCAAGATCAAGGAGACCGACATCCGCACATTGCCGTTCGTGCAATTTGAAGATAATGAGGCGCACTGTGATGGTTTGTATGGAATCAACCTGGGTGAAGGGGTCAATCGGGTCGGCCCGGATGAGCGGCATCCATTTGTGATGCGCAATACAAAGATCTGGGAAATCCACTACGCGTTCCGAGTGCAGTCACCGTCGGTGCTGGTCGAAAACATGCAGATTCACAAGTCGGTGTATGGGGTCTATCACCCGAATTTTGACCGGCACGTTTACCGCAACGTGACGATCAGCCAGTCTGACCGCAACGGCGATGCCGAGCCATTCAATCGAGGTCACGACGATGATTCGGTGCAGTTTGGTTCGCTGACCGTGGATGGGTTGACGTTTGTGGGGCATCAGAACAGCAGCATGCCGCTGATCCAGTTGAGTGATGACAACCCGACCGGCACCGCCGAAACGCACATGAAGAATGTGAGTGTCCTGGATCGAAAGGACGGCAATCGTCGGGCCCTGATCAACCTGGGCGGCGGACCGCGTCCGAATCCGAAGTCCCCGACCAGCGTACCGGTGATCCTGCATGACTACTACGGATCCGGCCGACATGCCAAGGTCGCCAGTATGAAGTCCGGCGAGTTCAAAACAGACCCATCCGCCTACAAATCGGACCCGCCGTTGACCGGCGATGAATCACGCGTCACCGAGGTGCGGGACGTGCCGTTCCCCGAACTCTTGAAACCGATCGACGATCAACCACCCGCGACCGTGATCACCCGCGTTCGGCGGGTTGGTGAAGCTTGGCAGGTCAGCGGAGTCGCCGAAGACAACGGTCAGATCCAGCAACTGGTTGTCAACGGTCAGCCTGCCAGGTCGATTCGCGGAAACTTCGCTGAATGGGATGTCACATTGAAGTCGCTACCCGCCAATGCGGCGATCATGGCGTTTGCCACTGACGCGGCCGGAAATGTCGAACAGATTCCGCACACCGTTCACGTCGCCCCGTAGTCCCGGGATTCAAAGGCGTGAAGTGACACGGACAACACCGACGAACACGGAACAGAAAGTGAGTATCATTCTGATCCGTGAAAGCCCGCGTTCATCCGGGTCCACATCAGAATCCGAATTCTGAATAGCCTGCATCCTGTTTCAGCCACAAGTGTTGCGCAAATGAGGCAACTCAGGCCGATCCGGTCGGGAAAGCCTGGATGACGCGATCCGGCCACCAATCGTCCGTGGGAGGCCCAACCGGGTCTTCTTGCATAAGTGCGGAACCATCGTGTCGAGCAGGGTGGCGCGGGCATGACTCGTCAGAGTCTGCGGAAGACAATATTCCCAAGGATTTATGGTCCCCTGCATCTAACCTTGTGAGCAGGACACTCCTGGCATCTGGAATCACTGGATTCCAACGAGATCCCTGTAACACGCCAGCAAGAAAGTCTGACCCGTTGGACCGCACGGATTTCGAATTGATTCAGTCGATCCGCAACGGCAATGGCACCGCTGCAGACGAGTTGGTTCGACGGCATTTGGCGCGGGTGCGAAATCTGGTGTTTCAATTGGTTTTGAATCACGACGCTGCCGACGACGTCACTCAGGATGTCTTCGCTCGTGCCTTGCGAGGGCTGCCGACCTTTCGGGGGCAATCGTTGTTTGTGACCTGGTTGCATCGCATTGCCGTCAATGTTTCGTACGCACACCTGCGCCAGTCTGGACGGCGGCGGGCGGATCCGCTGCCGGAAGAATCGATGGATGTTGCCTCAACGTCGCCAGAGTCGGCGGTGATCGTGGCCGAGGAAAAGGACCGCGTCGCCCTGGCACTGGAGCAACTGCCGCCGCAGTTGAGGACGGCGATCGTGTTGACGGTGATGCAGGGAATGTCGGCGATTGACGCCGCGGAGATTGAAGAGTGCCCGGTGGGAACGATGTATTGGCGAATTCACGAAGCGCGACGCCGATTGCGTCACGAATTGAAGGATTGGATGGAATGAACGAGATTTCTCCCCCCCCTGACGACCACCTGGATGACTGGCTGCGCAATTGGTCGCGAGCTCAGGCGGCACCGGTCGCAACAGTCGATCGACTGCAGCGGTCCATTTGTCGGCGGTCGGTTTCCACCAGGCCACCAGGCCACTCTCGGGCGATTCTGGCAGTATGCGCCGTTGCCGCTGGTCTGCTGGTCGCGGTGATCGCCGGGATTTCTGTGCCGGACAGTACGAATTCAATGAACTCGGATGCGATTTCCTCCTTGTCCGAATCACGAACGAAGCTGACGTCTTTGTGGACGGAAACCGGTCGACTGTTTGGTCCCGATCTGCAGTGGCTGTGTGATCTGGACGGTGAGTTGCAACTGGGTGTCAGTTCGGCCGACGCGTCGAATCCCGCCTCGCCAGTTTGCCTGGCATTGACACTGCTCGTGTATGAACCGAAGGAACACGCGTGGAAGAGCGTTTGGACGAGTCGCGTTGCCTGTCGTGGCGGAGAAGTTCTGGATTTTGCGTCGGCCGACAAACGCACCGCCGGGTCGCTGTGGGTCCAGTCGCGACCGGATGGACGTTTCGCCGTCAGTCACTGGTTGAACTGGAAGGATCATCCGGGACTGAGTGGATCGATTGAGGCAACCGTCCCTGCGGATGCACCGGAGGTCGTGATCGAATCAACCGAGGCAGGTCAGCGGATTCAGTTGATTCAGCAGGTTTGGCGTCCGCACGTGGGATGATTCGAGGACCGCACCAGGAAGGATGATTGTCATGTCGACACACCGCATTGTACGCCTGCTGCTCCTCTCGATGTTGATCGGGATCATCAGCCAGGCATCGGCACAAGAGGTTGCTCCGCCGCCGTTTACCATTCGTCCCTCGCACGCCTGGACCAATTTGTTTGCGGGCAGGTCCGTTCAATTCGACTGTCAGGTTGCGTCACGCGACGCAGGCTTGGCAACAATGTTGTGGTCGGTTTCCCTCAATCGAGCGGTGCTTCGACGCGGAGAAATTCCGGTCACGATGGCTCCCGACAAGCCCGTTGACGTGTCGGTGGAATTTGAGCTGCCCGGGATCCGTCCGGGTGTGATTGTCCCGGCAGCATTGGAACTGGAACTGGTGCGTCCCGACGGAAAGCGGTTTTCGCGAACGATCGAATTGCAGGTCTTTTCGCCCGAAGTCACGGCAACTCGCGAGCAATGGTTCAAAAATTTGGAACTGTCGGTATTTGATCCTGGCAGAAAGACTCGCGCCACCCTGGACGGTATGAAGATCCCCTACAGAACTGTGGATGCCCCGAAGCCGCAATTGACGGGCGGAATCTTGATCTATGGTGAGGGCATGGAAGCCGCTCGATTGAAGGTCAGTTGGCAGGGGGCCATTGAAACGGCCGCGTCCGGAAGGCGAGTTATCGTACTGGCCTCAAATCCCGGTTCCATTCCGTTGGACGGATTGTTGATGCCCGGCGAAGTGGGTGAGTCGGCCGTTGTTCCCGGTGCCGTCTCCCTGCGACGCAACGATCGGATCCGCGAATTCGACAAGTTCTTGGATTCAACGGAATGGCCCGCTCCGGGGCAGTTGAACGTCGCGTCACTGAACGTGCTGGCGACGCCCCAGGGACCGCGCATCGAGTTCCGTGATGAGGCTGCCGGATGGAACTGGCTGGATGTCCGCTATCCCAACGGTGGGCGATTGGTCTGGACTGGAGTTGGCCTGATCGAGTCGTGGGAGACAACTCCTGCGGCACGCTATCTCTTTGTGAAACTGCTCGAAGACTTGACGGACGAAAAAACAGAAGGAGGTTCAAAACATGGTTCGTAATTTGAGATTCAGAGGCCGTAATGCAGTGGCTGCGGCGGCGGGGCACCTGGCCACGTGGTTCGGCAGCCTGGCGATCCTGTGTCTGAGTCCGCTGGCCAGTCCGGCGGACGACGATGTCGCTGCAGCCCCGATTTCTGCCGCCGTGATCAAGTTCAAGGACGGAACGGACGGAAGCAAAGGAACGGCAGACAAGGCCGCCGATCTGCTGGCCGCGGAACTGGCTGCTGCTCCGGAATTGATGCTGGTCGAACGAGATGATCTGGAACGGATCTTGAAGGAACACGAGTTGACTGTGTCGGGCGCGGTGGCGGCGGACGAAGCGATTCGACTTGGTAAACTGACGGGCGCTCGGCTGCTGATTACCGGCTCTGTCATCGATACGGGGACGGATCGCTACCTGGTGGCAAAGGTGATCAGCACAGAGACATCGCGAGTGCTGGGAGCATCCGCCAAGGGCAAAATCGACGATAACCTGGGGGACTTGGTGGAAAAGGTCGCCGTTGACATCTCGAAGACGGTTCGTGAACGCGGGAAATCGATCCTGCCGGCTCCAGAATCACGGGAAGATCGGCTTGCCAAATTGAAGAAATCGATGGAAGATCACCCGCTTCCCGCCGTGATGGTGAAGATTACGGAAACCCATTCAGGACTGCCCAAAATTGATCCTGCGGCGGAAACCGAGGTAACGCTGTGGTGCAAGGAATTGGGATTCAAGACGATTGATCCAGCCGCAGGCAAGGAATCCGAGGCCGAGTACCTGATTCTGGGTGAAGGGTTGTCAGAACTGGCCTCGCGGCGCGGAAATCTGGTTTCGGTCCGCGGCCGATTGGAATTAAAGATTGTCAATCGGAAGACGGGAGAGATTATCGCGATCGACCGTCAGATGGTGCGGGTCGTGGAAGCCACCGAAGTGATCGCTGGAAAGGAGTCCCTGCAGCAGGCCGCCGCGATTCTCGCTGAGCGTTTGTTGCCGAAGCTGGGAAGCGTTGAACCCGCCAGGAAAAAGAAGAAGTAATCCTTGAAGAAATCATTGATGCTGCAGTGCGGGACGTCATTCCCCAACTTCTTCAACAGCACCGCCCGTCGCTTGGCGCTGAGCCACCGACGGGCGGTTGCAGTACTGAGAACCCGACGTCCTATTTCATCGTTTCATCGTTCCCAAGCTCCCGCTTGGGAACGCCCGTTTTTTAAGCTCCGCTTCACGTACCCAAGTGCGTCCCTACACCCAGTCAGTCACCACGTTGACCAGTCCAGGTCGGTGAGCACAGTTGCGAGTGCTGGAGTATCTCCAATGCACTGGATCGTCGACATATCTCCTGCCGAATTCCGACGGCGAAGCGGAGCTTCGAANNAGCTTCGAAGACGGGCGTTCCCAAGCGGAGCTTGGGAACGAGAGAACGAGAAAAAAACGAAGTTCAAGTCGTGGATTGACCTGTACGTCAGAACCCGACGTTCTTCTTGGTCGAGTTTGGTAGCGGAGTGACATTCACCCTGGATGGATCTCCGGGTTTCCGGGCGATGCTGGAATCTTCGACGCCGCGCGCGTTGGCACCGATCGGCCGGCCGGCATCACCCCACGTGCTCGCTTGCGATTTCTTGTGCAGGTCAAATGAGCTGGGTTTCAACTCCTTCCAACGAACGGGCAGTTCACCGGCCAGGTAGACTCCCTTGTCACCCGTCAGCAAACGGACACTTCCGCCCTTGTCCCACAGTTTGCGCCACGCGGTCAAACCGGTTTGATCATCGGCGGGGGCGCCGGTATCGCCGTCGCGACGGACCAGGTAAACAACCTGACGTGCCACCCCGTTTGCAGCACCTGAGTACTGAATCTGGTGTTGCTCAATCGCCGGTCCGTCACACTGCAGCAGTGTCGATTTGGCCGCCTCCCCGGCTTTGAAAACCAGGGGAGGGCCAAATACAGTCCGTTCAATGAACATTCGGAACGGTGCCGTGACCCCATCCGGACCGGGTGCCGCTTGAAATCGAATCGCGGCGGCTGTTGCCGAGAGGGTCGTGTTCTCTGCATCCAGGGATGACAACAGACTCGTGCCAGACCGGATCGGGCGCAGGTCCAGCGCATCACCGCGGATCGCCACAACACTGTTCCGGAAGAAGAGACCACCTTCACCGGACTCGGCGCGAACACCAGTACCGGGGCCCGCCAGAAAACTGTCGCGCACCACCAATGACGGTGCATTGGGATTCGGCGGCTCCGACGTTCCGGTGGTCCACCGGATCAACCCCGCGTGCCTCGGCCCGTCCACTTCCGGACCCAACAGGCGACATCCGTCCAGGAGCACGTTGGAATTGGTGGCTTGAATCAACCATTCGGGAGTGTACCCCTTGGAATTGGGGTAGCCTTCCAGTACGGCGTGACTCAATTCCAGTGTCCCGCGGGTGACTGTAATCAGAGCATCCGCCCCCCCGTTGACATCGGCCCCTTTGGGCTGAACCGGCTGCACGCGCAGACTGGCGCCTTCCGACTGGTAGAAAACGATTCGAACCGATTTCCCGTCGATTCGCGCCGGGGTCATCTGACAGATTCCCCCCCCTGAAGCCTCAAACAGAGTTCCGCTCGGCCAATCATCCCGGTTCAAAGCCAGTCCCAGATCTTCCTTTTTCAAGTCGACCTTTCGCACCTGAACGGGCTCGGAGGGCTTGGCGACGAACTGTGGCAGCGGGGGCCTGGAGGAAAGCAAAGTGGCTCGCTGCTGTGATGAAGCTTCGGGGACCGAAAGCTTGTCGACCGGGCACCCAGGCAGAGATCCTGCAGACGAGGTGATTTCACGGTAACTGAGACTGCTGGAGTCGAATTCCTGCGGCAACACCACGGCCAGATCATCCAGCAACGTTTCCGGAAAAGTGATCTTTTGAAACTGACGAGCATCGGCTCGCTCATTCCAGACGCGCTGCCACGTGGCCGCGTCCGTCACTTTGAACGACGCCCCCAGATCAATCAATTGCTCGAAGCCAAAATACAGCGTATTCGACGACAACCAGGTCATCTTCGTGAGCCAGCTTTCGGACGTCGTCCGCACCTGTGGCCAGTGGCCGGCGTACGCAATTGCCGAATTGGACACAAGTCCCTGAGCGGCACACAACGACTCTTTCAGCGCAATGGCCGTTGGCGGCGGCTTGCCCCCTTCGTCAACAGACAGATCGAAGATCCTGGTTTGCGACAGCAGCGTACATCGCTGCAGGCGCAGGACCCGTCTTGGTCGACCGAGCGCGACTTCTGCGACATTGCCTGTAATGTGACCGCTCAGTTCGAGCGCCGGCGCGCTGCCGCTGACGAACAGGGAATCTCGAATCATCGCGTCAACATTCGCACGACGAATCCTCAGTCCAACCAGACCGTCACCGCGCACCATGACGCGATCGATCAACAGATTTGGCTCAATGCGCGGAACCAGATTTGAATCTTCGGGGCTGGAGACCGACATCGCGCACACTGGCTGCGTGGACGCACCGCTGGCAGTAAACGAGCATTGCTGAACCATCAATTGCCCGTCGATGACTTCCACGGCCTGCACGGGTCCGGTGACGACCTGACGGTCAATCGTAAAATGCAACCCACGCAATTCGAGCACGCCATCCTTCAATTGGATTCCGGCAGTTGACGCGCCGTCGGCAGGCTTCAGCAGAATGACGGGCCGATCCTGAGGATTGGCACTTGTCATCACGATTCGCTTGCATTGATGCAATTCGACGAGCGGCAGGGGAAACGGCCCAGCCCCCTGCAGCTTGATGACGGCACCGCCAGGCGGGGCCGCCTTCAGGGCCTCTTCAACCGTCGGAAAGGACGTGGCAGTTTTGGCTCCCGGACCGACTGTAAAACTCTGAAGCCCGGCAACACCTGGATCTTTCGTGGCCCAGGCTGGCACCTTTTCCACGTCAAACGCTTCGTGGCGAACATTCGACGGATTGTTGGGAATTGCAACCACGGC
Source organism: Planctomycetota bacterium (assembly GCA_018242525.1). GTDB lineage: Bacteria > Planctomycetota > Planctomycetia > Planctomycetales > Planctomycetaceae > Schlesneria. The sequence goes on along the minus strand of JAFEBS010000054.1, from coordinate 9,655 downwards.
AGTCGGGTCTGCCGAAGCCGGGTTTTCCGCTTTCGTGGTGCCAATCACGACCGGCACCACCGGCGGCGGGTTTTCGACGGTCGACTCCGCCGGAATGATCGGTCCCTTGTCGACTGTTAACGGATTTCCCCAGCCTGAGATCAGCCAGCCGATTCCCGTAATGACCAGAATCAACCCGACCACGGCTCCAACATATTTCACGAATTCGGGCAGCCCGGAATTGCCCGCATCCCCCTCTTCCTTGATCGGTTCTCGCTTGGGAGGCATCACCTTCTGGCCGGGGATCTTCGCTTTCGCAGACGTCCGTGTTTCCGCAGGTTTCGTCATGCCACCGGATTCGGTCACTTCGGACCTGGTCGAGCGCGGCCTGGGTTTGCGGGCGAATTGGTCGACATCGTCCCCTTGGTCTGCTTCGGACTCGCCGTTTCTGGAGGGACGTCGCGTGACGTGAGATTCGTCCGGTTCGTCGTGCGCGTCGGTTTTCACCGGTCGTGGTCTGGATCTCCGCGTCACGGATTCGGATTCGTCCGAAACATTCCTGTCGGGCGAGTCGGATCTGGAGGTGCGCGGAGGCGATTTTCGGTGGACTGGAACGGTCGGTTCCGGAGGCTCAGGTTCGGGCGCTCGATTTCTCGTTTTGCGCACAGACGATGGGCGGGAAACCTGTTCCGGCGTTACCTGGCACTGGCGATCATTGTCAAGATCCAGATACCCGTCGCTGAATTCTTCCGAATCCGAACCTACGGCTGCGCCGATGGCGTCCTGGTCATAATCGGACAGGTCCGCAAAGATTTCTCGCGAGATTGAGGCCTGAGTCAGCTTCGCGTGTGCCAATTCATCGAGCAATTCTGCGGGCGTCTGGTATCTGTCCTCCGGCTTCTTGGCCATCATGCGGCGAATGACGGCCGTCAAGCCCTCGGGGATATTAGGATTCTTCTCGCGCGGATCCGGGATCGGCTTGATCGCGTGCGCCTGCAGCTTGTTGGTCACACTCCCCTCAGGATAGGGGGGGGCTCCCGTCAACATCTGGAACCAGGTGCAGCCCAGCGAATATAAATCACTGCGGATATCCGCCAGTTTGCTGTTACGAGCTTGCTCGGGAGCCATGTAGTCGACGGTGCCGACGGTGGTTCCTGCCCGGGTGATGTTGGTTTCCAGAGTGTCGTCGATCGATCGGGCCAGGCCCAGATCCGTCAGCTTGACGACTCCGTCGCGCCGGATCAGCAGGTTGGACGGTTTGATGTCGCGGTGGACGATATTCTGCTCATAGGCATGTTGCAATGCCTCTGCGACTTGACGGATGATCTCAATGGACCTGCGAATTGGAACGACGCCGCGCAGGGAAACCATCTCAAACAGGTCGCGCCCGTCCACGTACTCCATCGCGATGTACAGGTATCCGTCCGCTTCTCCACTGTCAAAGACCGCGACAATATTCGGATGCCGCAACTGGGCAGCCGCCTGCGCCTCGGCTCGAAACCGGCGTACCAGGATCGGATTCGCGGCCTTGTCTCGAGGCAGCACTTTCAGCGCCACCGTTCGCTTCAACTCTTCATCCCGCGCCAGATAGACAGCCCCCATCCCACCCGCGCCGATCTTCTTTTCGATCGCGTACTTGCCCAGGCGCTTCAATTCCGTCTGCGATGGGGCTGAACCCTCCGCTCCAGAAGTCCTGACCGCAGGTTTTTCATCCGCAGTCATCGCAAACCTCAACAAGAGTTCGGGATGGAAACATGGATCGCCCGGAATGGCAAGCGTCGTTGGGAATGTTCCTGAAGACAAGACCCGGATTTAAAGAGTGTACCAATCGCCTCAGTGCGAGCAACGCCAAATGACGGTGGATTTCCCGCCAACCACGATTGCTTTCGCTGTGGCCGGAACCGGAACCTGTCCATCAGGCCGTCGAATCAACCCATTCCGCGCGACCGGCAACCCGGGAGGCACGTTCCGAAAGGACATTCGCCTGACGCAACCCGTCGATCTTCAGAGGTTTCAGCAAAATGCCATCAACTCCCAGTGACGTGGAACGCAGTACTCGATCTGCCGTCCGTTCGGACGTGAGTGCAAACAGGCAATTCACGGGTGCCAATCGGTCCGGAGGCAGCAGTCGCAGGGCTTCAATTGTGTCAAATCCTTCATCTCCGGGCAGGTCAATATCCACAATGATCAACGAATAGTCGTTGAGCATCACGGAATAGTAGGTCCGTGGCCCATTGGAGGTCACATCTACCGTGTATCCGGCCCGTTCCAGAGTCAGAACGGCGCGCGCTTGCTGGACTGGGTTCCGCAGCATCAGGAGTGCCCGCGAACTGCGATCCGAGTTCTGCGTCGAAATCTGTTCGGATCTGGTCACTTGCAGGTGCGGCGAGGTTCCTGGTGAATCCTGTGCCGGGACCATGGAAGGCAGTTCCACCAGTCCCAGCAACTGTTGCAATTGCTGCCTCAGCAGTTGCCAATGGGATCGCCATTCGGACGGCAGGGAATTCGCCGGGAGGCTGGCAAGCATTAAGACGGCCTGCCCCTGGCTGGCGAGATCACGGCGCAGCGAAGTCAATTCGCGACTGGTTTCATGCCGGGCAGCGTCGCTGGCCGATCGTTGCGCCTTCAACGCTGCCACTTCACGCTGCAACAAATCGCGTTCTTCCACCAGCGGACGGGTGATTTCGTCGATCCTGGCCTGAAACGAATCCTGCAGGGACTGCAATGCCAGGTCTTTTCCGATCTGGGTGGCCAGTGCCTGGCGATCCAGAACGATAAACGTCAGTACGAAGGCCGTTTCCCCCAGAAGACAGACTAACCACGCGCAATTCGTCGCGTCGATCACCGAGACTGCAGGAAGCGCACCGGTCGCCACGATCAATCCGCGCCCGCTCAATGCGATGCCGACGGTGGCCAGCAGGACTGGTACGTCCCGGTAAAGCGACATCACGATCAGCCAGGCGCACAGATGCAAATACGTGTCTGGACGACCGCCCGCGGTCTTCCACAGCAGGATGGACAGCAGTCCTTGTGCGGCCGCAACGCTCCAGCGTGTCCGCCACGAACCGGGGTTCTGCAATACCATCGCCAGCGGCAGCAGACTCAGCAATCCAACCGCCACGACCAGGAACGATAACGACGACAGTCGGGAATGATCCCAATGAGACGCCATGACAAAACTCGCCAGCAGGATTCCCCCCCATTGTGCGAGCAGCAACCAGAAGATCCGCAGATCCGCCTGCTGGCGCTGGACTTTCAGTCCACCTCGAAACCGGACAGCCTCAATGGCTGTCGGTGTCGCAGTTTGCAATCGTTCAACGACCCATCCAAGCATGCTTCGAACTCCGCCAGGAAGACTCACCGGCAAAGACCGACGAGCGGACCAGCAGCGGTCCGTCCGAAACATAGCACTTCATCGCGATCTCGAACCTCAGAACCCAGCCGGCAACAAACATCGTTCGTGAGGTTTGTGATGTCTGTGCCAGTCGTTCCGAGCATTCGTGCTGCAGGGCTGAAGATCTGCCCGACAACCGTTAAACTCGATCGCAAACCTGTTCCTGAACCTGATCTGCCGCAGCCGTTTTGAGGTGACTGATGACGACTGAACGAATCCCCGTGATGGCCGACGGCCTGCCCGCCAGCCTGTTGGAAGTGCTGGGGCCCGAGATTGAAATCCTGGAATGGGATGACAGCCCGCAATCGCCCGCCCTGTCTCGCGCCGTCGCGTTCATTACCTACGGTCATCCGCGAGTGGATGGGCCGCTGATGGATCGAACCCCGCATCTGAAGCTCATCAGCAATCACGGCGTTGGCGTGGATCACATCGACTGCGAGGCTGCCAAACAACGGGGGATTCTGGTCGGAAATACTCCCGGTTGCCTGGACGCCGCGACGGCAGACATGACCCTCGCCTTGTTGCTCGCCGCCGCCCGAAACGTGGTCAGCGGAGACAAATTCGCCCGCTCGGCCGCGTTCACCCACTACGATCCGTCGTTCATGATCGGTTACGAAGTGACCGGCAGCACGCTGGGGATCATTGGCCTGGGACGGATCGGAAAGCAGGTTGCCCGACGAGCCCGCGCGTTTGACATGCAGATCCTGTATCACAACCGCCGACGCGACGAAGCGGCGGAACAGGAATTGGGAGTCGTCTTTGCCTCGCTGGACGATCTGCTTTCCACGTGTGATTTTGTCACGCTCAATTGTCCATTGACGGTCGAGACCACCAACCTGATTGGTCGGCGGGAACTGGGGCTGATGAAATCCTCCGCCATCCTGGTCAACGTCGCGCGCGGCGGTGTCGTCGATCATGATGCCCTGCTGGCCGCATTGAAATCCCGGCGAATTGCCGCCGCCGCGCTGGATGTCACCAGCCCCGAACCGCTGCCCCGGAACCATCCCCTGCTGGAACTGGAGAACATCATCATCGCCCCGCACCTGGGCAGCGCCGCCAACCGCACCCGGAGACGCATGGAACAGATGACCGTCGAAAACCTGAATGCCGGATTGAAAGGAATCGCACTCCCGTGGCGGGTTGTCTGATCACCACCGCGATTCGAGTCCAGAGCCCGCGCCTGTTTCAAATTGGGGTCTCCTCGTTCCCAAGCTCCCGCTTGGGAACGCCCGTCTTCGAAGCTCCGCTTCACGGTCGCAAGCACACCCCTGCATCCCGTCAGTCACCACATCAACCAGTCTCGGTTGGCGCGCACAGTCGCGGGCACTGGAGTATCTCCAATGGACTGGACCTTCAACATAGCCGCGTGCAACCGGGTTGTTGTGCGTACGAACTGCCACATCATTTTGTCGCTCAGGACCGTCATCGAGTGATCTCCTGCCGAATACCGACCGCGAAGCGGAGCTTCGAAGACGGGCGTTCCCAAGCGAGAGCTTGGGAACGAGAAAAAGGCGTTCCCGAAGACGGTAAGACCGTGCCACGCCCTGGATTCGCTTTCGTGATCTGGTGCCACGACCAGCCGGAATTGGTATCCTAATGGTGAATTCGTCCGCTGTCCCAACGACACGGAATCCAACTTGAACGTCACCTTTTGCCTCCGGGAGTTCGCTCATGCCTGAGATCGACAGTACGAATCGTCGCGATTTTTTACTTCGCTCGGCAGCCACTGTGGGAATGGCGGCTTTGCCGTCGCTGGTTCCTGGCACGGCCCTGGGACTGGATCCCAAGAAGGCGGCGGCCAGTGAACGGATCACGCTGGGGGTGATCGGCATTGGCCCCCGTTGCAAATATGTGCTCTCCGGGATGCTCGGCTTGCCCGATGTGCAGTGTGTCGCGATCGCGGACGTTCAGGCAACGCGCCGGGACGCCGGCAAAGAACTGGTTGACACGCACTATGGCAATCAGGACCTGAAGCTGTACCGCGACTTCCGCGAAATCCTGGATCGCAAAGATATCGACGCCGTCTTGATTGCCACAGGTGATCGCTGGCACGGCCCCGCGTCCATTATGGCGGCAGAAGCGGGGAAGGATGTCTATAGCGAAAAGCCATGCGGCATCACGATCGATGTTTGCAAGGCGCTCGCCGACACCATCAAGAAAACGAACCGCGTCTTTCAGGCCGGCACGCAGCGTCGCAGCGTGCCCAACTTCATCGAGGCCGTAAAACTGGCGCAGACCGGCAAGCTTGGAAAGATTCACACCCTGTATGCGTCCGTCTACGTACCGACGCTGCAGAACGACTGGCTGCCGGCCGAACCCACTCCGAAACGGGATGTGGTCGACTGGAACCTGTGGCTCGGCCCCGCTCCGTGGCGACCCTATAACCAGAAGTATGTGAACGGCGGCTGGCGCGGCATTTACGATTTCGATTCCGGAGCCCGCCTACTCGACTGGGGGGCTCATACTGTCGACCTCTGCCAATGGGCGATCAATGCCGACAATACGTCCCCGACCACCTATGAGCCGAACGAAACCAACGTCACCTGTCTGTACGAGAACGGCGTGAAGCTGGTGATCGACTTCCTGAAAACACCGTTCGGCGATCGCAGTCCGAACTGGAATACAAAACTCGGCACCTGCCCGGTCCGGTTCGTCGGCGACGCAGGATCGGTCGAAACGGGCGACAATGGCGGCATGGATCTGACACCGGAAACACTGCAGAGCGAAGTCTCCGACACGGCCAAACTGGCCAAGGGACTGGACGCTGCCACGCATGCTCGTAACTTCTTCGACTGCGTCAAATCGCGAGAAAAGCCGGTTGCCAACGCCGAGGTCATGCGCCGGTCCCACACGGTTTGCCACGCCGCGGCGATCGCCTGGATTCTGAACCGCAAACTGACATTTGCCCCAGTTCAGGAAGTTTTCGTAGATCCAGCGGGAGGCCTGGATTCCGAAGCCAACGGCCTGCGAAATCGCCCGGCCCGCGATCCGTTCGCGTGACAGCGTGACTTTCCCCCGGCATCAGCCCCATGGCACCGAATTTGTGAGCCGCAAGGCGCTAGCCGCGGGTGTATTCTGATTCGTCCCGCGCCGGACCGGTGGAATGCGAGATCAGGGAGTCATTCAACGAATCAAATGCCCGGAGAGGATCAGACCCCTTTTACCACGGGCTGATAGTAGCCCGACGCGCCAGTTTTGAAGTTGCGATCCGAAAACCAGTTCAGCAGGTAGAGAATCACCACGAAGGACACGAAGAGCACGAAGATGGAATTCGACAATCTTTCCAATCGCGTGATCGGCTTTGCCATCGAAGTTCACCGATTTCTCGGTCCGGGATTGCTGGAATCTACCTACGAGCAATGTTTGGCGCACGAACTGAGCCGCAATGGTACCGCATTCCAAGTTCAGTACCCTCAACCAGTCCAATACAAAGACATCCAGTTGGACTGTGGATATCGAATAGATATTCTGGTTGATAATCAGTTGATTGTCGAACTCAAGAGTGTCGAGGCGATCAAGGGGATTCACGAAGCGCAGCTTTTGACGTACTGAAACTGGCTGGAGTCAAGGTCGGGCTACTCATCAACTTCAACAACATCCGGTTGAAAGATGGCATCAAACGGTTCGTTCTCTGACCCTTCGTGCTCTTCGTGTCCTTCGTGGTGTAATGCCGTACACTGCGGTCAAGTTGACCGCAGTGTACGGCAATTCAAGATGTAGGCGTGTTGATTGGAAGCCCGTCGTTCATCGCGGGCAATTGACTTGGTCGTTAGAAATTGCAAGAAAAGCAATGCAACTTCAAGACTCGCCAGAGAGCGACAGGTCAATGAAGCGTGGACTTCGCGTCACGGATCCAGGTCCAAGGGTCCAGGTGAGCTGGAGGCGTCAGCCGGCCTCCCCCCGCTAATGGTGGCCGGGGGGAACGACTGGCTCACACAAACGTCCCGCCGGATCGCTTTTGAGATTTCGCTTCAGCATGGCAATATCGAGGGCATTACGACGTGACGGGCCGCATCTTTATCAGCTATCGCCGCGATGACAGCTTCCTCCTGGCAGGATCGATCTGCGCTGCCCTGCGGGCGAGATTGGGGACTGACAACGCTGTCTTCATGGACACGACCATCAATCCGGGTGACGACTGGCCAACCGAGATCCGCACCGCCCTGGAACAGGCTTTGACGGTCCTGGTTGTCGTGGTCGATTGGGACAAATGGCTGGCCGTTCAGCCCCGGGGCCGACGACGCATCGACAATCCGAAAGACTGGGTGCGCCAGGAAATCTCGACCGCCCTCATTCAGGACAAGAAGATCATTCCAGTTCTCATTGAACCCAACGATCAGATGATCCTTGCGGAGGATCTGCCTGACGACATCCAACGATTGGCAGACAAGCAACAGACCTGCCTCAGGAAGGCCACCTGGAATCAGGACCTCAAGCAGCTCGTCGACACCCTTTGTCCGGGCCTTCCAGACAACGGTGCTGCCGGCGACTCCAAGCCAACGAAATCGCCGCCGCCGTCGCTGTCCGAATCGATCATCGCCTATCTGACTCGGCTGGCGCATGAGACATCGCGATTGAAGCTGCTCGGCATGTGCAAATCGATCTGCCGATTGCCGAGGCCTACGTGCCGTTGCGGACGAAGCTGGTCCGATCGCTGGAGCAGCACAGCACCGAACGCCTGAAGGACCATCTGGCGGAACATGAGGAGGACGTCGATCTGGCCGACGTCTTTCGCGAGGCCGATCGGGTCAGCCTGCGTGGCGTCGTGCTGCTCGGGGAACCTGGCTCCGGAAAGACGACCGGCGCGCGGCAGATCGCGTGGCGATTGGCCAGCGGTGAATCCCGTCCTGCAGACCTGGGCCTGCCACCGGGGATCACACCTGTGCTGCTGCAGTTTCGCAAAATGAGCCGCACGGCACTCGCCCAGAAGAACGGGCTGAAATCGTTTCTGCGTGACGAGACGTCCTGCGAGTTGGCCGGCCCGGGTCTCGACGATCCCGGCGACGCCTTGCTCAAGTGCGACGGCGGGTTGCTGTGGATTCTGGATGGCCTGGATGAAGTGATCGATCCGGCCGCACGGGCCAAGGTCTCGAGTTGGGTGAAGGATGCGGTCGGGCAGCGTCCCAGGGATCGGTTTCTGGTCACCTGCCGGTTCGCGGGGTACTTCCGCGACGGGGTGTCGTTGGGTCCGCAGTTCATGGAGTTCCACGTCCGCGCGCTCGACGACGAACAGGTCCGCCGGTTCGTGCAGGATTGGTTTGGCGCGGCCTACACACTGCTGAAGAAACCGGAACTGGCATCGCTGCGGACCAGCAAACTGCTGGAAGTGTTGGCGCGGCCGGAGTACCAGACGCAGAAGCTGCGCGAACTCTGCACGAATCCGCTGATGCTGACGATCCTGTGCATCGTGTTTCACGATCAGCAACAGGACCTGCCACGGGACCGCGCCGCCTTGTACGAAGAATGTGTCGGCGTGCTGCTGCAACACTGGCGGCGTGAGGTCTACGAATTGGAACTCGGCCGTGCGGTTCCGCCGTTCGACGCCGATGCCGCTCAATCGGTGCTGGCGCGCGTGGCGTGGTGGATGCACGGCGAGCAGAACCGGACGGCCGCGACGATGGAGGATCTGGCGGCCGAGGCCCAACGGGGCCTGGCCGAGGTCGCGCCGGTCTGCGGACTGGGCCACGATGGGGCCGCGTTCATCCAACGGATGAAGGACGAGTCCGGCATCCTGGCGGGTGATAACGACGGACGTTGCGGCTTTCTGCATCTGGGTTTTCAGGAGTTTCTGGCAGCCGATTACGCCGCGCGGGAGGTGCTGGGACGAGATCTGGCCTCAAAGGCGACGGAAAGCTGGTGGATCGAAGTGGCGCTCTTGGCCCTCAGCCGTCCGGTGCCGTTGTTCTTCAAATCGTTTTTCCGCGAACTGCTGGCGGCGGGGATCGTTGAGGATCGTCCCGACGTGGCCGAGCGGTGTCTGACCGAATCGAAGTCCTTCTCAGCCGCGCCGTTCGTCGAAGTGCTGACCAAACCCGAATCCCCGCAGCGCGTGGCGGCCGTGCTGCGATTGTTGCGGGACCGAGCGGATCAAGTTCCCGAGTTGGCCGAGATCGTCCGGCCACTCGCCACGTCCGAGGATCGTGCAACACAGGGCTTCGCCCGTGAAATCCTGGCTCGCCTGGGCGTCGCGCCGCCGGAGGTGGCTGATACTCAGAAAGTGTTTGTCGATCCACGGACAGGCATCACATTCGTCACCATCCCAGGGCCAGCGCCCACTAAGTC
>JAFEBS010000053.1 GCA_018242525.1 Planctomycetota bacterium | reverse complement strand
TCGATGATGACAAACTGCTTTTCGAGTTCGACCGGGACCTGCGTGGCCGGAGAAAGAATGACCACGAAGATGCGCCGCTGTTTGCCGGCCGTCAACGTCTGAAACAGCGTCTGAACGACCTCATAACTTTGCAGGAACCGGTGGAAATTCGGCAGCACCAGCAACGTCGTGGCGGGTGACATTCCGGTTTCGATCGATTCCGGCAGAGCCAAGGTTGGCAAAACACGCAGCACACCCACGGGATCATGGACCTCGGGAATGGTCGCTTCCCCCGCAAGCGGTAGCCGGAACCCCCGCGCGAGATCCCAGACCGCCAGCGTCCAACCCGATGTACGGGCCTGTTCCACCAGTTCCCGCTCGGCTTCGTCGGGTTCATGGGTCTGAATCCACAATCCCGTGAATGCGGCATGGATGTAATCGGTCAGTTCGCGGATCAACGACATGCAATCTCCTTAAGGAAAATGTTGGTGTGTGGGCATAAAGAGGCGAACGAACTATGCCCGTGCAATCTGGTCGCGCACGAGCGCGCTCGCTTTGTCGAGGTGGAGCGGCGGTTGATCGTCCGCCTGTACATCGCGGTCGGCGTAGCTGCCGTTGGGATCATTCCAACGGAGTCAGGCGATCAATTGCTCGCGCGTCCCGTCGCGGAGCAGTGTCCGCTGATAATCGGGATCGTGAAATTGCCGGGGTGGCGTCTGACGCTTGCCACAGTGTGTTTGAACGCATCGAAACATTCGACAAAACCGTCCGAAGGAACTCGACTTTTGGGATACCTTTCTCCCATAATGCTTGAGCAAGCCGTCCAAGATCACTCCGGGCGCCGACTATTCTTGGGGCAAGTTCCCTTCTGTGGCACTACTGATAAAGGCTGCATCGTGTCTGCTCCGCTCGAGAAATTGCCAGATGATGTACTTCAACGCCTCATCGCTGAATACCAGGCAGCGGTCGATCAAGGAAACAACTCCGAAGGACAGCGCCTACTTCAGGCGCACCCGCATTTGGCTGCCGCCCTCCGGCAGTTCGCCGCCGATCGTGATCGATTGCCGGAAGCCGTTCCTGAGTCTCCGAACGGTCCTGCTTTCGAACCGACTATCATTCAAGAAGTAAGTCCGGCTCCCGGCGTGCTCATCGCAGGACGGTACAAGCTCCTCGAAAACATCGGCCAGGGAGGAATGGGTTCGGTCTGGGTCGCCCAGCAGACGGATCATCTGAAACGCAAGGTGGCCGTCAAGCTGATCAAACCCGGAATGGATTCCAAACAAGTGCTGGCGAGATTCGATGCGGAACGCCAAGCTCTCGCCCTGATGGATCATCCTCACATCGCCAAGGTATACGACGGAGGTGTGACCACGAGCGGACGTCCGTATTTCGTTATGGAGTACGTCAAAGGAATTCCGTTCACGGACTATTGCGATCAGGCCAGGCTGTCGCTCGCAGAGCGGTTACAGTTGTTCGTTCCCGTTTGTCAGGCGGTGCAACACGCGCACCAGAAAGGGATCATTCATCGCGACCTCAAGCCGTCAAACATCCTGGTCTGCCTGTACGACGGCCGTCCGGTTCCCAAAGTGATCGATTTCGGACTGGCCAAGGCGATGCACCAGTCGCTGACGGACCAGTCGATTTATACTCAGCACGGAATGATGGTCGGCACGCCGCTATACATGTCTCCGGAACAAGCGGAATACAACAACCTCGACATCGACACGCGCTCGGATATCTACTCGCTGGGCGTGGTCTTGTACGAGCTTTTGACGGGATCGACCCCGCTTGAACGCGATCAGCTTCGCAAAGCGGCGCATGACCAAATCCTGAGAATGATCAAGTCGATCGATCCGTTGCGTCCCAGCCTGAGGCTTAGCGGCAGTGCTTCGCTTCCCAGCATCGCCGCCCAACGCGGTATCGAACCGAAAGCATTGCAGCGAACGCTGGCGGGGGATCTGGACTGGATCGTCATGAAGTCCTTGGAGAAGGACCGGAATCGGCGCTATGAGACGGCGAACGGCCTGGCACGCGACATCGAACGCTATCTCCATGAAGAGCCCATCGAGGCTCGCCCGCCGAGCATGACCTACCAGTTTCGGAAGTTGCTCAAGAAGTATCGGCCCCAGGCCTTCGCCGCCGGTTTGGTTTTGGCAGCGTTGATCGTGGGAATCATCGGGACCAGTTGGGGGCTTCGGCGAGCCACTTTTGCGGAAGAGAAGGCCAAGGATTCCGAATCGAAAGCACTTCAGGCCCTGGCCGACGTCACGAAAGAACGCGACGCGAAGATTCAGGCTCTGGAGGACAAGACGGCGGCATTGGCCGAGAAAGACGAAGCGCTGGCAGCCAAAGTAAAGGCGCTGTCCGACGAGGCGGCCGCTCGCCAGCGGGCGGAAGCGGCGGAAGCCCAGACGCTGGCCAGTTATCGGGAAAGCACCGATGACGTGATCGAGCAACTGATCGGTTCCAAGGAGGAACTGGGCGAGGCAGAGCGGGCCTACCTGGAACGCACCGCCCAGCGCTGGCAGGTCTTCGCGGAACGTCAAGGGACGGATGAACAAAGCCAGAAGCTTCGCGCCGAAGGGCTGAAGTGGGTTGGAAGCATCTGGCTGAATCTCGGCCGAATGGTTGAAGGTCGTAAGTGTTTTGAAGAGTCTCACAATCTATGGAAACATCTCGTCGAGGAGTTCCCCGCTGTCGCAGACTATCAAGCTGAACTGGCTCGAGCCAACAGGATCTTAAGCCCTGTGCTGCAGGAATTGGGGGAAACGAACGCAGCACGATCAACGATCGAGCAGGCCGTGGACGATTGGAAAAAACTTGTTGAGAAGTATCCCGCGAATGCCGAGTATCAGAACGAACTCGCTTCGAGCTATCTGAACTCGGGAAATCTGCTCATGGCGGTGAAAGAGTACGCCGCAGCCCGCCGCCAGATTGAGCAGGCGCGTGATATTCGTACCAAGCTGGTCAGCCAGTACCCCATGGTCGAACTCTACAGAGAGCGCCTGGCGAATGCTCAGGCCAGCTTAGGAGTCGTGTGTACTTTTCTTGATGACCTGCCAGCGAAGCGCATCGCCTGCGAACAGGCGCGTGACATTTGGAAAGCACTGGCCGAACAGTTTCCCGGTCGACCGAACTACCGGCACCAACTCGCAGAAGCCCAATTGCAAATGAGCACGGTGTACTTCTACCTCAAGGAATACGCTGCGGCGCGTGAGGAGATTGAGCAGGCGGAGAAGATAGCCCGCAAGCTGGTTCAACAGTTTCCCGGGGTGCCGTATTACCAGTACTGTTTGGCGAGCAGCGAGGATGCGCTTGGCAACACGCTGCAGCGCGAGGGGGACACGGTCGCAGCCCGCAATAAGTACATCCAGGCGCGGAATACTCTTCAAAACCTGGTCGATCAGTTCCCCGCCTTGTTCAAATATCGTACGCAACTGGCTGGCTTCGAGGTCAAACTCGGAGAGAATTCCGTCAAAAGCGGGCAACCTGCAGAGAGCCTCGATTATTATTCTCGCGCGATAAAAACACTGACGACAGGGTATCCAAACGAGTATCGTAATGACCTTCGTGATCGATGGCTGGAGACGACCTACCGGTGTCGCGCCCAAGTGTTGATCCTTCTAAAACGATATTCAGAAGCGGTGGAAGATTGGGACCGGGTGATCCCTCTCAGTCAGCCGAGAGTTCAGCATGGTAATCGCTTGTCGCGCGCGGAAGCCCAAATACGAGCCGGACAGGTCGAGGCAGCTCTGAAAGAAGCGGACGAGCTGAGCGACCTCGACGGGTCGCGCTGGGCCGCAATCGGAAGGTACAGAATCGCTGCCTTGTATGCGTATGCCAGCGGACTTCCGGAAAGCCCACCCCGCTGCGCCGACCGGGCGATGGAGTTGCTCAAGAGGGCAATCGACACCGGTTTCAAGACGCCGGAGAACATTACCAAGATGGCTGACGATCACGACCTTGATCCGTTACGTGAACGAGACGACTTTCGATCGCTGATGAAATCGATCGGTGCTCCCGAACCCAACGCCTCAATCGATTCCCCTGCCCGGCCTTAGTGGTTCCGTTCCCGTTTTTGCATTGCCGAAACGACTTGCGTTCTCGATGGATAACCCACCTCAGCAGTCACTCGACAGCCAAATGATAGCGGTTCAGCCGGGATCGTGATGTCGGCACCAATTTCGTATGGCTGTTCCGCGCCCAGGATCTCCAGTAGACGATCCAGTGACTGCTCCAGGATAGCGCTTTGGGAAGGCGTGAACAGTGGTCTTCCCTCGGACGATATGTAGTCGTTCGGGGCGGTATCCAGATGGAAGCCCAGGCCAATGTACCGGATCAGTTGTTTCAACCAGCGGATCGCGTGCCGGCGGGAACTGTCGCCGGGGAGATCGAAATTCATCGAGAATCCTCCCGGCAAGTGCTTTGGTTAGAGACTATTGATTCTGACGTTGTTGTTCGGAGAGTTGGGAGGTGGCGTAAAACTCGCCGGTCAATTGTTCGGATTTGCGAATCCCGAGAGCGGCTTCCAGCGCGCGGGTGGCCTCGCGACAGGCGGCCCCTGCAAACCCGCGGGTCTCGATCCGGGTCTCTCCCTGCGGAGAGACCGTTACTTCAATGGTCTGGGACATCAGGCATTCTCCAGGGAATGGATTTCCCGTTCGATTCGGGAAACGCGAAGTTGGTATTTTTCAAAGCCGTGGAACGAGCGCTTTAACCGGAGCAGCCAGCGTTGTAAGGACCGCTGTTCGCGATCGAGATTGGAACGAAGCTTCGACAAGCGGAGGGAGGTTGGCCTGGGAGAAGTGGCTGGTCGAATGACACGACGACGGGGTACGGACATCAATTTCCCTTCGTATTTAGAAGTGAAGGATTCGGTCGATCTCTAACTGGCGACGGCGATTTGCAGGCGGATCGAACCGTCTGTCTGCAACTGCTCCTGCACACTGTGACCTTGTCGCCGCGCTTCCAGCTTGGCGCGTTCGACGGCGTATGCCTGCAAAAACTTGTGAAGCTGCGATTCGTTGCCCCATCGCCCACCAAAGTTATCAAAGGCGATCTGCGCTATGGCGATGTCACAAACGATTGGAAAACGCCAATCGGGCAGTTGGACGGCCCAACCTGTCGCCGTGGAGTTGAACAGCTTGGTATCACCGAAGACAGGCTTGGGCAGCGAGAGCCGATCGCAGGCGGCTTGAATGGAAGCTAAATCTCGAATTTCTGTCTGGATCTGAACAATGTGTGACACGAGGGTTCTCCTTGCGATGGACAACGTGGCGGAATCCGTCTTTTGGAGTCCATCCAAAGACGATCCGACAAATGGAAGAAGCCCTGCGACAATCAGCGAGCGCTGTTCGTCGCAGGGCCGTTGTTGGATGTGCTGGTGTCAAAATCGAGGCGCGACATCACCAGATGTCGCGCCGTTGCAGCCATGATTCACGAGGGCAGGATTTGATTCCAGCCCTGCCTGTCTGTCGATTCACACCATCGCGGAGAGGCAGGCGTCACGCGATGGGCTGAATCTTTCATTTTTCGTCTGACTTGGGATCGAGCGGGCCTTGATCCACTCTTGCCAGGATGGTGCCATCGGAGTTAATCACGTGAATCCAGGTCCTGGTCTCAGGTCGCTCGATCAAGCTGACCAGGATGTGTTTCCCATCCGGGGAGGGAAAGAGGTGGTGTATGAAATACATGATCGGGAAAGTTCCCTCCAGAACCACACGCCGGCGATCTTCCTTCGAATCGACGAGATCGATCCTGGCTGTTCCCATATTCATGCGGGCGTGGAGTGAAAATCGATCGCCTTGAAATGCCGCCACTTGGATCGTGCGCCAGGGAGCGTCCGCAGAGTCCGCGGCGGCGATCTGCTCGAATTCCTTCTGTTGTCGCTCCGTCAACGGCTGCATGGAAACTTTACGGGATTTGGGATCGATCACGACGGTTCCGTCACGGAGCGAGAACTTCAAGACGTTATTTGACCATGCCCCCTGTGGGAGTGGAAAGAACTTCTGCATCCTATAGCTATCGTCGGTCTTCGTATCGGCCATCAGGATCAGAAGTGCTTCGATCTCCTCATCCATTGCGAGTGGATATTCCCAACCGTCCCATGTGACAAAGAACAGCCGCGGTCCCTTATCGGCCAGTTTCATGGCTATGTATCCCGATCCGTCCGGACAAATCGGTGACGCATTGATCACCTGCCCCAGGATCACTGCCGGCGTTGCCGTCGTCAGCTCCGACAGCTTGTGAGTTGTCACGTCGTAGACGGCAAATCGCCCGAACGGCGTCGCGGACTTGATCAGCCCAGGAACGGCGGCCGATTGCTGGTACCAGAGCAGCACGCGTCGACCCGTCGGACACCAGTAGCAACTGACGGGACAGACGTCGCGCCGTGCGTTGGGGTCTCCCCAGACTTCCAGCTTGGACCAGGAGAGTTCGGCATTCGACAACGAAGCGAAGCCGACTTGGGCTGCGCCGCTGTCGGCACCGAGCGCGGCTTGGGCAAAAGAAATCGCCGGAGCTTTGGGGCCGAGTGCAACGTGCCGTGGCTGTTGCTGTCCGGGACCGAGCAATGTCCGCGAGGCCATCTTGTCAAGGTCATACTGATGGACTGACCCATCGGTATGCGCATAGAAGAAGCTCCGCGAGTCTTTGTTCCAGACGGGTGGCGACGCTGGACCACAACCCATCGCGATCAAACAGCCAAATAGCATGAACAAAAATCGAAAGTGGAATTCCAACGGAGTCTCCTTTCAGAATGCGAGGCTATGGAAGTTCTCGGGATCAGGTGCGTACCGCACGGGCGGTTGGCTTGGAGGCAATCCTTTTGGATAGGACGCCGTTTCGCGCCATGAACTGACGCAGAGAGACGACTATGCGTATCACATCAAATGCTACTCATAGTCCGTGGAGGACCACGCATTGTCAACACTCCAATGGTCCGCATGGGCAAGCGTGCAGACATCTTGGAGCGATTTGGACAACGGGTCCGGGAACTGCGGAAAGAACAAGGCTATTCGCAGGAAGGGTTCGGTGCGGCTTGTGGTCTCGACCGGACCTACATCGGCGGCATCGAACGGGGCGAGAGAAACGTCGCGTTAAGAAACATCGAGGCGATCGCCAATACGCTCGGAATTACGCTGGCGGATCTGCTGGAAGGACTTTGATTTCAGGCCAGCTCAAGTTGGCCGTGGGAACAGAATCGTGGCAATCTCAGCCGGTCGGTCGGCGGCATTGAGACGAATGTCGTCCATGTCGAGGGACGGCTCCGTTGTAGCGAGTGTCATAGTTCTGGCGTCGCAGCGGACATACGCCAGCACGCAGTTGTTCAAACCTGCACGTAATTCTTGGATTTCTCCCTCGGCGAACTCCGCAGCCAGTGGTTCATCGAAATACGGTCGCATGACGCGAAGCCCATGCGGACTCATTTCTTCATCGAAATACTGCAATGCAGCCCGAATGAGGGCCAGGTGGCGCTTCGTCAACAATAACACCTCCGTTGGAAAACAAGGATTATTTACGGCGATGATAGTTATCAACACCCTCAACTGATATGACGCGAAATCAGGCTGATTTTAGCTGGGCGATCGATTCACGGCGGGTTGAACGCCGTCATCGTGCGAGAACGCAGTTCCCTGGATCGAGCGATCGTTCTCGCAACTTCAAAGGACACAAGCCGCAATGAAGTTCACCGTCATTTCTTCCAAATATCCGGTTGCAGCCCGAGTTCCACATTGACGGCGGCCACAAACGCCAGCAACGTCAATCCGTGCAGCTTGGTCAGGCTTTCTGATAGCTCGTCTTCGAAGCCGGCCTGCTCGGCATAAGAGGCAATGAACCGGCTGATGAAACCGACAAACTCAAACGCGGCTGCTGCGGAAGGAATTGCGGTTTGAGGCTGGCAATTCAAATAAACGGTTTCCAGGCCGAGTTCAAGTTCTTCTAGCGAAAGGCTCCGGTTCATCGCTTCGCGGACGATCTTTTGGTAATCCGCACGTTTTTGCTTCCCGACCTTTCCCTCCGCCATCACGCAGAAGAGTTTCAGATAGACCTCGCTCCGGCCGCTGTTGAGGACTTCGCCCATGCAGCGTTCCAGGTAGTCGAGATACTCCGGTTCTTCGATGATGGACCGCATGTGTCCCTCACCCCACTTGTCCTTGGAAAACGGCGGCGGAAAGGGAAGACGCGTCACAAATCCCTCGGGCTGTTTTCCGGGTGCGTGCTGGAGCATCCGTTCCATGTCCACATCATCGAGCCGGCGCTTGGACGCCTTCCGTCCTGTTGTGCGCTCGTACTCGTCAATGGCCGCTTCCCACTTTTCGATATCGCGGCCAGTCACCAGACGTTCGTTGCGAGGATTCAGCAGTAAGCCGTTTGTCTTTTCGTAAGCGTAAATCAAGGCGGGGTCAACTCCGGCCTTCTTCATCGCTTCGACGGTCTGGTGTTCGAGATGTTCGAGCGGCGGAGCCCCCTCAAAAACGCGGTCTGGCAGCTTTCCGTACTTTCGGATTTGTGCATCACGAATATCCCCGAGCAACTCCATGGCTTCATCCGATAGTGGAACGCTCCTGCCGAGATCCCCGTTGTCCGTTTCGATCCACTCAAAATCCTGGCCGATGCAGCATTTCTTATACTTCTTGCCGCTACCGCACGGGCAGGGATCGTTTCGTGAAATCTTGCGGGACATGGGATTCCTGCCACGAGTGGGATTCTTTAATCGACTCCAGAGGATAGCAATCGTCTGTACGACGGACCACGATGGATCTAAGAGTCATATCGTCGATCACCATGACACTATAACGAGACCGAAGACGGATCGGGCATCGATTCTGTAATGGAGTTGTTCACCTGATTCTCGCTATGTCGCTGGAGCCAAATCCGTGCCAGCAGTCGACCGATCTGCTGTGCTAATTGCTGGCGACGTTCTCTGATACCGGAGCGATCTGACGACACGCCTTCTGTCTCTCGTTTCTCGCGATCGAGTGTTCTATGGGACATCGAATTCTCCACGTGGCGCATGAAAAAAGCCCTGCGAGGGAACGCCTTCCCTGCGCAGGGCTGATGAATTGGTTTTTGCAGTCGGCCATCGCAACTGAGAATCAGCTCAATTTCTGGAGAAACTCACACCTCCTGTTCCTCCGGTCGGTAAAGAATTCATTCCGACGATCACTACTTCAGACCGCCATCATGGGACCGTCCGTTGGCAACCTGACTGGCCGAGGCGTTGCCGCGCCGCGTGCGACCGTCGGGGAGCGATTCTCCGGACTCGGCGCAATAGCTCTCCAGTGCCAACTTGAGACCCCGAGGCGAATAACCGATTTCGGCGGCGATATCCTTCATTAGCCGGCCTTCGATCAGCAGGGTTTTTGCGCGCCGCAGCATTTTATCGCGACGATCCTTTCCATTCGGAACCGCCATCCCGCGCGAACCGAACCACCAGGAAATGGCCTTCGCCACCGTTGCGTCGCTCGTTTTGAACTTCCGCGCAATGGCCAGATTCGACCAGCCTTGCTCCATCACTTCGACGACGCCGTCAGCCAACTGTTTGTAGACGGGCTCTTCAACCTGCTTATTCGTGACCTCTTTTCGTCTCTTCCGCCCATCCGGACACGGCAGACCTTGAGATTCAAACCAGCGTTGGATCAACATCGTGATATAGGCTGGCGAGCACTTCATTCGACTTGCGATCACTTTGTTGAGTAGCTTCTGATCCCAAAGCTGCTTGGCTTCCTGCATCTGCTCGTCGATCAACCGTTTCGGCCGGTAATCGATGATCACTTCCAGTGAGTTACTCTCTTCATTTGCAAGCTGCAGGCCAGTCAGTTTACCGAGCGCGATAGTCACGAGATCCAAGTGAAAGCGGCCTTGCAGCCAGCCGCGCTGTGCTTTCCGTTCACCCCTCTGAAACAACTCGATGCGGCCACCGGTCAGCTCATCGATAATTCGTCGAGCGGTGTTCATTTGTTCGTCCGTCTCGGCGGCAGCTGCCGAAGTCAGGATCTCGCCAAAGTCGCCCAGCAGCGCAATGACTTCCTGGGGTGTGGGAATGACGATCTCGGTATTCATCGCCGCTTCGTGAACCGCCAACTCACTCATGAGTTCGTTGTATTGGCGGCGCAGATCTTTGAGAAGTTGTTCAGTCTGAAGTTGCTCTTCAGCTGTCTCGCCCGGATTTCTGCGGTTGAAATTGATTGTGCCGGAGAGGCGATTCGCCTGCGATCGCAATCGTCTGACTATTCCCGGATCTGGCTGTTGCAACGAAGCTGCGGACTGCTGGCAGGCTGTCACGATGTCGTTGACCAAGTCATCATCCGCTCGCACCAGGTCCGCCAACTTCTGACAGGTGAGCCGCAGTGCCGTCGCGCGATTGAGGTGAGTGAAAAGTGGTCGCTTTTCTGGTTTAATCGCGCGGCACAACGGGCAGAAGAGGATTCTGCCTTGCGGGCCACCTACGACCAATTGGCGGCCGTGCTCGGGACAGAAAAACAGACCACGCAGAAATCGCGGACGCGATTGCTGGTCTCTGTCTTTGGACTTCCGTCCCGAATTGCCTTTTTCAACGGCCAGCAACTCCTGGGCGCGATACCACTGCGCGTCGGAAATGATTCGCAGGTATTCAAATTGACCAGACTTCAACGGCTCTGCACGCAGTTCTTGTTCCGCGTAGTCCTTTTTACCGGACCACTTTGTTTTTTTCGCCCCATAGCACCACCAGCCGCGATACGTCGGGTTCTGCAAATGCTTACGCACCAGCTTCGCGTCCCAGAGACCTGTCAATGATTTTGCGGGTGCTGGCGCGGCCGGATCATCATTCAGTTGTTGAGCGATTTCGTTACGACTCATCCCCTCTTCGACATACCAGCGATAGATCTTCTCGATCCAGTCACGTGCGATCGCATCAATGATGATTTTGCGGCGTGGAAGTTTACGGCGCGTGAATTCACCGGGAATCTCTTCCCCCGTGTAACCCAGGCAGAGCGAACCCCAGACCAGGCCACGGATGAACAGGCCTTCGTGAGAGGCCTGAACATGGGCCCCACACATCCGCACCATCGCCTCGTCCATCGTCGCCAGGATTTGAAACATCGTGCGCCAGTTGTCGCCATCAGCGGTATCCAATCTGGATTTCAAGAAGATGCCACGGATGCCCCGTTCCACAAGTTCTTCTTCCGCGAACTGCATGGCGCGATACGCTCGCCGAAACAGCCGTGATGTCGTAAAGACCAGGAAAACGCCGAATCGCTTTTCTTCGATGGCCTGCCGCAGCGCATTCAAGCCTGGCCGTCTGTCCTTTCCCCCACGGATCGCCAAGTCAAAAAACACATTCTCACGGGGAATGAAGATTTTTCGTTCCAACGCCCCCTCGAACAGACTGCGGACCTGATCGGCGATCGAATCCTGGAATCGGGAGGAGTATCGGGCATAGATCCCCCCGATCGCCTGGGACTGTTCACGCGGCAAGCGCGCGTGAAACTCGGCTACAATCGCGTCGATTTCTTGAGTTGTTTTGTCCAGTAATGCCTGCTGTTCGCGACGGATCTCCTCTCGCGTGCGCCGGATCTTTTTGCGTCTCCGAGACTCGTCGTCCGGGGCCATCGGGAGTTCGCAAGCAAGAGAGTGATCGGGTTGCGAATTCCCAGAGCCGAACGACGTCGCCATGGGCACAGGATCTTTCTGGTACGAGCGTTGGTTGTTTGATGCTGCGCTCGCTGCAAACGAAGTTACTGCACAAAACGTAAAGCCGACGACCGCCGCTATGAAAATGGAACTATTGGGAATTCGCCGTTGTTTCGCTCCGACTGGTCGGGTACGGAATCGCAGGGGCTTCTTATTCATGTTGCGCTTACGACGTTTCTTCATTTGTGAGACCTCAATCTGGGATTCCTTTCCTGAGGCGCGGTCCAAGAATGGGCCTTGCCCGGTACACACCGGGCGCGACGCACGCGGTGGAATCAACCGGGACGGACGGTAAAGAACAGTCAATCACACAAGTGTCCCACCGTGTGATTGATCACGACGACTGAGTCGGTCAATGAGGCCAGCTGGTTCGTCCATGACCGCAGGTCGCGCTCCAGCGCGATGCCGGCTGTTCACGAATCCAAAGGGTGTGCCTGTCAAGAGCGGACCGCTGAAGTATGCGTCACGCACGCCATTTGCTACAGGAATCCGGATCGACAAATGTTAAATGCGATCCATCTTATATGACGCGTAAATCAGCGGATTTTAGATACTTCCGGCTCGACGAACGCTTCAAGCGGCCCACCGAAAACACCATCTCCGGTTCCACGAAGTACGCGGAATCGCGTCAACGAGTTTCAAAACCTGAAGCCCGATCGCGAAAGAAGGAAGCCCCTGCAGAAAAAAGAGGCTCCCTTCAGAACTCGCAGTTAGGCGACTGCCTGGAAACAACGGGACTTCGAGTCAGCAACGAAGTCACTCGTCGAAAAAGTGGATCTGATCTGCAGGAATCGTGAGTTTCTGCGTTCCAGTCCCCGCGCTCTTGAACGCGTCATAGAGGGATTTTGGAAAACTTGGAACTTGGGTCTTCAAACGACTCTTCTTGTGGGCGACAACGCCTCCCAAATTTGGCTGACCAAACGAAAAGGAATCAATCGCCTCGCCCCGCTTGGCGCATTCGGATGCGATCAGCAAGAACTCCCATGACTCCCGAAATTGATACCAATCTGCGTCGATGCGTTCGCCCTGCCAGAACACGTCCCGAGAGCATCTCAAAATGACCAGATCACCTCGAGTGATCAGGATGTCTCGCAGGTCCTCTGGGTTTCTCGGCAGTTCCCCACCCTCACGCAGAAGCCAATCGACTTCGGTCGGACTGATCCAGTTGAATGCTGCACTGATTTCGATGACAGCTTGCTGGTATGAAACTCCATACAACTGATTCCACATCCAAATTGCCTGCCCCTTCGGGGTCTTGCCGGCATTGATGGCCTGTTTTTGCAACAGGTCGAGTTCAGGGAGTTTGGGGGTGAGACGCTCCCGCTCGTCTTCAGTGAATACAACTTCCCACAGCTTTTCCGCGGTCGAGGGTTGCATCACGTGGTTGCGCAGACGATGAAACCTTTCCGCCGATGCCTTCGATGGCAACTTTTGAGGGACTACTGCGTTCATGATCATAGCGTGCTCCTTGTGCACACTGTTTCTGAACTGCTCCTCGTCGCGACACGCGACGATTCCAATGCATTGTCGCGATCAATCCAAGAATGTGAAAGGGTCGACAAGGTCTCTGTTCGGAGTATCGGAGTAATCTCAAGAGGGTGTCTTCGACACATTGGTGCAAGAGATCGCGCCCTGCGAGGCCGATATCCGCTGGCTAACTACGATGTCCCGGCCGAGGCTGACAGGACTCAAAAGCCCGACAATCGGCGAATTGCCCATGGGAAACAACTCTGCGACATCTGCCGATCCTGGTCGGATAAATCTTCCCCGATTCTCTGACAATCTCATCCTGTGACTCTCGTGTGATCGCCTCTTTCGATGATGTCACCGTTGATTCGTTGGTTGATCGCTGGCCTGCACGGTTAAGCGATTCCCTACTTCGGTGGTGAACGATGTCCGCAGAATTCCTTTCGAGTCAGGCTGCAGCCCGGCGTCTCGGAATCTCCGTGCCGAGCTTGTACGAGTGGCTGGCCCGTTCGGACTGTGGCGAGTTCATCGTTCGCGGCCAGCCGTTCACAATCGAATACCTCCAGGGTGGCGCGCGCGGCCAGGGGCGCATTCAAATCGAGGTCTCCGAAATTGAAAGACTCAGGGAAGCCATGCGAGTCCGACCGCAAGCCATTCGCTGCCGTCAGCGCCCACAGCAAGTCCAGCATTTTCCCGGCATCACAGTGCCGCTGGGACGTCCAGATTGATTTTCGATATCAGGTGAATTGCATGCTGGCTGGCATAGAGCCAACTCGACTTCGTCGGACCGGGGAAGTTATCTTGGAAGAACAAATCGGAAATCCTCGCAAGCATGAAACGATCACCTTAAATGTCGGGAACCAGTGCGAGGAGATCGATTTCCAAATCGCGCCCCTGATCCGAGAAATCTGGATGGCCAGTATCGAGACCATGATGTCCTGCCAGGAAGTATCACCCGGAATCGCCTGGATTGAGTTTCCAGAAGTGGAGGAACTGCTTCGGTTCCTGAATATCGTGACACGATATGAACCTGAAGCTGACACGCTCTACAACCGGATCTGCCATCAGGTCGTCGGTCCGACGTCACGCCCCCACTGGGAGTACCAGTTGATGGCGAGGTCAATTTCTTTGCCACTGTTGGTGTTTATTTTCCGACCGCCGAAATCACGCTGCTGATCGAGCGACTGCGCATCTTCAATTCCGTCAAGGTTTCGGCTGAACTCATGGATTGATGATGCGGTCAACACGGCGGCATTCATGAAATCGGCACGCGTCGGAACGGACTATTTGCGTTGGCCATTGCTCGCCCCGATTGCAGCCCAAAGCGGGTCTTGGTAATGCTGTCCCCACTCTTTGCCGTAGTGATCAAATGCAACTTTGGGAGTATCTCCCATCAGTTCTGCCAGCACTTCGATTGAGCACCCTCTTCCGCCATTCCAGTAACCGGCCAGCATTCGATGGGCAAACGTGTGTCGGCAGATATAGCTGGAGTATCGCTTCCTGACCGGGTCGTTGTCCCATCCCAGGTTCCGCTTAATGGTGAGAAAGCGATGGACGCCCGTGACTTTTTTCCAGGGACGGCCAAGTGGATTGCGAAACACGACCGCGTCTGCATCTGAGGAAGTGTTGGCAAGCAGTTTCCGCGCCCGCTCGGCGACTTTCTGCTGAATCGGGATTTTGCGAGTTTTCTTGGTTTTCGACGAGAATACGCGCCACATCATGCCGCGTTCCGTTTCGAGAACATCGCCGCGGGTTAGTTTCGCTAATTCGCAGTAGGGACGCAGGCCGGTATGAATGGCCGCAAACAAGAAATCGCCAAACGCCTCATCCGTTGCTGAGTACAGTTCCTGTTCATCTTCCGCGCTGATCGATTGGAGCCTTGGTTTCTGGGGCGGCTTCTTCAGGCCGCGCAGCAAATGGGGAATTCCGTAGGCTTCCGAGGCATGATTGAACGCAGCCAGAACGATCGTCATGGCATTCCGGCGCGTCGCCGAAGATTGCCAAGTCGGTTGGCTTTCAACCCAGTGCATAATATGCCCCTTGCGAAGATCCGCCACCGGCAGCGCTCCACCGTATTCGCACAATCCATTGAGGTAACGCACGACCTCTGCAAAGTAGTCCGGATGCAAAGCTCCCTTGGCCGACCGCTCACGACATGCTTCGACGTAGGTTGAGCAAACCCGAGCAACTTGCCACTGTTGCTCTGGTGTCGGCTTTACCTCCGCCTTCCAGTTTCCCGAGGCTTTGATCCGAGCGAGCGCAAGATCCGCGTCCGGATGACTGTCTTTTCCGCGAATTGGTTGACCGTTGTCATCCAGCAGCCTGACTCGACTCTTGCTCCCCGGCGGAGTGTAGTACCAGGAATCCGTTTGCTGCCAATACCAGGCGTTTCCACGTGTGCGCCTGCGGCGAGGCGGTGATGACGATTTCATGTTCGTTGTCTCTGGGGTGATTTTCGTGACGACACGGCGGCCTTGCGCTTTGTTTGGGGTTTGCGCTTCGCCAGCGCTTTATCTGCCGCTGGAGTCGACTGCTGACGATCCACTCCACGCTGTTTAGTCCCTCCTTCGCCGATCGCGTTCCAGAGTGGGTCCTGGTAGTGCTGACCCCACTCGCGACCATAATGTTCAAACGCCACCTTCGGGGTGTCGCCAATCAACTCGGCCAGCGTTTCAATCGAGCACCCGACCCCGTTGGTCCAGTAACCCGACAGCATGCGATGGACATACGTGTGTCGGCAGGTGTAGCACGAAAAGCTTCCCTTCCGGGGATCCTGATCCCAGCTGAGTTTCTTCTTGAGTCCGATGAATCGAACGACCCCCGTCATCCGTTGCCAATGTTTGCCCTTTGTGTTTCGGAAGATCGGATTTGCCGAACCTTTTGGAGCAGTCTTCATCAACTGTCGCGTCAATTCGGCAATCTCGGGACGCACCGGGATCTTACGAGTCTTCTTCGTCTTGGAGGCATAGACGCGCCACATCATTCCCCGCGGCGTTTCCTCGACGTCGTCCGCTGTCAGTTTGGCGAGTTCACTGAACGGGCGAAGTCCGGTATGGATGGCGGCAAACAAAAAATTCTGGAAGCAGGGTTCCAAGTTCTCATAGAGCGTCTTCTCTTCTTCGGGAGTGAACGAAGCGAGTCGTGGTTCCGTTTTGGGTTTCTTGAGGCCCTTGAGCGGACTGGGAACGCCGAACAACTCTTCGGCGCGATTAAACGCTGCTTTGACGACGCTGATCACACCGCCACGGGTCGCCGGGCTGCGCCAGGACTCGTGTTTGTCGATCCAGGTCTGAACGTGACCTTTTTTGAGTTCCGAGACTGACAGTGCACCGCAGAAGCTGCACAGGTCATTCAGCCATGCCGTCGTGTTGTCGCGATGGCTGCGACTGATCGTGCCATTGGCCAATCCTCGTTCACAGTATTGGAGATATTCGGAACAAACGCGCGCGACGATCCACGGACCACGACCGCCCGCCGGTTCGCCTGAATCGTCCGTCCAGGACAATTTCTCCCGCGCCAAGGCGACTTCGGCGGCAACTTTGTTCTCCTTGCCCCGAATCCGTTCTCCCTGCTCATCGAACAGCGCGACTCTCTTTTTTGTCCCCGGCTTGGTGAAGTACCAACAGTCAGTCTGTTTCCAGTGCCAGGCGGAACCGTGCGATTGTCGACGCTGTTTGGCTTTTCGTCCCATCGGCTTCAATCTCCTCGGTCGGGTCATTGTCACCAGTGGCGTTGACCCTCGGTTTCCGGTCGTCGATACTGCATCGCATTCCCATTCGGAACCCCAAATACTTGGGAGAGCCCATGCCGTCACCACGCGTCAGCACCGAAGTGTCACCCCCCGGATTCACGGTCGTTTTACTACACATAATTGCTACACTCATTCTTATCCCGATTTCTCTTGAATTGTCAATTCACTCGAATAAACAGGCACATTCCGCAGAAAAACCTCGTGTACCAAACATTGTACTCATCCTTGCGGACGACCTGGGGTATGGGGATCTGGGTTGTTATGGTGCCACGGACATCAAGACTCTGCACATCGACAGCTTGGCCCGTGACGGGCTTCGCCTGACAAGTTTCTATGTCGCTCAGCCGGTTTGTACAGCCTCCCGGGCGGCATTGCTGACGGGAAGTTACTCGAATCGTGTGGGCCTGAGCGGCGCGTTGAACCATACCAGCACGACGGGGATTCACCCGCACGAACTGCTGCTGAGCTCACTGTTCCGCAGTCGTGGTTATGCCACGGGAATCTACGGCAAATGGCACCTGGGGCATCAGCCACCGTTCCTGCCGACTCGTCGGGGATTCGATGAATGGTTTGGAATTCCGTACTCGAACGACAACGGGCCGCTGCATCCGGTGACGCGCGGAATCCCGGCGTTGCCGTGGTATCACAATGAAGAGGTCATCGAGCGGGATCCCGATCAGTCCCAGTTCACCCGTCGGCTGACCGGACACGCCACGGACTTCATCAAGCGGAACAAGGAGCGTCCGTTCTTCCTGTACCTGCCGCACATCATGCCGCATGTGCCGATCTTCGCCTCGCAGTCGTTTTTGAAGTCGAGTCAGCGGGGACTTTATGGCGACGTCGTGCAGGAACTCGACTGGTCCGTGGGACAGATCCTGAGCGTCCTGCACGACCAGGGGCTGGAGGATCGAACCGTGGTGATCTTCACCTCAGACAACGGGCCGTTCCTGTCGTATGGCGAACATGCCGGATCCGCCGGGTCGTTGCGGGAAGGAAAGCTGACCACGTTTGAAGGAGGCGTTCGCGAACCCTGCCTGATCCGCTGGCCCGGGCATGTCCCCGCAGGGACTGTGACCGATGAGCCTGTGGCGACGATGGACTTGTATGTCACTCTGGCCGGGCTGATCGGTGCGGAATTGCCCGCGGTGAAGCTGGATGGCTCTGACCTGATGCCGCTGTTGACGGGGCAGGTGGGTGCCAAGGGACGTGAATCGTTCTGGTACTATTCGGGGGATGAACTGCATGCCGTCCGGCGCGGTCCCTGGAAGCTGCACCTGCCGCATGAATATCTGACCGTCGCGGCCGAGCCGGGCAAGGGCGGCAAACCCTCGAACTTTGGCCATCTGAAGCCCGAGTCAATCGAGTTGTCCGGCATCCGGGGAATCGCCAGTCGACACGGATACCGCGTCGAAAAGATCGGACTGTCACTGTTTAATCTGCAGGACGACGTGGGGGAACAGCAGAATGTTGCAGACCAGCACCCCGAGATTGTCGCCCGGCTGATGGACGAGGTGGTCTCCGCCCGGGCCGATCTGGGAGATGCATTGACCAATCGCAGGCCGACCAACGCTCGGCCCGTCGGAGATACTCGAAGCACGAAGCCGTAGTCGATCCAAGGCTGACATCGCCCGTCCGTCCGTGGTAAAAGGGGCTGCCCCTTCGGAGGGCATGGAATCACTTTGAAAATCGCGAGCCTGGGTAGGGTCAGCCCCTTTTTGTCTCGGGCCGCTTAAAGGAGACGGCAGGTGCACTCAAATCACGTAAAGCAGAAACTGAAGGCAGGCGAAACGTCACTGGGGACCATGATGTTTGAATTCCCCACGACTGGGATTGCCCGGCTGGCCTCGGTCGCCGGAGCCGAATTCGCGGTCTACGACATGGAACATACCGGGTGGAGCATCGAGACGATTCGGATGCTGATCGCGACGACGCCCCGTCCGGCGCTCGTGCCGATCGTCCGCATCCCGGCGTGCGATTACCAGTTTGTCGCCCGCGTATTGGATGCCGGAGCCATGGGGATCATGGTGCCGATGGTCGAGTCTGCCGAACAGGCTCATCTGCTGGTGAACTCGGCCAAGTATCCCCCGGTGGGTCGACGGGGCGCCGCCTTCACGATCGCCCATGATGAATATCGGAACGACCCGATTCCCGATGTCATCCGGTCCGCCAACGCCGAGGGATTGCTGATCGCGCAGATTGAAACCGTCAAGGGCCTGGAAAACGTCGAACAGATCGCGGCGGTTCCGGAAATCGACGTCCTGTGGATCGGCTTGTTTGACCTGACCAGTTCCATGGGAATTCCCGGTCAGACTCAACATCCGGATACGCTGGCGGCCATTGAACGGGTCTTGTCAGCCTGCCGATCTTACAACAAGATTCCGGCGGTGCTCGTCACCAGCATCCCGGAAGGATTGACGCAGATTCAAACGGGATTCCGGATGGTGGCGTACGGCGGTGATCTGTGGATCTATCAGTCGGCCCTGAAAAAGGGATTGAATGCGCTGCGTGACGGCCTGAAGTCGTCCAGGTGAGTTCGCGCCGCTCATCGGGGGGAATCGGGATGCTCACCGATGTGATTGTCCGCGGGACGGCCCGGGTGTTTGTGGCTTGCTACGTCTGCCGGATCCTGGTGGACTTGGCCAGCCGCAGGGACCCGGTCTCACAGCGATTCGCCCGGTGGTGCTGGACGATCGGCTGCATCTTCTTCTTCGTCCACATGGCCGCCGCCTTTCACGGATTGCACGGATGGAGTTCTGCAGCGGCCTACGACCACGTGCTGAAGCGGACCCAGGAAACGACCGGCATCGCCACCGGAGTTGGACTGTATGTCAATTACGCCTTCGCGGCACTCTGGCTGGCCGACACGGTTCTCTGGTGGCGCTACCTGAACTGGAGCGAGCGCCGGATTCCGTACTGGGTGACTCAAGCCACATTCGGGTTCATGATGGTCCAGTCGACCGTCGTGTTTGGGCCGCCGTTCTGGACACCGGTGGCTGTTTCCCTGGCTGTTGCAGCGTTTGTCATTCGATCATGCCACCGAAAGCACCATCGCTGATTGCCCTTAGCAGGTGAGTCAGGGAGACCGCCCGTTGGACGCTCGCAAAAACAAGCGCAAACCATGATCATTACGAGATGAAAGAATCCGAACACAATTTGTTGTTTGACAGTACTTCGATTGCGAGCCACTTCATGAACAGCTTCCTGCGAATCGCCGCCGCCGTGATCCTGGCCACGCTGGCGATGGTCCGGGGTGTCGCCGCCGATGATCGGGAGGAGTTTTTTGAATCCCGGATTCGGCCGGTCCTGGTCGGGACCTGCTTTCGATGTCATGGTGATGCACGGACTGGAGGCGGGCTGCGGGTTGACGGACGCGAATCGCTGATCAAGGGCGGCGAATCCGGACCGGCGATCGTGCCGGGGATGCCGGACGAAAGCCTGTTGCTGCAGGCGATTCGGCGGCAGGCGGATGTGGTCGCAATGCCGCCGGAAAAGGACAAGGCGCTGCGGGCCGATCAGATTGCGGACTTTGTCACCTGGATCAAGGCCGGCGCCGTCTGGCCAGTCCGGTCACCGAAGTTTGAAGCCACCAGGCACTGGGCGTTTGAACCGATCCGCGATCCGATGCCGCCGGCCGTTCATGACGAGGCCTGGTGCCGGTCATCCGTCGATCGATTCATCCGCGCGAAGCAGGTAGCGGCCGCAGTTCATCCTGCGGCACCCGCCGACAAGCGGACGCTGATTCGCCGCGCCACGTATGATTTGACGGGGTTGCCTCCCACGGGTGCCGAGGTCGAGGCCTTTCAGCAGGACGCTTCACCGCAGGCTTTTCAAAAGGTCGTGGACCGGCTGCTGCAGTCTGCCGCCTATGGAGAACGGTGGGGGCGACACTGGCTGGATGTGGTGCGGTACGCCGATACCGCCGGTGAAACGGCGGATTATCCGGTTCCGCAGGCCTGGCGGTACCGCAATTACGTGATCGATGCTTTCAATGTGGACAAGCCGTATGACGAATTCCTGCGTGAGCAGATCGCGGGGGATGTGATCGCCGATCCGGCATCTCCCGCCCGTTATGCAGAACAGGTCACGGCCACGGGGTTTCTGGCCATCTCGCGCCGGTTTGGGTTCGACTCCGAGAATTACCATCACCTGACGATCCAGGACACGATCGACACGCTGGGTCAGTCGGTGCTGGGGCTCAGCCTGGGCTGTGCCCGCTGCCACGACCACAAGTTCGATCCGGTCTCCATGCAGGATTATTACGGACTGTACGGCATCTTCGACAGCAGCCGGTATTCGTTCCCGGGGTCAGAACAAAAACCGAAGACACGTTCGCTGGCACCGTTGGTTCCGTTTCAGGAATCGCAGCCGAAATGGCGTGTCTACGAGAATCACGTGGCGGGACTGGTTTCCAGTCTGACGAGACAGAAGCAACCGGTTCCCGCCGCGATCCTGCGTTCGCTCTCCGAGATGGATGGCGATTTTGAAATGCAGGCTCCGGCGGCTGGCGGGAGCAAAGGGGTGCTCGTTCCGCCGTGGCTGTTTTCCGGAAACATCGCCGTCACGACAGATGCACAAAGCCCGTTCACAAACCTGCATCCCCTGGGACGGGTGGGAGTCAGCGTTTCATCTGCTTCAGGTCCTTACAGGATCGCGCAGGCTGTCCACCCAACTCGGACGGCCGACACGTGTCCGGCCTTGTATTTCAATCTGGATTTTCGTGTCGGCGACCTGGCGATTCCCGGTGGTCATCACATTTCGTTGGGAACGAAAGCGAATCCGGCGGTGGAACTGAGGATTAACCACGATTTCGCGTCGATCAGGATGGGCGACACATGGCAGCATCTCGCTCCAATCACGACGAAAAAGTGGTGCAACCTGCAGTTGGACCTGGACCTGAAGGCCCGTCGCGTGTCGGGACGGATCGGCAGCCCGGGGAATGTCACGGAATTCGGGCACCACCCATTCTTGTCGGAATGGAACGGCGTCATCGACTACGTCAGCCTGGATACAGTTCATCTGGTGGATCAACAACTCTACGACGTCAAGTTCGACAATCTGGGGATCCAGGACAGTCCCATCGCACCGGTGTCGACGGAGCCCCCGATGATTGCTCCTGCCATTGATGCCGTGGATCTGGTCGCACTCAATGAGCGCTTGCGGGAACTGACAGGGATCGACGGGGATCTGGAACTGCAGACGGCCGATGCGGCTCCCGTGAGTCCGTGGAATCCCGGTCCCAACAGTGTCGTGAAACTGACGGCGACTTCTCAAAGCCCGTTTCGCAACATCTTCGGCGCGGGCGAACTGGGTCTGCACCTGCCCAACCGCGGCGAATACGACGGGTTTGGAGTGACTCTGGTCAACCTCGCACCGGACAAGCATCAACACAAATTCGTCAGCTTTGACTTTCGGTGTGCCGGTCAAGAGGTCGGCGGCAACGGATCGTGGCGATACTACCTGGGTCATGGACCAGGACTTTCGGCTGCCATCGAATTGTTCTTCAACGGGAACGAATTCTTTCGTCGCAGCGCGGATGCCAAAGAAGCGGTGAGTCCCCTGAAGATTGGGGAGTGGTACCAGGTCCAATTGGCACTTGATCTGTCGACGAAGACCTACCAGGGACAGTTGCTGTCGCGGGGGGGCAAGGCTGAGTTCACGGGCCAGTTTGCGTCGGGCTGGGACGGAGTTCTGAACTATTCCTTCATCGACAGCTATGGCCACCTGGGGGGTGTTCGTCCGTCTCTGGACGCCGATAACTTCGTGATCGGTGACAAGCCGCTGCCGCCCCTGGATGCTCCGGAACCGGCCGAGGGAGCGGGGGCTCGCGAGGATCGAAGAGCACAAGTGGCCCAGATCCGGCAACAACTGGCGAAAGTCCAGGGTGCTGCCGAACAGCAGAAGCAGGAACTGAATGCCTTGTTGACCGATGGCCCGTTTCCGATGGCGTACGGAATGGCCGAAGGAACACCGCACAACGTTCGTATCCAGATGCGGGGCGAACCGGACCAACCCGGGGATGAAGTTCCACGCGGGTTCATCAAGGTGCTGGGAGGTGGCCCGCTGGCTGAAGAGACGATGGGGAGTGGACGCCGGGAACTGGCCGAATGGCTGACAAGGTCCGACAATCCGCTGGTCGCGCGAGTCATGGTCAATCGGATCTGGCAGTATCATTTTGGACGCGGCCTGGTGAAGACCCCCAATGACTTTGGTGCGCGAGGCCTGCCGCCGACGCATCCGGAGCTGCTGGATCATCTGGCCACACAGTTCGTTCGACACGGCTGGTCCGTGAAGTCGCTGCATCGCCTGATCATGACGAGTGCCACGTATCAGCAGCAGGCGTCTGACAGAGCCGATTCGATGGATCTGTACACGTCGTTCGTCCGGCGGCGGTTGAGCGCCGAAGAAATCCGGGATTCGGTGTTGATGGTGACGGGGGAACTGGATTCTGTTCCCGGTCGCGAGCACCCGTTTCCCGTCCCGATTGGATTTGGGTATTCGCAGCACGGTCCCTTCAACGCCATCTACGACCACAACAAACGCAGTGTCTACCTGATGACCCAGCGGCTGAAGCGGCATCCGTTTCTGGCACTGTTTGACGGAGCGGATCCGAACGCGAGCACGGCCGAGCGGTTGGGAACAACCGTGCCGACCCAGGCGCTGTACTTCCTGAATGATCCGTTCGTTCACACCAAGGCAGACAAGTGGGCCGAGCGATTACTGTCCTCGGAAACGGATGTCTCGAAGCAAATCGACCGAGCCTGGCTCAGCGTGTCTGGCCGCCCTCCGACGGATGCTGAACAGGCGGAAGCAGCAGAATTCCTGGCTGCCTATCGGGCAGAAGCGGCAAGTTCGAAGTTGGACAACGTGGCATTCCGAGCCCTTTCTGCGTACCTGCGAGCCCTGCTTGGGGGAAACGAGTTCCTGCATGTCGACTAATCACTTAACCCGTCGTGGTGCGATGCGATCGATGGTTGGCGGCTCATTGCTGTTGCCGGGGATTTTATCTCAGTTGCTGGCTGAGGATGCCGGTTCGTCGAATTCCGACGATCCGCTGATTCCCAGGCCAACCCATTTTCCGGCCAGGGCCAAGCGGGTCATATTCCTGTTTATGAGCGGCGGCGTGTCGCACGTCGATTCATGGGACCCCAAGCCCAGGTTGTTCGCGGATGCGGGGAAAACCATTCCCGTCAATGAATTCCAGGGGCGCAAGGGGGACTTCAAGATGTTCCTGAAGCGTCCGCAGTTTGAATTCTCGCCGCATGGCACCTGTGGAACGGAAGTCAGTTCGCTGTTTCCGCACATCGCTGGATGTGTGGACGACATGTGCGTGATTCGCTCGATGAAGTCGGATCACACGAATCACTACGAAGCGACGCTGGGGATTCATACGGGATCCTTCACGTTTGCCCGGCCCAGCATCGGATCGTGGGTCAGTTACGGGCTGGGGACGTTGAACCGCAATCTTCCCTCGTTTGTGGTGATCGCACCGCACTCGCCGTATGCCGGTGGACAGGTCTGGGGCAGCGACTTCCTGCCAGGAGCACACCAGGGAACCCTCGTTGTTCCGGGGCCGGAACCGGTTGCCAACATCCAGCGGCGGACCGCCACCGGCCGCCTGCAGGAAATGGAGTTGGGGCTCCTGGCGCGGATGAATCAGCGTCATCAGGCGACCCGTTCGAGTGATCCGCTTTTGTCCGCACGCATCAAATCATTCGAAACCGCGTTTGGAATGCAGGCCGAGATGCCCGAGGTGTTCGATCTGTCGAAAGAAACCGATCAGACGTTGAAGTTGTATGGTCTGGAACGCGGCAGTACGAAGGGGTTTGCCTGGCAGTGCCTGGTCGCCCGCCGACTGGCGGAACGAGGCGTGCGCTTCGTCGAATTGATCGACGTCGGTTCCTCCAACAACTGGGACGCGCACGGCGACATGTTGACGCATGTGCCGCTCGCCAAAAACGTCGACCAGCCGATCGCCGGCCTGCTGCAAGACCTGAAGCAGCGTGGCCTGCTGGATGACACGCTGGTAGTCTGGACAACAGAATTTGGTCGGACACCATTTAATGCCGCCGCCGACGCCCGCGGGCGCGAACATCATCACTGGGTCTATTCATCGTGGTTGGCCGGTGCCGGAGTGAAGCCGGGGATCACGCATGGAGAATCGGACGAATATGGGATCGACGTGGGCCGCGATGTCGTTCATGTCCATGATTTTCACGCCACGATCCTGCACTTGATGGGCCTGGATCATGAACGATTGACCTACCGCCATTCGGGTCGCGACTATCGTCTGACCGATGTTCATGGCCGCGTCGTCGCTGAGATTCTGGCGTAACTGCTGATCAGCCAATGGCATCGAGCTCATTTGGGTGGCCTTCACGGCTGGCGTGCCGCAAAAAACGCAGGGTTGAACCGGGCGGCAATCTGCCAAACCGCTTGGTAACTCCACCACCAATTGACAGGAAATCGCCCGCCGCACAGCCGGAAAATAGGATGTTTGCGAAGGATGCGGTGTTTATGGATTGTACTTTCCGTCGAGTTCGTCGGAATATCGGCATGTGGCATGGAGTGTGCTTAACCCCAGGCCGTCAACACGGAGTTGTTGACGAATATGTGGTGGCGAGTAACGCACGAAAGATCAAGGATCGAGAATTGAGTTCACTTGGCAAGGAGGCGGCACATGTTGGTTTTGACTCGGAAGACTGGCGAATCGATTCAGATTGGTGAGCACGTGACGGTGCAAGTGTTGGAAACGCGTGGTGGACGCGTTCGGCTGGGGATTACGGCTCCCAGCAGTATTGGGGTTCAACGGTCTGAAATCGTGGTGGATGCTTCGGATGTGGATATTCCGCACCGGGCAACGTTCTGTCCTCCGACACCTCCGTTGTTGCCAGCACTGCAGCGACGCCGAGTTCGGAGTCGGGTCAGTGAGAATCAGCAGCACTGAAAACGGCTGTTTGTAGAGTCCGAAGCGCTCGCGAAAAGATTTTTCGCTGCCGCTTCGGGCTCTGTCAGGGTGGTTCTCGCTCTGGCGTTGAATTGTAATTCGTTGAAATCTCTTGAACTCTGGAGCGACTTCGTCATGCACTCG
Source organism: Planctomycetota bacterium (assembly GCA_018242525.1). Taxonomy (GTDB): domain Bacteria; phylum Planctomycetota; class Planctomycetia; order Planctomycetales; family Planctomycetaceae; genus Schlesneria. The sequence continues at coordinate 34,801 of JAFEBS010000053.1, read as the reverse complement.
ACGATGCCTGTCCCCACTGTAGACACTTCCTCGACCGACCGATTCCCGCGCACCCGTAATCATAAATTCGACGACCTGACGACTGGTCGGCGACGCCATGTGGCTCGGCACGAGTCCCTGCGTGTGCGAACCGCTTCAATCCAGCCGCCGCGCGGTGCCGCGATTCCGCGTGCGGTCGCAATCCCCTCCAGCCACCAGACGGCCGCGAGAATTGAATGCGGTCTCGAAGAATCAGGATACCCGCTGCAGAATGTGCGCTGTCGATGTGACGAGCAGACTGTCGTCTTGATCGGGCAGACGACTCGCTACTATTACGTCCAGGTGGCACTGACACTGGCCATGTCGCTCGCTGGACGGATTCGGGTCGTCTCGGAAATCCAGGTTCTGTCGAAATCATCCGAAACGTGAGCAAGGACGTGGTACGTCCCCAAACTCCGCGAAACGTCTACGCTAATAACGATTGGCAAGACGATCCAGCGGCGATCTTCGACATCAGCGAATGATCGCCATTCTCTTCGCACTCTCCCGCGGTTTCGATATCATGCGACGCAGCACCGATGTGGGACGTACCACGCCTGCGGATGCGGATTTCAGCCTGGGTTGCCTCAACAATTGAGGTCGGGAACACGTGTGATGTCAGACGTCTTGAAGATCGGTGTGAATGGGGCGGCGGGCCGGATGGGTCAGCGAGTAGTGGCTCTCGCCTCGGCGGACGCGGACTTGAAAGTCGCCGCCGCCTACGAATCGGCTTCGTCCAGCCGGTTGGGACAGGATGCCGGTGAGTTGGCGGGCGTGGGTAAACTGGGCGTTCCGGTATCGTCCAGCATTGTCGAGCACATGGATGTCATCATCGACTTCTCGACTCCCGAGGGGTGCATGACAATCCTGAAGGAATGCGCGGCCCGCGGCATTCCGCTGGTGGTGGCCACCACGGGGCTGACCGCTCACCAGAAACGACTCGTGGAAGAAGCCTCGCAAACCGCCCCGATCCTGATGGCACCCAGCATGAGCCTGGCGGTCAACATCGCGATGAAGCTGGTGGCCGATGCCGGACGGGCTTTGAAGGACCATTCGACCGGCGTCGATGTGGAAATCATCGAGCGACATCATCGCTTCAAGGAAGACGCGCCCAGCGGAACGGCGCTGAAGTTCGGCGAAATCGTCGCCAGGGAAATGGGCCAGGACAAGCATGTTCATGGCCGCGAAGGGCGGACAGGCCAGCGCCCGCAGAATGAAATCGGCTACCATGCCTTGCGTGTCGGCGATAACGTCGGCGAGCACACCATCGTCTTCGGACTGCTGGGGGAAACGCTGGAAGTCGCCGTTCGCGGCCAGTCGCGCGACAGCTATGCGGCCGGAGCCCTCACCGCCGCCAAATTCCTCGCCACCCGTCAACCAGGGATGTACACCATGGTCGATGCACTCGGCCTGTAACGAGCCTGGTCCAATTCCACTCCGTTCGCGGCACCCCGATGCACGTCATTCCAGCGACTGGCGCGAATCTTCGACCGCTGCGAATTGCGATGATCGCGATGAGCGGAGTGCGGGCCTGGGATCGTGAATTGCTGGCGATCGGCCTGTCGATGCCGGGGTTCGTCGAGCGGAAGAAGGTCATCGCGCAATTGCCCAGCCTCGGTCTGCTGACGCTGGCGGGACTGACTCCTGCCGCCGATCACCTGACGTATCACGAGATCTTTGACTACACCCTGGACTCGCCTCCACCAGGTCCGTTTGATCTGGTGGTTATTTCCAGTTTTACAGCTCAGATCGAACAGGCGTACGCAATCGCGGATCACTACCGGCAGAATGGCGTCCGAGTTGTCTTGGGGGGACTGCATGTCAGTTCGCTGCCCGACGAAGCGATCCCGCATGCCGATGCCATTTGCGTGGGGGAAGCCGAAGAAGTCTGGCCGCGCCTGCTGGAAGACGCACGTGCCGGGACGCTGCAGCCATGCTATCGTCCCACCCGTCCCTGGCGCCTGGCAGACTCGCCGATTCCCCGCTTTGAATTGCTTGATCCCGCCAGATACAACCGCATCACCGTGCAAACGTCGCGGGGGTGTCCGTGGAGTTGCGAGTTCTGCGCCAGTTCCATCCTGATCGCTCCCAGATACCAGACGAAACCGGTCGCCAAAGTGATTGAGGAAATCCGGCGGATCAAATCAATCTGGAGCCGGCCGTTCATCGAATTTGCGGACGACAACACGTTTGTCGACCTTCGTCATTCAAAGGAGTTGATGCGAGCCTTGATCCCGGAACAGATCCGGTTCTTTACCGAAACCGACATCCGCTTCGCGGACGACCTGGAATTAATCGCCCTTGCTCGCGACGCGGGATGTCGGCAGGTTCTCATCGGCCTGGAAAGCCCGTCGCCATCGGGATTGGACCGCATGGAGCGGCGATCCAACTGGAAACTGAAGCAGAGCGACCGATACCTCGCGGCGATCGACCGCATTCAATCGGCCGGCATCACTATCAACGGCTGCTTTATCCTGGGTCTCGACGGGCACACTCCGGACGTCTTCGAGGAACTGGTTGAATTCGTGCAGCGGTCTGGATTGTACGAAGTCCAGGTGACCGTTCAGACGCCGTTTCCAGGGACTGCTCTGTATGCACGACTGCAGCGTGAAGGGCGATTGTTTGCCGACCGCTTCTGGGAAAAATGCACCCTGTTCGATCTGACTCACCATCCAAGCGGAATGACCGCCGCCGAACTTCGATCAGGCTTGATTCTGGTCAGCCAGTCGCTCTACAACGAGGCGGCCACATTCCAGCGACGGGAACGCTTCCATGGACAGCTCAGAACCAGCTCTTGAAAGCTCTGCGAGTCCCGGTCGTGAAATGACTGTGACCCTGTTGTACCAGTTCTTGCGTGGGTCGAGTGACGCCATCGCGTCGCTGGCGACTCATCCGTCTTCGCTGGTTGTGGGCGCGCTGTTTGTTGCGTCAGCCGGACTAGCGAGGGAATATGATGGAGAAGATCTGCTCCACGAACCGTGGCATCTGCTGATTCCGTTCGCGGCGTCGATCGCGACTTCGTTCGTTCTGTTTGTGATCATGGATTTCATCGGGTGGATCCACGGGTCCCTCAGGCCAGATTCCGGCGGGACATCGGCCAATGAAGCTGCGCTGCGGCCGATGGGCTTTGGGAGCCGTTATCGGATTTTTCTGAGCCTGTATTGGCTGACCGCCCCGCTGGCATGGCTGTATGCAATTCCAATGGAGCGATTGTTCAACGAGGGGGATGCGGCCTCCATGAACCTCTGGTTGCTGGCCATTGTGGCGTTCTGGCGGGTGCTGCTGATCACTCAAGTTTGTTCGATTCTCTACAAGACCAGTTTTGCCACCAGCTTCTTCCCAATCATGCTGTTCGCAGACACTTTAGCGATCCAGATCATGGCGCGGATTCGAGTGGACATTCTGGTCATGATGGGTGGCGTGCGGCTGTCCGAGTCGGAAATCCCGCTCGCAACCGCCAAACTGCTGGTAATGACTCTGGGGACCCTGACTTGGCCCGTCTGGGCGATCGGTACACTGGTCATTTTGTTGAAACGCGCCCCCCGTTGGACCTGGACCCCAGCGCCTTGGAATTCCCCGGCGTTCGTAGGCCGCCCGGTCTGGCTGCTCGCCGGATCGTCGATCACGATCTGGTCCATGATCCTGCCGTGGACTCAGCCTGCTCAGCAACTGCGACAATCCGTCGAGTCGGCCGTGAAGGAGGGCCGGTTTCGAGAGGCGATCGACATCATGTCGGCGCATCAGCGCAGCGACTTTCCATCGTATTGGGATCCTCCGCCGCGAATTGGCTTTCGAGACGAACGTCAGCCGATACTGAAGATTGTCGCGGCATTGAAAACAGAGGATGCTCCGTGGGTCCGTCAGCTATACTTTGAGAAGTTGAATGCCGCACTGGGAGGTGACCGCTGGTATGCCCATGCGACATTGTGGACGGAGGGAAACGTCGCAGAGATTCTGTCCGTGCTGAAGCAGTCGAGCGAGGGCGAAGCCATTTTGAAGGCGAAAACAGAATCGCTTCGCCATTCAAAACACCTGTTTTCGGATGACGCTTGCAAACTCGTTAACGCGGAACTCGTTCGGAGTGCCGTTCCGCCCACGGACTGCGAATCAGGTCTCTGGACTGATGCGGATTCAGACCGATGGTCTCAGTTTTTGGGATTGCTGGAGGACATCGAGGACCCGGAACTGATCCACGAAGTTCACGGCGAGCGGCTGCAAAGCCTGCTCGATTCCAAGGTGGCTATTCCCCCGTGGATCCTGGAGCGGACCCAAAAGCTCCTGAAACATGACTGACATACCGCCAAAGTTACGACTTGCTTCCGTTCGACTTTTCGGGTGCTTCCGGCATGGCCACTCCGAACGAATCGAGCAATCGATCTCGCTCCAGAAGCAGGTCCAGATCCACATAGGTTCGGAACGATCGAGCTTGCTTGATCTTGTTGGCGACAGCCTGCGACTTCCCTTTGGGCGGGGTCTTCAGCTTTTCACCGTCCTTCTTCAAACGGTCCTGCCAATGATCCAGCTTCGAATCCTCCTGGACCAGTTGACCTGTCGCCCGTTCGTACTGCCGAATTGCGGCAACCCGTTGACCCACGACGAACTGGGCCTGTTTTGAAACGACCATGGCAGAGCCGAGAGTCTGATCGAGTTCAACCTGATATCGAAGGATCTGGACTTCCAGGACGGCCATTCGCTGTCGATAGGCATTCGCGAGAAGATTGCCGTTTGAGGAAGGACTTCGAGAATTGTTGGAATTGCTGGAAAGATTTGCGACCTGCTGATCGAGCGTGGCCATTTCCGTATTCAACTGAGCCTGCGAGAGGGTGATCGACAGCGTCCGCTTTTGCAGAAATTCATAGTCCCGTTCAAGCCGCTTCAATGTCTTGTCGCACTCGGCCAGTCTTTCATCCAGGTATTTCTTCTGGTCCTCTGCAGTCTTCTTGAGCGCCTCGCGCTTTTCGGCGGATGCTTCCAGATCCTTTGCCAACTGAGCCTCTTTTTCGGCGGCTTCTTTTTTCTGTTTGTCGAGAGCCTGTTCTCTGGTCTGCTGGACGTCTTCCTCCATGGCCGAATGCAGGCTGTTGACATTGATCTTCCCGCGATCCATCGAGGAGACCAGATCGGGCCCCAGGATGTCTTTGAGTTCCTCATCAACGTTCAACAAGGCTTCCCGTTGTTTGACCGTATCCACGGACTTTTGCAGGGCGGCAATCACCTGGCCGATCCATTCGGCACTCTGCCGTCGTTCTGACATATCCGTGGGCGATTGCGGATCGACCATTCGCCGGGCATACGCTTTGACGCGGTCGTAGCCACGTGCATAGTCCCTGGCCACAAAGTGCGACCAGATCAAGGCCTGCCAGGCTGGCCAGTAGTCGCTACCGGATTGATGAGCGGCCTTCTGAAAATGAGAGACCGCTTCCTGGTTTTTCAACTGTTTGACCAGGACCAGTCCCAGCGCATATTCGACGCGGGGATCCCCCTTCGACTCATCCAGCGCCGCGACGTAACTGCGTCGGGCCTGTTTCAAGTGTTCCGATCCGGGCTCGTACCCTGCGGTGAACATTTCCACCAGTCGCCTGCCTACGACGGAGTCGGCCGTGAGGACTGGGGGTTCAGCGCCCATTGACGGGACGCAACTGGCGATGGCGAACAGAATTATCAAATGTCGCATCGCAGGTATCCCTCGACTCGTATCCACAGTTCGAGACGGTCACCGCTGGGAATCTCCGCAGAGTCCGTTCCAAGTCGGTCAAGACAACTCCCGTTCTATCACGTCTTACAAGTTGAATCGACAGATTTCTCAAATCAACGACAAAAATCTCGATCCCGTCAGCCATTTCGTCATTTCACTCGGAAACAACGGGGGACTTCCAGTACTCCGGCAGTCCCGGCTTGGTTGCGATCAGGATTTCCCGGATCGCGGTTCGGTCGACTTCAGTCAGGTGAGCAAACGATTTTCCCTGATCCGAGCCACTCAAGACTTCCCACAGCCGACGATACACCAGGTTCCTGGCCTCGCTGGGCAAGCCATCAAAGGAACGCGAGTAGATCAGGTAGCTGCAGGGATACTTGAACAACCGGGTTTGCAAATCAAAGTCACGCAACGATCGACCCTGTGGGTCCCGCAGACCCCGTGCTGCGAATTCGTCCGCAAACGAGGTGCTCCCCTGCAATCGCCCGGTGAGCGGGGCCTCGTCACAGAACAGCAGGTACTTGACGAGTGCTTCGCACGAACTCTTGATCCGCGTGTTGGTACTGTCCCAGCGATGCCCGTCCGGTTCGCCCAGTTCCTTGTTCAATCGTGTTTCCGAATACAAGGCTTCGCGCGTCTGGAAGTTGGCGCGTGTCAGCAAATTGTGGGCTTCGGTCTGATGTTCCAGAACCATCAACGCCACCAGGTCACTGTGTGGAGACAGGTAGGCGGACGTTTTGAACCGCGTCGTGAGATCTGTCAGATTCTGGCCGGCTGAGTTGTCAACCGGTTCACGTTCGTGCTTCCCGGTGACGATCAGGTTTCCCAGGTGAGCCTGATCGCCATGGGTGCCGGTGACGTACCACCCGCCCCAGCGTTTGGAAATCGGGCTGGAATGATCGATCCGATGGGTCCCCATCGCCAGGACCGGGAAGCCGACACCGTCGACATAGACGGACCGGATGAAGTGTCCCGGTACGCCTCGGGTGTGTGACGATCCATGACAGATCAGACAGTTGTCTACCTGCCGGGCAAAGCGCGGCTTTTCCACGGGCTCCTGATCCAGCGTATAAAAGACGGCACCCAGTTGGGGATCCACGGCCGACAATTCCACGACGTCGCCGTTCACGCAGAACCCGACATACATATCGTCGTTGAAATACAGCGCCCGTGGAGTCCGCGGCGTGATCTTGTGCCGCTGCAGGCTGGTCTTTGAAAAGACGAGCGTCTGTGACGAGATCGGAACCTGCAGGCCATCCAGCACGGCCTTCAGGTAGCCCACCTTGTCGTCGTACTGCAGTTGTGCAGTCCCGTCATCAAGGCGTGCCTGTAAGTGAGACACAGGGTTGTCCGGGGTCGCTGTGGCGTAATTGATCGGCTCATGCTCGAAGTCCTGAGCGAAAAGCCGATGGCCCAGCAAGGCGACGAATGCGGCAAGAAACGGAGCGACCGAATGCCGGCCCATTTCGCGCAAAATTAAGTGAAGAACGGTCATGATGCATCTCCGATCCAACAACTGGCCCGCCCTGTTTGCCGGGCAAAAACGTCTGCATTTTACAGGTGATGGTTGACGGAACGCGCGGTCCGCACGAAAATCAGATCTCTGCGTCCAGTTTACGTCTCCAATGTAGTATCGACAAAACAGGACGTCAATATCCAATTTAACCAGAGCCGGAAACCTCGCATGTTTTCTCAAACTGTAGAATACGCCCTGCGAGCGATCGTCTACCTGGCATCCAAATCACCCCAGGCATGCACCACGGACCAGATTGCCGCGGCGACGCAGGTTCCGAAACCGTATCTATCCAAGGTGTTACAGAACCTGGGTCGCAACGACATCGTCCGCAGCCAGCGTGGGATCGGGGGCGGTGTGATGCTGGTCAAAACACCGGCCGAACTGACGATCCTGGAGGTCGTGAATGCCGTGGAACCGATCGAACGGATCGAGACCTGTCCGCTCGGCTTGAAATCACATGGCAGGCATCTGTGTCCGCTGCATCGCCGCATGGACGACGCCCTGGCCTCGGTCGAGTCGGCGTTCGGCAGTACGACGCTGGCTGAAGTCCTGAATGAACCGACCAGCAGCCCGCCCTTGTGCGAACCGGCGGCCTCATTGCGCAAGAAGGTGTCAGGCAAGGTCGTTTGAACTCATTGCACTTCGCGTTTTCGAAGGCGCTCCCGATCATCCGCTGTCGGCTTTTGTCCGTCACACAGTGCGAATGCCGCTCTTTGTGCCGCCGTCCAGTTTCCAGCACGCGCCTGTTTGATGATCGGCTGGAAGGCCGCGTACTCGGCGGCCGAGAGATCGCCTTTGAACTGGTGCTCGTCAATCTGCCTGATCACCTCGTCCAGCCAGTCCGGTTTCTTCGAGGACAACGCCGACCGCAACTTGAACATCAAATGCCGGTTGGTGGATTGGATCTGCTGCACGCCGCAGCCAGCGGTCAGAATCAGCAGACTGAGAATTGCGGTACGACGATTCATCGCCTGGTCCTTGATCGGGAATTCAAAAAGGTCAGCGGATGCTCCAGACGGATCACTGGTTGCAGAGTGCTGGCGGGCCGTCAGAAATCTCCGACAACTTCAGCACCCGCCCGCGTGTTTAGCGCTGCCCAGGTCGGTCCGTCCATGAACTTGTTCATGAACCTCACGCTTCCATCCCCCAACAGCACATTGCCTCCGGAATTCCCCGCATGCTGGGAATTCATCTCATCCGTGTACTGAAAGCAGCCTGGCGGAAAGATCAGCGGTGGGATCTCGCTGGGGCCGCCGGGGCCCGAATGGACATTCACCTGAGCCGGGCCGAGGTCACAGCCTGCGGCCGCAAATCGCGCCGTCGGACAGGTGACGGCCCCGGGGACGACGCCGACCCAGGTGGAGTCGCTGTGGTAAGGTGTCTTTTCGCCAGCGAACACTGTGTTGCTCAGACCGTCGTTGATGTCGGCAAAACGTGTGCGGCTGTTTCGGTAAAAGACGCCGTTGGCAAGGCTGGACAAGTCGGGCGTGGGATCATCCCAGATCCCGAAGTTTCCGGCACTGACGACATAGTTGCTGCGTGCCAGAATTGCCAGGGTGTTGGGAGTGGCTGAACCGTCCTGGACGGCGTAAGTCCCCGCTGGATTGGTGGCTGTGGGGCACAAATAACTCGGGACCAGTACGCGCGCAGACCCGGAGTTTTGAGCGTCCCAACAGGGCAGGCTGCTGTTGAAGGAATTGTACAGTGGTGACTGGTCGAGAAATGGCAGGATCATCATCCCCCAGGCCCAACCGGGACCCGCATCACCGTTCGTCGGGTCCGGAGGGCCTTGAACTCCCCCACCGCCAGGCTGATACACGTAGGCCGCCGGCAATGTGCCATGCGCTTCATGGTAATTGTGCAGCGCCAACCCGATTTGCTTGAGATTATTCCTGCACTGACTCAGGCGAGCCGCCTCGCGCGCCTGTTGCACTGCTGGCAAGAGCAACGCGATCAGCACCGCGATGATGGCGATCACCACCAGCAACTCGATCAACGTAAATCCACATCTGGAACGGTTCCGTGGTCTGAAGAGCATGACTTTCTCCAGTTTGGAGTGGTGATTTCTCAGGTTCGGCCTGCAAGTTCGGCTGCATCGCCAGACGCAGCGCTGCACGAGGTGACGCGGACAAACTCACTCGCCCGTCTGTGCATACCGGATGTTATTGCATACAATGTGCAAATGCAAGTCATTGGCGATTTAATCCCAACGCCATCGAAACGGGCAGAAGAAATCGCCGCTGTTTTTGGTTATCATTCAGGTGATGAGCTCGATTATCAGAGAGTCCGAATCCGACAGGTGTTCCCAAGTGGCGAAGAAACATTCCCCAGATCAGGTCGACGTTGCCGCGCTGCAGACAATGCTGCGCGGGGCCGGGCTGCGCTCGACGACAGCTCGAATGGCCGTCATCCAGCGACTGCAGGCGGCGAATTCACCGATGTCACATTCGGAATTGGCCGAGGAACTGATGCCGCTTGGCTTCGACAAGGCGACGATTTTCCGCAACCTGGCAGACCTGACCAACGCCGGACTCGTCGTGCGATCGGAACTTGGCGATCATGTCTGGCGGTTTGAATTCCGCGACCACGCGCATTCCGAAATCCGGCAGCATCCCCATTTTGTCTGCATCGACTGCGGAAACATCACGTGTCTCGATCAGGCGACTCTGGAAAAGCAATTGAAAACCATCGACGACCAGATAGGACACGTCACCGAAGTACTGCTGCGCGGGCACTGTACAAGTTGTCAGTGACGGTTTCCCGAAGTGGAGAATTGCGCAACGGGTTGTCACCGTCGCTATTTGTCGTTCTGATCTGCAGACGGAGCGTTGAGGGGCAACGTGGCGATGCCATGAACGGACAAATACCCACCGCGCGGGTCCGCAGGGTTCTTGTCGGCCGAGTCGTAGCGCCAGACTTCACGTTCGTCCAGTTGAGCGACTGCCGTACTGCGCGTCGATCGGATCAGGCCGTATCGCCAGATTGGGCCGGCAGCCGGTCGATCGTCTTTCTCGACCAGCAGCATCACTTCCGGATCGTTTCCAACCACGAATGAGAAGACGGCTCCATCCACTCCGGGAGGATCGCTTTCGGGAAATCGGTCCAGTGGAGTGGGCAGTAGCCGCAGCACCCGTTTTCCACGGGTCGCTTCCTCCGTATACGCGGCAAAACGGCGGGTGATCTCCCGCATTTGGACGAGTCGTGCAGGCCGGGTCATGGCGGGCGCTGGTCCGTCCGGCAGGTCGTGCATTTCGACGCCCGGCGAATCTGGCGTCCAAAAAACCTTTCCGTTGCGCCACCCCGTCACCTTCTCACCGTCCCGTGCCAGGCTGTGCATGGCGTGGCAGTAGACACGGTCCCCCTTCCCGTTCAGGTAGGAAAACAACTGCCCGACGACGACCGGTCGTCCGGCAGTTCTCCAGACATAAACGACTCCATGGATGCTCCCTTCTTCCAGGGGATTGGTCCACCGCAGGATTGGCTTGAGATCGAGCTTGAGGTCTCCGTTGCCGGGTTCCAGCGCAAACCGGTACGACTTGTCGGCGTCCCGCTGATAGAAGGCGTACCAGGCCTTCATCGCCTGCGCATCGGCCGTCGCTTCAGTCCGCGGTTCCTGGGCGGGAAGAAGCTGGCATGACCACAGGCATGTGACGATGATGACGGCGCGACACGGCTTGAAGAGAAATGAAATCATCCTGTGCCGTCCCCAACATGGTGTTCATTCGGCGTTACTGACAACGGGGATAACAGTATTCAGTTATGGAGGGCAATTGGCAAATCAAGCGCCGTTCAGCGCCTCTGCCAGCGTTTCGGCTGCGAGCGGATTGGATTGAAAGTGCTGGTGAACGTAACTTGCCAGGATGTTTCCCTGGGCAAAGCCACCTGAGCGTTCTCCTCCGCCGCGCGAATCTCGCAGCAGATATGGCTGGCGCCAGGAACCGAATTCGAACGGTTCCACGATTTCTGAATAGTGATATTCGTGACCGCGCAGAACCGTGCCGGGTGGTCCGAACAACGTCTGTTCCGTCATCGTCGTGGAGACATACCCGAGTCGCTTGCTGCGCGTCAGCATGCGCGTGGAGAACGGCAGCAGTCCCGCCATCTGCCACGTTTGGCCGTCACGATCGACGACCGTCCTGGCCAGGTACATCATGCCGCCGCATTCGGCATAAACCGGCCTGTCCGTCTCGGCAAATCGCGCAATGGATTCCCGCATCGAACTGTTCGCCGACAACTGCTGTGCGTGCTCCTCGGGGTAGCCGCCCCCCAGGTACAAGCCGTCAATGCCAGGAGGAAGTTCCGCATCGTGCAGTGGTGAAAACTCGACGATCCGCAGTCCGCAGCTTCGTAAAAGTTCCAGGTTGTCCGCGTAATAGAAACTGAACGCTTCGTCCATCGCGACCGCCAGCGTTCCACGGCATACAGGATCCGGTCGCAACTTTGCCAGTACGTTGCTGGCGCTCGTGGCGATCGAATCCTGGCCGGCGAGCCTGTAAATGGCGTCCATGTCCAGTTGCTGTTGGACAGCCAGGCCGATTGCCTCGATGACCGACTGACCCGGGGCATTGGATTGAGGGGCCTGCAGGCCCAGGTGTCGCGACGGCAATTCGGGGAACGCATCGCGTGAGAACCAGCCGGCCAGTTTGCAGAGACCGGCTCCGGTGAGTGCTTCCTGCAGCATCGTGGCATGGCGGCTGGAACCGCAGTAGTTGGCGATGACGGCCGCGACGCAGCAACCCGGTTCGAATTCGGAAAAGCCCTTGATTCCCGCCGCGAATGACCGGCCGGCACCACTCGCATCGGCGACCAGCAGGATCGGCGCGTTCAACAGTGACGCGATCTCGGCGGTACTCCCCTGCAAACCTGTCGTGGACGCTCCGTCGAATAGTCCCATGACACCTTCGATGATGGCGATGTCTGCATCCGCCGTCTTTTGCTGAAACAGCCGTTTAACGTACTCTCGGCTCAACATCCAGGTGTCAAGGTTATAACTGACGCGACCGGTCGCCAGTCGATGCCAGGTGGGATCGAGGTAATCGGGGCCGACTTTGAACGGCTGGACCCGCAGTCCGCGCGATTTCAGCGCCGCCATGATCCCCAGCGCCAGGGAAGTCTTACCCACTCCGCTGCGTGTTCCCGCAATGACCAGTCGTGGAACCAAGGCCTGCCCCTTGAGAGAGATTTTGCTTGAACTTCAGTGGTGCCACGTCTCCGGCACGTCGTGCGACAGTTGGCGCATCATACCCGATCGTGATCGATCGTCGAGTTACGCTGCCCAAAGCAAAGTACAGACTTTGACGGCTTCAATTGATGTCACGCGAATGATACGATTCTACGCAGTTCGTCGCGAAAGTTCCGCGACTTCCCACGTTGGAGGTTAAAATGCTCTGGATCTGGATTCTGGGCAGTGCCGCGGCCCTCCTTGTGCTGGTGGCACTGACGGCCGTTCCACTGGCCAAGCGCTGGCGGCAGCGAGAAGTTCACGTCGCCATGCGACAATTCAAAGTTCAACGGGAACAGTTGGAAGCCAAGTTCATGGATCTGGCCCAGTCGATCGGCAAGCCGCGCGGCCTGCGCTGGCTGGATAGCGACTGGTTGAGCGCAGTCACCTTCGCACGTGATCGCCAGTCCGGGTTGATCACAGCGTTCGCGGGAATCAATATTCGGTTCGAGGCGATCGAAGGAGGAGACATGGAAGACGTGGCCGCAGTTGGCACGATCCGCGACGCCGTCGCGGTGTTTCATTATCAAAACGGCAACTGGGGAACAGGCGGTAAAGCGCTGTTCAACATGAATCCGGACGAAGCGATCAGCCGATTGACCGCCCAGTTTGAACCAGTCCACGGCAACTGGACGGTCTGACAGATTCGATGCGACAGCACTGGCCGATTACTTCAATTCGGCGATTTTCTTCGCGGCTTCGGCTCGAGCCTTCGTCAAAACAGACTCCAGCGTCACCTTGGCACCGTCCTGCCGCTTACTCTCATCGGCCGCTTCCATGAAGGCATAGATTTCCAGGGTTTCCTGTTCCGTGACAGGCGGCTGGCCGCTGCGGAAGAACTTGATGATTTCATAAACCAGCGGATCATATCCGTCATAGGAACCCACGGGGCTGGTCCCTGTTTCGCCCGTCGCCGTTCCCGTATAGCCCTTCCCTTCCCGGTAAGTTCCAACTCGGCCACCCGACCATTCTCCCGTCACTTCAATCAGACCGTCGGCGGTCTTGCCTCGAGTTACCGTCTGACAACCCGTCCCCATGACGGTGAACAACGATTCCACTCCGTGAATTCCGTACCAGAACAGGTCGGGATGCGTCGGTTCCAGGCTGGCAGGACTGGTGGTTTCGCACCGCTTCACCATTCCCAGTAAACCGCCACGGACGGCCAGTGTGTTCTTGCCGAATCGCAATGACGACGAGGAGAAGATCGGAACATTGTATTTGCGGGCCGCCTCGAAAATCGCCACGGCATCGGTCAGGGATGCCGCGATCGGCTTGTCAATGAAGCACGGTTTACCTGCCTTAAGCACGGGCAGCAATTGTTCAAAGTGTGGCCGACCATCGTTGGTTTCCAGGAAGACCACGTCCACCTTCGTCAGCAAATCCTCAATAGAATCGACGATTTCGACATTCAGCTTTTTCATCTCTTCGATATAGCCCGGGACCCGCTTGGTGCTGCTTTCGATGTCGGGACTTCCCTTCGGATAGACCGCCACCATGCGACACCCCGCCACGGCGGGATTGGGCTTTTCGGCATTCAAGGTTTTCGTGAACGCGATGGCATGGGAAGTATCCAGGCCGATGATTCCCGCCCGTAGTTTCTTGGGGTCCCCTTCCACTGCCGCTGCCGCTTTGCCGCTGTCCGCAGCCAGCAACGCATTGGCCGGGGCAGAATCCTCGCCGGCAGCGGCCACCTTGGCTGTGGGAAGGCCGATCGCCAGGAATCCCACATTCCACAGGACAACCGTATTGTCGTGACCACCGGTCGCCACCGTGCGACCATCATGTGACAAGGCGAGTGCCGTGATTCTGGCTTCATGGGCTTCGACGGTCGCCAGTTCTTCGCCTCCGTCGATCTGCCAGACTTTCAGCTCGTTCTTCCCGACGGCGCGGCCACCACTGATGCTGATGACCGTTTCTTGATCGGGATAAAACAGGACGGCATTGGTCGGTCGCGAATGTCCGGCAAAGAATCCCAGCGGTTTGTTATCAGTCAGATCGTACAGGTTGACATGTTCGTCGACGCTGCTCGAAGCGAGAGTTTTTCCATCCGGCGAGAATGCGACCCCGGTGGCCGCCTTGGCATGCAATTCGAATTCGTGTTTCAGGTTCCCTGTGGCCGCTTCCCAGACAGAGACTTTTCCCTGTCGGGTCGGCCGCAGATCGTCGCCGATCGCCGCAGCGATCAGGGTTCCGTCGGGCGACCAGGCGACACCATTCACCGGCAGTCCATTCCCCTTAAGCTCCAGTATTGGGGTGGCCTCCTTCAATGACCAGATTCGAGCCGTTTCGTCTTCACACCCGGTGACAACCTTCTGTCCGTCCGGCGAAAAGGCGGCACTGGTCACGTAGCCCCGGTGTCCCTTCAATTCCTGAGAAATCTCGCCCGTGGCGACGGTCCACACGGTGGCTCGTTGATAGCTTCCCGCCAGCAACAGCTTGCCATCGGGAGAAAACGCCAGGGCTCGGACCTGACCCGGCTTGGTGTTGAGTTCGCGCAGAACAGACTTGGTTTCGACTTGGATCAGTTGGACAGCATCCTTGGCTCCGACGGCCAGAATCTTGTCGTCCGGACTGAAGGCCAGGCTGGTGATCCAGCTGTTGAACGCGGTCAATCTGGCGATGGATTTGAGTTCTTTGGGTTCAGATGGAGCGGCCTTTTTGGTCTTTTTCCCCAGATCCAGCGCTTTCAACCCCTTGGGGGAGTCGGCGGCCATCAGCGGGCCGACCAGGCACAGAACCAGCATCAGCCACAGGCTGTTCAGAATCAGATTTGGCCCAACAGCGGGGGCAGATCCAGTTCCGGTCGGACTCCGATGGCGACCATGAACTCGAGACAGGGGGGCAGACTCTGTTGTTGGGCAAAGCCAGTTCCGCATGCCAGACTCCTTGAAAACGGGTTGCTCGATTGCTCGATTATGGCACGGTCGAACCGGACTGCCAACACTGCCAGCAGGATGTGATTGCGATTGTCCGTCCGAATGTCTTTAATGGTGAGAACGATCCGGCCCACCGGCCGCCCCTTCTTCACGCTCCGAGGAGTCCATTGTGACCCGCTTTTGCCGCTTGTCCGTCTTCACCGCCTGTAGCCTGGCGGTTGCTGGTTCGTTGTGGTTGTCCGAAGGTTCGCAAGTCCAGGCTCAGACCGGAAAGTCGAAAGCCAAGACCAAACCGATTACCAGCACGGAATTGAAGAAGCTGGATGCCAAGCTGGAAGAAGTGCAGGGGACGTTCCTGAAGGATACGGTCTCCATCATCAAGGGGTACGAAGACGGAGGCCAGTTTGAGCGGGCCAAGATCCTGCTGGAGGTCCTGCTGAAACTGGATCCGAAAAACGAGCAGATCAAGCAGAAGTTGAAGAACTTGGACGACCAACTGCTGGACTCGACCGAATTCGATCTGGAACTGGACCCCGCCAAGGGGTGGCAACCGGTCGGCACGGTGATCAAGGAACGTCTGATGCGGATCGAAGTCGACGGAGATTACAAGATCGTCGCCAACTTGAGCGTGGGCCCTGACGGGGTTCCGATCAAGGATCCAATCAACGACATGGTGGGAGGAGCCCCCCTGGGTTCCGTCGTGGCGATGATCGTGCCGCCACCCACAGCGCCAAATGATCGAGGCGGTGAAAAGAAGCAGCCCAACGCCTTTCATGTGGGTTCCAAATACGAGCAGGGGGCTCAGCGGGATGGCATGCTGCTGATCAAGGTGAATGTTCCCCCGGGGGCCAAGTGTACCGGCAAGCTGAAGGTCAAAGTCGGCGGAGTGAACAAGTCCACGTGACTCCTGTCTGACTTACCTTGAGCCAACTCCTGAACCCTAAGTCAACCATCGACGATGCTCACGTTTGTTCGAAGCTGTTCACTTCCGTGCGGTGAGATGAAGTTCGTATGCCGTCTGACATCCAGCCTCATGGGATCTGCGTGACCGGAACGAGACCCGACAGCCAGTACGTACTGGAACGGTTATCGTTACGCTGCGATTTTGCGGTGATCAGCCAGTCCGCGGAATCGGGGACTTTCAACGGCCCGGCGGCGTCAGTCGTTTATTTTGCCGGCGCGGCGACGTTCGATCGGGTCGTCGAGGCAATCCAGAGTGGCCGGCACATCGTCCTGGAATCCGCCCGCGGGCTTGGTGCAACAGATTTGAACCGGCTTGCGGAATTCGCTCACGCTCAGCAAACCCTGGCGGTGATCGACCAGCGGCGGCGCTGGGACGAAGACTTCGTCAATGCCAGAACCGTCTTCGATCGCGGGATCCTGGGACCGCTGGAACGGATTCGACTGGCCGTCCATGACCATGCGCTGCCGACAGAAGGTTTTCCAAACGGGGTCCTGCACGATCTGGGGTACCACTGGCTGGACCAACTGCTGGTATTTGCCAGCCGCGACGTGACATCGGTTCAATTGCAACGCGACTACGCGCCTGGCCAGGCCAACGACGTTGGGTTTCTATTGGTTCTCAACTTCGCCGACGGAATTTCGGCGGTTGTCGAACTGCAGACTCATTCGTTGCTGTCGCTGCGAACAGGGTGGTTACTGGAAGGCACCACAGGAGCCTACCGGGCCGGTCGCCAATACACTCAGACCGTTGACGGCGAAATCATTGATGAACCCGTGTCACGTCCGCCGGCTCAAAGCGACCCGTTTTTCGATGTCCTGAGCGCCGCGTTGAACGGAGACCGCGCATCACTCGCCTGGCTGCCCGACATGTCCCATGCGGCACGCGTCGCTCGATTGATGGACAGACTGGAACACGACTTGTAGTAGGAGGATTGTTCAAGGATTTCACGAATCAGAATACTGAGGCGTTCAAAAACCGGGTAATTCATCCGTGGCAGTCATGATTCATTCAGTTTTCAGCGGCTGCATGCTGCTCGATGGCCCGTAGCCACAGCGCAAGCTGTTTCTGGGCGGCGCGGGTCACATTGAATTCCTGGACGGCTCGTTCACGAGCAGCCAGACCCATCGCCTGCAGCGACTTTGAATCGGTCAACAGACTCACCACTGCACCCGCCAGCGCATCCGGGTCGCCTGGGGGAACAAGTCGGCCGGTCAAGCCATCGACCACGATTTCCGCCGTTCCTCCGACGTTGGTGGCCACGACGGGAACTCCGCTGGCCGCGGCTTCGAGCAGCACGCGACCGAACGGCTCCTGATTCGCCGGATGAACAATCAAGTCAATTTCGTTCAACATTGCGGGAACATCATCGCGAGATCCCATGCAGTGCAGATGTGATTCGAGACCCAGATCGGCAAATCGCTGAGCAATGGATTGCTCGAATTGAATGCTTTCTGTCTTGGTTGACGATCGCTCGCCGATCAGCAGGAAATGGGCGTCGGGCACGGATCGAACGATATCGGGGGCGGCAGCGGCCAGCAGATCCTGTCCCTTGCGCAACGCGATCTGCCCAATCGTGGCGATCAGGGTGGCGGAATCCGGCAGTCCGAGTTCTTGAGGCAGCCAGCCCCGAAACGGTCGCGGCTGAAACTGGTTCAGATCCAGACCGTTGTGAATGACGACGACACGATCGGGATGCATCCCACGCGACACGTGCGCCTCCCGTGTGGCATGTGAGACGGCGATCAACAGTGCGTTTCGATTCAAGTCCGCCATCGCAGGACCACTCAGGTGCAAAATGTCGCGCAGATGGGATGTCGTCGCGATCGTCAGTCGGTCGGCAATACTGCCGGTCAATCGTCCCATCGACAGACTGTTGGCATGCAACAGCGTCGGTTTCGCCTGTTGAATCGCCTCAATCAGCGTCGCTTGCTGCTGCTCCCTTTGCATCCGAGTGCTGTCCAACTGGGTCGTCATCCACGAGACCACTTCGATGCCGCGATCCGCCAGCGCATCGGCCAATCTGCCGCGGGACGGGGCGATCGCCACGAATTCGACGTCCGCCGCTTGAGTCTTCAGGCAGTCAACGCAGGCCAGCATCGAACGTTCGCCTCCCAGCAGGGTTGCGTATTCGAACAGCAGGGCGATGCGGCAGGGCTTCGTTCTGGCGGTCATGTTGCCTATAGTACGCGGTCTGAGGGGGAATATCCGTTCCAAAAGAATGGTGACGGGACGGTGGCAGGGTGTCCAACCGTACCCCCGGGATCGACAGGTGGATGTCGAATCTCAGACTGGTTCAGTGACAGGGACGGTTGCTGAGAGTGGCAACTGAAAGGAGACTGGGACATGATGAAATCGCGAATTACGGCGGCTGCCGGCCTGATGTTGGCGGTAGCCATGGGACTGACGATCAATTTCTCGCAGGGAACCTCTTCGATGGCCGATGACGCCAAGCAACCAATGCTGATCCACAATGTCTACTTCACGCTGAAGGACGGCACTCCGGAAAACACCGCCAAACTGACGGACGCTTGTTACAAGTACCTGAAGGATCACCCTGGAGTGGTCTTCTTTGCCGCCGGGCCGCTGGTTGCGGAACTGGATCGACCGGTCAATGTGCGCGATTTCCATGTCGGGCTGCATGTGATTTTCAAGTCGAAGAAGGATCACGACGTCTATCAGACCGCGGCGACTCACCTGCAATTCATTGAAGAAAACAAGCCGACGTGGGACAAGGTCAAGGTCTTCGACACTTACTCGAAGCCATAAACGGGCGACGCCTGATTTCGGCAATTGATGACCGGTGCCGCCGCTGGGGCGGCACTCATTCTCCAGCGAGCCAGCATGGGTGCCCCGCCAACTCCCGCAGGTCCACAGCCAAAGTCGCCCTGGGTGGCGACCTTCGCCACGCGACTGTGCCTGATCGGCTGGGGAGCGGCGATCCTGACAGAGGTTCTGCCCCCCAGCGGTTTTGAATCGCTGTGCATCCTCGTGGGGAGCCAGGCATCACTGCTGGGCGTACTGACGTGTCTGCTGGTCTTTCTCCGCTATCGACACGCCGTCTTCGTATTGCTGCTGGTGGCAACGGCGGCCCCCGGCGCGTACTTCACGCTGGTCGTGCAGCAAATCGCCCGCCAGAAGGGCTGGGTCCACTGAGTTCCCTGAATAATCGGGGACTCACGTTCCCCGCTCGGTCGGTGGCGGGACCTCACCGGGAGACGCCAGTTCGTCGGGCGAGGAATTCAGTTCCGCACCGCGGACCATGTAGTCTTCCGATTCCGAGAAGCTGGTGGGATCGAAATAACAGTCCATCGCCAGCCACCAGGAGCGGGCATAGCGGAACAGGAATAGCGGAACCAGAACAAAATAGGCGACCAGGGGACCAACCAGGACTCGATTGCTGATTTCAGCACCGAAATGCAGTCCCATGTACATGGCCGTCAACGTCAACGAGATGATGCCGTAATTGACGTAGGCCGATCCCAGGAAGTAACCCGGCGCCCGCTCGAATCGCAGTTGGCAATGAGAACACTGCGGATGCATCGAGAACCAGTTTCGAAAAAGATCCCCTTCGCCGCAACGGGGACACCGCAGCCGCAACGCACGTGAGGCGGCAGTTTCGTACGTGATCGGCAGCATTCGATAAGTCCCGTCGATTCAATGTCCGGCCCGTTTTTTCACGGGCTCTCAGGTGTCAGGAGTTCCTGTTTGGATTTTATCGTGCTCGCTCTGCGATAGAATGCCCGTCGCGGATTCTTCGGGCTCCTTCTTCAATTTGGGAATCGCCGGACGACTGTCCGGACTCACTTTCAGGATTTCGATAAATGAGTATTCTCGATCGGTTTCGATTGACCGGAAAACGACTGTTCATCACGGGCGGCAGCCGTGGACTGGGACGCGAGATGGCGCTGGCGATCGCCGATGCCGGCGCGGACGTGGTCCTGGCCGGACGTGACGTCGCGAGCCTGGAATCGACGGCGGACGACATTCGCAAGCTGGGACGGTCGGCCGTGCCGCTGGTCGGCGACGTGGGACAACCGGATGAATGCGAAGCGATCTGCGAGCGGGTCCTGCAGGAGTTTGGCCCGATCGACATCCTGATCAACAACGTTGGTGGACGCCGGATCAATGTCCCCCTGGAAGAACAGACGCTGGAGCAATGGCAGCAACTGATGGACTTGAACCTGACCAGTACTTTCCTGTGCATGAAGCACCTGGGTGGGGCAATGGTCCAGCGAGGGAAAGGGGGGCGAGTGATCAACGTTGCGTCGATCTCGGGAATGATCGCCAATCGAGGGATTGGCGGCCGCAGCTATGAAACCTCGAAAGCCGGCGTGATTCAATTGACGCGCGCCGCTGCTGCCGACTGGGCGCCTCACCAGGTCACCGTGAATGCGATTTGCCCTGGCGGTTTCATGACAGCTCCGAATGTCCGCTGGGCCAGCGAACACCCGGATGTGATCTCCAAGTTTCGCGAACAGATTCCCCAGGGCGATTTTGGGCAACCCGAGGACTTGGGACCGTTGGCCGTCTACCTGGCGAGCGACGCGTCACGCTACATGACCGGCGCGACAGTCGTCATCGACGGTGGATATACGCTCTGGTGACCGGCGGCACTAGCCAGTTTTCTTCTCGTTCCCACGCTCCCGCTTGGGAACGCCCGTCTTCGAAGCTCCGCTTCGCGGCCGGTCTTCGGCAGGAGATCACTCGATGACGCTCCAGAGCGACGAAAAGATGTGGCAGTGACGGGAATGTACGCACAACAATCCGGTTGCAAGCGGCAATGTCGACGATCCAGTGCATTGAAGCTACTCCAGCGCCCGCTACTAATGTGCTCGCCAACCTGGACTGGTCGACATGGTGACTGACTGGATGTCGGGGTGTCCTTGGAAACGTGAAGCGGAGCTTCAAAGACGGGCGTTCCCAAGCGGGAGCTTGGGAACGATGAACGATGAAAACTGAGCCGGCGCACTCGCATCGACATCGATTGATTTCTATGATGGCCGCACTGTGACCGACCGTATTCCAGACTGGAGAGCTGAGACGATGACCGACCGCCTGCCAATCAGCCGCCGTACTGCCCTGCAAATCGCCGCGGCGACTGTCGCTGCCACCACGTTGATGCCCACCCGCCGGGCGCAGGCCGCTCATCCCCATGTTGTGCTCCCCAACGATCGCCGCCTGGGCGATTTGAAAGACTACAACGGCTATTTCCCCTGGCAGCCATCCGCTTCTGTGGCAGATTGGGAGAAGCGGGCCGAATACGTGCGTCGTCAGGTCCTGGTCGCTACCGGCTTGTGGCCGATGCCCACGAAACAGCCTCTGAACGCTGTTGTCCACGGCAAGGTCGAGCGGGACGACTACACCGTCGAACGAGTCATCCTGCAAACGGGTGATGGCCTGTATTGCACGGGCAGCCTGTACCGTCCGAAGGCCCCGGCGACGGGCAAGCGTCCCGCAGTGCTGTGTCCGCATGGACACTGGGCCAACGGTCGTTTCCACCGGCACAGCGACGACCTGTTTGCGGCGGAAAAGAAGAGCAATGCGGAAACCTTCGAGTCGGGTCGACATCCACTGCAGGCACGCAGCGTGCAGTTGGCCCGGATGGGCTGTGTCGTATTCCTGTATGACATGCTCGGGGTTGCCGATTCGGCGACGCCCCTGCCGCCGGGACTGATTCACGGTTTCGCCAAGCAGCGAGACGACATGAGCAGCCCGGATCACTGGGGGTTGTTCAGTGCCCAATCTGAATTGCGTTGCCTGAATGCGCTGGGACTGCAGACCTGGAATTCCATCCGCGCACTCGACTGGATCAGTGCGCTGGACGACGTCGACCCCAGTCGGATCGGGGTGACCGGAGCCAGCGGTGGCGGCACACAAACGTTTATGCTCGGCAGCGTCGACAGTCGCCCGGCAGCGTTCTTTCCGGCGGTGATGGTGTCGACCGCCATGCAGGGGGGCTGCACCTGTGAAAACGCCACGTATCTGCGAGTCGGTACGGGCAACATCGAACTGGCAGCCCTGATTGCGCCACGCCCGCTGTCGATGTCCGCCGCGGACGACTGGACCAAGGAACTGGAAACCAAGGGGCTGCCTGAACTGAAGCAGCATTACTCCATGCTGGGCGTCCCGGAAAACGTGTCGGGGAAGTATTTTCCATTCCCCCACAACTACAACCAGCACGCACGCGCGATGATGTACGAATTCTTCAACAAGTACTTGAACCTGGGAATTCAAGGCCCAATCGTTGAACGGGACTTCGTGCCGCTGACGATCGAAGAGGCGACCGTCTGGAACGCGCAACACCCGAAGCCCGAAGGAACGCCGGAAGCGGAACTGCGCATCATGCGTGGTTTCGCCAAGGATCAGGACGCCCAACTGAAGCGGTTAACTCCGACCGACGAAAACTCGCTGAAGGAATTCCGCCGCGTGATTGGCGGTGCCTGGGACGTCATGATCGGACGCAAGCTTCCGGGCAAGGACGATTTCACGCAAACCAACACCTTCAAGAACGACAGCGAAGACCTGATGCGGTTCCATACGCTGGTCCGGATCGGGGCGGCGGGTGAAGAAGTGCCGACGCTGTTTTACCTGCCGAAGAACTGGAACAAGCAGGTCGCCATCTGGATTTCCGACGACGGAAAGGATGGCTTGCTGAACGAAAACGGCAGGCCGATCCCTGCCGTCCAGAAGCTGATCGATGCCGGCATTTCCGTCGCACTGCCGGACCTGTTGTACCAGGGCGAGTTCCTGGCGGACGGTCCGCTGACGATGACTCGACGAGTGGCCAACACGCGTGAATTCGTCGGATACACGCTTGGCTTCAATCATCCGTTGTTCTCACAGCGCGTGCATGACATCCTGTCGCTGGTCGCCTTCTGTCGATTCAGCAAGTACGAGCCGGAAGGGGTCCATCTGATCGGGCTCGGCAAGCAATCCGGGGCACTCGCCGCCGCCGCCGCGTTCCAGGCGGGTCCCGCCGTCAACAAGCTGGCGATCGGAACCGGCGGATTCCGGTTCGCGACCATCACGGATGCCCGCGACCTGATGCTGGAACCCGGTGCCGTACGCTACGGCGACGTACCGGGATTGCTCGCCTTGTCCGCCCCGCGGCCCCTGTGGGTCTCGGGCGAAACAGCGATTCCGGATCTGGTCACCGCCGCCTACAAGTCTGCGAATGCTGCAGACAAATTGAGTCTGCACAAGGGCGATGCAAATTCCGCAGCCGACGCGGCCGCTGCATGGGTCATTGGATAGAGCAGTCCCTGGCGTAACCCTGTATTCCAATTGTCCCGCAAGAGACCTGCCATGTTCCGTGTTTTGACGACTGTAACTCTGGCTCTTGTCGCCTCCCGCGCCGACGCGCACTTTCTGTTCATCCAGATTGGGCCACATGCCGAGGCTGGGCGGAGTGTTGAGGTTTATTTCAGCGAGCGGGCGACGGCGGGAGATCCCAAGTTCGTGGCGAAGATCGCTCATACGGAACTCTGGTGCCAGGAAGAACCTGGTAAGTTCGAACAGCTGACTGTCAATCAGGGGACAGATCGCCTGCGAGCGTACCTGCCGTCGGGGCCGTCCGTCTCGGTGATTGGTCGTTGTGAATACGGCGTCCTGAAACGGGACAAGGCGTTCCTGCTGCGGTACTACCCCAAGGCGGTCTCCGGAAAGCCCGAAAACCTGGCCAGGCTGGTCCGGAACGAATCGATTCCGTTGGAGGTTATTCCAGCCTTCAGCAAGGACTCGGTCACACTCACGGTTCTGCACGATGGAAAGCCTTTGGCGGGTGCCATCGTGACGACGGTGGATGCCGATCTGCAGAATGAAGAACTCAGGACCGACGACACGGGTAAGACGACCTGGAAACTTCCCACAGCGGGGCCATATGCCGTTTACGTGAAACATGTGGTTGCCCAGTCTGGAACGCAGGGCGGTGAAAGTTATGACGAGATCCGCGAGTTTGCGACGCTTGGGTTTGACTGGCCACTTGACGATTCTCGAGTCGACGCAGCGGCGGTGACAACCTTCGAGAATGCCATCGCAGCACGGGCTTCGTGGAAGGATTTTCACGGGTTCTCAGCGAAAGTCACTGTCTACCTGGACGGACGCCAGCACGAAGGTGCCGTTGCGGTCGCGGCCGACGGTTCAGTTTCCTTTCCGGCGGATCCCCCGCTGGAGGACGAAGCCGCCCGCGACTGGATTCGGGATCAGATGCATTCCCTGGTGATTCACCGGGTTCCTTCGTCGGGAATCCGGTCTCAGCCCGTCCTGAGTTTTGCGGATACGGATGTGCAGAACCCGCAGGGGCGGCTGCTGAACTTTCATGGAGGCCGGTTTGCGTCCACGTATCGCGTGCGTAACGACGAAATCACGGTCGTGAACCGAGCTCTCGGCCGCGAAAACATGTCGCTGCAAATGCTGGAAAGCAGTCGAAACGTGGATGGAAAGGTGCTGCCACGTGCTTACCTGGTGCAGTATCGCGACGCCAAGACGGGGGCCATCAATCGCGTGGAAACGGTTCGCAACCAGTGGCAACGAATTGGCAAGTTCGATCTGCCGGAATCGCTGGAACAAACGGTGTCGTCGGCGAGTGGAGTCAGCGTTCGCTCGTTGAAGCTTCGCGGAGTGAAGTTGGCGGAATAGTTTTCACAAGTCGAAGAGGTCTAACTGCTGCAGTGCTTGTCCGGGAACAGCATGCTGATGCTGGTTCGATCGTGGATGGATCGGATGGCCGCAGCCATCAGGTGGGCCACTGAAACGACTTCGACATTGTACGGCAACGGGTCGAACGAACTTTCGATGGTGTCGGTGATGAACATCCGCTTGATGTCGCTGTTGGCGATCCGGTCGGCCGCTCCCTTGGAGAGGACGCCGTGGGTGACGGCGACATAGATGTCCCGCGCGCCTCGATTCTTCAGCACCCGTGACATTTCCACCAGGGAGTTCCCGGTGATTGTCAGGTCGTCCACCAGGAAGATGTTCTTGTCGCGGACGTCGCCGATCACTTCCAGGATTTCCACAGTCTCGGTGTGGTCGGCCCGATGCTTGTTGCCAATCACGACGGGCGCCGACAACAGACCGGCATACGCGGCGGCCCCCTTGGCGAATCCAACGTCGGGACTGCAGACGACCAGATCGGGAACGTTCAACGTCTTGAAGTGTTCGACCAGGACATTGCGGCCATACAGGTGATCGACGGGAATCCGGAAGAACCCCTGGATTTGCGGACTGTGCAAGTCCATCGTCAGCACCCGGTCAGCTCCGGCGGCTTCGATCGCGTCCGCACAGACGCGAGCCCGGATGGAGACGCGGGGCTCGTCTTTCTTGTCCCCCTGGGCGTAGCTGAAGAAAGGGATCACAGCGGTGACGTTCTGGGCACTGGCCCGACGGGCGGCGTCGATCCAGAACAACAATTCCATGAAGTTGTCGTTGACCGGATAATGACAACCCTGGATCACGAAGACATCCTTGCCGCGGACATTTTCCTTGATGCGGACGAACACGTTCCCTTCGCTGAAGACATGAGCGCGGCCGGGGGTCAGGGTCACTCCGAGCGTATTGGCGATGTTCTGAGCCAGCAGCGGATTGGCATTGCCGGCCAGGATCGCGAGGTCTCCCTGGGGCGCTTGAAATGGCGCGGGCCTCGGCCCTGCCAGATCGAGCCGTGAAAAGTTCATGGACGACTTCTCCATCAAGACGCATCATCGAGGGGAAAACCGGCGGAAGGGAGGCATGATAACGACCCCCGGCTGAGTCTCAAAGGATGCACTCAGGCCGGTTTCCGGGAAATCGCCAGAATCGTGAGACCGGCCGAACGGAGGGACTATCGCGTTTGGGACGCCGATAAGGTCTGCATAAACTTGGCGATGTGACCAATTGCCTCACGCGCTTCGGGAAGTAACGGATCGTGCGACTGGAAGACGTGGAACATGCCGGGCCAGATTTCGAGCCTGACCGAGGCACCATCGGCCCGAGCCTTCTTTGTGACTCGAATGCTGTCGTCGCGGAGCATTTCGTGTTCTCCCGCCTGGATCAACAGCGGCGGGATCCCGTGGTAATCACCAAACACCGGTGACGCCAGCGGGGCCAGGCGATCACCCTGTCCCAAATAATGATCCCGGAAGACAGACATGGTCTTCGAACTGATGATCGGGTCGTGCACTGTTCGCAGCGATTCGCTGGACAGAGTCCAATCGGTACAGGGTGAGATCGGAATGGCACCGGCTGGCAACGGCAGCTTGCGATCGCGGAGAGCCAGTACGGTCGCCAAGGTCAAGTTGCCTCCGGCGGAATCTCCGGCAACAAACGTCGCGCGGGCCGGTGCCGGGCCGCTCGGACTGTTGGCAACCAGCCAGTTGTGACTCGCCACACAATCCTCCAGTCCGGCTGGAAACGAGTGTTCCGGTGCCAACCGATAGTCGGGAAGCAGAACAGCACATCCGGCTGCTGCGGAAATGTGTGCTGCCAGCGGTAGATAGAATCCCGCGGACCCGGAGACGAAACCGCCACCGTGAATGTAGAGCAATCGCAGATCCGGATCTGCACCCGGAGCCAGCACCCATTCGCAGGAAACATCACCCACTTTGACCTTCGTAACGGTGACGTCGGGAATCGTCGGAGGCCGGCGCGTTCCCATGCCGGCCCTCAAGGCGGCCATGTCGAAGTTGGTGGTTCCGAACGGTGTGCGCGCCAGAAGCATCTGCAGATACTTCTGGCCGGCCGGGGAGACTTCGCGCTGCCAGACATCCTGGGCGGCGATCCGGCGAGTTGGTTCCAGCAATTCGATCAGGGGAATCTTCTCGAAGACAATCTGCGATTGACTTCCCTCGTAGACTATGCCGATCTGGTCGGGGCCGACGCGAGTCAGGCTCGAATAACCCGCGCCGAGTCCCTCGTCGAGCAACATGTGATGCGAGTCCGGCCAGGTGATTCCATCGTCAAAGCTGACTTGAAGGGTCTGATGAGTGCGTCCCTTCTGCGTGTGCGGATTGGAGAACAGCAAAGCGTGTTTGCCCGTCCCGTAGTCCACACGCAGCAGACTGCCGTTGCAATTCGGCTCGATCAGCGACTGACGGCTGGTCGGGTGCGGCGTCCATGTCTGGCCGAGGTCCTTTGTCGTGGCGACCGCTCGAAACCGTTCATGATCGTTGCGGACATTCAGCATGATCGAACCGTCTCCCAGCATCGCCGCCTGGCATTCGTTGCCGCCACTGTAGCCCGGCTTGCCGACGTTCCAGGTGGCTCCATGGTCACGGCTGATCATGATGGTCGCGAACGAATCCAGTTTTCCACCGCCCGCTCGACCCTGGACGGGCATGACCAGAGTTCCGTCCGGCAGGCTGATGCCCGACTGCGGCGCTGGAGCCAGCAACCACCAGGATTCCTGCTTCAGAACCCGGGTCAGATTTTCGGGCTTGGACCAGGTCAGTCCGTCGTCCTTCGATCGGACCAGCATGAACTGGGCGGTCTTGCCGATTTCAAACCCTGGTTCGGATCCGTCGTCCCGCCATTGGTGCTTGCCGGGCTTGCCATTCATCCAGAGTGCAAAGCAAAAGATCTCTCCCGTCTGCGGGTCGACAATGATCCCGGGGTCGCTGCAGCCATTCTGGTCCTGCGGCAGGCCTCCGTACTCCCCCATGTCCATGATGACTCGCACAGGTTCCCAGGTCTGGCCGCCATCGGTGCTGCGGCTGAGTCCGATGTCGATGTCTCCCTGCAGATCGCGGCCCTTTTGCCGACGCATGTCGTAGACCGCCAGCAGGGTGCCGTTCGCCGATGTGGTCAATGCGGGAATGCGGTAGGTATCAACTCCGTCGTCGTTGTGACGTCGAAGTGCGAAGCCGATGCGATGCGTGGCACCGGGAGACAGATCGCGGGGAGCCAGGTGCCCGACTGTGGTCTCGATCGATTGGCACTGGGCTGCCACATGGTGCGAGAAATCCGCCGTTGCCCGCAGGCGGCACGCCAACCAGAAAACATTCCTGCCTGCACGCAAGGGCTGATCCGCAGGAAAGTCAAATTCCGCTGCCGGAGCGGCCGGTTTTCCAATCTGGATGGCCTCCGAAAAGGCATCCTTGTCGCCCGTGGAGAACAACGACAGCGACTGGAGTTCCTTCAAATCGTCGGTCCCGTCCGATTTGAACGCCAGGGACGTCACGCGTGCCTCAATCCCCGGTTCCACATCAATGACGACACGCACCAGCGGGCAGTGATCTTTTCCAACCAGGACCGGATACGTGGGGGACGTGAACGTGGAGGTCAGTCCCTTCGGTGCGTCTCCCGCCGCCACTGTTGTGCCGGCGGAGATGATCATCGCCAGGCAGGCCAACCACAGCCATGACGGGCTCGGAATCAGTTTGAATCTCGCGAGCGGTTTCATCAGGCGCTTCCTCAGACGGTTAACCCGGATTACTCACCACGGATGGTACGAATTTCACGGATCAGAATACCAAGGCACGAGTTATGGCGTAAAACCAGAAACATCGTTTTCTACACACGGCTTTGCATGAATGGCCGATGCCATTCGGTTGATCCGTGGCATCCGAGTGATCCGTGGTTTGAACATCGGTCACTCGGCCCGCGCGGCCGTCACTTCCTCGAAAACCGCGGTTGCCAGTCGGGTCAGATCGGCGTCCTGATGAGCGGCCGTCACAACAATTCGCAACCGGGACGTGTCCCGCGGGACCGTGGGAGGACGGATTGCCCCGACCAGGAAACCGCGATTCTCCAGCCGATTTGCGACGTTCAAGGCTGCCTCGGGGGCGTGCAGGATCACCGGGACGATGGGGCCGGTGGAGGTGGCGACCGTTTCCACGCCGGCCAGCCTGAGTTGCGTGCGGAAGAATTCCGAGGCGACTTCCAGACGATGTCGTCGCCACGGTTCGGCGCGAATGATTCCGATGGCGGCCGTCGCAGCGGCGCAGACGGCGGGGGACAAGGCTGTCGAGTAGATTTGCGATCGGGCCCGATTCCAGAGGAATTCGATGAGATTCGCGGGGCCGGAGACAAACCCTCCCTGAGCACCAATGGCCTTGCTCAACGTGCCGATACGGACCGCGACGCGGTCTTCGACTCCCAGCGCCTCGCAGGCTCCCCGTCCATTTTCCCCGATCACGCCGGTCGCATGGGCCTCGTCCACGATCAACTCGGCATTGTTTTGCTCGGCGATGTCGCAGAGATCTGCCAGCGGAGCGATGTCGCCATCCATACTGAAGACAGAATCCGTAACAATCCAGCGGCGTCGAACGGAATCGCCTTTTTTCAGCTCCCGCTCCAAAGTTGTCAGATCATCGTGGCGATAAACCCGCATCTGCGACTGAGACAGGCGGCAGCCATCGACCAGGCTGGCGTGATTGGCTCGATCACACAGGATCAGATCACCCGCTCCACAAATGGCGGCGATCGTGCCGACGTTGGCTGCCATGCCGGTGGGAAACAGCAGGGCCTCAGGCTGTTCCTCGAATTGCGCAATCGTCTGTTCCAGGCGTTCGTGCCATTCAGATCGCCCACTCACCAAGGGACTGGCGCGAGCCCCCACGGTTCCGGTCCGCAAGGCCTCCATCGCGGCACCGATCACTCGGGGATCGCCCGCCAGGTTCAGGTAGTCATTGGAGGCGAAATCAAGGACTCGTCGCGAGTCAACTTCGCAGGTGCCATCCGGCAACATGCGTGTCACTCGCCGACTGCGCAGCAGCCCTTCGTTCTTCAACGCCTGCAATGCATCGGTAATCCAGGCCAGTGACGAAGACATGCCGCAGCCAGTATCTTCTTTCGTGTGGCGGTGCCCGACTCTGCCCACCAAATGGGGTCAGACCCCTGCCACAGGTATCTGATTTGAGTAGAAAGCACATCGGGAGGGGGGGCAGACCCCATTTGTTGGGCAAAGCCAGCGTGAAGATCAGCTCAGGCCCGCTTCCAGCTCATCCAGCAGCGATCGCAGCGAACGGCGGTCTTCCGGAGTGAGCTGGGCTTTGACCAGATGCGTCATCAGCGGGACCAGCGATCCGCCGCACAGTTTATCGGCGGTCGTCTGCAGACGTCGTCCGATCAATTCCTCGCGTTCGATGCGGAATTCGAACTGATGCGGCCATGGCTTGCGGTCACGTCGCACGAACTTCTTGATTTCCAGACGCTCAAGCAACTTTTGAACCGTGGCGTAGTGGGCTCCGGTTCCGTTGGGGTAGAGAATGTCGGTCAACTCTCGAACCGTACTGCGTCCCCGTGTCCAGAGAAGGTTCAGGACCGCCAGTTCTGCGTCTGTTATGTCTTGTGGTGTGCGTGCCATCGGACTTAATCGTTCGAGTTCGACAAAAAAGACAAAAACTATCAACTGCCACCTTTCAAGGTAGGCAGACCTGTACAGGTTGTCAATCGTCAGGATTGACAGATCTCATTTCCGAGAATCGATGGGAATGGCACCGATGCCTTGACATCTGTCAACCGAACCACATACTTGCGTTTCGTTTCCCCAGAGTCGAGGCTCCTGACGGGACGAGAAGCTACCCCTTGCTGCGGCGGGGTCGTGTGAACCGGGTCAGGCCCTAACCGGAGCAGCCCTAAGCATCAGATTTCGGGTGCGGTAGGGGGTAGCTTCCCGTCTCTGCAGTAGAGTTCGCAGGAAACCGCGCAACGGCTCTTTCACGACTTTCTTTTTCTTTGCGCCTCTGCGTGAGTCCAGTTTTCACCCATTGATGTTCGAGAATCTCACGCAGAGGCGCAGGACTCTCAAATCGCCCGAGATTCTTCTTCCGCAGGCCCCGTTCCCCCGTTACCTGGCTTTCGGAGGTGTGATCGGAGCCTTGGCCTCTTCCGGTGTCAGGTCACGGATTTGAATGTCCTTCAGGCCGGCCACGGTCGCGTAACAGGAGACACCCAGTGGCCGGGACAGTTCCACTTCCGGACGGATCCCAATCTTGCGTCCCTTGGTTTCCACCCCCACGACCTGCTTGTCATCGATCCAGGCCATCAATCCCTGTTCACTGACGCGCATCCGGATCTTGTACCATTTGCCGCGGTCAAACGATTCGAAACAGGCCGTTTCATTGTTGGCGGCATCCTGCCCATCCAGGCTCGAAATCCCGACCACGCCGCCACCCCAGCCTCCGATGATCAGGCTGCATGGATCATCCTTGACCTGAAACGTGAGCCCGCAGAAAAAGTCGCCCCCTTCAATCCGCTTGGCGTTCAGCGAGATCTCGTAGTTCATCTTTGGCAGTGCGGCACCGTCCCACACGATCCCGGTCATCTCGGATCCCTGGGACATGACGATCGTTCCGTCCTTCACCTCAATATCACCCTCGCCACCAAACTGGGAACTCTTCCAGTTCTTCAGTGTCTTGCCGTCAAACAGCGGCTTCCACTTGACGGCCGGCGCGGCAGCGACCTTCGGTTCTTCAGCCGTCAGAAGCGGTGTGACGACCAACCCCGCCAACAGACAAGTCAAACCCAGCCATCCGATCCGATTCGTCACACTGGTGTTTCCCATGGTTTCACTCCAACTTGTTGAATGACGCTGCCCCGCACGTGACGCAGCCACCTGATCCCCCGTTTCCGTCACCGACAACATGTTGACAATTGCCAACATTGGCGATTTCGGCTCCCTGTGAAAACAGCCCTGTTTCGAGGACTGCGTTCCTCCAAGGATTACGTTTTACCACATCCCGTTCAAGTCGGTACGACACGATTCCCGGGGAAGATCGTTTCGTCTGCTTCACATTCGTTTTCCGGGCCTTCAGTTTCAGGATTGTAGACCGCGTTGGGGTGCCGCCAGTCACTAAAGTTGTCATGGGCAGTGTCCTTCCAATCCCGACGGTTCCACGGCTCTCTACGTCATAATGTCACCACTTGTCACCATCACCACCGGATTTGGAACCGCGGCCGCGGCAAAAACGTCGGCCGTGGCACACCGTCTGGTGCTCTGGATGGACCGCTTCGGCTGGGGAGTGCGCCCTGTCGCTGCACCGGCACCGCCAGCCACACCGGAATTCAGCCGGTTAGAGGCGGAAGTCCTGCGACTGAATCGCGAACGGGCACAAATTGCCGCCGAAAACCAGCTGCTGAACGAAATCATTGGCCGCAGTGCGGCGGCTGCGGCAGGTCGACTGCTGCGCCGCATGATTCCCCAACCCGCCCACGGATTTGCGGCCCTGATCAATATCGCAGGCTCCAACGTGTCGACGCTGGCCGTCCGAGGAACGTCGCTCGAACACGATGTCGGCATCCCGGTGACGAACGAGATCCTGGATCGACTGCGGCAGGAACCCCTGATTGTTCGCCGGTATGAGTTTTCGCCCGCAGTCCGGGGAAAGACGAAAACCCTCGCCCTTCTGGATTCACAGTCTGGCATCGTCGGGACCGATTCGCCCGAGGAAGGCCTGTCGGGAGAGGTCTTCCTGATCCCGGTTCATGAAGAATATACGCTGGTCGGCGCAGTGGTCACGACCTCGCTCTGGCCGGCGGGATTGCGAAGAATTGAACAGGCGGAAGTCCTGGGACGACTTGGCCAGACGATCCTGCGCCGTTCGATGCAGGAACGATTGCTGGAACAGCATGAAAACGAACTGTGGCTCGCCCGCGAAATGCTGCGGCTGAAATCGATCGCCGACCGGGCGACCGACCAGCCATTGGAAACTCTCGGCGAACTGACCGCAGCCCTGTGCGAAGCCGCCGACATGGATCGCGGAGCCCTGTTCCTGTTCTCGCGACGAGCCACGGATGTCGTCGAACCAGTGGTGGAAGCGGGGGAAACCTTGCCCGCCACCATCGCCCAGGAATGGCGTCGATACGAAGCACAATTTGCCGCCATGACGTCGGCGGCGGTCGCGTCGAGTCCTGTGGCGATTCATGGCGAACTGTTTGACAAGCCGCGTCTGGAAACCATGGGTGTTCACACACTGTGGGGACACGCCGCCGTCTGGCCGTTGCGATCGAGCGGGAAGCAGTTGGGAACACTGGTTCTCAGTCGACGCAACCGGGACATTCTGCCGGCACGCAGCGGCCAGTTGATTGAATGGACGGCCGAACTGCTGGCACAGACGCTGCGACGGATCTACCGCGATCACGCCATCCGCCGCCAGGCCCGCCACGACGGCCTGACCGACCTGGCCAACCGCCGCACCTTCGACACACTGCTGGCGGGCGAAGTCGATCGAGTCCGACTGGGACTCTCCGAAGAATGTTCCCTGTTGCTGGCCGATCTGGACCGCTTCAAGTCGATCAATGATCGACATGGTCACCAGGCCGGCGACGAGGTCTTGCGTGTCATTGCTCAACTCTTGAGAGAACATGTCGGCCGCATGCGCGTGGGCGAACGCAGCCTGCTGGCCCGCTACGGCGGCGAAGAACTGGCAGTCCTGCTGCCCGGCGTCGGCACGGCCGGAGCCTTGCGAGTTGCCGAAGAAATCCGACTGGCGATCGAACGACTGGCGATCGATTATTGCGACAAACGCTTGAATGTGACGGTCAGCATCGGAGTTGCCAGTTGCCCGATGCACGGCCTGGGTGCCGAAAGCCTGGTCGCCGCCGCCGACTCCGCCCTCTACCGCGCCAAAACAGAAGGCCGCAATCGAGTCTGCCGCCCCCAGGAAAGCTAAAAACACCTCCCCGCCAGGCAACACCCGAACTTGACCATGTTTTCAAAGAACGTTTGCACCGTCAGATGTCGTTCAGCACCTGACCCCTGCTCGCAGAACTGTTGAATTACAGTCTGGACTGAGATCTCTCACAGAGGCACTGAGGCACAAAGAATCCGGAAGAGATGACAACAGTTCGTCAGGTTTCCCCGCCGCGTGATTCCCTGCCTTGCCTCTGTTTCCTCTGCGTCCTCCTGTGAAATCTTCTTTTCCATCTCTTCTCCGACACCCGACATTGTCACGATCGCGCCCGACGAAACCCAGCAGATCCGTCTCACGATTCCAGTGCGCCAAGGTAGCCCTGTCGCTCCGAGACAGGTAGCGCGATGGGCAGAAACGCGTTGAAAGCGAATCCGCGAGTACTGGATTGAGGGGTCTCTCTGCATTCTCGCTCCCTGTCTCGGAGCGACAGGGCTACCTTCCGTCCACCGCTGTCACAACCGCGCCCGACGAAACCCTCGAACTATCCGTGTTTGATCCGTGGCTGTCTTGTTCCACCAATTTCAGACAGGCCCGGTGTCGGCACGGTGATTCCCTGCCTTGCCTCTGTTTCCTCTGCGTCCTCCTGTGAAACCCTCGCGCCCGACGAAACCCAGCAGATCCGTCTCACGATTCCAGTGCACCAAGGTCGCCCTGTCGCTCCGAGACAGGTAGCGCGATGGGCAGAAACGCGTTGAAAGCGAATCCGCGAGTACTGGATTGAGGGGTCTCTCTGCATTCTCGCTCCCTGTCTCGGAGCGACAGGGCTACCTTCCGTCCACCGCTGTCACAACCGCGCCCGACGAAACCCTCGAACTATCCGTGTTTGATCCGTCCGTGGCCGCCGTGTTCCACCAGTTCCAGACAGGCACGGGTGTCAGCCTCGTGATTCCCTGTCTCTGCGTCCT
>JAFEBS010000052.1 GCA_018242525.1 Planctomycetota bacterium | reverse complement strand
GATTTCTAATCCGTCGGTCGGAGGTTCGAATCCTCCCGGGCGTACTGGACTTACGTCAAACGACCCCCACGGGTGTACCTAGGTACATGAGGGGAAAAGTGGGTACAGGTCCTTCTCCTCACTGGGGACTGCCATTGTCGTCTGAAGTTTTTGCACCCGTTTGATTCTCGGGCTTTGGCTTCAGGATTTGTTCAAGGACCTTCGCGTCGCTCTCAACGTTGCCTGGGGCGTAGTGCCGTTGGGTAGTTTCCCAAGATGAATGACGCATAACCCGGCTGATGACCAACGGTGGCACGCCCGATTCGCGAAGTCGTTCTCCGCAGGTTCTCCGCAAATCATGTGCGGAAGCGTACTTCTCAGGATGACCAGTCTTGGGATCGGCTTCCTCAACCACGATGTTCGCAGCCTTCCCAATCCGGCTGATGATCCGTCCCACCCAATCCGCGTTGGGCCGTTGATGTCGAATTCCACGCCCCAATCTCAACTGCAATGACTTCGGCTCAAAAATCCACCCACTTCTGAGTTCGGTCGGCGTTTCCAGCAACAAAGACTCGAAACCCGGAAGAAGTGGGATTTCCTGGTCGCGATTGTTCTTCTGCATCGCGGCCGGAATCTCCAGAACTGGATGAAGCCCATCTTGCCAGATCGGCTTGATCGTCCTGGGTTTGTCCCAGGAAACATTCATCAGTTCGTTGATTCGCAATCCTGATTCCTTGAGGCCGCGAAGGGTGTACCGCCACGATTCGGCCGCTTCGTCTCCAACCACACTTGGAACTGCCGCAAGCATCCCTTTGAATTCATCCTCGGTAATTGGTCTACCTTTCATTGCATCGTGTTTGGAAGTCTTGATCTTTCGGACCTTGGGAGCGTTGGGAAGCCAGTTTTGCAGGTTGGCCCAGTTGAGAGCGGCGAGCACGTGAGCCATGTAACCTTTAACAGTGTGCGGAGATCGCGGTTTTTTCCGGGCGCTGAGAACTCCCGAAAGGAGCTTTGACTGAAGAAGTTGAAGGGCCGCAGGCGCAGCAACGTCGCCTAACGTACGCGGTTTGAGAATTCTCTCCGCGATATCCAATCGATTTTCGGCATCGATCGCAGTCCG
Source organism: Planctomycetota bacterium (assembly GCA_018242525.1). Classification (GTDB taxonomy): domain Bacteria; phylum Planctomycetota; class Planctomycetia; order Planctomycetales; family Planctomycetaceae; genus Schlesneria. Next base: position 126,970 of record JAFEBS010000052.1, on the reverse strand, counting down.
TTCCCGGACAGTCGTGAGATGAAGTACTCGGTACTGTTCTCGAAAATCAGACCACTCCATTTCAGGGCCGTCTACGAGTTTCTTCCCTGGGCTTGTACCAAGCCCAAGAAGCAGTTTCGCCTCCAACTCCTGCTTCTGCTGTTCAGCCTCATCTTCGTCCCTGCTTCCCGTGGAAATGCGGATTTCACGTTTTTCCTTTGGACAGGTATAACGCAATTGGAACGGGCGATTGGCAGGCCGTACGATTCGGACCGTAGGAACCCTGTGCACGGACTTTGAGCGTAGTTTGCGTTTTGCCATGACCTCGGTCACTCCGCAGTCCGTGAAGGGAGGCGATAGACGAACCGTGGTCAGACGGCATCCCGGCTGTTGTGGTCAGCAGAATTAGTCTTGGAGTTACGGACGTAATCAATCCAGTCGCGTCCATACACGTAGGCGTGCTTGTGGACGTAGTAGACATTCAAGCCCGCTCTTCTCGCGGACCGTACCGTCGATGCGCGGATTCCCAGTCGTTGGGTGAATGCCTTGAGCGTGTAAAGCTCTTCCGGATTGATTACGCCAATAAGTTCATCACCAACCGCCATTTGTGAACCTTTCCTTCTTTCGTAGTGCGTAAGCCTCTACTCCCGGAAGGACCCATTCACATCTACTCGGCGGAATCGGAACTCACTTCGCATAACCCTCTCACTCGCAAGATGATCAGCTGCCAATCCATCTCAGCATCGCATTCAAATTGTGCTTCAAGGCTGTATAGCACAGTCTCATTCGTCTTCGTCCGGCTTCTGAAATCTGTCGAGGTTCTCAACACCGAATTCCCGCTGGATTCCTCGCGACATCGTTCGCAGATGGATCTGGAGAAGCCATGTGCAGATTTGCCGCTCGTCGCACAGCTTTTTGTAACGCTCCATGTACTCATTTCCCAAAAGATGGAACGCGTTAACTTGTTCAAAAAGCTCTTTCATCGCTCGACTGACTCTCGTACCGTCCCAGGCCCGTCCTCGGTGAGAAAGTTGTTCGGCCATGAACGTCTGATTACCGAGCGGCTGAAGGTCAGGCTCTTCCGAATTGCATTTGTGTCCGGCACAGAGGTACGCATGCAATAACAAGCCATCCTCGCTCAATTGGCCATTACGATTTTTCCGACGGTTTCGAACCGAGGGCTTGGTTTGAACGTCGCCCGAATGCACCCAGTTTTCCTGTTTCTTCTTGAGTTCAGAAATTGCTGAATCCAGAATGTTCTGAAACTCCTTCGTCTCAAAAAACGGGGCCGCGCCATACAGCGCGTTGGTCGGATTGAGGAAAAACATGAGAGCCTGGTGTCCGGTTTCGGCCACGAACGGCGCAGAACAATTTGGGATGCCAGGCGGAACCTCGTAGAACTTCGCGTTGAAGAACTCTTTCAGGATGGGGTGAATGTTTTCATACGAATTTGCGAAGTCATCGTCCCAATCGTCGCCCACGCAGTCCGGAGGTATTGCTCCACGAAGCCCGTTTTGTCGAATATCTGCTATACATCTGCTGGCCCATTCCCAGAAATCGCTGAATAAAACAATCTCAGATTTTTCGACAATTCCCTTAACAGCCGTCACCATAAATCGTACCCCTTCCCCTTTTCGCAACGATCGCAGTCTTTGCTGCAGCCTATTGCAGCAAAACGTGACGACTGATTGTAAGGGCACTTTCGGAAACCGTGTGTTTTCACTGGTGCGGCAAGGAACCGAGAATCGCTGTATTCCCAGCCGATCGCGATTGCAGGGAAAATGGAATTCTTTGCGAGTGGCTTGACAGCGTTTCCAAATCGTAACGCATGGTACCCGTCGTCAGCCCTCTTGGACTTCGCGAAGAGTCTTCAGGAACCGATTTAGCGTCGCGATAACCGCCTCGCCGTCAGCGATCAGCTTTTCGACAAGCGGCTTCAGTTCGCTCGAGGTGTGCGCGACACCCACATCTGTGGAAGTGGTTAATTCGATGACCGGGAATTTGAAGCCAGGTCGGACGCGGTAGGCTCGGCAAGATTTGTCAAAGTACCACGGGACACCAGCCATCGAGAGCGTTTGCAGCAGACGATATACCGTGCGGCGGGAGCATTCGAGTTCCTCCGCCAACCCGTCGGCATCCCACCGTCCCTTGCCCATGATGAGATGGAGTGTTTTGAGCAAATGGCTCAGCCGTTCGCATTGGCGCAGACGGCGCTCGGAATCAGTTCGTTGCTTCTTGTCCATGCCTCGTCCACACAGTCCGCTTCTCGGAGAAGTTCAGGACTGAGACGATAGGTCATTCCGCTGCCATCTCTGGGTCACTGTGGCCTGTGATGTGACCCACAGTTGCCACTGGCTGGAACGCGGATTTTCGCGCAGACTTGCGGTGCCCCACTGTTGGCACAGCGCATAGTCATGATGGAAGGATGAGACGCCAATCATCGCTACAACGCCTGATTCCAATCACGGCACTTCGCCATTTGTACCGACTGCTCCGTGACTTCCCCAGTGAGGACTTTCATTTGGCGGTCGCCCGGGAACTTTGTCGACGGCCAGAGCAGTTGGCGAAGTTGGCCATTGAGAGTCGAGAGCACTGTTCACTTTACGACAACCGCAACGAGGGCTTCCACAATCGCGGAGTTGAAGGCAGGCTGTCCGACCGGATGCTTGACAACAGGCATTTGGCGAATGTGCTCGTCCAACAACTCGTTGGAAGCGACCGCAAAGTTGGTACGGTTGAAGCAGCGCCACATCTTGATTTTCAGTACGTTGACTACCAGATTAACCCACTCCGAACGACAAAATCCGAGCTCGAAAACGGGGAATCCGGTCAATCCTCAGGGGCTGGTGGAATGGATCTACTGCTCAGCAACTTCCAGGATCGGACGCCCATTGTGGGTGAGATCAAGGCCGACACGGATGTGAATCCATTCTTCGGCTTGATTCAGAGCCTGATGTATGCCATCGAACTTTCGACACCATCACAACTGACTCGTCTACAGAAGGCTTTTCCCGGCCGATTTGCAGAAAGTCAACTGGGGCCAGGGGTCGACATCTGCCTAATCCTGCTTAGATACCCGACGGATCAGATCAGCCAAGAGTTTTTGGCTCTCACCAGTTCGATGTCTTCGTTCCTGATGGCGCAAGACTGTCCAGTTTCGAATGTCGTTCGCCGGATTGTCGCGGTACAGAATCCGATGTCTTCAACCAGCCTGAGCGAATTCACGATTGCCTTCGGTCACGGTGACCATTCGGTCTGGTGACAGTCGGTCGATTTCGCGATTCAACAGCCAAACTGATTACACCACCATTCGTTCGCCATCCGCCAAGACTCTTACTCTGGATGAGAACTCCATGAACATCTCTGGTTCAAAAGTGTGAACCGGAATTACCGTCTTCGCCTGAATCAGTCCCACCAATTCGATAATATCGTCGTAGACGATGTGACCGCTCGTATGGACTTCAATCAGGTCACCGTGGACGTTTTCCAAAGCCGCATTGACCAGTCGCCAGTCAGGTCGGTCGAGATAGCCTTCCCAGCGGGAATAGAGACAGCGGGAGTGATCTGGAATGTCTCCGCCGAAATCGCTGTCCAGCATGCTGGGTCGGAAGAGCATCACATATCGAGATGGATTTGAGCGGATTTCGTCCATTCCAATCCTGGCCGGGGACATCAAGAGAAAATGCTTTTCGAGTTGTTTCTTCCGGTAATTCTCCTCGAAGTATTTTGGGAAAAAGACTTTCACTTCGGGCGAAGATTCCGGCCGGGGAACAGGGATCTCTGAGGCGATCAAATACATCACAAAGGCTGTGTAGGCGTCGACCACAAAGATTCGACCAGCTTTGACCGTGGCCCTGTAGAAGCCGACCAGCCGGTCCACGTGTTGAGGAGAGAAGGAGGCCAGCACCAATCCTGTTGCCGATTGAACGTGCCTGACGATCTCCCGTTCGAGTTGGTATTCGTTCTGATTTCGATGATCCCGATGATTGATGTGGGTTCCCTCCATCAGGAACACGTCGATGGAACGGTGCTGAACCGCCTCGATGAGTGCCCTGTGCATCCCTGGTTTACGGCCGTGCATGCGCAGGTCGCCAGAGTACAGGATCGACTTGCCATCCGCATCGATCAGGAAAGCCTGGGCGCCATAGATGGAATGATCGACCGAAAACGCGGTTACTTTGAAATCCCCGATCTGTACCGTGTTTCCGGACGGGAGTTCATGATGTCGATCACTGGGAAGCGAAGGCTGCCCGGCAAACTTTGAGCCAACCAGCATCATCTTGCTGGTCCCCACACTGGCATAGATCGGAACATCATTCGGAGAATGCCGCAGCAACCCTGTGTGATCTTCATGGGCGTGTGAGAGCAGGATGGCGTCGGGACTCGGACCAGTCTCGTCAAACAGTCCGGGGACTTTGGGGAGCACGCCCGAGGTCCTGAGTTCCTCACGCGATTGTCGTCTCAATGCTGCGGAGTCGTAGGGCTCGCGATCTTCGTTGAACAGGGGCATTCCCACGTCGAGGATCACCCGGCTTTGATCTGTTGCGATCTCGATACAGCTTCCACCGACCTCGTGAGTTCCTCGGTGGATTGTGATTTGCATGGTGTTGTCCGGCCTTTCTGGTGCTCTCGGCGAGTGAAAAGGTGATCACGCCATCTGCGCGAGATTTGTCGCGATTCGTTTGTTAAGAGTGAGGCAGGCCGACTTGGCGTCCATTCGGGACAGTTCGCGAATCGACCCATGCTGGTGTCGTGCGGCGTACATCCCGGTCATGGTCAGTGCAATGGCGCCTGTCATGAACAGGACATGAGTGAACGTGTAAAGTTCGCGGTGAAAGCTCATTGTGGAATTCCTTGGCAGGGATGGGGTTTTGCGCAGGGGCGTTGTTCAATGGACTTTCAGTCCAACCGATAGAACTCTTCCAGGGCCTCTCCGGTCAGGTAGTGTTCATCCAGCCGGGCCTCCCACCTTGGCAGACGGAACAGTCTGGCCAGTTCTTCGAATGCTTCTACAGGCGTTTCGTTGCCGTGATACAGAATCCCGGCTCGATGCACGGTGTCCCACACGATGCGGCCACGCGGGATGTCGAAGTACTCAGCCTCTGCCTGGCAGCGGAGTTCCTGACGGGCCGTATCCCAAGACACATCGTGGGAGAGATCTGAGTCGATCAGATGTCCCACCGTCTTGATCTCGGCGATTGATTGCAGGAACCGGAGCACATCCAGGTCACGATAAACGGTTCGTTCCGAACACTCGATTTCTTCGGCGATGGCTTTCGTTGTCCAACGTCCACGGCTTTGAATCAGTTCGAGTACGCGCAAAACTCGCGCCAGACGATCCGCCTGCCGTACTCGACGGTCGCGATCTGGATGATCCTTTTTTTCTGGTTTTGGACCACTCGACTTGGATAAAGTCCGTGCGGCCTTCTTGCGCGGCTTCGTCTTGCGTGGTTCTGAAGTTGCGTCAGTCACGATGTTGTTCCGTGGCTTGTGGACTCGATGATTTGTGTTCGAACGTTCTCGAATTCCACCCGGTGATGAGTCCGATAATAGGCGGCCTTGAAACTCGTCAGGGCATTCGCAATGTGATGTGCCCGACAGACGGCCCAGCGGCTGGACTCGGCGATTGTTCGTAACAGCCTTTTGGCATCCTCGGAAGAACGGTCATTCGTCAGCCCCAAGGCAGTCCGCCAGTGTTCGTGTTGATCGTCTACCCGACCTTTCGCTGCATCCCGAATGAATGGATAGGTCACGTCCCAGGGCAACTTTGCCAGATGCCGCAACAGGCTCATCAGCATTTCTTGAAATAGGATGGGGAGCCGATGTTTCGCTTCCGAAGAAGCACGGCGACCCGTCACGTAACGGGTTGTGAGAATCTCTTGGTATTGTTCCAGGTAACTGAACACAACGTCCGGGTGGTTGTGACTGAGTTGTTCCAAGGCGGTGACAACAGCCAGTTCCTCGATGTTCGTCGGTCGAATCTGGCTGAGCAGCCATTTGGCCCGCTCGCTGTGGAACTGGAAGACATCGTTTGTATCGCCAGCCTGAAGCGATGCGAGCGTGGCCTGATCCAGCTTGGTTGTCTTGATCGGCCCGATAAGTGATTCCACCCGATTGGGGATCGCTTCCAAGGCAGTCATGGAGTGGGCGGACACGCAGAAAGGCTGGGGAACGTTACCGAAACCAGGTTTTCCGATGGAGTCCACAACCAATTGAAGAATTGGTGACTCACCGCTGGACGTTTGCCAGAAATGCTGGAAATACGTGTCATGTTCGATCGGATTGACACGGGATATTCCGAGCACAAACAGGACGACGGATGAACACCCGGAACCGATCGCGTGAAAGTACACGTCCCGCTGTTGCAGCTGATCGCTGTATTCGGACAACCGGACCAGGGACTCGTCCAGGTTCAGGCTTTGAATCAACTTTACTTCCGCGTCGAACAGCGGCTCCGCCTGGACTTGGCCTCCACGCAAGTACTTTGTCCGGAGATCCTTTCGGCCCCGTTCAACGAGCGTTTGGAATGCTGATTCCATTGCCGCGTCCCCCGATTTCAAACAGACGATTTGTGACGACCAGTATCACATCAAGGAATGTCAGGGGCGGGTCACCGGCAGTCATCGATTCCGTTGTTCGGACAGCGCTCAATTCGCCTGCTGGTAAATCCAGGTATGGGCGAGATCGACAACCTTGGCCAGCAGTTGCAGGTCTCCCCGTAAAGGAAGAGCGCGAATCGTGGATCACGAATTACTGTCACAAATATGGCGGACACACAGATATACGTGACATCAGGCTTGCCGAGCGATAAGAGGTCGAACACTGCTCGCATTGCCTCTCTGGATTCAGCTTCGGAAGTCGGGGTGTGTAAGCGATATTTGCGGAATTGCTCAGGAACCTGTACGTGCAATTTCTCGATGGGCCTGTGTTGACCGGCCAGAATCGGAACATCGGAACACAATTGATCGATGTCAACCAAAGAACTGTTTTTTACTGTTCCGAAACCCGTTTCCAGTTTGATTCCAGACGAATCCACTTCGGAACGAATCACTCCGCCAGCGTGCGCGAAAACAGGCTTCTTCTGCCAAATGTACCAGCCCAGAACTGTGAGAGTGGCCTCTCGTGTTGCATGGACCAAGTCACCCATCAGGCATTCCCTGAGGAGTGTGAAGGCGTGAGCCACGTATGTCAGCGCAAATCCAGGAGGAGCGACATTGAGAAAAGCCCTCTCGTCGGCCAAGTCTTCATGACGAACTCGCAATTCCACATGACCGTGTGGAGTGAAAAACTGCAAAACATACTGGACTTCGCAGCCATGCGTATGCAGTAAAAATAGAATTGTTCTGATGTGAACTCCGTGATTGGCGATCGGCTTCAATTCATACGTTCCAGGTTTTGGATACGTGATTAAGTAGGTTCCGTGTTGGTTGCGAAGCCACCTGTCTGAACGAATTTCCTTTGGAGTGACGTCGCTCTGTGTGTTTTTCTGATTTTGTTTTTTGGGCATAACCGTTTCCTGAAGTTCTCCCCGTACCATGTGCAGACGGTAGGGTTATCGTGGGATTTGAGTGTGCAAGACTTTGAGGCAACAAAATGTCTCACGAATTGATCGCCATCCGGTTCAGCGCGACTCGGAGCTGCTCTGCGTTGTAGGTCACCGTCCGGCCGATGAGAGAATGCGGCAGACGCAGGCGTATACGTGCATCGCGAAGTACATGCGGCTTTACGCCAATGCACTCGGCTGCTTCACCTTCCTGAAGTGCGACTCTACCCAGGGGCCAACCTGGAAGGATGCCTGTTGATTCGAGCGCTGCGGCAATTAACGGCCGCAATGCTTCAACGGGGATGGCAAGTGGAATCAGGCTTTCCACGGAGCAACTGATGGATGACGTGCGATTCGTCACGAAACTACCTCCAAACACATGAGTGGGTGTTGAGGCAGTCTTTCTGGTACGATGCCTTACCATTCAGGACAGCGCACACCGCAAGACTGCCGATCGGTTTGACCGGAAATCTCGCGGAATGCTGTCGGGGTCCAGCATGTCAAGCGAGGGTGAGCGATCCTGCTCAATGATAACTCTACTGCGAACCGCCTCCTTTTGGCGGCCTCCCAATGCAAGTGTGCAATGAGGTACAGGAGTCACCTCGGCGTCCTTACGCGTTCGCAGTATCGCAATTCAGATCGACATCGTCAACGGGTTTCAGAACTCGCGATTGCCAAATCGGCGAGTTTCGTGAATAGAGGGCATCCATCCGATCAAAGAGGCTGACGACACGATGCAAAAGATGTTCGTTGGTCGAGTCGGATCTCCGACTTGATCGGGTCGCCTTGTGCACCTGGCAGGTTGTGTTTGTCGGAGATGAATGCTATGACCGGAACCGTGGCTGAAGTCCATACGATTCCGTTCGACAGCGGTCAGCAGACGGTGATGAGCATAAGGTGGGTACACTTTTGAAAACTGTACCCACTTTTTGTCAAAAGGCTGGGTTCACGGGAAAACTGGTCATCCGGAAACGCCTTGTTTTGTTGGGTCTGAGGGGTATCCGATACCCTCCCGAAAGGTAACGGGGCATTTCTAATCCGTCGGTCCCAGGTTCGAATCCTGGCGGGCGTACTTGCAACCCTCTGCAAAACAGAGGGTTGTGTCGTTCTTACCAATCAGGCGCGCAGTACTTCCTCGTCGGCAATGTCTTCGGCGAACGTCGTTTTATTGGAAGCGTGTTGGGCGAGTCCAATGCTTTCGCCGCTTTACGTCAGCAGTTCGTGCAAGACGTTGCCGCTGACGTCGGTGAGGCGGTAGTCGCGGTTGCTGAATCGGTAGGTGAGTCGTTTGTGATCCAGGCCGAGTTGATGCAGAATCGTCGCGTGCAGGTCGGGGACGGAAACGCGAGCTTCGATGGCGTCGTAGCCGAACTCGTCGGTCGCTCCGTGAGTGACGCCTCCTTGGATTCCGCCGCCGGCCATCCACATCGAAAAACCTTTGGGATGATGGTCGCGGCCCTTGCCGTTCTCTGCGACCGGTGAGCGACCGAATTCACCGCCCCAGATCACGAGCGTCGTATCGAGTAATCCACGGGCGTCGAGATCTTCCAGCAAGGCCGCGATCGGTCCGTCGGTTTCGGCACAGTGCAAATCGTGATTCTTCTTGAGATCGTCGTGAGCATCCCAGGCTTTCGGGCCTTCGTTGCCGCCGCTGTAGACTTGCACGAACCGCACACCACGTTCGACCATTCGCCGCGCCAGAAGACAGTTCTTGCCGAAGTGCGCGGTCACTTTGTCGTCGAGACCGTACAGTCGCTGAACGTGATCCGGCTCGCGGCTGAGGTCCGTGCATTCGCTGGCACTCATCTGCATGCGAAAGGCCAGTTCGTAAGATTCGATCCGCGCGGCGAGATCGCTTTCCGCCGGATGTTCTGCGGCGTATCGAGTGTTCCAATCTTTCAGCAGGTCGAGTCGTGATCGCTGACGCGCGGTTGTGACCGACTTCGGCGGCGTGAGATATGCGATCGGCTCGCCACTGCTGCGGAACGGCACTCCTTGAAACGCGGCGGGCATGAAGCCGTTCGACCAGTTCATCGCGCCGTTGACCGGTGCTCCCTGGTGATCGAGCAACACGACGAAGCCGGGCAGGTCGTCGCTCTCGGAGCCCAGCCCGTAGTTCACCCACGAACCCATGCAGGGCCGGCCCGCCAGGATCGAACCGGAGTTCATCTGAAACAGCGCGGGGCCATGATTGTTGCTTTCGGCGTGCATCGACCGGATGACGCAGAGCTTGTCCACTTGCCGGGCCAGTTTCGGATACGTCTCCGAAATCGAGATTCCCGACTCACCATGCCGCGCGAAGCGATACGGGCTGGCCATCGCGACATTCTTCGTCTTGCTGCCCATGAAGGCGTCGGAATCTTTCCAGACGGGAATGGCCTTGCCGTGCCATTGGGCGAGCGCCGGCTTTTCATCGAACAGGTCTACATGACTCGGACCGCCGTACATGAACAGAAAAATCGCCGCGCGGGCCCTGGGAGCGAAGTGAGGCGGTCGGGCCAGCAGCGGACTGCCCGCCGCATCTTCTGCGAGCAGTCCGTCACTGGCCAAAAGCGATCGCAGAGCCAAGGCCCCGAACCCGGCTCCGGCACGCTGAAGGATATGTCTGCGAGTCAACATGGGCTCATCTCCGGACCGAAGTCGCTGTCATCGCTCCGCGCGTCGAGCCTGACGTCGCTGAGGATCGGAAGTTTGATGCGGTCACATTTCAATTGGACGTCACTCGAAAAAGGGCTCATCGCGTGGAATGGCTACTTTGAAATGTTACTTGACATAGAGGAACTCACTGCTGTTGAAGAGGACATGGGCGAGGTCGGTCAGCGCCGCCGCTCGATTGCTCTGCGTCTGTCTCGACTTGACGAATTCAATGGCTTCGCGAAGACGGTCCGGCTGCGGGACTCGTGAAACGGTCAGCTCAAACATCCGTGCGACAATGCATTGCAGATTGTCATCTGCTTCCGAGATGGCTCGCGCGGCGAGGAATCCGGCTTGATCTTCCACGAATTCATCATTCATCAGGAGCAGTGCCTGTGTTGGCACAATGCTCACCAGTCGCACGGAGCAACTATCGGTTGTCGTCGGTGCGTCGAAGAGTTCCATCATTGGCATGAGCAACTGCCGCTTCGAGTAGATATAGACGCTACGCCGCCAATGTTGCTCGTTCTCCGTCTCGACGATCGGCCACTTGTTGCGTTGGCTGGCCGTGAGCAGTTCGGCTCGAATGCGCGGTTTGATGCCGGGACCGCCTCCCTTCAGGTTCAACTTGCCGCTGGTCGCGAGGATGCTGTCGCGCAGAACTTCGGCTTCGAGGCGTCTCAGGTTCATCCGCCACAGCAGTTGGTTCGACGGATCGATCTTCGCGGCAGCGTCCCGGTGTTGAGACGACTGCCGGTAAGTCGCCGACATGAGCAGCACCTTGTGCAGCGGCTTGAGCCGTCCGCCGTTGGCGATGAGTTGGCGTGCGAGCCAGTCGAGCAGTTCAGGATGCGTCGGAGCGGAACCGCTCACGCCAAAGTTACTGGGCGTGTCGACGATGCCCTTTCCGAAATGATGTTGCCACACGCGATTCGCGAGGACTCGCCACGCCAGCGGGTTTTCTGGCGATGTGATCCAGTCGGCCAGCGTGCGCCGCCGCAGCGACGATTTGTCATCGGCGTCCGGCTGCGGGAATTTCAACGGCTCAGTAACGAGCACCGCAGGCACGGCGGGGTCGACTTCCTCACCCTTGTTCGCCGCGATCCCCCGTCGCATGACAAACGTGGGCGGCACTTTCGAGCTGCGCTCCACCAGTGCCTGAATCTGGACTGCGGGATCAACCTCGACCTTCTTCCCGTTCGTGTCTTCCGTTCCCGGCACAAGCCCGTGTTTCTGTGTCCCGTTAAAGATCGCGAGCAGCGAATAATAGTCACGCGACGTCAGCGGATCCATCTTATGGTTGTGGCAGCGCGCACAACCGATCGTCAGTCCGAGGAACACCGTGCTGGTCGTTGTAATCACATTGTCGAGCTGATCGGCGCGGTATTGAGCAATCGCCTCGGGAGTCTTACCCATGTTGTCGTCGTTGCTCGGCCCGTTGCGACAGAATCCCGTGGCGATGAACGATTCGTCGTCCGCACCATCCACTTCGTCACCGGCCAACTGCTCGGCCACGAACCGCGCGTAGGGTTTATCCGTGTTGAAGCTGCGAATGACATAGTCGCGATACTTCCAGGCATGAGGTCGATCGAGGTCGTTATGAAAGCCGCTGCTGTCCGCATACTGCGCCAGATCCAGCCAGTGCCGACCCCAGCGTTCCCCATAATGTGGACTCGACAGCAGTCGGTCGATGACACGTTCCCACGCCAGTGGTGAGTCATCGCATACAAACGCCGCCACTTCGTCTGGAGTCGGCGGCAAACCGATCAGATCGAAGGTGACACGCCGAATCAGCGTCACTGGATCGGCTTCCGCAGAGGGAGTCAGTCCGGCCTCTCGCAACTTCGCCAGCACAAATCGATCGACATCGTTTCGGACCCAGTCGTCATCGCCCGGCACCAGCGGCGGAACGAATTCTTTCTTCACCGGCTGAAACGCCCAGTGAGCCCGTGACGACAGTCCCGATTCGAGCTGTTTTGCGATCCAGTCGGTGACGGCCTTTGCCTCAACCGCCGACAACTTCGGCTGGTCTTCCGGCGGCATCTCGCCCAACCGAATTCGATCCGCCACGTCCCGCCACCGTCCGGCAAGCTGCCCATTCGAGAAATCGCGGCCGAGTGTGTCGAGCCGCAGTTCCCCCTCTTCCTTCCGCGCGTCATGACACGAAACGCAATGCCGCTTCAAAATGGGAGCCACGGTCTTCTCAAATGTGTCCTCCGTGGCGTTGGCGAACGGCATCCACAGACACGCCAGCAGAACAACAGTGAGTCTGAACAACTTTCCTCGCGCATCGACTAATTGGTGTCGCACGTGCCTGGGGACTGTCGCCGTTCGCTCTGTCGCGGAGCGAACGGCGATTTTGTCGAAGGAAATTATCTGACTACCAGCCGCGTCATTCATGGAGCGACCCCTTCACGACGTTCATTGTTTCGCGTTGCCGTTGTTCGACGAAGGTTCGCGCCCTGGCAGCTTTCGCGCGAGCCGCGCCGAGGTCGTTCGCGAGAGCCAGCACCGCTTCGGGAAGGCGTCGGCAGTCCTCGTCCTTGTCGAAGTCGAACAGCCAGTCTCCGAGGCCGATGTCTCGCCACATGAGTCCCTTCGTCGTTTGCTCAGACCAGCGGCAGACGATGGCCGGGATGCCGTTGCCGATGCACATGATGGGCGAGTGCATTTCATTGCCAAAGAGTCCTGCGCTGCGAACGTAGGTCGAAAGCGCTTCGCCGGTGAGCCAGTAGTCGGAACGCCAAACAGCTCGCGGCTTCACGTCGGCCGGAAGCGGGTCGTAGAGCAATTCCTTGCCGACCGCCATCTGTGTCTGATCTTCGGGACAGATAAGCACTTTGAGGTTCGTCTGCCGCAGTACTTCGATGATCGCCTGCCGATGCGGCACGTGATCGTGCTGCTTCATCGCTTCATTGCGAGCGTGCTTCTTCTCATCGAACGGAGCGTTCTTGCCGGGGATCGACCAGTACGGCGTGAACCGCAGACGAGGGATGCAGCAGAGGAATTGTCCCTCTTCCAGACCGTTGGCTTTCAGGAATGCCGTCGCGGTCGCGTCGTCACGCAGGTCCGTACCGAACGCGCCGTCCGGGCCGAATTCCATCACGGGGCATGTGCAGCCGCGCGTCTTCGCCAAATCAAGCGAGGCCGAATCACGGAAGTAGACGAAATTCGCGCCGCTCAACACTGCGACGGTTTGTTCGATGAGTTTGTCCGGCACAGGTGACGTGGCCGTCGAACCTTGCAGCGGCAGGGTGATGCCGTACACACCGTAGGGCTTGCCGGTCACTTCGCTCCAGCGGACGATGTCCTTCTCCGCGACGAGCGACGCCCCAGATCCATGCAACAGGAAGTCACACTCCGCGAACGCCGCCTTGAGTGATTCCGCCCCTTTTACGATGTGGAGCTTGGGAAACCGCGCGAGCAACAACTGTTCAACACCGCGATCCACTTTGCTCGGCCAGAGCCACACTTCGACATCGGGCAGATGCCGCTCGAGAATCGCCAGCACGCCAGGTGTGTGCGCAATATCGCCGATATTGACCGTCTGCCAGGACGACCGCAGCAACAGTCGCCGCGGCCGCTGATCGTTGTTGCCTCGCGACAGGACGGCGCGAGACGACGCCAACGCGAAACACACACTCTGAAGAAACAGACGTCTGTTGATCATGGCCGCAGTATCGTCCTTCCAAGGTCGCCATACAATCGATGCCGTCGATGGGCCTCGGCTTCCAGGTACAGCCGATCTCTGACGCATCACTTCGAGCGGCTCAACGGCGGCAACTTTGCACTGTAATGCACCGCGCGGTGGCGGTTGTCGTCGAACGCGAAGTGCAGCCATTGTTTGTCGGCACTGACGAAGCCATCCGGGTAATTCAGGCGTCCTTTCGGGCCATCCACCGACTCTTGTTGGAGGACGCGCTGGTAGGGCCATGTCTTCATGCCGTCGAAGCTGATCCAGAGAGCCATTGGGCTGCGGTGTTTGCTGTTGGGATTGTGAAGGATGGCGACCGCGTCACCGCCGAGATTGTAAAGTGTGGCTTTGCTGCCGGGATTCGGGATCGGCGTGATGCTGGCAAATTCGGGCCAGGTCCTGCCGCCGTCCCGGCTTTCCACTTTGTAGAGCATGCCCCCGAGGCGATCGGCGCGGAGGATCATGATGATGCGGCCATCGCTGAGTTCCACAAGACTGTTTTCCACCCAGCCGTGATAGCGTTCGTCGGGCGTCAGGCGGATGTTGCCGTGCTCGGTGAATGTCTTGCCGTCATCGGAGCTGATGAGGACTCCATTGCGCGGATTGCTGACGTAGTGGGTCAGAGCCTTGTGCCACGGCTTCTCCTCGGCGGCAGGCGGCGGAGTCCCGGCGGGCGGACCCTGGTAGTGCTGGAACGGAATCAAAATGCGTCCATTGTGCGTGACGATGTGGCCACGGATAAAGGTGAATTTGCCGAGTCGGCCCGGCATCGGTTCCGGCCTGGTCCACGTCCGACACATGTCCGTGCTGTGCATCATCCACGACTGCCAGTCGCGTCCCCAGGTTTGTGAGTGAGTGCTGAAAAACATGGTCGTGCGGCGGCCGATGGTCATGATCTCGGTCGCTCCCTGTCCGCTCGTGAGACCTTCCCGCGGAAAGGTCGTGTTGACCGCTTCCAGCGGTGTCCAGGTTTTTCCCCGGTCAGAACTGCGTGTGATGCCGATGTAGTTCTTTGGTGAAGGCTCGAAGTCATCCCCAGCCAGCAACGAGAGCAACCACGATCCGTCCGGCATCTCGCGAAGTGTCGTGTCGCAGACCATCTTGTTCGGCGACACGCCATCGTAAGGGATGCTCTGAAAGTCCTGTTTGGCGTCCTCAGTCGCTTGAGCCGTCCATTTCGGATCGGGCGTGATGGCCCAGGGAAGATGAGGTTTGAGAGCCTTGTTGACAAGAGTGCGCGACGGGCGATTGCCGGATTCGAAGTCAGCCTCAGTGAACTTCGTGAGCAGGATTTCGGCATCGGTGTGGCGGTTCCAGTCATAGAGAATATGAATGGTGCCATCGAGAGCCTGAAAGCCGTCCGGGTAAGAAACCTCCGAGCGGTCATCTAGCAACAGCCCCGGCCCCCAAGTCCTGCCATCATTCTTCGAGAGGAACGCTGTAAGGCTGGAACGGCGCGGCAGGCGAACGTCTATGGGGCCATTCTTCACCAACAGCAGATCGCCGGACGCGAGTCGACGGATGAAGAATCGGGCACTGACGTTGTTGATCGCGGATTCGACGGGCGCACTCCACGTTGCACCCTTGTCGGTTGAGATGCTTTCACTGATCCCCCTGGTCGTGCGGGCGAGCATCCACAGTGAGCCATCTCGGCGCTCGACGATCATATGTTCGTCGAAGTCTGTATTGGGAAACGTCACTCCCCCGCGACGAGCCCAGGTCTTGCCCTGGTCGGACGAGGCGAAGACGTTGGCCATGCGGATTGCGTCGAGTTCCTTGTGCGAATCGCCGAACGTCTCGATGCCAGGGAAATCTTTGGCACCGCCCCAGGGGTGAATGCGATCGCGCGTCCACAGGGAAACGGGGATCAACCAGTCTCCGTTGCTCAGTACGGTCGGTTTGTTGAGCGTGCAACCGTCGGCGAATCGCACGGGCTCGGACCAGACCGGTTCCGCCGCATCGGGATCATCGCAACGGATATACCAATCGCCGGAGCGGCCGTCGAAATAGCCCAGGCTCTGGTCAAAGAAACACCACAACCGCCCGAGCGGATCGGTCCACAATGTTCCAACGAGCGTTCGACGGTTCGGCTTGCCAGGAAGATCGACAGGGTCGACGACAACGCGGGGTTTGGACCACGTCTTGCCGCCGTCGTCGCTGCTGGCGAGCATCAGGAAACCGTTCGGCGAATCTCCATTACCAATCCAAGCGGCCCACAGTCGTCCTCGGGGAGTGCGGTCGATGCCGATAACCATGTTCCCCGGCCGTACCGAGTCAGCGTATTCGACGCCAGGCTGCGTGTTGATCGCAGGTGGCTCAAGCGAGAGATCCAGCATTGCCTTGTTGTGAGCGGCCTGGTCCTGAGCAATGACTTGCGAACCAAGTACTGTAAGTAGCAGCAAGATCCGCATCATGATTTGGTCAACGCCCCAGTTCGGCCACGAGGTGAATCTGTCGGGCAACTTCGCGAAAGCCCAGTGAAGTATAGAGGTGCTGACCCGTCGCATTCTGTTCCAGCGTTTCGATCTTGGCGTGGGTCAGTCCGCAGGACCGAAAATGTTGCTTGGCGTGTTCAATCAACTGGCGTCCGACACCCTGGCCTCGGAAACTGGCTTCGACTGCGATGTTCGGAATATGGCCGATTCCCCCGTCGCGATCCTGCCAGGTCGTGATGCAGCCGACGATCTGACCATCCAGTTCTGCCACGAATACGCCGGCCGGATCGCGTGTCACATCGACGTCCAAGTGCCGGGCCTTGCGCCATTGCCAGTCGTGTCCGTGGATGACGCCGAACCTCTGTTCCATCCCCTGATCAATTGAGACTCCGTCAAACGCGGCAACCGTGATCTGCTTCAGTCTCGGCAGGTCTTCTGGCTGGTAGGAACGGATCGTCAGGGACATCTTTTCACTCCCTGCAAAGCAGCAAGACTTATTGGGCTTCCGGCGGCAGATCCAGCAAATAGACCTTGCCGTCGTTGGCCAGGACCGCCACCTGTTTTCCGCTCGGAGAGTAGGTGGCTGAGTACACCACGCTCGGCAGCTTCTGGCTGAACAGCGGCTTTTCCTGGTTCGGATCCCAGACGTTCACGTTACCGGCATAGCCGATCGACAGCAGCCGGTTTCCGGCCGGGTTGAATTCGACCTTGTAGATGTCGTCCTTGTGACCGCTGAGCGTTTTTGTGGGGTCGGGGTTCTCGAAGCTGTATAGAAAGATCTTGCGATCCAGTCCCGCGGCCGCCAGTTGCTGACCGTTGGGATTGAGGGCCACGGTATAGACCGAATCGGTCGGCCCGTTGTATTGCCGAACCTGGGCTCCGTCATCCTGCTTGTAGACTCGAACCATCTTGTCACCGCCGGCCGTGACGACGAAGTTGCCGTCCGGAGTGAATGACAGCGCATAGATCGCACCCCCTTGCGGAGCAAACGTACGCAGGTTCTGGTTCTTTTCGTAGTCCCAGATCTTGACCGTTTTGTCGTTGGAGGCGGACGCAATCAGTGGCAGGGTCGGATGAAACGCTACTCCATAGACTTGGGACTGGTGACCGTTGAGCACCAGTGTGGCACCGGCCGAGGCGATCGACCAGGCTCGAACGGATCCGTCGGCGGCAGCACTGACGGCGGTTCGGTTGTCAGGAGCGAACGCCAGACTGGTGATGCTTGCCGGATGTCCATCCGTCACCTGGGCCGGATCCTGGGACGGTGGCATGGGCGGCACCGGATTGGGCGGAGTCGGATCGTAGCCACGAATCAGGTGGTCGCTGCCCGCTGCGATCAGTTTCTTCTGATCCGGGCTGTAGGCAATCTGCACGACTTCTGCAGGGGTGATAATATCGTATTGGGGCTTGGCGGGGTCATTGATGTTCCAGATCTTCAACTTCTTGTCGCTGCCGCCGGTGGCGATCTGCTGCTGATTCGGATTGATGGCCACAGAGCGGGTCGGACCCTGATGTCCCTTGAATTCCCGCAACAGGTTGCCGTTGTTGACGTCCCAGTACTTGATGACGCCGTCTTCGCCCGCGGTGAAATGCTGTGACGCGTTGGGATGCACAGCCAACGCGTTGACTCGCTTTTCGTCGGCGATGTGCAGCATTTGAATGTTCACCACATCCCAATAGACCGACTTGTCGGCACCGGCGAAGACGAAGTTCTGGTTGTCCGTCGAAAAGCTGACGCCGTTGACGGCTCCACCACCCGCCGCGACGTAGTGCTGGGATTGACGTCCGTGCTGCAGATTCCAGGCACGAACGGTGCCGTCGTGACTGGACGACAGCAGCTTCTGGTTGTCGCGGCTGTAGTCCAGGGCTGAGATCTTGTCCGTGTGTCCCCCGTAAGTCGCGAACAGATTGCCGTCCCCCAGGTTCCAGACTCGAATGTTCTTGTCGTCACAGCCGGCGGCGATCCGCTGGTTGTCCCACGAGACCGCGACTGCCCGGACAACTTCCACGGCATCGTGTTCGCGGATCTGGTTTCCGTCACCAGCATTCCAGACGCGCACTTTTTTGTCGGCACCGCCAGAGATCAGGTGCTGTTGGTTGGTGGCATAGGCCAGGGCGAATGTCCCGCCGGCATGACCGGCCAGAGTCCGCACCTCGGTCCCTTCGTTCGCCTTCCAGATCTTGATGGCACCGCTGGCATCCGCCACGGCGACTTCCTGATTGTTCGGATGAATGGCAACCGCCGTAATGACCCCCGCCTGCTCGGGGTAAGCCTTGATCAACATTCCGTTGTTCACATCGAACAGGCGCGCGATCTTGTCTTCCGACCCGGTCACGATCCGACCGCCATCGAACTGGAAGCACAGGGAGAGCACCGGGCCTCCATGACCATCCAGATTGCGAAGAGGTTGTTGATTCCCATAGTTCCACAACCGACAGGTCTTGTCGGCGGACCCGGTCGCCACCATCGAGTTGTTCGGACTGACCCGGATCGCCAGGATCGGTTGCTCGTGACCGGCCGCCACCTTGACTGCAGGAGCCTGATTCGGCCACCGCTTCACCAGGCCGTCGGCGGCCGATGTCAGGACCCAGGCATTGTTGACGGGATAGGCCAGGCCGGAAATCTCGGCCGCGTGAGCACCGAAGACGCCCTGGGAAGCACCGTCGGCGGGGTTGAACAAACGAACGAATCCGGCCGCATCCGCCGCGGCGATCTGTGCCTTGTCGGCTCGAAACGCGACGCGCGCGATTGGATGCGGCAACGGCCCGATTTCCTTGACCAACTGGCGATCGGCGGCATTCCAAATGCGCAGTACCTTGTCAGCCCCTCCCGTCAGCCATTGTGTGGCATCGGCATTTAAGGCCAGGCTGGTGGTTCCCTGATTGGCCTGATGCATGATCGAAGGCTTGGCGACCGGAACGTCCCACAGGCGGATGGAGTTGTCCAGAGATCCGCTGACCAACCGGCTGCCATCCTTCGAGATTGCGACGCACAGTACCAGCCCGGTATGCCCCGTCATCGAACGCAGCGTCGTCCCGGAATTCAGGTCCCACAATCGCAGGGTCTTGTCGAAGCTGCCCGTGACCAGTTTTGTCCCGTCCGGCGTATACACCGCGGCATAGGCGGGATCGGCATGCCCCGTCAAAATCCTGGGTTCGACCGCGTACAGATTGGAGGTGGCACAGCAGACAATCAGCAGCAACGGGCCGAAACGGTTCAGCATGGGTGGACCTCACATGGAATTCAGGCGACCGACATTGGCAATGTGGGTAGTCTGGCACAATCCAATGTCGATCTCAACCGGGCAGGTCCGTTCGGCGCGAGTCGCCGCAAGGTGCAGGTCAAACTGAGACGATCAGCGGCATCGGCGCAGTCGCTTGCGGCAACAGGGAGGCTGAGTCGCGTCGCTCACGAGACCGCCCCGGGCACAGTTTGCTGTTGCGACGCTCGTGCAGGGCGGGCAGGTGGACGGTGCAGCATCGTGGTTGACCAGCCAGAGATTTCGGAAGTTGACAGGATTACCGTGATTCTGCAGCAAGATCGGGAGGGGGTTTGGACCTTCGGGGCTGCCGCCGCCGGTTTTGTTTTCCAATTCCAAATTGTTATGCACGATGACGCCGTTATGCCGAACGGTAATCCGTCCCTTGGTGATCCGTTCGCCCGCCGCGTTGAAGCGGGGGGCAGTGAAATCGATGTCGTACGTCTGCCAACTGAGCGGTGGAAAACTCATGTTCAGATCGGGAGCCTTGAAGCGATAGAGCGAGGCACAGTCGTTGAATTGCAGTTCCAGGCCAAAGGAATCCAGGACCTGCACTTCGTACCGCTTCTGCAAATAGAATCCGCTGTTGCCGCGCGCCTGTCCCCTGGCATACGGCATATACGGTGTTCGAAATTCGGCATGCAGGGTGAAGTTCTGGACGGGCTCTTTGGTTTCAGCACCGATTTCCAGCAGTCCATCGGCAGTGATCTTCGCATTCTTCAGGCGGTCGATGTTCTTGCCATCGAACAACACGATGGCACCCGCTGGCGGGGCCGCTCCTTCAGTCAGGCTGTATCGACGCTGCGGTTGCAGATAACCCAGCACGCCCCCCGCCGAATTCTTCACGATGGCGGCAGAATCTGGCTGGAGTTCAATGGCCAGGCCGTCAGCCGTCAGTTCGGCTCTGGCATCGCTCCGTTTGCCGCTTAGTTTTCGACGAGTTGATCCGTCGTAACCGTTGCCGGGTAATCCCCCCTGATACCACAGAGCGTCGAAGTTGCCGTCCCCCAGTGCAGCGACCTGCAGACCGACCGTGCGCTGGTATCCGTCCGAGAACAACACGCAGCCCGTGTATTCACCCTGCAGGTGAAAATCGGCGTCGACATGCGCCAGGTCGGTGACACCCTTCTTCAAATCCTGCGAGAACGCGTCCCGGCCAAACCAGGAACCGACCAGACAGACTGCGATGGCACAGACGGGGACGAAACGCATCGGAGGCACGATCCTTTCGTTGGGAATCCTGGCAAATCTTGTCGGTGTCACGACGTGTTGGAAACGGATGATGCGGGAACTCAGGCCAGTCGGTTGCGTTTGAACGCACCCACCAGTGACGCGTCGGCAATGCTTTCGCACCCGGTCATCAGGGCCACCACTGTACCCTGCAGATCGAGAAATTCGATGTCGGCGCGGATCGTGTGTTCGGTGGCCTGGGTGACCCTGACAACGATCTTGACCCCTGTGTGCGGGAACACCTTGCGGAACTGACGGTAACTGCTGATCGAACAGGGCAGGCAGGGCATTCCCTGGATCTCTTGAGTCCACAGGATCACCGCCTGCAACGCGGCGTCGATGGAGAGCGGATCCGCGATCCAGACATGACGCAGTGGCTCACGCATCCAGGCCCACGGAGCGGGCGACGTTCGCGAATCGACCACGATTCCGTCACGCGAACAGGCCTCCACGGCAGCGATTCCCTGCAGATGCGATCCATGAAACAGCTTCGTCGCATAGGCGGTGGCCATGTCCAGCGAATACCCCTGCTTTGCCACCTGCAATTGTGCGTCCGGACAGGTCGGATATTGTGAGCTCAAGATCGCGTTTCCGCCGGCGTGAATGAGTTCGCGTCCGGCCGCGGACCCCACCAATTGAGTTCGCACCACAAAGCGACCACCGGTTCGAACCGGTCGGCCGACCAGTACCTTCAAATTCAATTCTTCCTGGCGATCCATGCGGACACCGTGGAACACGCGGAAATCGTCGAAGCCCTCGAGTTCCAGGCCCGGGTTGTGATGGATGGCCCCGTGTGCCAGCCATTCCATGATGATGGCCACAGGGAGCACGGCCTTGCCACCAATCACGTGGGATTCCAGGAACGGATACTGGGAAACATCGATCGTTCGTTCGAATGCCACTTTCAAATCGGCAGCGCTGCCGCTCGTTTGTCCAATCTCGGCGAAGACCCACGAACCACTTGGACCCGGTGCCGGCGGCGGTGTCTCCAGCGGTGCTGCGGGAATGGATCCCGACAACAGGACGTTCGACGATCCTTGTTGAGGAAGAGGAACTGACGGGACCGCAGATCGTGCCGACTCAGCGGAGTTCGCCGCAAATAAGACGTTTGATGAGCCCTGATTTCCAGGACTACCGGCAACCAGAATGTTGGACGATTCTCGTCGATCCGCTACGGTGAGTGGCACTGGCGCGGGCAGATTCGGGACGGAATCCACCGGGGCAGGCTGAGGTGCCTTAGAGGTCGGGGTGTTGGTGCTCGCGGCTGAATCCCCGTATCTCCCCAGGACCAGGACTTCGACCGACTGGCTGCCGGTCTGTGAGAATTCCTGGACCAGCAGGCTGGCTCCGTCCGACATCGGGATCAAACCAACTTGTTCGGAAGCGAACAGCGTCTTGAGACCTCCGGTGACCATGCCACCGTCCCAGGGCCCCCAGTTGAAGGAGACCACCTGTGTCTGTCGATGCTCCAGCGAAAACTTGCGGCCCAGTTTGTTCAGCACTTCGTTGGCGATGGCGTAGTCGCATTGACCGATCCGTCCGTAGCGGGCCGTGTACGACGAGAACAAACAAAGCACCCGCAATTGCGCGGGGTCAATCGCTCCCAGCAGGTTTCTCAACCCACCGACCTTGGTCTGATAGACCCGGTCAAACTGCTCGTGCGTCTTGTCTTCAATCCGCTGGTCGGCCAGCACGCCGGCTCCGTGAATCATCCCGCGGACAGGTCCATATTCCTTCTGCAATTGCAGCAACAGCGTGCGCACGGTTGCCAGGTCTCGGATATCCACGGCGTGGTAGCTGACGGAGACACCTGCCGCGCGCATTCGAGACAAGTTGGTCGTCACTTCACGTCCCGCCAGGATCTGCCGGTATTGCGATTCGATCGCCTTCGGCAATGTTCCCCTGGGCAGGTTCTCGATCAATCCCTGTTTGATTTCCCGTTCGGTGGTCAGGCGTTGCAGCCAGGCGGGTTCGTCCGACGGAACGGGACTACGGCCCAGGATGACCAGACGTGCCTGCCACGCCTGAGCGACGGCCACGGCCGCTGCGGCGGTGACACCCCGGGCACCACCGCTGACGATCACCAGGTCGCCTTGGTGAATCGGTGCTGCGGTCGCCGGGAAGGAATTGAGTGATTCTTCAACAACTGTCGGAGTACAACGACCGGCCGGGGAAAGACCGATTTCGACCGGTCCCTGGCGGAACAGTTCATCGACAAGCCGGACGGCGGTTTCGCTGGCCGAAGGCCAATCGTTGGAAAGATCGAATGCCTTGCAGGTCAGTTCGGGCCATTCACGGGCGGCGGATTTTGTCAGCCCGGCGAATCCACCGGACAACGGATCGGCCAGGGACTGACCAGCGGCAAATCCAAAATGACCATCCAGCCGCGAGACAGTGGCAAACACACTGGTTCCCAGGGCCGCCGTCCGTTTCAGGACTGGCCCGGCCTTTTGCAGCCATTCGATGGCACGCCAGAGCTGACGATCATTTGTTCCTTCCGCGGACGCAACGACGATTAACCCGGCCAGTCGCTCCGGCAATGCTGACACAAATGGTTCATCCAGGTTGACCACGCGGGGCTTGAAACCACGCAGTGACAACTCGGTGGCAATTCGGAGCGACAGCTCCAACCCATCTTCGGTGATCCAGATTTCAGCTCCGCGAACGATGGGCAGTTCCGGTGACGCCGATGCAGGTGGCAGTTGTTCCGTTCGAACGACACTTCGCACCAAAGTCGCGGGCTGCGTGCAATACGGACTATTCTGAATCTGTCGCGGCTGGACCGCTTCTGATGGCGGCGGCGAATTCACCGTGGTCGACAGTGGAACTGGCACAGCGGAACTGTTCGGAGGTCCGGCAGAATGTCGTGACTCAGCAAGAGTCACGACATCACTGAGAGTGTGCAGCGAGCCCAACTCTTCCGGTTTGAACGCGGGCAGATTGGGAACTCGTTCCTGCAGAGCCGACAGGATTTCGACGCGTTTGATCGAATCAATCCCCAGGTCGTGATCCAGACTCATTTCCAGGTTCAGCATCTCCGTGGGGTAGCCGGTCTTTTCCGAAACGACCGCCAGGACGGTGCTGGTCAAGCTGGACGTCGCCGCCGGGATGGCGACCGGTTGCTGAACTGGCGTCAGGGTCGCAGTCGCTGCGGGCGCAGCCACGGCAACGGAAGCCGGCGGAATCGCGGATGCTCGATTCGCACCCTGTTTGGCATGGCGAGCTTCGGCCAGAGTGACGACATCGTTCAACGTATGCAGGGCACCCAGTTCTTCGGGCTGGAACGCCGGCAGATCGGGCACTCGTTCCTGCAGAGCCGACAGAATCTCGACGCGCTTGATGGAATCGATCCCCAGGTCGTGATCCAGGCTCATACCCAGATTCAACATCTCGGTGGGATACCCTGTCTTTTCCGAGACGACAATGAGTACCGTACTGGCCAGACTGGATGTGGCTGCGGGGGCCGCTGGAGTTGGCTGGACCGGGGCTGATACAGGCGCTGGTGCCGGTATCGACGCGACCGGAGGAACGCTGACGGGACTGACCGCATTCTGGGAGTGCCGGGATTCTGCAAGCGTGATGACATCAGTTAACGTGTGCAGCGATCCCAGTTCGTCGGGCTTGAACGCGGGAAGATCGGGAACTCGTTCCTGCAGTGCCGACAGGATTTCGACGCGCTTGATGGAATCGATTCCCAGGTCATGATCCAGGCTCATCCCCAGGTTCAACATCTCTGTGGGATAGCCGGTCTTTTCCGAGACCACCGCCAGCACCGTGTTGGTGAGCGCGGACGTCGCCGTGGTGACCGTCGGAGCGATCGTTTGTACGGGCGTTGGAGACGCGGTCGGCGGCGCGGCGGGCACGACTGCAGTCATGCCGTTCAGATTCTGCTCGGCATTCCGCGCTTCGGCCAGGGTCACGACATCCAGCAGAGTGTGCAGCGAACCCAGTTCGTCGGGCTTGAACGCAGGCAGGTTGGGAACTCGTTCCTGCAGTGCCGACAGAATCTCCACACGCTTGATGGAATCGATTCCCAGGTCGTGATCCAGACTCATCCCCAGGATCAACATCTCTGTGGGATAGCCCGTCTTTTCCGAGACCACCGCCAGGACTGTGGCCGAGAGTGCCGATGAAACAACTGGGACCGGGGCGGGTGCCGGTGATACGGGGGCGGCGGGGAGAGACGGTGCCACTGACACTGTTGGTGTTGGGACCTGAACAACGGGAGGAATTGCCGCCCCGTTTATCGCATCCGATACCGAGGTTCGAAACGGTTCAGGACGGACAGGGATCGGGACAGAAACTGGAGCGGGAACGGAAATTGTGGGCGCGGCCGGCACTGGTGCTAATCGTCGTGCGCTCAGTTCGATCTGGCGCCGCGCCAGTTCTTCAAACGTCCGCAAGGCCGCTTCCTGCGATTCCAGGAACAGTTGATGCAACCGGGCGGTCTTTTCCTGCATCTGTTGCAGCGTCTGAAGATGATTTTGAACCATTTCCAGGTCGTCGACCGAAGGCCATTCCTCGGAAAAACTGCCGGTTGCGCTGAACGAGTCCATGGGGATCGAAGCCTGAGCAGGTGCGGACGGAATCGCGGCCAGCGGTGCCGGAACTGAATCGACGGCTCGTAGATCGGGGAGCGGGGACGGGGCAGGCGGAATTCGGGGTGACTCGACCAATGCGGCTGGCGAATCGCCGCTGATCAGATCCTGTCGCGCCATGACGGGTGGCTGCGAATGCTGATCGTCCCGGACTGTCGAACCATTCATCGGTGGGCGCGGCGGCCGTGGTGTCCGTGGTTTCACGTAGTTGGCTCCACTAATCGGAATGCGCAGCCGGTTGGAAGGTGTGGATTCGGCGTTCGTGCGGGACGACGGATCCCATGCGTCCAGCCGGACCGAATGCCCCGATGCTGACAACTGCGCCAGGGCGTGAGCA
This sequence comes from Planctomycetota bacterium, assembly GCA_018242525.1. GTDB lineage: Bacteria > Planctomycetota > Planctomycetia > Planctomycetales > Planctomycetaceae > Schlesneria. The sequence continues at coordinate 101,260 of JAFEBS010000052.1, read as the reverse complement.
AGATCAAAGAGTCCGCCACGCCGTCCATTTGAGGAATCCAGCGCGATCGCGCGGAATTCGCGACCACTGAGGATCGAGTTCACCAGGCCCGTCAGGACGCCGCCGGGGCCGACTTCCAGGAACGTCCGCACGCCATCGGCGTACATCTGCTCAATTTCATTGACGAAGTTCACCGGGCGTGCCAGTTGAGACGCCAGCAGATCCCGGGCGGCACCCGGATCGGCCGGGTATTCTCTGGCCGTGCTGTTGGCGTAGACCGGCATTTGCGACGGAGCGAATTCCACGTCCTCCAGTTCCGGACGGAACGCCCGGCTGGCTGTGGCGACCAGCGGGCTGTGAAATGCCGCCGCCACCTGCAGCTTCTTGCCGCGCAGATTCTGCCGCGAGAACAACTCGGTCGCGCGGTCAATTTCCGGAATGCGCCCCGACAGCACGACCTGGTTCGGGCTGTTGTAATTGGCCACGACCAGATCGACGGCCATCTCGCGGATGGCCGCTTCGACCTGGGTCAACGGAGCCCCCACGGCCAGCATGCCGCCGTCCACTTCCTGGGCTTCGGCCATCAGTTGGCCGCGCAGCATCGACAGCCGGTACAGCGTTTTGGGAGCGAACCGGCGCGAGGCACACAGCGCTGTCAATTCACCATAGCTGTGACCGGCTGCCGCTTCGGGATGCACACCAAACTGTTCCAGAACAGCCAGGGCTCCCAAGCTGATTGCGCCGAGCGCCGGTTGGGCAATCTGAGTTGCTCGCAATTGGCTGTCTCGTTCGTCGCGGACGGCTTGTGACCAGGAGGGGGGCGGATAGACGAAATCACTCAACTTCTTCGAATTCGAGCGATGTCCACTGTCCACGCGTGCACTGAACACGTCGTTGGCTTCTGTCAGGACATCATTCATCACCGGGAAGCGGCAGGCGAGTTCTCGCAGCATTCCCAGATATTGCGAACCCTGGCCCGGGAACAGGATCCCCAGACGACCGGGTGCGGGGCCGCGGCCGTAGTAGACTCCATCGGGAGTTGACCAACTGGACCGTTCGGCGTACTTGTCCAGCATGGTGAATGCGCTGGTGACCAGTTTTGCAGTATCCGTCGTGTGCCGTTCGATGACAAACAGCAGGCGATGCGCGTGGTCTCGCCGGAACAGGGCCCGACTGGCGATCGCGCGACTGCGAATCGACGGCCATTCACTTGGCTCGGCCCACGTTTGCAGCACGCTGGACAGTTGGGGCAGATCGGTGGCCGAGATCGCGACGATCTGCAGGTCGCCATCCCAATCGGGATCATCAAAGCGCTGCGGCGATTCTTCCAGCACGCAATGGAAATTGCTGCCGCCGAATCCAAACGCGCTGACCGCGGCCCGGCGCGGATAGCCATTCGGCTTCAGCCACGGTCGTGCTTCCGTATTCACATAGAACGGTGAATCGTCGGTCAGCAACGGTGCCGGGGGCTGATTGACCTTGATCGTGGGCGGCAGCACGCGATGCTGCAACGCCAGGATGGCCTTGATGATCCCTGCCGCTCCCGCCGCCGCCTTGGTATGCCCGATCTGAGACTTGATCGACCCGACCGCGCACCAGGGACCGGGACGACCGGTCGCCTTGAACACGTGCATCAGACCGGTGACTTCGGTGGCGTCCCCGACCTTGGTTCCGGTGCCGTGAGCTTCCACCAGTTCGATCGTGTCAGGTGTGACACCCGCCACGCGGTAGGCGTCCTGCAGGCAACGGATCTGACCTTCAGCCTTGGGCGCGTAGACAGCGTTGCCGGCTCCGTCGCTGGACGTACCAATTCCCTTCAGCACAGCGAAAATGCGGTCTCCGTCGCGCTCGGCGTCGGCCAGACGCTTCAGGACGACAATGCCCACTCCTTCACCCAGAATCGTTCCATCGGCCGAATCTGAGAACGGCTTCGAGTCGCCGGACGGTGACAACGCCGGCGTCTTGCTGAAGCACATGAACATGAAAATGTCGTTGAAGGTGTCGATTCCACCCGTCACGACCATGTCACTGCGACCGGTCCACAGTTCCAGGGCCGCCAGGTGAATGGCCGACAGCGAACTGGCGCAGGCCGCATCCACCACGCAGTTGGTTCCGTGCAGATCCAGGCGATTGGCAATTCGACCCGCGACCACATTTCCCAGCAAACCGGGGAATGAATTCTCCTGCCAGGGAACATAACTTTCCGAGATGCGCTGCACGACATCGTTGGCGACATCTTCGGGAACACCGGCATCCTTCAGGGCCTTGCGCCAAAGGGGGTGTCCCAGTCGAGCCCCCAGTGGGATCACCATTTCCAGCGTTCCGGTCACACCCAGGATGCATCCCACGCGGGACCGGTCAAACTGCCGTCCGGCCCCATATCCCGCATGTTCCAGGGCGCGCTTGGCGCCCACCATGCCCAACAACTGCGAAGTGTCGATCGCTTCCAGGTTATTGGGCGAGATGCCGTATTCGAGCGGATCGAACGACATGGGCGACAGGAACCCGCCACGCCGCGCATAGGTCATGTCGGGCGACTTCTGGTTCGAGTCGAAATAGTCGTCGGGGTTCCAGTGGGTGTCGGGAACCTCGATGATCGCATCGACCCCTCGGCGAATGTTCGACCAGAACTGGTCGAGATTCTCGGCCTTGGGGAACAGGGCGCTCAGGCCGACAATTGCCAGTGGTGGTTGAGTCGCAATTTGATTTTGGGACATTCGCATCATCTTCTGAATGGACTCAGTTCGATTCCAGGACCGACCGTAGCTGGTTCAATTCACGCGGTACCACGTGGTCCGCACCGGCGGGCAGGACAAATCCCTGGCTCCGCAAAACGTTGATCCGCTGCATCACCGCCGCCCCGAACAGCAGATTGTAGGCAACCGTCGCGACGCGGCGATGGGCGGGCTGCGCCAGAAATGTGCCACGCGTCCATTCGTTGAAAGCTCCCATCGCCGGTCCGCACCAGATCTGGTAATCCAGCCGACGGGATGGTTCGCCGCTGTTGGCCCACCGCGACGACTGACCCAGGTACCACCGAAAAACGAGTGCCATTTTGTGCTTGGGATCCCGGTTGCCTTTTTCAATCTGCGCTGGATCCCGGGTCGAAAAGTAGTCGCAGGTTTGCTGCCAGACATCGTCCAGCGAGACACGAAACAGGTTCTTCTCCAGCCAGTCACGATCCGCGGCGGGGATGTCGTCGATTCCCTTCCATGTCCGATACGTTTCGTAAAGCTTGGCTGCCCGCATGGGAAACATCGTCCCCCGCTTCAGAACCTGTACCTTGACTCCCATTTCAAACATGTCGGCACAGGGACACATCGTTGTGTCCGCCTGCTCGGATTCGGCCAGCATCTGACGGACGGCATCGCAGGTCCCCGATTCGACACAGGCCTGCTGGACTGAACCGACCAGAATATACGCCGCCCCCATCGCAAACGCGGCGGCCGCCGAGGCGGGGGTGGAGATTCCTCCACCCAGGCCAACTCGCAATGGCTGGGCAAACCGATACTGAGCCATCGCGCGATCCCGCAGTGCCAGGATCGTGGGCAACAGTGTCAATGCCGGTCGATTGTCCGTATGACCGCCGGAATCGGCTTCGGCGGTGATGTCCTGGGCCACCGGAACCTGTTCGGCGAGCTTTGCCTGGTCGGCAGTAATCGCCCCCTCTTCGAGCAGTTGCGAGAGAATCTTCGCCGGTGCCGGGGCAAAGAACTTGGACCCGACCTCGATGCGGCTGACCTTGGCAATGACCTTGTTCCGTGTGACAATTTGACCACCCGCGTCACGATGAATCCCATGCAATCGGTATCGTACCACGTGTGGTGTCAGATCCAGGAACGCGGACGCTTCGACCAGTCGAACGTTTCGTCGCAAATACAGATCAACGATTGCTTTTTCCAGTGCCTGGTCGTTCGGACTGTGGATCAGGTTGAAACCAGACGGCAGGTGCCCCCCCGCAGACTGTGAATCAGGGACTTTCAATTCGCTGGACAGCCGATCGATGGCCTGCTCCACGCGACTGGGTGACAGTCCCGCCGCACCGAAGATTCCCAGCATCCCGTGGCGAGCCATTTCGATCACGATCTCGGCCGACCCGATCCCGGCGGCCATGGCTCCGGAAACGTACGAATAACGCAGTCCATGATCCCGTCGAAATGCGGCATCCCCCAGTTGTCCGACGGCCGCGGGCGGCACAAATCCAATGACAGGGTAAGCAGTTGTGTCCGAAGTGCGCCGGCCGATGACCGCCGATCCACCTCGTCCCAGCGCCCGCCCGCGGGTCGTTTCGACCATCACCAGCGGTTCGCCAATCGCCTGAACGGCGGCCGCCATGGAATCAGCGTCCAGGGCCAGAGTGCCACTGGTGGCTGACCATTCGCCGAGGATGGGAGCGGAAGAAGTCATGGGGGTCCGAGTTACCGTTGATTGAGGGTGCCCGCCCCGACGAACGGACCTCTCCAGCGGAGTCCCGTCAATTGTGGCGAAGGGGGGACAGTATAAAAGTCGTCCCGACTGGATGCACGCCGCGAGTGTCCAGAACTTCTTGTTCGGTCCTGATATCACGACAATCTTGGATGGGTTCTTCCGGCCTGTTGCCTTTCGGAAACATGTTGACAGGCTGAAAACGCCTCCGTAGTCTGACATGTTGTCTTTAATGGTCCACAAAAACGACTGGATCCACACCGGACGTACCCGCGTTCGCGCGGTCGTCTCAGGCAATACTTTTTGCTGCGGTCCGATTCAAGTCTTGGTTTTGCCTGGTGAGCAGCGATGCGAGCCCATCAATTTCGTAAAGGAATCTCCATGCAACACCGCCATCTCATTGCAGTCGCCGGTTCGCTAAGCTGTGTCTGCATGCTATCCGTCGGGACTGCTGTCGCTCAAATTGGCGATCCTGTTCCCTCGTTCCCATTGCCCAGTGCCAATGAGACCAGGATTGAACGGTCCCTGGGTGCCCCCACCACCGTTCAATGGAATGAAAAGAGTCTGGAAGCTGCGTTCGAAGAGTTGGAAGACCACCATCAAATCGAAATCTGGATCGACAAGGCGGCGCTCGCAGACGCGGGGATGAATTCCGATCAACCGATCTCGCTGGACACGAAAGAGATCTCCCTCAGAAGCTGCCTGAAACTGATCCTGGAACCAATGGGATTGGTTCCAGTTGTCGAGGACGAAGTCATAAAGATCACCACGCCAGAAAAGATGGGCCAGCGGACGATCACCCGGATTTATCCGGTGGGGGATCTGTGTGCGACTCCTGATGAAGCGAAGGAGTTGATGGAAACACTGGAATGCGGATTGGGACAACCCCACGAACGCGACGGCGTTTGCCACATGGTGATTTCATCCCGGTTGAAGACGCTGACCGTCCGCGATTCCTATGTGACCCAACATCAGGTGCAAATCCTGTTGAAGGGGCTGCGCGATGCGCAGTCCACCAGATCACCAGGCTTGACCCCAACGCCCGAATCCTTGCCAAGGTCGAACGATGCGGATTCGTTCGCTCCGAAGAAAATCTGATCCAACATTCACTGCGTCCAGGAATCATCATGAACTTGAGCAGCAATCCTCGTTTGATGTGGCTTCGTCTGACGTGTGTCAGCCTGATCGCTCTCGGACCGACTGCAGACATGCGAGCCCAGGACGAGGATTTGATCGGAACATTTCACGTCAGCCCCGTAAAGCCCGTCGATCCTGCGACCAGGCCCGAATACCTTCCGCGTCCGTCCGAAAACGAACAAGCAATCCTGGAGGCGCTTCACAAGCAGGTCGAAGTTGTTCTGCGTGACATTGATCTGCCTGACGCCATGAATCACCTGAAGGAAACTCACGGGATCGAAATCTGGGTCGACACCGTGCAACTCAAGGGTCAGGAAATCTCCGTAACTCTCGAATCCTCGAGCATCTCGCTCCGTTCCTGCTTGAACCTGCTGCTGGAACCCCACGGATTGAGCTACTTCGTGGAAGATGATGTCCTGAAAGTGACGACCCGGGAATCTGCGGAAACCAAGTTGATTACGCGCACCTATCCTGCGGACGACCTGTTCGCCTCTGCCGAGGATGCGATCGAATTAACCGGGGCGTTGACTTGCGGACTGGGCCTGTCCCAAAACACCGACCACCAGCGGTCCCTGATCGTGTCCGCCCCGCGCGGGGTCATCATCGCCCGACAATCGCACCGGGTTCACAACGAACTGCTGCAGTTGCTGCAGGATCTGCGTGCCACTCGTGCCAACGCGGCCGCGGGAACCGCCGAAGTGGCAAAATCGGCGAAGTAACCAATTGCAGGTTTTTTGTTGACGCCGGGGCAGGTTCGACGGCGACCTGCCAGTCATTGCGGGAATTTGGTCGAAGGCGGGATTTCGTGGGGAATCTGGTGTTTTACACACAGTTCCTTGATTGACGCGAGATTCCGCCAGAGTAGACTGCTTCGAACCCGCTCCGAAAACCGGCTCGCTCTGCAGACGCGAACGCCAATTCGGGGTTGTTTTGCTGGTTGCACTTACCCTGTCACACGCTCCGATCACGAACGAGTGTCCTGTCCTGTTGCAGTCCCTTATGTGTCTTCCGAGGTGACGCCATGCAGCAAGAAATGGAATCCAGTACCGAGCTCACGGCCGGGCTTGCAGAGTCTGTGGACTGCAATTCCCCGGCCGGTCAAGAATCCTACAAGGCAACTCGCCAGAGACAGTCCTCTTACAGCAGGGGCGCGCCGACACGCCCGGCGTGGTCGCTGGAACGCACTCTGATTCACTGGATCCATCAGCGCGCTGGAACTCCGCGGTTGATGATCCAGTTATGGGACGGTACCGGTGTCGGAGACCCGTCTGGAGTTGGCAAAATCATCCTGCAACAGCCTGGCACTTTGCGACGACTTTGCTGGAATCCCAGCCTGGCGTTCGGCGAATGCTATACCGACGGGACGCTGCTTGTCGACGGAGATCTGCGAACGGTCCTGGTTGAAGTGAATCGCGGATTGGCGCGGGCCCGCGCCGCCGAGGTCCATCAGCCGCGGACGACCCGGTTCACCCGCAGTTCACACTCGTTGACAAAATCCAAGTCCAGTGTTCATCACCATTATGATCTGGGGAATGACTTTTACCGGCTGTGGCTGGATGAACGGATGGTTTACACCTGTGCCTACTACCCGCGGCCGGATGCCAACTTGAATGAAGCACAGGTGGCCAAGCTGGACTATGTCTGCCGCAAGCTGCGATTGCAGCCGGGTGAACGAGTTGTCGAGGCGGGATGCGGCTGGGGGGCGCTCGCCATCCACATGGCGAAGAATTATGGAGTCCAGGTGCAGGCCTGTAATCTGTCGACCGAACAGATCCAGCACGCCCGACAATGGGCGGAAACGGAAGGGCTGACTGATCGAATTCAGTTTGTGGAGGACGACTACCGTCACATGTCGGGCCAGTTCGACGCCTTCGTCTCCGTCGGCATGCTGGAACACGTCGGCCCGGAAAACTATCGAGACTTGGGGCGGCTGATGTCCCGCGTGCTGACGCCGACCGGCCGTGGACTGATCCATTCCATCGGCCGCAATGCTACCAGGCCGCTGGATCCATGGACCGACAAATACATCTTTCCCGGAGCCCACCCTCCCAGCCTGCGGGAAATGATGGACTTGTTCGAGGGATCCGGCTTTTCGGTCCTCGACGTCGAGAATCTGCGAATGCACTATGCCCGGACGTGCGCCGACTGGCTCGCTCGTTTCGAACTTGTCGCCCACCAGATCAGGGAGATGTTTGACGAACGATTTGTCCGCATGTGGCGCCTGTATCTGGCCGCTTCCTCTGCGACATTTGAAACGGGTGATCTGCAACTGTTCCAGGTGGTGTTCGCCCGCGACAGCAACAACACGATGCCGTGGACTCGAGTCGACTGGTATGCCAATTCTGCCGCCTGTCCGTCGGCTTGATAAGCGGAGTGAACGATGGAACGAGTGGATGTCCTGATTGTAGGGGGTGGCCCCGCCGGGTCGTCCTGCGCCTGGAAGCTGCAGCAATCCGGCATTGACGTGCTGGTTCTGGACAAGGCCCGATTCCCACGTCACAAGGTCTGCGCTGGCTGGATCACTCCGCAGATTCTCGACGACTTGAAACTCGACGTGGCTGACTACCAGTCACGCTTGATCATGCAACCCATCACCCGTTTTCTGACGGGATTGATCGGCGGTCCGGAAATCGTCACCGAATATGGCACAACTGTCAGTTATGGCATCCGCCGCTGTGAATTTGACGACTATCTGCTGATGCGGTCCCAGGCCCGTCTGAAGCTGGGCGAGTCCGTCCATTCCCTGCATCGTGATGGTTCTGACTGGGTCGTGAACGATCACTTCCGGGCGCCGATTGTGATCGGTGCCGGCGGCCACTTCTGCCCTGTCGCTCGTCACGTGATGAAAGAATTCGCGGCGCACAGCGAATCAGCCGCCGAAGTACCGCCCGATCTGCCCGTCGTCCTGGCACAGGAAGTGGAATTCGAGATGACCGCCGCCGAGCAAGATTCGTGTTCAGTCCTTCCCGACCGCCCCGAATTGTTCTTCTGCCCCGACCTCAAGGGATATGGCTGGGTCTTCCGTAAAGGGAACTTTCTGAATGTCGGACTTGGCCGAGAAGGTGAAGAGCATCTGTCCGGGCATGTCACCGAGTTTGTGGCGTTTCTACGGCAGCGTCACAAGATCGAGTTTGATCTACCGGGCAAATTTCAGGGCCACGCGTATCGACTGAGAACGCACTTGCCCCGTTCCCACAGTACCTCTGGTATCATCTTGATCGGCGACGCCGTGGGACTTGCCGACCGCCAAAGCGGTGAGGGAATCCGTCCCGCCATCGAATCCGGATTGTTGTGTGCAGAGAGCATCACGGAATTCGCCCCCGATCAGGTTGCAGCACAGTTTCAGACCAAGCTGGAAGCGCACTTTCAACAGGGGACTGAATCCTCTGCGCTTTCCAACTGGATCCCTGCCTCGCTGCGTCAGTTCGCAGCCCGTCGACTACTCTGTTCCCGCTGGTTCACGCGCCATGTTCTGCTCGATCAATGGTTCCTGCACCGTTCCAAACGGGCTTGATGACCGTTAAGTCCATCTCGTTGGATCCGGGCACTGACGAGATTGTAATTCTCCGCAACCGCAAAGTTGTCTCGGTAGATAGCCTGAAAATTGCCACAGTGGTTAGTTTCTGTCCCATCGTCGCGGCCACGTCTGGTGAAAAGATCGTAATGATCCAAGTGCTTTGAGGGGAACTTCGACCCTTCGGCCTGCCAGGCGAAATTTTGGCATCGGAGATGCTTATACTCCTGAGCCGAGGCCATTTGGTCATCAGTGAATAGCTATTGATTGGTCAGGAGACAAAATGTCGACAAGTTCCCGCCCCATTTCCATCGCTTGTGCAATAGCGGCCAGCTTCATCGCCATTTCTGGTTGGTGTTTGTCACCGGGCGGTCAGTCCGCGGCTGAACTTCAGGCCGCACCCGTCCGGGAAACCGGTTCGGACGATGCTGTCAAGGTTGAAGTCGTGAACCCAAGGAAAGGGGGGTTATCGCGGACCACGATTCAGCCGGGGTCGGTGCATGCGTTTGAAGAAGCCGACTTGTATTCGCAGGCTTACGGGTACCTGAAAGAACTGAAAGTAGATATCGGTTCCAAGGTCAAGAAGGGGGACTTGCTGGCTCAGATTGCCGTTCCGGAATTTGAAGAGGCGGTCGTGGAGTGTCAGGCAGCGGTCGATCAGGCGGAATCCAATATTCTGCAGATGAAGGCGAAAGTGGCCGTGGCCGTGGCCGATCAGGAGGCGGCGCAGGCCGCGGTCGATCGTCAACTGGCCGCCCAGAAGCGGGACGAGGCCCGGCTTTCATTTCATGAAAAGCAGTTCAAGCGGGTCCAAAGCCTGCTGGCACTGAAATCCATTGACGAACGACTTGTGGATGAAAAGGAAGATCAGTTTCTGGCGTCGCAAGCCGCTCTGGACGCCGCCAAGGCGGCGGTGGTGTCCGCACAGATGGATGTGAAAGCCGCTGCGGCACGACTTGGTCAGGCCAACGCGGATGTCGAAGCGGCGAAGGCCGCCAAGCGGGTCGCCGAGTCGGCTCTGGCGACCGCCGAAGTCCGTCGCAAATTTGGCGAAATCATTTCGCCTTACAACGGGGTGATCACGGTCCGCAATTTCCACGTGGGGGATTTCATCCGCGATGCTCAACATGGCGGTGCCCAGCCGCTGTTGCGCGTGGAACGAACCGACGTGATGCGAGTTGTCGTCCAGGTTCCAGACCGCGAAGTCCCGTTTACCGATGTCGGCGATATTGCTGAAGTTCACATCGATGCCCTGCCGAAGCAGGTCTTCAAGGCGAAAGTGTCCCGATATGCCGACTCGGAAGATCAGGCGACGCGCACGATGCGAACAGAAATCGATGTGGTCAACACGGAAGGTGTGTTGCGCAACGGCATGTATGGTCGGGTGAACATCATCCTGGAAAATCCGGGCGAAGGCTGGACCGTTCCGTCGACCGCCATCGTCGGAAAGGTGGAAAACGGCAAGGGCGAGATCTATGTCGTCAAGGACGGGAAATCCTATCGGCTGCAAGTCGCTGTCGGGTCCGATAATGGAAGTGAAGTGGAGATCCTGTCCGGACTGACTTCCGATTCCCAGGTGGTGACGCGCTACAACGGTTCCATCGGCGACAAGGTTTCAGTCCATGTGATTCCCGCCAAAACCCGCTGACCATCGTTCATTGTCCTGTACGTAGCACACCCGCGCCACGACGAGTCTGCGCACTGACAGCGTATCCCAACCAAGCTGGAGTAGTCGTCCGATGAATGGTGTCATTCGGTTCTCGCTTCGCAATCCGATTGCGATCACCGTTACGATGTTGACGCTGATGATCCTGGGCGGGCTGTCTTTTCGGGCCATCCCGATCGACATTCTGCCGGTTTTCAACAGCCCTGCCGTCCAAGTGCTGACGTTTTACGGCGGGATGCCGGCGATTTCCGTGGAAAAGGATATCACCAACCGCATGGAACGCTGGACCGGCCAGGCGGCCGGGACGAAGCGCCAGGAATCACGCTCCATCGTCGGTGCCAGCATCGTTCGCAATTACTACCATGAAGGGACAGATCAGGCAGGGGCGTTGACCCAGGTGAATTCGCTGGCCACAGCGGCGATCCCTGCGTTGCCGCCGGGAACTTTGCCACCGGTCGTGCTGCCGTTTGATCCGACCAGCAGCGTCCCGGCCTGCCTGGTCGCACTTGACAGCAAGACACAGAAGGAATCGACGCTGTATGACGTCGGCCGTTACGAAGTTCGCAACATGGTCATGGGGATCCAGGGTGCCGTTGCTCCCGTGGTGTACGGCGGGAAGTTGCGCGCCGTCATGGCCTACATCGATCGCGACAAGATGCAGGCTCGAAACCTGTCACCCATCGACGTCATGAACGCCCTGGACGACTACAACCTGTTCCTGCCCACAGGAGATGCCAAATTCGGCACGGTCGACTATGCCCTTGATTCCAACTCGATGTACGACTTCGTGGAGATGATGGGTGACATTCCCTTGAAGACCGAACACGGCAATGCGATCTACCTGCGCGACGTGGCCAAGACCAAAGACGCGAGCATGATCCAGACCAACATTGTCCGCGTGGATGGACTGCGCCAGGTGTACGTCCCAGTGTATCGCCAGATCGGAGCCAGCACCCTGAGCGTCGTCGATCAGCTCAAACGTGACCTGCCCGACATGCAAGCCCGTCTGACGCGCGACGGAATCGACCTGAAGGTGGTGATGGATCAATCCGTCTACGTGCGAAATTCGATCTACGCCCTGATGCAGGAAGGGATCCTGGGGGCGGTCCTGTGCTCGCTGGTCATCCTGCTGTTCCTGGGGGAATGGAAAATGACCCTCATCGCAGTGATGACCATTCCACTGGCCGTCATGTCGGCTGGCATCGGACTGTATTTCACTGGCAACACGCTGAACGTGATGACGCTGGCAGGACTGTCGCTGGCCATCGGACCGCTGGTCGACAGTGCCATTATTTGTCTGGAAAATACGCACCGACACCTGGGGATGGGAACGGAGCCGCGCGAGGCCGCCTTCCTGGGGGCCAGTGAAGTCGCCCTGCCGGAACTCGTCGCCAGTTGCTGTACGCTGCTGGTGCTGGCACCGCTGGCATTCATGCCGGGATTGGGGGCATTCCTGTTTCGCCCGATGGCCATGGCCGTCGCCTTCGCCATGATCTCGGCTTACCTGTTGTCCCGAACGTTCGTTCCCGTCCGCTGCGCGTTGTGGCTCAGAAGTCACCACACCGGCCATCATGCTGATCACAGTCGTTCCGCGCTTCAGCGAATGTTTGGCGCCTGGGAAGCCCTGATCGAAGCCTGCATTCGCTGGTACTGTCGTCGGCTGGATTGGGTGATGAAGCGTCGACTGATCACTGTGTTTGTGTCGGTGGTGATCCTGGTCGGGGTTGTGGTGTCGCTGGTTCCCATCATGCGTCGCGAATTCTTCCCGGAAGTGGATGCCGGTGCATTTGAAGTCTATGTGCGAGCCCCGTCGGGGACGCGGATCGAAATCACCGAAAAGAGCGTTGAAGCCGTGGAGAACGCGATCCGGGAAAAGATCGAGCATGACCTGCAACTGCTGGTCAGCGAAATTGGCCTGGTCCCCGACTGGTCCGCGGCGTATACGCCAAACTCGGGTCCGATGGATGCCGTAATCAAGGTCCAATTGCACGAACATCGAACGCACTCGGCGCAAGAATACGTGGCGATGCTGCGTGAGGAATTCAAGAAGGCACCGCAACTGGCGGACCTGGAATTCGCCTTCGATGCCGGGGGGATGATTCGCGGTGCCATGAATGAAGGCAAGTCGACGCCGATCAACATCCGGCTGAGAACCAAGAATCTGCAAAAGGGCCGCGAACTCGCGGAAGCAATCCACCGCAAGGTGACCGAGATTGACGGGATCGTCGATGCACGAATCATCCAGCGCATGGACTATCCGCAATATGTGATCGACGTCGACCGATCGAAGGCGGCCGACCTGGGACTGACCCAGAGCGACATCATGCGAAACGTCGTGGCCGCTTTCAATTCGAGCATCCAGTTCAACAAGCACAACTTTTGGATCGACCCTGTCAGCGGCAACCAGTATTTCGTCGGTGTACAATATTCCGAGGATGCCATCGATTCCACAGAAACATTGTTGGATATTCCGCTGACCAGTTCCCGTCAGCGAAGCCCGATTCCACTGCGGAACGTGGCAACGCTGCGTCGCGCCAGCGTGCCGACGGAAGTGACCCATGCCAACATTCAGCCCACGGTCGACCTGACCATGGGGGTCGCTGTTCGCGACCTGGGCCATGTGGCCGACGATGTCACCGCGGTCTTGAACACGTTTGGGGAAGTTGAAGGCCCTGGTCTGTGGCGCCCCTATGATCCAGCGGACCTGTCGCAGCACAAGCTGTTGTCCGGGAGCAAGCTGGAACTGAGCGGCGAATACGCCCGAATGCAGGAAACGTTCTCCAGCTTGGGGATCGGGCTGATCCTGGCATCGTTGCTGATTTACTTCCTGATGGCGGCGCTGTTCAAGTCGTATGTGACACCGGTGGTGATCATGGCCGCCGTGCCGCTCGGGTTGGTCGGCGTGATCCTGATGCTTTACTTCACCAACACGGCCATCAATGTCCAGTCGTTGCTGGGTGTCATCTTCATGGTGGGGATCGTCGTGTCGAACACCGTGTTGCTGGTGGACTTTGCCACCAATTTGCGAGAAAGCGAAGGGCTGTCGCCGACGGAAGCGATTCAGAAGGCGGCTGGCATTCGCGTGCGCCCGGTGGTGATGACTGCCGTGGCCGCATTCTTCGCGCTGGTTCCCATGGCACTCTCCATCGAACGTGGCAGCGAGGCCAACGCGCCACTGGGCCGGGCCGTGATCGGCGGACTGCTGGCGGGTCTGGTAACGACTCTGTTCGTCGTTCCGGCGCTTTACAGCCTGCTGGTGAGCGATGATCGGGTCAAGCCGGAGTCGCCTGAAGGATTCCTGGAAACCGCCCCGGAACCCGTTCCGGTGTGAGGGAAAGCGGACAGGGTTCAGTGACAACAGATCCAATGGCCGCGTGACGGCGGCCCAGCGTCAGGAGATCTTGAATGCAGCACGATCCAATCACCAGAGAGAGATGGCCCGCCGAGGAGATACCTCCCATTCACGTGGCGATCACGGGAGCCGCGGGACGAATCGGATACAGCCTGCTTTACCGGGTCGCCGCCGGTGCGATGTTCGGGCCGGATCAACCCATCGATCTCAGACTTCTGGAAGCCAGCAGCCAGTTGAATTGTCTGCGTGGTGTCGGCCTGGAACTGCAGGACTGCGCGTTCCCGCTGTTACACAAGATCACGCTGACGGATCAGCCGAAAGAAGCCTTCGAGAAGGCCGACTGGATCATCATGCTGGCGGGCGAACCGGTCATGACGGCGAATGTGGACCGGCACCGGTTGCTGCAAACGAATGCGCCGGTTTATGCCGATCATGGCGCGGCGATCAACGAAGTGGCTCAGCATGCCCGCGTTCTGGTCGTGGCTGAACCATGCAACACCAACTGCCTGATGGCAATGCGACACGCTCCCAACGTTCCCGCCTCGCACTGGCATTCGTTGAATCGGGTCGATCGCATGCGGGCCACCTCGATGATTGCGGCCAAAGCGGGAGTGCCGGTTTCCAAGGTCAACCGAGTCATGGTTTGGGGGAACCGTAGCGAGAAGATCTATGTCGATTTTCACAACAGCTACATCGAGGAACGTCCCGCCCGAGAAGTGATCACGGACATGAACTGGGTGCGGACCGTCCTCGAACCGACCGTCCAGCGTCGCAATCGCGAGATTTTTGAGCTGCGCAATTCGACACCCGCCGCCACGACGGTGCAGGCGATTCTCGGGTCGATGCGCTCGCTGACGACACGAACACCGCTGCACCGCAGGTTCGGTGCCGGTGTGATGTCCGATGGAACTTACGACGTCCGGCGTGGTCTGATCTTCGGACTGCCGCTACGATCGGAAGATGGTCATTCCTGGACCATTGTGCGGGATTTGTACCTGGACGACTATGCCCAGGAACGGATTGCCGAGAATGTCCAGGAACTGGACGAAGAAGCGGCATCGGTTGGCCTGTGAACCATTCCTCGCCTTTTTGTGTACAAGTCAAGGGTCAAATGGTTCGGGATCCTTCAGCGTTGAACCACCTGACCTGCCAGCGACTTTGCCCGACAAATGGGGTCTGACCCCACTCACTGTGGTTTCCGCTCATATCGGATCCCTGTGGTAGGGGGCTGACCCCATTTTGTTGGGCAAAGCCCCCGGCGCGAGGATTACATCGAACACAGCCGCGCCACCGCGTAGGCACAGGCGGCCTCGGCAATTCCTGGCGACAGGATTTCGTCCAGAGAAATGACGTTCGCACTCGCCAACCGCCGGTTCTGGGCGACAAGACGCCGTGCCAGAAACGATCCCGACCCCGAGACAATAACCGTTTCGCACGGGGACGTCAGACGCTGCAGAATCCGCTCCAGTGCGCCTGCCAGTCGTTGACGCTGCACATCGGCCAGGAAGCGAGCCACCTGGACCGCTTCCGCTTCTGACACGTCTTCCCGGTCGCCGCACAACAGCCGGGCGATGCGGTCATGCGCCGCCGTGCGTGTTGCCGGTTTTCCGTTGGCCGTCTCCAGATCGTGTTCGTCCTCGGGAATGTCACCCAGCAGCAGATAGACATCCAGTGTCGTGGCAAACAGTTCCGCGGCCACCGCGCAATAGCCGTCCCGGAATGGAACGCTGTACGCGATCGCGCACAATGGCGTCCGCTTGACGCCGCTGTAACACAGTTCTCCAGATTGCAAGCGACTGACATCAGTCCGGCCCAACGTTGCCGGAATCCCGTCGATCAAGGGGATGATGTCGGTCGTCGTGGTTCCAATATCGACCAGGAGCGCCGTCCCGACAGGAACCGATGAAGCAGACAGTTGCTGCCGGCCGACCCACGTTGCCAGGGCATGCCAATTGGCTGCCGCGACCAGGAGTGGGTTCGCGCGGGCCTCAGCGCTAGTGACAAACCGTCCATCGGTGGTCCAGACGGCACAGGGATCACCGATCTGGCAGGCATCCACTTGATCCAGAATCTTGCGCACTCCTTCGGCTTTTGTCGTGAAGCAGTCGGCCAGTTCTGCCGTCATGGTGACCGCCAATTGCGAGCAGTTCGGAAACTCCCCGCAGATCGATTCAATCTGCGGGGCGAGTTGCTCCGGATGCTTCCAGATGGCAAAGGGCCGGCTGAGTGTCCGCCCAGCCGCATCCGCCGCCTTGATGTTCGCCCCGCCAATATCCAAACCCAGAATTGTCATGTCACCGGCTCAAAGATTCTTTCTGCAGAACAGGAGTCAGGTGGTTCAAAGTTCAGATTTCGCGGAAGCCGGCTTTCTGAGTCGAGAACCCCTAATTCGCGACAATTGAACATTGAACCACCTGACCCCATGCCGTTCTCGCTCGCGCGTCGGGCTGGCGTCATTGATGCGACCCCAACGGCTCGGCATGATGACGTCGTCCCAGACAGGACACAACGCGACATTGCCGGATTCAGGAGTCATTTCATGCTGTCACTGCTACGCCGGATCTACCCAGCAACCCATGGTAAAAGGGGTTTGACCCTCTCCGGGCGTGCGATTTTCAAGGTGAATCTATTGCCCTCCAAAGGGTCAGACCCCTTTTGCCATGGGTTGCTGGGTGCCCTGTTTCTCGTAGTGGCAACTTGCGCCAACGCGGACGAGGGGCGTCGGCTTGAGGTGTGGTACCCTTACTTGAACTCGCCGAAACTGATCACCCCGCAGTGGGTCGGTGAAGAGGCTGTCGAGTGCGTGGTGACGTTGGCCATCGATGACATGCGCGAACCGGCCAAATACGAGGCGTACCTGCGGCCCATTCTACAACGCCTGAAGCAGATTGATGGCCGGGCTCCCGTCAGCATCATGACCTGCAACGTCAAGCCGGACGATCCCCAATTGCAGTCGTGGCTGCAGGAAGGACTCAGCCTGGAATGTCACACGTTCGATCATCCGTGCCCAATCCTGGCGGGGGGAGACATTCAGAAGGCCAAGGGGACATATGACAAATGCGTCGACCTGCTGAACTCCGTCCCCAACAATCATCCGGTCGCCTTCCGCACGCCGTGTTGTGATTCACTGAATACGGTGAGCCCCCGGCTGTTTTCGGAAATCATCAATCAGCAGACGCCCGGTGGTAACTTCCTGCAACTCGATTCGTCCGTGTTCACGCTGTTCACCGCGGCCGATCCGAGCCTGCCGCAAACCTCCCTGATCGACCCTGATGGGCGTGAAAAGTTCCGCAAGTACATTCCCCGCAAACTGGCCCGTGGAAACCTGGTTCACGATGGGTTCGTCAATCTGATCGAGAACTATCCGTATCCCTACGTGATTCGCGGGCAATGCTGGGAATTCCCGTGCGTGGTCCCCAGTGACTGGTCGGCCAACCATCTGCAAAAGCCAAACAATCCGGACACGGTTCGTGATCTGAAGATTGCGCTGGATCTGACGGTTCAAAAGCAGGGTGTATTCAACCTGGTGTTTCATCCGCATGGCTGGATCAAGTCCGAGCAGGTGATCGAATTGATCGATCACGCCGTGACCACTCACGGCCAGAAAGTAAAGTTCCTGAACTTCCGCGAGTGCCTGCAGCGACTGAATCAACATCTGCTCGACAACAAACCGCTCCGCAACCGCGCAGGGGACGACGTTCAGACCGATGTCATTGACGTCAACACGGATGGATATGTCGATGTGGTATCCCGGCACAAGAACGATGTTCAAGTACGGATCTGGGACCACGGCAGTCGCCAGTGGAAAGCCGGAGATGCGACTCAAATCAAGCTGGCGGCTGGGTTGCCGGGAACGGCCACCGACGTTCACTCGGGACCGAAACGGCCGTCGTCGATTGAGTCTGTCATGCCGGGGCAGAAGGATGCCTTGCGGTATGTCGATGTAAACGAAGACGGCCACAGCGACCTGGTGTTTTCCAACGGTTCCATGTTCGGCGTCTGGCTGCAGGATCCCGCGAAACAGACCTACGTGGAACTCATCCGTGGCGGGCGCGGCCAGAAGGATCTGGCAGTCGAACTGCCGCCCATTCTGAACGACGACGGGTCGGACAACGGATTCTTCGTGAGGGACCGGCAGTTGTGCTGGATCAACGAAGGGACTGACGGCCTGACCGACTTCGTGATGCGCATTGCCTTCGACACGTTACTCAAGGATCAGATTCCGACATCCAAGACTCCGGCAGCCGCTCGGCAATCGATGCGAGTCGCGGCCGGATACCGAGTTGATCTGGTGGCACACGAACCCTTGACGATGGATCCGGTCGCGCTGGACTGGGGGCCGGATGGCCGAATGTGGGTCGCGGAAATGGCCGACTATCCCCGCGGCATCGATGACAAAGGACAGCCTGGAGGCCGTATTCGCCAACTGGAAGATACCGACGGCGACGGGATCTATGACAAGTCCACATTGTTTCTGGATGCGGTTCCCTTTCCCAATGGAGTGCTGTCGTGGAAACGGGGAGTCCTGGTCTCGGCCGCGCCGGATGTCTTCTATGCCGAAGACACCGATGGCGATGGAAAGGCGGATCTGAAGAAGGTGCTGTTCACGGGATTCTCCGAAGGAAACCAGCAACACCGCGCGAACGGCTTTGCGCGGGGCCTGGACAACTGGCTGTATCTGGCCAACGGTGACAGCGGTGGCGCGATCCGCGTCGTCGGGACGTTGTCCGGAGTCGTTCCTGAAGGAAAGATCGTCGACATCCGTAGTCGGGATGTTCGCATCCGGCCAGATACCGGTGACATCGAAGCGGTGGCGGGACAGTCTCAATTCGGACGCAATCGCGATAACTGGGGAAACTGGTTTGGTAACAATAACAGCCGACCGATGTGGCACTATCTGCTCGACGATCACTACCTGCGTCGCAACTCATTCCTGATCGTCCCGAATCTGCAGAAGGATATTTCGGTCACACCCGGTGCCGCACCCGTCTTTCCCGCCAGTCGGACGTTGACTCGATTCAATGACTTTCACACGGCGAACCGCTTTACGTCCGCCTGCTCATCGATGGTGTATCGCGATGAATTGATCCGGACCATGGCTGGAGAATCGCAGGTATTCATCAGCGAACCAGTTCACAACCTGGTGCATCGCGAAGTCATGCGGCCGGATGGGTTGACCTTCATCAGCCAGCGGGCTGCCAGTGAAGAACAGTCTGAATTCCTGGCGTCAACCGACAACTGGTTTCGGCCGACACAGCTCAAGACCGGTCCCGACGGTGCCCTGTATGTGGCGGACATGTATCGACTGGTGATTGAGCATCCCCAGTGGATCCCGATCGAATGGCAGCGCAGGCTGGATCTGCGAGCCGGTCAGGAGATGGGTCGCATCTGGCGAGTGGCACCGGCCAACGTCACGTTGCGACCTGTTCCTCGACTGAACTCGATGACGACCGCCGAACTGGTGGCCGCCCTGTCTCATCCCAACGGCTGGCAACGGGACCTGGCCCAGCAACTGTTGCTGGATCGGGCTGATCCGACCGCGATTCCACTGTTGCTGGCACAGGCGACAGCCCGACCGGCGGAAACCGATGAGCAGTCGACATCACTCGCTCTGGGTCGATTGCACTCGCTGTGTACACTCGACGGTCTGGCCGCGAAGGAGACGTTGCTTCAGGCATTGCCGGTGGCCCTGAAGGACCCGCATCCAGGCGTACGACGTCATGCCGTTCGCTTGTGCGATGGATTCCCGCAGCCGACTGAGCCCCTGTGGCAGGGACTGGTCGCGCTGGTCGACGACCCCGATCCGCAAGTCCGCTTGCAACTGGCCTACACCCTGGGACAACTGCAGCATCCGCAGGCGGGCTCGGTACTGGGTCGACTCGCCGCCGCCAATAGTTCGCTCGCCCCTCAGTTCACGACTGCCGTGATCAGTTCGCTCAATGCCGCGAATCTGGAACTGGTGCTGGCCGAAGTCATGAAGCAGGGACCGAGCCAGACAGAGTTGTTGCAGCAACTGCTCGCCCAGGCGACTGCGTTCAATCATGAAGGCGCCCTTGTCTCGCTGTTGAATCGAGCGACCGAGCCGTCCAGGAACCAGGAATTCGAGCGCTGGCAGTTCCAGGCCGTGGAACAGTTCCTGATCTCGTTGGAACGCCGCTTCACGTCGCTCGATAAATGGCTGGGCGAACTCAGTCCCCCAGCCAAGCCAGTCGCGAACCGGTTGCAGGGATTGTTTGACGCGGCACGAACGATCACAGCGGATGAAACGAAATCCCCGGATGACCGGATTGCCGCGCTTCGAATCCTGGGACGATCCACGAATTCGACACAAGATGTTCCGCTGCTGGTGACGCTGATTACTCCGCAACAGGCCCCAGAACTGCAGTCGGCGGCATTGGCCACGCTGGCCCGGTCGCGGTCACCAGAGGTCGCCAAACCGCTGCTCGCGAGTTTTCGTTCGCTGGCCCCCAGCCTGCGGACTCAACTGAGCGACATTCTGCTCAGTCGGGATGCCTGGCGGGATGAATTGCTCGGCGCTCTGGAATCGAAACTGATCTCCCCCGCGGACCTGGACGCGGCGACGCGCCAGCGGTTGCTGGATCACAAAACAAAATCGGTCGCCGACCGCGCTGCCAGAGTGCTGTCAGTCAATCTGAATTCCAACCGGGCGAAGCTGGTTGCCGACTACCTGCCTATCGTACGTGAGGGCGGGGACGCCCAACTGGGAAGACAGCTCTTCCAGAAGATGTGCTCACAGTGTCACAAGCTGGGGGAGGTTGGACATGCGGTGGGACCGGATCTGGCGTCCCTGACAGACAAATCACCCGATGCCATGTTGACCGCGGTCCTCGATCCAAATCGGGCCGTGGAAACGAAATATCTGACGTTCACCGCGATCACGAAGGCTGGTGTGACTCACACGGGCCTGATGGCGGCGGAGACCGCCGGCAGCCTGACACTGCGAGCGGCAGAGGGAAAGGAGATCACCTTGCTGCGGAGCGAAATTGACGAATTGCAAAGCAACAGCAAGTCGCTGATGCCGGAAGGCCTGGAACGCGACTTGAAACCCGCCGATGCGGCCGCCCTGGTGGCCTATATCCGACGGAATGTCCCGCTGCCCGCGATGAAATCCTTCGCCGGAAACGAACCGAAAGTTGTGGTTGCGGATGCGTCCGGCAAGTTTGTGCTGACGCCGTTCACTGGAGAAATCTATGGGCCAACGATCGTGATCGAAGACGCCCACCAGAACCTGGGCTGGTGGAGCAGTGCCGAAGATGTCGTCGTCTGGACCATCAATGTCCCGCAACCCGGGAAGTACTCTGTCAACTGGCACTACGCCTGTGATCCCTCTGCCGCTGGCAGTCGACTCATCGTTGACGCTGCCGGGAAATCGTTGTCGCACCGTGTCGAGAAGACAACCAGTTGGGACGATTACCGGACGCAGACACTGGGAGAGTTGGAATTGCCGGCCGGGCAAGTCCGTGTGACACTGAAGCCGGCATCGCCACCGTTACCCGCGCTGGCCGATGTGAAGTCGGTCACGCTTTCACCGAAACATTGATCACGATCCCGTCCAACAGGGTACCGATGGCATGATTTTGTGAGCCGCAAGGCGCTAGCCGCGGGTGCATTCTGAATCTTCCCCCGCTGAACCGGCGGCTTTTCCCGTGGCGATAGCCGTCGGCAAATGCGGACGTCACAAAAACAACGTTCTCCGTGCAGCCTTCCAC
The DNA here is from genome assembly GCA_018242525.1 of Planctomycetota bacterium. Classification (GTDB taxonomy): domain Bacteria; phylum Planctomycetota; class Planctomycetia; order Planctomycetales; family Planctomycetaceae; genus Schlesneria. Next base: position 79,457 of record JAFEBS010000052.1, on the reverse strand, counting down.
ACGGAGAACGTACAGACCGATCATTCGCCCTTCAGCACGACGAAGTACCGGCGGCCGTCGCTGGAGCGAATATTCAGGACCAGGCCGTCTCCCTTTTGGAATTGGTCCCGAAGCTTTTCGTATTCCGCGACGGAAGTGACCGGTTGTCCGCCCGCCTTTTCGATCACATCACCACTCTTCAGACCGGCGGCCTGGGCGGGACTTGCGTCTTCGACTCCGGTGATGACCAGTCCGGTACCGGAAACACCCAGTTGCTTGGCCAGATCCTTCGTCAAAGGACGAACTTCCAGGCCAAGCGAGTCGAATTTGGTTCCCTTCGGCGATGATTCCGCTTCATCGCGCGAAGCAACAGTCAAATCCTTCGGCATCTCGGCAACGGTGACATTCAGTGTCTGTTGCTTTCCGTTCCGCAGAATCACCATCGGGTACGATGTGCCAATCGTCAGTTGCTCGACGGTCCCCTGAAGTGCCGTGGCATCGTTGATCGGTTGATCGTTCAATTTCAGAACCAGATCGCCCGGTTCCAGACCGGCCTTGTCGGCAGGCGAACCCGGCAGGACCGACCGCACCAAGGCTCCTTCGCGGATTTTCAGGTTGAATTGACGGGCTGTTTCCGCATCGACCGACTTGATTTCGGTGCCGAGGTAACCACGAGTCACTTCCCCTTTGGCGATCAGCTTCTGGCTGACCCAACTGGCGATGTGAGTCGGAATGGCGAAGCCGATCCCGTCGTATCCTCCGCTTTCGGTGGCGATCGCGGTGTTGATCCCAATCACTTCGCCACGCATATTGATCAGCGGACCGCCGCTGTTGCCCGGGTTGATGGCAGCATCGGTCTGCAGGAAATCCGCTCGAGCCGTAATGCGATTGTTGTTGCGTCCCTTGGCGCTGATGATCCCGGCTGTCACCGACATGTCCAGCCCGAATGGACTACCGATGGCGAGCACCCAATCACCCACCTGTGTGGCGTGGCTGTCACCCATGTGCAGCGCCTTCAAGCCTGTTGCGTCGATCCGCACGATCGCCACGTCGGTGCGGGGATCGGTCTTGATATCCGTACCGATGAACTCGCGGCCATCGTACAGTCGGACCTTGACTTCATCGGCACCATTCACGACGTGGTTGTTCGTCAGAATAATCCCGCTCGAATCAATGATGAAGCCGGACCCCATTCCCCGTCGCTGAGGGATCGACCGACCACGTCCGCGGTTGCGGAACATTTCGTCCAGGCGTGGATCGTTCTGGAAGAACTGACGGAACGGCGCGGGAATCGCGTCCTCGTCCAATTGTGGCGCTTGACCCTGGACCTGCTTGGCCCGGGTCAGGGTCTCGATCGACACGATACTGGGGGTGGCTTCGGCAGCGATCGTACGAAACGCGGCGGACAAGTCATCCGCCTTGGCCATCGGCGGCACAGCCACAGCTTCGTGCTGCTGTGACCATGTCATGGCACTCATGACGAGCGCTCCGCCCGCCATCAACATCAACAGGCTTTGACGAACAGAACTTAATTTTGGCATGTTCCGGTCTCCTTGTCAGTGGAACGGTTCCCGCAGCTGCGCTCTATGCGCCTGCCGAAATTCGGTACTATCCTATCTGGCGAGGCAAGGGAGGGGCGCTCACGATTGGACTGCGAACACCGCAGCGATCGAACGTCCCGACAGCTCGCACCAGCGTCCGCAAGAGTTCACTTCGCAGCCTGACGGAGTCACTTTTTGAAGCGAAGGCTTGAAAAACGCCGGTGAATTCAACTACGCAGTTCTGTGCGAAGTCGTTGGAAGGCCAGAATCCCGGGGGCTGAAGCCGGTTGAAGCCGCCCGTCGTTCCTCGAATTCCGACGAAGGAATTCGTAGATCCTGATGGCAGCGTGAGTTCCGGAAAAGTCGGTGGCAGCAACGCCGCGACGACCCGGCGGCCGACTGGAAACCATTGAGAAACTTCAACCTGAATCGAGATCAAAACTTGCAGCGGATTGACACCTCGCGTCCGACGAAATATAGATGGGTATGCAAATCTCGTTTTTTTAAGACATTTCTCCACATTCCTCCCGTTCAGGACAGGCCGTTCACGGCGCGAAGTTCAGAAAGATGCTGAATGACTGAACAGACCGTGACAACCGAACTTGCCGACACCCTGGCATTCTGCGAGCAGGCGTTGCAGTACCAGTTTCGTGATCGCGATCTGCTGCTGCGCTGTCTGACCCACGCGTCCATCGCGCGCATACGGCTGGACTCCAATGAACGCCTTGAGTTCCTGGGTGATGCGATCTTGGGAGCCATCGTTTGCGACCAGTTGTTCACCATGTACCCCGAGAAGACCGAAGGGGAGCTGACTCGAGTCAAGTCGGTCGTGGTCAGCCGGACATCGTGTGCCAAGATCAGTGCCGACCTGGAACTGGACCGCTGCCTGCAACTTGGCAAGGGGTTGGCGGATCACGAAACAATCCCCTCCTCGATCATGGCGGCTGTCTTTGAATCGCTCGTCGCCGGCGTTTACCTGGATGGCGGCTTCGAGGCCGTCAGTCAACTGGTCCGCCGGGTGACGGTTCCCGAGATCGAACGAACTGTCGAGACGAGTCACGGCAAGAATTACAAGAGTCTGTTGCAACAGTTGTCACAAAAGAGCTGCCGCGGCATGCCGATTTACGTACTGCTCGACGAAAAAGGCCCTGACCACTCCAAATGCTTCAAGATTTCCGTGCGCATCGGCGATGAAGCGTTCGCCCCCACCTGGGGACCGAACAAAAAGGAAGCGGAACAGCGGGCTGCCGAAAACGCCTGGTGCCAGATCCAGGGTCAGGATCCGCCGAACGCGGCAGAGTGACCAATCTGAAGTCGATCCGCCCGTCACCAGCGTCCGCTGGTCAAGTTCCGTTTGGGTCAGGCAGGCGTGCGGCTGGCCGGAGTGTTGAACAAAATCTTCGCCCAATCTTCGACTGCGAAATGACGGCCCGAATGATTGAAGACGATCAAACTTCGATTCTCAATTCGCGCTGGGCGACTCGTGCGACAGCCGACTCGTCCACGGTGACTCCCAGGCCCGCTCCTGTCAGGGCCGGGGCGATCCCGCCACGGCCAAATGTGATATCTTCGCGGGTCAGCCACTCGCGCACCAGGAACCGATCATAGCTTCCTTCCAGGAAGCGAATGTTCGACACCGATGTGGCAAAGTGTCGGCCGGCGGCGGACAGGATGCCCGTCTCACCCACCTGGCAGCCGAGCTGGTAACCGAGTCCCGCCTGCTGAGCCAGCGCGGCCAGCCGCAATGAGTTCACAAACCCGCCACATTTGGACAGCCGGATGTTGAACAGGTCACACGTTCCCTGTTCCACGGCACGTCGGCCGTCGACCAGGCTGCACAGCGATTCGTCCAGCATCAGCGGAACACCGATCCGGCCCCGCAGGCCTGCCAGGCCATCGACCTGCTCGTGCGGGACGGGCTGTTCGACCGACGAGATACCGAACGGCAGCAGCGGGGCGAGCTTGGCTTCCAGATTCGCGCACGTCCAGGATTCGTTGGCATCCAGCCGCAGATCAAACGTGCGCCCCAACAGAAAACGCAATCGCCGCAGCATCTGACGGTCGTCGACTCCTTCGACGCCGGTCTTGACCTTGGCCGCCTTGAATCCGAAGTACCAACACATCACGGCGCGTCTGACCTGGGCATAGATGCTCATCGCAGTGAAGACAGCACTGTATCTGACGAAATCCTGGCTGGATCGAATCGCCACGGTTTCTGGTATCAGCGTCGTGACCACCGAAAGTGGCTGCTGCTGCGTTCGGCAGACTGCGTCCAGCACGCTCAGTTCGATCGCACAGCGGACAGAGTTCCCGAAGCAATCGCGCTCGTCAGCAGCGGGTCGGGTCACCTGGAATTGATCGAGTGCGGCAATGGCGTCTGGAATCCCCGTCCAGCGCCCGCCAAGCTGCCGCGGCAGGTCGCTCGTCTGCAGCAACTTCCAGGCGTCGTCAATTGTCTCGCCCGTGACATATTCGCGCGGCAACCCCTCGCCCCAGCCTATGACTCCATTCTCCAGGCGGCAGCGCACGACCAGCGATTCGGTATCGATGCGGGCGTGCGAGGCATGTCGAACTGGTTTTCGGAGGGGGATCCGAACGTGATAAGCGGTAATCTCCGTGACGCGCATCGCAGAAGGGTATCCTGAATCCTCAATTTTCGCCCGGCAAAATGCATTGGATAAGCAAGAACTCATCGAAAGAAAAGTGTGTCGGCAAAGAACTTGGGTGTGCCGATGCTGACAGATCCGTGGAAAACTGGTACACCTTCACCCCGGTTGGGCGGTCTGGATGACGGAAAACAGGGGAGTTGATTGATGGGTGTGCCCATTTCCCAGATGTGGACGGTGGCCAGTTATGTACTCGGCAAGCGGTTGCGTGGGATCAAACGGTATCCGCTGGTACTGATGCTGGAGCCCCTTTTCCGCTGCAATCTGGCGTGTGCCGGCTGTGGCAAGATCCAATATCCGGCCGACATCCTGAAGCAGAATCTGACCCCCGAACAGTGCTTCAAGGCGGTGGACGAATGCGGTGCTCCGCTCGTGTCGATCCCCGGCGGCGAACCCCTGTTGCATCCTCAGATCGACGAAATCGTTGCCGGCCTGGTCGCCCGTAAGAAGTATGTCTACCTTTGTACGAACGCAATCCTGCTGGAAAAACATATCGACCGATTCCAGCCCTCAAAGTACCTGTCTTTCTCGGTACACTTGGACGGACCCAGGGAAGAGCATGATTTTGCCGTTTGCCGCGAAGGGGTGTACGACGTTGCCATCAGCGCAATCAAGCTGGCCGTGGCGAAGGGTTTCCGCGTCACCACGAACACGACCGTTTACAACAACGCCGACCCGAATGCGATGCGGGAAATGTTCGACACGCTGATGGGTTACGGCGTCGAAGGAATGATGATTTCGCCGGGATACCAATATGAAAAGGCACCCAGCCAGGAATTGTTCCTGCAGCGCAATCAGACGGTGAACCTGTTCCAGCGGATCCTGGGAAACGCGAAGAAGTCCTGGCGCTTCAACCTGTCGCCGCTGTTCCTGGAATTCTTGAAAGGGAAGTGGGACCTGGAATGCACCCCGTGGGGCATGCCCGCCTACAACCTGTTCGGCTGGCAGAAGCCCTGCTACCTGCTGAACGAAGGGTACTGCGAAACGTTTCAGGAACTGCTCGATACAACCGACTGGTCAAAGTACGGCCGTGCCAGTGGTAATCCCAAGTGTGCTGACTGCATGGTTCACTGCGGGTACGAAGCCACGGCTGTTGCCGCAACGTTCGGTTCCCTGCCAGCCTTCTCGCGAGTGGTGAAGCTGACCGTCCTGGGTACCGGGCGAGAAACGGTTCCGCCCCATGAGCCGCCGGAGGACTCCAACAATGACAGCGGAGACATTCGCAATATCCGGCTACCCGTCCTGAGTTCGTAGCCGCAAGGTTCAATCCTTCTGCAACAATCGCCTGGCAGACCTGTGCGCCGCATGGGTTCTCAATCCTCAGCGAGATTCAGCAGGGCGAGAGGGCGGATCGGTCACGAGGACTCTTGAGATCTCGTCAGCGACCTTTTTGCCCAGGAACTCGGATCCGTCCACTGTGAAATGAACATCGTGCGGCTTTTGCGTTTTCTCCAGGACCGGTTCGACATGCGCATACAGGTCGTCTATCGAGATGTCATTGTCCGTCATGATCTTCCGGGCGGTCTCATTGTAAATCTTCACGACGTGCGACCGGTGAGACGGACTGCGCGGGGAATTCATTTCTTCCGGGACCGGTGTCGATGACGCCCAGATCAACTTCGCACCTGTCCGCTTCAGCCGGGCAGTGAGTGTTCGCAGATTCTGATCGTATTGGGCCAGTTGATCCCGTTCATACTGCGCGGGATTCGGCTGCTTGTCGGGATGGAACATCAGATCGTGCAACCCCCAGTTGAAGTGGATGACATCCCACTTGTCGGTGCCGAGCCATTTGTCGATTTTGGCAACACCGTTTTTCGTCGGTCCGCCATTTTCCCCGATGCGATGGACGTTCGCCTTCCCCTGCAGCCGTTTTCGGACTGGCACTGTATAGCCTTCGGAGATGGAGTCACCGATCAACAACACGCGTGGCAACCCCGGTTGATCCTCGATGGGCGCGTAGGGGTCGAATGGTCGCGGCCGCGGAACCACGGATCGTTCAGCCTGGACATGCCCGCCGTCGGTTGCGCAGGCTAGGAACAGGACCACCAGAAGCGGGCTGCGGATCATGCGGAGACTCCGGATTCGATTTCGGAAATGTGCTCAGGTACGGGCCATGTTGATGACATCAGTCGGCGACTTTCAGACCGATTTCCTGCAGGATATTGGGAGTGATGATTTCGGCACAGCCGGTTCCGTTGGGATGGATTCCGTCCGGCACCAGCTTTCTATATTCGGCCTCGCCCTTTTTCAGGACCGCTTGCCAACCGGGAGCGTGATCGATCAGCCGCAGCTTCTTCTTCGCGGCGAAATCGCGGTACATCTGTTCATAATCGGCGATCTTCGGTCGTCGTTCCAGGTGTTCGCCGATCGGCGGGTTCATGACCATCAAGATGACTTCGCACTGCGGTCGCACCGCATGGATGCGATCGATCATGTGTGTCAGGTTCGCTCGGGCGTCGTCGACCGATGTCTGATACGGCAGGAAGGCGTCGTTGATCGAGAATTCGATGAGCACGACGTCGGGCTGTTTGGCAATCACCCGCTCATCCAGGTTCTTGACACCCCATGTGGACCATTGCCCACCCGATCCGCTGTTCACCACCGTCGCCAGTTTTGGGAACCGAGCACCGAGGGCCAGCTGCAGTTGCTTTGGCCACTCGCCCCCAGCGGTCAGGCTGGTGCCGTAGGTGACGATTGTTTGTGGTTTGTTCCCTTCGAGGGCGGTGACAAACGCGGCCTTGTCGGCGGCCTGGGTCACTGCCGATGCCGTCAAGAAGGCGAACAGGGTCCAGCAGAGTTTCATGATCGGGGTCAATTCGGTAATGGTCGAGTTCAGAATTGCACGGTCGATTCTATCCACATCGACCCGCCTTGGGGACACTGGCATTGGTTACTGCTTTCAATCCTGTTCTCCAATGCAGTACAGCCATTCCTGGCGAGGTCCGTGGCTGGAATCGGCCACGCGCAAAAACAGTTGCCCCTTACTGATTCCGGGACTGGCGAAGCCTTCCGTTCCCAGTTGATTTTCGGCGACCAGGTCAAATTGTTCCGGGGTCGCCCGGAAGATGGTTGTCTTGCCGGACATGTCCGTCGTGATGATGTTTCCCCCGGAGGCGACCGGGGAGACTCGGAATCTGCCGCCAATCCTGTGCTTCCAGAGTTCATTGCCGGTCTTTGTGTCATGGCAGTGGGCAATGCCATCATCACTGACAATAAACAGCGACTGGTTCACGATCAGCAGCGACGGGACATAGGATTTGACGTTTTTTCTCCAGGCGACGGTGCCGTCGGCCTTGAGCGCGATCGTCTCCTGCTGCGGATAGCCGCCGCTGGCGATCACCAGGTTGGACGTCGTGACCGGTAATCCCACGCCGGCGTCGGCTGTCCCTTCAACCGACCACAGTTGATCGCCGGTCAACGGATTGAAGCTGGAAACCAGGCGACAGCCGCACACGACCATTTGATCCTGACCGTCGATCGTGACGACGCGCGGGGACGCATAACTGGATTTGTCCGGACGCGTCTTGCGCCACACGATGCTGCCTTCGTCGCGGTTCACGGCGGCGACGAATCCGCCCTGCTCATGGTCGGCCGCCAGCAGCACGAGAGACTTGTAGAGAGTCGGGGAAGCGGAATATCCGAACTTCGATGCGAAACTGCCGACTTCGGTTTGCCACAACTGTGAGCCATCGAGTTCCAGTGCGGTCAGCCAGATCTTGTTGTCGTTCAGGAACGTCGCGTACAGGCGCTCACCGTCGCAGGCCAGCGTGCTGCTGGCCTGACTGTTTTCGTGATGCATGCGCGTTTCCAGCTTTCCCTGGAACAGCGTCTTGTCCCAGGCCAGACTCCCGTCTTTTCGGTCCAGGCAAATGACAGACTGGGTTTGACCCTGCTCGTCCGCCGTTTCCAGAAAAATCCGCTCACCCAGGATGATGGGCGACGAGTGACCGCGACCGGGCAGCTTGGACTTCCAGGTGACATTTTCGGTCTCAGTCCATTTCGTGGGGACCGGTTTTCCGGTGGCAACCCCATCGGCGTTCGGACCTCGCCACATCGGCCAATCGTCCTGCGAGATCTGAATCAATCGGGATTCTGCCGCGACCGCATCCGGTTTGACGGAGATCTCCTGTGCCTTCGGAACCGGTGGTCCCGGCGGCCGGGGTCGCCCGCCACAGCCTGTCGCAATCGAAACCAGACAGGCGACTGCCATCCAGACTCGCATCAAACATCTCCCGAAATTGACAGGTGACCGGCCGGACATCTTGAGTTCACCAACAAACGCGGGCATCCTACGCGGTGACACAAGCGCTTCCCACTGTCCTGGACTGACGACGAATCTGGAGATGTTGATGACTCAATTTGACCTGTCGATGCATGGCATCACAGCGAAGACCATTCTGCGCAACGTGGCGCCCTCGAAACTGTACGAAGAGGCGATCCGCTTCGAGCCCGGAACCACGATTTCGGACACCGGAGCACTGATTGCGTATTCCGGTGAAAAGACCGGACGTTCGCCACAGGACAAACGTCTGGCGAAACACGAAGACTCCGCGTCGGACATCTGGTGGGGTCCGGTGAACTTCCCGCTGGATCAGGCCTCGTTTTTCATCAATCGCGAACGGGCCAAGGATTATCTGAACACCCGCGACCGCCTGTATGTGGTGGATGGGTACGCGGGTTGGGATCCCCAGTATCAGATCAAGGTCCGCGTGATCTGCTCGCGACCGTATCACGCCCTGTTCATGCACCAGATGTTGATTCGTCCCACCGACGAGCAATTGGCGGATTTCGGTCAGCCGGATTTCGTCGTCTACAACGCCGGCCGATTCCCCGCCAATCGCTTCACCACAGGGATGACCTCCAAGACGAGCGTCGACGTCAGCTTTGAAAATGGCGAAGTCGTCATCCTGGGAACGGAGTATGCCGGTGAGATGAAGAAGGGGATCTTCACCATCATGAACTACCTGATGCCGAAGCGGGGCGTGCTGTCGATGCACTGTTCGGCCACAGTGGATCAGAAGACCGGGCAGTCTTCGGTGCTGTTCGGACTGTCGGGAACAGGCAAGACGACTTTGTCCGCCGATCCCAAGCGATCATTGATCGGTGACGACGAACATTGCTGGTCCGATGAAGGGATCTTCAACATCGAAGGGGGCTGCTACGCCAAGGCGATCTACCTGTCCCGCGATTCCGAGCCAGAGATCTTCCAGGCCCTGCGCTTCGGAGCCGTGCTGGAAAACGTGGTCTACGACGACGCACGACATCATGTCGATTTCGACAACGCGTCGATTACTCAGAACACGCGTGGTGCTTATCCCATCGAATACGTCACGAATGCCTGCATCCCCTGCGTCGCGGGACATCCCACCGACGTCATCTTCCTGACCTGCGATGCGTTTGGAGTCCTGCCACCCGTCAGTCGCTTGACGACCGAACAGACGATGTATCATTTCATCAATGGATACACCGCCAAGATCGCCGGCACGGAAGTCGGCGTGAAGGAACCTCAGGCCACGTTTTCTCCCTGTTTCGGCGGACCGTTCCTGGTCTGGCATCCCAGGAAGTACGCGGAACTGCTGGCGGAAAAAATCCGAACTCACAAGGCCAATGTCTGGCTGGTCAATACCGGGTGGAGCGGTGGGCCCTACGGCGTGGGCTCACGGATGAAACTGGCATACACCCGTGCCATCGTGGACGCGATTCATGCGGGACAGTTGAATAATGTCCCCACCGAGACTGATCCGATTTTCGGATTGAACGTTGTCACAGCTTGTCCCAACGTCCCGGCCTCGGTACTGAATCCACGTCAGACGTGGCCCGATCCGGACGCCTACGACGAAACCGCGCGTCAGCTCGCTCAATTGTTTGCCGAGAACTATGCACAGTTTCAGGAAGGGGGCACCTTTAAAGGGACCATGGACGGTTAGCAGGCAAATTCCATTCATCGACGAAACTTTCCAGGAAGATCCACCGTGGAAATCCATCGGACGGGCAAACAGCAGAAACGCTCGACGTATCGTCCGACAGGTCCGCTGGAAGGGGCGGTCCTCAGTCAGACATTGTCGCCACAGGTGGACTTTCGAGTTCGCATCCCGATCCTGATCGTGCTGCTGATTCCGATCACGCTGGCACCGCGACTGACCCTCTTCTGGCGAACTCTGGCCTGCCTGATGCCGTTGATGCTGACCGGTACCTTCCGGATTTCACGGATTCGCGGGGAGTGGATGGACTCCAGACTGTACCTGGGCTTCGTGCCGGTCTGGCGTCAGCGGTGCAAGCTGCGGGCAGTGATGTCCATCGGGACCAAATACGGCGGATCGGAGCCGGGATACTGGACCTTCATCCTGTTTGGCCCGATCCAGTGGATCAGTGGCTGGATCTTTGACTACCTGGTTCCGGCCATTGGCGGCCCTTACGAACTCTGGCTGGAAACCGCCAAGGGGCGTGAATTCGTCGTCTGGCAGGGTCACAGCCAGGAGCATTTTGAGAAGAATCTGGATCTGCTGCGCAATCAGACCGGTGCCGAGATCCATCCGCGATAGAGCTTAAGTCACGAGTGGTTCCGGCAGCTTCCACAGGTGGATCGGTGAGTAATTGCCGGGGTATTTCCCGTCCTTGTCCAGGTTTCTTCCGTTGCCGTTGCTCCCGCCGTTGGTGGCGACAACCGCCAGACGCAGGTGGTCGGGGTGCAGCGCCAGCGAGTGACAATTGGGCATCTTCGTCGTCTCGAAAAACGGTGCTTCGTCGTCCAGTCGCCGGAAGACCAGCTTGCCCGTTCCCGGATTGCCACTGATCGTGATCATCAGGAACCCCTCCGGATGGAACATCAGGTCCGTGACGTAAACATCCCCGTCTTTGCCAAGCTCAGTCGACTTGACCAGTTCACCGGATTCCCAGTTGAACACGAGGATTGCGGGCACACCCTGAACGTTGCCGCCGTTCTTGGGCCTGGTCCCGGCACACAACAGTTGCCGTCCATCGGGACTGAACGTCATCCGCCGGACGCCGCCGACTTCCTGCAGCCGGTCCGACTTGTGCAGATCCGCCGCCTTCAACTCGCGCGCCATCCGGCCAGTGGCCAGATTCCACTGCCGGATGACTCCCGACAGATCTCCCGAAACCACGCTGGCTTCGTCGGGCGCAAACACCACGCACAGGGCTTCCCATTCGGGATGAGTGAACTCGTTCAGCTTCGTTCCGTCGGCCGTTGACCAGACACGCACGTGACGGTCGATGCCACACGTCGCCACCAGCTTTCCGCTGGGGCTGAGCGCGATGTCCTGAATCCAGCCGTCATGGGCCTGGGCGTGCGACCAGCGTGGCGCGGCCGTTTCATCAACGAATGATCCACAACGCAATTGTCCCCAGGAATCGACAGTGAACATAACCTCGTCGGACGTGGCACCACCCTCGCGCGGCTGCGGCAGGGCGACCCGCTGGACCCAGCCATTGTGGCCCAGGATCGGCTTCAGCTCTGTCATCTCGTCCAAGGTGGCATCGAATCGACGGACGGTTCCATCGTGCCCTGTCGCCAGCAGAAATCGGCCGCAGGCCGTGAACCGGATGGAGTTCAATTGCCGATCCGGCTTCAACAGCTTTCCCTCTTTGGGTTCAAACCGCGTCTTCAATGCGGCCAGGTCGTCGGCCATGCTGGTCCTTTCACGAAAGCGATTTATGCCAAAAGGTCGGTGACAACATGACATCCGTCGTGCGCGATCGGCAATGGCTGGCCATGGTTGTCGTATTCCACCGACTTGGAATCGATGCCGAGAGCGGCGAACCAGGTGTGGAACATGTGTCCGATGTCGAGTGGTTCGCCATCGACAAACGTCCCCAGGTCATTGGTCTTGCCAATGATCGCACCACGCTTAATGCCGCAGCCTGCCAGCGCCAGTGACCATGCCTCGGGCCAGTGATCGCGACCGACGTGACCGTTGATTCGCGGTGTTCGTCCAAATTCAGACATGGCGATGACCAGCACTCGATCCAGCAGGCCACGCTGGTGCAGATCCTCAATGATGGCGGCATACGCCTGGTCAAAGCGGGGCATCAGACTCTGGTGACCCAGGAAATTGTCGCCGTGGGTATCCCAGCCGTAACTGGTGACTTTGACAAATCGCACGCCCGCTTCCAGCATGTTCCTCGCCAGCAGCATGTGACGGCCAAATTCGTGGGACCCGTAGCGCAGGACATCCTGTGACGACAGTCTGGCAGCGTTGAACAAATCCTGTCGTTTCATCAAGGCGGCCGCCATGTCGAAGACAGCGGCATGCGCGTCTGCATTGTCCTGCCGGTGTTTTCCCGCGTAACGCTTGTTCAAGGTTGCCCGCAACGAGTTCCTCGCCAAATCGTCCTCTTCACTGATCGCAGCCGGTCGCAGCAGATTCTCCGGCGGCTGGCCATCACCGAATGCCAGGGCGCCGTACTTGGGGCCCAGGAATCCCGCGTCCTGGTAAAAGAATCCACCGCTGCCCGGCTTGATCGAGACATACGGCGGCAGTCCACTCGGACCGGGCCCCAGCAGTTTGGCGACCGCCGACCCGAAGAAGGGATAGGTCACTCCACGGTTCTTGGGATCGCCACGCTGGATGCGCGGCACTCCGGCAGAATGCGAGTTGTCCTGGGTACACATGCTGCGCACCACGGACAGGTGCTTTGCAACCTGCGCCGTCCGGGGCATCAGTTCGCTGATGTTCAGTCCCGGCAGCGACGTGGCGATCTGGCGATAGGGACCGCCAAATTGAGTTCCCGGCTTGGGATCCCAGCTTTCGTACTGGCTCATCCCTCCGTCGATCCAGATGAACAGGACCTGCTTGTCATTGGCCGCGAGTTTTGCGGCCATGGCGGGGCTGATCAGGTCGCCGACAACGAGGGCACCAGTTGCTGCCGCAGATGCGCCCAGCCACTGTCGACGCGAAATCGCGTGCTCCCAGGGTTTGCAAAGAGGATTGCTGGCCACCAGAGTCGCTCCTGTGTATTTGTCACGCGACGGGAAAACCGGACTTGCCGGGTTCTCATTGTGGCGAGAACCAGGAGCGTGAACAACGCCAGTCCCCCCTGAATTTCATGAAGACTTCCGCAGGGCTTCATATTTACCCGCTAGCTTCTGCCGTCGTGGTAACAGACATTCCTCCATTTTCGTCCTGCCGGGACTCGCGAGGGAGACAACATGACAGTGGCAGCCGCAAGTAGTTTTTATGTCGATCAGGTGGGCGAAGTGACCGTACTGTGCTTCACCGTCCGATCGTTGACCGAACAGAACTTCGACGTTGTCTCCGATGAACTGCTGGAGTTCGTCATGCTGGTCACCGCCGAACGATCGATCCGGATCGTGGCGGAAATGTCCGCCATTGAAACCATCGACGAAATGGGGTTGGCCATGTTGCAGGCCTTCGCCGACAGCATCGACGACGCCGGTGGCACATTGATCCTGTGCCGTGTCCGCACTGCGGTCATGGCCTCCATCCGGCGTGCGAGCCTGCGATGCTCGTTCTCACGCACTCGGGGAGAAGCGGTCTGGTCCTTCTGAAATCTTCTGAACGAATCGATCTTTCACGAGACATTGCCATGACGACGACGACTGCGAGTTTTGAAGTTGAACAGATCAGGCACGTGACGGTGGTCCGTTTCTGCATTGACGTTTTGAACGAAGAAAACTTCGAGGCTGTGTCCGAAGAGCTCAATTCGATGGCGCACGGCCGGCGTCCTCGCCAGGTCGTCATTGACCTGGTTGCGATTCGCCAAATCGATGACTTGGGACTGGCGATGATTCAATCGTTTCACGATACCATCGAAGAGCGGGGCGGGACGGCCATCCTGTGTCGTCTAAGCAGCAGCGTCATGGGTGCCATGACGGAATCCGGTATCGGTCGCCTGCTGCACATCCGCCCCTCCTTGAATGAGGCGATCTGGACGTTTTGAACCATCGCCGTCGTGCGGAGTCACTGACAGCGGCGGATCACATACGAAGCCTTTTCGGATCGAGTCCATCTTCGGGGCCCGGCTGCCCGCACATTGATTCCAGGGTTCTTTCCGACGATTTTCGCGAGGGCATTCGCATCATGAACAGGGAAACTTTCAACGTACGGACCGGTTCTCACGGCCAGTTGTTTCAAACGACTGGCCGGTATCCGGGTCGTGGGTGGTCATCGAAACAAGAGCGTGGTCGGGTTGGATTTCGACTTTGAGGACAGGCTGAAGAGAATCCTCAATCCGTCCAAAACCGACTTTCCGATTGCTGCACCTGCCATAGCCAACCAGTCGTTGCTTCCACCGACACGGGGTCGATGGAGAGCAGGAACGTCACTAGGGCAACGTCATTGGTTAGCCAGCCAGTCGTTGCTTCCACCGACGCAGGGTCGGTGGAGAGCAGGAACGTCACTAGGGCAACGTCATTGGTTAGCGGGTCAGTCGTTGCTTCCACCGACACAGGGTCGGTGGAGAGCCGCTGCGAGCATTTGAGCGCGTGGATTCAGAATGTGCCCAATGATTCAGATTGCCCAATGCGAGTTGGCCGCGCGGAGGTATGAGCCTGGATCGGTCGCGCTCAGGCGACGCACGAACTCAGGCTCCACGAGTCAGTTAAGAGGAGATTCGTGGCCATGATGGAACTCCTGCCCAAAGGTGGCGGCGATGAAACATCACCGGGACGACCATCACCTGGACACATCAGTTGCAGTGCAGGTTCGCTCATTTAATTCCCCCGCAACTGGTTGAGGCCTGAAGGGCCGTCCGTTCTGGGATTGACCGGTTGCCGGTGTTCGCGTGCGACGTGTTCGTCGGGATGAACGACCGCCCCTTTGGGGCTGAAGACATTCTTGGGGGTCGAGGTCCCCTGGCCCGTGGCGCCGGTGGCTTGGGCTCGATGAACTTCTGGCCCTTCGGGCCGCCGGAGACGCTACCGCCACAGATTGCATGCAACACCTGGGTTTCTGGAAAACCGGCGCACTTGCGAAATTTCTGCCAGTCTGACGCATCGGACGGAACGACTTTGCTAACGGAACCGGCGCTGCCAGCGCGCGCCGGGTTCCGATCCATTGCCCACCACAATCTCCTTATAATGGCGACGACACGTAGATTGGAGGCTTGGGGAAGTCAGCAGCAAGCGGATGGTTGGATTTTACGCCGCTCAATGACGGCGGCGCACTGGTCGACGAGAGATGCGGGATGGCGGAGATTTGGCTCGTTGGTTGACCCGGTGGTTGTAGTTTCTACTATCTTCGAGGCGGATGGTTGGAAAGATTCTTCCAACTGAGGAACGACGTCGCAGCGTATGGATTCCGCTCTCGTGAGTCCCGTGGTGGCATGGGAGAACGGGATCGCATTCGTTAAGATGTTTTGCCGTCAATGGTTGTGCGGGATGAGCTGGTTGGGGTTTGTCACTGGTCCGGACAGACAGATCAGGACGGTGACCGGACAATACGAACAGGTTGGCCCGTCAAACGGCAGGGATCGGACCCGGAATCCGACAGTGTGGCACGCTGACTGCTTTGGGGTCGCCACCTCCCTCGCCACGGTTGGGCGGGACGAATTCCTTTTCGCAGGATGCGTGAAATGACAGGTCGAAGCTTCAGTTTTCTGGTTCGAAACCTCCGTTGGGGTACGCTCGCCCTGCTCGTCTGCTGGACCTCGCTGGCCAACGCACAGCTTGATGGCTTTCAAGATCTGACGGGGTTGAAACCCGGTCGGGTCACCGAGAAAGCGCAATTCACGTCGACCCTGTCCCCGCTCGGAGCGAAGCCGGGTGAGGAAGTGACGCTGTCCATCAACGTCAAGCTCCCGAAGGGCTACTACATCTACAGCACGACCGGTCAATTCGATGGTCGCACGCAAATCGAAACCAAGGCCACCGGGCTGGAACCGATCGATGCCGAGTTCATCGCAGATCGCGACCCCAAGACCGTCTTCGAGCCCGAATTTAAAGTTGAAGTCTCCAAATTCCATGATCACGTCACCTGGACAAAGCGTTATCGGGTCGCGAAGAGTGCGGATCCGGGCACGATCTCTGTCAGTGGTGAATTGAATGGACAGTACTGCTCCGAAGGGACAGACGACAATCCGGGAAACTGCATTCCCATCATTCCGTCTTATGAGTTCACGGTTGTGCCAACCGCAGCGGCGGATGCCAAGCCGGCGAATCTTGCTCCGCCAGCCCCCTTTGAACACGAAGAACGTCCGGGGCGCCCAGCAGAACCGGGGCGCCCAAAAACGAATCCTGCACTGTTAAAAATCAAGCTGTTTCCGCAAGACGCCAAACCTGGTGACAAGGTGACGTTTTCGATCACGATGCAACTCGACGAGGGGTGGCATACGTTTTCGATGACACAAGGTGAAGGAGGAAAGCCAACAGAAGTTGATCTGGACGCATTGCAGGGGCTGAAGCCGTTGGGTGATGGCTTCCAGCCGGATCGAGCACCGGACATCGAAAATGACGGTGAATATCGTATGGAGACATACCACGATCAGGTTACCTGGACTCGGCAATTTGAAGTCCTGGCAGACACAGGCGTTGGGAAATACGGTGTCCGCGGATTGCTTTCGTACCAAACCTGCGAAAAGTCATGTATCTCCAAGCGAGTACCCTTTCGACTGGGCGATGTTTCCGCCGCTGAAGTCGAGACACCGCCGAGTCGTGGCGTCATCGATGTTGTTCCTCCCAAGGGGCCTCAGCCACCAGTCGACAAGCCGGATGACACGCCGGCCGCACCGGTCGGCAAAAAGCCGCAGGATCAAGGCCTGATCGGGTTCCTGTTGACTGCGATCGGATTTGGCTTCGTTTCCTTGTTGACTCCCTGCGTCTTCCCGATGGTTCCGATCACCGTCAGCTTTTTTCTGAAGCAGAGTGAATCCGAACACCATCGACCGATCACGGTGGCATTCGTCTTCTGCGGATCGATCGTCGCCACGTTTACGATCCTGGGGGTGGGGATCGCCGCGATTTTTGGAGCCGCACAACTCAATGCACTGGCCAACAATCCATGGTTGAACCTGGCGATCGGCACCGTCTTTGTCGTGTTTGCCTTCAACATGCTGGGAATGTTTGAAATCCGCATCCCCAGCGGCCTGCTGACGTTCACTGCGAATAAGGAACAGGCGGGGGGCTACCTGGGTGCCATGTTCATGGCGCTGACATTCACCCTGACATCGTTCACCTGTACGTTCGCGTTCGCCGGGACATTGCTGGTGGCGGCCGCCCAGGGCCAATTCTACTGGCCGATTATCGGGATGCTGGCATTCGGAGCCGCCTTCGCCTCGCCGTTCTTCGTCCTGGCGATGGTCCCCAGCCTGCTCAAGCAACTGC
Source organism: Planctomycetota bacterium (assembly GCA_018242525.1). Lineage (GTDB taxonomy): Bacteria > Planctomycetota > Planctomycetia > Planctomycetales > Planctomycetaceae > Schlesneria. The sequence continues at coordinate 61,971 of JAFEBS010000052.1, read as the reverse complement.
CCAAGAGTGGCGGCTGGATGAATGTCGTCAAAGTCGTGATGGGGTTGATCGAAATCGGTGCGGCGGTCAAGTTCTACAGCGTCGCTGACCTGGCCTGGAATCCCGAACCGGTCCTGTTTGACTTCGTCTTCGTCATGATTTCCTGGCTGGTGCTGTCATTGGCCATTGCACTGTATCTGCTGGGAGTCTTTCGGCTGGCCCACGATGTTCCCCCCACGGGAATCTCCGTGGGGCGGCTGATCCTGGTGATGGCTTTCCTGGGGTTGAGCTGCAATCTGGCGGTGGGGTTGATCACCCACGAGCGGGGGGGAGGCTGGATTATGGATCAGATCATCGCATTTGCACCACCGCGATTCGAAAATGAGGCCGCTGCAGAAAAGGGGGGTGGACCTCCTGACGGTTTGCCGGAACCGATGCTGGCCCATCATGGGGTCTGGTTCACGTTGGATGTCGATAAGGGGATTACCCTTGCAACCGCCCTGAATCGCCCAATGCTATTCGACTTCACGGGCGTGAACTGCGTGAATTGCCGGCTGATGGAAAAGAAACTGGGACAACCGCAGAACAAGTCCCGACTGGAAAAACTGGTCCCGGTGCAACTGTATGCCGACAAAGTCCCGACAATCGCGGATCCCGTGGAAGCCAAACGGTTGCTCAAACGGAACAATGGACTGCAAACGCAATGGTTCGGAGACGTCACACTTCCGTCCTATGCGGTGGTAACTCCGGACGGCAAGACGATCCTGTCGAGCTACTTCGGCCTGGAACAAAAGGAGGGCGAATTCGCCGCGTTCCTGGATGAGGGGATGAAGAAGTGGAAAGAGAGCCAGCAGTAATGCGGCACTCTATTTTTTCCTCAAGACTTCAATCGCCTGGCGGTACCAGCCTGCATCCTCGTCGAACGAATGCTTGCGGCAAAAGGCTTCCAGTTTGCCCAGGTAGGTGACCGGGTCCACCTGCAGGTTCCAGCACAGCTTGCGCTGACAGACGGGACACAGGTGGAGCGGTTTCTGATCGGCTTCGGTCAGGTTGTTGCTGCCGTTCAGGCTGCACTCAAACGTCTTGCAATGCGGCATGCTCAGGATGTGAGCGGTTTCGTGCGCGGCGGTGCCGAGGGTCCGGTGCAGGCATTGCTGAAAAGCCTGGTCATTCCGACTGGGATCACCGAAACGGTGAATCGACCAGACTCCGGTTCGCTCCCGCAATGAGGCTTGTCCGAAGACGAAGTTCCAGCCCTTCCCCGGCCACAGATCGTTCGACGTGAATGCCAGCGAGGCCAGTGCGTTGCCGGGACGATTCACTTTCAGGACGTCGTCCAGTACATACGTTGACAGGATCTGGTCAGCCTCAGTCTGGCGGTTTGTACGTCGGGCACTCGCGGGAATCTCGGACAACGGGACCGGTTTTCCGACCTTCACCGGAGTGTCAAAGACAACCGCCAGGTAGTCGCGCGTGATATCAATCACCCGCTGCTGGTCGCTGGTGACTTCCCCGATCACGCAGATGTGGATGGTGTTCCATTCGCGGCTGCGACGGACCGGTTGCGACTGCAGGTACTCGGCAAACGACTGCCCGGCCTCCTTGTGTTCAAACAGCCACTCTCCCGGTTTGGGCTTCCCCAATTCTTTGGCCAGTGGCGTCAAACGCACTTCCACGTCGCGATATTCGGCAGTCACAACCCGGGCAGTGACTTTCGGCTCCGCCGCAAAAAGCGAACCGGTGAACATCAAGGCTGCGGTGACGAATTCAAACGTGTTTCGCATGCATCGAATCCGCAGACGACAACGGTAACTTCCGAATGGACCGTTGTCAGTGTAGCAACCGAAGCGGATCGCCTACACATCATTTGCTTTCGAGAACTGCCTGTGGGCCAACTTCCACACCTCCAGAGCGACGAAACCGGTCGTGGCGACGCCCAGGCACACCGCCAGATCGAACGGCGACAGTGAGACCGTATGAAAGATCGATTGCAACGGCGGCAGGTAACAAACTGAAAACTGCAGCGCTGCCCCGATCACGATCGAACCAACCAGAGCCCGGTTGCGCAGGAAGCCGACAACGTCGACTCCGCGCGAAAGATCGCGGGCCGAGATCGCGTACAGAAGTTCGGCCAGTGCCAACGTCATGAAGACAGCGGTCTGGGCGTAGTTAACCCGGTGGCTGTCCGCCAGGTCAGTCGGCAGCAGATGTTGGAACAGGACCAGCAGCGCGACCGCCACGCTGGTGCCAATCAGCAAAACACCCCAGGCCAGGCCGCGTCCAAACAGACCTTCGGAACGGGCTCGCGGAGTTCGCTTCATGACCGCCGCCTCGGGGGGTTCAAACGCCATCGCCAGCGCTGGAATTCCATCGGTGACCAGGTTGATCCAGAGAATCTGGATCGGGAACAGCGGCAATGGAAACCCCGCCACCAAGGCGACAAACAGGATCAGCACTTCCGCGGTGTTTCCGGCGAACAGATAGGCGATGGACTTACGAATGTTGTCGTAAACCGCGCGCCCTTCTTCGACGGCCGCGACGATTGAGGCAAAGTTGTCGTCAGCCAGGACCATGGCGGACGCATCCTTCGCCACGTCGGTGCCGTTGAGTCCCATCGACACCCCGATATCCGCCTGCTTCAGGGCCGGAGCGTCGTTAACACCGTCGCCCGTCATCGCCGTCACGGAACCCAGGTTCTGGTGACAGCGGACAATGCGCAGCTTGTGTTCGGGCGAAACGCGCGCGTAGACAGTTGTCCGGGCAACTTGCGACTGCAGTTGCTCGTCCGACATCTGGTCGAGTTCCACGCCGGTCAAGATGTTCTCACCGGAATGCCAGATTCCCAGTTGTTCGGCAATGGAAAGTGCGGTGGCGGGATGATCGCCGGTGATCAAGACGGGGGTGATCCCCGCCGACTGACACCGCACAATCGCGTCGGGAACCTCGGGACGGACCGGATCCGCCAGTGTGATCATTCCCAGGAATTCCAGGTTGGATTCCCATTCCTCGGGCAGGGGCGCGGTTTGTGAACCCTGCCAGACGCGGCGAGCGAACGCGAGGACGCGCTGCCCGCTTCCCGCCAAAGTTCCGGCGGCGTCGAGCAGGTCCTGGGAGGGCACCGCACCGTCCATTCCGGCAGCTTTGCTGCAACACGGCAATACCCGTTCGATGGCTCCCTTGACGATCAGCAGATGATCGCCATTGGCGGCCTGATGCAATGTCGCCATTCGTTTGCGGGCCGACGTGAACGGAATCTCGGCTACCCGGCTGAACTCCTGCCGCAGATCCTCGATGTTGATTCCATTTTCCAGGGCCACCGTCAGCAACGCCCGTTCCGTGGGACTTCCCAGCAGACCACCATCGGCACCCCGTTGTGCATCGCTGCACAAGACCGCCGCCTGCAACAATTGCTGGTAGACGGCCGGAGCTTCGCCGAATGCGTTGACCTGCGAAACCGTCATGCGGTTTTGGGTCAGAGTGCCGGTTTTGTCCGTGCAGATCACGTTGACCGAACCCAGTGTTTCCACGGCGGTCAGTCGACGAATGACGGCGTTGCGCGCCGCCATCCGCTTGGCACCCAATGCCAGGCCAATCGTGATGACGGCCGGCAACCCCTCGGGGAGCGCGGCGACCGCCAGTCCCACCGATGTCAGCAACATTCGCCCCAGTCCATGCCGTTCAAAGCCGATTACAAACATGACCACGGCCGTCAGCACAATCACTGCGGACAACTGCCGACTCATCCGGTCCAGGCGCTGCTGCAATGGAGTGGGTGCCGGACTGGCCGTCGTGAGCATTTCCGCGATCCGGCCGAGTTCGGTCCAGGAACCGGTTCGAGTCACCAGGGCGCGCGCATGGCCGGTGATGACGGACGTTCCGGCGAAGACCATGCAACGCCGATCTGGCAGGAAGCTGGCAGAATCGACGCGATCCGTCGTCTTTTCCACCGGATGCGATTCGCCGGTCAATGCGGCCTCGGAAGTTTCCAGTTCCGTCGCCGCCACGATTCGCGCATCGGCGGGAATCAGATCGCCCGTTACGATTTCAATCAAATCGCCTGCCACCAGTTGCTCGGCCGGAAGACTCAACCACTGGCCATCGCGACAAACCTGGGCAAATGGTTCGGACATCTGTCGCAAGGACTCAATCGCCCGTTCCGCCGTCCATTCCTGCGAAAAGCCGACGATGGCGTTTGCCACCACAATCAGGCAGATCAACAAGGCATCGGTCCATTCGCCGATCAGCCCGCTGATCACGGCGGCAGAAACCAGCAGTGCCACCATCATGTTGGTGAACTGGCTCAGGAACACCATCACCCACCTGCGTGAGGCCTGATGCTTGATCACGTTGGGGCCGTATTGTCGCAGTCGCTGATTGGCGGCATCCCGCGTCAGTCCACTGACGGCATTCGTCTGCAAAACTGCGGCCAGTTCCTCAGGCGTGATCCCCCACGGCCTGACCGAATCAGGCAGAAGGGGCTGGTCCATCAGTTCGAGGTCGCTCACAACGATGTCTTTCCCGCTCTCCACCGACCCCGCGTCGGTGGAAGCCACGACTGGCCAGCTACCACAATCCAGCACGAACCATTCCCGCTCTCCACCGACCCCGTGTCGGTGGAAGCCACGACTGGCCAGCTACCACAATCCAGCACGAACAGGCCTCACGAGCCCGCGACGACAAACTGGTGCCCGGTGGGATGCACGGTCAGGACGGGACAGCTTGCCAGCCGCACCAGTTTCTCCGCGACACTTCCCAGCAACAGGTGAGACAGCCCGGTATGACCGTGGGTCCCCACGACCAGCAGATCGATGTCGTGCTCCTTCGCATACTTCATGATTTCCTCGACGGGAAATCCGACGGTCACACAGCGAATCGCGTCCGCTCCAGCGACGGCAATCAGTTGCTGTTCGGCCGAATCGACCTGCGCCTTCATGCTCCCTTCGGGAAGAGTCCAGACCGAAATCGTATCGGTCGCGGGCATAATGACTTCAGGGACAACATGGATCACATGCAGTTCGGCCCCGAATTTCTCGGCCAGCGTCGTGGCATACTTCTGAGCGTGCCTGGCGGGCTCACTGAAGTCGGTGGGGAACAGGATTCGGCGAACGGACACGATCATGATGCAAACCTCGTGAATGGGAAGTTCAGATGCACTCTCAGCATTGTAACAACTGAGTGCAATTCCAGTGCCGTACCAGTAATCTGGACTTCCGTTTTCTGCGAAGACGGAATTGACTCGATTGTCCCAAAACCAATGCACGCCCGCGTAACAATTCCTGGTTCCAGTCGACCAATTTCTGCATGGCTGATCTGCAATCTACCACTGAGGAGAATCTGACGTGAAATAGCGGCCGGATGGCGCGGGCGCTTGGGTTGAGGACCACTGGCCTTCAGTAGCTCACTTCAGCAGATCTAAAACGTCCTCCGGAGTGCTGATCTGAAAGGGAGATTCCCCATCGGGGACATTGAGCGCGTAGATCTGTTCTGTGAACTTGAACAGCTCTTTCAAGGCCACCGGACCGAGGGGGCGGGCGGACCCCGTCACTCCACCGGCGATGACCACCGGCCGGGGTGCCATCAGCGCGGCAAGGTGGGCGACATCGCCAACCTCGCGGACAATCGCCGGAGCCATCAGACCCAGGCGTTGCCCCGCGTAAGGCTGATCGGTGACATAACTGGCGAGCGAATTGATCGTCACGACGCGTGAAATCCGGTCGTCGAGTGCCCCGGCACACAACGCGACCATCCCGCCTGAGCGAATCCCGACGACCAGGATTTCCGCCGGCAAACGGCCATCCTTTTCCTGCAGTGCATCCAGCGTGCGTTTCACATCCCAGGTCCACTGACCCAGCAGCGGCCGACCGATCCACAGGGACCATTCGGCCGAGTTGTGATCGGGTGACCGGCCAATCTGATCGCGTTGAACAGCAAACGAGCCGGTTGCCCGCAGATCGACGGCCGCGACGGCCCAGCCGACCGCAGACAATTGAGTCGCCAGATTCCCTGCGAAGGCGACGTCGGCTCCTGAATCCAGATCGAGCAGGATCGCCAGCCGGGCCGGTGATTCGACCACGGTCCGCTTCAGGACCAGCGGCAATCCCGGTTCGGAATCAAACGTCAACTTTTCCGCCTTGCCGTCGGCGTCCCGTTCCGCCTTCACGTTCAGGGGCTTGGCTGAGGGCAGTCCGCCGAAAACATCCTCCAGCGACGTTCGTCCGTGCTGTGCCGCGCGACTCCACTCGGGAACGGTTTTGGGAATGACTCGCATGGCCAGCAGCCGCCGGGCTTCCGTTGCGGCAAACTGGGGTAGCGTGACAAAATCATCGGGCCGGGTGTCTCCGGGGAAACATCGCAGCATCTCGGGATCTTCCGGTGTGACTTCGGGCTCTTCGATCGGTGATCCGTCTCCTTCTCCCTTCAACTGCTTCGTCATCCAGCCCAGCATCGCTTCCCGCATGGCCCGATTATAAGCGTGTGGCGACTCAATGATCGTGTGCTTGACGCTGGCGTCCTTGAACAACGCGGCAATCGCTGCGGCCCGGGCAACAGAGACCCTCGCCTGATCGACCGAGAATTGATACGCATCCTGAGTGGCACTGGTGACCATCAGCCCGCGATTCGCGGACAGACCCAGCACATCCCCCTCTTCAGTGAACGCCAAGGCTCCGGGGACCACTTCACACATGCAGCACGCGGCGCTCAGGTATGCCTGATAGTTCCCCACCGAACAGGTCGGTACGACACACCGAAACCGCTCGTCGAACGCCCCCGCGTACATCGTCTGGTTGCCACCACCACTCGCCCCGGTGATCCCAATCTGTTCCGGATTCACTTCCGGCCGGGTCTGCAGATAATCAACCGCCCGCATGTTTTCGTACACCTGCAGTCCAGACAGCGGAAGCCCAACCGGGAACAACGTGGCCGCCACCATTTCCCCGTGATATTCCCCCAGCTTCTTCTCCAGGCCACGTTCCCCCGCACCAAACGCGTCGACACACAGGACAAAGAACCCCAGCTTTGCGGCAGCAATGCACCGGGATTGAACGACGGGATCCTGCTTCGCGCCGGCCCAATGGCCATGGACCATCAGGATCGCGGGCAGGCGACCGGATTTGTCGGGAACATACGTATTCGCGGTCATCCAGATCCCGGGCCGCGTCTGAAAGGCCAGCTTTTCCACCCGGTACCCGTCTCGCTGGAATTCACCCAGGATCCGCGGTTCCAGGTTGCACGGTTGATCAGGAAAACCACCCCACGCGGCCAGCAGATGCGACTTCAATTCTGCCCGGCGATGCTGCCATTCATCCATCGATCGGGGGGCCTCGTCACCCTCACGCAATTCGGTCGCCTGCTGCTTGACGAACGGGTTGAACAACATCGGGTTCTTCGGCAAATCATCGGCCGATGCCGTGACCAGTGGAACTACCGCAAACCCGCAGAGAAGCATCCACACGAAACGTGATCGCATTATTTTCCTTCCGCAACGCGAAATTGAGTTTCACCACGAAGGACACGAAGAGATCAGAGAACGAAACGCTTGATGCCTTCTTTCAGCCGAATTCCCTCTTCGTGTCCTTCGTGGTGACTCTCTATCACTGTCAATAGCTGAACTGGTTTTCGTAGCGCAACTTCAAAACGCGTGAGCAAGGGAACTTCAAGTTGGATTTCCGTAATCGATTCCTTCGCTGACTCTTCGGGTTGGTGTCAGGGAACATCCTTCGGATTCTTGATCGGAATTGAACTCAGATTCACATCCAATGGCAGATCGAGAATCAGCGTCGGGGCTTCATATACAAAATGGTATTGAGTGGCCGGGCCGGGCAGATTCTCCCAACGATAGTCCACTCCCACAGCGCCGTTCGCCTGCAGCAGTGTGTCATAGTCGGTGAACTCCACACGCTGCCCCGACTTGTCCTCGAAATAGACCGCGTTGTGAAACATCCAGGTGCGATGCGATTCAAACGCAGGGCCGCCGGCATCGTAGCCGACTGTCAATTTGATCTCAGCCCGCAGTCGTTCGTCCGCGATCGGCTCGAAGGTGACGTCACGCAGGCGAACGGTCACGCCGCCGCGACGGCGGACGGCACCGGGTGACTGGGCGGTCTGGTCAAACACCACGCGCTCGGTACCGGCTGCCAGTTGCACCGACAACCGGCCGCTGAGGTTGATCGACTGGCGATCATCATCGGTCGGCAACAGGTAATCGAATTGCAGCGGAACTTCACGCCCGGCATCGCTGACGGGAAGCTCGTATGTGGCCTCCGGATTCCAGTGTCGCAAGGCAGTCCGATCCGCTCCCGCCACTTTGAGGTCTGCCGCCTTGAAATGCAGGAACAACGGACGCAGACGCGGTTCCAGACCGAGACTGCCCGTGATCCGCAGCAGGCGGTTCGCGGAATTCCCCACGATGGGGCGGACGTCGACCGAGTGGACAACCAGTCGATAGGGACCGTTGCGTTGCACCGCCAGTTCGATGGGGTCGGCTGCCGTCCGCGGTTGCAGCATCAGCACTCCCTGCTTGACGTCAAACATGGCTCGCAGTTGATATTGGTGGCACAGGAAATCCAGGCAATTCCAGAACGGAGTCTGATTCCAATCAACGGTTGACGTCTGCTCGGCCAACGGCTGCGCATCGTGACCCAGTTCCACGCGATTGCGAGTTTGCGTCGTGATCGCCTTCAGGCACTCTGCCAGCGACACCTCCCGCTGCAGATCGACGTGCGAAGACTGTGCCGATTCGCGTGCCGCCCGCCGTTCCAGTTGCAGCCGGATTCGCTTGACGGCATCCCGTGCGGCCGCGCTGGGAATCAAGTCCGGAGCGGGCAGATACGTCAGGACATCCGGCCCCAGTTCCAGCAGCGATCGTTCGGCGTGTGCCCGCTCGGCCAGGACGTTGGAATCCAACTGTTTGATCAGCGACTCGGCGGTGAGTCGCAACGAAGGAGGCGGCGCAGGCTGATCGGCTCCGGCAGCGCTGACTGGCATAATTGCCAGAATCAGCATTGTCAGCAGACTGAGTGCCATTGCGGGAACTGACGCCGATCGCACGATTCATCCTCCCTGTTGGACGGAAATTCAGTCTACAGCACCCGTACCCGAACGGAAACCGGCCGTGTCGCGGTTTGATTCCCGCCAGCGGCTGGAATCACGAGCTAGGTTTTCAGACGGGAAGTTGTCGAGTCTGCCTGGCTCGGCTTTGCCCACCAAGTGGGGTCTGACGCCCTCCCAATGTGGCTTCTACTCGAATCAAATCCCTGTGGCTGGGGTCTGACCCCATTTGGTGGGCAAAGCCGGTCTGGCTCGGATCGTCGAATGAGGTGAATAATGCGGTGCATGGCCTGGGCGCTGGTGGCGGCAGTTGTGACGACGGGGAATTCCCCATGTCCGGCGGCCGAGCCGACTGCGCTGCTGGAATTGAAGATCGGCACGGAACGGCTGGAGGGCCGGATCGCCGCTCACAACGATGACACCTGCTGGCTGCTGCGGCGCGACGGCCGACTGGCTTCGTTCCGCACCGATGACGTGACTGACTACCACGAGATTGAACCACGTTTCCGCCCGATGTCGATGCTGGATCTGCGCGATCAACTGCAGACTGAGTTTGGACGTGGCTTCGAAACCAAGACGACGGCCCACTATGTCGTGGTCGCCCGACGCGGCACCGGCGAACGGTACGCCACCTTGTTTGAACAGATTTATCGGCAGTTCCACACGTACTTCACGGTCCGCGGTTTTCGGATTGCCGAACCCGAATTTCCGATGGTGGCCGTGGTCCTGCCCGATCAGCAATCGTTCGTCGATTACTGCATTGGTGAAGGGGCGAAACCGCAGCCGAATCTGGTCGGGTTTTACCTTCCCAGTTCCAATCGAGTGGCGCTGTATGACCGCGCCGCGGTCGGCCAGTCGCGCGCCAGCGACGTCGACGACACTGTGATTCACGAAGCGACGCACCAGGTCGCCTTCAACACGGGAGTCCATTCGCGGATCGGCCAGTCGCCGCTCTGGCTGGTCGAAGGTCTGGCGACATTGTTTGAAGCCGAAGGCATCCGCCACCGCGCCACCGTAGCCGCCATTGGCGATCGGATCAATCCCGAACGACTGGACGGCTTCGCTGACTATCGGAAGCGTCGCCCCGCCAATTCCCTGGAAGCGTTCGTGCGTGACGATACCCTCTTCAAGAAATCGCCCCTGGACGCGTATGGCCAGGCTTGGGCATTGACGTTTTACCTGGCCGAAACCCGCTCGGTCGAATTCGCGAAGTATCTGAAAACTGTCGCCGGGCGCAATCCGCTGGAAAAGTACGAACCCGATGCCCGCGTCAAAGACTTCTGCGACACGTTTGGCCGCGATCTCGATTTTCTGGAGTCCGGCATGATTCGGTTTTATGACCGGCTACGCGCCGGGTAAGATGCGTGATCCGCCTTTTGGCTTTCTGGTGGCTTCGCCACTGTGGTTGTGAAACCAGAGACCAAAAGCCCTGCATTTCGCATCTCTGTGGCCACGACCTCGGGCGACACGGTCTGTGGAACAGCGATTTCAGCCGTATGTCCATGTTTGGGATGGATAATCAGCGACCACCCATCGTTTCCGTATTTTTCGCGCTGTCGAAGGTCGACGGAAGCAAGTTCTTGCCGACCCCAATTCTCGATTCCGTATCCGCAGAAGGACAATGGCGACGACCATTCCGGGGAGAAAAACAGGAGTTGGCAGCTGACCCCACCGTTCGACACATTCACTTTACGATGCGTGGGCAGAACGGTACCGAAGATCCACAATGGCAGATAAAGCACTTACGTTAGCTCTCCCTCGCTGACGCTTCGGGTGACTTTGTGAGCCGCACGGCGCTAGCCGCGGGTTCTTCGCGTACGAATCAGAATACACCCGCGGCTAGCGCCGTGCGGCTCACCGGAATTGAGGAAATTGCAATCCGATCCCCGGGCGCATGGAAAGAGTCTCAGCGGTCGAATACTCTCTTTGCCGGACCGCGATTTACGGCGTGGCCGCTTTTGATCCGTCTGAGTCCTCCCCAACCGCACTGCAGATCTCCTATTTCATGCCTGCTTCCGACATCGTCATTCGTGGTGCACGCGAACATAACCTGCAAAATGTCAGCCTCACGCTGCCGCGCAATAAACTGATCGTGATGACCGGCGTGAGCGGTTCCGGCAAAAGCTCACTGGCGTTTGACACGCTGTACGCGGAAGGCCAGCGGCGGTACGTCGAATCGCTGTCGTCCTACGCGCGACAGTTTCTCGGCCAGATGCCCAAACCAGACGTCGATTCGATCACCGGGCTGGCCCCGTCGATTTCGATCCAGCAGAAATCGAGCGGCCGGAATCCCCGCTCCACCGTCGGCACGATCACCGAGATCTATGACTACCTGCGAGTCCTGTTCGCTCGAGTCGGTCAGCCACGCTGTCACCAGTGCGATCGACCGATCACCGCCCAGACGCGCGATCACATCCTCGACAGCATTCTGCGACTGCCCGAGGGAACGAAGTTTCAGATCCTGGCCCCGATCGTGCAACGGCAGAAAGGGGAGTTCAAAGATCTGTTCACCGACTTATTGAAACGCGGCTTCCTGCGCGCCCGAGTCGATGGAAAACTGGTTCAACTGACCGACGAGCTGCAACTCGACAAGCAGATGAAACACACGATCGACGTCGTCATCGATCGGCTGATTGCGGGAAAGTCGCCCCGAGCCCGCGTCGCTGAAGCGATCGAATCGGCACTCAACCTGGCGGATCGTCGGCTGACGGTCTCCCTTGAAACAAGTGGTGAAGGATCTGAACCGACCGTTCCTGCTGAGATCCGCAAGCGAAAACCCAAATCAAAATCCAGGGCACGCGACGTTGAACCTGCGGACGATGAGGAGTTCACTCCGCCACAAGGATCCACCGACACACTCTATTCCACGGACTACGCCTGCACCCATTGTGGCATCAGCTACGAAGCTCCGTCACCACAATTGTTCAGCTTCAACAGTCCCCAGGGAATGTGCCCCGACTGCAACGGACTTGGTGTCCGTTTCGACTTCCTGCAGGATCGACTTGTCCCCGACGATGCGTTGACGATCCAGAAGGGGGCAATTGCCATCCTGGGGAAACTCAGTTCCGTCGGCAAATGGCGCAAGCACATCCTGAAGGGAGTCGGTCGCGCGATCGAGATCGATCTGGGGATGGCGGAGGACTCGTTTTTCAAAACCAGATGGCGTGACCTGTCCGACGCGGCCAAACAAAAGTTCCTGTACGGGCTGGGCAGTCGCAACATCACGTTTGCGTATCGACACTCCGGTGGCATGTGGAAGCGGGGCGGTACCTACGCGGGATTCATACCCGAATTGCTGGAAGAATACCGCAAGACTCACAATCCCATGCGGCGTGCGCAGTTGGAAAAGTACATGCACGAAACCGGTTGTTCGACCTGTTTCGGCAGCCGTCTGAACAAGCAGGCGGGCAGCTATCGCATCACGTCCAGATCTCTGCCCGGTTCGGAAGGGAAGAGTACTGCCTTGTCCCTGCCCCAGGTCTGCGGACTCAGCGTGGTCGATGCCTGGGACTTCTTCGGCGAACTGGAACTGGACGAGACCGGCCGCTTTATTGCGGTCGAAGTTCTAAAGGAGATCCGCGGGCGACTCGGATTCCTGCTGCGGTGCGGGCTGGATTACCTGACCCTGGATCGGACGGCCCCCACGTTGTCGGGCGGTGAAAGTCAACGGATTCGCCTGGCAGGCCAGATCGGTTGCGGTCTGGTCGGCGTGGTCTACATCCTGGACGAACCGTCCATCGGGCTGCATCCACGTGACAACGTCATGTTGCTGGACAGCCTGAAGGATCTGCGCGATCAGGGGAATACTGTCATCGTCGTCGAGCACGACGATGAGACGATGCAGGCCGCCGATTACGTCGTCGACTTCGGCCCGGGGCCTGGTGTTCGCGGAGGCGAAATCGTTGTCGAAGGATCGGTCGCCGACCTCAAGAAGTCCGCGCGCAGTTTGACGGGCGCGTTCCTGTCCGGTCGTCGCCAGATCGAAATCCCCGCAGTGCGTCGTGCCGGCAACGGCCATGCCATCGAGATTCAGGGGGCATCACATCACAACTTGAAGGACGTCAGTACCAGCTTCCCGTTGGGGAAATTCATCTGCGTGACCGGGGTCAGCGGCAGCGGCAAAAGTTCGTTGGTCAATGACATCCTGTGGGAAGTGCTGAATCGAGACATCAACCAGGGGAACGGCACGCCCGGTCATCACACCAGCCTGACGGGGTTGGACCAGATCGACAAGGCGATCGACATCGACCAGAGTCCCATTGGTCGAACGCCTCGTTCCAATCCATCAACGTACGTCAAGTTGTTCGACCTGATCCGCGAATTGTACACGCAACTTCCGGAATCCAAGCTGCGCGGCTTCAAGCCGGGCCGGTTTTCGTTCAACGTGGAAGGCGGTCGCTGCGAGGCGTGCGAAGGGAACGGATCGAACAAGCTGGAAATGGACTTCCTGGCCGACATCTGGGTCACCTGCCCGGTCTGCCAGGGACATCGATTCAACAAGGAAACACTGGAAGTCCGGTTCAAAGGGAAGAATGTCAACGAAGTGCTGGACATGGACGTTCAGCAGGCCCTGGAACATTTTGAAAACCATCCGAAGATCAAACGATCGCTGCAGACGCTGCACGATGTCGGACTGGACTACATCAAGCTTGGTCAGCCGTCCCCGACTCTGTCGGGTGGCGAAGCGCAGCGTGTGAAACTCGCCCGCGAATTGAGCAAGCGGTCCACCGGGAAAACCGTCTACATCCTGGATGAGCCCACGACCGGGTTGCACTTTGTCGACATCGAACATCTGTTGCGGGTGCTGCACGGATTTGTCGATGCGGGAAATACCGTGATCGTGGTGGAACACAACCTGGACGTGATCAAGACGGCGGACTGGGTGATCGACCTGGGCCCGGAAGGCGGCAAGGGAGGCGGTCGCATTCTGGTTGCGGGAACTCCTGAAGTGGTTGCGCGCTGCGACGAGTCCTACACCGGCCGCGCGTTGCGTGCGGTGCTGCCTGCCCAGTCCCTGGCACCGTCCGCCCGGAAAGGGAAGAAGTCCGCGAAGTCCACAACCGCCGCGTTGAAGACGCCGGCGCTTCCCGGCCACCGCTGGCAGACGTCGGTCGCCCTGAAGGATACGGCCGACGGAGCGGACACGTCGATCGTCGTGCGCGGTGCCTCACAGCACAATCTGCAGCACTTGAACCTGCAAATCCCGCGCGATCAGATGAGTGTCTTCTGCGGACCCAGCGGATCCGGCAAAAGCTCGCTCGCCATGGACACGCTGTATGCCGAAGGTCAACGGCGGTATGTCGAATCGCTGTCCTCGTATGCCAGGCAATTCCTGGGACAGATGCCCAAGCCGCGCGTCGAACACATTCACGGTCTGCAACCATCGATCGCAATCGAACAGAAAACCGTCGGGAACACCCCCCGTTCCACCGTCGGGACGGTGACGGAAATCTACGACTACCTGCGGATCCTGTTCGCCCGGCTGGGAACTCAACATTGTCCGGATTGCCACGTGCCCGTGCAGACGCAAACCGTCGACGATGTCATCGACAAATTGCTGGCAATCGGGGGCGAGTCCGCCAAGGGCCGCGCCGCCAAGTCCGCCGCCAACGACGCCACGTCAACGCGCCTGTTGATCCTGGCACCGCAGGAAGTGACCGTCGGCCAGCAATACGCAAAGCTATGGGAACGTCTGGCCGAACAGGGATTTCGCCGTGTCCGGATCGATGGGGTCACTTATACTCTGGACGATGTTCCGGAGATCGATCGCAAACGCAAGCACAACGTCGAGATCGTAGTCGATCGAGTAACCATTTCGGCCGCAGCAGGCCGGTCTCGCCTGGCCGAGTCGGTGGAACTGGCATTCGATCTCGGCAAGGGGCTGATTCGCGTGGCCGTGGTCGATGAAGACCGCGAAGAAAAGAAATGGAAGACGCTGCCGTTCAGCCTGCATCGATCTTGTGAACAGTGCGGTCGCAGCTTTGAAGAATTGTCTCCGCACAATTTCTCGTTCAACAGCCCGCTCGGCTGGTGCCCGACGTGCGAGGGGATCGGTGTACAGCAGGGAACCAACCTGGGAGCCCTGATCGCCGATCCGACACGCACTCTGGCGGACGGTGCGGTCAGTGCGTGGCCTGATCCCTTCAAGAGCCCGCTATTTCGCAAGATGCTGGCCGCGATGTCACGTGAATGCGACATTCCCCTGGATGTCCCATTCTCGCAACTCGATCCAATCCACCAGCGGGCGGTTCTGTACGGCACCGGGGACCAGTGGATTCCGATTGAACCGGAACCCAAGGGAAAGAAGTCCGCCACGTCTGCAGCCGGTTCCGCCAACTTCCGGTTTCAATACAAGGGGCTGTACCCCACGATCGAGCAGGCGGCAACGTTGTCGTACGACTACCGCATGAAACTGTTCGGACTGGTCGGGGAAGTCCCCTGTTCCTCCTGTGAAGGCAGTCGCCTGCGGGACGACGCCAGTGCGGTCAAGCTGTCGGGAAAATCGATCAAGCAACTGTGTGACCTGCCCCTGCGGGATGCACTCGGATTCCTGCAGTCCTTAAAACTGAATGCCTCACAGAAGCGCATCGCCGGGGACCTGTTGAGCGAAGCGACATCCCGATTGTCATTCCTGGTCGATGTGGGTTTGCATTACCTGACGCTGGCTCGAACTCTGCCCACGTTGTCCGGGGGTGAAACCCAGCGCATCCGGCTGGCGGGCCAGATCGGTCGTGCCTTGACCGGCGTGCTGTATGTCCTGGACGAACCGACGATCGGGCTGCATCCCAGCGACAATGGCCGATTGCTGGCCGCACTGAAAAAGCTGCGGGATCTCGGCAACACCGTCGTCATGGTCGAGCATGATCGCGAAGTTCTGATGGCAGCGGATCGACTGTATGACTTTGGACCCGGTGCCGGTCGGTTCGGTGGAACGATCACCGATCAGGGATCGCCCCGCGAGATGAACAAAAGTGAACTGTCGCTGACGGGCAAATACCTGTCGGGCCGGGAAGAAATCGTCATCCCCGATGTACGGCGGATCGGCCCGACGGCGATGGTGGCGGATGAAGTTAAGAATCGGAAGAAGGAACTTTTCTCGGCTACTGAGGAACGGCTGGAGTCTGGCGAGATGGTTCCGCCGGGTGGCGGCTGGCTCGAATTGCTGGGAGCTCGACAACACAACTTGCGCAACGTCGATTTGCGGATTCCGCTGGGAACCTTGACGGCCGTCACCGGAGTCAGCGGGTCCGGCAAAAGCTCCCTGATCGACGACACCCTGGCGCGTGCGATCGCTCGCAAGCTGCATCGTCTGTCGACTCAACCGGGACCCTACGACGAACTGTTGGGCCTGCAGTTCCTGAGCAAGTTGATTGTTGTTGACCAGCAACCATTGGGAACCACGCCGGCGTCCAATCCGGCGACATACACCGGCGTGTTTGAGCATATCCGCGAGCTCTTTTCGCGGTTGCCCGAGGCCAAGGTCCGCGGTTACAGCCCGGCACGCTTCAGTTTCAACCGGACGGGTGGGCGGTGCGAGAACTGCGAAGGAAACGGGCAGAAGCTGATCGAAATGCACTTCCTGCCCGATGTGTGGGTGGAATGCGACGTCTGCCGCGGCCAGCGATACAACGCGGAAACGCTGGCGGTGAAGTATCGCGGCCAGAGCATCTCGGACGTGTTGAACATGTCGATCGGGCAGGCCTTGGAGTTGTTCGACAACATTCCCAAGATTCGCGGGCCCCTGTCGGTCCTGGCCGCCATCGGCCTGGACTATCTGACACTGGGCCAGTCCGCGCCGACACTGTCGGGCGGAGAAGCACAACGTGTCAAGCTGGCGGCGGAACTCTCGAAACCGCAGTCGGGCAAGACACTGTATCTGCTGGATGAACCGACCACCGGCCTGCACTTTGACGACATTCGCAAACTGCTGAAGATCCTGAACAGTCTGGTTGATGCCGGCAACACCGTGGTGGTGATCGAACACAATCTGGACGTGATCAAGACCACCGACTGGATCATCGATGTCGGCCCGCAGGCCGGGGGCGAAGGAGGTTGGATCGTGGCCCAAGGGACACCCGAAGAAGTCGCGGACGCCGCGCTCCGTCGGAAGCCGGGAGCAACGACGCGCAAGCGCCCGTCCAAGCCAGCCACTGTAGAAGCGGAAACCAGGAGTCCGAATTCGCCACCGGTCCACCGTTCGTTGACGGGCGAAATCCTGGCCGCCGTGCTGGCCGAGGGACAACGCGGGGAACGCGATTCCTTCGACGCCGAAGGGGCTCGCCAGAAAAAGGCTGGGGATCTGGATCCGACCAGGATCGGTGCCGATGCCCGGATGCCGTGGGAAGTGGATGGACGCAAGTGGCATACCAGCGACGGACTGGCGAACAACGGCAAACCACGTCGCTGGAGCGGTACGATGCTGGCCCGTGTGATCGATCAACTGGCCGAATCCGACGACTTCGCGCCGCCGAACTGGGCGGAACGGAGCACAGTCGAAGTGACCGGCAAAGTGAAGTCGAATGGTTGGTTCCTGCACGCCTACACAGGTGACGAATGGATGCTCAGCCTGAAATTCCGGGTCGGCAAGAATGCATTTGAAGAGCAGGTGCTGTCGAGTGCGCTGGGACTGAAAGACGTCAACGACCTGGACGACATCCCCGTCTACAACCGGCAACCCCGAGTGCGCATCCGACCGGCCGCCAACGGTCCGTTTGAAGATGTGACCATCGTGCTGCTCAAGCCGTCGGACATGGAATCGCCCGCGTTCGAGAAATTCCTGGTGGCGGCTCAAAAATCGTTCCTGGAACGGACGAATCCCAAGTCGCTGGATCTGGATGATCTGACCCCCTGGAAGAAGCTGGGCCGCAAGTGGCACATGATGCGCAAGGGTTTTCTGGCGGGAACCATCGAATGGGACGAGGCCGTTCTAGAGGAACTGGTCGCGATGCTCGACGAACTGTTCCCGCAGGCCCGGGTGGACTGGACGCAGAAAGTCGTGGTGAACTACACGATCGACAAATCACCCGTGGTGAATATTGTGACCAAGCGTCCAGCGGGGGTGGATCTCAACGTGTTCGTCCCGGCAGGCAGCGTTCAACTGGGCCAGGTCTCCAGCTTCGGGATCGCCCCTGAAATCGCCGCTCACAAGGATGGCCAGGACGTAGTCCGTCTGAGGTTTACCAAAGTGGAGCAGATCAGAAATGCAGCGCTGAAGAAATTCATCGGCGACCAGCGACGGTAAAGCTCGAAAGATGTATCCATTGCCCTCCAATGGGTCAGACCTCTGTTTCCAGGGCAGCCGCAAGTTCAGCAGGAGTCCAGTGAATGGCCAGTCAAGCTCATCTCGCGATTGCCAAAATGGGCCGAATCGCAATTGATACGTGGAGGGAGGAAAATCCCTATGAGCATTTGGATTTGACGGGAGCGGATCTCTCCGGAATCGACCTGTCTGGAGCCGAACTGCATCATGCCAATCTGGCGCATTGCCGGCTGGAAGCGGCTGACCTTAGTGAATCCAATCTGTCTTACGCTCATCTAGTGGGGGCCAATCTGCACAAGGCACGCTTGACGAACGCCCGGCTGGTGGAAGCGATCCTGACGGAAGCGGACATCACTGAAGTCGACTTTGCAAATGCAGACTTGACCCGTGCAAAGCTGGGCTGGGCAAGGGTCATGGGCGCGTGCCTGAGTGCTGCAAAACTTCTGGAAGCCGATCTGATCAACGCGGATCTGTCGAATGCCGACCTGTCCAAAGCGGATCTGACAAAATGTAATCTGATTTGTACAAAGCTTTCCGGCGCAGATCTCAACGGTGCGAGCTTGCGGCAAGCTCGCCTGATGAATGCGATTGCATCGAGCGCCAACTTTACTGAAGTCACACTGCTGGATGCCCAGATCGTGGATGTCAACTTTCAGGACGCCAGACTGGATCGAGCCATCCTGTCAGAAGCCTTGCTGTGCGACTTCAGTCGGGCGAGTCTGCGCAACGCGGATTTGTGTGAGGCTCGACTGATCGATTCCATTCTCTCTCACGTCGATTTCGACGGTGCGGATCTGTCACGAGCCGACCTGCGGGGATGCGATCTGCGAAGTGTTGTCCTGGTGCGGGCGAAGAATGTCTGCGATGTCCAGCTGAGTCATGCTCGGGTCGACAACGAGAATTGGCTGACGCAGTTCACCGGGCTGACGACGGATGGGATCGATGAACTTCAAAAATGTTGGCTTGTAACCCGAGTTGAAACCCTGGCTGCTGAACCCGAGTTTGTCATTGAATCACGTCCCCACCACACGCTCATCTGAAAGCGGGGTGCGTTGCGCTGGTACTGGCGTGTGGGATGGCGGGATCAGGCCAGGTAGCCCCGCTCCCGTAAAAGTTCGATTCTCTCGGCGGGGACAGCGGCTTCCAGGTCGTCTTCATATTCGCCACCAAAGAATCCAGAGCCGTCGGCTGGAAAAGCGGCGAAATCATCGGTGGTCGGAGTGACCGTGTCCCACTCGCGGGCGTTTAACTTCCTGCAGGCTCTTCGGGCGAGTTCCCGCAGCAGCGGCATGTACTCGTCTTCAGATTCGCACAGCAGATCGTAGACCTCACCAAAGTACCGCGTCAGCTCTTTGCTGCCATGTAAATCAGCCTCGTAAAGGCCCACATCCTGGCCGGGGATTCCATTTGCAACTCCGCCGAGAGGATGCCAGAGCTCGTCTGCGAGGTTGGTTGCATCTCCACATTCCTCAGCAAGCTTGCGACGTAACGGTTCCGTCAGGACTCGGACCCGCAGTCCGAATTCCTCACGGGGAGCATGCGTATCGTGATAGTACAGCCGAACGCAAAACACCGGGGTAGACAGGTTCAGCTTCTTGACGGCCGACGGGATCGCCATTCCAAGCAGCGTCTCAAGCACGCGAAAGGGTGGTGGCAAAGCCACGGTGGGGCGAGCCTTCGCCCGAACCGCCTCCAGGACCTGACCTGCGTCGCCCTCCCGGGCCGGGAGTAGACAGAACCAGCGAATTCTGTTTCGCAGTTCATCATCCGACCGGATCATATTGAACTCCAGCCGTCCCTTCCTTTGAATAATCTTCAGGTCCACACGATGGCGGGGCATCACGTCAGGCTCGTCGGTGGATTCGATCCGCAGCTTGAGGACGTCATCCACAAGCTGCCACATCCCCTCTCGCTTGACCGTGAATTCCTTCCGGCCCATGTTTCGAAGCGATCGCCACACAAATCGGCCATCGGCTGTAAACAGAAATTCATCTGTGGCAACGATTCCCAGGTCGCCGCATTCATTCCAGTCGCACCAGACGCCGAGATGCGTATCGTAGACGATGTCGGCCTTGATTGGATTGCCGTTGATGTCGAACAACCCAGGCCAGGGGCCGCTACGAATGTCCCAGTACGGTTCATACGGCGGCACGTCAACCTCCAATCTGGCATGGTTTGAATGGGGTTACCAGACCAACTGAAATCCGCCCGATCCCATGACGGCCGTGTAATACGAAGCGACTTGAGTATCAACGCTGCCGAACAGACTACAGTGGTTTGTCAGGAACGCCGTTCCACCAAGTGAGAACAGTCCGAAATCTCGACCAGTCTTGCCTCCCGTCGTTGAGTAGATCAACGTCGGTGCTCCTTGGAATGACGACGATAACAACTGCGTCCCATTGCCCCATTCCCGCTGGTACCTGGCACCCACCGTCGGTACCACCCTGATCCCACCCCAGTACAAGTCATGGGACAGACGTAATCCCAGGTTGCCGCGGGTGCTGTTCACGATTTGAGAATTGGTGGTCATATTGAGATTTCCTGCCCCCGATTCCGTGAACCCCCGTTGATCGAGGTAAATGTATTGCAGTCCGGCAAACGGTTGTATGCGAATGGCTCCATCACCCAGCGTCACACCCGCTTCGGTGTAGTGCGACCACTGATTGCCGTAACTGTTGCCGGTCGCGGTCTGCCCCGGGGCAGCCTCGCGCGAGACTTTGTAGGTGCTGTTGCTGAACGCATCAATGTTCGACAGATAAAACAACTCCTGGCGGTGAAGTTCGTACAGCCCGATTTGGTACCCATTGATCTGTGAATGGGCATTGGTCTGGGACTGACCGAGTGACGTGCCGGCATATCCACCGAGCAAGCCAACCATGTTGTTCTCATCCAGCCAGCGATCCGCACCGAAGACCGTCCCGCCCAGACCGTAATTGAAACCGCCCGACAGGTTCCCGGCGAGGCCATAGCCCTGCGCCCAGGTTGTCCAGGTCGACGCGTTTTGCGGGTACGACTGACAAGGGAGTACACGAACGGGCCCATTTGCTGAGGATGACGCGAGTTGCACAGCGCCGACGGATTGACCTGCCGATGTCACGCCCGAATTTGGAGAGTAAGGTCCGGCCAAACCCGCCAGCCGGTTGCTGATCAACTGCAATTCGGCAGTCGTTGTCTGAACTCCGATCGAAGCCATGTTGGCGTAGATGTCACCGGATCCCACGGACGTTGGCAGGACCACCAGATCGAGTTCGTTGGGGAGGTACTTCTCCACAAACATCAAGTTTGAAACCCCGCCCGATTGAACAGTTGAAGCGAAGGTTCCTGTCAGCCCGCCGGTCGCTGTGAGCAGGGTATAGGACTGACCGGGTGTATACGAACCCGGGGCGACAGTCAGATGCAAACTCGTGCCGCTGGAACTGATGTCGGCTGAACCGTTGACGATGACCTTTTCATTTGCCGCTGGATTCACTCCCACGGCGAAAGTACTGCCCGCAGCCTGTGTCAGATTGCCATTGATGGTCAGCGGAGCCCCCGCAGTACCCGGTTGCAGCGTTCCTCCCGACTGAATCGTTGTTGTGCCAACACTTCCCTGGCCCATCAATGTCCCATCGACACTGACCGCTCCGGTCACCGAGCCGTTGACAATTAAAGTATTGCCGTTGTCGACAGTTGTCAGACCCGAGTACGTGTTAGTCCCGGTGAAGTTAAATGTCCCGCCGCCCCCGATTCCGCCGATTTCCACGGTTCCCGCCGAGGCACCGTCAGAGATCGCACCGCCGTAGGTTCCGGTGGTTCCGGTGGCCTGTGTAAAGATCAGTGAACCAGCGTTGGAGATATCCCCGCCAAACACGCCCGAAGAATTGACGGTTTGCTGGAAAATCGTTGTGCCGTTGTTCGTCAGGGCGCCTGTCACACCGGACAGGCTGTTGTCTGTCGCGATCAGTGTGTTGGTTGCATCGACTGTCGTGGCCCCAGTGTAGGTATTCACTCCGGTGAAGTTGAATGTCCCGCCGCCCCCGGTTCCGCCGATTTCCACGGTTCCCGCCGAGGCACCGTCAGAGATCGCACCGCCGTAGGTTCCGGTGGTTCCGGTGGCCTGTGTAAAGATCAGTGAACCTGCGTTGGAGATATCCCCGCCAAACACGCCTGAAGAATTGACCGATTGTTGGAAAATCGTTGTGCCGTTGTTCGTCAGGGCTCCCGTCACACCGGACAGGCTGTTGTCCGTCGCGATCAGCGTGTTGGTTGCATCGACTGTCGTGGTGCCGGTGTAGTCGTTGCTCGAGTTGGTCAGAATCAACGTACCGCCGTTGCCCGTTACACCGACCCCGCCCAAACCAGTCAACTGACCGTTCAACGTTGCCGTAAACGATTGCGTGTCGAATGTTCCGCCACCCGCATTCAAGGTGATGGTACGACTGCTGGTGATTCCGTCCACACCGAACTGCAATGTACCGCCATCGAACGAGATTGGGCCGCTCGCTCCAAGATTACTGTCGGCACTGATGGACAAAGTTCCCTGATTGATCGCCCACGGAGTTGCGACCGCGGTCGTCCCCGTCAGCGTCCAAGTGCTGCTGCCCGTCTTCTCGAACAGGCTGAACCCCTGGAATAATGCCGCAGGACCAATCTGGGAGACATCGAAGCTGTCGTTGGTCGTCCCACCCAGTTTCAATGTGTCGCCAGAACTTCCGACGACATTTCCCACAAAACTGTACCCCGATTGCAATTCCAGGGTATTGTTGCCGCCGGAAAACGTGATGGCGTTGGCCCTGGTCAGCCCATCGCCGGACAGGCCACCACCAATGGTGCCACTGTTGATAACGTTCAGGCTCGATCCAATGATGCCGACGCCACCGATTCCCGGAGTACCATTGGAACCCCCGATACCCCCTGTTCCTCCATCTCCACCAGTCACGGTACCGGAATTCGTAAAGATTGAATTCAGTCCGGTGAACTGAAGTCCCACGCCTCCGTCACCTCCGTTACCCCCCGACCCCGTCCCACTGAGAATGCCTCCACCGGTTCCACCATTGCCGCCGGTAATTGAACTGCTGTTACTGCTAGCCCCGCTGCCGGTGATGATGGCACCGTATCCACCGGCACCACCGCCGCCGCCACCTCCGCCGTTGGCGCCGTTTCCGCCGGTTCCCCCATTCCCCCCGGTCAAGGGTGAACCATTCGTGATCGTGGCGCTCCCTGAGCCGTTCCCATTGTAACCGCCGCCGCCGCCGCCCCCGCCCCCACCAAGGCTCCCATCGCCACCTGTGCCCCCATTGGGCACGCCGACTGTGCCGCCAGTCCCTCCGGCACCGCCGGCCCCAGCGCCGGTTCCACCGACACCGCCTGTCCCGCCGCCGGCACCGCCCCCGCCGCCGCCCCCACCCTGCGATCCAGAACTATTTCCCGGACTTCCCGCGGTTCCGTTGGCGCCGGCACCGCCAGCACCACCCGTTGATAAATCGTTGCTGGTCCCGCCATTGCCGCCATCGGCAAGCGTCGTCGTCACCGTGGCTGAAGCCAGAATTGCAGTCAGGACTCCAGCGAAAATCGTTCTCCCGATACGCGGGCGGGAGTGGTGCTTTGCCTTGGTGACCGGCCGATTACAAACAATGGTCGGTGCTTGCCATTGACGTCCGAGCCAGGAAAAAGGGCGAATCACTTTGCACACTCCATCGGGTGATTGATTGATGACTGGGCGCACTCAACTTCAACGATCCACAAGACCTGCTCGTCTTAAAATCAGCGTCAACTGGGCTTGGCGTATTCGTGCGTTAATAGCCGTTGGTAAACGGGGCAATCGATTCTCCAAATGCCCGGAGAGGGTCAGACCCGTTTTACCAGGCAGCTAGAATCAACGCCGTTTAAGATTGACTGAGAATTCATCAGTGTTTCGACATGTCAACTTCGAATAATGGGTGATCGAGAACATAAGTGATAAAGTTTATCCAGATTGACACGAGACCGTCCGGCGCATGCAGAGTTGCGGCACGAATTGCCACTGTAGACGTGCCTGTTACGCGTGCTGATCGCATGTGAATGCCAACGTTGGCCGCTGTCCTGTCTCGCATTTCTCACGGAGTTGTCAGTAACGGAGGCATAGATTTCCGTGTAGAAAAGGATCAAAACTCCCTTCAGACGATGCCGCATCAGGCCGTCTGCTGGCATTGGCGACAGCACTCTTCAGGGACTCCAGAATCGGCTTGTAGTTTGAGGACGCGGCGGCGTTACGAGATCCGGAACGGGCGACCGATATCGGACTGCTCTCGGAACAAAGTGAGCGAGTGCGTCAGACGGCCGCGCCGAACAACGCGCCAATGCCTGCCGTCAGCCCCATCGCGAGTGCACCCCAGAAGGTAACTCGGAGCGAAGCCTTCATCACGGGGGCACCGCCCGCATGCGCCCCAAACCCGCCCAGCAGGGCCAGAAACAGGATCGATGTGGCGACGACGACTGGTATCAATGCCGTGCGTGGAGTGACCAGCGCGGTGACCAGCGGCATCGCGGCACCGATGGCAAATGTGGTCGCCGAAGCGAATGCCGCCTGAACGGGCCTGGCGGCCGTCAGATCCGAAATGCCAAGCTCCTCCCGAGCATGGGCCGCCAGCGCATCGTGGGCCATCAGTTGATCGGCCACTTGCCTGGCCAGTGATGGTTCCACACCACGGCCCGCATAGATCGCGGCCAGTTCGTTTCGTTCCGATTCATCCTCTGTTGCTAATTCCTTCCGTTCGCGATCCAGATCGGCCTTTTCGGTATCCGACTGGGAACTTACCGAAACGTACTCCCCGGCGGCCATCGACATCGCGCCCGCCACCAATCCAGCAACTCCCGCGACCAGAATGTCGCTCGCGGTGGAGTTTGCGGCCGCCACGCCCACGACCAGGCTCGCCGTGGAAACGATACCGTCGTTCGCCCCCAGCACCGCTGCGCGCAACCAGCCGATCCGATCAGTGTGGTGCCGTTCTCGGTGTTTCATGTCCATTGGGTGCGTCATCTAATTCTTACCATTCCGGAGGATCGATGTGCCCGCTTCAAGTCGGCCTGCTGCTGTCACCCCGCCGGTTCGACGACTCGCCCCAGAAACAGAATTGCTCCAGATCGTACGTCGTGGATCAGGAACACGAACGGGTGGTCGGCTTTGAAAAGGATATGTCGTGGGACGGGGCTGGGGGCGTTGCCGCCGATGAATCCGAAGACCGCCGCCGCTTCGGTGCCTTCCTCGTTCACGTCAACGAATGCCTGTTGGACGGCTTCGTTCAGTTTCTGTCCGTGATCGGTGGCAATCGCCGGAAACTCCGCTTCATCGCTGAAGGCCCGAGGCATTCCGAGGGCACTGAGTTCACTTTTGAGCGCGACGTCGATGGCGAACGTAAATCGGGGAAGGTGAACTTCAACCTCGCCCTCACCGTGGGTCCCCGCGAGCCATTTCGAAACGGCATCGGCCGAAAGCTTTGCTTCAACCCCTGTGAGTCCATCCACCTTCTTCGGCAACAACACGACCATCGCCAGATTACCACCCGAGTAAGGGAGCTCCAGGATTTGAAGCTCATCCGTTTCGGCATAGTTCAACGCGCCTGTTTGCTGCATCATCCGGACCTTCACGTCGCGTTCGGCAGTGACGTGAAAGGGCGCTTCTGTCGTTGCTGCCCGATCGAACTGATACTTCCACGTTCCCTTGAAGTGGATTCCGCCGGTGAGGATGAATCGCGTGCCATCGCTGGGGAACTGGGGAGGGAGCAATTCGCGGATCCGACCCGCAGTCGTCTCGAAACCCCAGCGATTGATTGTCTCGCGCGCTGCTGGCAGATCCTTGAAATCAACCTCGCCCGGCTCGGCTCCGAAGTTGTGAGCCGACTTTCGAAATTCAGGATCGAGGGGAAACCCCGTCTGCACCCAGAGACGATTGGCCAGTCGTACCTGCGGGCCTTTGCCTGTTGACATCAGTCGATCTCGCAACTCGGCGTAGCCTCGGGAAGTCTCGGGCCGCGCAGGATCGAGATGTGCGACGTTGAGAATCTGTCGCTGCGTGTCGCCTGTCGCGCCGTGTGAGAGAAGCGCAAGCCCCATCGAAACGCTGAACGGAGAGAAGAAGCGGTCCCCCTCTTTTTCGCACAGGCGGTGATAGAGGTCGAACGCGAAGGTATTGCTGGCGACTGCCGCGGCGCGGGCCTCGGCACTGACCGGAGACTCGCTCGCCGGTCGGACTCGTTCCGACGAGGCACCGAATGCATGAATGGTGTGATCGGGGACGCTTGGAATTGTGGCCTGCGCAGGTCCACAAGTCTGAAAGCCCCAATTTGCCAGATAGCAGGAACACCACAGTTCCCGGCGTGCCCGGCGATTACCGGCTTCTGAAAATCCGGCGGCGACTGCGACCAAAACCAGGGGGATGAGCACGAATCTCTTCACGCGACCGCTGCTGCTAGTCATGACTCCTCCTGCAATATTCGTACACGGACGGTATCAAGAGACCTGCTGGCGACATCCGGAGATTCTAATCCGAGCGCCCGGACGAGGCACGCTTTCCTGAAAAGTCCCCGTGCGATGCCGAAGAAAGTCTTTCGATTCAGATCGACGAACCTGCTGTTACCTTCGGCGATATTGGCGGCCATCAAGAGCGGAGCTTCCATAATGTCAAGATTATTGGAAACTGATATACTACGCATGTCACCCGAGGCTGGCACTCGCACATCGCGGGTTTCGGGGCACCGGATGCGCTGCATCTGGCCGATGTTCGATTGTGATTGGACAGTGGAATGTTCGATGTCGTTCTCCGGCGCGCGACGTCTTCATGATTGGGCGGCGTCACGAAAGAATCGCACCACTCTCTCGAAAGGAAACTACTGTGAGATTCTCAAAGCAAGTTCAAACAGTCGCCGTATTGTCGATCGGAGCTGTACTCGGCTTCCTTGCGGCTTCGGGCGAGTCGCCCCTGCCTGCACGAGCAGATGCGACTCGACCAGCGAGCGCTCCCATCACGGAACCAGTCACAAAAGTGCCCGCCGCAATCGCCCCCTGCTGTGATGAGAAGCTCGACCGTACGTTGGCGTTTGCAGACGCGGTCGCCGAAGCCAATGCTGCCACCCTGGTTCAGGTCGAAAAGGCCACCAAGGCGGGTAAGAAACCGAACATCGTCATCATCTGGGGTGACGATGTCGGTCAGTCGAACATCAGCGCCTATACTCACGGGTTGATGGGGTACCAGACTCCCAACATTGACCGCGTGGCCAGGGAAGGCATGATCTTCACTGACTACTACGCCGAGCAAAGCTGCACGGCAGGGCGGGCATCATTCATCACGGGTCAACATGGTCTGCGCACTGGAATGACGAAAGTGGGGCTGCCCGCGGCAACGCTCGGCCTGCGAAAAGAAGACCCGACCATTGCAGAACTGCTGAAGCCACTGGGTTACGCGACGGCTCAGATCGGCAAGAACCATCTGGGTGATCGCAACGAGTTTCTGCCGACCGTTCACGGGTTCGATGAGTTTTACGGCAACCTGTACCACTTGAACGCCGAGGAAGAGCCGGAATTGCCGGACTACCCGAAGGATCCGG
Organism: Planctomycetota bacterium; assembly: GCA_018242525.1. Classification (GTDB taxonomy): domain Bacteria; phylum Planctomycetota; class Planctomycetia; order Planctomycetales; family Planctomycetaceae; genus Schlesneria. The sequence continues at coordinate 34,125 of JAFEBS010000052.1, read as the reverse complement.
CGTTCCGGGCCAAGTACGGACCTCGCGGAGTGATGGACTGCAAGGCCACCGACAAGGACGACGAAACCGTGGACCCGCGATTCGGCAAGGTCGGCAAGCAGGTCATCAAAGACACCGGCCCGCTCACCAGCAAACGCATGGAGACGATCGACGATGACATCGCCGATCGCTCGGCCGATTTCATCCGGCGACAGGCCGCGGCGGGCAAGCCGTTCTTCGCGTGGGTCAATTTCACGCACATGCACCTTCGCACGCACGCCAAGCCGGAAAGCAAGGGACAATCCGGCCGCTGGCAGAGCGAATACCACGACGTGATGATCGATCACGACAAGAACGTCGGCACGGTTCTCAATGCGATTGATGACGCCGGAATCGCCGACAACACCTTCGTCATGTATTCAACCGACAACGGCCCGCACATGAATACCTGGCCGGACGGCGCGATGACTCCGTTCCGAAGCGAGAAGAACACGAACTGGGAAGGGGCTTATCGCGTACCCTGCATGGTCCGCTGGCCGGGCAAGATCAAGCCGGGCAGTGTGTCAAACCAGATGGTCGCTCACCACGACTGGCTGCCAACCATCCTGGCGATGGCAGGAGACAGCGAAGTCAATGAGAAGTTGCTCAAGGGCTACAAGATTGGCGATACAACCTACAAGGTCCATCTGGATGGGTACAACCTCGTCCCGTACCTCACTGGACAAGCGGAAAAGAGTCCACGCGAATCGTTCCTGTATTGCAATGACGATCAGCAGGTGACCGCACTGCGGTACGACAACTGGAAGATCGTGTTCATGGAGCAGCGGGTCCAGGGGACGTTGCGAATCTGGGCTGAGCCATTCGTGACCCTGCGAGTCCCGAAAATCTTCAATCTCCGCACTGATCCATATGAACGCGCCGACGTCACCTCGAATACCTACTACGATTGGCTGATGGATCATGTCTTTCTGCTCGTCCCGGCGCAGGACTTCGTCGGCCAGTTCCTGATGACGTTCAAGGACTATCCGCAGCGTCAAAAGGCTGCAAGTTTCAATCTTGACGAAGTGCTCGACAAGCTGAAGGAGAGCTCGAACAAGTGACCGGCTGATCTCCCACCGACCGGGTGTCTTTTATGGATGCCCGGTCGGTTCGACTTTCTCACGCCCAGGAGATCGCCGCCAAGCGTGTGCATCTCAGAATCATGTTCGTGGTCGTCATCCGCATGCAAAGCATCCTCGCCGCGTCGTTCGTCGGAATGTTGACAATCGCAGCGACCCTCACCTGCGCTGCCGACCCGTTGCCGTCATGGAACGACGGACCGGCGAAGAAATCCCTCGTCGATTTTGTCGAGAAGGTGACGAACGCCGGATCACCCGATTTCGTACCCGTCGCGGGGCGGATTGCAACCTTTGACAATGACGGGACGCTGTGGTGCGAGAAGCCGATGCCCGTGCAACTCTACTTCGCCCTCGACCGCGTGAAGGGCCTTGCGTCGCAGCATCCAGAGTGGAAGAACAAGGGGCCGTTCGCTTTTCTGCTGAACGGCGATCTGAAAACCGCTGCGGCCGGCGGCGAACGCTCGCTCATGGAACTGGTCATGGCGACGCACACAGGCATGACCACGGTTGAGTACGAGAGAATCGTGAAGGACTGGATTGCCACTGCGAAGCATCCCACGACCGGCAAACGCTTCGTCGACATGACCTATCAGCCGATGCTCGAATTGCTCGCTTACCTGCGGGCGAACGGCTTCAAGAACTACATCGTTTCCGGCGGCGGAATCGAGTTTATGCGCCCGTGGGCGGAAGCGGCCTACGGCATCCCGCCCGAACAGGTTATTGGCAGCAGCGTGAAGACGAAGTTTGAGTTGCGCGACGGCCAGCCGGTAATCGTGCGCCTGCCGGAGTTGAACTTCATCGACGACAAGGAGGGCAAGCCCGTCGCCATCAACCTGCACATCGGCCGCCGCCCGATCGCGGCCTTCGGCAACTCGGATGGCGATCTTCAAATGCTCCAATACACGGGTGCGGGGGACCGCGCACGATTCTGCCTCTACGTTCACCACGATGACGCCGCGCGCGAGTATGCCTACGACCGCACCGACCATCTCGCCAAGCTCGACAAGGGTCTCGACGCCGCTGCAGCGAAGGGCTGGACAGTCGTCAGCATGAAGAACGACTGGAAAACGGTCTTTCCCGCCGCGCAGGAAGACATTACGGCCATCGACATTCTGCTGCAACCCGACGCCACGATGCTTAAACATGCCGCCACCAACAACGCCCTCGATGCGACGCACACCCCGCATATCACCATGTTGCAGTGTTTCGACGACCCCTGCCGGTTGGGTGGAAAACTCGAACTCACGACGCGAAAGCAGGTTGCGTCAAATCGACGACCCCGAAAAAGGCACGCATTGTTTCGAAGAGGGTCCCTTCCGGGGAGGCGTCCCGGCAGGTCGTCGCCCGTTGGCGCAAATGATGGACCTGATCATACCGACGATTGCCCACCGGCTGTAGGTTCCTGACGATTCCGTTCGATTCCGTTGATCGGGCGGAGAAAAGATCCATGCCAGCAACCGTCAACGCGTTGCCTGTTGATTGGTCGGCGACGTAAACTTGCGGAGGAGAGCGGATCTGGAGCCCGTGAAGGAATTCCGCGTGCGTGTTTTGCGTAGGGATGATCCATTGCATGCGATTGATGAGTTGACTGCTTTGCGGGAGAGCGAGCAGCGGTTTCGGGCAATTTCAGCCTGGACTTACGACTGGGAAAGCTGGCACGGCACCGATCGGCGGCTGCTGTGGGTGAATCAGGCGGTACAGCGGATCACCGGGTACTCGGTCGATGATTGCCTGCAGATGGACGACTATCCGTTGCCGCTGGTCCGTGTCAGCGATCGGCCGCGGATTGCCGATGTGCTGGCACACGCGGCCGCCGGAATTCCCGGCAACGACGTGGAATTCTGTGTCCAGACCCGTAGTGATGTCGTTCGCTGGGCGGCGATCTCTTGGCAGTCGATTTCCGACGACTGCGGCCGGAATATCGGGTTTCGCACAAGCATTCGCGACATTACCGACCGCAAACGGATGGAACAGCAGATCCGGGACTATACGGAGAACCTGGAACAACTGGTGCAGCAGCGAACGACGCAGGTCCTGGAGCTTGAGGCCCGGCGTGCGAAAGTCGACCGCCTGGCAGCGCTTGGACAACTCGCTGCGGGCGTGGCCCACGAGATCAACAATCCGCTGGCCGGGATTCGCAACGCGATGGAATTGATCCGCGGACGGCTGCTGGCCGATTCCCGTGAGTTTCAATTGATCGATCTGGTGCAGTCGGAGATCGACCGGATGGCGGAGATCGTCCGGCAACTGTATCAACTCTACCGCCCGCCCACGTCGGCATCGGACGTGGCCATCGACATTGTCCGCGTCTGCGAGCAGACAGTCCAGTTGCTGTCCGTCGCCTGTTGCCGGCGCGACGTCCGGATCGCGGTCCTGAAACGCAGCCCCGCCGTGCTCGCCCGGCTGCCCGAAGGGGAACTGAAGCAGGTGCTGTACAATGTCGTTCTGAATGCCACGCAGGCTACGCAGTCGGGGCAGCAGGTCGACATCGCGGTGGGTACCGACGGCGAGCAAGTAACGATTCGAATTCAGGATCAAGGACCGGGGATTCCGCCGCAGGTGCTTCCGTTAATTTTCGATCCGTTTTTCACGACTCGGCACGGCCAGGCGGACGCGGGGATGGGACTGGGATTACCGGTTTCGCAGAGCCTTGTGCAGGCCATGGGCGGCCGGATCGAAGTCGACACCGTCGTGGGCCGGGGGACCACGTTCCAGATCGTGCTGCCGCGGAATGTCTCCCACGGCGGCACGCAGCGGACCGGCGCTGCCTGTCCAATCCTACCGGAGTCGGAATCTTGATGTCACCGACGATTCCACGAATCCTGCTGGCCGATGACGAAGCCCTGTATTTGCAGACCACGGCCGAACTGCTGCGCAGCGCCGGATTCGACTGCTGCACGGCGTCGGACGCCGCCGAGGCACTGCAACTGCTCGCCGAGGTTCCGATCGATCTGGCGATCGTGGATTTGAACATGCCAGGTAACCTGGACCTGCAGTTACTGATTGAAGGCCGACGCCAATATCCGGACGTGCCGATGCTGGTCGTTACCGGCGCACCGTCGCTGAATAGCGCGATCGACAGCGTTCGCCTGCAGATTTCCGACTACCTGTTGAAACCGCTGCGATTTGAAGAGCTACTGGCCGGTATTCGCCGGGCTCTGGCCGAACGGTTACGCCCGGCGAACCGGCCGCTGCTCGAACTTCTACAGACTCCGATTGCTCCGCCGATTGTGCTGGGGGAATCGGCGGCGATTCGCCACACCCTCGATGTCGTCGGCCGGATCGCCCCGACCGACGTCAGCGTGCTGATCACCGGCGAAAGCGGCACCGGAAAGGAACTGATCGCTCAGGTGATCCACGCCCGCAGCCGCCGCCGGGCCGCTCCGTTCGTCACGATCGATTGCACGGCGATCCCGGAAACGTTGTTCGAATCCGTGCTGTTTGGCCACGTCCGAGGCGCGTTCACCAGTGCCGACCGCGACCAACCGGGCTTATTGCGAACGGCCGACGGGGGCACCGTCTTTCTGGATGAAATTGGCGAACTGTCCCTGCCGTCCCAGGCGAAGCTGCTGCGGCTGATTCAGCACAAGACGTACACCCCCGTCGGCCAGAATCGGACTCAGCAGTTGGATGTCCGCTTCCTGGCTGCCACGAATCGCAGCCTGCTGGATCTGGTCCAGTGCGGGCAGTTCCGCGGCGATCTGTATTACCGGCTGGCGGTGATGCCGATCGAAGTCCCGCCGCTCCGGCAACGCGGAGAGGACGCGGCGCTGCTGGCAGAGCACTTTCTGGGCGAGCTGCAGCGGCAGTCGACGCTGTCTCCGCTCGCATTCTCTAGGGAATCGCTGCAAGCCATGCAGCGGTATGACTGGCCAGGCAATGTCCGCGAACTTCGCAACGTCGTCGAACGAACCGCCGCTCTGGCCATCGGTCGCGTCGTTGAACTCGGCGACTTGCCCAACCGATTCCGCCAACCGGACTCGGCGATGAATTCATCTGCACAGCGGGACCACCTGCTGACGCAGACGGACCGGGACTACCTGTTGAACTTGCTGCGATCCCACATGGGAAATGTCAGCCAGTCTGCCGCAGCCGCGGGCCTGTCCCGCCAGGGACTCTACAAGTTGCTGCGAAAGCATCGAATCCGGCCTTCACTTTTTCGGTCCGACCAATGACAACTTCTGGCGACACTGTCATCGTTCAGTGACAACCGCGTGCGCGTCGAAATTGTCGGTCAACGTGCCGTCGCAGCTGCTGTGCGTGTCACCCATCGGAGACACACGGCCGGAATGTCCGGGTTTCCCGCCGCCTGGATTGCAATTGACGCAACGTCTTCTGAATAAGAATCGTGCGATCAAATGGCGGTGCCCGGCAGGCGTCCGTCCGCGAATTGGAATACGCCTTGCAATCAGACGTCTGCGGACTCGTGACCCGGCGGCAAGCCCCCGTTGTTCGAGTTGCAGAAGCCGGCGAGCGGCTCCGCCGGCCGAATTCCAAACGACAATTCCTCAATCCAGGAGAAACACAAATGTCAATTCGCAATCGGCATCCGTGGTGCCTGTCGCTGGTGCTGGCGGCTGTCGCCTTCGGACTGCTTGCTATTCAACCGGCGCCGGTTCAGGCCCGCGGTTTCTTTCGACTGTTCCGTCAATGTCCACCACCGCGCTATTATCAGGCTCCGGCTCAGTCGTCGAATCAGGCCATTCCCCCCGGCTCGTATCAGAGCTTTTCCTACGAACCGGGACCGGCGAACCCGGCGCCGACGTACGTCGCCCCTCGTCCCAGCAGCGGCACCCAGTTCTATAACTCGATTCGCGGAGACCGCAAGGCGCTGGGACGAAACAACTAGCAAATTCACCAGCATCAGTTCGTCCGAGCCCGGCAGCACCGGGCTTCGGCGAGGGATACAAGCATCGGTTGAGATCTCCTGTACGAGCAACAGTCGGCATGGGGTTAAGTGGCGAGGCTCCCGCCGAGCCGCAACGATTGAGGCTCGACGACAACGGCTCGTGATTCTGAAAAGGGGATAAGTCCAAATAAATGTTGACCGGGCGGTTCGGGGCCATTATTCTGGGTCACATGCCACGTACAGTACGCCACGCGCCGGGGGGAATGATCTTCCACGTTCTCAATCGTGGAAATGCCCGCGATCAGATTTTTGACAAGGCGGCGGATTACGCCGCCTTTGAAAAGGTCCTGGCGGAGACACAAGCCCAGGTTTCTCTGCGTATTCTCAGCTATTGTCTGATGCCAAACCATTGGCACTTGGTGCTGTGGCCGTTGCAGGACGGGGACTTGGGTCGATTCATGCAGCGCTTGACGACGACCCACGTGCGACGTTGGCACCTGCATCGTCAGACGGTCGGCACGGGCCACCTGTATCAGGGAACATACAAGTCGTTTCCGATCGAGGAAGGAGATCATCTTTACACGGTGCTGCGGTACGTGGAACGCAATCCGGTGCGGTCGACGTTGGTGGATCGCGCCGAGGACTGGCAGTGGAGCAGTCTCTGGCGCTGGGAGCATCCTGCCGAGCACGCCGACCGGCCGACGCTCTGTCCGTGGCCAATCCCGCGCCCCGCGGATTGGGTCACGCGGGTGAATCGAATCTTGACGAAAAAGGAACTCGAAGCGGTGCGGGTCTCGGTGGTCCGCGGCCGCCCTTTTGGCTCAGAGGCCTGGCAGGAGAGCACCGCAAAGCAACTCGGATTGGAGTCGACGTTTCGCTCGCGTGGCCGACCGAGAAAGACAGCCGAAAACGACCGCGCGTGACTGAATCCACGTTATTGGACTTATCCCTTCTGGTAGACCTGGAGCTTTTCGAAGGCAAATGCCATCGGGCTGGTCCAAAGCGAAAGTCAGAAGAGGAGAGTAGAAAGTAGAGAGGAGACCGCAGGAGAATGGAGAAGGAGAGCGTTTCTTGTCTTTCTACTCTCTACTTTCTCCATTCTCCTGCTCTATTTTTTTACGGCAGAGCCGTCAAAAAATGGCGGGGGCAGGATTTGAACCTACGACCTCGAGGTTATGAGCCTCGCGAGCTACCGGGCTGCTCCACCCCGCGTCAGGGTGCCCCCCCTTCGCAGAGGGGAGACAGGAAGTATATCGGCTGTCCTTCAGAAGGGAAGGGAGTGGAGTTGTGTTTTTCGGAAATCTAGACACACTAACTGGATAGGACGGTCAATTCATCCTTACAGGCGAGACAACCGGAATGGAAAGCATGCGTACGGCAGTCGTTAGCGTCGGAGTCCTGCTGGCCATCGCAACCTCCTGCCCGGCCGACGAACCGGATCGCTGGGAACCAGACATTCAGAAATTCGAGGCGGCGGACCAGAAAAATGCCCCGCCGGCCAGTGCCAATCTGTTTGTGGGAAGCTCCAGTATTCGACGCTGGAAGCTGAACGAAAGCTTTCCCAAACTGGAATGCATCAACCGCGGTTTTGGTGGCTCGCAGATGGCCGATTCCGCTCGGTACACGGAGCGGATCGTGATTCCCGCCAGGCCGCGAGTTGTCATCGTCTATGCTGGCGATAATGACATCGCTGGCGGAAAATCCCCCGAAACGATCCGCGATGATTACCGTGTGTTCCGTGACAAGATTCGCAACGCACTTCCGGACACGAAAATTGTTGTGATCGCCGTGAAGCCCAGTCCCAGTCGCATGAAGTTTCGCGAACAGATCCAGCAAACAAATCAGCTGTTGAGCGATGAGGTTGCCGCCGGCAAAAACCAGGTGTTCGTGGATGTCTGGAAGCCCATGCTGGATGCCGACGGCCAGCCGCGCCCCGATTTATTCGTCGAGGACAAGCTGCACATGAACGCGATGGGTTATGAAATCTGGGCCCGATTGATCGAGCCGCATCTCGCTCGAACGGACTCGTCGGCACAACCGAAGGTTCCTCAAAACTGACGCCAGCACATCAACGGGCACGAATGCTGTCAGCATGTGCTGGTGAAGGGGATGAGTACAATCACCAGGAAGTTGTCGGTGCGGAAGTTGTGACAGCGTATGGTGGTCGCATAATTACAGTGCCGATGGTCCCCGGCTTTTCGACGACGCGGCTGGTCCATGATCTTAAACGCCGATTCGCGTACCCCCAGTAACGGATCGTTTGCGTTCAGTAATTCCTGGTATTTCGATGGAAACAGAAGGCTCGATCAGAACTCGGCACTTTTCGGAGTTCGCGGGAACGGGATGCAGTCGCGGATGTTGGTCATGCCGGTGAGCAATTGCACGGTTCGCTCCAGGCCCAGGCCAAACCCGCTGTGCGGGACGGTGCCGTACTGCCGCAGTTCCAGGTACCACCAGTAGTCTGCGGGGTTCAGTCCACATTCCTGCATACGGTCGATCAAAACCGAATGACGTTCTTCGCGTTGGCTGCCACCGATGATTTCGCCGATGCGCGGAACCAGGACATCCATGGCTCGGACGGTCTTGCCGTCGTCATTGCACCGCATGTAGAACGATTTGATCTCACGCGGGTAGTCGGTCAGGATCACCGGCTGCTTGAAATGCTGCTCCGTCAGATACCGTTCATGTTCGGACTGCAAATCCTTGCCCCAACTGACAGGGTACTCGAATGGCTGGCTGGATTTCTCCAGGATTTCGATCGCTTCGGTATACGTCCGTCGAATGAAGTCATGTTCGACAATGTTCTGCAGTGATGTCAGCAGGGTTGGCTCGATCCGTTCATTGAAGAACGCCAGGTCGTCGGCGCAATGGTCCATCACGTCTTTGACGATCGAGCGGACGAACGCTTCGGCCAGGTCCATGTTTTCTTCGAGTTCGTAAAACGGCATTTCCGGCTCGATCATCCAGAACTCGGCCAGGTGTCGGGTGGTATTGGAGTTCTCGGCGCGGAACGTGGGACCGAACGTGTACACATCGCCCACGGCGGTGGCGTAGATTTCACCTTCCAACTGGCCGCTGACGGTCAGTCCCGCCTTTTTGCCGAAGAAGTCGTGGCCGTAATCGATCGGGCCGCGAAGTTGTTGCAGTTTGGCCAAGTCCAGTGTGGTCACCTGGAAAATCTGGCCCGCCCCTTCGCAGTCGCTGGTGGTGATGATCGGCGTCTGGACATATAAGAAACCCCGGGCCTGAAAGAAATTGTGGACGGCGGTGCATAGGGCATTGCGCACTCGGGCAATGGCTCCAAAGGTATTCGTCCGGGGCCGCAGGTGTGCCTTTTCCCGCAGGAATTCAAAGCTATGCCCCTTCTTTTGCAGGGGATACGTCTGCGGATCGGCGGTTCCAAGTACCTTTAATGTCCGGGCATGAACTTCGACCCGTTGACCCTTCCCCAGGGATTCCTTCACTTCACCGATCACGGCCACGCTGGCACCCGTGTGGATCTGTTTGATCAGGGTCGAGTAGTCTGGGACATTGGCATCGACGACAATCTGCACGTTTGCCAGGCAACTGCCGTCATTGACTTCCAGGAAAGCGAAGTCCTGCTTGGATTCCCGCTTGGTTCGGACCCATCCCCGGACGTCGACTTCGGTGCCCGGCGGAACAGTCTTGAGAATCTGCACGACCTTGGTGCGCGTCATGGTGAAATTCGATCCGTCGAAAAAGTGGTATGCGGTTGAATTCGATTCTACTCGGAACCGGGGAGGATTCCTCACGCCCATTGAGCGTCAGCCCGCCTGGATTCGACCAGGACAACGGATCCCCGATTTGCAGGGAACTGTCTGAGATGGCAGTTTCGTCGTTCGGAAACCAAGATGCAAACGAAAACGGCCCCCGGACGAATCCGGGGGCCGCTGTTCACTGTAGTACGCCAACCCGTTTGGGGCTGGTGAGGGTTTCACCGATCCAACGGTGATCAGTCCAGGAGACCGAGCAGGTTGGACAGGCGGCTGGTGCGAGCCGTCTTCTTCTCTTCCGGTGGTACCGGAGCAGGAGCAGCAGGATCGCTGGCTGGCGTCATGGCCGGGGCACCGGCTGGAGCACAGCCGCTGTTGCAACCGGCAGTCGTGCAACCCTTGTCGCAGCAACCCTTGACAACGTCATATCCACACAGGCGGAGGGCCTGTTCAGCTTGACGAACCACACCGCGATCGCAGTCACCCAGAGCACAGGTCAGGGCGGCGACGACTTCGGGGCAGCAGCAGCAGTTCTTGCGAACTTGATCGCCGATTTCATCGGCCGCTTCACGGCGGACGCGTTCATCGGCATCGTTCAGGGCATAGACGAAGGCCGTCATGATTTCCGGGTTGCAGATGCAATCATAACGATTGCCCAGCTTGCGGATGGCGGCACGTCGTTGACGAGCGTAGCAGGCGGTCTGCGATTCGTAGATCAGCTTGGCAATGGCACAAGGATCGGCACAGCAGGTCTTGGCACAGCTTGGGGTACAGCTGGTCGCAGGAGCGGCACAAGCTGGGGCACAGGCTGGAGCACAAGCGGTCGAAGCACACGAAGTCTTGCAGCACTTACCAAACAATCCATGCAGACCCTTGAAGCAGTTCAGCTTCGGAGCACAGCTGGTTGGGCAGCAGCTGGTGGCAGCCGGAGCTGCACAAGCCGGAGCACAGGCTGGGCCACAGTTGGCGGGAGCAGCACAACCTGGAGCACAGGCTGGACCGCAACCAGGACCGCATTTCGCAACCGGAGCGGCACAGCCTGGAGCACAGGCGGGACCACAATTGGCGGCGGGAGCGGCACAAGCTGGAGCACAGGCAGCGGCAGGAGCCGCACAAGCCGGAGCACAAGCAGCGGCAGGAGCTGCACAAGCGGGAGCACAGGCAGCAGCGGGAGCTGCACAAGCCGGAGCACAATTGGCGGCAGGAGCCGCACAAGCGGGAGCACAGGCAGCGGCGGGAGCCGCACAACCCGGAGCACACGCAGGAGCACAATTGGCGGCCGGAGCGGCACAAGCTGGAGCACAGGCGGCAGCAGCTGGACCGCAGTTGGCAGCCGGAGCACAGCAGCTGGCCGGAGCACAGCAGCTATCGCAACATGGCGGCTTGATATCAGAGCATTTGCGCTGATAGGTGTGGACCGTCGGGCAACATGGCTTGACGATCACAGGTTTACAACAAGCCGGCTGAGTGGTCGAGCAGCAGCTGGCCTTCGAGGCGCCGCAGCACCCCTTAGAACCATGCAACCACCCGGCGTCGGCCAGGCTGGCCATGCTCATTGCAGCGAGCATCGCCCCAGACATCTTGATCCATCGCATAGAAGAACGTCTCCTTCCCTTGGGAATCTCGAACCTTGGGTCGTCCTAACCCACGGAACACAGGTGTCGGTCAGTCGTGGAATTCCAGGCGGCTGATCCGCGCCGCCTGCGACGCGCGTCGCAACTCTAACGGCTGGGCCATCACCTCGTTCCGGTCGTTACGACCGTCTAACGTACGTCGTCCTCAAAACAAACTCCGCAGGCAATGCCGTCCCGGCATCGCACACTTTCGAGGCTTACCACGCTGACTTCGGGTGCCTCGCATCGATTCGTTTTGGCGGGACTAGCACAATTGATCGGCCTTGCAGGCAGGATGCCTTGAATCTCTCAAACTGTTATTTCGCAATGATGTTACGTCGATTTCTGTGCCGATTGAGCCGTTCGTAACGCCTGGTCAAAATGGACGCGAGTTTGACGGCAGCCTCTCCCTGAGTTGCGTCAATCGCGCTTTAAGATGGGGTAAATAGAATCGGTTTGGGAATCGATCTACGACTGATTTGGTCGTGCCGGGATTGCCCGGCGTACGGGGTGCAAACCACCAAATCACAGGACAGATCTCAACCACGTCGAATTGAACGGGAAAGGAAAAGTCGACCGGACTGGAAAAGTCGACGGTACCGCCGAGAGAAGTGTCGAGATATCTCGCGACGGCCAGGACGTGACACTCGTTAGATCGAACTGCCCGAGGACGACTTGCCACGAAACGACCGGCAGATGCCAGTCGTCAGAGACAGTCTCGCTACCGCGCCATCGCCAGTTCGGTCCGGTAATACTCCACGGTCCTGGTCAACCCGGACGTGAGGTCGACAGTCGGCGACCAACCCAGCACGGCACGCGCCTTGGTAATGTCCGGGCAACGTTGTTTCGGATCATCCTGGGGCAGTGGCACGTGGGTGATCGTCGATTTCGATTCTGGAATCGCTTTCAGGACCTCTTGCGCCAACTGCAACATGGTGTATTCGCCGGGATTCCCAATGTTGATCGGACCGGTCTCGGCGTCCTGATCCATCAGCAGCATCATTCCCCGAATCAGGTCGTCCACGTAACAGAATGAACGGGTTTGCTGACCGTCCCCGTAAATGGTGATCGCTTCGCCGCGCAGCGCCTGCGTGATGAAATTCGAGATGACCCGTCCGTCATTGGGGTCCATTCGGGGGCCATACGTGTTGAAAATGCGAATCAGTCGCACCTGCAACTGATGTTCCTGGTGGTAGTTCATGCACAACGATTCGGCAACCCGCTTCCCTTCGTCATAGCAACTGCGTGGCCCCAGCGGGTTGACGTTGCCCCAGTAGTCCTCGCGCTGCGGATGCACCGTGGGGTCCCCATACACTTCCGATGTGGATGCATGCAGGATCCGGGCCCGACAGCGCTTGGCCAGTCCCAGCACATTGACGACTCCCACGGTCGAGGTCTTGATCGTCTTGATCGGATTGAACTGATATGCCACCGGCGAAGCGGGGCAGGCCAGATTGTAGATCTGGTCCGCTTCAATGAAGATCGGATGCACGATGTCGTGACGGATCAGTTCAAACCGGGGGTTGTTCATCAGGTGCAGGACATTCTGCTTTCGCCCTGTGAAGAAATTGTCCAGGCAAATGACATTGTCACCCCGCTCAAGCAACCGCTCACACAGGTGACTGCCCAGGAATCCGGCACCGCCGGTAACAAGTATTGAACGCATGAATCAAACCTTGTGATAATCGCGATACCAGTCCACAAACCGCCCGATGCCGACTTCAATCGGCGTGCTGGGCCGAAAACCAACATCCCGGGTCAGGTCATCCACATCCGCATACGTTGACGGAACATCCCCCGGCTGCATCGGCAGATAATTCTTCACTGCCGCGACGCCCAACGCCCGTTCCAGCGTCTGAATCATGTGGCTCAATTCCACCGGCTGATTGTTGCCGATGTTGTAAATCCGATATGGAGCACGGCTGGTGGCGGGATCAGGACGATCTCCAGACCACGCGGCATTTCCCGTCGGGACGTTGTCCGCCACTCGCACGATCCCCTGGACAATATCGTCGACGTACGTGAAGTCACGACGCATCTGTCCATTGTTGAAGACGTCGATCGGTCGCCCCTCAAGAATCGCACGCGTGAACAGCCACATCGCCATGTCCGGCCGGCCCCAGGGTCCGTAAACCGTGAAGAACCGCAGACCAGTCGTTGGCAGGTTGTACAGGTTGCTGTACGTGTGCGCCATCAATTCGTTCGCCTTTTTCGTGGCGGCGTACAGGCTGAGCGGATGATCGACGTTATGATGGATGGAAAATGGCAGAGTGGTGTTGGCACCGTAAACGGAACTGGACGATGCAAACACCAGGTGTTTCACACCCTGATGTCGACACGCTTCCAGGATGTTGACAAACCCGACCAGGTTGCTGTCAACGTAGGCATGCGGATTGGTCATCGAATAGCGGACCCCGGCCTGGGCGGCCAGGTTGATGACGACGTCAAATCGTTCGTCGGCGCACAGTTGAGTCAATCGGTCGCGATTGACCAGATCGAATTCTGCAAACCGGAATCCGGGGCAGCCTGTCAGGCGGGCCAGCCGATCGTGTTTCAGTTGGACGGAGTAGTACGGGTTCAGATTGTCCAGGCCGATGACTTCGTCACCACGGTCCAGCAGTGCAGTGCTGACGTGCATGCCGATAAATCCGGCTGCCCCTGTGACAAGATACTTCATCCGACTTGAACTCCATCCGCTGATTTCATCTGGCAGTTCCGTGAGATACCAGCCAGAGCACAGCCCCACGGTGGTGGCCGTCGCGAATCATTGACGATTTGCCGTTGTAAGCCAAGTGATCGCACCGCGGAATTGGCAGAGATCGTTCAACCAATCCGAGTTGGTCTACCCCGCCGGACGACGATGTCCGACCCTTCGGCCACGAACGCGGAAGTTGCGGGACTGGACTGCAGTCCCGTGAATTCGGATCCGTACAGAGTACTGATGTCCCCTGTAAACTGGCTCTGGTCGGCTTGCCAGACCCGCCACGCAGGGTGCTCCACGCGATATTCCAGCGTCGAGCCATCTCGCTGGGCCGCGTACCCCCAGTAATGCTCGGTGATGAACTCGGCTTGCGAACCCGGCGCGAGTGGACTCGGCTGGCCGCTGATCTGTGCCGAGACCTCGTTCCACGTCCCGGCCCACCTCCACGAATAGCAGACCGACCCGCGCAGGGAATTCGACTCCCCGGGCGGATCCACCATGCTCCGCATCGGCAGCGCGACGTACTGTTCGTTGTACGCCCAGCGGGCAACCATGGCGATGGCCGACCTGGGCACGATCTCCTTGACAAACACCACGCCACGCCGCCATTCACCATGGGATTGATGCCGCACGTAGAATCGCAGATTGACTTCATCGAAATTGACGTGAAACGGAATCGACCAGCCCAGCACGCGTGTCTCCAGAAACCGAAACCCCACCAGGCTGACAAAGGTCTTGCCGTTCCAGAAATCGATTTCCGTCCCGGCGGGAACTCGAGATCGAACCAGGTCCGGATCGATTTCGTAATTCAGCATGACCAGGTTCCGCCATTGGGCGGTCAAAAAGGGCTTCGGTTGCGTCGCCATCGTGTCCCCCGTGGATTCTTGAACCGGGGATTCTATCTGGTTTCGAACAAGCGACCACAAGCGGCGCGTACACGGCCCCGTGATTTTCAGGGTTGGCCTGGTTCCAGGCGAACGATCTGCGCCTGTTCATTGCGCTCGATCGTGGAAAACAAGGACTCCAACGGCTCGGCGGCGGATGCGATGCCAGAGTGGAACAGACCCGCCATGACCACCAACAGGGCGCGTGGTGAATCACGGCGCATGAAGAAGCTCCAATAGATTCAACGGTCGAATGACTGGGGCTGAAGCGTCTTCGCCAAAGCCCCGGCCATTCGCAGCAGTCGCAACATACGGGACGGCACGCTACTTGACCCGGACCAGCTTCATCAGGCGGCCCGAGACGTTCCAGTCCTGGACATACAAGTTGCCATCCTTGTCCCAGTAGGATCCGTGAGTGCCGCTGAAGATCCCTTCGATCCATTGATCCTGGGGAACGTTGAAGTTGACCCGCTTGGCCGGGTCCGGATTGTGGCCGAGCACCGCCATGATGGTGTTGCTCTTGTCGAGGATCACCAACCGGCCATGCAGATCGGGCACTGAAACGTAGTCCCCCTGGACAGCGGCCGATGTGGGCATTCCCAGGCCGGTGATGACCTCGGCCATGAATTCCCCGTCCAGGTTGTAATGCAGCAGACGGCCCTTCGGCTCGTGATTGCGATCACAGATCAGCAGGCGTGGCGGATCGTAGCGGGTGTCCAGCGTCATACCGTGAGCGGTGTTGAACTGCTTCAGATCGTTCCCCTTGCTCCCGAAATGCATCAGATACTTGCCGGTCTTGTCGTACTTGAAGACGTGATTGCTGGCGTAACCATCCGACAGAAAGATGTCGCCGTTGGGAGCGACGGTGATCGCAGTCGGGCTCATCTTCGTCAACTTCAAGCCAGACTCCTCGGGGAATTTGAGTTTCATGACGACCGCACCGGTATCGGCCTTGAACTTGATCCCTTCACCAGCCGCATTGCGGGCACCGTAGATGTACTCACCATCCGCTTCCTCGCGGATTTCCATGTCGTGGATGTTGGTGTAGTCATCACCAACAAACCGGTTCACCACTTTGCCGTCAGGTGAAAAAACAAAAACACCGATGTTGGCGCTGGTGTAGATGTGACCGGCCTTGTCGATGACGACACCACCGTGAGTGGGTCCCAGGACCGACTTCCCTTCGGGACTCAGCCCCCAGCCAGGCACGGTGTCAAATGTCATGATGCCGCAACCCATTCGCACGGGTTGTTGCACCTTGTCAGCCGCGCTCAGAGACAAGGCCTGGCCCAACACGAGAGCGATGGCGACGTAGATCGAACTGTTCTTCACGATCGGAACCTCCTGGTAGCTGCATCCTGGTGAAACTGCGATGAAACCCGTCCAGCAACGCTGGCAAACCCTGGCCGGGAAAGAAATGTCGCAAGCGGCCGATTATCAGGTCGCAGGTCCGGTATTTCAACCAGCTGTCCTGAAACCCCTGAAACCCGGGTCGTGCCCCGGGGGGCAGGGGGTTGAAAGTTCATTTTTCGCGAACCACCTGACCCCGAATCCATGACCGAAGTCTCACGACTTCGGCTACGGATTCATCTGTTGGCGCACGACTTCCGCGATCCGCTTGCCTGCTTCCAGGAACTGGCTGACCGTTCGTTGCAGTTTCTGACTGTCGTAGTCGTGATGCAGCGAACGAACCAGCGAAACCGACCGGGCTTCGTCCAACTGGACGATGATTATCGGCAGCAGCCATTCTTCAAACCCGTAAATGCGACCACGTTCCCGGTCTGAACAGACGGGGACCACCACCTGCAATCGGTTTCCGGTCGCCTCGCGGGCGAAGTCGACGGCATCCCTGATCGATTGTTCCTTCGGGCGGCCGGGATGTTCCCAGTCGTACGGCGGTGCCCACTCCATCACCGGACGAAGTCCATCGATTTTTGAAGCAACTCCAATGAACGGCGGCGGCTTCAGACGACGTTGTCCGGCAAACCAACTGGTCAATTCCTGCAGCATCTTTGCATCTGCCTGCTTGGCGGGAGATGTGGCGGCCATCACCAGCAGAATCAAATCCGCCTGCCGAGCCGCCTCACGCGTTGCCTCGATCTGCTCCCGAGTGGCCCCGGCATCGCTGTAGCCGGGAGTGTCGAGCAGCACCAGTCGATCGCGCGACTCTTCCAGCCTCAATTCATAACGATCCACATCCTTGGTGAGCGGCAGAACGTCGACAGCCGCCTGCTGGTTGTTCAGCAGGCAATTCACCAGGCTCGATTTACCCGCCTTGACTTGGCCGATGATGGCAATGGTGACTGTCACCGGTTCCACGGGAAGCGGGGCCGCGGCTGCGGCGTTCGCATTCACCGTGCCTTCCAATTGAAGCATGGCGCGCCGGTACCGCGACGAACCACCCCGCAGGCGGCCGCTGTTCAGTTCAATCAGGTAATAGCCGACCTGACGCATGTAGACTGTGAAAAACATTCCCAGCAAACCGGTTTGCAATTGCTTCGCGATCGGATCCCCAAAGGCTCGCGACAGTGCATACCGTCCCAACCCGGCGACGGGATTCATGGCGACGGAGGCGATCCAGCCGACATTCGTCGCGGCATTCCACCAACCGGGGGCCTGCGTCAGCATTCGCCATTGGCCGACGGTGATCAGATGACTGCCGGGGACGTTTTTCTGAAACCACTCTTCCAGATCCTCGGACACCAACTGTGCCACCGTCAGGATTTCCACGACCGACAACTTGTCGAGCGGATCCTTCGCCCTGGGGTGATAGTGCAGGGCCAGCTTCGTGGCGAGATCCACGGTGCGATCCCGAAAGAATGCCACGTCGAGCAATTGATCGCGGGTGATCCCCTCCAACCGCGTCTGTTCGGTTTCCACGATCTTGAGAGCCGCATGATCCTGGGGAGTCCAGTGGTCGTGCGAGCCGATTTCAGGCAGTGGAAACTCGACCCGCTTTGAGTTTCTCGCCAGAATCCAGGCGAGCGTCCAACTGACGGGCAGGACCCACACCAGCCACGTCATGTGTCCCTGATTCCACAACGCCCACGCCCCCACGGCACCAAACAGCACGATGGGGAGCAGGACCAGGATCAGGAACAGGATCAACTGCCAGCGGGACATCCCGTTACCAGCAGCCCGTGGAAAAAGGGGGCTGACCCGCTCCGGGCATGCGGTTTTCATGGTGAATGCATCGACCTCCAAAGGGTCAGACCCCTTTTTCCACGGGCTGCTGGGCTTCGCATCTGATTTCATCGTTTGTCCCGAAGGAAGTCTCGAGCGATCTCTCGAATTGGGTTGAGGGCACGGCCCTTATTGGGTCGGGGTCTCGCGTCGATTTCTCCATACGGCGACCGCGTCTTCCAACTGTTCTGCCCAGACCTTGTTCAGATCCTCGGGCAACGGCAAGTGGCCGTTGCGGATCTCACCAAAGTACCAGCAGCACGCTTTTCCCAGCGAAAACGTGTAGGCAAACGCCATCGCCGCATTGGCGGTCTGTCCGACAAACGGAATGAACTTCAGGGGAGCCTTGACGGCAAACCGCAGCGCCACCTGTCCGGCGGCCGCCCCCACCATTTTCGTCAGCATGTCGATGTTCATCTTCTGGTCGTACAAGTCGGCCAGCACGTAAATCAACCGTGTCTGCACACCCATCACGGCCGGGATGTCCACCAGAGGCAGCGGCGTGGCGGCGGCGGTCGCGGCCAGACTGCTGTACGCGATGATTGTCGGCAACGCCTGCCGCGCGGTTAAATCCTTGAGTGTCGTCCGAACTTCATCCAGGTATAACAGCGCCTGCCGACACGCCGCGGGCAGAAGTTCAATCAATGTCTCTTCCAGTCGTCGCCCGCCGAATTCCTGCTGCGCGAAACCGTCCTCGGGCAATGTCAGATCGACCGGGACGATGCGATCCACCAGTCCGGCAAAGCGCTGTTCTTGCTCGGCCAGACAGCGTTGAAGTTCCGGCCACGGGGCCAGGACCGATGACGTCGTGGCGGACGCGGTCCCTGCTGCCGTCGTCGTCGTATCGCCCGCCGTGGCGACGGCGGTTGCCGTGGCCATCGCGTCAAACGGATCTGGATCGGGGTGCTGTTCGAACGGATAGGCCTCATGCAGACAAGTCAATGCTAGCACGACCGGGCGATGCGGTTGAGCCGCCCGGATCGCTCGCAACGGTCCCACAATGTCCTGCAATGCATGATCCATGACCCGGGCCACGACAATCACGACGTGGGTCGAGGTGTTGAATCGCTCCAGATCTTCGGCCGGATCGTAGCCGGTTTCACCCAGTCCGCGCGTGTCCAGGAACCGGACGATGGGAGCATCGCTGTCGGGAAAGTCGTATTGGGACGAAGTTCTTGTCTGCGGGCGAAACCCGTTACCGATCTCCACTTGCGTCGCACCGGTCAGGTACCGAACAATCGACGATTTTCCGCTGCCCGTCTTGCCGAACAGCCAGAAAACGGGAACCGGCGTTTTCTTGAGCAGTTCACGCCGCTGCCGTTCGAATTCCTCATTGGAAAGCGATCCGAACCCGAACCACGATTTCAGACGGTTAAGCATGGTATGATCGATGCACGTGGAATTGACTATCATTATCGTCGAGTCTTCTTCTTTGTCTGCCGGTCATGATACCGCAACGGCCACGGATTGACGTCTCGTCGCTCGGCCATCGTTGATTAAGTTCACGGAAAATTCCCTGGATCGCCTGATTTCAAGCCCTGTTGCACGACGCCATGCCCTCCATTGTCCTCGCCACCTTGAATGCCCGCTATCACCATTGTGCGTTCGGCCTGCGGTATTTGCTGGCGAACATGGGGGACCTGCGTGAGCGGACAAGGCTGCTGGAATTCACGATCAACCAGCCGACACTCGACATTCTGGGTGCCATTCTCGCCCACGATCCGACGATCGTCGGGTTCGGCGTCTATATCTGGAACGTGGACGAAACCACTCGTCTTGTCTCCGATCTGAAACGAGTCGTCCCGCATGTCACCGTCGTCCTGGGTGGCCCGGAAGTCAGCTACGAAACTGAACAGCAGCCGATCTGCCAACTCTCGGATTACGTGATTACCGGCGAAGCCGATCTGGCGTTCGCCGAACTCTGCCGGTCACTCCTTCCTCCCGTGGAAACTCTTCCAAAGTCAAACCTGAGTGGTCCAACGGAAGTTCGCGACTGTCGGATCATTCACGCCCCGGTTCCCGATTTGAATCGGCTGACACTTCCCTACGACTTGTATTCTGAGACTGACATCGCCCAGCGAGTCATCTATGTCGAAGCCTCACGCGGGTGTCCGTTCACGTGTGAGTTCTGTCTGTCCGCCCTGGACATCCCCGTGCGGCAGTTCTCGTTGGATTCGTTCCTGGCGGCCATGGATCAGTTGCTGGCGCGAGGAACGCGGTTGTTCAAATTCGTCGACCGGACGTTCAATCTGAACATCCGCGTCAGTCTGGCGATCCTGGAGTTTTTTCTGGAGCGCTATCAGCCAGGGATGTTCCTGCACTTCGAATTGATCCCGGACCGGTTGCCTGAATCCCTGAAAGAAGTCATCTCACGATTTCCACCGGGAGCCCTGCAGTTTGAAGTCGGGATCCAGACCTTCAACGATGCGGTCTCGGAACTGATCAGCCGTCGCCAGGACAACGAACAGGTCGAACAGAACCTGACCTGGTTGCGGGAACATACGTCGGTCCATGTTCACGCCGATCTGATTGTCGGCCTGCCAGGCGAATCCATCGAAAGCTTCGCGGCCGGGTTTGACCGATTAGTTCAACTGGCCCCACACGAAATCCAGGCGGGAATCCTGAAGCGATTGCGCGGAACCCCAATCATCCGCCATGACCAGACCTGGCAAATGATCTACAGCCCACATCCTCCGTATGAGATCCTGAGCACGAGTCTGTTGGACTTCGCCACCATTCAGGAACTGCGTCGTTTCGCGAAATACTGGGACACGATCGCCAACAGCGGCAATTTTGTGGAAACAACGCCGCTGTTGTGGCAGGGAGTTCCCGGCGAACCAGCGCGTTCTCCGTTTGCCGAGTTTCGATGTCTGGCCAACCGGTTGTTCCAGCGCGAGGGACAATCCCACGGGATTTCGTTGAGTCGGCTGGTCGAACTGTTGTTTGAGTATCTGACGCAGGAACAGCAGTTCGCGCCGTCCGTTGCCGCAGCAGCCATCTGGCGTGACTATCAACGCGGCGGCCGCAGCGATAAACCGGCGTGCCTGCGGCCCTATATTACGGACGGGGCGGACACCAAACGGTCCTCTTCCGCGGGCACCGTCCCGAAACGTCAGGGCCGACGACTGAACGGCGTCGCTGATCCTGCAAGCTAAACTTTTCCTCGTTCCCAAGCTCCAGCTTGGGAACGGCCTGTCATTGAAGCTCCGCTTCCTCTTCGATCGCCAAGCAGAGCTTGGAAGACAGCACATTTCATGACTGCCTACTTCGCACGTTGAAACATCTGTATCCGTTTCCCGTTGACTTCGGTCACGTACACCATGCCATCGCGCCCCAGTGCCATCAGGTGCGGCAGCTTCAGAGTTTCCGGAGTCCCCCAGGCGCCCAGGGATTTGCCGTCGAAATCCAGCAATGTCAGGCGATGCGCGTCACCATCGGCGACGATGACACCCTCCGGCGTGACCAGCAGACCGAAGGGATTTCCGGCAGCGGTCCATTCTGCCTGAAACTTGCTGTCGTTCGTAAATACCTGGACTCGATTGTTGCCGCGATCAGCGACGTAGATTCGATCCTGCGAGTCGACCGCCAGTCCGTGAGCGGTGGCGAATTTGCCGGGTTCCTTGCCGCCCCCACCCCACTCTGCAAGGTATTTGCCGTTGGGATCAAACTTCACGATGCGCTTGTTGCCCGCATCCGCGACATAGATCAAACCCTTCGAATCAACCACCAGGTCGTCCGGCGACCTCAGACCCGTTTCGCCACCACCTGCCTTGCCGGTCTGGCCCAGAGTCAGTGTGACCGTTCCCTCGCGGGAATAACGCCGCGCGATGTGCAATGCATTATCGGTGACCCAGACGTTTCCCTGGGAATCGACTCGCAGACCATGCACCGTCTTGAATTCGCCCTTCCCCCAACCTGCGATCAGACGATGTTTGCCATCCAGGACCAGCAGCGGCGGTTCACCGCGATGCAGCACGTAGATGCGATCGGGTCCATCGACAGCCACGGCGGACATCGCCCCGATTTCAATGTCGGCTGGCAATGGCACAAACCCGGTCGAAACATACGGGTCGGCCGCGCGGGCCATGGCGGTTACGGTAAACGCCAGTGCCAGGATCAACATGGCTCGCATCTGTAATTCCCCAGCAAGGCAGGTGACAATTCGCGGAAGTGCAACGATTCGATTCTTTGGTCAGATCCCATTGGGCGGGCAAAGCCGCAGTGCCCTCATGACGCCAATTCCCCGGCAATCCGCAGGAAGTTCCGCAACAGTTCGATGCCACCTTCCGTCAGGAAACTCTCCGGGTGAAACTGCACTCCATGAATTGGATACTTCCGATGTCGCAGTCCCATGATCTCACGCGGGTGACCGGGGAAATCGGCCCAGGCACTGACTTCAAGTTCGGAACTGAGCGTCGCTTCGGGGACCACCAGACTGTGATAACGCGTCGCCGTAAACGGATTCGGCAGTCCTGCAAAGACACCGCGGCCATCATGATGAATGGGCGACGTCTTGCCGTGCATCAGCCGCTCGGCTCGTACCACGGGGGAATTGTAAACTTCGGCCAGCGACTGGTGCCCCAGGCAAACGCCGAACGTGGGAATGGTGGGTCCCAGCGCCCGGATCAGGTCCATCGAAATGCCGGCTTCGTGGGGAGTACACGGGCCGGGCGAAACGACGATCCCGCGCGGCTTCAAAGCCGCGATTTCGTCGATCGTAATCTGATCGTTCCGAGCCACCCGGACATCGATCCGGGAATCAATTTCGCCGAACCGCTGAACGAGGTTGTAGGTGAACGAATCGTAGTTATCGAGAATGAACAGCATCGAATCCAGAATCCGAAAGGGGACGACTACAAAGCTGCCCGTAGAAAAAGGGGTCTGACCCTCTCCGTGCAGGCGATTCTCAAGGTAAATCCATTGCCCTTCAAAGGGTCAGACCCCTTTTTCCACGGGCGGGTTTGTGCCGACAGTTGACACGCCAAGTTTCCACGGTGTTCGGAGGGAAGTAAACCGAAGCGACCGATTTCGTGCAAATTCGTCGATTCCAGACGAACGAATTCCCCACGATAGTTCTTCAAACCAACTGCCGAATGGAATTGGCCGCTGAGTGCAATCTCACCAGGTTGAAGCGCGACCTGGGGTTCCGAAAATGATTTTGGACGCTCAAGCATGACAACTGCGTCGCCCTCACTCGCCAGGTCGGGACCGCTGAGTGAATTCTTCAATGCCGGGATGCCTTGATTCGCGATGAACTATTGCGGGTGCCCAATATTGGGGACCAACTGGTGGATGCGATCGTCGACTCGTTTCTTTTGGTCATCCGTGACCAGCGAACCCTTTTTGATTTGTTCCAGCAACAGAACCTGCTTTTTGAGATTGCTCCCTTCCAGCCACGGTTTGATCTCATCCGTTCCATTCCAATTGAAATCGATTTTTCCAGACGCCCGATACTCCTGGTTGATCGTCGGCAAGTGCTTTTTCATTTCGGGAATCGTCAGCCAAACATCAGGAATGTTGGCGGGCGGGATCGACAGCAAATAATCCAGTTTGTGTTTATCCAATGCTGCGGTCCCTCCAAGGGCTCCTCCAAGGGAACTGCGCTCGGAATCGACCCGATCACGCTCTTTGGCCACGCGTTCCTTGAAAGTATTGTCGTGAGGCAGCATCAGCAATTCGTTTCTATCAAGGACGGGGGCTTTCAGTTTCGCCTCGTCAAACGCACGGCCCACGAATCCGCTCCAGTTGGACATTCCCGTTTCCGGCAGCGTCGCTGCCACTTCAGCCGCCTTGAGCAGGACGGATTTCCGAGCTTCCTCCTTGGAAGTAAGGTTGTAAGAAACTTTCAACTCCTCGGTCCGCAGCGCGTTCGTGAATCGCTTTTCCGCAGCGTGGAGATTGGCTTTGGAGGCATTCTTACTAGAGAGCACAAGATCGGGTGCCTTGGACCGGCGAATTCCGCCAGCGACGTCCTCAAGATCGACCTCAATCGCGAGATCGTCGTATTCTTTGGACTTGGCGACAATGAGTAACCGATCCGTCTGATCATCAATGCCACCCTTTGTCAGGATGTACACACCATTCCCGCGCGTCGGATCGCTGGCAAGCTTGTCACCTCCGTGTAGTTCAACGTGGATGTCGCCCAGGCGAGTGTTTTGCTGGTCAACAACGACACCCGCTACTGATACCGTAATTGTGGCTGCAATCAACGCCTTCTGGATGGCGAACGACGTCAGCAACATGGTGGCGATGGATCTGCAATTCATGGACTGGCCCCTTTCACAAAGTATGCGACCGCTTGCCCGATTTGGTGTTGGTTGCTGCCCACGACGCGAACCTGCACGTTCCCTTCAGCGAGATCTGCGCGATCCTTAATCGTCAACGTGACCTCCGGCCCCTTTTTGTCTTGCTCCGAGACTTGAACCGAGTGAAGAATCGCACCGGAGTCAAAGGTTTTGCCGGCCGACACATCCACGAAGACTTCGCAGTTCGTCAACTCGCCAGTAATCGTGAAATGAATTGTCATCACCAGGTTTTTGCCGATGGCCCGAGACTTAACGGGTGGCTGGATCGTAACGGTCACATGTTGTGCCGGGAAAATCGCGGCCAGAATTCCGATGACTGCTGCCACAATCGCTACGGCACCAATCGCGGCGACGATCATCAATGTTCGTCGATCTGGATTGACGGGATTCGGCGGCACGACGGGTTCGGGGACGATTCCTTTCGGATCGAAGTCGACGACTGGTTTCACGGAATCAACATGGACACCCCTCAATGTTTCCACGGCTCTTCGAATTCCCGCAGCGATATTCGCAAACGCAGCGTCCTCATTTTCCCAACTTGTGACCGCCTCTCCAGAATCCGGCAACGCGTTCAAAGCGGCGAATTGAGCGGAACGCCAGTCGCAGGGTCGCAAGATAACCGGGATCACGCGAGCGGTCCCGGCATTGTGGCGTTTGAGCGCTTGCGTCATTTCCAGTTTGTAGCAGTAGTCAGACGCGAGAAAATCGGAGCTGATCAGGAGCAGGATCAGATCGGCCCGGTTGAGATTCTCGTCAATCGCAGTTGCCCAATCCTGCCCCGCCTCAATGTCGCGATCATGCCAACCAACAATCTTCCCCTCGTTCTTGAGTAACGACAAATGAGCATCCAGCTTGTCGCGCAAGACTTTGTCTTTGCGCGAATAGCTGTAAAAGACTCGAACTTGAGGTTTCACCACTTCGGATGCATTGCTCATAATGAATACACAGCATCTGCGAACGTTGACCCACAACACAAAAACAGTGTATCACCACATCAATAAAAGCTGCAGGGATGCTGTCATAAGAGTGGAGATTAGCCGCACCGACACCGCAGTGGCGTGCGGAATTCTCCCCCCAAAAAAACGGTGAACCTGAAAACGGATCTGCCACTGTTCACCGCGACAACTGAGCTTGCCGAACCCGCGTCAGCAGATGTGAAACCCCCGTTTGCATGTCGTTCATCGAAATGAAATTGTGTTCGCCACCGGGGACCGGGACAAATTGCTTTTCGATGCCGTTCGCCGATTGGGGCGGAGCGGCATCGAACAGGCGGCGGCCGTGCTGGAAGGCGATCGTGCTGTCCGCGGTCCCGTGATACTGCAGCAGCGGACAGGTCACATGTGGCATGCGCTCGACCGATGGGTATCGATCCAGCAGCAGATACTGAAACGGGAACATCGGAAACCGCCACGCCACAGTTTCGGCGAGCGAAGCGAACGTCGAATTCAAGATCAACGCGGCGGGCGGCGTTCCCGCATCGCAGCATTCCGCCGTCAGGCGAGTTGCCACGGCACCACCGAGGGATTCCCCGAAAATCAAAATCCGCTGGGGAGGGAACTGCAGATCTTCGGTCGCGAATTTCCAGATACGAGTCGCGTCGGCCGCCAGCGCCACTTCCGTCGGCGAACCCGGATTGTCGCCATATCCGCGATAGTCAAACAGGATCACATCATAACCCAGTTGCCGAAAATCCCGGCAATCGGACACCCGGTCCGCCCGGCATCCGCCGTTGCCAGGGAAATAGATCACGAGGTACCGGAGACCCGCGTCCGCAGTGCTCGATCCGGGAAACCGCCAGCCGTGCAGCTTCAAACCTCCGCCGACATCCAGTTCCAGATCCGTGATCGGCAGGAACTGAGAGGAATACGCACTCGCCTGTAGGCTGTCGGTACGCGTCGGTTGGTAGAGCAACTGGCGCTGACCGAAGCCCATGATGGCGACCAGTGCGACATACGGGATGCCGACGTAAATCAGCACAGTCCGAATCAGAAGCCAACTCCAGGTCCGCCGCTTCGCGACCGGGGGAGTGTCTGTGGCCGGAGCGTTCGATGCGGGATCCGCAGCTGGCGGATTCGGGAGCGGGGTGGAGTCCTGATCAAGCGGCATAATGGTGGCTCGCGCTGGATCGGTTTCCTAAAAAACTGCCCGGTGTGCAAGTGACGGAATGGTCTGCGCGGGTCCAACGTGAAAATCCCTCGCTGGCGCGTCGGGCTAATGTTGTCACAATTGCGGTTATATCGCGTGTCGAAACAAAACCTCACCTCGGCCCAAAGAAACCAGGTCGCCATGATGCAAATCAAACGTTGCCGACAGCAATGACGTGTCGAAACGAAATCCGCGGGATTGCAGGTCGCGCAGGATCAGGCTGACGAACTGCGGCTGGAATGTGGCGGCGTAGCGGAAGCTGGGGAGCAGTGGCGGCGGGTTGGGGCCGAACAGGCCCAGGGTTCCGCGGCGCATGGCGGCACCTGGACGGATGCCGCATTCCCCGAAGACCAGCACGGTTCCGGCAATCATGTTGAAGCCGAGCATGTCTCCCACGGCACCACCGACGGCGATCAGGCCGCGGCGCATCGTGTGTCCCACTTCGTTTCCAGCATCGCCATCGACCAGGATCAGGCCGCCGGTCATCCCCACCGTGGAACCCCGATAGGCCGCCCCGACCAGGTGACCGGCATTCCCCTTCACATGGATCAGTCCGCCATGCATTTCGGCACCAACCCAGCCCCGGGCGTCCCCATCAACGCGGATCTCGCCCCCGCGCATTTCGCTGCCGATGTGGCGTCCGGCGGGGCCGTGGATGTGAATGGAACCGGAGGTCATGTGAGCCCCGATCCAGTGGACTCCGTACAGGTTCCCTTCCATCTCGAACCGCTTGTCGCTGGCATCCCCTTCGACCTTGAACATCTCGGCCAACGGAATCTTGCGATTTCCGTGGTAGATCTCGAATCGCTCGATGTCCGCCAGCGATTTATCGCAGGCCCAATCGGGGGTCAGCCCTTCGATTTCGACAGGAACCGACGTTTCACCAAAATAGGAAAGCCGAAGCGCCATGACTGCAGGTGTCTTTCAAGGGCTGGGACTTCTGGACGCGGAAAATGACGTTCCACCCAGATCGGATCGGTCTTCAGACCTGACACACTATCCGCAGGGGCGACTTTCGACAATTGCGAATTGAACTTCGTTCCCAAGTTCCGCACGGACGCCCTCATTACAGGGCTTTCTGCAATGAAATTGGGACACGGAAAACGCGGACGACACGGAGAGAAACCAAAACGACAAGAGACATCGCTTCGGCACGCCACCGGTTCGGGCAGGTTGCGAGCAATCACATTTCACGCCGTCTGCAAGCAGCATTGTGACCCCAATTCTTCTCTTTCTTCGATGCCTTCTCCATGTCGTCCGCGTCGTCCGTGTCCCATCAATTCCTGCAGAGCCCGCGCCGGTTCCTTCGCGGTCACATTCATCTGTTACCGTCTGTGGTGCACCACGAAGGACACGAAGGTCCACGAAGGTGGGCCAGAAACGAACGGACCTTTGCCGCCTCGACGTTACCGGTGCCGGTCGGCTACGATCTGCCCGCCAACTCGAGTCCGGGACCTGACGGTGCCCGGCTCACCTGAATGGGATTCACCAACACCTGCGGCGTGCTTTCTTGGAATCCGCGACCACCTCACCACCGAATCGCTCACGCCTCCGGCGACTGCTGAATCGCCTGGAAGTGGATCGGGCCGTGTTTTATGCCATCGCCACGCGGGGCTGGCAGTTCATTGCCGGCCCGATTTCCATCCTGGTGATTGCCTCGTTCTTCAGCCCGCAGCAGCAGGGCTATTTCTATACCTTTGCCAGCCTGATGGGGATGCAGTCCCTGGTGGAACTCGGTTTACACGGGGTGATCATCAATGTTTCAGCTCACGAATGGTCGCGGCTGCAACTGAGTGCCGATGGATCGATCACCGGTGACGGCGAGGCATTGAAGCGTCTGGCAGGGTTGAATCAGTTCACAACCCGCTGGTACGCGCTGCTCGGACTGGTCTTCCTGCTGGCCTGCGGCGTGGGAGGAGCATTGTTTCTGGATCAGCCTCGTCCGGACGAAATCTCCCTGCCACGGATCGCGTGGCTGCCCCCCTGGTTTTGCGTGGTGGTCTTGAATGCGCTCCTGCTGTGGGCGCTGTCGTTTTCGTCGATGCTGGAAGGCTGCAACCAGATGATCGTGGTGAACCGTGTCCGAATGCTTCAATTCGTGACCGGGAGTTTTGCGGTCTGGCTGGCGATGTCGGCCGGGTGGGGTTTGTGGGCGGCGGCCGTTTCCGTCGTCGTCCGACTCGCGTGGGACTACTGGCTGATTGCCGTGCGCTACGGCCGGTTCTGGCAGTCGTTGCACGCAACGAAGCAGGACAGGAGCATTTCCTGGCGCCACGAGATCTGGCCGCTGCAATGGAAAATGGCCGTGCAGGGAATCGTCGGATTCCTGGCCGCCAGCCTGATTATTCCGGTGATGTTTCATTATCACGGCTCGGTCGTGGCGGGGCGGATGGGGATGACCTGGACCATTTTGCTCGCGGTGGAGTCGGCCGCGTATGCCTGGGTCCAGGTCCGTACTCCCTTGTTCGCAATGTTGGCGGCACGACGGGACTGGATCGAGATGGACCGGGTCTACTTTCGACTGACTGCGATCTCCTGGGGCTTTTACCTCGTGGGGGTGCTCGGACTTTGCGCGGGAGTCTGGTGCCTGAACGCCCTGCCCTGGGGATTGACCCAGCGGCTGGCATCGCGAATGCTGGCCTTGCCCGAGACAGCGGTTTTCGCCACGGCATTTCTGCTGATCCACCTGTCGCGCTGCCAGTCGATCTACGTCCGGGCTCACAAGGAAGATCCATTCCTGATCGCGGGCGTGGTGACCAACCTGCTGGTCGTGATCCTGGTGGTGGTGTTGGGTCGAGCTTACGGCCCGATCGGTGCCGCGAGTGGCATGCTGAGTGTCACCCTGTTCCTGACACTCCCCTGGTGGACGCTGATCTGGAATCGCTGTCGACGGGACTGGCACGGGTAGATCGACCAGCGAACCAACGTAGCCGATCTCGTGAGAGATCGGATGTCGCGTGACAAACGTCTGAATTCTCACGAATTCAGCGACAAAAAGTCACAACGGTCACACGGTAAA
This sequence comes from Planctomycetota bacterium, assembly GCA_018242525.1. Lineage (GTDB taxonomy): Bacteria > Planctomycetota > Planctomycetia > Planctomycetales > Planctomycetaceae > Schlesneria. Next base: position 4,595 of record JAFEBS010000052.1, on the reverse strand, counting down.
GATCGAATCGCTCAGTGTTCCGGTGCTGTCGCCGAACGAGGGTTCTTCAATCTTCATGGACCGCAGGATGCTCAGGTACAGATTTGACATCGGGGTATTCGGCTTGCGCCAGTGCACCCCGTGCTTCAAGCCCATGTTCGCTCCTCCGGCCAGCAGTGTCGGCAGGTTTGTTGGATTGTGAGTCGTGCTGGCACCGCTGCCGTACATCAGAATCGTGTTGTCCAGGACGGTTCCCTGCACATCCTTGTACTGCTGCAATTGGCCCATGAAGTGAGCCAACTGCTCACTCAGGAACAGATCGTACCTGGCGAATTCCAGTTGCCCCGGCTTATCCTCGGCATGCGACAGGCTGTGGTGAGTGCGGGTCAGACCCAGTTTCAAGGGGAACGTGTCGCTGACTCCCATCCCGTCTTCGCGGTTCAACATGAACGCCACCGAACGGGTAATGTCCGCGTCAAACGCGAGGGCGATCAGGTCGAACATGTTTCGGTAGTATTCGCGAGGTTCCCCTTCGGATGTCGCGTCCAGGTTCAGGTGCGAGTAATCCTGTGTCTTCAACGGGATGTCGATCCACTTTTCCGACGCCGTCAGGCGGGCTTCGATCTCGTCCAGTGACGTCAGGTACTGGTCCATCTTTTCGCGATCGGACTGCCCCAGTTGCTTGTTGAGCGACCGGGAACTTTCCAGGACGGCATCGACCAGCTTGATGCGCCGCTGCAGTTGTTCTCGCTGGACGGCCAGCGAGGCCCGATCGCCCCGGAACAGCCGGTCAAAGACGCGGCGGGGATTGTTCTCGGCCGGGATCGGCTTTCCTTCCTGGTTGTACGAAATCGTCCCGGTGCGCGACAGAAAGCCCACCCCCGCATCGATCGACAGCACCAGTGACGGCTGCCGGCAATACTGCTTGGTATGCAGGGCGATAACCTGATCCAGCGCGACTGAATTGAACATGCCGGGCTTGGGGTTGTGCAGCGGAGCCCCCGTCAGCCACATGTCCGAACAGAGATGCGGGTCGGCCTTGGTTCCGTTCGGGTGGTACAGTCCCCCCAAAAAACTGACATGGTCCCGGAACGGCTTCAGCGGTTCGGTCGACTTGCCAAACTCAAACGATTTTCCTTCAGACTTCGGAAACCAACTCCATTCGTCGATCCCATGTGCCGCTTTCGGCAATGACATGCCGTTGGCCGTGTACATCGCACAGAACCGCCGGGGCGTCTGTTCGGCGACTTCCTTCCCCATCGCTTCGAGCAGCGGCAGCGACAGTGTGACCCCGGCCAATCCCTTCAGCACGGCACGACGATCAAGTTGAATGGCTGTCATGGGCAGAATCCGCAATCAGGTGGGTGGAACGAGCGGGCCGGAATCATTTCTTCAAAAACAGGTCGCTATGCACGATAAACTGGATCATATCCTGCAGGCGATAGTCCTTGAATCTCAATTTGACCCCCTGCTCCTGCAGAAACACGGTTTCGTTATAACTCAGGCTGCGCCCGACAGCATAGCACGCGGTGTGTTTCAGGAAACTGAACGCCACCTGGTCTAATCGGTCATTGGCCAGGTAAGTCTTCAACGCATTCAGGTCCTGGACGGCCGTACCGTCCGGCAGAGTGGAACTGGGATCGATTTTGGCGTCGTTGGAGAACAATCCGCCTGCGTCGTACGACTCGAACGGAATTCCCCACGGGTCGATGCCGGAATGACATTTCGCGCAACCCTTCTGATTGCGATGCCGTTCCAGTTTTTCACGCAGAGTCAGATTCCCTCCCTCGTCCTCCTTGATCTGTGGCACGTTCGGCGGCGGATCGTCCGGCGGTTCGGCAACAATCTTGCGGGCGAACCAGGCCCCCCGCTTGATCGGATTCGATTCCCGGCCGTTCGACAACCCCGCCAGGATGCCCGCCTGAGTCAACACGCCACCCAGGTGCTCATTCTCGTGCTTGATCGGAACAAACTGAAAACCGCTTTCCGAACGACTTGCCAGGTTGTAGTAACTGGCGGTCACTTCGTTCGCCACGATGAAGTCGGACTGGATCAGCTGTTTCAGCGGCAGGTTTTGCTCGATCAGGTATTGCAGAAACTGAACCGGTTCCCGCCGCAATTCAGTCCTAGTGTCACGCGTCAGGCGCGGATATCGCTTGGCATCGGTTGCGACGACATCGAGCTTGTCGAGGCTGAGCCATTGCGCGGCGAATTCGCTGATGAATTGTCCGCTGCGCGGATCGCGAATCATCCGCTCAACCTCGCTCTCCAGCGATGCGTGCAGCGTCTGGCTGGCCGCCAGATCCAGCAGCCGCTGGTCAGGAGCCGTATTCCACAGGAAATAGGACAGCTTTGAGGCCAACTCGTAGGGATCCAGGTCTTCCGCGGCAGGGCTGCTGCTGTTTTCGATCAGGAACAGAAACTGAGGCGACGTCAGGACCACCAGCAACGCATCTTTGACGCTCTGCTGGAACTCCTGCTTTTCGGCGTAGGCTCGCTGAAAGACCGCAAAGATCGCAGCCTGTTCTGCGTCGGTGACTGGTCGGCGGAATGCACGAGTCGCGAACGAGCGGATGATCTGCTGCGCGTACGCGGCCGGGTCCGCTTGCTCCACAGATTCCGGGAAAATGTTGCGGTGCGTCGCCGGTGGCCAGGTCGAATAGTACGGTCCTTCAAATTCGATCGAGCGCACGATCAGCCGCGGCATGTCGCGACCGTCGGTGTATTCGCTGCGAACGCCAATCTCGCGAATCCCCGCCAGATAGTTGACGTTGTCCTTTTCGACCTCGGGATTGGGAAAGTCGTTGATCGCTCCCGAAAACACATAGTTGTGCAGATCGGTTCCGGGGACCGGTTGAGGGCGACCGACCTGAGTCAGAGTGCTGCCACAGTCGCGTCGCAGTCCGACGTGAACGCCCACCGACGGGAACCGCTTTTCAAAAACCTGGAACCGACCGGCGAGTTCGCTGTCATCCGGCAATCGGGTCAGCAGGATGCGCCGCAGGCGCGATCCATCCCCAAAGCGAACGTTGAGTCTGGTGGAGCCCGCGGGAAGTCGAACAAGCAGGAATGCCGTCTGCTGGTCCGGCACGTTTCCTTCCTTGTCGGCGGCAGCGGGCTTGGGTTCCAGAAGCTGCCCCGAGAAGACTCGCTGTCCCAATTCCAGAGTGAATAATCCTTGAGGCTTGCCGGCCGCACAGGTGACGTCCACTTGGAAGATGCCAGCCTGGTTGATGGTCAGGTCGGCTGCACGTGACGACGACAAATCGACGTCCACGGCATTGGCGGGATCAGGTTCGCGGACGGGTGTCCCGGCATCCAGCAACAGTCCATCATCGTACCGGGCCGCTCGGACAGTAATCCGGAAGTCGCCGTGTTCCGGCAATTCCCGCAAGGAGATCTTGAAGTTGGCCATCGGACCGTACGTGTTCGACTGGCCGAAGATTTCTGGGCTGGGGATCGCGGGTCGCAGCGCCAGACCGGCGGGAATCACTTCGTTCGGCTCGCCCTTGGGGTAGCCCGGAGTCCCGCGCACGCAGGCGAAGACCGAATGATTGATGCTGTCGAACTTGCGCCATTCGCGAATCGTGTCATTGCCGACATAGCCTTCGATGAAGTTAAAGGCGGTCTGCATGGCGAACGGCTGATACTCAAACGGCTTGTTCGGTTTGAGTTCGGTGACGATGAAGTCCTCGTTGTTCAACAGCGCGTTGTTGGCTCCCAGGATCAGTTTATCTGGACAGGGGGTCGGGTTGATGGCCTTTCCAAACTCCATGCGAAACGTCTGAACGACCGGCTTCGACCTTTCGTCGACGATGCACAGGTCCAGGCTTTTCTCGGCAATATCGAAATAGGTTTCCACCTGCAGCGGAGACAGCGCGAGCGTCTGTCCGTTGTTGACGAACCCATCCTTCGAGATTCCGTCCGGAGGGATCGCATCGGTCAGATCCTCCTGCAGTCCCAGCAGGTCTTTCAGCGTGTTCCGGTACTGCGCCACCGTGAGTCGTCGAACTGAACCATTCCGTTTGGTATCACGAGCCCGTGCGGCCGCGATGGTCCGGGTAATCCAATCGGTCAGGACCTTGCGCTGGTCCGCCGAGAGGGTCGGTTCGTCTTCGGGCGGCATCGCCCCATCGGCAATCTGCTGATGAATTCCCTTCATCAGAAACAACTGGCGATCCCCGGGAATGGCAGACAATTGATCGACGCGAACGCCCGACTTCATTTCGTCGGCATTGTGGCAGCGAACGCAGTATTTCTGAATCAACGGTTCAATCGTTTGCTGAAACGCCTGTTCCTCAGCGGCGGCCAGGATCGCTTCCGTGGCACTCGGGGCCTCCTGGGCGGATGTCACCGATTCGATCACGGAGGCCATCGACAGCGCCAACAGCATTCGGCCCAGCACAGATCCGGCGACCCCGTGAGTACGCGCAGCACGACAGTGGGTTAATTTCGCGAATGTCATGATTCGAAGGATTCTCTATCTGCAGTCGATTCGGGGTGGGATGCAGTGCCGGAGGGAATTCGCAGGAGCGTAATTCTGGCACCAATGGTCGTCGATGTCGACATGAAAGCGGAGAAAACCGTCATCAGGGTGCAGTCGTTAATTGGTGGTC